>NZ_ABLD01000002.1 GCF_000172415.1 Paraburkholderia graminis C4D1M
CCCCGACATGCGGGCGCCCGAACAACTCCATTAAGCTGACGTTTGTATGTACACGGCTTGCAAGCCTGCCTGCCGCTATTGCGCCGCTTTCGCTGCCGCGATGATCGTGTCGGCGACCAGCTTCGGCTGACTGACCATTACGACGTGGCTTGCATTAGCCATCGTGACGTGCGCGCCGATGTTCTTCGCCATCGCCTGTTGCAGATGCGGGTCAATCATGCGGTCCTGCCCGGTCACGACGAAATACGACGGCTTGTCGTGCCACGCCGCTTTCGTGACCTTCTCGCCGATACAGGCCGAGGCCCACGGACCTTGCGTCGCCGCGATCACACGGCGTTGCGGCAAAGGCACGTCCTGCGCGAAATCCTCGAGAACGGCTTTCGTCGACAGAGTCAGATAGCCGGCCGAGTCTTTCTGCAACTCGCCGGCCCACACGGGCGCCGGCTTTCCTTTGGTGATGTCGTCGATGGACTGACCGCTGTCCGGCGCGAACGCGGCGACATAGACGAGGTTTTTGACCTTCTCTTCGTTGCCTGCTTCACTGATTACCACGCCTGCCCACGAATGGCCGACCAGCACCACAGGTCCGTCCTGCTGCTCGATCACGCGTTTGGTCGCCGCTACATCGTCGGCCAACGAGCTCAGCGGATTTTGCACCGCGACCACGTGCGCCCCTCGCGCTTCGAGTAGCGGAATCACTTTGTCCCAACTGGAACCGTCGGCGAACGCACCGTGCACGAGCACGACGTTCTTGCCCTTCAGATCCTGCGGCGGCGCGGCGTGCGCAGCCTGCAGCGCAAACAGGCCGCCGAGCAACAGCGCGGCACCGGCGAATTTCTTGAGAAGTCTTGTCATTTGTTTTTCTTCCGACGAGAGAGTTGACGACGCGCGCTTTACGCCCGGTTAAGCGCGCCGTCGCGTGAATCACGAATGCGCGTAGATCGGGCCGAGACCGACCACGTCTTGCTGCGAAGTCGACACGTGGTTCACCGACGAGTGCGAACCCGCCGCCGAACGGCTTTGCTCGACGCCGCCATATGCGGCGGATGCCGAGCCGTTCTGCGCGGCAATGCGTGCTTCGGCCGCTTCGATGTTGCTCGGATATTGCGTGTTGTCGCTGGCCGGGTTGTAGCCGGCCTTCTGCAACTGGACGAGTTCCGCGCGCACATCGGCACGCGTCAATGCGTGAGTCGATTGAGCGAACGAGACGGCAGGAACGGCAACGAGTGCTGCAACGAGAAGGGATTGAACGAGTTTCATGAGCTTTCTCCAGATAAAGACGGCATATAAAGGTCGAGGTTCGGTTGAAACACGCGGCAGCAGGAAGCTGCGAGCTAGCGTGTCACCCGAATCCGGCGCAGTGTTGCGAATCAACCTTGCGTGTAGACATTTAACCCCGCCGACGTATCTGCAATGTTTTCGCAAAGCCGTTTAATGCAACGGCGTTTATCTCGACACGGCGTGGATACACTGCGATACAAAAACCTCTGCGAATCGAATCAGCCGGCTACCGTATTCAACTCGCTGAACGACGGTCCGAGCGGCCGCACGCGCATGTCCGGGGCGAGATGTTCCCACGGCAGATCGGCCGGATCGGCGGCCATCGGGCCAGGCGCTTTGGCGACGAGAATCGCCTCGGCGATCGCTTCGAAATCCGCGCGAAAATGCACCGAACTCTTGTTGACGAGAATCTTCATTTGCTCCGGCTCGATGCCCGCCACGCGGAACAGATTGCGATCGAAGATCTGCATCTTCACGGAGCTCACGGCAATGCGCACGCCTTCTATCCGCAAGCAGGCGACCGGTCCCAATTCCCCTTCCATGCCGTTCAGCATCGGGCCGTCGAAGCGGAAGCGCCCGTCCGACAAGTGCTCGACTTCGAATTCGGCTTCGAGCGGCGAGTCGCCTTCCACACCGGAACCGCCGCCGAGCCGCAGCGCAATCTTCGCGCCGACACCCGCACGATGCGCCGCCGCCGCGGCTTGCGCGTCCCAGATCACGCCCACGGCCGCATCGGTCGCACCGTGGCGCAACAGCGCACGCACCATGCCCATGGTGTTCGAATCGCCGCCCACGCCGGGGTTGTCCTGCGTATCCGCGATGATGACCGGGCGCGTTGCGGACGCGCTCAGGCGGATCGCCTCGAGCGCGGCTTCGTCGGGCGAGAGAAAGGGCACGTCCCAGCGCGCTTCCTCGCCGACGATCTTCGCGAACAACGCATCGGCGGCTTGCGCGGCTGCTTCTTCGTCGAACGAATAGGCCCAGATCGTCGGGCCGCACTCGGGGAAATCCGCCGCCGGGAAACCCGGCGCGAACGACACCGAGACTACCGGCCGTTTTTCCAGGTCGGCGAGCATGCGATACATGTCGTTCGCGGGCTCGACGAGCGTGCACATGCCGTTCACCGGAATCAGGAAAGGAACGCGGCGCACCGCGCGATGCAACGGCCGCCGCTCGCGCATCAGGTCTTCGAGAATGCGCGCGGCGCGCTCGCCGGTTTCCGCCATGTCGACGTGCGGATACGTGCGATACGCGACGAGCGCGCTCGCGTGAGCGAACATGCGCGCGGTGACGTTCGCATGCAGATCGAGCGACACGACCACCGGCATCCGCTCGCCGACGATCCGCCGCACGCGCTCGAGCAACTCGCCCTCGCCATCGTCGTGTTGCTCGGTCACCATCGCGCCGTGCAGGTCGAGATAGATCGCATCGAAGCCGCCTTGTTCGACCGCCGCGATAATCTCGCCGCCGATCCGCTCGAAGGCGTCGGTGGTGACATGCGCCGACGCGCTCGCGCCGGCCCAGATCACCGGCTTCAACTCGCGGCCATTCGCTTCCATGACCTTGATGAAACCGCCGATCGGCACGTTGACGTCGCGCAGATTGAGCACGCTGGCGCCGCGCACCATCGGCGGGAATCCCTCGCCTTGAACGAAACTCTCGTACGATGCCTTGGTCGGCGCAAAGGTATTGGTTTCGTGCTGGAAACCGGCGATCAGGATTTTCATTGAAGTCACCTTGCTATGTTTGACTCGTGCGCGAACGCACTCGGGTGCATCCACGAATTAATTCGGATGCCTATTTGTCATGTCGTTAGAGATCTGAGCAAATACAGCTTCGAAGCAGCTATTCCTGCTTGAGCGTCAGCTTGCCCTTGAGGATGAGAACGGCGGCCAGCGCGGCCGCGCAAGCCATGACGAAGAGTCCCGCATGCATGCTTCCGGTCCCCGCCTTCGTCCAGCCGACAACTGCCGGGCCCCAGAAACCACCCGACAATCCGACCGTATTGATGAGCGCGATTCCGCCCGCCGCCGCCGTTCCTTCGACGAGTTGCGACGGGATCGCCCAGAACACCGTGTAGGCCATCCACAGGCAAGCGGTGCCGAGCGTCAGCGCGACAAGCGTAAGCGGCAGATTGCCGTCGGCAAGGATCGCTGCGATCAGGAAGACCGCGGCGCCCAGTGCGGGAATCGCGAAGTGATAGCGTCGCTCGCCGAGCCGGTCGGAACTGCGGCCGGCGAGATACATGCAGACGGCCGCGGCCACATAAGGAATTGCCGTGTACCAGCCTAGCCGTAGCGTGTCTTTCACGCCCTGCTCCTTGAGCAACGTCGGCAGCCAGAAGCTGATCGCGTAGATCGGAAAAATGACGCTGAAGTAAGCCAGCGCAAGCACATACACGCGCGGGCTTTTCAGCACCGCCTTGAACGAATCCGCGCGATGCTGGGTCGGCGCGGTTTCGCCGTCGAGCAAGGCTCTTTCACGTTCGTTGAGCCAGCGTGCTTCGGCGGGTCGATCGGAGATCACGCGCAGCGTCAGCAGGCCGAGCACGATGCACGGCAAGCCTTCGACGAGAAACATCCACTGCCAGCCCGCGAGGCCGCCGACGCCGGCGAGATTCGTCATCAGCCACGCCGACACCGGGCCGCCGACAATGCCGCCCAGCGGTCCCGCGACGAACACGAGCGCAATGGCTCGCGCCATACGCGCCGGTCCATACCAGCACGACAGGTAATAGATCATGCCCGGCGCAAAGCCCGCTTCGAATACGCCGAGCAGAAAGCGCATCGCGTAAAACGCCGGCACGCTGCGCACGAACAGCATGCACGCGGATGTGATGCCCCACAGCACCAGAATGCGGCTGAAGGTCTTGCGCGCGCCGACCTTCGGCAGCATCAGGTTGCTCGGCAGTTCGAACAGCACGTAGCCGATGAAGAAGATGCCCGCGCCCACGCCATACGCGGCGTCGGAGAAACCGAGGTCGGTCTGCATCTGCAACTTCGCAAAACCGACGTTCACGCGATCCAGATACGCAAACATGTAGCAGGTCATCAGAAACGGCAGGAGCCGCCAGTTGAGCTTGCTGTACAGCGCGGCGGCGGGATCGCCGGCGGCCGATGGATGAATTGCTGACATGGTTGTCTCCGAATGTCTCACTGGCCCGTCGCAGGGGTTGAGTCGATGGTGGCAGCGCAAAAGTCGGCTAGCAAGAGCAACTAAGTTCACGTATCGTTGCCTTTTAAGCAACGCAACGGCGATCGCCATGAAAACGCCAATGCGGCGTGAGGAGCGGTGAAATGCGAGAAATCAACCAGCAGCGTCTGCGCTATTTCCATGAAGTGCTGACTCATGGCACCGTTCGCGGCGCGGCCGAGCACATCAACACGTCGCCGTCGGTCATTACGCGGCAGATCAAATTGCTCGAAGACGAACTTGGCGCCGTGCTGTTCGAGCGACAGGCGCGCGGCGTGAAGCCGACCGAAGCCGCGATGCATCTGCTCGAATTCTGGCGCGGCTATCGCTCGCAACAGGAGAAGCTCGAAGACCAGTTGCACGCGCTAAAAGGTCTGCGCACCGGGCAAATTCAACTGGCCGTCAGCGAAGGCTTTGTCGATATCTTTGTGGACGATGTGCTGGCGCCGTTCTGCACGCGCTATCCCGGTCTCGAAGTCAGCATGACGATGCTGGCGGTGGACGCGTTGCTCGACGAGGTCGCGGAGAATCGCGCTCATATCGGGCTCGCCTATAACCCGCCGCCGCACGCGCGCATCGCGTATCGCGCGAGTTCGGCGCAGCCGGTCGTGCTGTTACTCAGAAAGGACCATCCATTAGCGAAACGGGGCGGCCCGGCGAGTCTCGATGACTTGCAGGCGTATCCGCTTGCGCTGATGCCGTCCACGTTCGGCATCGGCCATGTCGTTTCGATGGCGCAGGTGGCCGCGAACGTGTCGATCCGCCCAACGCTCGTCACGAACTCGTTGAGCGCGCTAAAGCGCTTCGTCACCGCGGAGAATTTCATGACGCTGGTCGGAGAATTTGCCGCGTACCGCGAACTCGGAAGTGAGGAACTCACCACGGTTGCGGTCGCTCATCCGCTATTCGAGAGCGCGCAGGCGAGAGTGCTGGTCAAAGCGGACCGGCCGCTTGCCGCCGGGCCGCTGGAACTATTGAAATGGATCGAGGAACGCATGCCGATGTTCGCGCCGGTGAAACGGCCGGCGCGCCGGAAACCCATACGCTGAATCCAAAGGCTGTGTTCGTTCAGCCTCCGCCTTGCTCGCGCAGCGTCAGTTTGCTGCTGACCGAGGTCACGCCTTGTACTTTCTTCGCGGCGTCCACTGCCAGACCCTCCTGATCGTCGCTCTCGATCTGTCCGGCCAGCGTCACATGACCCGTCTTTGCATTGCCGAACACGGCGATGGTTGTGTCTTCAAGACCCTTGGTCCGGAACAGGGCTTTCTGGACTGTCTTCGAAAATGTACGATTAGCTGCCCGAACTGATTTCTTGCTCGGCGCCGGGTTGCTGGGTGACACGCTGCTGGCGGACACGCTGCTGCCCGATGCCGCAGCCACGGCGTCTGCGGCGAATGCCGGCGTGTATGCGAATGCTGCCGCAGCTAACGCGAGGCCGCTGCTCACAACGAGATGTCGAAGTTTCATGATTGATCCTTTTGAGGTTGGAGAGAACAACGTTTTGGTTTTTTAGAACGATCACTGCAACTGGCTACGCTTGCGCCGTATAGACATTAGAAGCGCGGAATGTATCTGGTGTGTGTCGGCGACGTATCGGAACGTATCGCCCAGATACTGGCACGCGCGCGCCGCCATCACTGACACATTTTGTGCGCCGCATCCAACGCGCGAGCAAAAAGTATCAGCGCCTTCGACCTTTTGCAGTGGCCCGCACTCGACCGCGACTACTACAGTTCTCGTCACCGTACGTCTGCTCTGCTGCCAACCGCAGCGCCCGTATGGCGATGACAAGAACATTCCAAAATGCGGAGACGAGCATGAAACCGATTCGATTCTTGACGGCCTGCACCGTGCTGGGCGCAGGCTTTCCCCTGCTGGCGGCGGCCCAGACCTGCAACGTTCCCGTGCTCAAGGTGCTCGCGCAAAAGAGCCTGGGCCTCACGGTCATGGAAAAGTCGCTGCCCGATTATCAGAAGCGCAGCGGCACCCGGATTGAAATCAATTACTTCGGCGAGAACGACCGTCGTTCGAAATCGCGGCTCGACGCGTCGACGGGTGCCGGTTCCTATCAGATCTACTACATCGACGAGGCGAACGTCGCCGAGTTCGCATCGGCGGGCTGGGTCGTGCCGCTTCTCAAGTACTACCCGAAAGACGCCGACTACGACGACTTTCTGCCCGGCCGCCGCGCGGTGGCAAGCTATAAGAACGTCGCGTATTTCGCTCCGCTCATCGGCGGCGGCGACTTTCTGTTTTATCGGCGCGACATTCTCGAGAAAGCGCATATACCCGTGCCGAAGACGCTCGACGAACTCGTCGCGGCCATCAAGAAGCTCAATGCACCGCCGAACATGTACGGCTGGGTCGCACGCGGTCAACGCGGCTCGGGCATGAACGTGTGGCGCTGGGCGCCCTTCATGCTCGCCGAGGGCGGCACATGGACCGGCAAGAACCAGGCGCCGGACTTCAATTCGCCGGCCGCGGTGAAAGCCACGCTGCTCTATCGCGATCTCTTCAAATATGCGCCTCCCGGCGCGGCGACCTACGACTGGAGCAATGCGCTCGAAGCGTTCCGTTCCGGCAAGGTCGCCTTCATGATCGAATCGACGCCGTTCGCCGACTGGATGGAAGACCCCACGAAATCCAGCGTGGCCGATAAAGTCGGCTACGTCAGGCCGCCCGCACCGTTGCCCTCCGCTGCCTATGGTCACGGTCTCGCGATTTCGTCTGTCGGCGCGAAAGACGAATGCACGCGCCAGGCCGCCGGCAAGTTCATTGCATGGGCGACGGGCAAGGACCAGGAGCAGGCGCGCCTGCGCGAGAACGTCTTTAGCGACTACAACCGCACGAGCACGATCAAAAGCGATTACTTCCAGAAGCATGTGAAGCCGCAGATCCTCGCCGGACTGAACGACACGAATCCGGTGACGAAGGTCACGATCTGGTCGAGTCCGCAATGGCCGGACATCGGCGACAACCTGGGCATCGCGCTCGAAGAAGTATTCACGGGCACGCAACCGGACGCTCAGGCAAGCCTCAACGACGCCGTTCAGTATGCCGAGGACGCGATGCAACACGGCGCGAAGAAGTAACGCCGACGCCACGCTGTTGGAGACGTCAATGTTCAATCGGGGCAAAACCAGCCTTCCGTTCGTGTTCCTTGGACCGCCTCTTGCCGTGATGGCGGTCCTCGGTCTCGTTCCTACCATCGCGGCCATCAATCTCGCGTTGAAGAACCGCGTGCTGCGCTACGCCGATAGCGACTACGTGTGGCTGCGCAATTTCGCGCGCCTGTTTTCGGACAGGCGCTTTGTCAACGCCATCGAAGTGTCGGCGATCTGGGAAATCGTCACCGTGCTCGGCGCGGTCGTGGTGGGCGTGGTCATCGCCATCTATCTGTTCGAGCAGGTGCATGGCCGCATGCGCGCCGTGATTTCGTTATTGCTGATCGTGCCGGTACTGCTGCCGCGCGTGTCGGCGGCCTTCATCTGGAAGTTCATGTATTCGCCGCTGACCGGCATTCTTAGCTGGTTTCTCGGTTTGCTGGGCGTCGAGAACACCGCGTTTCTGTCCGATCCGCATCTTGCGTTGTATGCGGTGGCGCTTGTCGATATCTGGCAATGGGGACTGTTTTTCGCGGTGGTCGTATTGAAACTGCTCGAGACGTTGCCGCCCGAGCCGCTAGAAGCTGCGCGGCTCGACTATGCGCGCACCTGGCAGGTCTATGCGTACATCGCGCTGCCGATGCTGAAGGTGCCGATCATGAGCCTCGTGTTCATCAAGATGGTCGAATCGCTGCGCTCGTTCGATCTCGTCTATGTGATGACCAAGGGCGGACCCGGCATCACCACGGAAACGCTGGACATGTATGCGTATTCGCAAGGCATCGGCTTGTCGGGCAAAGTCTCGTATGCGTCGAGTATGGCCGTCCTGATGATGGTCGCGACCACGCTCATCTTCACTTTCATCTGGAAGCGGGTGAACAAATGGGAAGACTGATTTCGCGCAGCGCGGCGTGGTCGTTCGGCGTGGCGCTCGCGCTCGTTGCCGTCTTTCCGGTGTTGTGGGCTTTCCTCAATTCGTTGAAGAGCCTGCTCGATATCGTCACGCCGACGCCGCGCTTTATCTTCTCCCCGACGCTCGAGAACTACCGGCAAGTCGTGTCGAGCCCCGAGGTGCTGATCGGACTCGGCAATAGCCTGTCTATCGTGGGCTTTGCCGTCATGCTCGGCGCGCTGCTCGGCGTACCGGCTGCGTATGTCATCGCTCGCTATCACGTACCGGGAAAGCGCGACGTCCAGTTCTTTCTGCTGTCGCTGCGATTCCTGCCGCCTGTGGCCGTCGCAATTCCGCTGATCGCTATCTGGGTCGACCTCGGTCTGTACGACACGAAGTTGTCGATGGTGGTCACGTATCTGCTCGTCACGCTATCGACCATCACATGGCTGTCCATTCCGGTCTTCCAGCGTCTGCCGAGCGAAGTGGAAGAGGCCGCCACGCTCGACGGCTACGGCCCCTACGCGGTGTTCTGGCGGATCGCCTTGCCGATCAGCGCGACCACGCTGATGGGCGGCATCGTGTTCAGCTTCGTGCTGGTGTGGAACGAACTGATGATCGCGCTCGCCCTCACGTCGTCGAGAAGCGCGACGCTGCCGGTCGTCGCATCCGCGTTCACATCGCTCGGACAGGAAGTGCCGTGGGGCGTGATCAACGCGTCGACGGTGCTGCTCGCGCTGCCTCCGATTATTTTTGTCGGCGTACTCGGCCGGCTGTTGAACTCAATGCTCAAAGGCAAGTAAGGAGACTCTTTTGAAAGCCCTCGTACTCGAAGAAGCACGGCAACTCGCGCTGCGCGATATCGACCTGCCGCTCGAAGTCGGTCCGCGCGATGTCAAGATCAAGATTCATACGGTGGGCGTGTGCGGAAGCGACGTGCATTACTACACGCACGGACGTATCGGTCCGTTCAAGGTCGACGCACCGATGGTCCTCGGCCACGAAGCATCCGGCACGGTGGTCGAAACCGGCAGCGAGGTGACGCATCTGCATGTCGGCGACCGCGTCTGCATGGAACCGGGCGTTCCGCAATTCGACTCGCCCGCCACCATGCGCGGCCTGTACAACCTCGACCCCGCCGTGCGCTTCTGGGCCACGCCGCCCATTCATGGCTGCTTGACGCCGTATGTCGTGCATCCTGCCGCTTTCACGTTCCGGCTTCCAGACAATGTGTCTTTCGCGGAAGGCGCGATTGTCGAGCCGCTCTCGATCGGCCTGCAGGCCGCGAAGAAGGCTTCGATGAAACCGGGCGATGTCGCCGTGGTCATCGGCGCGGGGACGATCGGCGCGATGACCGCGCTCGCCGCGCTCGCAGGCGGCGCGTCGCGCGTGATTCTCGCCGACGTCATCAAGGAAAAGCTCGCGCTGTTCGCCGGCAATCCCGCGGTGACGACCGTCGATGCACGCGAGCAGCGGCTCTCCGATGTGGTTCGCGAAGTCACGACGAACTGGGGCGCCGATGTGGTATTCGAGGCGAGCGGCAACGCGCGCGTCTACGACGACCTGTTCGATCTGCTGTGCCCTGGCGGCTGTGCGGTGCTCGTCGGCATGCCGGTGGACCGCGTGCCGCTCGATGTCGTCGCGATGCAGGCGAAGGAGGCGCGCCTTGAATCGGTGTTCCGTTACGCGAATGTGTTTCCGCGTGCGCTTGCATTGATCAGCTCGGGCATGATCGACGTGAAGCCGTTCATCTCGCGCAAGTTCGCTTTCGCCGACGGCCTGAAGGCATTCGAGGAAGCGGCGGCAGCGCGCCCGCACGATGTGAAGATCCAGATAGAGATGGACTGAGTCATGGCGAAGATCGTTTGCAAGGGCCTCACCAAGCGTTATGACGGCGGACCGCCGGTGCTGCATCCGCTCGACATGGAAATCGACGACGGCGAGTTCGTCGTGCTGCTCGGGCCATCCGGTTGCGGCAAGTCCACGATGCTGCGCATGATCGCGGGTCTCGAAGGCATCAGCGGCGGCGACCTGGCGATCGGCGACAAGGTCGTGAACGATCTGCCGGCGCGCGAGCGCAACGTCGCGATGGTGTTCCAGAACTACGCGCTGTATCCGCACATGACGGTGTATGAGAACGTCGCGTTCGGCTTGCGGCGGCTGAAGGTGCCGGCGGCGGAGATCGACCGCCGCGTGCGCGAAGTCGCCGCGATGCTGAATCTCGACGCCTTGCTCGATCGCAAGCCACGCGCGATGTCGGGCGGTCAGCAGCAGCGCGCCGCCATCGCACGGGCCATGATCAAGACGCCTGAAGTGTTTTTATTCGACGAGCCGCTGTCCAATCTCGACGCGAAACTACGTGCGCAGTTGCGCGGCGACATCAAGCGCTTGCATCAGCGGCTGAAGACCACAACGGTGTATGTGACGCACGACCAGCTCGAAGCGATGACGCTCGCCGACCGCGTGATCCTGATGCGAGGCGGACGTATCGAGCAGGCCGGCACACCGTCCGATCTCTACCACTTTCCGCATACGCTGTTCGCTGCGGGCTTCATCGGCACACCCGCGATGAACTTCATGTCCGGGACCATTGAACGCACCGGCGACACCTGTTTCGTTCAGGTGCAAGGTCAGCGCTGGACGCTTGCCGGGCCGCGCTTTGCGAAGTTGCAGTCGGGCCAGGCGGTCAAGCTCGCGATCAGGCCGAACTATCTGAAGGTCGCCTCCGCGGACGACGACATCGCGATGCTCAAGCTGCGCGGCAAAGTGGAACTGATCGAACTGCTGGGCGCGGAGGCGCTCGTCACGCTTGAATTCGCCGGCGAACGCCTCGCCGCTCTTGTGCCGGCAAGTGAATTGCCGGCGCTGGATAGCGTGGTAACGTTCCAGTTCAAACTAGCCGACCTGCACGTTTTCGACGCGCAGACGGAGCAGAATGTGTCCTTGCCCGTTGCTCACATGAGAGCGACATCGCCGGTTGATCCGCTGCATCGGACCACGGGCGTGCAAGGAGCGGCTGTACATTGACGCAATAAGACGCGGCCCCGAGACAGCCGCCAAGGAGAAGCGCGATGAATCCGGACCTCGAACTGGTGCACACGCGGCGCGACGAGTCGTTCCGCGCCTGGGTGCATGACTATCCGCACACGGTGGCGAAGTGGCACTTTCATCCGGAGTACGAGATTCACGTCATACGCGCGTCGTCGGGCAAGTTCTTTGTTGGCGACTTTATCGGCGACTTTGCGCCAGGCAATCTCGTGATCACCGGGCCGAATCTGCCGCACAACTGGATTAGCGAAATCGGCGAACGCGAAACGGTGCCCTCGCGTGACGTGGTGCTGCAATTTTCGCGCGATGCGATCGAACGCATGGCGGCCGCGTTCAATGAATTGCACCCCATTGTCAGTCTCGTCGACGACGCCGCGCGCGGCATCCAGTTTCCCGATGCCGTGGGTCTCGCCATCGCGCCGATGATGATGGAGCTTGCCGCGTCGCACGGCTGCCGCCGCGTCGAACTATTGATGTCGATCTTCGACAGGTTGTCGTCGTGCAACGAGCGCACCCTGCTCGCAGGGCCCGCCTACGACGTCAACGCGCATCGCTACATGCAGTCCACGATCAACCAGGTGCTGTCGTACATTCAGCAGAATCTTCCGGGCACTTTGCGCGAGGCCGATGTTGCGGAACTCGCCGGCATGAGCGTGAGCACATTCACTCGCTTTTTCCGCCGTCATACGGGATGTACGTTCGTGCAGTACCTGAACCGTTTGCGCATCAACGAGGCGTGCGAACTGCTGATGTGTTCGACGCTTAGCGTGACGGACATCTGCTATCGCGTCGGCTTTAACAACCTGTCGAATTTCAATCGCCAGTTTCTTTCGACGAAGGGGATGCCGCCGTCGAAGTTTCGCGCGCTGCATCAACTGAACGAACACGTGAACGAACACATCAACGAACACATGATCGCGGCCTGACGTCTTGCCTCGGCAACACACGACGGCCGCCACAACCGGGACGACACTCTTGACTTTCCTTGGAATCGACCTTGGGACATCCGAGGTCAAGGTACTGCTCACCGACGACGAATCGCAAACGCTTGCCACCGGCAGCGCACGGCTTGAAGTCGAAAAACTCCATCCTCACTGGTCCGAACAGAGCCCGCAGTCGTGGTGGCATGCCACGCTCGATGCCATCGCGCAGGTGCGTGCGTCGAATCCGGCAGGCTTTGCGGCGCTGCGCAGCATTGGCTTGTCGGGCCAGATGCATGGCGCGACGCTGCTCGATCGCGCGGGCCAGGTGCTGCGTCCAGCGATTCTCTGGAACGACACGCGCGCGGCTGCCGAATGCGTGGAACTCGAAGCGCTGGTGCCCGAATCGCGTTCGATCACCGGCAACCTCGCCATGCCGGGCTTTACCGCGCCGAAACTTCTGTGGCTGTCCAAGTACGAGCCGGCCGTGTTCCGCGCAGCGCACAAGGTGCTGTTGCCGAAAGACTATCTCGCGTGGCGGCTCACGGGAGAATTCGTCTCGGACATGTCGGATGCGTCGGGCACGCTATGGCTCGACGTGGCGAAGCGCGACTGGTCGGACAGAATGCTTCACGCCACCGGGCTTTCGCGTGAACACATGCCGAGGCTCGTCGAGGGCAGCGACGCAGCGGCACAGTTGAACGATACGTTGCGGCGCGAATGGGGCATTGCGAACCCGGTGCTGCTGTGCGGCGGTGCGGGCGACAACGCGGCGAGTGCGATCGGCATGGGCGTCGCCGAAGCCGGTAGCGCGTTTTTGTCGTTGGGTACATCGGGCGTTCTGTTTGCAGGCACCGACCGCTTTGCGCCGAATCCCGCGCAGGCGGTACATGCGTTCTGCCATTGCTTGCCGGACCGCTGGCATCAGATGAGCGTGATCTTGTCGGCGGCTTCGAGTCTCTCATGGTTGTCCGGCGTGCTGAAGACCGACGTCGCCGAGCTTGCGGCCTCGGCCGAAACCGCCGATGCACGCGGCGCACCGCTGTTTCTGCCGTATCTGAGCGGCGAGCGCACGCCGCACAACGACGCGAACGCGAAGGGCGTGTTCTGGGGACTCACCGGCGCTCACACGAACGCCGACCTCGCGTACAGCGTGATGGAAGGCGTGGCCTTCGCGATGGCCGACGGTTATGCGGCGCTACAGGGCGCGGGGACCACGCTGGACACCGCGTCGTTCATCGGCGGCGGCTCGCGTAGCCGCTTCTGGGCCCAGCTTTGTGCAACCGCGACGGGCGTTGCCATGCGCCGTCACCAGGGCGGCGATGTCGGCGGAGCGTTGGGCGCCGCGCGGCTTGCGCGTCTGGCCGTGACGAAGGAGAGCGTCGCGCAGGTGTGTACATCGCCGGCGACGATCGAGGTATGCGCGCCTGACGCGGCGCAACGAGGCTTAATCGAAGAGCGGCTTGCGCGGTATCGCAGGATCTATGCGGCGCTTAAGGACGAGTTCTCCCGATAGCGGTTCGTTACGTTCCAAGTCGCTCAGCGTTTCGTCAACGCAGCCGCGCTTCAATGACCGAGGCGCGGCTGCGGTATTCCACATGGCAAGGGTTCCTGCCAACACCACACTGTGGCCCCAACGCGGACCACGGCTAAAGACTCCTGTCACCGAACGCCGCGAGAAGCATCGCGGCCTCCTCGCGAAGCTCCGCACACTGCCGCACCGCGTCGTCAGCGGGGTTCGCTCTTCCGATCGCGTCGAAAGCGGCCATCGCTACGCACAGTTCGTGCAGCAGGTCATCGGTTATGAAGGGGAGTTCGGAATCCATGCCCGCATTAACGACATTCCAACGGCCGACTTTAACGGCTAACTAGCCGGGCGCGTTTTTTCGGCGATATCGGCATTGCATGGGTGTCGCACACCGCTCCGCTAGAATGCGGGGGAACCCACATGTAAAACCGGCGCTCTCCCCTGCGCGACCCGAGTCAATAGATCGGCTCACCGACCAGGGCAAACCCGGCATCAAGGAAATCGCATCGATGTTCGGCATTCACCGGTCCACTGTTTTTCGTCTCCCGGGTCAGCGCCAGAGCCCAACAATAACGAGGTGAACATGCTGTCGCTGCGTAACAACAAAAACATCGCTGCATGGCACCTGGGACCGCGTGCCGTTTTTTATGGCGGCTTCTTCATCGCCATCGTGATGGTGTCGCTATGCGCCGCTTCGCTGTACCAGAGCCGGCAGGACGCGCTCGATCGGGCGCGCGAGACGTCGCGCAACGTCGCACTGATCGCGGAGCGTGACATCGAGCGCAATTTCGAGTTGTACGGGCTTTCGCTTCAGTCGGTGGTTGACGGACTCGGCAACCGGGACGTGATGGCCTTGCCGCCCCGTCTGCGAAACCAGATCCTGTTCGACGGCGCCACCGCCGCAAAAAATCTCGGCTCGATGCTCGTGTTCGATGCGTCGGGCAAGATCATCATCGACGCGGGGAACGACGCGCCGCGCACCGGCAACTTTGCCGACCGCGATTACTTCGTCGTGCAGCGCGACAACCCCAACGCCGGCCTGTATGTCAGCACACCGTTTCATTCGCGTCTGCGCAATGGTGCGCCCAGCATCGCATTGAGCCGCCGCATATCGAACCCGGACGGTTCGTTCGCCGGCATCGCGCTGATGGCGATCAACCTCCAATATTTTCACGACCTGTTCGGCGGATTGTCGCTCGGACAGCACGGCGCCATTTCGCTGATCGCCCGCAATGGCCTGATGATCATGCGGCACCCTTACGATCCGAAGGTGATCGGACGCGACATCAGCAAGGCCAGCACTTTCAGGCAGTTCATGACCGCCGAGGAGGGCAGCTTTTCCGACACGTCGTCGATAGACGGCGTGCGTCGGCTCTACTACTTCCGCAACTTCCCGCACCTGCCGTTGATCATCATGGTGGCCGAAGCGGAGCCGGACATCTACGCGGCGTGGCATCGGCGGGCACTCACAATCGGCTCGCTGATGAGCGCATTCGCTGTGGGATTCGTCGCGCTGTCGTTCGTGTTGGGCACACAACTGCAGCGTCGGCTGCGCGCTGAATCGGAACTGCAATTGCTCGCGCGAACGGACAGTCTCACCGGTTTGCATAACCGGCGCACGCTTGGGGAGATTCTCGAACAGGAGTGGCGCCGCGCGAGGCGCACGCATAGCGTGTTCTCGCTGCTCTTTGTGGATATCGACCGCTTCAAGGCCTACAACGACACGTACGGCCATCAGGCCGGCGACGATGCGCTGGCCGCGGTCGCGCGCTGCATCGGCGATAACATCCGGCGACCGGCCGACACTGCGGCCCGCTATGGCGGTGAGGAGTTCATTGTCGTTCTGCCGGATACGCCGCCGCAAGGGGCGTCCGTTATCGCGGAGAAAATCCGGTCCGCGATCAACGAACTCGCGATCGAGCATGCAGGCAGCGAATACGACGCGTGACCGCCAGTATCGGGTCCGCAAGCTGGTCGCCCGACCACGACGCCGATGTGACAACGGTCATCAAGGCCGCCGATGAGGCGCTCTATAACGCGAAGGCGACCGGACGTAATCGTGTTGCTAGTTGCTCGGAATAGGGAGCGGCGCGCGGCTTCTTTGGACGCCATGAAAAAAGATTGGTAGGCCGTGGCGGATTCGAACCGCCGACCAACGGATTAAAAGTCCGCTGCTCTACCAGCTGAGCTAACGACCCACTCTCCACACGCCCGTTCGCCGCGAGCGTTTTTCAGGCCAAGGCGAACAGACAGCCAACAGCCAACAGCCGATAGCCGATGCCGCCCGCGCTAGCCAATCTCGATTGTCCGGCTAGCGGTTCGCGGCCGCTCCTGCTTCGGCACAGTTAAAGTTAGCACGCCTTTGTCGAATTTGGCCAGTGCGCGGTCCGGATCCGCCTCCTCAGGCATCGGGATCGTGCGCACGAAAGCGCCGTATGCACGCTCGAGCCGGTAGCAACCGTCTTCCTCGCTGTGTACGTCCTGCTTTTTCTCGCCGCGCAACACGAGCGCGCCATCCTCGACACTCACGGTCAGATCCTCGCGCGCCATGCCTGGCAACTCGGCGGTCACGCGCAAGACCTTGCCTTCGTCGACCACGTCGATGCGCGGCTGGAAACGCGACGAACTGAAGTCGCCGAACCATCGTTCGAGCGCGCCGCGACCCGCGAACGGATCATGGAAAAACTCCTCGACCGCACGCCACGGATCGCGCGGAAAAAGCCGCGAAATATCGGGCCACGCGGCACGCCACTGCTCGCTCGCCGGCGTATCCGGCGCACTGTCCGCTTGCTGCTTGCGCGCCGAGCCGCGAAGAAACTTGAAAGGGTTCCACTTTTTCGGATCGGTGTTCATCGCATCCTCCTTTACGTCTGGTACGAGAACCGCATATTCACCATAGCGCCGACGCCATGCCATCGCAAACATCGCGGACGTGGCGGAAGCGGCGGAAGTGGCGGAAGTGGCGGCATAACGCCGCCACCCGTTTCTCCTGTCGTCGTTGCGAATGCGCCGGGTCAGTTCATCCGCACTTCGATGCGGCGCGGACGCGCTTCGTCGTGACGCGGAATCGTCAACTTCAACACGCCGTCCTTCAGATTCGCGTCGATCTTCGACGTGTCGAAGTCGGCGCCGAGCGAAAACGCCCGCGCAAAACGCGGTTCGCGAATTTCCGCGTGCTGCAGACGCAGCCCGGCCGGTGTCGGCACCATCGCCTCGGCCTCGATATACAGATTGCCATCGTGGACTTTCACACTCAACCGCTCCTTCGTCACACCCGGCAAATCGGCCCACAGTGTAATGCCCTGGCTGTCCTCGGAAACGTCGACGGGCGGCGTCAGCGTGACGCGGCTTTGCGCGCGCTCGTCGTCGCGGCGCGTCACCGCGGTTTCGCTCGCCGTTTCGCTCGTGGCTTCATCTTTTCTCGCAAGTTCGGTTGTGTCGCTCATGATTGCCTCCTTACTTCACGATCTTTGTGATTCGTTCTCACGATTCGGTTCTCACCCAAAACATCATTGAACGGTAATGGCGCGCGGCTTCGACGACTCGCGCTTCGCCACGCTCACGACCAGACAGCCGTCGGCATAACGTGCGCTGGCCTTGTCCGGGTCCGCATGCTGCGGCAATTCGATCGCGCGCCGGAACCGGCCGGCAAAACGCTCCTGCGCATAAGTGCGCGTGTCGTCGCCGGCGGCTTCCGTCTGCGGGAATTCGCGCTCGCCGCTGATCGTCAGCAGACGCTTGTCGATCGATACATCGAGTTTCGCCGGGTCGATGCCCGGCGCGAACGCGACGATCTCGATGGACTCGTCCGTGCTGCCGATATTGATCCCCGGAAACGTGCCTGAACCCGCGGCGCGAATGCTCGTGGGAAAGCCGTCGAAGAGACTCGCGACCTGCCGTTGCAGGCGTTCGATATCGCCGGCCAACCCGGCGCTTGAGAAGAGATCGCTCATGGTGTTGCTCCTTCGCCCTGGGGCGAACCGGACCACGCGCTCCAGTTCGCCCGTCAGGGACATTCATCCACTGACAAACAAATCGAAACACGCAGCGCGTGCAACGCGACTGCTGAGCCGACAATAAAATAGGTCGGCGCCGAACGAATTTCAAGTACGGTTTTTGCACAGTTGCCTGACGAAAAACCGGCGCGAAAACGCGCGACTCGCGCTGAAAAATTTTGTTACAAAGAGCCCGCTCGACACGCTCTTGAAGTCCCGCAACGAACCCCTATTTCGCTTTCCGCCAGGACACTGGCAACGGCTGCGCCCCAACGCGGGCGTCATCCATCTCGCTGTTCGCGCGCAGCCGGATTCCTTTTTGGTGATCTGTTATCGCACAGGAGATGGAAATGAACATTCGTCCCCTCTACGACCGGGTTGTCGTCAAGCGAATCGAGCGGCAACGCACGACGGCATCCGGCATCGTGATTCCGGACTCCGCCGCCGAAAAGCCCGAACAGGGCGAGGTGATCGCGGTCGGTGACGGGCGTCTGCTGAAGGACGGCACCCGGCGTCCTCCCGAACTCAAGGTCGGCGACCACGTACTCTTCGGCAAATATGCAGGCCAGACCGTCAAGATCGACGGCGAGGAACTGCTCGTCATGCGCGAAGAAGACGTGATTGGCGTACTCGAAGCCGACGCGGCCGCGCAGCGCAAAGCCGCGTGATAAACGTTCAAAGACTTTTCCCGGAGCAACAAGATGAGTGCGAAAGATGTCAGGTTTCACGACAGCGCCCGTAACCGGATCGTCAAGGGCGTGAACGTGCTGGCCGATGCGGTGAAAGTGACGCTCGGCCCCAAAGGCCGCAACGTCGTGATCGAGCGCAGCTTCGGCGCGCCGGTCATCACGAAAGACGGCGTGTCGGTGGCGAAAGAAATCGAACTGAAGGACCGCTTCGAGAACATGGGCGCGCAAGTCGTGAAGCAGGTCGCGTCTAAAACCGCCGACGTGGCCGGCGACGGCACCACGACCGCGACCGTGCTCGCGCAATCCATCGTGCAGGAAGGCATGAAGCACGTCGCCGCAGGCATGAATCCAATGGACCTGAAGCGCGGCATCGACAAGGCGGTTGCGGCCGTGCTGGACGAATTGCTGAAGACGTCCAAGCGTATTTCGACGAGCAAGGAAATCGCGCAGGTGGCGTCGATCTCCGCGAACGCCGACGAAGCGATCGGCAAGATCATCGCCGATGCAATGGACAAGGTCGGCAAGGAAGGCGTGATCACGGTCGAAGACGGCAAGTCGCTCGACAATGAACTCGACGTGGTCGAGGGCATGCAGTTCGATCGCGGCTATCTGAGTCCCTACTTCATCAACAATCCTGACAGGCAGGCCGCGTATCTCGACGATCCGCTGATCCTCGTGTACGACAAGAAGATCTCGGCGATCCGCGATTTGCTGCCGATACTCGAAGCCTCCGCGAAGGCAAGCAAGCCGCTTTTCATCATCGCGGAAGACGTCGAAGGCGAGGCGCTCGCCACGCTCGTCGTCAATTCGATGCGCGGGGTGCTGAAGGTCGCGGCCGTCAAGGCGCCTGGATTCGGCGACCGCCGCAAGGCGATGCTCGAGGACATCGCGGTGCTCACGGGCGCCACCGTCATCTCCGAAGAAACCGGCAAGCAGCTCGAGAAAGCGACGCTCGAAGATCTCGGCAGCGCAAAGCGTGTGGAAGTGCGCAAGGACGACACGATCGTCATCGACGGCGCCGGTGACCAGCAGCAAATCGAGGCGCGCGTGAAGGCGATTCGCGCGCAGATCGCCGGGACCACCAGCGACTACGACCGCGAGAAACTGCAGGAACGCGTGGCGAAGCTCGCGGGCGGCGTCGCGGTCATCAAGGTGGGCGCGGCGACCGAAGTCGAGATGAAGGAAAAGAAAGACCGCGTCGACGATGCGTTGCACGCGACGCGCGCGGCCGTGGAAGAAGGCATCGTGCCGGGCGGCGGCGTGGCGCTGTTGCGTGCGCGTGCGGCCATCGCGGACCTGAAGGGCGCCAACGCCGATCAGGATGCCGGTATTCGCATCGTGCTGCGCGCGCTCGAAGCGCCGCTGCGCGTAATCGCTTCGAACGCGGGCGACGAACCGTCGGTGGTCATCGCGAAGGTGCTCGAAGGCAAGGGCAATTTCGGTTATGACGCGGCCACGGGTCAGTACGGCGACCTCGTGGAAGCCGGTGTCGTCGATCCGACGAAGGTGACGCGCACGGCGCTGCAAAACGCGGCGTCGGTCGCCGGCCTCATTCTCACGACGGATGCAACCGTCGCCGAAGCACCGAAGGAAGAGAAGCCCGCCGCGGCGAACGCGCCCGAACTCGAGTACTAGCCGAGTACCAAGCAAAGTACTGAGCAGAGTACAAAGGAGAAGGTTCGGCTGCCATTGCCGGGCTCACGTCCGGCACGGCTCCAGTTCGGCTCCGCTGTCCGTTCGCGGCTGGCGGAGCCGCTTTTTGCATGAGCCGCAGCCGGTTTGCGTGAGATTCGAAACGATCGAATACGTATGGAACTGACGCTCATTATCGACTCGCGTCCACTGGCGCTCGAACTGGACGACGTGGTGGCGGGCCTGCTTGCCGCTCGCCTGAACCTGCCCTCGAACACCGACACGCGCGCGGCGCTCGCGCGCTATCTGAGCGATGCCGGCGGGCCGTGGATGCTCGACGAAAATCACATGCGCAAGCGCATCATGCGCCGCCTCATACTCGACATCGCCGATCCCGCGCTGGTGATCCGCTATCTGATGATCGAGCAACCGCATTGAACGGCGCGGGCCTGTGTGTGCGGCTATCGTTCCTTCCTTCGACGAAACGCCCACCATGCCGCCAGTCCCGTGAAGCAGGCGACGAGCACGACCAACACCCAGAAGCCGTGATGGTTCTCGGCAAACGGAATGCCGCCCACGTTCATACCGAAGAAGCCCGCGACGATTTGATCGGCATCGCGAGAACCGTGACCAGCGTCAGCGTAAACAGCGTGCGGTTATTCTGTTCTTCGAGCCGCGAAATAATCTCTTCTTGCAATAGCCTGACGCGTTCGATCAGCCCGGCCATGTCGGAGAGCACCACGGAGAACTCTTCCGTCGACTCGCGCAAATCCTGTACGTCTTCCGGATGAAGCCAGCGCGGCGGTCTCGCGAGCAGGCGGAAGATCGCGCCCGGCTCCGGCGCGAGCATCCGTTGCAAGCGCGTCAGCATGCGTCGCATGGCGCCCAGATCGAGCCGGTTTTGCGTGGGCCGCTGCGAGAGAAAACGGTCTTCGATACGGTCGATATCGGCGCTCGTGCGTCGAACGATCTGCACGAGCAGATCCGCCTGATCGCGCATCAGATGAACCAGCAGCTCGACTGGCGAGCGGAAGATTTCGCCTTCTTTCACCGACGCGCGCAAGCGGTCCACCGAACGCAGCGGCTTGAGCCGCGCCGTCACGATGATCCGCTGATGTGCGTAAATCCAGAGTGTCGCAATCTCGGACGGCGTGAACTCGAGGTTGAACATCACGTCGTTAACCACGGCGCGCAATGCACCGTCGGCCTGCTCGATACGCGTGGAATGCGAGCCTTCACGCAACGCGTCGAAAAACGTCTCGGGCAGATCGAGTTGCGCGTGCATCCAACGCTCGGCCGCGCTGTGCGCGAGATTGAAATGCAGCCACAGAAATTCGTCCGCATGCGAAGCGCTGTTTTGCTGCGCACGCAGCCATTCGAGCGCTTCGTCGGCGGAAATGGGCCGGCCCGCTTGCGTGGGCGAAAAGACGAAGCCGCACACAATGCCGGACGAATCGGAGCCATAGGTTTGCAGCAGAAGTTCAGATTTCATAAGTCTTTCAGACCTTGCTTTCCGCTTGCGGTTTGTGATGACACTCGCAATTTACCAGTCCAACATGAAGCCGCAATGGCCGTCATATTGCCTCAACTCGAGCGTCGCCACGACGCTCGCAACATTGAGCGATTGCTTCATAGCGAATATCAATCATCCGCAAACCTTTGCGGCCTCTTACCTGGGAGTAACCGCCCTACGGTCAAGAAGAAGCGCGCCGTTATTGCGTGTGGCGCCAGCGAAAACCGATTTCCAACCGTCTGCTGCTGACCCCGGATTGTCCGGGCATCCGAAGTCTTCAAATAGTTTTCGGCCAAACATGTGGGCGACTGGAGTCCCGAATCATGAACTTTCATAATCTGTCGGAAAAGGCGAAGCTGACTGCCGCGTTCGGTTCGCTTGCGGTCGTCGTGATGATCGTCTCCGGCATATCGCTGATCGCGCTTAACGACGCGAACGAGCGCTTCGCCGGGTTCATCAGCGGCATCAATGCGCGTGCGCAGATGGCCGAGTCGGTGCGAAACGCGGTCAGCGACCGCGCGATTGCAGTGCGTAATCTCGTGCTTGTTTCATCGCCGGCGGATATCGATGTCGAGAAGGCCGCGGTGCTCGACGCGGAGAAGCGCGTCGAGAGCCGCCTCGACAAATTCAACGCGATGGTGGCCAGCGCGAAAGACATCAGCGAAAACGCGCGCACGCTCGCCGCGGAAATATCGCGTATCGAACAGCTTTATCGGCCCGTCGCGCTCGAGATCGACCGGCTCGCGGCGAGCGGACAGCGCGATGCCGCCATCGCCGACATCGCCAGCAAATGCCGTCCGCTGTTGACCGCATTGACGAAAGCGGCGAACGCGTACCTGGACGCCACGCATGAACGCGCGGTAGAAATGGCGAAGGAGTCGGCCGAGCGCCTGGCGCATGAGCGCAATCTGCTGATTGCCTTCTGCGTTGCCGCGATGGCGCTTGCAATCGGCGCCGGCATCGTCATCACGCGCGGTTTGATGCGTGCGCTTGGCGCCGAACCGGTCGCGCTCGCCGAAGTCACGCGGCGCGTCGCGGAAGGCGATCTGCGCGCGGTGCCTGGCGCCAGCAATGCGCCGGCGGGCAGCGTGCTCGCATCGATGGGCGAGATGCAGTCGAGCCTCGTTCGTCTGATCGGCAACGTTCGCCATGCCGCCGACAGCATCGCGACCGGTTCAAGCCAGATTGCGTCGGGCAACGTGGACCTGTCGTCGCGCACCGAGCAACAGGCCTCCTCCCTCCAGGAGACCGCATCGAGCATGGAAGAACTGACGACCACGGTGAAGCAGAACGCGGAAAACGCGCAGCAGGCGAGTACCTTGTCGGCCAATGCGTCCGACGTGGCGTCGAAGGGCAATGGCGTCGTCGGGGAAATGGTGGGCACCATGGGCGAGATCATTTATAACTCAACGCGCATCGCCGAGATCACCGGCATGATCGAAGGCATTGCGTTTCAGACGAATATCCTCGCGCTCAATGCCGCCGTCGAAGCGGCGCGTTGCCGGCGAACAGGGCCGCGGCTTCGCCGTGGTGGCAAGCGAAGTGCGCAATCTTGCGCAGCGTTCGTCGAGCGCGGCAAAGGAGATCAAAGATCTGATCAGCACATCCGTGCAGAAGATCCGCGACGGTTCGTCGCTCGCGGACAAGGCCGGCATGACGATGGCCGAAGTCACTCAGGCAGTCGCTCGCGTGACCGACATCATGGGCGAAATCGCGGCGGCCTCTGCGGAACAGAGCCGCGGTATCGAACAGGTCAATCAGCCGATCACGCAGATGGACGAGGTCACGCAACAGAACGCCGCGCTGGTGGAAGAAGCCGCGGCTGCATCAAAGTCGCTCGAAGATCAGGGCCGGCAATTGAATCAGTCGGTGTCGTTCTTCCGTCTCGAAGGCGTATAAAGGCGGCTGCCGAACTACCGCTTCGCGGCGGTGACGAGTTGCAGTGGCGTCTCTATCGTTCGCGATAATTCGCCCTGCTTTCTCTGCTCCGTCACCGCCTTTAGCGCGACGTCCATGCCGAACACCGCTTGCCGGTCGGCGAACTGATTGACGGTGGCGAGTACGTGACCGTCCGCGATCAACGGCTTGATCGCTTCAATCGCGTTATAGCCGGTGATGTACACGCCGCCGGTCCGGCCCGCGTCGCGAACGGCGTCCGCCGCGCCCATTGCCATGTTGTCGTTCGCACATAGCAAGCCGCGAATCTGCGGATGCTGGCCGAGTATTTTCGACGCAATGTCGCGGCCTTTGCCATATTCCCAGTCGCCGGCCTCGGTCGCGACGAGCTGCATGCCCGCCGCGTTCATCGCTTCCTTGTAGCCGGCCGTGCGTTGCTGCGCGTTGCGATCGGCTGCGATGCCTTCGATGATCGCGACCTGATCGCCGGGCTTCAGCCGCTCGACGAGATAGTTCGCCACCAGCATCGCGCCCTTGCGATTGTCGGGGCCGACAAACGGCACAGAGATTTTCGCTGCGTCCTGCAAGGCGTCGTCGAGCGGATTGTCGATGCTGACCACGATGATGCCCGCCTTGATCGCGCGCGCGACCACCGACGTCAATCCTTTCGAGCCCGACGGCGCAATCACGATCGCGTTCATCTTCGCGCGGATCAGGTCCTCGACAATGCGAATCTGTCCCGCCGTGTCGGGCTCCGTCGCGGTTCCGCGCACCGTCAACGCGAATTGCGACGCGTAGTGTTGTTGATAATTTTTGGCCGCGTTCGCCATCGCAGCGGTGAAGGGGTCGCTGAGCGACTTCAGCACGAGCGCGATCTTCGGCATGCCGCCTTCCACGGTTGCCGCGCCGGCCGCACGCGTGAGACCGGCCGCAGCCAGTGCACCGGCGATCAGCACGCGGCGGCGCATTCTCTGCGTCATCGTTTCTCTCCTTCGTGGCGGCGCCCGTCAAGTGCATGAACGCCAACGGATGAACGCGGACCGATAGGACCGCAAACGGCTTGCCTGTTCGACATCAACGAGCTTTCAGCACGAGCAGCTCGGATGCGATCTGCTCGAATAACGGCCGCTTGTCGACGTCTTCGCTCAGGCAACCGTCGCGCAAGCTCGCGAGCTTCACGGCGACGTCTGCTTGCACACGCGAATCGCTCCAGTGGCAGCGGGTCATCAATTCCTCGAGCAGGCAACCATATGCTCTCACTTCGAGACGCTCCAGCGCCACGCCTGCTTCGCGGTTCTCCGTCGAATAGAAAGAAGCCGCGCCGAAGTCTCCTAACAATACACGTGCCTGGCCGTCATGCAGAATGTTATGCGCGTACAGGTCGCCGTGCATGACGCCTCGCCGATGCAAATGACTGGCCGCCGATGCAACGCCGTGCGCCATGTCGACCACGTCTACTGGGTTGAAACGCACGTCGGCCGCGTAGATGTCGCGCGTGCACGATTCGAAGCTCGGCGGCCCTGCCAGATTGCGGTATTGCGGGTCGATCAGTTCCATCACGAGTCCGTGCGCGTTGTCCGGATGGTCCTTCACTTTTCCGGCTACTGCAATCAGGTTGGGATGATCGCCGGATCGAATGCAAGCGGCCATTTCGCAGTCGGGCAAACCATCGCTCGTAACGGCGCCCTTGAACAGCTTGACCGCGACGCGCCGCGCGGTGTTCTCGTGCGTGCGCAGTTCGGCGCGATAGATCACGCCCGAAGCGCCCTCGCCCAGTTGCTCATGCAAACGCAGATCGTTCCAGCCAATTTCAGCGATGGGCGTATCGTCCAAAGCCGCCGCTTCGAGTGCTTCGCCAAATGGATTGCCCGCATAAGCGAGCCATGCGAGCCGCGGCATATGAAATAACCATGCCGGCAATTCATCGAGTCGATTGGCGGCAAGCCGCAGCAACTCGAGTCGCGAACACGCGGCCAGTTGTTCGGGAAGAAAGCGCAGACGATTGCCTGCCAGCATCAATTTCTGCAAATGCGTACAGTGACCGATTTCCGGCGGCAATGCGTCGATCTCGTTGTCTGTGAGAATCAGCCAGCGCAGACGCGGCGGCAACGCGTTCCCCGCGACGGTGCGAATGCGATTCGCCTTGAAGCCGATCATGCTCAATTGCGGGCATTGTCCGAGCACCGGCGGCAACTCGGTGAACGGGTTGTTCGACGCAAACAGGATGCGCAGTTTGCGTAGTCGCGCGAAATCGTCGGGCAAGGCGGTGAGCGCGTTGCCGGAAAGATCGAGAACTTCGAGCGTGTCGGCGAGATCGAAAATCTCACGTGGAAATTCGCTGAGCCCGCACGGAAGTTTCAAGTGGCGCGTGCCCGCGAGTTGTCCCGCTCTCAGTTGTTCAAGTGTCGTGGTCACAGTGGTAGAAATATCCGGTGCTGCGGTCCGTCGTGCTGGTAGGGTCGATTTTACTGGGTGACGTGCGGCGCGGCTTGCGTCGTGATGGCGATCGCTCACCGTCTGCTGCACAAATCCTTCATACTTGACGACGAAAATACGCAGGAGCAGACAAGTGACTTACGCCTACAAGCTGATGGATTCTCCGGTCGGCCAATTGAAGCTCGTCGCCCGCGGCGATCGGTTGACCGCCATTCTGTGGGAGAACGACAAGCCGAACCGCGTGCGGCTCGGTGAGTTGGTGCTCGCCGACGATCGGCCGATCCTGCTCGAAACCGAGCGTCAGTTGCACGAGTACTTCGCGGGCAACAGAGACGCGTTCGATCTCGCACTCGACTTTCAGGGCACCGAGTTTCAGAAGAAAGTGTGGGCCGCGTTGTTGACGATCCCATTTGGCCAGACACGTACGTATGCGCAGATCGCCGCGCAGATCGGCAATGTCAACGCCGTGCGTGCAGTGGGTGCCGCCAACGGTCGGAATCCTGTTTCGATTGTGGCGCCGTGCCACCGCGTGATAGGCGCATCCGGCAACCTCACGGGCTTTGCCGGCGGGTTGGCGAACAAGATGCTGTTACTCGCGCTGGAAGCAGGGCAAACGTCGCTTGATGCCGGCGCCGATGTGCAAACGCAAGTCACCGCAGCGACTACCAAAGCCGCCGCAAAACGCTCACGCGCTGCGCCGCCTCGCGGCATGCAGGGTTCGTTGTTCGGCAATTGACGGCATCGGCGGAATGCGTGGCAGAAGCTAGAGACAGGCACGTTCAGAAGTTCGAGAAGAACGCCCGTGCCGCGAGCATGCAAGAGCCCGCAACCAGTTCTCCATGATAGGAACGCAATACCGCTGACGCGCCGCCGTCCGTTGCGCCTGCGGCCACCGCTTGTTTCGAAACGTCGGCCTTCGCGTTCGCAAAACCGCGCTTAAGCGCCGCGAACGAATCGTCGGCTCCGGTGACGGGCGAGTCGACATCCAGCACCGAAGTGAGTCCCGCCGGCACTTTCGCGTTGAGCCAATACGCCTGCTCGATGCGTGCGTTGAAGAAGTACACCATCGGATCGGCGCCGCCTCCGCACAGTAGCACTGGCGCCTTTGGCACCCAGTTGCGCAAATCATTACGCTTGAACGCCTGTCGCAGCGGATGCAGCGGATTTGCCGCGGGCTCAAGGTTCGGCATTGCGTTGGGGAACGCGCCATCAGGATTCGCCTCGGCGTCTTCGAGAAGCGCGCGGCGATAGCTGTTGCGCACGAGATTGGCGTCGCCGAAACCGGCTGCGAATAGCCGTGTCAACGGAGGTGGCGTGAGTGCCGACGATGCGGGCGGCGTCATCGACTGAAACTGCGCGGCAGGTGGCGTGCTGCTGAAAAGATGCGACGGCGGCAACTTTCGCTGCGAGAAAATGGTATCGAGCGATTGCGCGCTCGGCAGCAGTTGTTCGATGTCGGGTGCGTAGGCGGCTTCGAAGAAGTCGTCCGGCTTGCGGTACAGGTTCTTATAGGCATGCTGATAACCGGTCACGACCAATGTCGTGAAGAGCGTCGAGCCGAGACTGACCTGGCCCGCGCTGATGGCGTCGGCAGTAGCGGCAAGCGCATACGGGCCCGAACCTGGCGCGGAGGCTGTCACGCTGACGCCCGCTGCCTGCAGCGCGCGATGCGTTGCGAGCGCAACGAAACCGCCTTGCGAATAGCCGGTGATGAACAGCTTGCCGTTCTCGCGAATTGCTGCCCGTTTGCCTTCGTCGTTGAGCACGACGCGCGCCGCCCGCAGCGAGTCGATCATATCGGCGGACTGCTGGTCGGCGTTCAGATAAGGATGGTACGGAAGATCGGAACCGGCATAGCCCGCATAGTTGCTGGCCGCGACGATGTAGCCGTGAGCGGCGTACATCGCGGCGACGCTGAGGCCTTCGCCCGCGCCGCCGTTCTCCGGGTCGCTTTGCGTCACGTCGGCGAGGTTGTACTTGCGATACGCGGTGGTGCCGTGCGCATACAACATCATGGGACGCGGCCCGCTGCACGTCGCGGACTCGCCGTGCGGGATCATCAGTGCGCCGCTCGCTGTTGCCGGTTCGCCGGCGGCACCGATGGTGCGATAACGGTAATAGACGATCTGCACGCCGCAAGCAGGCGCGCCCGCCATTTGCATGAGTTGCTGCCCGGAGGGACTTGATGAAAGCAGCTTCGACAACGCTGCAGCATTCAACCGCGAGGTGACCCGATGATCGAGCAGTTGGCCGCGCGCGCGGCATGCTTTATCGCACGACGAGTCGGCTTGCGCTGGGCCGCCCGCGGTCAACGCAATACATGACAGCAGTGCGAGGGCTGCGATGCGGGTGGGTTGTGGCATGCGGGGTTGCTCCGGGAAGGATTGGCTTCACACGCGTCAATATGCCCGGTTGCTGTAGATGGGACAATACCGCTCGCTTCATCCGATCGCCCTAACCCAATTCGCAACACCACCTTCCCCAATCACAACGCCCGAAGTCCCGCACCCGCCCACTTGCTTTTCCCCGCACGCCCCACCGCCAAACCCGCCGCCTCCCCACGCCCATCAGACTGAACCTGGAACGTATGAATCGACGCTTCCAGCAGCCTCGCCTGCTCGGTCAACGTCTGCGCGACCGCGGCGGCCTGCTCGACGAGCGCGGCGTTCTGTTGCGTCACGCTGTCCATCTGCGAGACCGCGTCGCCGACCTGATCGATGCCCGCGCTCTGCTCCGACGCAGCCGCGGCGATGTCGCGCATCACGCCCGAGAGCCTTCCAATCGCCTCGCTCGCCGCCTGAATCGTGGTCCCGGTTTTGTCGACCAGTTCGACGCCATTCTCGACGCGTCCCACCGCGCGGCTGATCAGCGTGCGAATTTCCTTCGCGGCGGCCGCGCTGCGCTGCGCCAGCGTGCGCACCTCGCCCGCCACCACCGCGAAGCCGCGCCCTTCGTCGCCCGCGCGAGCCGCTTCGACGGCTGCGTTCAGCGCGAGAATATTGGTCTGAAAGGCAATGCCTTCGATCACCGAGATGATCTCCACCATCTTGTGCGATTCCGTCGATATTTCCTGCATCGTCGACACCGCTTCGGCCGCCATCTGTCCGCCATGCGTGACGATCTGCTCGGCGCTCGCCGTCAGTTCGCTCGCCGTCTGCGCGTTCTCCGACGTCTGCCGGACCATCGCGGTCATCTGCTCCATGCTGGCCGCGGTCTCTTCGAGCGAAGCGGCCTGGCTCTCCGTCCGCGCGGACAGATCCGTATTACCGGCGGCAATTTCGCGCGCGCCCGTCGCGACCTTGTCGGCCGCGCCGCTGATCTGCACGATGGTGTTGGCAAGCGCATCGCGCATCTGCCGCATGGTGTGCAAAAGGCTCGAATCGTCGCCGGTGCGAATGTCGATCGGAATGACGAGATTGCCTTGGGCGATCTCACCGGCGACATGCGCGACGTAGGCCGGGTCGCCGCCAATCGTGCGTTGAATGCTGCGATTCGTGAACGCGACGAGCGCGGACAGCAGCAGCGCCACCGCGGCGAACATGCCGCCGAGCACATAGAGCGACTGCATGAACGCGGCGTCGATATCGTCGACATAAGCGCCGGTCGCGATGATCCAGTCCCACGGCGCGTAACGCACGACGTAACCGATCTTGCCGACCGCGGCGGACGGCGGATTGCCTGGATGCGGAAACACATAATCGACGAAGCCGCCCTCTGGCGCCTGCGCCACCGAGGCGAAGGTCACGTAGTGATGACGGCCGTCGGCATCCTCGACGCCTGCAAGGTCCTTGCCGTTCGTCGCGGGTTTCATCGCGTGCATGATCATGCGCGGCTTCGAATCGAGCACGAGGAAGTAGCCGTCCTCGCCGTAACGCACGTTGCGCAGACGCTCGAGCGCCTGCTTGCGCGCGTCGGCCTCGCTCAGCGCCCCGCTTTGCGCGAGCGACGCGTACTCCTTCACGATGCTGAGCCCGACGTGGCCCACGTTCACGAGGTCGTGCTTGCGCTCTTCGATGCGCGTCTCGCGCGACAACCACGCCGCCGACACCGACACGGCGAGCAGCGCGAGCAGGCTGACGACGAGCGGCAACCAGAGCTTCTGCTTGAAATTCAATCGGTGCATGCTCACGTCCCTGTTTCGTCCGGTTCAGGAAGGTCGATGACCGGCTGCACGAACCGCCGATGATTCCGGCCGCCATGCCGCATCACACGACCACTCGACCTGTTTATCGGCAGCGACAAGGGCGGCATGTGTAGAGACAAACCCTTTCGGTGCGCGCCCTCAGTTGAAAGCGCGCATTGCCGCGGACGCGACGCAAGCCGCTCGACGTTTTCGCATGAAGCAAACCCTTAAGTTCCATCAAGCGCTGTCGTTTACATGGCATGCGGCCGTTATTCGATATTCGCGTCGCATATGGAAACGTCAACAGTTCGCTCATCCGGCAGTTTCTTTACCGGATAAGAACATTAAAAAATAGTCCCTACTCGAAATGAAAAAACTCTTCGCCAGTTTCGCTATTGCCGGCACTTTGCTGACTACGGGTTGTGCAACTGTTGCGCCAATGTCGCCGACCACGGCCATGAGCTCCGTCGATACGAGCAAAAACTCCTACGCGTTGATGACGGTGACGCTTAAAAACGCTTATCACACGAGCTATCAGCCGAGTCCCATCGTCGTGCACATGGAGCGCGGCGCCGCGGATAGCCGCGCCGACCGCCTCAATTTCAAGTTCGACGATCAGGCGACCACGACGAGCGACAACGGTAATCACTATTTCGTCCGAATTCCGCTCGCGCCCGGAAAATATGTGATGCGCGGCATCACCGGACAAAGCGGCATATTCCCATTTCACGGCATGTTCTTTACGCCGCTTCACGAAACCGTGGAAATCAAACCCAATTCGATTGTGTACCTTGGCCACGTCGACGCCACCGTGGTCGAACGCAAGGACGGTGAGTTGCGCGCGGGGCCGGTTATTCCACTAATCGATCAGGCAGCAACCGGCTTTAGCGGCGGCACCTGGGATATTCGCGTCAGCGACGAGTTCGATCAGGACGTGGCGGAATTCAAAAAGGATTTCCCGGCGCTGACGAACGCTTCGATCGAGCGCGAAGTTCTCCCCGCGTGGGACAAGCAGAAAGCGACCGAATGGTGGGCCAATCACTAAAGCCTTTGCCTGATCGATGAACCGCGTGCGAGCGCGCTGCTGGTTTGATGCGCTCGCACGCTTTCATCCGCACAAAAACCCACCACCAATAGTTTCAATTAAGGGCTAACCCGTATAATGACGAAGTGGTCAGACAACTCGGCTCACGGTTGTCTCGATCTCGCGCCGTCCCGCGCTCCATCGTCAATCGTTCTCCTGCCCAGATCCGTGACTACCACTGCCGCTGCTGCCGCGCTGCCCTTCCGGAACGCCCTCTTCGCGATGCTCGGCATCGGTCTCGTCAACATGCTGGTCGCGCTCGATCAAACGGTCGTCAGTACCGCGCTGCCGTCGATCGTCGCGGAACTGCACGGCTTCGAGTACTACGCGTGGATTGCGAGCGCGTATCTGCTGGCGTCGGTCGTGACCGTGCCGGTGTTCGGGCGCCTCGGCGATTACTTCGGCCGCAAGCGCTTCGTGATCGCCGCGGTCATCACGTTCACGGTGGCGTCCGTGCTCTGCGGCGTCGCGAACGACATGCTGTTTCTCGTGATCGCGCGCGGCCTGCAAGGCGTGGGCGGCGGCATGATGGTCGGCACGGCGTTCGCGTCGATACCCGATCTGTTCCCCGATCCGCGCGCCCGCGTGCGCTGGCAAGTGGTCATGGCCGCGGCCTACGGCATCGGCACCGCCGCGGGGCCGTCGCTTGGCGGCTGGATGAGCGAGCATCTCGGCTGGCGCTCCACGTTCCTGATCAATCTGCCGGTGGGCGCCGCGGCGCTGTACTTCATCTGGGCGCATCTGCCGAGCTTTCAGCGTCCGCATGAAGGCGAAGTCAAGATCGACTGGCTCGGCGCCGGACTGGTGGCGGCTGTGTTGGGCGGCCTTCAGGCGTTTATCGAAGCCGTGCCGAAAGACGGTCTGACCGCGGGCAACGTGACGCTCGCCGTGTGCGTGGTCGTCGGCGCGATCGCGTTGTTCGTGTGCGAGAAGCGCGCCACGCATCCCATCATTCCGCTCGATCTCTTCAAGGACTCGCAGCTCGTCACGCTGTTCACGCTCGGCATGCTATCGGGCTTCGTGATGTTCTCGCTGATCTTTTTCGCGCCGCTGCTTCTGCAAGGCGGGTTCGGTCTTTCTCCGCAACAGGCCGGGCTGCTTGCCACGCCAATTGCCGCGTGTATCGCGCTTGGCAGCGTGCTGAATACACGCATCGTCATTCACATGAAGAAGCCGACGCGCATTCTTTCCATTGGCTTCGGGCTACTGTTGTTCGCGTCCGTCGGCATTGCGTTCGCGAACGCGGACACGCCGCATCTATGGCTTGAATTGCCGATGGCCGCGGTCGGCGTCGGCCTCGGCTTCATCCTCAACAATCTGAATGTGTTCGGCCAGGAGATTGCGGGCCGCGAGCGCTTCGGCATCACGACCGCGCTGTTGCAGTCCACGCGAATGGTCGGCGGCATGCTGGGCACGAGCATCGTGGCGACTGTCGTGCAGCATCACTATCGCGATGTGGTCACGCGCACGATGAGCGTGCTCGGTGAGCCGGCGGCCTCGCAATGGCGGCCGCGTTTCGTCGATCTGCGGATTCTGATCGACGACGCTTCGCGCCTGAAGCTGATCGCGGACATGAAGCCGTCGGGACTCAACACGCTCGCATTGATCGACACGGCGCGCGATGCGCTCGTGCAGTCGATTCACATCGGCGTATGGCTGACGGCCGTCGCGGCGCTTGCCGCCGCGTTGCTCGTGCAGCGGATTTCGCATGTCGTGTTCCGCCGCGGTTGAACGTTAGCTCGAAGCATAAGCATCGCGCTTTGCGCCTCGAGCTTTGTGCCTCGAGCTAGCGGAACACGTGGTCGGCCTTGTTACTGTGGGCCGAGCTTCCTGATCAGCGCGTCGAGCTGCGCGAGTTCTTCTTCGGTGAGATCGGTCAGCGGGGCGCGCACAGGACCGGCGTCGCGCCCGACGAGTTTCGCGCCCGCCTTCACGATACTCACCGCATAACCCGCGCGACGATTGCGAATCGCCAGATACGGCAGGAAGAATTCATCGATCAGGCGCGACGTGGTCGCGTGATCGTCCGCGGCAATCGCGCGATAGAACTGCATCGCGGTCTTCGGAATGAAGTTGAACACCGCCGACGAATACACCGGCACGCCGAGCGCCTTATACGCAGCGGCATAAACTTCCGCGGTCGGCAGGCCGCCGAGATACGAGAAGCGGTCGCCAAGACGACGGCGAATCGTCACCATCGCTTCGATCTCGCCGACGCCGTCCTTGAAGCCGATCAGGTTCGGGCAGCGATCCGCGAGCCGTTCAAGCATGTCCGCGTTCAGCTTCGAATTCGCGCGGTTGTACACGATCACGCCCATGTTCTTCACCGCGTTGCACACCTGTTCGACGTGCGCGGCAATGCCTTCCTGCGAAGCCTCGGTCAGATAATGCGGCATCAGCAGCACGCCGCTCGCGCCGAGGCGTTCCGCTTCCTTCGCATATTCGATCGCCACGCGCGTCGGGCCGCCTGCGCCCGCGAGAATCGGCACCTTGCCTTTGCAGGTCTCGGTAGCCGTGCGGATCACGTTCGTGTAGTCGGTTTTGGTGAGCGAAAAGAATTCGCCCGTGCCACCGGCCGCGAACAGCGCGGTCGCGCCATACGGCGCGAGCCATTCGAGCCGCTCGGCGTACGTGTCGGCGCGGAAGTCGCCTTGCGCGTCGAAGTCAGTGACGGGAAAAGACAACAGGCCTTCGGATACGATCGCTTTGAGTTCTTGCGGTGAAGTCATGATTGGGTTGCGTGAAGATCGTCAATAGTGGAATGAGCGCGCCGCTCGTTCGCGTGGCGCGCAGGCACGCATCAGCGCACGAGGCACGGACGCTTGTTGTCGAATGTCCAATTAGGAATCAGGTACTGCATCGCAACGCCGTCATCACGCGCGCCCAGGCCGTGCTGCTGATAAAGCGCGTGCGCTTTCTCGAGTTCGTCCATATCCACTTCGACGCCGAGGCCCGGCTTCTGCGGCACCTTCACCTTGCCGTCGACAATCTGCAACGGCTCGCGCGTCAAACGCTGGCCGTCTTGCCAGATCCAGTGCGTGTCGATCGCCGTGATCTTGCCGGGCGCGGCGGCCGCGACCTGCGTGAACATCGCGAGCGAGATGTCGAAGTGGTTGTTCGAATGCGAGCCCCACGTGAGGCCCCAGTCGTTGCACATCTGCGCGACGCGCACCGAGCCTTGCATGGTCCAGAAATGCGGATCGGCAAGCGGAATATCGACGGACTGCAACTGGATCGCGTGACCCATCTGGCGCCAGTCGGTTGCGATCATGTTGGTCGCCGTCGGCAAGCCCGTCGCGCGGCGGAATTCGGCCATCACCTCGCGGCCGGAATAGCCGTTCTCCGCGCCGCATGGGTCTTCTGCATACGCGAGCACGTCGTGTTTGTCGCGGCACAGGCGCACGGCCTCGGCGAGCGACCACGCGCCGTTCGGGTCCAACGTCACGCGCGCGTTCGGGAAGCGTTCGGCGAGGGCGGTCACCGCTTCGATTTCGGCGTCGCCCGACAACACGCCGCCTTTCAACTTAAAGTCGTTAAAGCCATAGCGCGCTTGCGCGGCTTCGGCGAGGCGCACCACCGCTTCCGGCGTCAGCGCTTCTTCAGTGCGCAGGCGCTCCCAGTCGTCGCGGCCGTCGGCGCCGCTTGCGTACGGCAAGTCGGTCTTCTTGCGATCGCCGATATAGAACAGATAGCCGAGCATTTCCACTTCGTCGCGTTGCTGGCCTTCGCCGAGAAGCGCCGCAACCGGCACGCCGAGATGCTGACCGAGCAGATCGAGCAACGCTGCTTCGAGCGCGGTCACCGCGTGAATCGTCGTGCGCAGATCGAACGTCTGCAAGCCGCGGCCGCCGGCATCGCGGTCGGCGAACTGCGTGCGCACTTTGTTCAGGATAGCTTGCAAATTACCGATCGACTGGCCGACGACGAACGGACGCGCATCGTCGATCGTCTTGCGGATATTCTCGCCGCCCGGCACTTCACCCACGCCGACACGACCGGCGCTGTCGCGCAGAATCACGACGTTGCGCGTGAAGAACGGACCGTGCGCGCCGCTCAGATTCATCAGCATGCTGTCGCGGCCCGCAACGGGCACGACGCGAAGTTCGGTGACGGTGGGCGTATCGTTTGAATTCGAAGGTTTCGTGGACATATCAACTGGACCTGGTAAGTGAATGGGCCTGACGGTGACGAGCGGTCAGTGTGCGTTGCCTTGCAGCGGATCGCGCAGGGCGTTGCCGTCGCCGCGCCGGTTGCGCGCGAGGAAGGCCGCCGCGGCTGCGATCAGCGACGCCACGCCGAGGCCATAAAGACCGCCGGTAATCGAACCGGTGTGCTGCTGCAAATAGCCGAAGGTGGCGGGCGCGAAGAAGCCGCCCAGATTGCCGATGGAATTGATCAACGCGATCACCGCCGCGGCGACGCGTGCATCCAGATAGCCTTGCGGAATCGGCCAGAACAGCGAGGCGGCCGCCTTGAAGCCGATCGCCGAAAAGCAGATTGCGACGAACGACAGAACCGGATTGCCCGACGTCGACGCGAACAGGCCGCACGCAGCGATCACGAGCGCGACGGCCAGCCATGCCTGCTGGAAACGCCACTTCGCCGAGAGCAACGCGAAGCAGTACATCGCGACCATCGCGATGAGCCAGGGAATCGCGTTGAGCATGCCGACTTCGAAATCGGACAGACCGCCGATCTTGCGGATGATGGTCGGCAGCCAGAACGTGGCCGCGTAAATCGTCAACTGGATCGCGAAGTAGAGCAGGCAGAACAGAACGATCTGCGGGTCCTTCAACAGCTTGACGGCCGGCAGATGCGCGCCGCCGTGCGCGACGCGCTCGGCCTGTTCAGCGGCGATCGCGCCTTCGAGCACGCGTTGCTCGTCGGCCGTGAGCCACGACGCGTCGCGAATGCGCGACTTCAGGAAGATCCAGCTCACCGCGCACAGCGCGATTGAGAAGCCGCCTTCGATCAGGAACATCCACTGCCAGCCGTGCAGGCCGAGTCCGCGGATCGACAGCAGGCTGCCGGTGATCGGACCCGAGACGACCGACGCGATCGCCGAGCCCGACAGGAAAATCGCCACGGCCTTGCCGCGCTCTTTCTGCGGCAGCCACTGCGTGAAATAGAACACCACGCCGGGGAAGAAACCTGCCTCGGCCACGCCGAGCAGGAAGCGCAAGACATAGAACGAGGTTTCGTTGGAGACGAAGGCCATGCACGCCGCGACGACGCCCCACGTGCCCATGATGCGAGTGAGCCACGCGCGCGCGCCGTACTTCTGCATCAACACGTTCGACGGCACTTCGAACAGCGCATAGCCGATGAAGAAAAGGCCGCTGCCGAGGCCGTATGCCGCCGCGCCGATGCCGAGGTCGGTCTTCATGTGAGCGTTGACGAAGCCGATGTTCACGCGGTCGATATAGTTCGCGATGAACATGATCAGGAAAAGCGGCAACACGTGCCGCTTGACCTTCGAGACAGCGGACGCGAGAGGATCGAGTGCCGTGGTGAGAGCAGAGTTCAAGGGAGTCTCCGGTGTCGGCCGTCGGGCGGCCGTGGTCTGACGTCGCGTGCGGTTTGACGGGTCTGCTGAGGCCCAGTCAGGCCGCGCGAGATATGTTGTCTGATGACAGTCTACAGCCGTTCGGCGTGGGTTTCCAATGTGGTGTTTACCCTGCGTTTCGCCGTGAGTGCGCTTGGCTGCAGCGTCGGCTAGGGTTTGGTCCCAGCGGAAATGATGGCTCCTCGGCAAAATAAGACGTCTGATGTCTCGTCGCGTATCAACCGTCAAGAATTGGCCCGGTTAATTCCCGCGCTTCATCCAACGCGTCATGGATTTTCGCGACAGACGCTATGATGGCTAATGTCCAGACGTCACCAGACGTCGCGCGCGCACGCGAGGCGCGCGTTTTCAGCCGATATCGACCAGCCACAACACAGAAATGAGCAGCCTGACTGAGAAAGTGGTGGCCACCCTTTCCGATGAAATCCGTCGCGGCGTCCTGAGACCCGGCGACCGCATACCCACAGAAGTCGCGATGATGAAGCAGTTGTCGGTGAGCCGCTCCGTCGTCCGCGAAGCGATCTCGCGCCTGCAGGCGGCACGGGTGGTCGAAACGCGCCACGGCATCGGCACGTTTGTGCTCGCGCCCGCCGCCGAGAAAACCATGGAACTGCCCGCCGCCGATCTGTCGAGCATGCTCGACGTGATGGCGATCATCGAATTCCGTATCGATGTGGAAGCGGCGTCGGCCGCGCTCGCCGCAGCGCGGCGCACGGAGCAGAGCCTGAAGCAGATGCGCGCGGCGCTTCTGCGCTTCGAGTCGGAACTCGAGCGCGGCAGTACCGATACGCTCGCGCATGACGTCGAGTTTCATTTGCAGATTGCGCGCGCAAGCGGCAATCGTTATTTTTTCGACGTGTTGAGCCAGTTAGGAAGCGGAGTCAGTCCGCGCACGCGCCTCGGGTCAGCGGAGATCGCGAAGCTCGATCAGATCGAAACCCTGCGCAACGTGCTCAACGAGCATCAACTGATTTATCGCGCGATCGAGCGTCAGGACCCCGACGACGCGCGCGCCGCCATGCGCATGCATCTGAGCAACAGCCGCGAACGGCTGCGCCGCGCGCATGAGTCGAGTGAGGCGGAGAGTAGGGGGCGGTGATGCGGCGAGGGCCGACCGTTTCGACTTACGGCAAGTTTGTGCAGCAAGCTGCTGCACAAACTTGCCGTGGTTTCATGTCGCAACCGGCGCCTCCACCTCCAGCCCCATCAACGCGGAACTCAGCGATTTGCCGTGCGCGTCGAGCGCCAGCGAACGCGTCACGCCGCCGCCGAGCGCATCGCCGAGCACAAAATTGAATGCGGCAATGGCGGGCAGTTCATAGCGCATCACATTGCCACGCACGACGTCGCCGAGATGCGCTTTCACGCGCTCCGGCGTCAGCACGGCGCGCAAATGCTCGTAGTGCCGTGCGTCGTAACAGATGACCGAAATGTTCAGCGTGTTGCCCTTATCGCCGGTTCGGGAATGAGCAAGCTCACGTAGTTTCATCTCACGCCTCCACCATCGTGAACGCCGGCTTCACCTGCTCGCGCGGCAACAGCACCGACTGAACGGCAACCACTTCACGCGCCGACTTCGTCACGCCGCCGCCGCCGGCCGGACCATTCGTGTACAGCGTCTCGACTTCATTGCCGATCCGCACGGCCTGCGCGAGCGATGCAGTGCGTCCGGTCACGCGCGCCCGCACTTCGTACGGCTCGCCGGAACCAGCCGCGAGCGTTTCACCGTGCAACGCATTCACGCCGATCAGATCGAAGCGCAATTCATGCGTCTGCACGCCGGTCAACGCAAGCCGCTCGCGCACGATGTCGAGCGCGAGGCGAGCACGCGCGAGCGCACCCGGACCCGCATACGAAATCTGCCCCTCGCCGATGAAACCGTCGAAATAAGCCACCGACACTTTCAACGTATCGGTGCGCGGCGCGCCGTTGCCGCCGCTCACTCGCACGCGGTCTGGGCCTTCCTGTTCGATATGCACGGCCGAAAAGTCCGCGACCACGTCCGGTTGCAAATAGCGCTGCGGGTCGTGAATCTCGTATAGCAACTGCTCCTTGCAGGTCGCCTCGTTCACGCGTCCGCCCGCTCGCGTGAGCTTCGTGATGACCACGGCGCCGTCCGCCCCGACTTCGGCGATGGGAAAGCCGAGTCTCGCGAGCGCAGGCACGTCCTTGAAGCCTGGGTCAGCGAAGTAGCCGCCGGTGATCTGGCCCGCGCACTCGAGCAGATGGCCGATCACCGTCGCCTGCCCGAGCGTCGGCCAGTCGTCCATGCGCCAGCCGAATTCGTGGATCAGCGGTGCGACGAATAGCGATGGATCGGCCACGCGTCCGGTCAGAACGATCTGCGCGCCGGCCGCCAGCGCGTCGACGATCGCGCCAGCGCCGAGATAGGCGTTCGCCGAGACAAGCCGCGTGTCGTAGTCCGCGACGCGCTCGCCGGATTCCTCGAAGCGGTAGTCGCCGCTGCGCACGGCGTCGAGCACATCGTCGCCCGTGATCGCTGCAATACGGATGCCGCCGAGGCCGAGCGAGCGCGCGATTTCGGCCGTCTTGCGCGCCGCCGCGAGCGGATTGGCCGCGCCCATGTTCGAGACGATGCGCACGCCATTGCGCGACGCCGCGGGCAACACCGCGTGCATGCGCGTTTCGAGCAATGGGTCGTAGCCGAGTTCGGGATCTTTGCTGCGCGCCTGTTGCGCGATAGCGATGGTCCGTTCGGCGAGACATTCGAACACGAGGTAATCGAGCGCGCCATGCTCCGCGAGTTCGACTGCGGGCTCGATGCGATCGCCCGAATAACCGGCGCCCGCGCCGATCCGGACAACGCGTTCATGCTGAGTGACTGTCATGCTGCTCACACCTGTTTGCGTCAAGCTCACAATGAGAATATCCCCAGCGCAACGCACGCAATCGTCATCACGATGCTCGCGCCGAACAACAAGGGGAACGTGAATCGCTGATGGTCGGCGAGATCGATGCCGCACAAGCCGACAACGAGAAACGTCGCGGGCGTCAACGGGCTCACCGGAAAGCCCGTCGTCATCTGTCCGAGCAGCGCGGCCTGGCCGACCTGAACGGCGGGCACGCCGAGCTGCCCCGCCACTTCGGCGATGACCGGCAGCACCCCGAAGTAAAACGAGTCGGGATCGAACAGCATGCTAAGCGGCATCGACAGAAGGCCGAGCGCGACCGGGATGTGGCTTGCCATCGCGGGCGGAACAAAGCCGACCGCGGCTTGCGCCATTGCCTTCAACATGCCGCTGCCCTGCATGACGCCGGTGAACACGCCGGCCGCGAGCAGAATGCCGGCCATCATCAACGCGGCGCGCGCGTGTGCGTCGATCCGTTTGCGCTGCATGTCGACGTTCGGGTAGTTGACCATCAACGCGACGCACAGGCCGACCATGAACATGATGGCGGGCGGAATTTTTTCGCCCATCACGACCATCGTGCCCAACACGATGAGCGTCAACACAATGTTGAACCAGAAGTTTTTCGGACGACGCAAGGCCTGCTCGTCGGCTGTCAATTCGCGCTTTGGCATCGGCACCGAACCGCTTGCGGCGGTGAGACCGAGCCGCTTTTCCTCGCGGCGTCCGAGCCAGAATGCGACGCCGAATACGAACACGAGGCCGATCGCCTGCACCGGAATCAGCGGATTGAACAGCGATGAGATGGGCAGATGCAATGAAGCGGACGCGCGGATCATCGGGCCGGTCCACGGCAGAAAGTTGATGCCCGCGGCCATCGACACCGCCGCGGCCAGCACGCGCCGGTCCATCTTCAGACGATCGTAAAGCGGCAGCATCGCCGGAATGGTGACGAGAAAACAGACCGCGCCGGAGCCGTCGAGATGAATCAGCAGCGCGAGCAGCGTCGTGCCCATCACAATGCGCGTGGGCCGCGTGCCGACCGCGCGCAGAATGCGGTCGATGATCGGGTCGAGCGTGCCCGCGTCGGTGATGGTGCCGAAATAGAGAATCGCGAACACGAACATGCCGACGACGGGCGCAAGGCCCTTCAGTCCGTCGATCACGAACTTGCTCGTTTGAAAACCGAATCCGCCGATCAGCGACGCGGCGATCGGCACGATGATGAGCGCCACCAGCGGCGACATGCGTTTCGACAGAATGGCGCCGAGCAGCACGACGATGGTGGCCAGCCCCAGGAATGGCAGCATGTGCTTGTCTCCGATGTTGTTTTTTACTGCAATCCAGCGTAATTTCCATGCAGCGATAAATCAATTGAAATGAATTGATCGCAGCAATTACGGGTTGATATGGATCTGAACCTCCGGGACATTCGCGCCTTTATCGCCGTCGCGCAAACGGGCAGCTTCACGCAGGCGGCCACGCGCCTGCATCTTTCGCAGCCGGCGCTGACGGTGCAAATCCGGCGGCTCGAGGAAACGCTGGGCTTGCGGCTTTTCGACCGCAACAGCCGCAAGGTGGCGCTGACGCCCACCGGCCGGGACGTGCTGCCGCTTCTGCAGAAGTCGCTGCACGACATGGAGCATGTGCTGATCGACGCGCGGGCGCTCGGCGACGGCGCGAGCGGCACCGTGCGTATCGCGTGCCTGCCGACGTTCGCGGCGAGCTCGCTGCCCGAGCTGGTGCAGGCGCTGAAGGAAGCCGTGCCGCGTGTGAGGTTTCAGGTGCGCGATGTCGTCGCGAGCATGGTCAATACGCTGGTGCGCAATGAGGAGGCTGACATTGGACTGACGGGCGGCGAACTCGACGACGCGAATCTCGAAGTGCTGCATGCGGGCATCGACAGGCTCGTGGTTGTTTGCCCGAAGCGGCACGCGCTCGCTAAACAGCGGCGCAAGATCACGCTCGCCGACCTTGCCGCGACGCCGCTCGTGCTGACCGCGCAAGGCACGAGCGTGCGGGCGGTTGTCGATAGCGCGTTTGCCAATGCGCGTTGCGTGCCGGAGATTGCCTGCGAGCCGACTTACATGATGAGCGCGGTCGCGATGGTTCGCGCGGGTCTCGGCGTGACGATACTGCCGGCGTCGGCGCGTGAAGTGCGAGCCGAGCCGGAACTGGTGGCGCGTCCCGTCGACGATCCCGCGTTCACGCGGCCCATTGCGCTCATCAAGAAGCGTGGCCGAACGTTGCCGCCTGTGACGGAAGCCTTCGTTGCGATGCTGATTGCGAAGCTTGACGCGAAGTGAAGCGCGGTCCGGCTAGCTAAATCTCGTAGGCTTGTTGCTTTGCGTGCCGCGATGCTGGCACGCTGGCGTATCCAGCCGCCAACCCAGTGCAAAAAACCGGAGACAGCCGCGATGACCTCGTCCGCCGACCCACACGACGACGCTCTCGAACATTTCGAGGCGCACGGCGCGCCGCCGCTGCCGGCGTCGAACGAGTCGGGCTGGATCGAGCACCAGGGCGCGCGCATCTGGTACGCGTCTCATGGCAAAGGCGCGCCGGTGATTCTGCTGCACGGCGGCCTGGGCCATAGCGGCAACTGGGGTTATCAGGTGCCGGCCCTGCTCGATGCAGGACACCGCGTGATCGTGATCGACAGCCGCGGTCATGGCCGCAGCACGCGCGATGCGCGGCCATACAAATATGAGCTGATGGCTTCCGACGTGCTCGCGGTCATGGACGCGCTGTCGGTCGAGCGAGCGGCAATCGTCGGCTGGAGCGACGGCGCTTGCGTGGCGATGGTGCTGGGCATGGCGGCGCCCGAGCGCGTCGCGGGCGTGTTCTTCTTCGGCTGCAATATGGATCCGAGCGGCACGAAGGAATTTGTGGCGACGCCGGTGATCGATCGGTGTTTTAGCCGTCATCGCCAGGACTATGCGCGGCTATCCGCTACGCCCGACAACTTCGATGCGTTCGTCGCGGCCGTCAGCGAAATGATGAGGACCGAGCCGAACCACGCCGCGCCTGATCTCGCTCGTATCCGCGTGCCGGTGCTTATCGTGCAGAGCGAACACGACGAGTTCATCAAGCCGGAGCACGCCGAATATCTCGCGCGCAGCATTCCCGGCGCGCAATTGCGCGTGCTGCCAGGCGTGAGTCACTTCGCGCCGCTGCAACGGCCCGTGCTGTTTAATGAAGTGATGCTCGGGTTCGTTGCGCGCGTGTGTTCGTGAAGTTTTCGCGAAGGCCGCGTTCACGACACATACCTGTCCGTATCGCGCAGGCCCCAAATTTCACGATGTGACACGCGCCCTTGCTTCGTAAAAAACCGTGGTGCGTGGCACAAATCCGCCATTTCGCAATGCCGCCCCGCGTTGCACATCGCGAAACAAAGCGCGTAAGTGGCTGTTTTTACGCTACATTTTTCCTTCGAACCAACCATCTAACTCCGGCTTGCGGCCCCGACTGCTGACGTAGACTCTTTTACAAGAGCACGCGGTTCATGCGGTGCAGTGAGTTGGATGGGACGAAACGCAATCTGACGACCCCTCGCACTCCCACCCATGACGCCGCCAACGCACCACGGTTTTTTATTGGCAATTGGGAGACGAAAAATGAAAGGCTTTCGCTTTGGATCGGCTCAGGGAGCGTTCTATATTCTGCCCGGCCACGACGGTTGGGAAGCAACCTACGGCAACGACAAGCTCGGCGAGTTCTCGAGCCCGCAACAGGCGGCCGACGATCTCGCGCGCGGCTTGACCTGCCCGCATCTGTCGGAAGTCGATACGTCGACGCTGGAAATTCCCGAGAAACTGAGCGACTGGGAAATCGTTCACGTTTGAGGGACCGCATGACGCGCGTCCGCTTGGTGGAGCCAGAAACGACGATGGCGCTCGAGAGCGCCATCGTCTTGCTTACCGCTTACTTTTGGGCGTGCGTAGGTGCGTCATTAGGTGCGTCGTTAACTACATGCACTCGCCGCACATCGCCCAACACATCACGCGATCGAGTCGACGATCTGGTTCAGCGTCGCGCTCGGACGCATCGCCTTGCTCGTCAGGTCGACGTTCGGACGGTAGTAACCGCCGATGTCCACCGGCTTGCCTTGCGCTGCGCGCAGTTCGTCGAGAATCTTCGCTTCGTTGTCGGCCATTGCCTTCGCCACGCCGGCGAACTGAGCCTGCAACGCGGCGTCTTCGGTTTGCGCGGCCAATGCTTCGGCCCAGTACATCGCGAGGTAGAAGTGGCTGCCGCGATTGTCGAGACCGCCAACCTTGCGCGCCGGCGACTTGTCGTTATCGAGGAACTTGCCGGTTGCCTGATCCAGCGTCTTGGCCAGAACCTGCGCCTTCGGGTTGTGATACGCGTTGCTCAGATGTTCGAGCGACGCCGCCAGCGCCAGGAATTCACCCAGCGAGTCCCAACGCAGGAAGCCTTCTTCGACCAGTTGCTGAACGTGCTTCGGCGCCGAACCGCCCGCGCCCGTTTCGAACATGCCGCCGCCAGCCATCAGCGGGACGATGGACAGCATCTTCGCGCTCGTGCCCAGTTCCATGATCGGGAACAGGTCGGTCAGGTAGTCGCGCAGCACGTTGCCGGTGACCGAGATAGTGTCCTTGCCGGCGCGGATGCGTTCGAGCGAGAACTTCGTTGCGTCGACCGGCGTCATGATGCGAATGTCGAGACCGTTAGTGTCGTGGTCTTTCAGATACTGCTCGACCTTCTTGATGATCTGCGCGTCGTGAGCACGAGCCGCGTCGAGCCAGAACACAGCCGGCGTGCTGGTAGCGCGCGCGCGGTTCACGGCGAGCTTGACCCAGTCCTGCACCGGGGCGTCCTTGGTCTGGCACATACGCCAGATGTCGCCGGCTTCCACCGCCTGCTCGATCAGCACCGCGCCGCTCGCGTCGGTCACGCGGACCACGCCGTTCGCCGGAATCTGGAACGTCTTGTCGTGCGAGCCGTATTCTTCGGCGGCTTGCGCCATCAGGCCGACGTTCGGCACCGTGCCCATCGTGACCGGATCGAATGCGCCGTTCTTCTTACAGTCTTCGATCACTGCCTGATACACCCCCGCATAGCAGCGGTCCGGAATCACGGCCTTGGCGTCGTGCAGCGCGCCGTCGGCGCCCCACATCTTGCCCGACTCGCGAATCATGGCCGGCATGGATGCGTCGACGATCACGTCGCTCGGCACGTGCAGGCTCGTGATGCCCTTGTCCGAATTGACCATGGCCAGTTGCGGACGCTGTTCGTACTGAGCCTTGATGTCGGCTTCGATCTGCGCGGCGGTCTCAGCCGGCAGATCCTTCAGGCGCGCGTACAGGTCGCCGATACCGTTGTTCGGGTTGAAGCCGGCTTGCGCCAGCGCGTCGGCATGCTTGGCCAGCACGTCTTTATAGAACACCGACACGACCTGACCGAAGATGATCGGATCGGACACCTTCATCATGGTGGCCTTCAGGTGGACGGAGAACAGCACGCCCTTCGCCTTGGCGTCGTTGATTTCCGCCTCGATGAAGCTGCGCAGCGCGTTCTTGCTGAGCACCGAAGCGTCGATGATCTCGCCCGCCTGCACCGGCGTCTTTTCCTTCAGGACCGTCTTCGTGCCGTCGGCGGCCGTCAGTTCGATCTTCACCGTGCCGGCCGCTGCGATCAGCGCCGACTTTTCGCTGCCGTAGAAGTCGCCGCCGCTCATGTGCGCCACATGCGACTTCGAGTCCGCGGACCATACGCCCATCTTGTGCGGATGCTTGCGGGCGTAGTTCTTGACCGACAGCGGCGCGCGGCGGTCCGAGTTGCCCTCGCGCAGCACCGGGTTCACCGCGCTGCCCTTGATCTTGTCGTAGCGTGCCTTGACGTCTTTTTCAGTGTCCGTCGTGGCGACGTCCGGATACGGCGGCAGCTTGTAGCCCTGGTCGCGCAATTCGGTGATCGCGGCCTTCAGTTGCGGCACCGAAGCGCTGATGTTCGGCAGCTTGACGATGTTCGCTTCAGGACGCGTGGTGAGTCCACCCAGCTCCGCCAGATCGTCGGAACCCTTTTGTTCCGCGGTCAGGTAGTCCGGAAATGCAGCGATGATCCGGCCAGCAAGCGAAATATCGCGCGTTTCAACGATCACGTCGGACGAGCGCGTGAACGCCTTGACGATCGGCAGCAGCGAATAAGTCGCCAGAGCAGGCGCTTCGTCGGTGAGGGTGTAGATGATCTTCGGCGGTGTGGACATGTTTGATGCTTTGCTAGGTGAAGTGAGAGACAGAGCGTGGGAAGCGCTGAGCCAGCGAGTTGCGACGAAGCAGCAAAACGCAGCGCGACCCGCGGCACTACTTTTTACGGCCCGACCGTGAGTATATGCGTGTTTTCGTCCGTCCGCTGCTAAACAAACAGGCCGAAGAACCGGGTCAAACTAGCCGGATGCCCGCCAGACAAGGGTTTCAACGATTTGCCCTAGGCCGAAAGACATATGTCTTATAGATGACTCAGCACCCACCCACTCGCGATTAATGAGAATCGCTCTCAACTATCGCCGCCCACCTCGCCTCGATGATGTAATCGGCCGCTTAACAGTCGGCGGAATGTCCGACCGCACCTTCAATCGCACCTTCGACCGCATCGCGCTCGCGGTAGCTCTGCGCCATCGCGACCACCACTTTGCGCGGTCCTTCGAACGGATCGCGCGCGTGCGCCGTCAGCATGTTGTCGAGCATCAGCACGTCGCCGGTCCGCCACGGAAACACGATGCGCTGTTCGTCCAGCACGCCGCGAATCTGCGCGAGGGCGTCCGCTTCGAGCGGCGCGCCGTCGCCGTAATAGACATTGCGCGGCACGTTCTCGATGCCGACGGAATCGATCAGCGCCTCCTGCATGTCTTCATCGAGCGACGAAAGGTGGAACAGGTTTGCCTGATTGAACCAGACGCGCTCGCCCGTGCGCGGATGCCGCGCGACCGCCTGGCAGCGCTCGCGCGTGCGCAGAAGCAGTTCGCCGTCTTCGCTGTTGCGCCATTCGCATTCAATGCCGCGAGCGCGGCACACGCGCTCCACCACGCGCGGATCGTCCGAGCCGAACGCTTGCTGCCACGGCAAGTCGAGCCCTTGTCCGAAGTTGCGCACGTAAAGCAGTTCGCGGCTCGCAAAGCGCGCGACGAGCGCCGGATCGAGTGCGCGGTAGATCGCGCGGCTATCCGCGATCGGCGTCGCGCCGCCGGAACGGGCGGCGAGCGCGCAGTGAAACCAGATGCGCAACGGCCATTCGCACGTGTACGATTGTTCGTTATGCAAAGGAATCGAACGATGCGGCGGATATTCCGTCGACGTGTACACCGCCCCCTCAACCTGGCTGCGCGGCGTGGACGCAAATTCATAACCGATCAGCGGATGCCCGAACGACGCCGCGAAAGCCTGAAACGCGTCGATCGATTCGACCCGGAAGCCGGTGAAGAGCACGCCGCCCGCGCGCTCGAGGTGTTCATCGACGATTGCATGCAGCAGCGGCGCCGCCTCGTGCAGCGACATAGTGGCGGCGCCCGCGCGCGGCGAAACGACGGCCGGCAGCCCCGGCTCGATGGAGAGATCCGCGAGCGAGGGCCGCGGCATCGAAAGCATGGTCATACGAGTCCTCTTGCAGAAGCGGCGCGCCGGCTGCATCCAGAGCCGCAGACGAGCAACTGCGCCGACGATACGATGACAATCTAACGCAAACGCGAATCATTCTCAATAAACATGTGAAATAAACTTAAACTCCAACACTCTCGGCTGAAGAGAATGCCGAACAGCGTCGACTTCGCGGCCGAGCTGCCTAGCGGCGGATTCGAATCTGGTACAACTGAGAACTGCGCGGCGCTTTCGCCGCCTGCCCAAACTACCGTAGCGAGCGGATGCCGCGCGCTGCCGACAAAAAGACCCACTACGTTCTTGCTGGAGTAAGTCATGGCTAATGCCTACCTGCAGGTGATCGCGCATTTCTTCGCCAAGCCCGGCCACGGCGATGCGATCGTCAAGCATCTCGCCGAACTCGCCGAGGCGACCCGCGCCGAGCCGAAGAATCTCTACTACGAATTTTTCCGCTCGCCGCTCGAGCCCGATCATTTTGTGATCCTCGAGCAGTACAGCGACGCGAACGGCCTCGCCGAGCATCGCGAGACCGAACATTTTCAGCGTCTTGGCTTCGGCACGATCATTCCGTTGCTCGAGCGGCGCGAGGTGTCGAGCCACATGGTGCCGGGAGACGCAGCATGACGAACGCATTCCGTTTTCAAACGGTGCCGACGCTCGTCGTCGAATTCGGCGCGGCGCGACGGCTGGGCGCTTTGTTGCGCGCGCAATTTCCCACGCTTCACACTGTGTGCGTGGTGACCGACGGCTTTCTGCACAAGAGCGGCCTGCTGAAGCCCGCACTCGCGGACCTCGCGGCGCATGGCTGGAATGCGACCGTGATCGACGACGTCATCGCCGATCCGCCCGAACATATCGTGCTCGAAGCGACAGCGCGGGCGCGCAGCGCCGGTGCCGAGATCGTGCTGGGGCTGGGCGGCGGCTCGTCGATGGACGTCGCCAAGCTCATCGCCGTGCTCGCGCCACAGCAGGAGCAGCCGCTCAGCGACATGTATGGCGTGAACAAGGTCACCGTGTCGCGCTTGCCGCTCGTGCAGATGCCGACGACCGCGGGGACCGGCTCGGAAGTCACGGCTGTGTCGATCGTGACCATCGGCGAGGCGAAGAAGATGGGCGTGGTTGCCCCGCAGTTGATCGCGGACCTCGCCATTCTCGACGCCGAACTCACGCTCGGGCTTCCGGTGGCGGCAACGGCCGCGACGGGCATCGACGCGATGGTTCACGCGATCGAGGCCTACACGTCCGCGCATTTGAAGAACCCCATCTCGGACATGCTCGCGATCAAAGCGCTGGACCTGCTGTCGCGCAACCTGCTGCCCGCCTGCGAAGACGGCAGCAATCGCGGCGCGCGCGAGGCGATGCTGCTCGGCGCGACCTTCGCCGGACAGGCGTTTGCGAACTCGCCGGTGGCGGCCGTGCATGCGCTCGCGTATCCGATCGGCGGCATTTATCACGTGCCGCACGGGCTTTCCAACGCGCTCGTGTTGCCGCATGTTTTGCGCTTCAACGCTGAATCGGCGGCGACGCTTTATGCGGAACTCGCGGATGTCGTGGTGCCGGGCGTAACGGGCAGCGCTGAAAGCAAGACGAATGCGCTGATCGGAAAGCTCGAGCAGATGATCGCCGCCACGGCGATTCCGGCCCGATTGCGCGATGTCGGCATCGAGCGCGAAGGCCTTCCGCGGATGGCCAGCGACGCGATGTTGCAAACGCGCCTGCTCGTGAATAATCCGCGGCCGGTCGCTGAAGAAGACGCGCTGGCGATTTATACCGCTGCGTTTTGAGGTTGCGTTGGGCTTCGCGGTTTGGCTGTGGGCTCGCGCGCTTAGCGCTGTAAGTGCGTGCGCGCGCCGTTACGACGGAGCTGGGCGTTACGTAGCGTGCGCGGGAACATCGGCGCGTGGACCTTTGGTTTTCAGATCGTTTTTGGCATTTAATTCTATGCGTGGCGCCGAAACATTGTTTTGATGCCTCGTTTGTGCGATTTCGCGCCAGGCTCAGCCTATGGCGCGGAGCTTGCAGATATGTCCCCGTCAATAGTCGTTCAACGGGGACATCATGATCAAATTTGCCAGCCGCACTGCTATCGCCGTCGCGGCATCGACATTACTCGCGCTCTACGGCTGCGGTTCGACGCTTAATACGCCGACCAAGAGTCCGCTTACGCCCAACACCAGTGGACTCGGCGGCGGAGGACTGGGTGGGACTTCGGGGAGTTCGGGCGGGTCGGGGACGTCTGGAAGTTCGGGCACGTCGGGTAGTTCGGGTAGTTCGGGTAGTTCGGGTAGTTCGGGTAGTTCGGGTAGTTCGGGTAGTTCGGGTAGTTCGGGGACTTCGGGGACTTCGGGGACTTCCGGTACTTCGGGTAGTTCGGGTAGTTCGGGTAGTTCGGGTAGTTCGGGTAGTTCGGGTACTTCGGGTACTTCGGGTACTTCGGGTACTTCGGGTACTTCGGGTACTTCGGGTACTTCGGGTACTTCGGGTACTTCGGGTACTTCGGGTACTTCGGGTACTTCGGGTACTTCAGGCACTTCAGGCACTTCAGGCACTTCAGGCACTTCAGGTACTTCGGGCACTTCCGGCACTTCCGGCACTTCCGGCACTTCCGGTACTTCGGGTACTTCGGGTACTTCGGGTACTTCAGGTACTTCGGGTACTTCGGGTACTTCCGGTACTTCGGGTACTTCGGGTACTTCAGGCACTTCGGGTACTTCGGGTACTTCGGGTACTTCCGGTACTTCGGGCACTTCCGGCACTTCGTCCGGCACAACCTCAGGCACTGGCACTTCAGGCACTTCAGGTACTTCCGGCACCTCCTCGACGCCGATAGGCCAGGTTGTCATCAACGCCAGCAACCTCATCACCGCTGTCGGCACAACCGTCGCCGATACCGGCAGTAAAGTCACCGGCACAACCGTGCCCGGCGTCAACAACGCAACCACCGCGGGCCTCGGCAACGCCGTGACCGATCTCGGCAATGCCGTCAAAGCTCTCGGGGACGGCAGCGCCGCCGGCCTGGGCACGTTGGGCAGCTCGGCCAATCCGCTCAACCCGACACTCGGTTCGACGTCAGGCGTCGTGTCCAACGCGGCCGCCGCGGTGACGTCGCTTGGCAGCGCGGTCACGAGTCTCGGCAGCGGACCGCTCGCGCCGGCTGCGCCGCTGACGTCGACGCTCGGCAGCGTCGTCGGCGGTGTCGGAAGCGGTCTGAACGCAGTCGGCTCGGGGCTCGGCACCACGCTGGCCGGCGCGCCCGTGCAACAGGTCGAGACTCAACTCAGCTCGGTCATCAACCCGATAACGGTCGCCGTGTCGAACACGACGCAGACCGTCGGCAATGCAACCGGCCTCGGCTCGCCGCTCAACGCGCTGCTGAACACGGTCGGCAATGGACTCAACTCCGCGGGACTCAGCGTGTCGGCCGCGACCGGCGATCAGGTCGGCAAAGACGTCGGCGGAGTCGTGAGTCAATTGGGCAAGACAGTCACGACCACGGGCGGACTGCTCACGGGAGCGACGACAAATCCGCTTGCGCCACTGACCGGCGTGCTCGGCCCGCTAGGCGGCGCGACCGCAAGCGGCAGCGTATCCATCCCGCCGTTGACGGGCCTCATCGGCAACCTCGGCTCGCTCGGCGGCAATGCTGGCGCGAACACGCCGGGCAGCGCTGCGGGTCTGCTCGCGCCCGTAACCGCGCTTCTCGCCACTGCGGGCTCGCTCGGCGGCGCGGGCGGTGGGACGGGTAGCACGGGCGGCAGCGCAAGCGGCCCGCTTGCCCCCGTCACGACGCTTCTGGGATCGCTGACATCGGCAGTCGGCGCGGCCGGCGCGACCGGTGCAACGGGTGCCCCGGGTGCGGCCGGCGGTTCGCAAGCCGGCACGGCCGCGAATCCGGTCACCGGCCTCATCACCGGATTGACAGGCGGTTCGAGCGGCGGCACGTCGTCCAGCACCAACCCGCTTGCGCCAGTGACAAACCTCGTCGGCGGATTGCTCGGCGGCGTCACCCCTGCGAAGAAATAACCACTAGCCCGAAGCGGCCGGGACCCAAAACAAAATAACGCCCGGCCGCCGCTTATGTCATGACGACGAGGATGACATGACCTCCAGCATCGAGACCTTTGCGCGTGCCGACGATCCGGCTCCGCGCTCGGCAACGCCGTTTTCCGTGGGCTTATTGGGCATGCTCGCCGGCCTGCTGACGCTGTGGCTCGTGCGCGATAGCACCGCGCTGGACGGCGCCACGCGCAGCACCGTGGCCTGCCTCGCGATCATCGCTACCGTGGGTGCTTACGAGCTGCTTGTCGCGCGCGTCTATTTGCGTCCGAGCGCGGGGCTCACGCGTCGCGCGCTACGGTCGCTCAACATCGCGCGTGTCGCAATGCGTCTTGCGTCCCTGGCCTGTATCTATGCAGGCATCGGCGCGCTTTACTGGCTATTGCCCGAATACCACGGTTTGTTCTATCGCCCCTTCTGGTCGCTGATTGGAACGCTCGCACCTTACGTGGCAGTGGCCGCGCCGTTTTACTTTGCGTGGATGGACACGCATCAGCGCGAAACCGGCGACGCCTATCTGCTGCTCGCGCGTCTGCTGTTACGCGGCGAACGTCCGTCGAACTGGCGGCCCCTACGCGAAATGCTGGCCGGCTGGATGGTGAAAGCGTTCTTCCTGCCGCTGATGACCGTCTATCTCTCGGCCAACGCAGCCCAACTCAACGCTTCGCTTTCCGCCGCATTGAACGCGCCGTTCTCTCTTGCAACGTTTCGCTTCATGTACGACCTCTCGTTTGCAATGGATCTGATGTTCGGCACCGTCGGCTATCTGTGCACGCTTCGCATTCTGGACAGTCATGTGCGCAGCGCGGAGCCGACCACGCTCGGCTGGCTCGTTGCGCTCATCTGCTATCAGCCGTTCTGGTCGCTGATTTCCAGTCAGTACATTCGCTACGAAGGCTCGATGTTCTGGGACAACTGGCTTATTTCGATGCCGGTATTACGGATAGTCTGGGGCTCTGTGATCGTGGCGCTATTGCTGTGCTATGCCTGTGCCACGATGTCTTTTGGCTTGCGCTTCTCCAATCTGACCAACCGGGGAATCATCACCTCCGGACCTGATCGCTTGACGAAGCATCCTGCCTATATTGCCAAGAACCTGTCGTACTGGATGGTGAGCGTGCCGTTCATCGAGCCTTTGGGTTGGCAAGTCGCACTCATGCATTGCGCAGCACTCGTTGCAGTCAATCTTCTCTATTTCGTGCGGGCGAAAACAGAAGAAAAGCATCTGATGAACGACCCCGACTATCGTGCATACGCCGAATGGATCGCGAGAAACGGCCTCTTTGCAAAGATAACGCGCGCGTGCCGATAGAAGACGCAGGAGGCAATTTGACCGGACACAGAACTTTTACTAGCATCGTCAGCCACGCAACTCAACGACTGCGTCCTGCACACAGTCAATCAAGCTGGCCGATGCTAGAAATTCCCCTCTCCGACGCCGATTGGGCGCGAGTCCAGAGTCTATTTCCGGAGCCTGTTGCCACTCGCGGGCGCCCGCGCCGCAGCGACCGCGAGATTCTCAATGCAATACTCTGGTTGCAGCAGAGAAATGAAAAATGGCACCGGCTGCCCGCAACATTTCCGCCACAGCAAACCTGTTATCTCCGGTATATGGCGTGGAAGAAGTCGGGCGTGCTCGATCAGGTGAACGAGCGCTTGCCTGAGTGCAATGCGGAATACGCTGACGGCTGCGATACGTAACGCATTATCAGGCGGCGCGTGAATGCACTGCCGCCGCCGCACGCGGAAAAGACACGCGCATATGCACACCCTTGCCGCCCTCGCCCGTGTCGAGCGTGATATTGCCCGCATGTGCGTCCGCTATTTCGCGCACGATGGCGAGTCCGAGACCGGTGCCCTCCGTATCCGTCGACGCGCGAAAGAACGGTTCGAATATGCGGCTACGGGACTCGGCGGGAATGCCCGGACCGTCGTCGAGCACGCTAACAGTGACGCTATCGGCATCGGCTTTCACTGACACGGTGACATGCCCGCCGCTGCCCGTATAGCGAATCGCGTTCTCCACAAGGTTCGCAATTAGCGCTTGCAACAGGCCGCGGTGTCCTGCCACTGGCGCGCTATCGCAAAGCTCCGCGCCCAGGTCAATCTCGCGGCCTTGTGCGAGCAGCGCGAGATCTTCGACTACTTCAAGGGCTAACGGCACGAGGTCGACTGTCTCGACAACGACCTGACTGTTGTCCGCCGCTTCTGCTTGCGCAAGCAACAGCAACTTGTTGGTGAGCCCGACCATCGACCGGTTACTGCGATGCATGGCGGCGAGCGCTTCGTCGAGCGCGGGATTGACGCCGCCCTGTTGCCGCGCAAACTGCAATTGCGTGCCGAGCAACGTAAGCGGCGTGCGCAACTGATGTGCGGCGTCGGCGATAAAACGGCGTTGCGCGGCAACCTGCACGCCGAGGCGCGCAATGCATTGGTTAATCGCCTCGACAATGGGCCGCAGTTCAGTATGCAAACGGTCCACGCGAATCGGTTCGAGTTGCATCGGATCGCGATCGGCAACCTCTTCTTTCACCTTCATCAGCGGACGCAGTTCGAACGTCAAGCCGATGCACACGAGCGCAACGGCCAGTGCGATCATTTCGATCTGCCGCACGAGTTGCGGTTGCCATAACTGCTCGGCCATCGCGTCGCGCGAACGCACGGTCTTGCCGACGGTGACGCGCACGCGGCGTGTCGCGCCGTTGTCGTACATGAGCCGCACGATTCCCACAGCACGCACGTCCTGGCCGTAGAGCGTGGTGTCGTAGTGGTCGGGCGTATCGGCCGCTTGCGTGGGGCGCGGCGGAAAGTCCGGCGTGCCCGCAAGCAAATGCCGGCCGTCGACATTGACGCTGTAGAACACCTGATCGCGGTAGGGCGACGCAAAAATTTCGAGTGCCGCAGGCGGTACATCCACGCGCAAAAAGCCGTCTACCCATTCCACTTCGCCGGCAATCATCCGCGCGGAAGAAATGAGCTGATTGTCCTGCACGAGATCGGCGGTTTGCCTCGCATTGTCGTAGGCCGCCTTGCCGGTCACGAACACGTACAGTGCAAGCGGCACCAGCAACCACCATAACAAGCGGACCCGCAAACTATTGGTCATCTTCTTTCTTGCGCAGCAGATAACCGAGTCCGCGCAGCGTGACGATAGCCGCCGAACTGCCGTCGAGCTTCTTGCGCAATCGCGAGATGTAGATCTCCACCGCGTCTTCGCTCGGCTCATCGGCGAGCGTGAAAATGGCGTCGACGAGCGCGGGCTTCGTCACCGTTTTGCCGAGCCTCAAGATGAGCGTTTCGAGCACCGAGCGCTCGCGCGGCGTCACATTGAGCGGCGCACCTTTCAGCGTGAACTGGCGCGTGTCGATGTCGAACGTGAGATCGCCGCACACCACTTCGCTCGCCTTGGAGGGCGACTGCCGCCGGATCGCCACCTTGATTCGCGCGATCAGTTCCCGCACTTCGAATGGCTTCACGAGGTAGTCGTCCGCACCGGCGCCGAGCAATTCCACTTTTTCGTCGATGGAACCGCTCGCCGTCAGAATCAGAACGGGCGTAGCGTCTCCTCGTTGACGCAGCCGGCGCAGCACGTTCTTGCCCGACAGCTTCGGCAGATTCAGGTCGAGCAGAATGACGTCGTAGTGATTCGACTGCAGCAAACGGTCCGCCGCGTCGCCGTCCTGCACGGCGTCGAGCGCGAATGCCTCCTGCTCGAGCATCTTCGCGAGCCAGTGCGCGAGCGTGGGATTGTCTTCGATGAGCAGCAGCTTCATGGCGGGAACGGCAAAAGTCAGGGCGTCGATTGTGCCGTAAAAAAAGGGCTTTGCGCGTATTGCGAGCCGATGTGCCGCGCAGCGCGCGACGCACGCCCCGCGGCACTTCGGGGTTAACACTCATGGTTTCCCTACAGCGCCGAAAGCTCGCAGAAGGTTTTCAATTTCTATAATCGCCGTCATTCATCCAAAAAGCGCCGCGCGCAACATCGGGCGGCGACTAAACCCAGGAGACTGCCTCATGCGTACCTTGCGCCAGATTGCCGCCGTGTCCAGTGTTGCGTTTGCCCTCGCCGCTGCTTCGACCGCCGCTCATGCGGAGAAAATCACGATCATGGTCGGCGGCGCCGCCAAGATCATCTACCTGCCGGCGCGACTCACCGAGCAACTCGGGTACTTCAAGGACGAAGGCCTCGACGTCGAAATTCTTTCGCAACCGGCCGGCGTGGACGCGGAAAACGAACTGCTCGCAGGCGCGGTGCAAGGCGTGGTGGGCTTCTACGATCACACCATCGACCTGCAGAGCAAAGGCAAGGAAGTCGAGGCGCTGGTGATCTTCGGCCAGGTGCCCGGTGAAGTGGAGATGGTTTCCACGAAAGCCGCGGACACCTTCAAAAGCATGGCCGACGCAAAGGGCAAGACGCTGGGCGTAACGGGCCTGGGCTCGTCCACGAGTTTCCTCACGCAGTACCTCGCACAACGCGCGGGCGTGCCGTCCACGCAATACACGCTGCTGCCGGTGGGCGCGGACAACAGCTTCATCGCGGCCATCAAGCAAAACCGGATCGACGCCGGCATGACCACGGAGCCGACAGTCTCGCAATTGCTGAAGACCGGCGATGCAAAAGTACTGATCGACATGCGCACGCTCGAAGGCACGCGTGCCGCGCTTGGCGGCACCTATCCGGCTTCCAGCTTCTACGTGCAACGCGCGTGGGCCGAATCGCACAAGAGCGACGCCGCCAAACTCTCGCACGCTTTCGCAAAGACGCTGAACTTCATCGCCACGCATAGCGCCGAAGACATCGCCGCGAAGATGCCGAAGGACTACTACGGCAGCAACAAGGATCTGTATATCGGCGCATTGAAGGCCTCGCTGCCGATGTTCACGAAGGACGGCAAGATGCCCGCCGACGGCCCAGAGACCGTGCTGCGAGTACTTTCCGCATTCAATCCTTCGGTGAAGGGCAAGCATATCGACCTCGCCAAGACCTACACGAACGACTTCGTGGCGGCGCCGGTCAAGACCGCGGCGAAGTAACGCCGATCAACAACAAGAGAACTGCGAGGCATCAGCCGATGAATCAACCCATGTCACGCGAGACGCCTGCGATTGAGTTGCGCAACGTGTCTTGCCGTTTCATTTCTCCGGACGGCAAGGCCACCGTTGCGTTGCGCGACTTCAGCATGTCGGTGGCGCGCGGCGAGTTTGTCGCTATCGTCGGCCCGACGGGTTGCGGCAAATCCACGACGCTCAGCATGATAACCGGCTTGCTGAAGCCCACTACCGGCGAAGTTCGCGTGATGGGTGCGCCCGTTGACGGCATCGATCCGCGCATCGGCTTCGTGTTCCAGGCGGACGCGGTGTTCCCGTGGCGCTCGGTCATCGACAACGTCGCGGCCGGTCCGCTGTATCGCGGCCGCTCGAAATCCGCCGCCTACGACGAAGCGAACGAATGGCTGCGCCGCGTGGGCCTCGACAAGTTCAGCAAGCATTATCCGCATCAACTTTCGGGTGGCATGCGCAAACGCGTGGCGCTTGCGCAGACCTTCATCAACCGCCCCGAGATTCTGTTGATGGACGAGCCGTTCTCGGCGCTCGACATGCAAACGCGCACGTTGATGCAGGATGAACTGCTGCAATTGTGGGGCGGCGCGGGGTCGGTGGTGTTCGTCACGCACGATCTCGAGGAAGCGATTGCACTCGCCGATCGCGTGTTCGTGCTGACCGCGCGGCCCGCCACGCTGAAGAAGGTTTACGAAATCGACCTGCCGCGTCCGCGCGTCACATCGGAAGTTCGCTACGACCCGCGTTTCATCGAAATCTCGCGAGACATCTGGCACGACCTGCGCGAAGAAGTGCAGATCGGTTAATCAAGGAAAGGCAAACATGTCGACAACTCCTCAACAGACCATGCCCACGGGCATCGACACTGCTTCGCTCGAACACGTCGAACGGGTCGCGCAAAAACGTATTCGCCAACGTCAACTACTGGTGATTTCTCTGCGTATCGCGGTGCTCGTGGTCGTGCTCGGCGGTTGGGAACTGTCCGCTCGCCTGAAGTGGATCGACCCGTTCTTCTTTTCGATGCCGAGCGCGATTTTCGATCAGATCGTCGACTGGTTCGTGAACGGCACCTCGCAAGGGCCGCTTCTCACGCAGGTCTGGGTCACGCTGGAAGAGACCGGACTCGGCTTCATTATCGGTTCGGTTGCCGGCATATTCTGCGGCATCGTGCTCGGACGTAACAAGCTGCTGTCGGACGTATTCAGCCTGTACATCAAGATCGCGAACTCGATTCCGCGTGTAGTGCTGGGTTCCGTGTTCGTGATCGCGTTGGGCCTCGGCATGGCTTCCAAAGTCGCGCTCGCGGTGGTGATGGTGTTCTTCGTTGTGTTCGCGAATGCCTTTCAGGGCGTGCGCGAAGCGGATCGCTACATGATTGCGAATGCGCAGATTCTTGGCGCGTCTCGTCGCCAGGTGACGACGTCGGTTGTGATTCCCTCGGCATTGAGCTGGATTCTCGCGAGCTTGCATGTGAGCTTCGGCTTTGCGCTCGTCGGCGCAGTGGTCGGCGAATTCCTGGGCTCGAAGCAAGGTATTGGCCTTTTGATTTCCACTGCGCAAGGCGCATTCAACGCAAGCGGCGTGTTCGCGGCGATGATCGTGCTCGCCGTCGTCGCACTCGCCGCGGACTATCTGTTGACGGCCGTCGAACAACGCTTGTTGAAATGGCGCCCCGCCGCGGTTTGAACTTCAGTCGCGTTGCCGTGGTGTAAAAGCACGGCTTGGCAGTAAAAGAAATGCCGTTCGGTCGCCGACCGAGCGGCATTTTTTCTTTGCATCGTTGAGTTGTTGCAAGCGCCGCGCGCGTGCGGGCCTTTCCATGCGACGCTTTCACTAGCGCGCGTTTTGCGCTACGTTTGCAAGCTCACGCATGACAAGTTCAGTCTTGCGTACTTCCTGCTGGAGCGATGCACATGGACGACGTCCAATTCGGCAAAGCGGCACAACAGCAAACCCCTGCGCAGAACGACCCGATTCGCCACGTAGTCGTTCTGCTCATGGAAAACCATTCCTTCGATCAGATGCTCGGCTGCCTCGACGAAGTCCACAAGGATCTGGACGGCGTACGCAACGCTGCGGCGAAAACAAATGACGACGGCAAAGGTCACGTCTTCTCACCTCGCCCCACGTACGCGCGACAAATGAAGCTCGATCCGGATCACCGGCATTCGGCGGTGTTAAGGCAGATCGACGGGGACAACAGCGGCTTCGTGCGCTCCTTCACGGACGATTATCCCAAGAGCAGTCTTGGCGCGCGGCAAGACATCATGGGCTACTATCCACGCGGCTTCCTGCCGGCGTTGCATACGCTTGGCGAGCACTTCACCGTTTGCGACCGATGGTTTTCGTCGATGCCCGGCCCGACCTGGCCTAACCGCTACTTCGCGCTTAGCGGCACTTCGAAAGGCCGGGTCGGCATGCCGTCCGGCCTCGATGCACTTAATCCGAAGTGGTACACCGAACAGGACCAGGACACGATTTTCGACCGCCTGAACGAGGCGCAAAAACGCTGGCGAGTTTATTTCTACGACTTTCCCGCGTCGTTGCTGTTGAAGAATCAGCGCAAGCCCGAGAACCTCGCGAATTACCGCTACTTCGATACGTTCTTCCGCGATGCCGCCGGGGCCGAAGACGCATTTCCCGAGTTTGCACTGATAGAGCCGAAGTACTTCGGCGAGGCACAGAACGACGATCATCCGCCGCACAACATCATGAAAGCGGAAAAGCTGATCGCGGATACCTACAATGCCCTGCGCTCGAACCAGCCGTTGTGGGAAAGCACTTTGTTAGTGATCCTTTACGACGAGCATGGTGGCTTTTATGACCACGTCGTGCCGCCGCCAGATGCAGTGGCGCCGGACGAACATACAAACGCGTTCGACTTCAAGCGCCTCGGCGTGCGCGTGCCCGCCATTCTCGTTTCGCCGTGGTGCGATAGCGGCGTCTGTCATGCGCAATTCGATCATTGCAGCCTGCTGAAGTATCTCTGCGACAAGTGGAAGATGGCGCCGCTCGGCAAGCGCACTGAAGCTTCGGCAAGCGTCGGACTCGCAATCCGCACTACCGGCGCGGCGCGTGCCGATACACCGCAGTTCATTCGCGTGAGCAATCAATCGCTCATTCCCGAGCACGTCGAACTGGAAAAGAAGTCGTCGAATAACAATCAGCAGGGGCTGCACCATTTCGCGGACTTTCTTCACGCGGAACTGGATCGATTGACGACGGAGGCGGTCGTGTCGGCGGCGAATGTCGCGCGTGCGCAGAACGGTTGGGTGCGCATGAAAAGCGCGTTAGGTTCGGCGATGATCGGCGTCGGACAGTGGCTTAGCAAAGACTTCTATCAGGCGCGCGATCAACGCGACGCGCGCACGAGCCATGCATTCACACGGCTGTCGGAAGTCGCGCATGCGCCTCATCAGGCTCCCGATACACGCGGCGATTGAGAGCGCATATAGCCTCGATAGCTCAGGACGTTTATCTCATTTCCAGCAACGAAGTTTACCGAAATGCGCCATTACTCTCTCCAGTTTGCGAACCTACAATGTAATCACTGGCTGCGAACAACAAGGTTCGTAGCGCAATAAAGACCGAACTGGAGGTAGTTAATCATGAAATCGCTCATTCAAGCCGTTGTTGTCGCCACTGTGCTGGCCGCTCCTGTCGCTTCGTTCGCGCAGTCCAATGAGCCCGTGACTCGCGCTCAAGTGCGCGCCGAACTGGTCCAACTGGAAAAGGCAGGCTACGAGCCGAGCCGTGCCGACCGTTACTATCCTGCCGATCTACAGGCTGCACAAAACCGCGTTGCCGAACAGAACGGCACCGCCCAGCCGGCGATATCGAGCTACGGCGGCGCGGCCACCGGCTCATCGCAATCGGGCCGCACGGGGTCTGCTAATGGCGCGAAGTCCATTTACTTCGGCAACTAAGAAGGAACGGTTCGCGGTTTATCGCGCCGCCAGGGCGCATCCCGTTTGATCCGTTCCAAACGAACTGGCCCGCGACCGGTTGTTCCGATCGCGGGCCAGTTCGCTATGTGTTACCTCCGTCATCGGCTACCGATGACTTCGCCTGGATCGCACCGGTCCAGGTGTTTTTTTGCCAATGCCGACAGTTGTGCGTGCAACGAGCCGACTGGCGAATCAGTCGCGAGCGATCAGATCGCCCACCTGGCCGCGGCCCGTGACGAGGCAGCTCGACAGGAAATTTTCACCCTGGCTGCTTGCGCCGGCTTCTCCGAAACCCTTCTTGAACGCGTTCGCCTTGACGAGTTCCGCGCCCTGATGGCACGTGATCGTCCCTACTTCACCGGCCTGCGCGCGCATGAGCGCGCGGTCGGCCAGCAGATAGCCAAGCAACAGCAGCACCGCAATATTGAACGCCTGTCTCATGGATCGTCTCCTCCTTCGAGGAGACTAACGCGAACCCTCTGCGCGCGGTGTTAGGGGTTTCCCGATTCTCGGGTGTCTTCTGATGCAGGTTAAATCGCGCGATCACAGGGAGGCCGCGTCAGAAGCGCGCTTCGATGTCCCGAATGCGCTGCTCGATTGATCGACGCACCAATGCATTGGACGGCACCAGCAGCAGCGACGACGCGATGATCCCATACACCTTGTTTCGCCGCACCTTGGAGACCTGCTGCGGATCGAGCCACGCCTTGTTGTCCACGAGTAGCAGCAGCGTTTCGAGGCCGATCAGAATCGGCCACAAACATGCGAGCCGCAGGCGCACGGAAAAAGCGGGAATCGCGAGTGTGTAATCGAGCGCCTCACGGAAATGATCGAGCGTCTTGCGCAACAACTCGACCATCAGCGGACGCGCGCGCAGCGAATTGGCTGGCAGCAAAAGATCTTGCGGACTCAGGCCGTGCTGTTCCAGCATCGTTTGCGGAAGATAGCTGCGACCAATGCGCAGGTCTTTGCCGCAATCGCGCAATACGTTGGTCATTTGCAGCGCCTTGCCGAAGCGCACACCGCGGGCGGCCATGATGTCGGGCCGCTCCTTCAGCGTGCCGGGCATATGCGCGTAGGTCATCGTGGTCCAGAATTCGCCGACGCAACCCGCCACCAGATACGTATAACGGTCGAGCTCGCCATATTCGCGCAGCGCGGCTATACGACCGGAGCGTTCGTCGGGGAACGTGCGCAGATCGAATTCCATGCCTTCGGTCAACGTCGACACAATCGCGCGCACGGCGTTGCGGTCCGGCTCGCTCAATTGCGTCAGCACGTCTAGCGCGGGACCGAGCGATTCGAGCAGCAGCTTCTCGTCCGACTGGCTCTGCTGACCCGCCACTTCAGCGGCCATGCGCTGAAACAGCGCGCCGTCGTTTGCCGCGCCGTTGATCTGATCGCGCAATGACAGCAGCAATTGGAGCCGCTGTTCCGGCGCGATCAGTGACGTATCCGCGATGGTATCGGCGGCACGCGCGAGCAGATAGGCGAGGCCGATTGGATCGCGCATGCCCACCGGCAACACGCGAAGCGTAAGGTAGAACGAGCGTGATACGCCTTTCAGGAGCGGACCGAGAAGAAAGGCCCGGGTCGGAGTCGGCATGGGTGCGATGTCAGTATTGGCAAAATTCAGACGGTGGGCAATTGTATACGGCAAGCCGCGCTAAGATGCGGGATAGCCTGAATCTCGTGCCGACAATGAGCAAAAACCAGAATTCGACTCTTGAACCCAGCGCCACGCGTACTCGCCGACCCAGCCTGCGGCTCACTTATGTGATCGGCAGTCTCGACCGTATCTTGCGGCGTCGTATGAGCGAAGCCCTCGCGCCGCTCGGCTTGACCCTCGCGCAATTTACCGCGCTCTCCGTGCTTGAAGCGAAAGGGCAAGCGTCGAACGCGCAGCTTGCCGAGCGCTCGTTCATCACACCGCAATCAGCCAACGAAGTGATGAACGCGATGGCGAGCCGCAACTGGGTGAGCCGCGAGCCCGATCCCACGCATGGCCGCATCGTGCTGCTGCAACTGACCGACGAGGGCCGTACCGTACTGCGCCAATGCGAGCAGGCGGTGAAAGCCATTGAAAAGCAGATGCTCGAAGGCATCGAACTGGAAACAGCCGGCACGGTGCAGCGCCACCTCGAAAGTTTCGTACGCAATTTGCGCGGGTAGCGTCGGCGAGCACTGGCGTCTGATAATGGCGATGACTTCATGCCGCCGCGCCCGATATGCCACGTCGCACGTACTTCTTTTGTACTTTCGGGCGCTTGCCGAACACAACTTTTCAATCTTCGCTGCTTCGTATTCACGCCACTGCGGGTAAACAGCGGGAACGCACTTTGCTGACGTAGTTAGCTTAAGCAACGCACTGACGTCAGCGAGCGCCGCTAGTCGCAGTCCAACCACACACGATAATGAACATTCACGAATCGCCGCCCCTCTCTCGCACTAACGTCGAAACGGGCGTGCCCGGCCTTGACGAGATCCTGGGCGGCGGTCTCGTGCGCGGCGGCGTTTATCTTCTCGAAGGCATGGCGGGCGCCGGCAAGACGATCCTGTCGAGCCAGATCGGCTTTCATCGCGTAAGCCGCGGCGAGAAAGTGCTGTACATGACGCTCATCGCCGAATCGCATGACAAGTTGCTCGCGCACCTGAAAGGCCTGACTTTCTTCGACGAAAAAGCCGTCGCGCAGCAAATGCTTTTTGTCTCTGGCTATCACGAACTGATGCAGGACGGCCTGGACGGCTTTCTGAAACTCATTGCGTCGAGCATTTACGATTACCGCCCGAGCTTGATGATCATCGACGGCTTTCGTAGCGCCCGCGAGTTCAGCGAGACGGAGCTGTCGTTGTCCAAGTTCATTCATGAGCTGAACGCTCTCGTCGCGGCAATGGACTGCACGACGCTGTTGCTCGCGCCGCTGTCCGGCAACGAGCCGCATCCGGAACATACGCTTGTCGACGGTCTGATCGAACTCAACCGTTATAGCGACGGCATGCGCCGCGCGCGCGAAATCGAAGTGCACAAGATGCGTGCGCGCAATCATCTGATGGGCAAGCACTACTTTCGCATCGCCGAAAGCGGGCTTCTGATGTTCCCGCGTCTCGAAGCGCAATGCGCCGCGCCGAGTGGACCGGTCGATCTTAAAGCACGGGTCGGTTTCGACTTGCCGCATCTCGATGTCATGTTCGGCGGCGGTCTGTCGCAAGGCTCGACCGCGACGTTGATCGGACCGTCGGGCGTCGGCAAGACGATGCTGAGTTTGCAGTTTCTCGCAGCGGGCGTCGCGCGCGGCGAACGTTGTCTGTATCTCGGCTTTTACGAAGGACCGCAACGGCTCCTCGGCAAAGCCGAGGCCGTTTCAATCCCGCTGAACGAAGCGTATGAAGACGGCCGTCTCCTGATTCAATGGCAGCCCGCCATTGAACTCGCCGTCGACGAAATCGCCGCGAAGGCGCTCGCCACCGCGAAGAACATGGGGGCGACGCGCATGGTGATCGACGGAGTGGAAGGCTTCCGCGATTCCGCGTTGCGCGTGGAGCGCTTCGGGCTGTTCCTTAACGCGTTGCTGCATCAATTGCGCGAGGCCGGCATTACGACGCTGGTCATAGAAGAAATGCCGCTCCATTCCGATCACGGCCATTCGAGAACCACGCGCGTTTCGGCACTCACCGAGAACCTCGTGCTGCTGCGTTACGCTGAGACAGACGCGGGACTGCGGCGCGCGATCTCCATCGTCAAGCAGCGCGAAAGCGCACATGATCCGTCCACGCATGAGCTGGTGATTTCGTCGCAAGGGCTCGATGTTATCGAAAGCCCGCTCAGCGCCACGGTTTCTTCGGCATCAGGTCTGTCCGCGACGTTGCAGCCGCGGCGACCGGCGTAGCACCCATGAAAACCATTCTGGTCGTGGATGACGAATTCGACATCCTCACGGTATGGCGGCTGCTGCTCGAGCGCCACGGCTATACGGTATTGACCGCATCGAATGGCGCCGTCGCGCTCGAGCAGATACGCAGAACGAGGCCCGACATCATCGTATCGGACTGCATGATGCCGGTCATGTCGGGGCTGCAACTGTGCGCGGCGCTTTACGCCGATCCCGAACTGCGCGACATTCCGATCATTCTATGCAGCGCGGCCGCGGATATTCCAGTGCAACCCAATCCGTCTATCGAATACGCGCGCAAGCCGATCGCGTTCGACGCGTTGCTCGCAATGCTCAAGCGGATGTCGGTGTAGCGCTTCTCCTACTGCGGCTCACCACCGCCTTGCAGCGTCAAACCGACTCCACGACCAGCGCGCCGACGTTTGCAATCGCCGCGTTGTTGCGCGCGGCGTCGCCCGCAGTGCCGGTCAAATAGACCGCCACAAGAATCGGGCCGCGTCCCGGCGGCCAGAAAATCGCCACGTCGTTCGCGGTGCCGTGATCGCCCGTGCCGGTCTTGTCGCCCACGCCCCAATCTTTCGGCAGCTTTGCGCGCAGACGCGCGCCGCCGGTCTCATTGGCCGCGAGCCACGCGAGCAATTGCACTCTCGATGACGACTTCAAACGCTCGCCAAGCAGGAGTTCGCGCATATTGCCGAGCATTGCATTCGGTGTCGTCGTATCGCGCGGATCGCCAGGCGTCGCCTCGTTCAACGTCGGCTCATTGCGGTCCAGCCGCGTGATGCCGTCGCCGAGACTACGCGCGAATGCAGTCAGTGCAGCAGGACCGCCGAAGCTTTGCAGCAGCAGATTAGCCGCGGTGTTGTCGCTAAGCGTGATCGCCGCCTTGCACAACTCCGCGATACTCATGCCCGCGTTGCCGGTGCGCTCGCGAGTGTGCTTCGAGGTTGCCGGCGAGTACGGCACCAGTTCGCTTTCCGGATAGACGATGCGCCGCTGCAGATCTTCTTCGCCGCGATCGACACGCGCGAGGATCGCACCCGCGGCGAGCAGCTTGAACGTGCTGCACATCGGGAAGCGCTCGTCCGCATGCAAGCCGGCGTGCAGTCCCGAGGTCGTGTCGACGATCGACACGCCGAGCCGTCCACCGCTTTGTGCTTCGATCTCTTCGAGCCGCGCGCGAATCGCATCGGCTTTCGCGAACTGTTGCCGCTGCCGCGCTCCATTGATTGCCTTGCCCGATTCCGCGTTCTTGGCCCACGCGCCGCCGTTGCCGAACGCAACCCCAGCTATCGAAACGCCCAGCATCGTACCCGCGAATTTTCTTCTCGTGATCATTGCCGCTCCTTTGTGTGAAGCCGCAACTATCGGTTTTCCCGCCGCCGCTGACAAACGATGATAAGTTAATGCGCTCACAAGAAAAACTTATGCCTCGGCCATGAGACCTTATCTTCCGCTTAACGCGCTGCGCGCTTTTGAATCGTCCGCCCGGCACTTGAGCTTTACTCGCGCGGCACTCGAACTGAATGTCACCCAGGCCGCTGTCAGCCAGCAGGTCAGATCGCTCGAAGAACGTCTCGGCACCACGCTATTCAAGCGCTTGCCGCGCGGTCTCGCGATGACCGACGAGGGTCTTGCATTGCGTCCCGTCCTGACTGACGCATTCGATCGCATCGAAGCCGTGCTCAAGCAATTCGAAGGCGGCCACTTTCATGAAGTGCTGACAGTCGGCGTGGTGGGTACGTTCGCGGTCGGCTGGCTCATGCCGCGGCTCAAATCGTTTCGAGAGGCTCATCCCTTCGTCGAATTGCGGCTGTTGACGAACAACAATCTCGTGGATCTCGCGACCGAAGGCCTCGACTTCGCAATCCGTTTCGGCGACGGCACGTGGCCGGGTTCACTCGCGACACGCCTGCTCGATGCACCGCTCGCGCTCTTATGCACGCCGGAAATTGCAGCGCGTCTGTCGACGCCCGCGGATCTCGCCGACCAGACGCTGCTGCGTTCCTATCGCGCGGATGACTGGAGCAACTGGTTCGCCGCTGCGGGCATTCCACCGCGGCCCATTCGCGGACCCGTGTTCGATTCTTCGCGATTGATGGTCGAAGCGGCGATGCAGGGCGCGGGCATCGCACTCGCGCCCGCGCTGATGTTCGATCGAGAGATCAATACGGGCCGCCTCGTGCGTCCGTTCGATGTCGAAGTCCATGCCGGCAGTTACTGGCTCACATGGCTAAAGGGCAAGCCGATGACGCCCGCGATGCTGCTGTTCAGTCAGTGGCTCATCAAGGAAGCGGCCACACACACGCCGGATTAGCACAGGCCCGTGCGACGATAGCCGTTCATCGCGGGGCGTTCGGCTTGCGGCGGAAATACATTCCACGAACCGTCGTCGTGACGGAAGAAGAAGATGGACAGCAGGCCGCCCGGACGCAGCGCCTCGACGCGCACGAAACGCTGATGCAGTGACGCGCGGTGGCAGAACTCGACCACTCGTGCCGGCATCGACGGCGTAGGTGCAAGCCATTTGTCGACGGCCCAGTGCAAGGTCTTTTCAGCAGCAGCCATGATGTTCTCCTCGGTTTCTTCACTCATCTCTTTCGATAACTCACGCCACTTGCGCGGCAAACTGCCTGTTCTTCGCGCCGGCCTCGACGAATGCCTTCACGAGGCACATCAGCACGTGCATGCCGGTGCGCGGATGGCGCAAGCTGCAATGCACCTGTTCGCTGCGGCTTTCGCCAAGCAGCACCCACGCGCAGAAGTGTTCGCAGTTGTTGGTCAAGAGGCGGTAGCGGTTCTCACCGAGACGTGAGCGCGCGCGGCGCACTGCTTCTTCGCCGAGGTAGCGCGCGCCGAGCGTCGCTCTGATCGTCAGCGGATGCCCGGCAGCGAAGCGGTCGAGTTCGACTTCTTCAACCGGGCCGCGATGCGCCGAACCGGCAAAGCCCGCGTAATGAACCACACGGCCATTGCCCACATAAATGCCGTGATGTTCGTAACCGCAGCGGGTGGAGACCAGATGCGAACCGATCGGCAAGTCGATGGTGGACGACGGTTCATCGGCCGCATCGCTTGTCGTCTGAAGAGAGTTCGTGTTCATGGCTTGCCTCGTTTGTTTCCAACACTGTTGCGAGGTCTTTTGCATCATCCGGGCCATGCGCTCGGAAGCCCTTGTTTATAGGGCTTTGCGCGAAAATGCGCGGCTTTTAACGACGCGAGTGTGGGCCTTGAACCGACAGAAATCGGGTCGATGTGTTGGCGATTGGCGATCTTTTGTCACGTCACGAGCTGTGCTTTGGAGAGCTTTTTGGAAGCCTCGCGATGCATTGAGAAAGTGTTGGGCCCCACACCGGTCGTGACGCGTGAATGTTGGCTACTGCCCGACCTATCGCTTTGCATGCGACTCGCTCGACACGCTCCGAGCGGCCCGCAGCCCCACGCCAGTCAACGCATTACCGAAGAAACGCAGGACGTCGCGTACAAATTGGCATAGCGCTTGCACTATCTCGCCCAGATCCACAAAAACCGCGCGCGTCGCGCACGCGGTCAACCGGAGAACGACATGGCTTCTATTTCTGTCAACGATCTTTCGCTGAACCTCGCACTCGACCGCAAAGCAATGGCGGCGATTCGCGGCGGAGGCGGTGCGCCGTGGGTCTATGGATGGATTCAGCCTTATGTGCGGGAAACGCCGAGCATTGGGCCGGTCGTGAACCTGTACGAGGTGTCCAACAACTTCTATGCTAACCAGATGATCAACCAGTTCCAGTCGGTCGACGTGCGCAATACCGGTGCGAACTCGAACATTAGCGTCGCTCCCGACGCACGCAGCAGAAACGATATGGTGTAGCCGTTGTGACTTGCGCGAGCCAATTCCGCTGGACGTCGTGCGCGCGTTCCGACGCGGGATGCGTGCGTGAAGTCAATGAAGATGCCTGCCTCGACGACGCCGAACTGGGACGCTGGGCCGTCGCGGACGGCATGGGCGGGCACGCGGTCGGCGACCTCGCGAGCCGCCTCGTGATCGACGCGCTAAAGCGGCTCGCGCCGCCCGTCAGCATGAAGGCGTTTATCGCGGACGCACGCGCGCATTTGCAGGTCGCGAATCGTCAGTTGAGAGAAGAGGCCGCGCGCCGCCAGGTGCAGCGCATCGGCAGCACTGTCGTCGTGCTTCTCGCGTGCGATCGCTTTTGCGGCTATGTGTGGGCCGGCGACAGCCGCCTCTATCTCGTGCGCGACGGACAACTGCGCCAACTCACGCGCGATCACAGTCAGGTTGAAGCGCTCAAGTCGCTCGGCGTGATTACCGATGAAGAAGCGCGGCATCATCCCGCGCAGCATATGATTACGCGTGCCGTGGGCGCGACCGATCTGCTCGAACTCGACGACGATGCAATCGAAGTCGCGGACGGCGACATCTTCCTGCTGTGCAGCGACGGCCTGAGCAACGAGGTCGACGAAGCCGACATGCTGGCGGTGCTCAACACAGCCGCCCACGCCGACGCGCCGGATCTACTCGTGAGCCTCGCGCTCGAGCGCGGCGGCCGGGACAACATCACGGCAGTCGTCGTGCGCGCGGAAGATCCTTATGCCGCCGACAAAACGCTGCTGAATCCCGCGCCATGACAAAGCGGACATCGTCGCTTTATGTCTCGCCATCGTCTTCTTCGCGCTCGTCCGCGCCGTTCCGGTCCAAAGGCACGACATTGCGATTGCGAAACTCCTTCGAATGAAGCCCGTGTTTTTTCAGCAGCATTTGCAGATGCGAGCGGTTCATGTCGATACGGCGCGCCAATTCCGCGACGGTGCCGTTCACTTCGCGCAGTCCGCGTTCGAGAAAGGCTTTTTCCGCGTCGTCACTCGCCGCGCGCTTTGCGTCGCTGAGCGACATGAGATTCGCCACGCTGATCGGCTGCTGTCCCGAGCCATTCGCGACGCCTTGCAAGGCCGCCGCCGAACCTGGCGCTGCGGGCCGCATGTCGGTCGGCAAGTGGTCGACATCCGCCATATCGCCGGCGAGACACGAGATGCGGTACATCACGTTACGCAATTCGCGGATATTGCCGGGATAAGCGTAGTTGAGCAGAAAGTCCCGTAAACGAGGGGTTAATCTCACTGGTCTGCGCTTGAGCGTGCCGGCAGCTTCGTCGCCGAACCAGGCAATCAGCAGCGGAATTTCGTCGCGCCGTTCACGCAGCGGCGGCAGCGTGACGTGAATCACACTGAGCCGGTAGAACAGATCTTCGCGGAACCTGCCTTCCTCGCTCAGCTTGCGCAAGTTGCGATTCGTTGCCGCGACAATGCGCGTATCCACCGCAATGGTTTCGTCGGAGCCGACGCGTTGAATCTCGTGCGCTTCGAGCACGCGCAACAGTTTCACCTGTCCGGCGAGCGGCAACTCGCCGATCTCGTCGAGAAAAATAGTACCCGTATGGGCACTTTCGAATTTACCCTTGCGGTCATTCGAAGCGCCGGTAAACGCACCCTTGCGGTGACCGAACAGTTCCGACTCCAATAGATTGTCCGGAATCGCACCGCAGTTCACGGAAATAAATGGCTTATCCGCACGCGAGCCGTTCGCATGAATGACCTTCGCCATCAGTTCCTTGCCGGTGCCGCTTTCGCCGTCGATCAGAACCGGCAAGTCTGTCGGCGCGGCCTTCTCGGCAATTTCCAGCGATTCCAGGAGCCGCGCATTGTCGCCGAACGTCCCTTCGAAAATGAAGCTGCGCGCGAGCAGTGCCTGCCTGCGCGCCCCGCGCGACTGCTCGGCGCGCTGCTCCGGCTCCGCCGACGTCGCGGCCTGCACGAAGCGCTCCTTGTGCGAAAGTTGCATGACTTCATCGCGCAGCGACGTGGCCTGCCTCAACAGCTTGTCGATGTCGGTGCGTTCGAGTCGCGACGACCATCGCAGCGTCGAGCGCAGAATCTCAATCCGCTCGATCAAACCCGCATACGAAATCGCCGGACTGATGTCTTCAATCTGGTCGAGTATCTTCATCATCACGCACTCAGTTGTTTCTGCACGAGTTGGTAGTACATGCCACCGCGTTGCAGCAGTTCTTCGTGACGGCCCTGTTCGACAATCGCCCCTTCATAAAGAACAAGGATCTTGTCGGCACGCATGATCGTACTCAGCCGATGCGCGATGATCACCGCCGTGCGGCCTTTCAGAATGTCATGCATATTGCCGAGAATGTTGCTTTCCGACTGCGAATCGAGCGCGGACGTCGCCTCGTCGAATACGAGCAGACGCGGATCGTGATACAGCGCGCGCGCAATGCACAGCCGCTGAATCTGACCGCCCGACAAACCAATTCCGCGTTCGCCGACAATCTGCTCATAGCCCAGCGGCATCTTGCTGATGAACGCGTGCGCGTCGGCCATTCTCGCGACTTCCTCTATACGGCGGCGGTCCGGTGCATCGTCGCCGCTTGCGATGTTCTCGGCAATCGTGCCGGAAAAAAGCAGGTTGCTTTGCATCACATAGCCAATCTGCGCGCGAAAATAGGCTTTGTCGACCACGCTAAGGTCATAACCGTCGATCGACATCTTGCCTTCGCTCGGTGCATAAAAGCCCACCAGCAACTTCGCGAGCGTGGTCTTGCCTGACCCGCTGCGCCCGACAATCGCGACCAGTTCGCCGGGCTTGATGTCGAAACTGATGTTCTCCAGCACATAGGCGGAGTCGTTCTCGCCATAACGGAAGTACACACCGCTCAGGCTTATTTCGCCTTGCAGCTCGGGCAACATCACGCGTGAGGGCAGATCTTCCGGCTTTTGTTCCGGCTCGATGTCGAGCACGTCGCCGAGCCGTTCCATCGCGACGCCCGCATCGTTCAGCATGCTCCATAAGCCGACGAGTCCCATCAACGGGCCTAACACGCTGCCCATGAATGCGTTGAATGCAATCAATTGCCCGATTGTCATTTCGCGCGCAAGCACGAGATTCGCGCCGACCCATAGAATTGCAATCGTGGTGGCGGCGTTCAGCAATTGGCTGCCGAGCCCGACAAGAATATTGAAAGCGTGCGCACGGTACTGCACTTCCAGTGCTTTTGCGTATTTCTTTTCCCAGCGCAAACGCACGGGCCGTTCGATGCCCATGCCCTTGACCGTCTCCACGCCGGCCAGCGCCTCCATGAGAAACGACTTCGATTCCGTCGACGCCGTGAACACCTCGCGCGCATAGTTCTTGATCTTCGGCGTGGCCAACGCGGTCAGCGCCATGATAGGAATAACGAATCCGATCAACACGAGCGTCATCTTCACGTTGTAGACGAACATGATCGTGAAGTAGATGAACACCATCAGCAGGTTCAGTGCGGTCGTCACCGTCGATTCGGTGAGAAATGCGCGAATGGTCTGGTTCTCCTGAAAGCGCGCAAAGATGTCGCCGGTTTTGCGCTTGGCAAAGAACGAGAACGGCAGCGACAACGTGTGCTTGAAGAACTGCGACATCATCGCAAAGTCCATATTGCGCACCATGAAATTCGCGAGGTACGCGCGAATCGACGACATGAGCTGCGAGAACACATTGGCAATGATGAGCCCGCCAATCAGCAGATGCAGCAGGCTCACGTTCTGATGCACGATCACACCGTCAAGAATGTTCTGGATGATGAGCGGCGGAATCACACCCAGCACCTGAATCACGAATGTGGCCAGAAACAGGTGCCCGAGAATCTTTCTGTACGGCTTCAGGTAGCCGACAAAGCGTATCCACGGCGAACGCGCCGCCGACATTTGCACGAGTTGCGGGCCGCCCGTAAACAGCAGACATGTGCCGCTCCAGCCGCGCTCGAAGTCTTCGACCGTCAATTTGCGAAAGCCGAGCGCCGGATCGGCGACCCATACATATTCGGTAGAGAGGCCGTACACCACGACATAGTGATAGCCTTCCCAATGCACGATGAACGGCAAATCGAAACCACGCAGCGAATCGAACGTGCACTGCACGCCACGCGCGGTGAAGCCAAGCGATTCGCCCGCGCGCGCGAGACTGTCGAGCGTCGCGCCTTGCGTCGTCACATTCGCGAGCTCGCGCAATTTGCCGAGCGTCATCGGAATGCTGTAGTGGCGGCAGATCATCGCGAGACACGCGGCGCCGCAATCCATTTCTTCCGCTTGCTCGACCAACGCGAAGCGCTTGATTATCTTCTCGCCCAACGCGGGCTTGCTCTGCAAATCGAGCATGAGCGGCAGCTTGCGGCGTTGCTCGAGCCGCTTTTGCCGCTGTAATTCGCGATCGCCATAACGAATGCGCTCGTCCAGTACTTCGCGCAGCTTGGGATTGCGTTCGAGGATGAAGTGCACGGTGCGCTCGGGAATCACCAGCAGCCGCGCGTCTGTGGACGCAATGACCGAAGCCATTTGCTCCTGGCGCATCAAGCACGCCTTTTCACCGAATATCTCGCCTTCGCCGAGCGTGGCGAGCGTATAGTCGCGCCCTTCTTCGTGGCGGACAATGCGCACCTCGCCTTGGCGCACGACGTATAAGCGCCGGTCGTCGCGTGCGTCCTGCCGCAGGATTTCCTTGCCCGCCGCCACGCGTTTAACGCCGACGCTACGCACATATTCTTCGAGTTCAGCCTTGTTCAGTTTGCCGCGCAAATCGAATAGCTGCGCGACAAAGCCACCCGCCGAATTGATCGCCACATAGCTCGCGACAAACGCGAGCGCCGCCTGATTGCCGGCCATCACGGGCTCGATTGCCGCGCGCGGAATAAACAGCAATTCCGTTTTCGCGGACGCCCGCACCGACGCCTCATGCACATAGGTACGCAGCATTGCAATGTCGGCGAAGATCTCGCCCGACTTGCGCACGCCCATGCTCGTTTCCTTGCCATGCTCCTCGACGAAGATGCGTACCGAGCCCGAGCGGACTATGTATAAACCGTCGGCTGTCTCGCCTGTCGAGCACACGGTTTCGCCAAACGAATAGAAGCGCGCTTGCGCATATTCGGCTAGACGTTCGATCTCGTCGCGCGAGAAAGGCGACAGTATCTCCACCGAGGCAAGAAATTCGGCGGCGGACGGCGCGGTCTGGGGTGCATCCATAAGCGTGCGGACCTCGGTTCTACTTCTGACGGTGGCGCCCGGTTAGCGCGCTTCGATCACATGCTCCTGCGCACGCGCGATCAGCCAGCTTTCGCGCAAAAGGCGCCTGACTTCAGCGGCCACGTCGGCGTCGAGCGTCGCTGGGTATTTCGCGGTCACCGCGAAGATCTCGAAGCACGAGCGATCCGCCGACGGGAACGGCCCAAGCAGATCGCCCACCGCCGCGTTAAAGATCTTCGCCTCGATGTCCGGCTTTAACGAGCCACGCAGTACTTTGCCGATCACACCACCCGCTTCTCGCGTATCGGCAATCGAATGCTCGCGCGCCATGTCGGCGAAACTATCGGGATCGTCGCGCAGATACGAGATCATTTCCTTCGCTTTGCCTTCGCTGTCGAGCACGATATGGCTCACTTCGATTGCATCGAACTTCGGCGAATTGAGCGCGAAGTAGTCTTTGACGGCCGCATCGTTGCCGACTTGGTCGAGCATCTTCTCCTGATACAGGCCGTCCGTGATGAACGCCTCGAATTCGTCGAGACTCACGTTCAGCACGTCGAGATACTGGTTCATATCCGTCGCGCGATGCAGCCCTCGCACGCGGCGAAACTGATCGGCGCGCTCCTGAATGTCGTCGGCCGTAACGACGATGCCCTGCTTCTTCGCCGCGTGCACCGTCAGCTTGTCGCGCACTATCTGCTCGATCAGGCTTTCGAACTGGCCAGTCAGTTTGAGAAGCCGGATGAACTCGCCCACATCCACGACTTCATCGTCAATTCGCACTATTGCGGTCATGTTGTCCGCTCCTTTGGTTGATGTGTGATCCGCGCGGTCAACCCGCCACCTGTCTGAACGGATCGAGGCCGAGGTCGATCAGGCGCCGCTCGCGCACGACGATTTCCGCGCTCGCGGTCATGCCGTAACGCAACGGATAGTGCGTACCGGCGATCTCGTAGTAGTTTTTGTCGAGCGTGACGCGGCCTTCATAAACCGGCTGCTTGTCCGTCAAAGACGGCTTGGTGGCCGGCGAAATATAGGCGAGCGTGCCGTTGATCAATCCATAACGCTGATACGGAAATGCGTTGAACTTCAGTTTGACCGGCAATCCTTCGTGAAGAAACGCGCGATCGTGTTCGGCGATTTCGATCTTCAACACCGGCTTCGCGTCTTTTGGCGCGATGCCTCCGAGCGGCGAATTGGCCTGAATCTTGTCGCCTCGCTGCGTCGACGTGACATCGGTAATCACGCCGGAAACGGGCGCGAGAATCAGCAGAAAGTTGTCCTTGTCGATGTTCTCGAAGCGGATTCGCGCGGCGGCTTCCGAGACGAGCCGTGCGCTTTGTAGTTGCAGCCGCACCTTGCCTTCCGCGTCGGCGACGTCGCGCACTGCTGCGTCGTATTGAAGCTGAAGATCCGTAGCCTGCTGGCCGCTCGTTTCGAGTTCCGCATTCGCCTTTGCGTACTCGTGACTCAAGCGGAAATCGAGTTCGGCGAGCTTCGATTGCGCGACACGGTACGCGTTATCCGCTTCCATCGACGCGGTTCTCTTTTGCTCCACCTGCAATTCCGCAATACCGCCGCCGCCCGGCTGCGCGAATAGCCGCGAATAGCGGTCGAGTTCCTGGTGTGCGGCCTCGCGTACCCGCCGCGCGTTGTCGAGCGCACTGCGCGCTTCGTCGAGTTCAGCCTTCTGTCCTTCGGCGAGCTTGGTGGTTCCTTCCGAAACACGGTTTTCGTGCAGACGTGCTTCCACTTCCATTTGCGCCTTTAATGCCGCGGCTTTTCTCTCCATCAGCGCTTTCTTCTGCGGGAACTGCTTCCAGTCGCGCTCGGCGTCTTCGAGTTTTAATTGCGCCTGCAACGCATTGCTTGCGGCCTCGATCGCGCCGCGCGCGTTCAATCGCGCGAGTACATCGCCTTTCGACACGGGCTGGCCTTCCGCGATATAGAGGTCGGCCAGTTCGCCGTCGATAGGCGCATAAATGCGGCGCACTTCCGATTCCGGCGATAGCGTGCCCTGTGCGCTGACGATTACGTCGGCACGTCCCACGAACGACCACAGCAAGCCTGCGACCACCAGCGCGACCATCGCCCAGATCAGCGCACGCGCGATCCGCACGGGCTCCGCAGTGAGTATCGCAATGCCTTCGACACTGTGGTCTTCCAGCGCTTGCGCCAGCGACCTAGGGTAACTGTCGCGCTTCACTCTGCTCGCCTCCAATTAACGCCAGCTTCGCTTTTAGCAGCGCGGGATCCAGCACCATGCGCAACTCGGTCAGCGAGCGGCGCTGCAATGTTGTTTCCGCTTCTATATCGGCGAGCAAACGGTCGAAATCCGCGGGATATTCCGCCTTCAACTGCGAATAGATGCGCATACCCTGCTGCGCGGCCGTTTGCGCATCGGACAGCAAGCGCGCCTCGTTGCGAAAGCCCGGCGAGATGCCTGCTTCAAGGCGCTGCGTGCCGCCAATCGGACCGCTCGCGCGATACTGCTTCCACAGGCTCTGTGCGCGCAGCATCAGATCTTGCGCGCGTGACAGCGCTTTATCGTGCAACGCGGCGACGTCATTCTGAATGGATTGGGCGAACCACACATCCGTTGACGGATCGAGGCTCGCATAGAAAGACAGCAGACGCTGGTCGTAATCTTTTCCGTTGCGCGTTTTCTGCAAGTCGTTGTACTGATCGAGGAGTGCTTTCTTGTGAGCAAACTCGGCGGCCAGTACATCGGACCACGGCCCCGCCGGCATCGACTGCAATCCGGTCAATGCCTGTTGCGCGTCACCGCGCCGCCACGCAGCGGCGATTGCGTCGTGCCGCTGAACGACATCGGCGGACGGCAAACGCGTCGCGGCCAGTTGCCGATATTGCTCCTGAAACGGCGGCGTACTGAAGCGCGCGGTTTTCATCAGCGCGAGCAGAGTACTCAATTGACGGCCAAGCGCGGCTTCCAGCAAAGCCGTGTATTGGCGCAAGTCGTCGCGCACGCGGTCGAGTCCCGCGAGACGCGGATAGCGCTGCGCATAATCGTCGAGTACCGATGGCAATGCCGCCGGTTTGTCGCGCGCCAACTCGGTGCGAATCGCGCCGTCCAGACGTCCGATTGCCGCGAGATAAACCGAGTCGTCGCTCTCGAGCTTGCGCAAATGACTCATGGCCTGCGCGTACGGTTCTGTGAAGACCGGTACATATGACGCGATTCTGTCGAGCGCGCGCTGATGACTCTTCGGATCGTCGTCCCAGCGTTGCAGCAAACCGCCGATAGCCGCTTCATCCTGATACATGCGGATCGGTGCCTCAACACCGCCGCGCCCCGCGACGAAGCGTTCGAGATCGCCCACCCATTGCAATTCGCCGAGAAGCGAAAGTGCGTCGGCGTTATTCGCGGTCAACGACTTCATCTCGGCGAGTTGCGCATCGGCCTGATCGAATTGCGACTTTTGCAGCACGTTGAGCCAATCGGGAAGCTTTGCCTTCAGCAGCGCTTCGCTTGCAAGCGCGCTCACCTTCGTGTCCGCCGGATGAGTCACCAGGTAGTTCTTCGCGGATTGCACAGCACTCGTATAGTCGCCGCTCGCCAGCAGGTTCTTCAGTTCACGTTCGGAGGAACCGCGCATATAAAGTGTGAAGGCGACGGCGCCGAGCAACACGACGCCCGCGCCGCCCCACATGGCGAAGCGTCGCATGCTCGCGCGATCGTCGCCTGCGAAAGCCTTGCTCAACTCGCTTGCGATGAGGCGCCAGCGCCGCTGCTTGCGCCTGGAAACGCCGGCGATGCGGCCGCCATTCGATTCATTCGTGGCGCTGTCCGCACTATGCGATCCGTTCGCACTTTTTGCCGATGCACCCGCCGCTCCACCACTAGCCGGCGGCGTGCGTCCCGCATGTCCAGATGCAACGTGCGCCGCCTCGTTGATTTCGTCCTCGCGTTGCCTCGCTGGGTCGACGCAGAAGATGTCGAGAAACGAATGCGCCGCGCCCACGAAGGTCGTTTTGTCGGCGTCGACATCGGCGACATCCGAGAGTTTGGCGACTGAGGGATTGAGGAGCAGCTGAGTCACGGTCGGCTCGACTTCGGGCGGTTTTTGCAGCGTCACCCTGTAGACGAAGTGGTCGCCGCCAAATGCAACGACGTCGCCATCGGCAAGCGGCAGCGCGGATTCGCCGACGCGTATTCCGCCGACGAATGTGCCGTTCGTGCTGCCGAGATCTTCGACGTAAAGCTCCGCGCCCTTCAGAAAGATGTGCGCATGCCGACGCGAGATGTAATTGACCTGATGCGGATAGCGGTCCTTGTAGCGAGAAAAGACTTCGTCCGCTTTACTGACGAGAAACGGAAACGCCTGCACTTCAACCGGCTGAAGCCCGAGATCGCCGCGCTGCGGCACAAGTAGCAGGCGCGGCGCGACCACCGCGCTGCTTTTCGCGACGATGCGGGCGCGCGGCTCGATACTCACGCGATAACAGAGATCGCCGCCAAAGCACAGTTCGTCCCCTGCTCGCACGCGCGCGGGCGTCTCGCGCACGGCAACGCCGTTGACCGTGGTGCCGTTCTTGCTGCCGAGATCCGCCACATAAACCGCGCCGTGCTCGATGAACACGCGTGCATGACGGCGCGACAGACGCGCGATCCACTCGGCGGGGTAGTCGTTAAACGGCGCTTCGCTGCGCCCAATGGCGAACAGGCTATCGACAATGCGGATCGCGTCCAGTGCCGGGCGTTGCGCGGACGCAAGCGGAGACAGCAGCACGTCGAAAGCGGTTTCGACTGTCGCGCGCTTCTCGGCAATGGATATTTCGCCGTCGGCCATTTTATCCGGATCACTAATCGTTTACCCGCTGCTGCGAGAGCGCAACGGAGTCAGCACGAAGGACGACGGCGAGAGAATCTTGTTTGAAAGAACCGGCGGAAACACGGTTCCTCAACGATTGTAAGTCACGCATTGCGAGTGTCAATTCCCGGTCGTCGGTGATAAGCCGCTGCACACGATATGAGAAACCGCAACGGGTTTCACATGCGCGCCTGAGCGGATTAGCTCAATGCTCCTTTACTTCTGCTCTACCTCTTTTCTACTTCTCTTTCACTTGCGCCTGCACATCGACATTCGGCCAGCCGCCGCCGAGCGCCTTATAAAGCAGCACCGTATCGGACAAAATCAGTTGATGATTCGCCAGCAACGACAACTGCGCCTCGAGCAGCGTGCGCTCGGTTTCGAATACTTCGAGTTGCGACACCACGCCGAGCCGCAGTTGCGACTGAATCTGATCGGCCACAATTTGCAGACGATCCACCTGTTGCTGCAATTCAACGCGCTGCGCCTTATGCGCGTTCAGATTCACCAGCGCGTTTTCCACTTCCTCGAACGCGCCCATTACAGTCGCACGGTACTGCTGTTCCGCCACCGTCGATTGCGCCTGCGTCACCTTGACGTGTGCGCGCACACCGGGATCGAGCAGCGGAATATTGATGCTCGGCATGAAGCCGTAGGTGAACGACTTCAGCAAGTCAGTCAGCGCGAAACTCGCCGTGCCGCCGTGCCCGGTCAGGCTGATAGTCGGCAATTGCGCGAGTTTGGCCTGACCGACGAGGTCATAGGCCTCGAGTACTCTGAATTCCGCGGCGACCAGGTCTGGGCGCCGCGCGAGCAGTTGTGCGGGCAGACCGTCGGGCACTCCCGGCGATTGCACGCGCTGTTGCAGATGGCCTTTGGGCAATTGAAACTCACCGGCAGGTACACCGGTCAGCGTGCACAGCGCGTTATTCGCGAGGTCACGCGAGCGACGCAGTTCAAGCAACTGATTCGTCAGTCGATTGATTTCCGCCTGCTGCCGCAGCACCTGCGTCTGCGGAACAAGTCCGCTGCGGCGCTGGCCCTCGTAGATCGAGAGAATCTGGCGATTGGTGACGAGTGTCTTTTGCTGCTGTTCGATCTGGTCGTCGAATTGAAGAATCTGGAAATAGGTACTCGACACGTTCGACACCAGTTCGAGATAACCGGCGCGCCAGTCGGCTTCGCTCGCGTGGAATTCGGCTTTCTGTGCCTGCACGCCCTTTTCCACTTTGCCCCAAATGTCGATATCCCAGTTCACCTGCGCCGCGACGTTGTATTGCTTCGCGAAGGTCTGTCCGGTTGTTTTCTGGAAACTCGCGCCGGCACCGAGGTCCATGGTCGGCAACGCGCCGGCCTTGGCTTCGCCGATCTGCGTGCGCGCGACGTCAATACGCGCAGCCAGTATCTTGATGTCGAAGTTGCCGCCTATGGCTTTGGCAATCAGCGAGTCGAGAGCCGGATCGTTAAAGCCTTTCCACCAATCCGGTTCAATGGTGGCCGCCGCGGAAACCGGCGCGCCGCTTTGTCCCGTCCAGGACGTCTTGCCAGGCGTATCGGGCCGCTTGTAGTCGGGCATGCCGACGTCGACGCATGCACACAGTGAGGCGGCGCAGATCGTTGCCGCGCACAACCCGCGCAACGCCGCCGTTGTCGAGTGGTTGAAGAAGCGCTGAACCATCTTTGAATCAGGCAACGCTGACACGATTTTCTCCGATGACGCCGACTTCACTGCACAATCCGCGCGCACCATTTAAGTAAAGCATCTCCGACGCCGCTTCACCATCGAAGCGGCGCATGACAAAAGCTCGGGAGATGTGCGGTGAGGAAGTGTCGCGTGAAAAGAACGATTGGGTGCGCGAACTTTTTGAGGACCGCAGCTAGCGGACGCGCCGCTTACGGCATGTAGATGTTGTTGCTCGCGGTCACATGCGGGTTGAGGTTGGTCGTCGCGCCCTCAATGAACGCGCCGTTGCTGCCATTGACGCTCTGGATGTTCATCGTCGTGCTGATCAGTTGAGTGGCGTCGACGTTCCTGCTGAAGTTCGGCGCATAGATCGGCGCGAAATTCAGATACGACGGCGGTAACAGGTGGCCGGTGCCGCCGCGCACGGCGCTCATCGCCTTGCTGTCGAGTTGTTCGGTGATGGACAGGTCTTTGATCGTCAGCGTGTTCATGGCAAATCTCCGGAACGGAAGGTCACAGTCTTGCGGTTGGTTTCGAGCAACTTGTCTACTCGAACGTAACTAACGCATGGGCTGTGCCAGTTTCGTTTGTCTATCCGAAGAAATTTGTGGAAGTGCCGTGAATGGAGGCTTTCGACGATACATCGATCGGGCAATACAGCGTGTGACCAGAAAGCATCAGCGTCGATGTGATGGATCGCGGCCAACAGCGGGTGTGAAATGGTTGGCTGCGGCATGACATCGGCGCTAACTAACGTCAACGCGCAATGACCGTGATCTTCTTCGAGTACACCGGCGGGTTGTGCGGAACGTGCATGTCGTCGCCCATCAGCAATTGCAATGTATGTTTGCCGGGCGGCAGTTGAATCATCGTCTCGGTTTCGCCCGCGCCGAAATGCAGGTGATTGCGATCCGAGGGTATCTCCTGGTCCATCGGCGGCAAGTCGGTGTCGATCAGAAGATGATGATGTCCCGTGTTCGGATACTTCACGCCTTTCGGCGCGACGCCCATATAGCGCAAACCGAACCACACGCGAAACGGCTTGTTGGCCGTAACCACCTGGCCGTCGTTCGGATAGCCGATATAGGCATGTGCGCCGGAAGGCGACGCCGCCCCGGCCGCCACGGCGAAATCCGCCGCGCCCCATGTCGCCGACGCCACCAGCGCCGCGACTGCAATGAACTTATACATGAAGGTTTCTCCGTCCTGAGCAGGCCGCGATGAACGCGCTAGTCTTTCTGCACGGTGATGGTGATCTTTTTCGAGTACACGGGCGGCGCATGCGGCAGGTGATTGTGGTCGCCGAGAATAAGCTGCAACGTGTGCTTGCCTGGCGGCAACTCGATACGCGCGTCGGTCTCGCCCGCGCCGAAGTGCAGGTGATTACGGTCCGACGGAATCTCCTGATCGAGCGCGGGCAGGTCCGTATCGATCAGCAGATGATGATGCCCGGTGTTGGGAAACGCGACGCCTTTCGGGCACACGCCCATATTGCGCAGCCCCATGCGCACCCACAGCTTGCCGCCGTGAATCACGGCGCCGTCGGGCGGCCAGATGATGTACTCCTCCGCACCGGCAGGCGATGCCGTGGAATCCGCGAATGCCGCCACCGGCAAAACCATGCCGACAATCGACACGGCGAGCACCGTCCGCGAAACCGCGCGCAATGCACATAGGCGCATCGTGCTTCTGGGACTCGGGTTGGAAACAGCGGGGACGTCGGTTCTTCGCATGGCGCACTCTCCCGAAGAGCGGTCGTGACCATCTCGACTGCGCAAGGCAGCGATGGGTGATTGTGCTTGATCGCGGGCTCGCGCGATGCGCCAGCCGCGTAGTTAAAACGACCGTGCCACGTTGCTTTGTGAATTAGCTTAGGACGTAACTTGCCAAAAAGATACGCCACACTCGTTAACCGTATAGCGCACTCGGTAAAAGTGTTGGTTGTTGCCCGCCATGCGCGTGCTATGGTTGTTGATACGTTGCAACGCGGATGATCGAAAGCGCGCCGACGCTTCGCTTTTCGGGGCGGGGGTATCGGCGAATCGCAACGTATTCCAGCGGCAATGCGGTGCGCGAATACCTATGTTCTGTCCGGAACAAACAGGATGCGAAGATGTGGCGAATATTCCTGCTGATGTGGATGGCCGGGGCCATTCTGGTGGATTGCGGCGATGCATTTGCCGCAACGCCGCGTGAGAGTACAAGCGCGACTAATCTGGCCGCACCGGCTAATAGCGTGATCGCGCCGTTCGCTCCGCAGCACGACGTTGTTGGCGCTTCACGCATCGCGCTCGTTATCGGCAATGGCGCCTATGCTGCCGATGCGTCGAAGCTCATCGAGCGAAACGCGCCGCGTGATGCTCAAGCGCTGGGCAAGCAATTGCGCGCGCTCGGCTTCGACGTCGTCGTGCTTGCCAATGCAACGCCGCTGCAAATGCGGCGAGCGATTGGCGAATTCCGCGAGCGTCTGCGTGCGGGCGATGTCGGTCTGTTCTATTTCGCCGGTCATGGCATGCGGCTCGGCGGACAAACGCTATTGATTCCTGCCGGTCTCGACGTGCGCTCGCCGGCCTCGCCAATTCGCGAGGGCATCGATCTGAATGACGTGTTGCAGGCAATGCACACGTCGCGCAATGCACCATTGAACATTGCGATTCTCGACACCTGTCTCGACAATCCATTCACGCGCGATGTCGCGCAGGCGGCGCCAGCACTGCCGCCGAACACGGTCGTTGCCTATGCAACGGCGCAAGGCGGCTTTGCGGCCGACGGCTCCAGCCACGGCATCTATACGCAAGCGTTACTGCGCGCACTCGACGAGAAGCCCACGCAGCCTTTGATGAGCCTGCTCGCGAGCGTCGCTGCGCAAGTCAAACACGCAACCGGAGGGGAACAGCAACCGTGGGTTGAGTCGTCGTTGCCCGATTCAACCTTAACGACGAGCAACGTAAAGGTTAGGGATACGCGACTCATCGCCAGTAACGAGCATGTCGTCACACTGCACAGCCGAGGCATTCTGCCGAAAGACAGCACCGAGCAATACGAAATCACCTTCTGGAATTCGATCAAGGACAGCAATTACCCCGCGGATTACGAAGCGTATTTGAAGGCCTATCCGAATGGGCGCTTCGCCACGCTCGCGCATGCGCGAATCGATCGGTTGCGGGCGGCGTCGGCGAATGCGCCTGCGCCTGCGCCGAACCCGTCGACACAGCAGGTTGCGCCGTCAGTTGCACCGCCGCCGACAGCGCGGCCGGCGACACCTGCTGCGCCCACTGCATCGGCCGCGCAAGAGCGCCCGCGTGCCGCTTCCGCACCGCCAGCCGCGAGCACCACTCCACCGCCAGCACCGCCCGCTGCAGCCACCGCGCAAAAGCCTGCAACGCGTGCGCCAGTAGCAGGCGAAAGCCGCGACTGTGCCACGTGTCCGATCATGATCGCGTTGCCCGCAGGCTCGTTCTCGATGGGCAGCAACAGCGACGATCCGTCCGAGAAGCCGGTTCATCACGTGACGATTGGTGCGCCGTTCGCTATCGGCAAATACGAAGTGACAGTCGAGCAGTGGAATGCCTGCGTCGCGGCGAATGCATGCCCGAAACTCTCGCCGGAAACGAATGCCAATAAGTCAGCTCCCGCGCGCGACGTGAGTTGGGACGACGCGCAGCAGTACGTGAAGTGGCTCACGCGAACGACGGGCAAACCGTACCGTCTGCCCACTGAGGCCGAGTGGGAATACGCGGTGCGCGGCGGCACGACGAGCGCGTACTGGTGGGGCGATCAGATGCGCAAGGGCAACGCCAATTGCAAGGACTGCGGCGAGCCGTGGCACAAGGAAGGCCCCGAAGCCGCAGGTTCTTTTGCGCCGAATCCGTACGGCCTCTATGACATGAACGGAAGCGTATGGGAATGGACCGCCGACTGCTGGCATAACTCGTATCAGTCAGCGCCCGTCGACGGCCGCGCGTGGGAAAACCCCGGTTGCGACATGCGCGTGATTCGCGGCGGTTCCTGGCGCGAAGGCGGCGGCTACATGCTGAGCGCGACGCGCTTCAAATACAGCGCGGGCGTGCGTCAATCGCAGGATGGTTTCCGCGTAGTCAAAGATCTCAAGTGATCTGCTGCGCCGGGAATTAACTCATTGCATCAAGCTCCGCAGCGCTCGGCTCGCTGGACGAAAACATCATGGCGCATGCGGCTTCGTGGTGATCGGCGCGAAGTCCGCCACGATCCGCTCGCGGCCATACTTCGCGGCTATTTGCGCGAGCCGTGTGTCCAGTGCGCGCAGATAGTCGGCGCGCGATTCGGCTTCCGGGCGCGGCTTGTCGAAGAGCGGCGCGGGCGTGATCAGCAGCACGACCATCTCCGAACCGAACGGCTTTGAAATGACCCAGTCGCCCCCGCTGCCGACCGTCGCCGAATAGTGCGGCGGCGCCTGGTTGTCCTTCGCGCGCGGGCTCGGCACCATATGAACGACATTGCCGTCGAGCTGGTAGTAGTCGAGATTCACATACGAGTCGTAGCCGGGCGTGCTCACGTCGACAACCAGTGGATCGCCCTCGTTCAATTGGCCGCTCGGCGGCCGCACCTGCAAGCCCGCGATGTGCCCGGCTTGCCAGTTCTGCGTCCAGTACGGTGCAAGCGCCTTCACGGTGTCGCATTTGTCGTCCGCGACCGGATCGACGTCGAGCTTCAGCGTGTCCACGCCGGGTAGCGCTGTGAGGCCGTCTTTTAGTCGCGCGACGCCATAGCGTTGCGAAAGATAGCCGCGCACCGTCAACGTGTGATCCTGCGTCGACGCGGATAACGCCGAGCACGGCACTTGTGCGAGCGTCGGAGCGACCGCTGCGAGTGTCAGTGCGGGCTTGGGTTTGGGTGCAGCAGGCGGGGTGGGGGCTGCTACTGCCGCTGAAGCAGTCGCCGATGCGGACGTTGCTGTGGTCGGATTCGTTGTTGCTGCGCTTGCGGTGCTGGTCGCCGCTGTCGCCGCTGCCTCGCTCGCTTGTGTCGCCGACGACGCGGCTTCCTCCACCCGCCCCTGCGACGTGCCCGTAGCCTGTTGCATTTCGCTATGACGATTCGGCGCCGAGCGCCACGCATACACGGCCACGGCCGCTGCGCAAATCACCGCGAAGCCGGCGAGTCCCGCCTTCGCCAATGTCCCCGACTTTTCCGCGCGCGCCTCGTTGTCGAACTCGGCGATGAAGCGCGTGACGCTCGGCATGCGCGTCGCGCGGTCGAAGGAAAGCGCGGCCCGCAATGCGCGCCATTGCGTCGCATCGAGATTCGGCGGACGCTGCAGCTTGAATTCGGCATTGCGCGCCTGCGTCGCGGACAAGCGGTCGAACGGATGATGCCCCGTCAGCAATTCATACGTGATACAGCCGAGCGCATAAATATCGTCGCGCGGATCGGGCTCGCGATGCTCGATCATCTCCGGGCTCGCATACGCAGGCGTCAACGCGCCGAGGCTGCCTGGATCGAATACGGTTGCATCGCTTTCTTCTTCGGGTCGCTGAAACACGCGCGCAATGCCGAAGTCGATGACCTTCACTTCGGCATTCGTCGTGAGAAAAACATTGGCGGGTTTGAAATCGCAATGCACGAAGCCGCGTTCGTGTGCATACGCGAGCGCGCTGCACATGCCGCGCACGATCGGCAGCGCGGCGCGAACCGGCATGCCCTGATAGCCCGGCGTGCGCAGCAACTGGCTGAGCGGCTTGCCCGACAGGTACTCCATCGTCAGATAAACGATCGGGCCGTCGCGATCGAAGTCGTACACCGTGATGATGTTGCGATGCGCGAGCACCTGCGCCTTGCGCGCCTCGCGCTGCAACGCGACGAGCGAATTCGGATTGCCGCGGAACTGAACGTTGAGGACCTTGACCGCGAGGTACGGTTTTCTGTCGGACGCCTCGAGCTTGCGCAGATCGAGCGCCTTATAAACCGTCCCCATTCCGCCGACGCCGAGGCACTCTTCGAGAACGAAGCGGTTATTCAGCGTATCGCCGATGCCTTTGATCTGGTCGAAGCCTGCGCCGTTGGGCACGTTCGCGCTACTTGCGGACGCGCCTGTGCGTCCCGCGCCGGCCGGCACCACCGAGGGCATCTCCACCGTGGTCTGTATGCCGGTTTCCTCGCCGCCGGCCGCCACATTCGACACGCGCAGTTGCTCGATGCGCCGCCGCACTTCGATATAAAGGTCCTCCGGCAGCGGGGCTTTACGATGCGCGGCGCCAAGCGTCTCCAGCAGCTGCGTCGGACCGAGGCCTTCGGTCACCAACGTGCTGTCGAGTTGAGCGACGAACTCGTCACGCGACAGCTCGCCGTTCTGGAAGTCGTGAATCACACGCGCAAGGCTAGCCATGTTGTGCGAATTGCCGCCGTTGCCGTGAGCCCCGATCGCGTTCGACCAAGGCTCTGCCGGCCGTTAGGAAAGCTGTCGTAACCAGTTACATGTGCCGCTTCGATACTAGCTCCCGGCCTGTTCTTTCGCAAACCAGGATTGCCCCGCGCGATGCGCGGCTCACGCTTGTCGCGTGCCGTCCAACATAATGCGGCGCGTTGTCGGGTGAATGCCACCACTCGCCTTGCTCGTCGCAGCTTCGACGGATAGGAAAAGACGCGCGGCTTAGCGCTGCAAGCCTTATCCATAAAGGCACCATAACTTTTATTAGGAACCTTGAATAAATCTGGCACAAGCCGTGCATTAGTGAATCGGGCAGGCAGACTAAAAACAGATTTCCTATACTCATAGTGCGACGAGACCTCAGCACATCTGACGACACCCGCGAGCGCACGCCGGATCATCGCACCGGCCAATCGCTCGACTTTCGCGGCGAACACATCATGGCCAAGCTTCTCATCAACGATCTCGCAGACAACGTCGAACTCGACCGTGAGGCGATGGCCGCCATTGTCGGCGGCGCACGCATTGGGGCGCGGCTCTCGAGCGCCGCGCCGCTCGTGCCGACCGCGACTCGCGTCGTCGAATATCCGCCCGGCTTTCCGGCGGCGCATCAAACCATCGTGAAAGTGGCGGCGACGCGCAATACACGGCGCAGCTAGATTCGCGTTTATCAAGGCAGTACAGCGGCACGCGTCATCGACGCGTGCCGCTTTTGTTGTTGCCGCGCCGCGTTTCGCGACGCGTGCATCTCGTGCGTCGTTCGGCGTGCACGCGGCCCAACAGTTCGGGTGCGCTCTGTCTGCTGTATCCATACATCTGGCCGCTGGTTTTGCATCGTCGCGCTTTGCGATTAAAGGCCGCGCAATGCACATCCTTGCCTGGCCTGGCATCGGCGGACGCGTTGCGGATCGGCTCTTTATCGCGAGGAGATTGGCATATCCCTTGCAGAAACTTGAGCGGGCACTCCGCCGTGCTCGCCCACCCACCCCAAGGAGTATCGCCATGAAATCCACCGTCATCATCAAGGACCTGCCTCGCGGCGCCGACGCCGCCCACGAAGAAGTCACGCTCAGCGCCGAGCAGTTGAAGCTGGTGCGCGGCGGCCGTTCCGTCGTCGTCACCGTCGACGGTGGCGCGCTCGGCCATGTCGACGACTTCTCGATCAACACCGCCATCTTCGAAGGCCGCATCAAAGGCACTTATCTGTAGGACGCTCGAGATGTCCTCAATTGGAAACCGCCGCGCCACGTCATTGCGCTCGTGACGCGGCGGCGTCCATGCGCGCCGCCGCACATCGTCCCTTGCATTCTGTGTCGATCGATATATAATGCGGTTCTATATCGATTGATACAAAACCACCGACGCAGGCGGTAAAGGACATTCATCATGGCGCGACCCCGCGGATTCGACGAGCAAGAGGTGCTCGAAGCAGCAAGCGCAACGTTCTGGCTGAAAGGCTACGAGGCGACGTCCACGCGCGATCTCGTCAAATGCACGGGTCTCACGCAGCCGAGCCTTTACAACGCCTTTGGCGACAAACGCGGGCTGTATCTGCGCGCGCTGGAGCACTACCTGGATCATTCGCTGCGCGAGCGCATCAAGCGCTTCGAGAGCACCATGCCGCCTGCCGAGGCCATTACCGGTTTCTTCGAGGAAACCATCGAGCGGTCGGTGTCCGATCCGCACAAGCGCGGCTGCATGCTGGTTAATTCGGCGCTCGAAATTTCATCGGAGGACGAAGCATTTCGTCAGCTCGTCGCAACCGAAATCGCCGAGATCCGCGAGTTCTTTTATCGCTGCCTGGTCGCGGCGCAAAAGAGCGGCGCGATTGCCAAAACCGTTTCCGCCGACGAAACCGCCACTCATCTACTCGCCACCGTGCTAGGCATGCGTGTGCTGGCACGCGTCGATCCGCAGCGTGCGGTGCTGACGAGCGCGGTTGCCGGCGCACTGAAGCTGCTCGGCTTGCCGGCGCTGCCGGCCAAACACGGCGCGTCAAAGACACGCGTCTAACCTAACGAGCGATCCCTTCGCACTTTCACCGACATCCGGCGCGGCGTCATGCACGTTGGCCGGTAAAGGAACCGTCATGTCCACAGCGCCCTCCTTGTCCTCGTCGAGCTCGACATCGCTCGACGCCCGCGCGCTCTTTGCCACTTTCGCCGGGCTTTCCGGCAGTCTCGTTGCCATCGGCCTCGCGCGCTTTGCGTACACGCCGCTGATTCCGTCTCTGATCCAGGCGCACTGGTTCACGTCGTCGCAAGCAGTCACATTGGGCGCCGCGAATTTCGCGGGCTATCTGATCGGCGCGCTGATCGGCCGTCCGCTTGCGTCCGCGTTATCGAACCGGACCGCGTTGCGCATGCTGATGGCCGTGGTGACCGCGGCGTTCTTCGCGTGTGCGTATCCGCTGTCGATAAGCTGGTTCTTCGTGTGGCGTTTGCTGTCGGGGATCTCCGGCGGCGCGATCATGGTTTTGGTGGCGACCTCGATTCTTCCGCATATTCCCGCAGCGCGCCGTGGCTTTGTCAGCGGCATGATCTTTCTCGGACTCGGGCTCGGCATTGCTGCGTCAGGCACGCTGATTCCCGAGCTGTTGCACTTCGGCCTGCAAACCACATGGCTCGGGCTCGGCGCTGTTGCACTCGTATTGACAGTAGTGAGCTCGTTCGGCTGGCCGTCGACGAATCCGCCTGCTGCCGCCGCGGCGCCCGCTCATCATCATGGCGCGCAAACCAGCACGCTCGCGCTTCGCGTGCTGTACGCGCAATACGCCGCGAACGCACTCGGACTCGTGCCGGCGATGATTTTTCTCGTCGATTACGTGGCGCGCGGTCTAGGCCGAGGCGCGGCAATCGGCGCGAACTATTGGGTGTTGTACGGGCTCGCCGCCATCGCGGGGCCGCTGATCGCGGGCAACGTTGCGCATCGTATCGGTTACGGCAAGGCTTATCGCGTGGCTTTGTTGCTGCAGGCAGTGGCCGTCGCGATGATCGCGCTTTCCGGCAATGCGTGGGTGCTGGCACTGTCGACCGTTATTCTCGGAGTCTTCACGCCCGGCATCGTGCCGCTCGCGCTCGGTCGCATTCATGAACTCGTGCCGCACGATCACACGGAACAGCGCGCCTCATGGAGCCGCGCGACGACAGCGTTCGCTCTCTTCCAGGCGCTCGGCGGGTATGGCTACTCGTATCTGTTCTCGCATTCACACAACAACTATGCGTTGATCTTCATGTGTGGCGCCGCGGCGCTTGGCGTCGCGTTCATCGCTGATCTGATTGTTTCGCGCATCAGAACCGCGGGTTCTTTAGCGGCGTGACACTGCGTATGTTCCGCGTTGGGCACATGCCTTGCTCCTCAAAGGTGACGATGCTGTCCGGTCCGTCTTCTCTTTGCGCGCTCACTATGTAAGTGCGCAAAGCCGCGGACAGGAGAGCTTCATCAACCAAGCGGAGGTCATACATGTTGGGAACTATTCTTCTGGTTGTGCTGATTCTTCTTCTCCTTGGCGCGTTGCCGACCTGGCCGCATAGCCGTTCGTGGGGCTATGGGCCAACGGGTGGTCTTGGCGTCGTGCTGATCGTCGTGATCGTGCTGCTTGTCGCCGGCGTGATATAGCGATTGCGGTGACACGTTCACATCAGTAAGTCAAACGCAGGCCCGGCCGCCGGATTGCGATGCAGTGAACTGCTCGCAGATCCGGCGGCCTCGCTACATCTGAAGCTAGACGAATGCGCTTTTCAGCGCCGAGGAATTGCGATGGAAAAGTTACTCGCCAATCAGTTTGCTTTGGTCACGGGCGCGAGCTCAGGCATTGGCTATGGCGTTGCGCGAGCGCTTGCGGATGCGGGCGCGTCGGTCGCGCTGAACTATCACTCGCATGCGGAATCGGCGGAGAAGCTCGCTGACGAGATCAACCAGTCGGGTGGCACCGCGTTCCCAGTTAAAGCCGACGTATCGAATCCGGCCGATGTCGATGCAATGTTCGACGCGTGCCGCGCGCGCTTCGGCACACTGGACATCGTCGTCGCGAATTCGGGTTTGCAGAGGGACAGCGCTATTGCCGATATGTCGATGGAAGAATGGCAAACAGTGCTGGGCACCAATTTGACGGGACAGTTTCTCACTGCGCAAGCCGCTGTCAAAGAGTTCCGGCGACGCGGGCCGACATCCGCATCCAAAGCACTCGGCAAGATCATTTGCATGAGCTCGGTGCACGAAGTCATTCCGTGGGCCGGGCATGTGAACTACGCCGCGTCGAAAGGCGGGATTCAGATGTTCATGAAATCGCTCGCACAGGAAGTCGCGCCCGAGCGCATTCGCGTCAACTCGATTGCGCCCGGCGCGATTCGCACGAAGATCAATCGCGACGCGTGGGAGACTCACACGGCAGAGCAAAAGCTACTGCAATTGATTCCTTATGGCCGCGTGGGTGAAGTCGAAGACATCGGCAAGGCGGCCGTGTGGCTCGCATCGGATGAAAGCGACTACGTTGTGGGCACAACCTTATTTGTCGACGGCGGCATGACGCTCTATCCTGGGTTCATCGACAACGGCTAGACGGTGATGCGGCTTTGACAGACTGATCACACGAATATCGCGGACACCTCAGGCACGGCCCATGCTGAATGCTCTCCGTATTCCAACTCGATACGAAAGGAGATACATCATGCCTTACCTACTCGGCTGGCTTCTCGGTGTTCCGGTGATCGTGCTGGTCATTCTGTACCTCATCTTCCATTGATCATTCGAAACACGCTCCGTGGCGCGGCCCTTCTGTGGCCGCGCGTCTCTTTCACGTAATGCCATACATGCGTTCGGGCCCGAGCGGGCGTTCGTTGCGACGGGGTAGCGCCGCGGTTTCCGCTCAGGCTGCTTCGGTAAAAGCAGCGTCATACCGATAGCGGCTTGTGGCCGCGCGTGGACGCCATAAGATCGGCGATCCGGACGGTTCTCCGGGCGCGAATGCACCCTAAAAATATACCGGGACGCTCGCTGGATAGGCTTCCTAAAGCGGTGCGCCACGCGGCGACTAACGGAACGTTCTTCCGATAGAATCACGTCTGAACGAACAATCTTCCGAGTCAGCCCATGAACACCCGGACCCGCGAGCTGGACAATCAGGACCGCAGAATCCTCCGCGCATTGCAAAAGAACGCACGCGTGAGCAATGCGGAACTCGCCGAACTCGTCGGCATGTCGACCACGGCATGCTGGAACCGCACACGCCAACTCGAAACCGAAGGCTACATTCGCGGCTACGTTGCGCTGCTCGATCAGCAGAAGCTCGGCTTGGCGGATATCGTTCTGCTTGAAGTCACGCTCGATCGTCATGACGACGATGCGCTCGCGCGTTTCGGCGCCGAACTCGCGACACTCACCGAAGTACTCGAGGCGTATCTCGTCTCCGGCGATTACGACTATCTGGTCAAGGTGGCTGTGGACGGCACGGCGGGTTATGAGCGCTTCCTGCGCGAGAAGCTGTACAAGATCGCCGGCATTCGTCATAGCCGCTCGATGTTCGCGCTGCGCTGCATGAAGAGCATTCCGTCTGTGCAGGTTTAATGCGCGCTGAGGAGTCGTTGCGAGCGCTTCCTGCCGTTGCCCGGAGGCGCCGGTCGGGGCTGACCGTTAGTTGCGTCATGGGCGCAATAACAAGCGCTGCAAAAAGAGCCCAACAGTGGGTTTGCTATGAAGCAAGCGGCGTCAAAGACCACGCAACACACGCCGCGTAGCCGCGCGGCGCGGCTATCCATTGCGCGGCGATCGCACGCATATCATCGGGAATCGGGCCGCGCAGCGTCACGCGCTGGCCTTCGCGCGGCAGCACGCTCAAATGCTGCAACCCGCGCGCAATGCCCACGCCTGTCGTTTTGACGAGCGCTTCCTTGGCGGTCCATGCATCGTAGAACGCGGCCATTTGCGCGGAACGATCAAGGCGCTCGATCCACGCCGCCTCGTGCGGATCAAGCGTCAACGTGACGATGGAGCGCCAATCGAACGTATCGCTGCACTGCTCTATATCGACACCCACGCGCCGCGCCGACGACATCGCGATCAAGCCACACGCGCCCGCGTGCGACACGTTGAAGTCGAATGCCGTCGAATCTGCGAGACGCGGCCGCCCGTTTGCATCGACCGTAAAGCGCAGAGCGTGCGCATCGGCGTCAATACGTTCTGCAAGCAACTCGCGCAACGCAGCGCGCGTTGTGGCGAAGCGCAGCGCGTCTTCGGCGCGGCGGAAGCTGCGTGCTCGCGCGCGCTCGTCGTCGGAAAGCGATGCAAAGGACGCGGCGTCGAGCGACGTGTCGAATGACAGATCGACACGCCACAACGACAGGTCATGCGGGCCTTCATGCTGCAGCGGAACGGGGGCGATAAGGGCGGACATCGCAAGAGTCGAGGCGCAATGGAATTACCGCGACTCTACACGATGGTCCTTTTATAAAGCACCGCGCCGTTAAACCCGCCTGGTTTCCTTCGGCACGCCGAGCAGCAATGCAATCCCGCTTGTGAACAGCAACACGGTCAGCAGATAAAGCGCGTTGTCCATGCTGCCGGTATGCGTCTTGATCTGCCCGATCACCCACGGGCTCACAATGCCGCTCGTAATGCCGATGCTGCTGATCAGCGCAATGCCGCCCGCCGCCGCGGTGCCCGACAGATAGCTCGCCGGCACCGTCCAGAAGATCGGCAACGCGGCGAAAATGAGCACGGCGGCGAGCGAGAGAATCGCGAGCATCGCAGGAAAACTGCTTAAATGCAGGGTCAAAAGCGAAAGCGCGATGCCGCCGCCGATCGTGCATACCGCGAAGTGCCGGCGCCGTTCTCCGCGCCGATCGGAATGGCGAGCAATCAGAATCAGCCCGACCGCGCCGACTGCATTCGGAATGACGCTGTACAGACTGATTGCGAGAACATCGCGAATGCCGAAGTCGCGGATCATCAACGGCATCCAGAAATTGAGCGTCAACGATGCGCACGTCAGCGAGAAATAGATGAACGCGAACAGATAGACGCGCGGATTACGCAGCGCCTGCGTGAACGAGCGCGATGAATGCGATGCGTGCGACGGCTGCGATAAAGCCGCGCGGTCCTCGTCGCGTTGCGCGATCAATTGCGCTTTCTCATTAGCGGTGAGCCATTGCGCGTGCTGCGGACCGTCGACGAGATAAACCGCGGCGATGAGACCGAGGATAAGCGCGGGCGCCCCTTCGATGATGAACATCCACTGCCAGCCGAACAGGCCGAGCACGCCGCCCATATCGCGCATGATCCAGCCGGACACGAGCCCGCCGAGCACGCCCGCGACTGCCACGCCGGCGAAAAATATCGACAGCACCGCCGCACGCCGCCGCGCCGGATACCAGTACGTCAGATACAGCACGATGCCGGGAAAGAAGCCCGCCTCGAACACGCCGAGCATGAAGCGAAGCACATAGAAATGCGCGGGCGTCGACACCATCATCATGCCGACCGACGCCACGCCCCACAGCAACATGATTCGCGTGAACGTGCGGCGCGCGCCGAACTTCGCAAGCAGCAGGTTGCTTGGCACTTCGCACAGTACATAGCCGATGTAAAACACAGCGGCGCCGAGTCCGTACATTGCGTCGCTGAACCCGAGGTCGTGCTTCATCTGCAACTGCGCGAAGCCGATGTTGATGCGGTCCAGAAACGACACGACGTAGCAAAGAAACAAAAATGGAATGATGCGCAGCGATACCTTGCGGTATAGCAGATCGTCGTGCGCAGCGGCGCTTGAACCAGGCTCGAGCGCTGGCGAGAGGGACTGACTCATCGGTTATCTCCAGACATGAGGCGTGATGGGTCCAACGGACCCGTGGGTCCGGCGTCTTGATGCGCCGCGTTGTGGTTGTCGCTGAGGTGCGCGTGCGGCGGCTCAGGCCGCCAGCGGATGAACTTCGCCGCCTTCCGGCGACACGTCCGCCACGCCTTCGCGCGCGTGCCGGATTGCTTCGAGCAGCGTCGCGTGATCGCCGATATGGTTCGCGAGCAGCAGAATGAGTTGCGCATTCGCCGACTGACTGCGCGCATCGTCGAGGCCGCGATGCATGTCGATCAACGCCTCGTAAAAGTCATCGGGACGCGCGAGATTCGGTTGCGTGATCAGTGCCATGATGTGTCTCCGGATTCTATTTTTTGCTGCGAACGCGGGGCGTTCTTTCAGGCCGTGCCTTGCACGCATAACGCGCGCTTTAACGCATGCTCGACAGCAAGCGGTTCGAGTTGCCGCCAGCGCGCGCACACATGCTGGTCCGGGCGGATCAGATAGAACGTGCCGGGTCGCGCGTCGTAGCGCGCACTCGCGAGACCCTCGGTGTCGCGCAGAATCTTTGCATCTGCGATTGCTGCCGGCGGCGTTTCGCTGCGCGCGATCACCACGAGCTTCAACGGAATAGTGCTTGTACGAAGCGCTTTCAGCGCAGTTTCGGCTGCGGCGTCGATGCCTTCATCGCCGGAAAAAAGCACGCCTGTGAATTGCTGACCGAGATGCTGAAGCAGCCACGCCGATTCGCCGGCCGCCTGCACGGGTGCATCGACACACGAGGCGCCCGGCACCATGAGGCCCTCGAAGCTGTCGCTATCCGGCGTATTCAGCGGCGAATCGCTCAACACCGCCGGCACCGACAGCCGACCGCTATTCGTCAGTTGCCGCGCAAACGGATGGTGACGCGCGAGCTTCAGCACGGCATCGCGAAACACGCGGCTAACCGGGCTCTTCGGCGTGATGAAGTCAGTAGAACGCGTGGAGTTGCGGATGTTTTCGTCGGCGGCAAACTCGCGCTCGCTGGCATAGGTGTCGAGCAACGCATCCGATGCGTTGCCTTCCAGGACCATTGCCAGTTTCCATGCGAGGTTCTCCGCATCCTGCACGCCGCTGTTCGCACCGCGCGCGCCGAATGGCGATACGCCATGCGCGGAATCGCCCGCGAACAGCACGTTGCCGTGCCGGAAGCGTTCCATGCGCAAACACGAAAACGTATAGACGCTGACCCATTCCAGTTCGAACTTTGCATCCGGTCCGAGCAAGGCACGCACACGCGGAATCACGCGCTCGGGCGTTTTCTCGAGTACCGGATCGGCGTCCCATCCAAGCTGAAAGTCGATTCGCCACACGTTATCCGGCTGACGATGCAGCAACACCGATTGATTCGGATGGAATGGCGGATCGAACCAGAACCAGCGCTCGGTCGGAAAGTCCGCTTCCATCTTCACGTCGGCGATCAGGAAGCGGTCCTTGAACGTAACGCCTTTACTATCGAGTCCCATCAGATTGCGGATCGGACTGCGCGAACCGTCGGCGGCGACCACATACCGGCCACGCAACGCATATTGCCCGTCGGGCGTTTCCACCGTCAGCGTCACCGACGCGTCGCGCGCGCCTGGCGTTCCGCACTGCTCGATACCGACCACCTTGCTTTTCCAGCGAATCTCGATGTTTGGCATTTGCTGCGCGCGTTCGAGCAGAAAGCCTTCGACGTAGTACTGCTGCAAATTGATAAACGCCGGACGATGATGACCTGCTTCGGGCTGCAAATTGAACGAGTAGACGAGCTCATCCTTGAGGAACACTTTGCCGACATTCCAGCTAATGCCCTTGTCCACCATCCGCTGGCCGCATCCGAGGCGATCGAAAATATCGAGTGAGCGCTTCGAGAAGCAGATCGCGCGCGAACCCGTGGACAACGAACAGTCGTCGTCCACGAGTACGACGGGCACGCCCTGCTGCGCGATGTCGATTGCGGTGGCGAGACCCACCGGCCCCGCACCGACCACGATCACCGGATAGACCGTCTGTTCCCCGCCGTGGCGCGCGTCCTGTTCGCGGCACGGCTGATATTCGAACGACAGCGTCTGGTAGTTGATGCTCATGTTGTGTCTCCGTCCTGCTCCGCTTTGCTTTGCTTTGCTGCGCTTGCCTGTTCTTTTGTATGCGATGCCGTCAGGCTTGCAGCGCGTCCCACATTTCCTTGTCGCGCTGCGCGGTCCAGATGCGCGGATGCGTGATGCCGCTTGCTTCGTCGAAAGCGCGCGAAACGTCGAACGGCAAGCAATGTTCGTAGATGAACACGTGGCCGAATTTCGGGTCCATCGCCTTGCGCGTGTGCGCCATCGCGGCCTTCAGATCGAGCTTCTGCTCGACCGCTTCACGGCCTTGCTGCAGCAACGTTGTCACGAAATCCTTCGTGTAATCGAGACCTTTGTTGACGTCTTCCGGCGTGGTCAGCGCGGGGCCGCGGCCCGGCACGAGCTTCTCGGCATTGAGCGCGCGCAGTGCTTCGAGTGTCGCCGGCCATTGCTCGAGTTGCGCGTCGCCGCAATAGCACGCCGCGTCGTATTCGACGAGATCGCCGGAAAACAGCACCTTTTGCGACGGCAGCCACACGACCGTATCGCCCTTCGTATGACCCGCGCCGAGATGCGCGATGCGCACTTCGAGCTTGCCGAGGAACAGCGTCATTTCCTTTTCGAAGACGAGCGTCGGCCACGTGAGGCCCGGCACCGTTTCGACGCCGGCAAAAAGACGCGGAAAGCGTTCGATCTCCGACTTCATGTCCGCTTCGCCGCGCTCGACGATCATCTCGTACGTGCCGCGGCTCGCAATGATTTCCTGCGCGCCTTCCTCGAAATACGCCGACGCGCCGAGCACGCGCACCGCGTGATAGTGCGAGAGGACGACGTATTTGATCGGCTTGTCGGTGACGCTGCGAATCTTCGCGATGAGGTCTTGCGCCATGGCCGGCGTGGCGGTCGTGTCGACGATCAGCACGCCGTCGTCGCCGATGATCACGCCCGAGTTCGGATCGCCTTCGGCCGTGTAGGCGTAGGCGTTCTCGGACAACTTCGTCCACGTGACTTTCTTGACTTCCAGATCGGCCTGCGATGCAAATGCCTTTGCCATGCTCGTCTCCCTCAAAAGTTGGATGTGAGGCGAGACGGCCGGCTGCGCGCTGCGGCGCGGGCTGGCGGTATTGAAGGTTGTCTCGCCCGGTTTTTGACTCTGTGACTGCGCCGGTGTGTCGGGGTGATTGCATCTTATGGCCGCGCCTGTTTATTTGTCAATAGCGAAATGTATCGCTATACGCAAATCACCAAACGCCTAACATTGAAGCGTGGACGGTGACAGTTCGCAGTCACGGTTCGGTTAACATGGACCCTTTTTACGGACGAGCGCAGGCGTGAGCAAAGCAGCGAAAGCGGCCCCCGGCAAAGGCGCGAGCGGTACTGAAATAGCGGAAGGCGGCAAGACGCAGCGCGGCATTCAGAGCGTGGAAGTCGGCGGCCGGCTGCTGCTCGCGCTCGCGCAGGCGCGCATGCCGCTCGCGCTGTCGGACCTCGCCATCGCCGCCGATCTGGCGCCCGGACAGGCCCATGCTTATCTCGTGAGCCTAAGCCGGCTTGGTCTCGTCAAGCGCGACGAGTTGTCGGGCCGTTATGAGCCCGGCCCGCTGTCGCTGCGGCTCGGTCTGTTGCATCTGGAAAATCAGCCGGCGTTTCGCGCCGCCGTGCCGCGCGTGGCGGCGCTCGCCGAAGCAATCGGCTTTAGCGTCGCGATCTGTATCGCCGGGCCGCAGGGGCCGACCATCGTTCGCTATGAACATGGGGGTTTTCCGCTGCACGTGAATCTGCATGTGGGCACGGTCATGTCGCTGCCGGCGACGTCGACGGGACGCGTGTTCTGCGCATACCTGCCGAGCGAAACGCTTGACGCGATGTGGGCGAATCAGTCGGGCGCCGACCAAAGCGCGACGGCCGCGCCGCGCGACGCCGCGTTCCAGACGTCGCTCGAGAAGATTCGCGCGCGCGGCCTCGAAAGCAGTGTCGATGCGCCGAGTCCTGGCATCAGCAGCCTGAGCGCGCCCGTGTTCGATCCGGACGGGCGCCTGGCGCTGGCATTGACGGTGATCGGCTCGACCGGCTCGATCGACGTGGCCGCCGATGGCCGCATCGCCCGCGCGTTGCTCGGCGCGGCTCGCGAGATCGGCGCCGAGCTTGCCGCCCAACCCTCACTGCTTGCATCGTCCGCATCGTGACCGCTCGTACCGACAACGCTTCTTCCACGCCGCTTTCCGCGCCTGCTTCCATGGCTGTTTCCACGGATACAAAGCCGCAGCGCGGCATCCAGTCGCTCGACAGCACCGGCGAACTGCTGGCCGCGCTCGTCGCGGCGGCGCGGCCGCTGACCCTGCGCGACCTCGCCGCCGCAGCCGGCATGCCGCCGGCGAAAGCGTTTCCGCATCTGGTGAGTCTGCTCAAGACCGGCTTGCTGAGCCGCGGCGCGTCCGGCTGTTTCGAAGCCGGGCCGCTTGCGCTGGAGCTTGGCTTGATCGGCCTGCAGCGTCTTTCGCCGACGCGCGAGGCCGAGCCCGAAGTGGTCGAACTGGCGGCATCGACGGGAATGAGCGTCGCCATGGCGGTGCTCGGTCCGCTCGGACCGACGGTCGTGCGGCTGGAGGAATCGCCGCGGCCCTTGCATGTGAGCTTGCGGGTGGGCACGGTGATGTCGCTGGTGAATACGGCGATCGGGCGCGTTTTCGCCGCCCATGTCGCCGACGACGTGCGTGCCGGGCTGCTCGCGCAGGATCACTTGCGGCTCGCAGGAGCGAACGAGGCCGATGCTTTCGCCGGCAAAAGCGCGCCGCCCACGCTGAACGCAAGCTATGCGCAGCGTCTCGCGCAGATTCGCGCCGACGGAATCGATACCGCGCTGAGCCGGCCCGTGCCGGGCATCGACACGCTCGCGGCGCCCGTGTTCGACCACACGGGCAGCATTTGCCTCGTGCTCGCGCTGATGGGACCGAGCGGCAGCTTCGACAGCGCCGCGGCGGCCGGCCCGGCGCAGACGCTGCGGGCGGCGACGCTGCGGTTGTCGCGGCGGTTTGGCTGGATGGGCTGAATCAAGGGTTCCTGCGCGGCGTCGGCCGCGTCGTCGGCGGCCTCGGTCCGGTAATCGTTTTTTTTGAAAAACGGCGGTTTGTAATCGTTTCGGCGGAGAAATAATCGAAACGATGCGAGCGGCCGGGGTCCGAATAAGCGTTTTTTTGGAAAAAGCCCTGTTTGTAATCGTTTTGCACGTGGAATAATCGAAACTGATGCTCGCGCTGGCGCGTGCGGGACAATCTGCCGGGCAATCGCGACTTCTGCCCGGTGATCCGGCGCGCGGAGTCGGTGCGGCGCGCAGAAACGTACGACCTTGCGTCGCCACTGGCCGAACTCGAAGCCGATTACGGCGTGGACCTCATCATGCGCAGTGCCGTCTGGCTGACGGTGAAGGAGAGCCGCGCGAGTTTTCTCATCGAGCACGAACAGGACAAGGAGGATCGCATCCGCCGCTTTGCCGCGGTCATGGAAAGCGAGTGCGGCCGGCATGCCAATCCGTTCGATGCCGAAACGCTCGTTGCCCTGCAACGCGGCATCCTCGGGGAGTCGGCGTTGCGCTATGGCATTCGCCGCTCGCCGGTCTATGTGGGACACGTCGCGCGCTATGAGCCGGTGGTCGATTACATTGCTCCGCATTGGCAGCAGGTCGAAGCAATGCTCGCGGGCTTGAGCCAGTTCCTTCAACGCACGCAAGGCGGTGCGCCGATTGTTCGCGCGGCGGCGGCATCGTTCGGCTTTGTCTATGTGCATCCGATGGCCGACGGCAACGGCCGCATCTCGCGCTTTCTGATCAACGACGTATTGCGCCGCGATGGAGCCGTGCCCGCGCCGATCATCCTGCCTGTGTCCGCGACGATCACACAAAGCACGCGCGATCGCGCCGCTTACGACAAGGTGCTCGAACGGTTTTCGCGCCCGCTGATGAAGCACTACGCGGATCAGTACACGTTCGGGAAAACGGAAACGGCCGACGACGGAGTCGAGTTCAACCTGCACTTTCGCGCCTACGACGACGCGTTGCCCGCGTGGCGCTACCCCGATCTCACCGCGCACGTCAGCTATCTCGCGAATGTCATCGACGCGACGCTCCACCACGAGATGCGCAACGAAGCGCGCTTTCTGCATGCCAACGACACGGCGCGGCGCGCAATCAAGAACTTCCTGGAAGCGCCGGACAATGACCTCGACAGCATCATTCACAGCGTCCGGCAAAACGGCAACAGCATTTCCAACAGCTTGCGCGAACGCTATCCGCTTCTCGATGAGCGGCCGAATCTGGCCGCGCAAATCGTCAATGCGATCACCGAAGCTTTCTCCGAATAGAACATTCCCTAATCGCCCGTTTGCGGTTCATGCGACGACAACCTCGCCTTCGCATGCCGCATCTTCTCCAGCGTCTTCGGACCCGCTTTGAGTGCGACGCCGATCGCGAGCGCGTCCATGATGCAAAGATGCACGAGGCGCGATACGCCAGGCGTATTCGGATCGATGGGACTCGGCACGCGCAGCAGCAGCGCAATATCCACGAGCCATGCAAGCCGCGAGCCGACATTGGTCAGCGCGATCGTCGTCGCGCCGCGTTCCTTGGCAATCTGAATGCTCTCGTTCACCTCGACGCTGCGGCCCGAATGCGAGATGGCAAAGGCGACGTCGCCTGGCTCCATCATCCCGGCGTAGAGGCGCTGCAAGTGCGCGTCGGTAAACGCAGTGGACGCGATGTCGAGCCGCAGAAACCGCAACGCCGCATCTTGCGCGACGAGACCGGACCCTGAGCCGACGCCGAAGAAGAACACGCGCCGCGCGCTGGACAGCGCTGCAATCGCGCTTTCGACCACCGCCGGATCGAGCGCGCCGCGCGCGTGCGTGATGCCGTCGACGGCGGCTTCGCCTACCTTGTCCATCAGCGTCTGCACGTCGTCGCTGCGCGCAATGGCCGCCGACGAATACGGCATTCCGCCCGCCACGCTCTGCGCGAGTTGCATCTTGAAGTCGCGCAGACCATGCGCGCCGATCGCGCGGCAAAAACGCGTGACCGAAGGCTCGGAGACATCGGCGCGCTGCGCGAGTTCGGTGATGCTCGCGCGCATCGCGAAGTCCACGTCGTTCAGCACCATGTCCGCGACCTTGCGTTCTGCGGGCCGCAAACTGGCGAGTGCGCTGCGGATATGGGGAATCAAGTTCGGTGCGGACACCCGGTGTTCCTTAAGGGTTAAATGAATCCGCGTCGCTCGCAGCTTCAATCGGCAACACGCGGTTCAGACCAGTCTGCGTCCACTCTCCGTATCGAACAGATGAATATGAGCAGCCGGCAAGCGCAACGCGACGCGCTCGCCGGGCTCAACCTTCGAGCGTTGACGCGTCGTCACGCACCACGTGTTGCCGCCTATTTTCCCGTACAAATGCGTCTCGGCGCCAGTCGGTTCGACCACCTCGACTTCCATGATTGCGTCGGGCGTCTGCGTGACCGTCTCGATGTGTTCGGGCCGCACGCCCAACGTGACTCTCGCGCCCACGTTCGCCGACAGCGGCGCGCCTTCGAGCACGATCTCGCCACCGTCCGCGAGTTTCAGCGCAAGTCCCTGCGAGTGATCCACTACGATGCCTTCGGCGAAATTCATCGACGGCGAGCCAAGAAAGCTCGCGACGAAAAGATTCGACGGACGGTCATAGAGTTCGAGCGGACGCCCGATCTGTTCGATCCGCCCCGCGTTCATCACGACGATGCGGTCGGCCATCGTCATGGCTTCGATCTGATCGTGCGTGACGTAAATCACCGTGTTTTTCAGGCGCTGATGCAGTGCCTTGATCTCCGTGCGCATTTGGACGCGCAGCTTCGCGTCGAGATTGGACAGCGGCTCGTCGAACAAAAACAGCGACGGCTCGCGCACCACCGCGCGGCCCATCGCGACACGCTGACGTTGACCGCCCGATAACGCGCGCGGCAAGCGGTCGAGGTAACCGCCGAGATTGAGCATCTTCGCCGCAGCCTCGATGCGCGGCTTGAAATTCGCCGGCGACTCTTTACGAATGCGCGGCCCGAACGCGATGTTCTCGTAGACCGAAAGATGCGGATACAGCGCGTAGCTTTGAAACACCATCGAGATATTGCGCTGCTGCGGCGCGAGATGGTTCGCACGCGTTCCGCCGATCATCAGATCGCCGCCGCTGATTTCCTCGAGCCCGGCCACCATCCGCATCAGCGTGCTCTTGCCGCAGCCCGACGGGCCGACGAGCACGACAAACTCGCCGTCGTCGATATGAAGGTCGATGCCGTGCACCACCTGCGTGTCGCCGTAGCGTTTGAAGATGCCGCTCAGTTGCACTGCTGCCATGCTTTCCTCGTCGTCTGCAGGTTTCGCTCAAAGCGATTCGAGCGTCAGTTCTTGCGCCATCAGCCGGTTGCCTGCCATCAAGCCACCGTCGACGGGCAGCGCGACGCCGGTAATCACGCGCGCCATAGGCGACGCGAGAAACAGCACGGCATCGGCGATGTCGTCAGGCGTCGCGAAATCGCGCAACGGATACCACTTTTTCAAATCTTCGAAGACCTGCGGGTTCTTGTCGACGCGCGCCTGCCATGCCTGCGTCTTCACCGTGCCCGGACACACGATGTTCGCGCGAATGCCATAGCGGCCCAATTCGAGCGCGAGCGCCTTCGTGTAACTGATCAAGCCCGCCTTGGCCGCGCTATACGCGGGATGTCCGAGCGCCGCCATGCCGTTCACCGAGCCGATCAACACCAACGCGCCCTGCTCGCGCTCGATCATCGACGCGCGCACGGCTTCCACCGTGTTGTATGTGCCGTTCAGGTTCAGATGAATGTCGCGCTGCCAGCTTGCGGCGTCGGTGGTGGCGAGCGTGAGGCCCTCGGCTGCGCCCGCGTTGGCGACCAGCACGTCAACGGGTCCGCGCTTCGCCACCGCCGCGGCGACGGCTTGTTGCACCGCGGCGGCGTCGCCGAGATCGACGGCAAGCGGCGTGACCTGCGTTTCACCGAGTTGCTTCGCCAGGCGATCGAGCGCGGCCCCGTCGATGTCGAGCGCCAGCACCGTATCGCCTTCTTCGACGAAACGCTTGCACAACACGCTGCCGATGCCGCCGCAAGCGCCCGTCACTAATACGACTCGATTCATTTTGCCCTCGCTTTTCCACACGCCCGGCACTTCGCAGGCCGTGTAAATTTCTTACAGCGCGACGCACCGCACAAGCCGCTTCGTCCCGGATATTGGGTAATGGCGCGCAGCCCGCATCCAGAATATCCCTGTTTTACAGGCATCTTATGCACAAACGCCGGCGAGAAAAAATATCGCAGACCCTACGTGACAACGCATTTTTAGCCGTGTAGGATTTTTTCAAACAATTCAACCCACAGCAGCCGGCGACGGCAGCGGACCTATGAGGAGAGAGAGATGTCGTTGCATGCCCGTGCTTCCCTCGCGCTTGGCAAAGTCGCCGTGGCGCTCGCGTTTGCAGGTATCGCCGTATCGGCTCAGGCCGACACGGTTCGCGTGACCGTCGCGCATTACAGCGACGCAACCGCGCCGTACTTCGAAAAGATGGCTCGCAATTTCGAAAAGGCCAATCCCGGCACCACCATCAAGATCGAAGACGTGAACTGGGATACGTTGCAACAGAAACTGCAAACGGACATCTCCGGCAACGCGAACGCCGACCTCGCGATTGTCGGCACGCGCTGGCTGCTCGACTTCGTGAAGGACGACGTGGCCGAACCGCTCGACGGCTATATGGACGCCAACTTCAAGGGACGTTTTATCGGTCCGTTCCTGGCACCTGGCGAAATCAACGGCAAGGTGTACGGTTTGCCGATCGCCGCGTCCGCACGCGCGCTGTACTACAACAAGGATCTGCTCGCGAAAGCCGGCTATCCTGACGGCCCGAAAACATGGAACGACGTGATTGAAGCGTCGAAGAAACTGAAGGCGCAAGGCATTGCCGGCTTCGGTCTGCAAGGCAAGGAAATCGAAACGGACGTCTATTTTTACTATGCGCTGTGGACGAACGGCGGCGAAGTAGTCGGCAAGGACAACAAGGCGGCGTTCAACTCGGCGGCGGGCGTCAAGGCGGCCACGCTGTATAAATCGCTGATCGATCAGGGTCTGACGCAACCGGGCGTCACCGGCTACAGCCGCGAAGACGTACAGAACCTTTTCAAGCAAGGCCGCGTGGCGATGATGATTTCGGCGCCGTTCCTCGCGAAGCAGATCAAGAAGGAAGCGCCTAACCTGAAGTACGGCATCGATCCGATTCCGATGGGCACCACGCACGCCACTTACGCAGTCACGGACTCGATCGTGATGTTCAAGAACTCGAAGGTGAAGAAGTCCGCGTGGAAGTTCCTCGACTATCTGTTCACGAAAGAACCGCGCGTCGAGTTCACGACGACTGAAGGTTTCCTGCCGACCACCAAGGCCGAATCGTCGGACCCGGCGTTCAATGATCCGGATACCAAAGCATTTGTCGCCTTGCTGCCCACTGCGCGTTTTGCACCGACCGTGACCGGTTGGGAAGACACCGCGAAGGCCGTGACCGACGCGATGCAGTCCATCTACCTGGGCAAGGCCAAGCCCGCCGATGCGCTGAACGCGGCGGCTACGCAAGCCAACAAGTCGCTCGGCCATTGATCGGGGCGACGCTCTGACGTCGCGGTAAGCCGTCACTATCCGGCCCATTCCGACGCGCCCGCATGCTTCATGCGGGCGCGTCTCACGATCGAGCATGTATGAGCCGTTCCGCCTCTTCGCGTCTGCAAGCGCCGTGGTTACTGATTGCACCGAGCCTGGTGCTGGCGCTTTTTATCATCAGCTATCCGATCTTCAACATCGTGTGGCAATCGCTGCATGAGGTATCGCGTTTCGGGGCGATTCGCGACTTCACGGGCTTGCAGAACTTCTATTCGATCTTCAGCGACCCGACGTTTCTCGCGGCCGCGCGCCGTACGATCGTGTGGACCGTGTTCGTGGTCGGCGGCACAGTCGCCATTTCGGTGCCTGTTGCACTGGTGCTGAATCAGGACTTCTATGGGCGCGGCGTCGCGCGAACCATCGTCATGCTGCCGTGGTCGGTTTCCCTCACCATGACCGCGGTTGTCTGGCGCTGGGCGTTTAACGACGACTACGGCATGGTCAACGTCACGCTGCAACGCCTCGGCTTGATCGGCGGCCCGATTCATTGGCTCGCGACCCCGGAACTCGCGTTTCCCGTGGAAATCGCGGTGGGCATTCTCGTGTCGATCCCATTCACGGTGACGATTCTGCTTGGCGGATTGTCCTCTGTGCCCGGCGACATTTACGAAGCGGCGCGCATCGACGGCGCGAGCGCGTGGCAGCAGTTTCGCAAGCTCACGCTGCCGTTGATGCGGCCGTTCATCAACATGGCCATTCTGTTGAACGTGATCTACGTGTTCAACTCGTTCCCGATCATCTGGGTCATGACGCAAGGCGGCCCGGATAACAGCACGCATATTCTCGTCACGTATCTGTACGAACTCGGCTTCAGGCTCGGACGACCCGGCGAGGCCGCGGCCGTGTCGCTGATCATGCTCGTCATGCTGTTCGTTTTCTCGATGGCGTATTTGCGCATGCAGCCGGCGAAAGAAGGAGAACCGTCATGACGCTCAGCACGAAAACGAAACGCTCGCTGTGGTGCTGGCTCGCGTTGTCGCCGCTGGTGATCGTGGTGCTGTTCCCGTTTGCGGTGATGCTTTTCACCGCACTCAAACCGGCATCGGAGATTTTCGTTTATCCCGCGCGCTGGTTGCCGGTGCATTGGCAGTGGAGCAACTTCGCCGATATGTGGCAAGCGGCCAATTTCGGCGTGGCGCTGCGCAACAGTGCGGTTATCAGCTTGCTGTCGACATTGCTCGCACTCGCGGTGAGCTTGCCCGCCGCTTACGCATTAGCGCGCTTCCCCTTCCGTGGACGCGGACCGTATCGCCAGTTCCTGCTCGTCACGCAGATGCTGTCGCCTATCCTGCTGGTCGTCGGGCTGTTCCGGCTTGCCGCGATGATCCCTTATGGCGACGGCAATCTTGTCGATTCGAAAATCGGCGTGATCGTTTCGTATGCGGCGTTCAATATCGCGTTCGCCGTATGGATGCTCTCTTCGTATTTTCAAACGGTGCCGCGCGATCTCGAGGAAGCGGCGTGGCTGGAAGGATGTGGACGAACGCGTGCCGTTTTCAAAGTGTTCCTGCCGCTTGCCGTGCCGGCGATTGTCGTCACCGCGATCTTCACGTTCATCAACGCGTGGAATGAATTCGCCGTTGTGTATACGCTAATCCGCTCGCCGGAAAACAAAACGCTCACCGTGCAGGTCACCGACATGGTCGCCGGCAAGTATGTGGTCCAGTGGCATCTCGTGATGGCCGCGACGCTGTGCGCAACGCTACCGGTTTCGGTCGTGTTTGCGTGGTTGCAGCGGTATCTGGTGAAGGGCCTGGCTTTGGGGGCGGTGAAGTAGTACGTTTTTGCGGACCGCGCCGAGGTTTGCAATCTTCGGCGCGGTCATGGTGATGCTGGTGGCCATGGCGGTCAGCGCGTGTTTCGCTGAGCCCGCTTGCCGTTATTCCTTGTGCTTATTCCGCGCCGCGCACAATGCGCAGATCGCGTTCTACTGCGTCGCCCAAAGCGTCGAGCGCTTTCTTGTAGTCGTCGCGTGAATACGCTGCGACTGCATCTTCATACGACGGAAACTCGATCACCACCGTCCGCTCCTTCAAGCCCTGTTCATGAACTTCGTCCGCGACGCCGCGCACGAGGAACTTGCCGCCCGCAGCCGCTACTGCCGGCCCGGCCAACTGACCGTAGGCGGCCAGCTTCGACGGATCGTTGATCTTGCGATACGTGGTGACCCAATACCCCTTGCTCATTTGACGCTCCTCGTTAGTGACGGTCATGAATGCAGGAGCGTAACAGAGAACGCCCCGGAGAATACGCGGCGGCCAGTCATGGCCCTATTGCGCAAACGACTATCGGCGCGGCGGGCCGATCCGAATGTTTGCCCTGCGAATCGCGCCACATGTCCGAAAAAGATGGCCCAAAAAGTTGAACCACGGCGCATGACAAACGGCCAACTTGTATGGAAACTCTTTCCTGCGATCCACGCGACGCGTCGATGGCTGGCCGCTCGTGTTTGAAACGCAGCGACCGCTGTTCGCGGTAAGGCAACGAGTCGTCGTTTATCATGAACCTGTGCCTTTCGATGAAGATTCAGTTTTAGATATGACCAATACCGGAAAGACGTTGATCATCGGCCTTGTGCTGGCTGACCTGGTGATCTGCGCCTATTTGCTCTATCCGCGCGAGGAAAAGAAGTCGGCTGCCGCGCCCGAGGCCGCGCTGACCGCGCCCGAGATTACCGATTCGCGACCTGCCGAGACCCACGTGATTGCGGGCAGCATTGCTCGCCCGGCGTCGCCGGAGACATCGGCGAAGGCTAACAGCAACACGCCTGGCGGCACGAAGGTGAGCCGCATGGACGTGCGGCCGTCGCCGGCTCCGACCCCGACCGTTGCGCCGCAGCCTGCGCTGCCGGCGGCACCGGCGTTGCAGGGCGTTCCAAACACCAGCGTCGCGAACGTGCCCGCGGCGGACATGCAAACGCAGGCGCAGCTCCCGCAGGTTCAGCAACCGACGCAGCCGATACAGCAGCAACCGGTGCAAGCGCAGCAACCCGTGCAAGCGCAGCAGCAGATGCAACCACCACAGCCGCAACAACCGCAACACGCAAACAACACCAGATCGAAAACCGCGCAGCGCGGTGCCGAAGATTCGCGTGGTCATGATGACCTGCGCCGCCGCGGTTCAAGCGACGTTGGTGCGTTGATGACGGAACTGCTCGTGCGCGAGTCGGCGAAACTCGATCCGTCATTGCCCCCGCCGCCGCCGACCGCTCCGGTCGAACTCAATCGCCGCAGTTCGAACCCGGTCGCGGACGCGATGACCGATCAACTGGTCAAGGAGTCGGCACGAGTTGCGCCCGCGTCCGGCGCGCAAAAGCAGCCGGGCACGCAGTAGACGCGGAGCGCGTTGTGCGCTCGCGCGTCTGGATGGAATCGGCAGATATGCGTTCTCCCGATTCCATCCACTCGCGCCCACACGCATCGAGCGCCACCACAACTCCGCAATACCGCAACGGCGAACTGCCCACATGCCAGTGGTTGTCGCCGCGCTACCGCTTACGCAGCCGCATCATCGACAATCGGTTCGCGAGCCATGAACCAGTAGAAGAGCGCCGCGCACCCCGCAATCGCGCCGCCTGAAATAAACGCCAGCGCATACGAGCCGGTGCGGTCGACAATAAATCCCGCGACGACCGGCGAAAACGCACCGCCGAAATAACCGCCGAAGTTCTGGATCGCGCTGACGGAGGCGATCATCGACGAAGGCGCGATGTCCGCCGCGAGCGCCCAGGCGGAACCCACCACGGCCGCAATGAACGCAAGTCCGACGGTGAAGAGTGCAAGCGTCACGTTCAATGTATGGCTAAACGGCAACGCAATCGCGCATACAGCGGCGCCCACCGCGCAGCATGCAATCAACAGACGCTTTGCAGCGATCGGCGAAGCGATCTCGCGGTCGACCATCTTCTTCGCCAGATAGCCGATGGCAATCTCGCCCAGCGCGCCGCCTGCCCACGGAATACCCGCATACACGCCAAGCTGTGCGAACGAAATATGAAAGCGGTCGAGTAGATAGAGCGGCAAGAACACGAGGAAAATATTCCACAGCCAGATCGTGCAGAAGTAGCCGAGAATCATGCCCCACACGCTGCGTCGCGCGAATAGCGAACGCCACCGTAGCGACGAATTGGCGAGCGAGCGTTCATGCCCGCCGCCGCCCGCCTCGATGTACTCCCGTTCATCTTTCGAAAGACGCTTGCTGTCCACGGGGTTGCGATACAGCATCAGGAACAGCAACGCGAAGGCAACACCAACCGCGCCTGTCACATGAAAGAGCGAGCGCCAGCCGAATGCGACCATCAACGCGACGAGTACAGCCGGTGCAATGGCCGGTCCCCATTTCGAAGACGAGTCCCACACGCCCGTCGCGAATCCGCGCTCCTTCGCGGGAAACCATGCAGCGGTAATTTTCGCGGATGTCGGCCAGCACGGCGCCTCGCCGACCGCGAGCAACGCGCGCATCACCAGTAGCCCCGAAATGGAACCGACCACGCCAGTGAGCCATGTGGCGACGCTCCACCAGATCATCGCGAGTGCATAAGCGCGCTTTGCGCCGAAGCGGTCGATCACCCAGCCGGCCGGCAATTGCATGACCGCATAGGTCCACGCAAACACACTGCCGAGCAGGCCGATTTGCGTGCGAGTCAGTCCGAGTTCGGCAATCATGCCCGGCGCCGCAATCGAAAGACTCGCGCGGTCCATGTAGTTGATAATCCCGCCGATCAGCAGCCAGATAAGCACATGCCAGCGGAAATTGAGGCGAGCGGGCCGCACTGCGGCGGCCGTGAGCGAACCAGTGGGCTTGTCCAAAATCGTGTCTCCGTCCAGATGGCCATGAACGTTGATAAAGGCCATTCGTCGTTGTCGATATGCATCGTGCCGCAGAGCGCGGCACTTGTATGCAGGTGCTGAAGGACAAGTGTACGGATGCAGGCGCGAGAGCTCCAATGTCGAAACCGCATGCCGTGATAGCGTTTTCGTTATTGCCGCGGTTCGCGGCGCACTAAACTAGCGGGCGGCGCATGCGCCGATTCATCGTTGAATACCCATTGGAGACCAAGTGAAATTCGACACGACAACTGTCCGGCTGATCCTTGCCATTGCGGAAGAAGGCAGCATCTCGCGCGCCGCGGACAAGCTGAACCTGGCAGTCGCGGCGGCATCGCGGCGCGTGTCGGATCTCGAAGAGCAACTCGGCGCGAAGCTCTTCCAACGCGTGCCGCACGGCGCGGAAATCACCGAGTCGGGCGCGAAGCTGATCGAGTACGTTCGGCAGATCGACAACCTGATTGATCGCATGGAAGGCGATGCACAGGCGCTCAATCATGGGCTCGAAGGGCGCATCATCATCGGTGCGCCGAAGGCAGTCGTCATTCAGTTTCTGGCGCGTGAAATCGCCGGGATTCAGCGCAAGTATCCGCGCATCGCGCTGAAAATCGTCGAGGAAAACAGCAAGATCGTGCAGCAACTGCTGCGCGACAAAGTGATCGATGTCGGCATCTACGAGAAGAAAAGCGGCTTTCTCGATCTGGACAAATGCGCGTATCGAGAAGATCGCCTCGTGCTGGTTTATAGCCGCGCGCATTTTGAATTCGGCAATGGACCAGTGGGCATCGACGATGTTCTCGATCTTCCCATTGTGAGCCTCGGCAAGGGCTCGGCCGTGCTGTCCGCCGTGGAGCGCGCGTATCGCAGCCGCGGCCGGCTGTTTCCGGACAACCTGACCGTCAACGGCTTCGACACCATGCTCGCGATGGTGCGCCACGGCTTAGGCGTCGGCTTCATGCCGCCCGATGTGTTGCAGAGCTTTCATCCCGAGGCATCGCTCGCATCGGTCGAACTCGACGGAGACTGGTCGCGGCGCAGTTACGTGCTGTCCTGCGTCGAAGGGCACGCGCAGGAGCAAACGCTGCGCAACGTCGTCGCGGAGTTGCTGGCGGGTGCCTAGCAGTCTAGCGGTCTAGCTGGAGCACACACGCGCGACGGTTTCGCGATCCGCGAAACCAGCCATGACGTAGCGATTCTTGCGGCAACGCTTCTGCCCGGCGACAGTGGAGTCACAACATGACTCACCGACCGAGGAGGAAGCCCGACATGACGCAATCTACGCATCTACCGCTGCAAGGCATACGCGTGCTCGACGTGAGCCAGGTCATGGCGGGGCCGTTCGCCTGCATGATGCTGGCCGACCTCGGCGCGGACGTCATCAAGGTCGAGCCGCCCGAGGGCGACCAGACGCGCAGTTCGATGGGCTTCAAGATGAAAGGCCCCGACAGCATGGGTTTTCTCAACCTCAACCGCAATAAGCGCTCCGTCACGCTCGATCTGAAAAGCGACGAAGGGCGCGAGATGTTCTACAAGCTCGCGAAAACCGCGGACGTCATCGTCGAGAACTATCGGCCCGGCGTCGTGCAGCGTTTGCGGATCGATTACGAGTCCATCAAGGCGATCAATCCAAAGATCGTCTATGTGAGCATTTCCGGCTTTGGGCAAAGCGGGCCGTGGGCGTCGCGGCCCGGCTTCGATCTGATGGCGCAGGCCATGTCGGGCGTGATGAGCGTGACGGGCTACAAAGGCGGCAAGCCCGTGAAAGCCGGCGTTCCGGTCGCGGATATAGGCTGTGCGATGTTCGCGGTGTTCGGTCTGCTGTCGGCGTATATCGGCGCGCAGCGAAGCGGTGAAGGCCAGCATATCGACGCGTCGCTGTTCGATTCGATCATGGCCTTCTCGATCTGGGACATGTCCGACTATTGGGGCACCGGCGTCCCGCCGACACCGCTCGGCACGAGCAACAAGATGAGTGCACCGTACCAGGCCGTGAAGGCGCGCGACGGTTACTTCGTGATGGGCGCAACCAACCAGAAGCTATGGACCCGGCTGTGCGAAACGCTGGATCGTCGCGATCTGATCAATCACGCGGATTACGCGAGCGTGTCGCTGCGACTGAAAAATCGCGAGGCGATGATCGAAGTGCTGGAACAGGAGTTCGGCAAACGGGACAGCGCCGAGTGGGTCGATCTGCTGCTGGCGGCCGGCATTCCAGCGGGACCGATTCTTTCGTATCCCGAAGCATTTGCCAGCGAGCACGCGCGGCATCGCAACATGTGCATGGAGATCGACCACCCGAACGAGGGCAAGGTCAAGAACATCGGCTTTCCGGTCAAACTGCTCGGCACGCCGCCGACCGTGCGCCGCCATCCGCCGCTGCTCGGCGAGCACAACGACGAGATCTTCGCCGAAATCAACGGAGCCGCGTCATGAGCGAACCGGTTCGTCTGACCGTTCACGCTTCGGGCGCGGCGGAAATCCTCATAGACAGACCCGAGCGGCACAACGCGATGACGCTCGACATGTACGAGTCGCTGCTTGCGCTCATCGCGCAATGCGAAGCGAACGACGACGTGCACTGCATTCTGCTGCGCGGCGCAGGCGGCAAGTCGTTCATTTCCGGCACGGACATCGGCTATTTCAAGGACTTCCGCGATGGCCGCGATGGGCTCGCATACGAAGCGTTCGTCGAGCGCGTGATCGACACTATCGAGCGAATTACCATGCCGACCATTGCGGTGATAGACGGCTGGGCGGTGGGCGGCGGTCTCGCGCTCGCGACGGCCTGCGATTTTCGCGTCTGCACCGACGCTTCGCGCTTCGGCGCGCCGATTGCGAAGACGTTGTCGAACACGCTGTCGTCGCGCAATATCGCGCGGCTTCAGGCAGCCTTCGGCACACCGCGCGTGAAGAAGATGCTGATGCTCGCCGACTATCTGAGCGCCGACGAAGCGCTCGCGTGCGGATACGTGCACGAAATCTGCGGGCGAGACGCATTGCAGGAAGCGGCGCACTCGCTCGCGCAACGTTTGATTGCGCTTTCGCCCGTCACGCAGCACGCGGTGAAAGAAAGCTTGCGCCGCATCGTGATCGATCAGCGGCTCGACGACGAGGATCTGATCGAAAGCGTCTACGGCAGCAGCCGTTTCAGGGAAGCGGTCGCGGCGTTCACGTCGAAGTCATGACGGCGTAGCCGCAGTCGCGATACCTTCGCATAAGAGACTCGCTCGAGGCGCCGCAACAGCGGCGCTTTTTTTATGCCTTTGTTTCGCACGAGCGTCCACCGCGGCGGGCACGTGGCGTCACGCCAGGGTTTTCATCGACAAAAATTCCTGTTGCCAAACTTTTTGATGTCGTAGTATCCGCATTGACAACATATGTTGTCGCTTATGCCGACGGAACACCGCATGTTGTAGACACAACGCGTGTTCATCGTCAATCAATGCGGAGAAAATCATGGTACGTCGCGTCTTCCTCATGTCCGTCGTTGCGGCCGCGCTATTCGGCAGCGCGCTCGCCCGCGCAGACACCAAAGAACTCGTGGTCGGCACGGACACGTCGTTCATGCCGTTCGAATTCAAGCAGGGCGACAAGTACGTCGGCTTCGACCTCGACCTGTGGGCCGAAATCGCGAAAGACCTGGGCTGGAAATACAAGGTCCAGCCGATGGATTTCAGCGGCCTCATTCCCGCGTTGCAGACGCAAAATATCGACGTCGCGCTGTCGGGCATGACGATCAAGGAGGAGCGCAGGAAAGCCATCGACTTCTCCGACCCGTACTACGACAGCGGCCTCGCCGCGATGGTCCAAAGCGGCAACACGAGCATCCGGTCCATCGACGATCTGAACGGCAAGGTGATCGCGGCGAAAACAGGCACGGCCACCATCGACTGGATCAAGGCGCATCTGAAGCCGAAGGAAATCCGCCAGTTCCCGAACATCGACCAGGCGTACCTCGCGCTCGAAGCGGGCCGCGTCGACGCCGCGATGCACGACACGCCCAACGTGCTGTATTTCGCGAGCACGGCCGGTAAAGGCAAGGTCAAGGTCGCCGGCACGCCGGTGAGCGGCGACAAGTACGGCATCGGCTTTCCGAAGGGCAGTCCGCTCGTGGCGAGCGTCAACGCGGAACTCGCGAAGATGAAGGCCGACGGCCGCTATGCGACGCTCTACAAGAAGTGGTTCGGCTCCGAGCCGCCCAAATCGTAATCGTTGCGACGTCCCGTGCGGCAGTTCCCGCCGCGCGGCAGACGCACACCTAAGGAGCGGTTCGTGGAATTCGATTGGACAGTTATCTGGAGTGCGCTTCCAGATCTGATAGACGGCGTGGAACTGACTGTATTCATCGCCTTCGTGGGCTTGATCGGCGGCTTTATCGTCGGTGTCGTGGCGGGCACATGCCGCGCCTACGGCCCGCTTGCGCTAAACGTGATTGCGCAGGTTTACGTCGAACTGATACGCGGCACACCGATTGTGGTTCAGGTGATGTTTCTCTACTTCGCGCTGCCGTTGCTTGCGCATTTGCGAATCGACGGGCTGACCGCCGCCATCATCGCCATTACGGTGAATTCGGGCGCCTATCTTGCCGAGGTGGTGCGCGGAGCCTTGCTGTCGATCCCGAAGGGCTTGATGGAAGCAGGCCTCGCGATGGGACTCTCGACGCCGCGCGTGCTGATGAAGATCATCGGGCCGCTCGCATTTCGACGCCTGATTCCGCCATTGGGCAATCAGTGCATCGTCAGCTTGAAGGACACGTCGCTGTTTATCGTGATCGGCGTCGGGGAACTGACGCGCAAGGGTCAGGAGATCATCGCCAGCAACTTTCGCGCGGTGGAAATCTGGTCCGCCGTCGCGGTCATTTATCTGGTCCTGACCGGTGTCATGACGCTGTCGCTGCGCGTCGTCGAAAGAAGGATGCGAATTCTATGAGCATGATCGAATTTCAGCGCGTCTCAAAGAGCTTCGGCCATCTGCCGGTGCTCAACAACATCGATCTTCGCATCGAGAGTTCGGAAGTCGTGGTGGTCGTCGGGCCGTCGGGCTCGGGCAAGTCGACCATGCTCCGCTGCATTAACGCACTCGAAAAAATCAGCGGCGGCGAACTGCTCGTGGACGGCCTGAGCGTGAAAGGCAATGCGTCGGACATCCGCGCGATCCGTCTGGAAGCGGGCATGGTGTTTCAGCAGTTCAACCTGTTCCCGCAAATGACCGCGCTCGAAAACGTGATGTTCGGCCCGATTCAGGTACGCGGCGCATCGCGAGCCGAAGCGCGCGATCAGGCAATGGCGCTGCTCGACAAGGTCGGGCTCGAATCGCGCGCGAATCACTATCCGTCCGAGTTGTCCGGCGGGCAGCAGCAGCGCGTCGCAATTGCGCGCGCGCTGGCGATCAGGCCGAAACTAATGCTGTTCGACGAGCCGACTTCGGCACTCGATCCCGAGCTTCGTCATGAAGTGCTGAAGGTCATGCAGGATCTCGCGACGGAGGGCATGACGATGATTGTCGTCACGCACGAGATCGGCTTCGCGAAGCGTGTCGGTACGCGCCTGTTGTTCATGGACAACGGCGGCATCGCGGAAGATGGCGCGCCGGGCGAGCTGATCGACAACCCGCCCACGCCGCGCTTGAAGGACTTTTTGAAGCACGTCGGCTGAAAAAGCCCGGCCTCGATTCACCGAAGCAAGCGCCGCTCGCGCGGCGCACCAGGCTTTCGCGGCCTTCACCGCACTACGTTACCGCGTGCTGCTTAATCGTAGTGGCGATGCTTATGACGCTTCTTGCCCGAACGATAACCACGCGAGTAGTCGTCGGAATACGAGTTCGAGCGCGAGATGTTGCCGCCGAGCGCCGCGCCCGCGCCGCCACCCAGGGCTGCGCCGACGAGGCCGCCGCCACGGCCGCCCATTGCATTGCCGGCCGCCGTGCCGGCGCCGCCGCCCAGCGCGCCGCCGACGATCGCACCCGTGCGCTCGCGGCGGTTCGACGTCACCGCGCCGCCCGCGCCGCCGCCCACGGCGCCGCCGATCACGGCACCCGTGCTGCCGCCGACCGCGCCGCCCAGTGCCGCACCCGCAACGCCACCGAGCGCGCCGCCCAGCGCATTGTTCATGTCGCCGGCCACAGCCGACAAGGAAGCCGCGCTCGCGAGCGCCGCGACAGCCACAATCTGGAGGATTTTTCTGGACATAAAAGGTCTTTGGTTTTTATGAGACGGCGCCGAGTATAACCGGTGACATGAAAGCCCTCTGTAACCACTGCACGGCTTACCGGTAAGACGTGTAACAAATGATGTAGCGCCGTCATTTTTACCTTTTTACTGTCCGCTGGCCTCAGCGCTTGCGCTTCTTTTTTAGCTCGATCGTTTCGAACAATTCGTAGTTCGCGGTCGGCGTCTGATCGGCGCCGGGCGCATGGTAGTAGTTCATCGTGATCGTCGTCTCGCCGCCCGCGTGACCCGGATCGTGATCGAACACGGCGATGCCGTAGCCCGTGCCCGTATCGCGTTGCGCGGACCAGATCGCGTCTTCGACGGCATCGGCGCTCGCACGAACGAAGGTGCCCGCGGTCGTGCCCGGCATCGGACGATTCGGCCGCGTGAAGATGCGCGCTTGCGGCAGTCCGGTGCCTGCATCGACGCCATAGACATCGAGCGGCGCGCTCGTGCCGCCGCCGCCGAGAATGAGGTGGATCGTGCCCTGGCTCGTATCGAACGTGGACGCGCCCGCCGAGATCGCCGACATCACCGGCTTTGGCTGCAAGGTATCGACCGGATGGCCCGTGGCGATGTCGGTGCCCTTGTGGTGATTGCAGCCGCGCACGGGGTAGCTGCGCTCGTAGTCGTGATCGTGGCCGCACAGCACGAGGTCCACGCCGTAGCGGTCGAACAGCGGCAGCCACGCCTCGCGAATGCCTTTGTCGGAACCGTTGCCTGTCTTCGACGAACTCAGCGCGTCCTGGTGCATCTGCACGACGATCCAGTCGATGTCGTGATCGTCGGCCGCGTGGCGCAGTGTCTTTTCGAGCCAGCGCGTCTGTTCGCCATCGCTGTAGCCTCGCACATAGAACGAGGTGCCTGGCTGGATCGGCGGATTGCCGGTGCTTGCGGCCGGCACGAGCGGGGCCGGTCCGGCGACGAAGGCGGCGGCGTCCTGATAGACGACGTCGTCGGCATCGAGCGAAATGAACAGCACCGAGCTCACGCGGAAGCTGTACCAGCGGCCCTGAAAACGCGTGTGATTGTCGGGCAGCGCATAACGCGCGAGATACGACGCGAAGCCTTGCTCGCCGTTATGGAACTCGATTTCATGGTTGCCGGGGCACGGCATCCACGGACGATTCGCCGCCGAGTTCTGGCAGTTGTTGCCGAAGTCGCGCCACACTTGCGGCTGCTGCGTGGGGTTCAGATTCGCATAGCACAGGTCGCCGTTGAGCAGATGGAACAGCGGCTGAAAGCGCTCGACGGCCTGCACCGCGAAGCGGCTTTGCGGCGACGACAGCACCCAGCCGGTGTTCGGCGTCGCGAGATCGCCATAGCTCGTGAAGCGGAACGGCGCGCGGCCGCGCGGCGCGGTGCGGAAGCTGCCGGTGAAAGGCTGCGCGGCATTGCTGTCGTTCTCGGCCGTGACCTCGTATTCATAGCTCGTGTCGGGCTTCAGGTCGCGCAGGCGCGCGTGATAGCTGAACACGACCTCGCCGTTCAGGCCGTCGGTGTAGGTGGTCTGCACGCCATGCACGATGTGCTTCGCGTCGCCGATGCGGCCAATGCGCAGATGCGGCTTCACGGCGGCCGCGAGCGACGCCCACGACACGGTCACGTCGCTCGAAGGATCGTTGCCCCACGTCAGATGGATCTGCTCGGGCGTGCCGTCCGGCGTGCTGCTCGCGGCGCGTGCCGTCGACAGCGCGTTGGCCGCGCCGGCAAGACCCGATGCGCCGGCGAACTTCAGAAACCCGCGACGCGAAACGATGGATGCGCCCTGATCGGCTGGCGAGGCATTAGCGTTCTTTGTATTCGACATGTCTGTGTTTGTGGGTAGGAAGGACTGGCGGCTTTGACCAGTGATCCTAGTCGCGAAACGGTGACAGTTGAATGAAAAGGGCTAACCGCTAATGGGCAAGCGACGGGCAAATGACGCGCAAGCGGCTAACGCTTTGGCGGCTGCGGACTATTCGCGGGATTGGTGTCGAACTTCGAAACGCTTTCAATGCCGCCCGGGCTGTCTACGCCGGCGAGCTTCAATAGTTCGTTCTCCATCGCATCGGCGATCTGCTTGTCGTAGATCTGCTCGCCCTTCACATAGACCGTGAACGATCGCAGGTACTTTGCTTTCTTCTCCGGATTCCGGATCGTTTCGCGCGTCCACTGATAGAGCGAGTACTTCTCGGTGCCGAGCCGCTCGGCCTCGCTCACGTAGTCCGCGAATGCGTCGTACTGGCATTTCAGCGTCGCATCATGCCGACGCAAGATACGCTGCAGTTCCGCGTGCGCCGCGCCCGAACGGTCGGTGCGCAGCGCATCGGCAAGTTCCGGCGATACGGTAAGCCGTAGCTGGAATTTCAAGGTCGAATCCACATTTGCCTCGCCGTTCGCTGTTGGATAAGAACCCTCGCGTTTGCAATACAGGCCGTGGCTCAGGACTGGTTCACGGAGCGCACGGACTGCACGGGCAGCTTGTCGTCGATACGCGCGATCTCACAGCCTTGCACCGGTCTGCCGAGCAGGAAGCCTTGCGCATGCGTGCAGCCGGAGCGCCGCACGAAATCTAGCTGCTCCTGCGTTTCGATGCCTTCGGCCGTGGTCGGCATGCCAATCTCGCGCGCCAATGCGACGATCCCTCGCACCACTGCCGCGGATTCGCGCCGATGCACTGACTCCTTCACGAACGAGCTGTCGATCTTAAGCTTGTCGAACGTGAAGCGCACGAGTGTCGACATGGTCGAGAAGCCAGTGCCAAAATCGTCGAGCGCAAGACCGATGCCCAATGCACGCAGCCGCGAGATGTTGCGCCGGGTCACCACGTCGTCGTTCAGCAGCACGGTCTCCGTCACCTCGATGTTCAGGCGCTCGGGCGGAAGCCGCGTCTTGCGAAGCACGCCCGCCACGATCGACGCAAATGCCTCCTCACGCAATTGCACCGGCGACACGTTGACCGCGACCGGCACCTTGTCGCACCACATGACCGCTTCCTTGCACGACTGCAGCAAAGCCCACTCGCCGAGCGCGAGTATCAGCCCGGTACGTTCGGCAGTCGGAATGAAAGCGGACGGCGAGAGCTCGCCGCGCGTCGGATGCGTCCAGCGAATCAGCGCTTCGCGGCCCGTCACTTCGCCGCTCGCGAGGTCCAGGATCGGCTGATACTCCATGCGCAGTCCGATGAACGTGCGCAACGCGCCTTCCAGGTCGCTGCGCAACAGGCTCAGGCTTTCGTCGGAGACATGTTCGTGTGCGTCGAAAATCAGATAAGCGCTCTTGCCGCTGCGCTTGACCGCGTACAACGCGCGGTCGGCGCAAATCAGCAATTGCGGACCCGTGCACGCGTGCTCGGGGTACAGCGCCACGCCCACGCTCGCGCCGATATGCACGAGCGCTTCCGTCAGCACGAAGGGGCGCGCCAGCGTCTTGACGATGCTGTCCGCGATGAGCCGCACATCGCGGGACGGCTCGGGCGCTTCCGAGATCACCACGAACTCGTCGCCGGCCAGGCGTCCGACGATGTCGGTGGCCGGCATCACTTCACGCAGGCGAACCGCGGCTTCCTGAAGAATCTGATCGCCCGCGGCATGGCCGAGACTGTCGTTGATCGCCTTGAAGCCGTCGAGGTCGATCAATAGAACAGCGAACAATCCGTCGCGTTGCGGCGCGCTGACCGCCGTGCGCTCGAACAGCAATTCGTTGATGCGCGCACGATTCGGCAAGCCGGTGAGGCTGTCGTGATGCGCGAGCCGCTGACTGCTTTCGCGCGCGAGCAGCAGCGCCACCGTATCGCGATTACTGCGCAGCGCAACCGTGAGAAAACCGGCGGCGCAAAACGGCGCCTGAAAGAGAAGCACGAGTTTTCCGGAGCCCGGCGACAGCGCCGCGCCGACGCCCAGCAAACCGATGATGAAGACGATCTGCAGCATCACGAGCCGCGGCGTGGCCGCATTGCGTCCCGCGAGTCCGCCGACAACGCCGACCGCGCAAACATTGCCAAGCAGAAAGAGCGTTGCGTCTCCGCTGATGTTGCACAGCAAAGCGCCCAGGCCGAACAACGCGCTCCACAGAACGCTCGCAAACAGAAAGGCCGCGGTAGGTGTGGGCAAACCCAGCGCGCTGCGGCGGCGGCACGACCAGATGAGCGCGAGCCGCACGATCAGCAGCGCGACAACGGCGCCCGTCCACGTCGCATACAGCAAGCTCGGGTGCAGATAGTAAGCGGTCGCGCAGACGCTGATTTCGCAAATGGATGCGAAGACGATGGACGCGGTGCGTGTGAAAAGATTGGCGAGAAGTATCTGGCGGTTCTCCGCGCTCAGATTCTGAGCCGAAGACACGAGCCACCTGAAAAATGGAGACCTTGGTTCGCTAAAAGCCATGACCCGCGCATTTTTAGTGGTTAGTGGTTCGAAACCGGCAGCGTGCGTATCGATTATCACGTAAACGTTCGGCAAAAGGTTAATTCCGCCAAATAGTGGCGCGAATCCGCTTTCCCACTTGCTGGGTATATGCCCGACAGAAAACGGCTTGGTAGGCCCTTTACGGAGACCCGTATCGACGAGGTTCTCTATTTCCGCCTTTCGTAAGGTTAACCCCGATTTAAACGCAAACCAACAAAAGGGAAATTCTGTCTGCTGCGTGTAATAAAAGTGCAACCCAATCGATGCCATCGTCAAGCTGCGGTTTGACGGTCGCATCGCGCGCGCCTGAAAGGAGAACAATTTGGTCCTGGAACTGGAGCAAGTCAGTGTCGTTTCTGGCGGGCAACCGTATCTGTACGGCGTGGATTTGCGTCTTGTGCCAGGCGCTATCAATGTGCTGCTGGGTCCGACCCAGGCGGGAAAGACCACGCTGATGCGCGTGATGGCGGGACTGGACAGGCCGAACGCGGGCCGCGTGCTGGTGGACGGCCAGGACGTGACAGGCGTCAGCGTGCGCCAGCGCAATCTGGCGATGGTCTATCAGCAGTTCATCAATTATCCGGCGATGACCGTGTTCCAGAACATCGCGTCGCCGCTCCAGTTGCAGAAGACCGATTCGGCGGAAATTCGCCGGCGCGTGCTCGAGGTCGCGGGGAAACTGCATATCGAGCATCTGCTCGAGCGGCGGCCGAGCGAACTGTCGGGTGGTCAACAGCAGCGCTGCGCGCTCGCGCGTGCGCTCGTGAAGCGCACGTCGCTCGTGCTGCTCGACGAACCTCTCGTGAATCTCGACTACAAGCTGCGCGAGGAATTGCGCATGGAGTTGACCACGCTTTTCGCGGACGGCAAGACGACCGTGGTCTATGCCACCACCGAACCGCTCGAAGCGCTGCTGCTCGGCGGCTATACCGCGATCATCGATAAAGGCCGCGTGCTGCAATTCGGTCCGACGCTCGACGTCTACAACGCGCCCGTCAACGTCGATGCAGCAGCCGTCTTCAACGATCCGCCGATGAACATGCTGACGAGCGAACTTAACGGCAACGGCCGCGCGCATCTGCCGATCGGCGTCGACGTTCCGCTCCGGCAAGGCACCGCTGCGAACGGCGCATGCCGCATCGGCATACGGCCAGGGCACTTGCGCCTTCACGCGAAAGCGCCGCATGCAGTCGCCGTTCCCTGCCGGCTCGAACTGGCCGAGTTGAGCGGCTCGGAAACCTATCTGCATTTGCGCACGCTCACGGGCGGCATCGACCTCGTCGCGCAGTTGCAGGGCGTGCATCAGATCGAGCTCGGCACCGAACTCAACGTTTTCATCGACCCTGACGAACTGTTCGTGTTCGGCGCGGATACGAAACTGGTATCGAGCCCGGAGGCCGCTCATGGCGCGCATTGAGTTCCAGAATCTCGCGCACGCATATCGTCCGAAGCCCGCGACACTCGACGACTACGCGCTGCAGCCCATGAGCATGGTGTGGGAAGACGGCGGCGCTTATGCGCTGCTCGGGCCGTCGGGCTGCGGCAAGACCACGCTGCTCAATATCGTGTCGGGCCTCGTCAAGCCGTCCGAGGGCAAGGTACTGTTCGACGGACGCGACGTGACCGCGCTCGGCGCACGGGAGCGCAACATCGCGCAGGTGTTCCAGTTCCCGGTGATCTACGACACGATGACCGTGTTCGACAACCTCGCGTTTCCGCTGCGCAATCGCAGGATGCCGGCCGCCGAAGTAAAAAAGCGCGTGCACGAAGTCGCGGAAATTCTCGACATGACGCGCGATCTCCCGCACAAGGCCAGCAATCTGGCGGCCGACGCGAAGCAGAAAATATCGCTTGGACGCGGCCTCGTTCGCCAGGACGTCGCGGCGATTCTGTTCGACGAACCGCTGACCGTGATCGATCCGGCGATGAAATGGATGCTGCGCCGGCAGTTGAAAAAGATCCATCAGCAACTGAAGCTCACGCTGATCTACGTCACGCACGATCAGGTCGAGGCGCTCACTTTCGCCGATGAAGTCGTCGTCATGACGAACGGCCGCGTCGTGCAGAAAGGCGGCGCCGATGCGCTGTTTCTGCGGCCGGATCATGCGTTTGTCGGCTACTTCATCGGCAGTCCGGGTATGAATCTTTGTCCGATCGAACTGGACGCCGACGGCGCGCGAATCGGCTCACAGCGTCTCACGCTCGGCGCCGCCACGCTCGCGGCGCTGGGCGACGCGCATCAGCAGGCAAAGAGCCCGCTTACATTGGGCATTCGCCCCGAGTTCGTGCGGCTCGCCCACGAAGGCGAAGCCGGCGCCGTCAAAGTCGAGGTGCTGCGCGCGCAGCAACTCGGCAACTATCAACTCGTGACCGCGCAATGCGACGGCCATCTCTTCAACGCGAAACTCGAGCCGCATGTGCGCGTGGTGAACGGGCCCGCGTGGCTGCGCGTAGCCGCGCCAGAAACAGTGTTCTTCTGCAATGACGAAAGAATCGATGCACGTAACGCAGAAGGAGCCACGCAATGAACAAGCCCGTCAATCAGAAAGCGTGGCTTCTTGTGATACCCGTGTTCATCTGCGTGGCCTTCTCCGCGATCTTGCCGCTGATGACGGTCGTCAACTATTCGGTGCAGGACATCATTAGTCCGACGCAGCATGTGTTTGTCGGCACCGAGTGGTTTCGCAACATCATGACCGATCCCGATCTGCGCGACGCGCTCGGCAGACAGATCATCTTTTCCGCTTGCGTGTTGCTGTTCGAGATTCCGTTGGGCGTGGGCCTCGCGCTTTCGATGCCCGCTTCCGGATGGCGCGCATCGGCGGCGCTCGTCGTGCTCGCCATGCCGTTGCTGATTCCATGGAACGTGGTCGGCACGATCTGGCAGATTTTTGGGCGCCCGGATATCGGCCTGCTCGGTTACTGGCTCAATAGCCTCGGCTTCGATTACAACTACACGGCAAGCCCCACGGCCGCATGGATCACCGTGCTGGTGATGGACATCTGGCACTGGACGCCGCTCGTCGCGCTGCTTTGCTACGCGGGCTTGCGCGCCATTCCCGATGCGTTCTATCAGGCCGCCGAAATTGACGGCGCGAGCCGCTTCGCGGTTTTCCGCTACATCGAACTGCCGAAAATGCGCGGCGTGCTGATGATCGCCGTGCTGCTGCGGTTCATGGACAGCTTCATGATCTACACCGAACCGTTCGTGCTGACGGGCGGCGGCCCCGGCGACTCGACAACTTTTCTCAGCCAGTACCTGACGCAAAAAGCGGTCGGCCAGTTCGACCTCGGCCCCGCCGCGGCTTTCTCGCTGATCTATTTCCTCATCATTCTGCTGCTGTGCTTCATTCTCTATAACTGGATGAGCCGCGTAGGCAAAGGCGGCCCCGCTGCGGGAGGAGACGAACATGCAGGATAAGCGCCGCTGGATGCGCACGTTGGTGCTCGTCGTCTATATGCTGTTCGCACTGATTCCGCTTTACTGGATGTTGTCGATCTCGCTGCGCACGAACGAAGAAACCATGTCGACGTTCGCCACGCTGCCGCAGCACATCACGTTCGACAACTACAAGATCATCTTCACCGATCCCTCCTGGTACTGGGGCTACATCAACTCGATCATCTACGTGCTGATGAACACGGTGATGTCCGTGCTCGTCGCGCTGCCCGCCGCTTACGCGTTCTCGCGTTACCGCTTTCTCGGCGACAAGCACATGTTCTTCTGGCTGCTCACCAACCGGATGACGCCGCCCGCCGTGTTTTTACTACCGTTTTTCCAGCTCTATTCGAGCGTCGGTCTAACCGACACGTATATCGCCGTCGCGCTCGCGCACATGCTGTTCAACGTGCCGCTCGCCGTGTGGATTCTCGAAGGCTTCATGTCGGGCGTGTCGCGGGAAATCGACGAGACCGCGTACATCGACGGCTATACGTTCCCCGCTTTCTTCGTGAAGATCTTTCTGCCGCTGATCAAATCGGGCGTCGGCGTCACGGCGTTTTTCTGCTTCATGTTCAGTTGGGTCGAACTGCTGCTCGCGCGCACGCTGACGTCCGTCAATGCGAAGCCGATTGCGGCCGTGATGACGCGCACCGTATCGGCGGCCGGCATGGATTGGGGCGTGCTGTCGGCGGCGGGCGTGCTGACCATCGTGCCCGGCGCGCTGGTGATCTACTTCGTGCGCAACTACATCGCGAAGGGCTTTGCGATGGGGAGAGTCTGATGTTCACGTGGATGTACTGGACGCCCGAGGTGGCGATCTTCTTCGTCTGCATCGTCGTGATGCTGGCCGGCATGACCGTGTGGGAACTGCGCTCGCCGACGCATGAACGCAAGGGCTTTCTGCCTATCGCGACCACGCGCGGCGATCGCCTTTTTATCGGCCTGCTCGCGGCCGCGTATGTGAATCTCGCGTGGATCGGCATTAGCGCCGAAGGCTCGACTTCGTGGCCGGGCTCGCTGGCTTCGCTACTGGTTCTGCTCGCGATCATGTGGAAAGGTTGAATAGAAACGAAACGCACGCAATGAGCACTCGCAATTGCCGGTTCCGCTGATGCCCCAAGCGGGCGCCGGAAAGATCGAAGGGGCACGAAGGACACAGGAGAAGACCATGCAACAGAGGAGACGGATCGTCGCGCTCGCAGTGGCAAGCATCGTGTCGGGTGCCTTTGGGAACCAGGCTATGGCGGGCATACCTGAAGCGCAGAAGTGGGTCGATAGCGAGTTTCAACCTAGCACGCTCTCGAAACAGCAGCAGATGGACGAAATGAAATGGTTCGTCGACACCGCGAACAAACTGAAGTCGCAAGGGGTCAAGGAAATTCACGTCGTGTCGGAAACGATCGACACGCATATCTACGAATCCAAAACGCTCGCGAAAGCCTTCACTGAAATCACCGGCATTCAGGTGAAGCACGACATCATTCAGGAAGGCGATGTCGTCGAAAAATTGCAGACGTCGATGCAATCCGGGCAAAGCATTTACGATGGCTGGATCTCGGACTCCGATCTGATCGGCACGCACTATCGCTATGGCGTCATCATCCCGCTGTCCGATTACATGGAGGGTGAAGGCAAGCAATACACGAATCCTGGGCTCGATATCAAAGACTTTATCGGCACCAGCTTCACGACGGCGCCGGACAAGAAGCTCTATCAACTGCCCGATCAGCAGTTCGCCAATCTTTACTGGTTCCGCGCGGACTGGTTCGCCCGCAAGGACTTGCAGGACAAGTTCAAGGCGAAGTACGGCTATGAGTTGGGCGTGCCGGTGAACTGGTCCGCGTATGAAGACATCGCCGAGTTCTTTACGAATGACGTGAAGAACATCGACGGCGAAAAAGTCTACGGCCATATGGACTACGGCAAGAAAGACCCGTCGCTCGGATGGCGCTTTACCGACGCATGGCTTTCAATGGCGGGCGAAGCCGATAAGGGCATTCCGAACGGCATGCCCGTCGACGAATGGGGCATTCGCGTGACGCCGGACGGTTGCCATCCGGTTGGCGCATCGGTGTCGCGCGGCGGCGGCACCAACAGCCCGGCGGCCGTCTATGCGACGACCAAATACATCGACTGGCTCAAGAAATACGCGCCGCCCGAAGCGTCCGGCATGACCTTCAGCGAGGCCGGCCCTGTGCCCGCGCAAGGGAAGATCGCGCAGCAGGTGTTCTGGTACACCGCGTTCACCGCGTCGATGCTGAAACCCGGCAACGTGACGAACCCCGACGGCACGCCGAAGTGGCGCATGGCGCCGTCGCCGCACGGCGCGTACTGGAAGGACGGCATGCAGAACGGCTATCAGGACGTCGGCTCGTGGACCTTCTTCAAGTCGACGCCGGCCAATCAGCGCGCCGCCGCATGGCTGTATGCGCAGTTCGTGACGTCGAAGAGCGTGTCGCTGAAGAAGTCGATTGTCGGTCTCACGTTCATTCGCGACTCCGATATTCATAGCGACTACTTCACGAAGAACGCGGACAAGTACGGCGGTTTGATCGAGTTCTATCGTAGCCCGGCACGCGTCGCATGGACGCCGACCGGCAACAATGTGCCGGACTATCCGAAGATGGCGCAGCTCTGGTGGAAGAACGTGGGCACCGCAGTCGCTGGAGAAAAGACGCCACAGGCCGCAATGGATAACCTCGCCAAGGAGATGGACCAGGTGTTGTCGCGCTTGCAACGCGCCGGCATGAAGGCATGCGCGCCGGAGATGAATGCGGCAAGCGATCCGTCGAAGTGGTTGTCCGATCAGCACGCGCCGTGGAAAAAGCTCGCCAACGAAAAGCCGAAGGGCGAGACGGTCAAGTACGATCAGTTGCTGTCGGCGTGGAAGGCGGGCAAGGTGCGGTAAGCGGCTAACGTTGCGATCGGCAATCCGCAGTCAGTTTGTGAAAGGGCGGCACGATTGATTGTGCCGCCCTTTCCTTTCTTATTAGCGCCGATTGAAGACTTTAAGCTACTCGTTCGCCATCTCGACTAGCTTTGCAACCGTGTTCATGTTGCGCGCGGTTCCCGTTTTGGCTGCGGGAATTTTGAGCTTCGTGTCGGCCATTCCGTTGTTGTAGTGCACGTAAATCTCGCGCGTGCCGAGCGCCATTTCTTCGTCGCGCTGGCCGCTTGCGTGAGCGAGTGCATCGGCGGGCGGCGGTGCGTCGAGAAAGATCGCGACCGTACGATTCGCTGGGGCCGACTTGAACGGATTCGCCGCGAGTATTTGCGCAAGTTCCGCGCTCGTGCGCACCGCGACGCCGACCGGCTTGCCCGCATACGCTTTGAGACAACGCTCGAGCCGGCTCTTCACCGACGCTTCGGCAAGCTTGCTGTCGAACACGACATTGCCGCTCGCAATATACGTGCGGACATTCGTGAAGCCAACGGATTCGCACATACTTCGCAACTCAGCCATTGGCAGTTTGCCGGTGCCGCCGACATTCACGGCGCGCAGAAGAGCGATATATCGGGTCATCAGTTCGTTTCTGTTTTATTGAGCGTTGCAACGAATGCTTTTACATGAACGAAGCGGCTCTCACGATCATCAGCAAACCCGTGCCGACGATTGTGAACCCAATGCCTCGCACGACAAGCGGACCACGCGGCGCGAGACGCTCGAGCGTGATCGCCACAGTAAGCGCGGCCATCGCCAGAAGATCCATCACGCCGATCGCGACGAGTACCGCCGTGAAGCTCGCGCAGCAATAGCAGCAATGAAGCCCGAGACGCAGGCCGTATCGTAACGCGGCATCGGAACGCAGCGGCAATGCAGCGTGGCCGCATTCCTGTGGCTGTTGGCAGCAGTCGAGATAATGCGCCTTCCATGCGGAGGATTGCAACGCGCCTGCGAGCAGCACCATCACACCGGCTATAACGGGCACAGCATGCGAGAGCGCCGGCACTCGCATTTGAAGCGTGGCGAAGGCCGCGCCGAGCGCGAACACCACCGCGCCCAATGCAGCCCATACGGCGAAATAGCCGATGCCTGCGAGCCAGGTCAACCATGTGAGCATCGCTGCCCGCGCGTGCGTCACACTACAGAGCGCTTCGCGATAACGCCACAACACAGGCGCGACGGAAGGCAGCATCATCGCGGTCATCATCGCGATCCACATGCCGACGAACGATGCCGCGACGCGCGGCCACGTCTGTCCGCACATGGGCATCCACATCATCGACATGCTCCAGCCGCCGGGCATCGGCAACTCGCCCATTGCCGACATCGACAGGCAAGCCGCGATGGTCGCGCCCGCACTGATCGCGAACAGCAAGCCGCAGACGCTGTAGAAAGCAGCGCGCGCAGAGCATCGCGCGCCGCTTTCGCCGACACTAACGAGGTCCATCACGCGCCTCAGCGCTTCTCGTATTCGTCGTGACGGCGCCACCAGATGCCCGTCTCGTTGCGCCCTTTCGGCGCGCGGTCGAGCCATTGGTACATGCCCCACAGTCCGTCGAGTCCGCGCGCATAAGTCGAGTACGTGTGGTACACGTCGCCGTCTTCGAGCACGAACGCGCTCAGTCCTGGCCGGTCGCGCGCATACGTCGACGGGTCGGTTCCGCAAGTCTCCGCAAATTGAGCGACGGGTTCGGGCGCCGGCACGGCGTCCATTGCGTGACGCCCGCGCTGATAGTTATATTCGACGGTGCCCTCGCGCTGCTGCTGCTCGGTGAACGAGATATTGAAGTCGAAGTTGAAGTCGCTGCCCGCCGACGACGCCCACGGAAACGTCCAGCCCATGCGCCGTTTATATTCCTGAAGCTTCGCAAGCGGGGCGCGCGAAATCGCCATCAGCCTCACGTCGTGATTCGCGAGATGAACCTCGAAGCCGTCGAAGCCGTCCGCAATCGACGAGCACGACGGGCAGCCCGCCTTGTAGTCCGGCCCGAACATGAAGTGATAAACGAGAAGCTGCGAGCGTCCTGCAAACAGATCGGCAAGCGTTGCACTGCCTTGCTCGGTTTCAAATCGATACGTCTTGTCGACGCGAACCCAGGGCAATTCCTGGCGTTGCCGCGCGATCTCGTCGCTGCGCCGCGTCAATTCTTTTTCCGCGTTGAGCAGATCAAGGCGCGCGGCCAGCCATTCTTCGCGTGTCCCGGTCTTATGTGTCGTGGTCATGGCTCTCTCCGTTCGGTTTCCTTCGTCGTTCGATCGCTTTCGATACGACGTACTGGTTAGCGGTCGTGCTAGATTAGTACCGGGATTCCTGACCGTGGGAGTGACAAGTGTGGCGCGATTTCAATGAAGACCGATCCGCTCATTCAAGCCGCGGCGCAGGCACTCGCGGCCGGTGATCCGCTCGGCGCATTGAAGCGCGTCGCCTTGCGCGACGACGCGCCGGCGCTCGCGCTTCGCGGCATCGCCATGGCGCAACTCGGCGATCTGATTCGGGCGAAGGCGCTGGTGCGAAGTGCCGCGCGCGCGTTCGGCGCCCGGCAAGCCGTCGCGCGTGCGCGATGCGTGGTGGCGGAAGCGGAGATCGCCCTCGCCTCGCGCGATCTTGCGTGGCCAGCCAAAGCGCTCCGCGACGCGCGCGCGATTCTCGAAGCCCACGGCGACCGCGCCAATGCCGCGCATGCAGCGTATCTGGAGGTGCGGCGGCGCGTGCTGATCGGTCATATCGACGACGCTGAGCGCCTGCTTGCCGCGCTCGATCCCACGCCTTTGCCGCCTGCGTTGCGGGCCGCGCATGAGCTGGTCGTCGCAGGCGTCGCGCTGCGGCGCTTGCAGACTGCCGCGGCTCGCGTCGCATTCGCACGCGCGAAACAGGCCGCCTATGAAGCGCGTATTCCCGCGCTGATCGCCGAAGTGGAAAGCGCTTCGCACACGCTGAAGCTGCCCGCCGCGCGTCTGATCGCAAGCGGCGAAGAGCGGCTTTTGCTGCTCGACGAAGTGGAAGCGTTGCTCGCGTCAGAGGCTCTCGTGGTCGACGCATGCCGTCACGTCGTGCAGAAGACCGGCGCGATCGTCTCGCTGACGCGGCGGCCCGTGCTGTTCGATCTCGCGTATCAACTCGCCGAAGCGTGGCCCGCCGATGTCCCGCGCGACATGTTGATCGCGCGCGCCTTCAGGACGAGCCACGCCGACGACTCGCATCGCGCGCGCCTGCGTGTAGAAATGGGCCGCTTGCGCACGATGCTCGGCGCGCTCGCCGAAGTGAGTGCAACGCGGCGCGGCTTTGCGTTGATGCCGCGTCACGGGCATCGCGTTGTGCTGCTCGCGCGTCCCGTCGAAGAAACTCACGCGGCCATGCTCGCACTGCTCGCCGATGGCGAGTCGTGGTCGAGTTCCGCGCTTGCGCTCGCACTCGGCGCAAGCCAGCGCACCGTTCAGCGCACACTCGATTCGCTCGCGGCCGCAGGCAAGGCGCAGTCTTTTGGCCGCGGACGCGCGCGCCGCTGGATGGCGCCGCCCGCATCCGGATTCGCGACAACGTTGTTACTCTCCGCGCCGCTCGCGCTCAATTAGGATGACAGCATGAATCGATCAAACGCCACCATCATCCGTGAATACGGTCCCTTTCCGGACGTCGAGCAAGTGGGCGGCGTCACTTATGACGGCCAGCATGTCTGGATCGCGGCCGGGAAGACGCTGAACGCATTCGATCCCGCGAGCGGTGACACGCTGCGCAGCATAGAGATCGCCGCCGACGCGGGCACGGCCTTCGACGGCCAGCATCTGTACCAGATCGCCGAAGGCCGCATCCACAAGATCGACCCGGCCAGCGGCCGCATACTCTCGACGATTCCCGCGCCTGGCGGCAACGGCGCTTCAGGACTTGCGTGGGCTGAAGGGTCGCTGTGGGTCGGCGAATATCGCGAGCGCAAGATTCATCAGGTCGATCCCGAGACCGGCGCGGTGCTGTCCACCATTCAATCGAATCGCTTCGTGACGGGCGTCACGTGGGTCGACGGCGAGCTTTGGCACGGCACCTGGGAAGACGACGCGAGCGAGCTGCGTCACATCGATCCGGGTACCGGCGAAGTTCTGGAAAGCCTCGAGATGCCGGCGGGCGTCGGCGTGTCCGGTCTCGAGTCGGACGGCGGCGAGCAATTCTTTTGCGGCGGCGGCAATAGCGCAACAGTGCGCGCCGTGCGCCGCCCCGAACGCGAGACTGGCGAAGTCAGATAGCAGCAGTTGCGGCGCGCGGCATGCTGCGCCGCACCGCATGTTCACGCATGCCGATGACCATGATCGCCGCTGCTCATCGACTGCGGTTCGTCGTATTCCTGCGAGATGTCCTTGTTCGTGTAGTCGCCCAGACGCGATGCAGCAATGAGGCTCAGCAGCCCGCAAACGAACACATAGATGGCAATGGCGTAGCCCGAGTGATAGTAAGCGAACAGCGCCGTCGCGATCAGCGGCGCGGGACCGCCCGCGATCACCGACGCCAATTGATACCCGAGCGACGCGCCGCTATAGCGCAGCCGCCCTGTGAACGACTCGGCGATCAATGCGGCTTGCGGTCCGTACATCATCGAGTGCGGTACGAGCGAGAGCACGATGGCCACGAAAATCCACGTCGGATCGCGCGTGTCGACCATGGCGAAATAAACAAAGCCGAACAGGCCCGCCGCGGCCGCGCCGATCATGTACATGCGACGCCGCCCGATCAGATCGGACACATGGCCGAACAGCGGAATAGTGCCGAATTCGAGCACGGAAGCGACCAGCACCGCCGTCAACAGCAGATCGCGAGACGCGCCAAGCGTCGTTACGCCATACGTGAAAACAAATGCCGTGAAGATGTAGAACGGCGCCTGTTCCGCCATGCGCGCAATCGCCGAAAGAAGAATGTCTTTCGGCTGACGGCGAATGACTTCGAGCATCGGCGTCTTTTCGATTTTGCGTTCCGCGAGAAGCTTCGCGAAGATCGGCGTCTCGAGAATGTTCAGTCGAATGTAGAGGCCGATTGCGACCAGAACAATGCTCAGGAAGAACGGCACGCGCCAGCCCCAGGTCAGGAACGCGTCGCCGGAAATGGCGCTCATTGCCAATACCGCGAGGTTCGCGATGAATAGCCCGGCGGGCACACCGAACTGCGGCCACGACGCGACGAAGCCGCGGTGCGCGTTGGTGCGCGCCCATTCCATCGACATCAGCACCGACCCGCCCCACTCGCCGCCGACGCCCACGCCCTGAATGAAGCGCAGCACCGTGAGTATCACCGCGCCCCAGATTCCAATGGACGCATACGTCGGAACAAACGCGACGGCGAAAGTCGCCAGCCCCATCAGCAGCAGCGTGACGATAAGCGTGGCTTTGCGGCCGATACGATCGCCGTAATGCCCGAAAATAGCCGCGCCCACCGGCCTCGCGATAAAGCCGACCGCGTAGATGAGAAACGCCTGGAGTGTGCCGACGAGCGGGTCCGATTGCGGAAAGTACAGCTTCGCAAATACCAGACCTGTTACCGTGCTGTAGAGAAAGAAGTCATACCATTCGATCGTCGTGCCGATCGTGCTGGCGATAACGGCGCGGCGCAGTGGCGCCGTGCGTCTTCGTCGGAGAGGGGCACCGCCCCTGGTTGCGTGGCAGTCATTTCGCACCCCCGATTGAATGCGCGACATTGCTGTATTGACATGTTGCGCGGGGGGAGGTTCCGGCTTCGCGTGCTTGCTTGCCTGCTTGCGTGTGCTGCGTCGCGGCGGCGAGTTCGCCGTCGAATGACTATCGGGTTCTCACGCCGCCGCCGATGCACGCAGCCGATTGACCAACTGGTTGTCCTTGCCCTCTACGCGCGGCGTCAAGCGCACATCGAACACGATTTCCTTGTACGCGTCAGTCTTGAGACCCAACGCCTCGCCGCCGGTCTTCTCCACCACATGGGGAATAAGTTCTTCGCGAGTCGCATAGGCGAAGTCGTCCCACATCAGCGGATCGCCTGCGATATTGATCTGCGTAGTGAGCTTGCGGTGTTGATCGCTAGTGACGAAGAAGTGCACATGCGCCGGACGATTGCCGTGACGGCCGAGCGCGTCCAATAGTTGCTGCGTTGCGCCATGCGGCGGGCAGCCATAACCGACCGGCATCAAGGTGCGGAACTCATAGGTTCCGTCCGTACCGGTCTTTACTGCACCGCGCAAATTGAAGTCGCTCTGCGTCCCGGTCGGATCGAAGTGCGAATAGAAGCCTTTCGAATTCGCGTGCCAGCACTCGACCACCGCACCCGCGACAGGTTCGCCATCGGGCCCAGTGACAGTGCCGCGAATGACTAGCGGGCCCGCTTCGTTGTCTGGATCGAGGTCGATTTTCGACACGCTATCGCGCACAGGCGCACCGGCCACATACAGCGGGCCTTCGATAGTACGGGGCGTGCCGCCGTCGAGTCTGGCTTGCCTGTCGGCAGCATCCATGCGGATGTCCAGGTACTTTTCGAGGCCGAGACCAGCAGCAAGCAAGGCCGCTTCGCCGTCTCGTCCCAGCTTGTTGAAGTAGTTCACGCCAGTCCAGATTTCATCCGGCGTCATGTCGAGATCGTCGATAGCCTTGAACAGGTCGCTTAGCAGGCGATGTGTGATCTGTCTCGCGCGCTTATCGCCGCTATCGCTATTGAGATTCGCGGCCGCCGTCAGCAGGTCTTGCACTTCCTGTGTTGCAAATACTTTGATACTCATGATTCTGCCTCCATGTTGTATTGGGAAAGCGGCGTGGGCGCGCGTCAGTACATCGCGCGCTTTGTCGGCCTCACGCGTCGCCGGTACGAACGGAAGAAGGATGACGGCACAACGGCGTGACGGAAATCTTCATATACGGATACAACGGCAAAGCCATCAGAATGTCGTGAAGCTCAGCGTTGCCTTCCACGTCGAACACGCTGTAGTTGGCGTACTCGCCTGCAATGCGCCAGATATGGCGCCACTTGCCACTACGCTGCAATTCCTGCGAATAACTCTTCTCGCGTGCTTTCAGTTCATTTGCCTTATCGGCCGGCATGTCGGGCGGAATGCTGACATCCATGCGTACGTGGTAGAGCATTGTTCTCTCTCACTCTTTAGGGAATTACTGTGTGACCTTCTCGGAGCCATCGCGCGTAAAGCGCTTTATCCTGTCTTTGTCCAGTTCGATGCCGAGGCCGGGACCATCCGGCACGGTCAATTCGAAATCGCTGTAATCGAGCGGCTTTACGAGAATTTCCTCGGTAATCAGCAACGGACCGAAGAGCTCGGTTCCCCATTGCAGATTCGGAATGCTCGCAAACAGATGCGCCGATGCAATCGTGCCGACCGCGCCTTCGAGCATCGTGCCGCCATAAAGCTCGATACCGGCTGCGTCCGCAATGGCGGCGACACGCTGCGCCGCGAATAGTCCGCCGCTCTGTTCTATCTTGATCGCGAATACATCGGCGCCCTCGTTCTTCGCAATGTCGAAAGCGCTCTGCGGGCCTTGGAGTACTTCGTCGGCCATCAATGCAACAGGAAAGCGACGCATTAGCCGCTTCAGCGCTGCCGCGGAGTTCACCGGTTGCTCGACCAGTTCGCATCCGGCATCGGCGAGTGCAGGAATAGCCCACGCCGCCTGCGTTTCGCTCCACGCCATATTGACGTCGACGCGCACTGCGCCGCGATCCCCCAATGCTTTCTTGATGCGCGCTACGTGTCCGATATCCACCCTGGGATCTCTTGCGCCGATCTTTAACTTGAACGTCTTATGCCGACGTAATTCGAGCATCTTCTCCGCTTCCGCGATGTCCTTTTCGGTGCTTCCCGAAGCGAGCGTCCATGCAACCGGCAGACGATCGCGGCAACGCCCGCCGAGCAGTTCGCTGACCGGCACGCCAAGACGCCGTCCATGCGCATCGAGCAACGCTGTTTCGACGGCGCTCTTCGCGAAGTGATTCACTTTGACGAGCTTACTCAAGTGAACCATTAATGCCTGAACACGCGAGGCGTCTTTGCCGATCATCGCGGGGCCCAGGTATGCGTCGATTGCTAGCTTCATCGACTCCGGGCTTTCAGGTCCATACGCCATGCCGGCAATCGTCGTCCCTTCGCCAGTACCGACATTGCCGTCGCTGCAATAGATCGTCACGAGCATCAGCGTCTGGCCGTGCATGGTGCCGACTGACAGCTTGTGCGGCCGGATCGTCGGCAAGTCGACGAGGCGCGTTTCGATACGTTCGATTGTCGGTTGAGTCATGGCCAATGAAGTGAACTGATAGCTGCGTCACAAGGTAAGGTCGCCCGCAACGCCGGTCAAATAAATCAATATCGCGCGCCGCATCCATATCGCTGATTTGCCTATTAATGCCGAGGGTTTTCACGGACAGCTCATGCACCGAATTCATATCGCGCATTTTTGGCTCGAATTTGACCGGTGTCATGGCGGCTTATATCGTTCGACGCATGCCGTTTCCGTGTCGATTGAAAGCGCCGCGCCGTCTTCGAGCAATTTGAAGCGGGTTAAAAACCTTCGTTATCCGAATGACTATGAACCCTGACGCCGTGAATCCCGATCTGAGCGCGCCGACGCTCGCCGCGAGGCCCGCACCTCGCGGCGTGAGCAACGTGCAGCGCGCCGTCACGACTGCCGTGCTTGGGCAGATCCTCGAGTGGTACGACTTTTTCCTTTACGGCACCGCTGCGGCGCTCGTCTTCGGCAAGCTGTTCTTTCCTGTCGGCACCGATCCGTTGACCGGCACCATTGCTGCATTTGGCGGCTTTACCGTGGGCTTCATCGCACGGCCGATAGGCGGCGTACTGTGCGGCCATATCGGCGACCGCTACGGCCGCAAGGTCGTGATGATGCTCACGCTTCTCACGATGGGCTCGGCCACGATGCTCATGGGACTGTTACCCACATATCACCAGATCGGTATCGCAGCGCCGGTGCTGCTCGTGCTGTTGCGCATCTTGCAGGGGCTCGCGGCGGGCGGCGAATGGAGCGGCAGCATTCTGCTCATCCACGAGAACGCGCCGCAATCGAGGCGCGGCGCGCTCGCCGCGTGGAGCCCATGCGGCGCCGCGCTTGGTTTTGTGCTGTCGACCGCTGCGTTCCTGCTCGTCCAGAATCTTCCGTCCGGCGACTTCCAGAGCTGGGGCTGGCGCATACCGTTCGTCGCGAGCGCGGCACTCGTCGCACTCGGCTTGTGGATGCGCCGGTCGGTCGGCGAAAGCGCCGCCTTCGCGGAAGTCAAGGCGACGCGCCACGCAAGCCGGATGCCGGTGATCGAAGTCCTCAAGCAATGTCCGCGTGAAGTGCTCACCGTGTTCGGCCTGCGTTTCGGCGAAGGCGGCGCGTCGTACATCTTCTTCGCGTTCTCTATAGCGTACGGACAGTTCCTCGGCATCAAGTCGAGCTGGATTCTGGCTGGTCTCACGATCTCCATGCTGCTGATGATTCCGGTCTCGCTGCTGTCCGGCCACATCACCGATAAGGTCGGGCGCAAGCCGGTCTACCTCGTGGGCGCCATCGCGATGGTGCTGGTCGCATGGCCTTACTTCTCGCTGTTGGGCTCGGGCGAATACTGGAAGGTCATCGCCGCGCTGCTGCTGGCGAACAGCCTCACGCTGGGCATTCTGGAAGGCGCACAGCCTGCCTTCATCAGCGAAATGCTGCCGGTGCATTTGCGCTTCTCGGGACTTGGCATTGGCCGCGAGTTGTCCTCGGTACTCGGCGGCGGTCTCTCGCCGATGATCGCGACCGCGATGCTGGCTCACTATCGCAGCGCCGTGCCGGTTGCGATCTATCTCGGCGGCCTGGGCATCGTCACCGTGATTGCGACGCTGCTCGCGCGCGAGACCTATCCCAAAGCGATGCGCCGCGCCGCGCATCAGCGATCCGAATGACGCATCACTTCATTGACCAAGAGGTACTTCGCATGCAAGCCCTTCATAGCGGATCGATTAGCCGATCGATTAGCGAATCGATTATCGACTCGCAGAACGACTACCCCGAATACGCCGCGCCCCTTTCGCTCGACGCGCTGATCGACGAGGTCGAGCTCCGCCGCGATGAATTCGATGCACTCTCGCATGTGCCGCGCGATATGGTCGCCAAGATGAAACGCGCAGGCATTTTTCGCGCGAGTACGCCGAAGCGTTTCGGCGGCGACGCACTGCCGCCGCCGCGCTTCCTCGAAATGCTCGAACGCATCGCCATTGCCGATGGATCTACCGCGTGGGTCGCCGCGTTCGGCTCGGCCAACACCTATCTCGCGTCATTGCCCGTTGAAACGCAGGCGGAAATCTATGCGTCCGGTCCCGATCAGGTTTTTGCCGGCGGGCTTTATCCGCTGCAAAAAGCCGAGCGCCTGGAAGGCGGTTACCGCGTGTCCGGGCAATGGCGCTTCGCGAGCGGTTGCAAGGGCGCGGACTGGATCGGCGTCGGCATCGGCGGCGCTCCCGCCGGCGCAGACGATAAAAACGCGGGTAAGCCGTTCACCGCGGTGTTTCCTGCGAGCGAAGTCGAAATCGTCGAGAACTGGAACGTGGTCGGCATGCAGGGCACCGGCAGTCACGACTTGCGCCTGAAGGACAAGTACGTCGACGAGCGATGGACCTTCGTTCGCGGCGGCGTCGCGCTGATCGACGAGCCGTTGTATCGCTACCCTGCCGTCAGCTATCAGGCGCAGGTGCATGCCGCCGTCAACGTCGGCCTCGCGCGCGCGGCGCTCGATCTGCTGGCAGGCATGTCCGGCGTGACGAAGACCACCACGGGCGCGCCGCGTCTCGCCGACCGCGCCTACTATCGCTCCGGCCTCGCGCAAGCGGAAGCGCAGTGGCGCAGCGCCCGCGCGTTTTTCCTCGACGCCGCGGAAGCATCGTGGCGCACCGTGCTCGCAGGCGACCCCGTGCTGCCCGCAGAAGCGAACCTGCTACGCCTGTCAGCGACGCACGCGGCGCATACGTGTGCCGACATCGTGATGCAGGCGTACAAGATGGCGGGCGTTGGCGCGATCTACCGGGAGAGCCGCATGCAACGGCTCGTGCGCGATTCGATCGTCGTGACGCAGCACGCGTTCCTCGGCGAAGGGACTTACGACGCATCGGGAGCCGTCTTCGTCGGCATTCCGCCTGTGACGCCGTATCCCTGAGCCGTGAGAGGAGCGATGGCCATGACGCACGACGAACAACGCACGCAGTTCCGCAACGCGATGGCGAGCCTCGCGGCGGCGGTCAACGTGATCACCACCGACGGTCCGCACGGCAGATGCGGCATCACCGCGAGCGCCGTGTGTTCGGTGACGGACTCGCCGCCGACCATGCTGATCTGCATCAATCAGTCAAGTTATGTGCACGACGTGCTGCACGGCAACGGCCGCGTAGGCATCAACGTGCTGGGCGCGCAAGGCCAGGAGCCGGCGCGCGTGTTCGCGGGCATGACCGGTTGCTCGATGCAAGCGCGCTTCGATCAATGCGCGTGGCACGCGGGCCGCCTTGCGGTCCCCGTGCTCGACGATGCAATCGCCACGCTGGAAGGCACGATCATCGACAGCAAAACGATGGGCTCGCACTCCGTGATCTTCGTGCGGATCGAGCATATCGATCTGTGCGGCGAAAGCAACGGCCTCGTCTACTTCGGCAGACGATTCCACCAGCTCACAGGCGAGGCGGCATGACGATGCAAGTTTGCCTTTTCCTGATCGGCGCGCCGCGCATGCAGCCGCTGCTTGACGGCGCCGCGCTGCAACGGGCGGCGGAAGGCATCGAAGGTCTGAGCAGGCTCATCGTTCACGAACCGCTCGAACAGCGCGTCGACCCGCGCATCGCGGCCTCGAGCGATGCGCCGTCGACCGTACTGCAGTGGTACTTCGACGATCTTGCGCCGCTCGAAGCCGCCTGCGCGGAAGACGGCGCGATTCATCGCGCGTTGCAGGCTGCGGCACATCACGCATTGAGCCGGCAATCGTTCGCGCAGCAGGTCATGGCGGTTCGCACGCACAAACGCACCGCGCGACTCGACGCCGAGCGCTGCACCTATCTGGTCGCCTACGAAGGCATCGCCGAGAACTACAACGCGTGGCTTTCGCATTACCTGGAACATCATCCGCCATTGATGCTGCAACTGCCGGCGCTGCGTGAGCTGGAAATCTACACGCGCCTCGACAGCAGAAGCGGCTTGCCTTTTGCCCAAGCCAATGCGATGCAGCGCAACAAGGTCGTATTCGACGATGCCTCCGCACTCGCGACCGCGCTTGCCTCTCCGGTTCGCGACGCGATGCGCCGCGACTTCCACGCGCTGCCGCCTTTCACGGGCGCGACGCCGCATTTTGCAATGCGCAGCAACTACGGTAATCTCGGGACACACTGACCGGCGTCGCGAGATGCGCGTTGCCCCCTTTGTCCGCGAGCGAAGCGCATGACCAAGCCGCATGTCGGCATCGCCGATCTGAACCTGCTGCGCGTTTTCCTTGCGATCTGGGATCTGCGCAGCCTCACTGCCGCCGGTGATCGCCTGGGTTTGACGCAGCCGGCCGTGAGCCATGCGCTGCGTCGTCTGCGAAATCTTTTCGAAGACCCGCTGTTTCTGCGCACGCCCGGCGGCATGGTGCCCACCGATGCCGCCTACCGCCTTTATCCGCCGCTCGCCCAGGCGTTCGCGATCATCAACGACGCGGTGCAGCAGCTCGCGAAGTTCGACCCCGCCACGGCGCAGCGCGTGTTTCGCGTGTCGATGTCCGACATGTCGGAGTTTTATTTTCTGCCGCCGCTCGTTTCGATGCTGGATCGCGAGGCGCGCGGCATTCGCATCGAAGTGGCGAATATCCCTGTTCAATCGGTTAGCGCCGCGATGCGCGCCGGCGAGATCGACCTGGCGCTCGGCTATGTGCCCGGACTCGACGCAGGCTGCGTGAGCCAGACGCTGTTCGTCGACGAACATGTGTGCGTGGTGCGCGCGGGTCATCCACTGCGTAAGGCGAAGCCGACACGCGAAGACCTCGCCGCGCTGCGCTACGTCTATGCGACCACCAACGCGACCGGGCACCGCATGGTCGAGCAGTGGCTCGACGAACTCGACGTCAAGCGCGAGGTCGTCGTGCGACTGCCGCATTTCGTCGTCGCGCCGGAGATCGTGATGAACACCGACCTCGCCGTGATCTTTCCGAAGAGCATCGCGCGCCGGTTCAATCGCGGCAAGGCGTTCCGCGTGCTGCCGTTGCCGTTCTCGCTGCCGCCGATCGAAATCAAGGTGCATTCGCATACGCAGTCCGCGTCGGACCCCGGCATTGCCTGGCTGCGGGACGCGCTGTTCGCGATGTTCCATCAGCCGCAAGCCTGACGCCCGGGGCCCGCCCGGACTATTTGCCGCGCTGATATGCCCCGCCCTTTTCGGCCGATTTGACGCAGTTATCCGGCGCTTTGAAACTGTCCGCTATGCGAAGCCCGAGAGGCGCGCGCCACCTACCTACCCAGCGAGCAGACATGTCCACGGTTCAATCCTCCTCGGCAGCCGAACGTATTCCAGCGACGCCGGATCGCGCACTCAGACGTATCGTCGTCGCGTCCGTCGCGGGCAATGCAATGGAGTGGTATGACTTTTTCGTCTACGGCACGGCCGCGGCGCTCGTGTTCGGGCAACTGTTCTTTCCGGCCAACGCGGACCCGCTGGTCGGAACGCTCGGCGCTTTCGCGGCGTTTGCGATGGGCTTTGTCGCGCGGCCGCTAGGCGGCGTCGTGTTCGGACATATCGGCGACCGCTACGGACGCCGCGCGTCGCTGGTCTGGACGCTGCTCATCATGGGTGTCGCGACGTTCGGAATCGGCCTGTTGCCGACCTACGATCACGTCGGCCTATGGGCGCCCGCCGCGCTGGTCGGCCTGCGTCTGCTGCAAGGCATTGCCTCCGGCGGCGAGTGGGGCGGCGGCGTGCTGATGATCAGCGAAAGCGCACCGCCCGAAAAACGCGGCTACTACGCGGCGTGGAGCCAACTCGGCGTGGGCGGCGGCTTCGTACTCTCGTCGGCGGCGTTTCTCGGCGCGCAAGCGTTGCCGCACGATCAGTTCATTTCGTGGGGCTGGCGTCTGCCGTTTCTCGCGAGCATCGCCATCTTCGCGATTGGCGTCTACATCCGCCACAACCTGCCCGAGAGCCACGATTTCGAGGAAGCGAACAAGGCGGGCAAGACCGCGCATATGCCGGTGATCGAGGTCATCAAGCGTCACCCGAAAGAGATTCTCATGGCGATGGGCCTGCGCGTCGCGGAGAACGGCGGTGCTTATATTTTTCTCGCGTTCTCATTGGTCTACGGAAAGTTTGCCGGTATCTCCAACTCGATCATGCTCACCGGTGTGATGCTCGCGATGATCATCGAGATGTTTGCGATGCTTCTGTGGGGCAAACTCTCCGACCGCATTGGACGCAAGCCCGTCTACATGATCGGCGCGGTGTCGCTCGTGGTCATGGCGTTCCCGTTCTTCTGGCTGCTCGACACGCATTCGACACCGCTGATCTGGCTCGCGCTGGTGCTCGGAACGGCCGTCTGCCACGGCGCGATGATCGGCACGCTGCCCGCGCTGGTCGGCGAATTGTTCAGCACGGAAGTGCGCTATTCAGGCGTTGCACTCGGACATGAGGTCGCGTCGATTTTCGCGGGCGGCCTGTCGCCGCTCATCGCGACGGCGCTGCTCGTGCGGTATCACGCTTACTGGCCCGTCGCGTTATTCCTCATCGGTCTGGGTCTCGTCACCGTCGTGACGCTCAGGTTCACGCATGAGACGCGGCGCTAACCTCGACTCATCGTTTTTGAAATTGTCATCGGAAAGCATCATGCAAGCTCAAGCCCTCAAGGTCCGCGTCGACGCCCTGTCTGAAGAAGCGCACGGCGTGCGCTCGTTCAAGATCTCGCGTCTCGACGGCATGGACTTCGAACGCTTTGAACCGGGCGCGCATATCGACGTCACGAGTCCCTCGGGAATCACGCGGCAATATTCGTTATGCGGCGATCCCGAATGCGTATCGTCTCAAGTTTTCGCGGTTAAAAAAGAAGAGCAGTCGCGCGGCGGATCGCGCTCGCTGCATGAGGAAGTGAGTATCGGCACAGAACTGCAAGTCGGTGCGCCGCGCAATCTGTTCCAACTGAACGACGGCGCCAGCGAGCATATCCTGATCGGCGCGGGCATCGGCATTACGCCGTTGCTCTCGATGGCCTATCGCCTCGCTGCACGCGGCGCGCGCTTCACGCTGCACTACTTCGCGCGTAGCGAGGCACATGCCGCCTTCATGACGCTGCTCACGCGCGCGCCGTTCGACTCCCATGTGAGATTGCACTTCGGTGTGCGGCGCGATGCGCTTGCCGCTGAACTCGACATTTGCCTGAGCGAAGCGGGCGCCGACGCGCATGTCTACACATGCGGTCCCGCGCCGTTCATGGACCTCGTGGTCGACACCGCGCAAAAGCGCTTGCCCGCCGATGCCATTCATCTCGAACGGTTCAAGGCCGAGCCCGCAAACGAAACGGGAACCTCGCTCGCGAGCTTCCAGGTACAACTGGCGAGCACGGGTCAGACCGTGAAGGTGGACGAAAAAACATCCATCGTCGATGCCCTCGCGACGATCGGCATTGAAGTAGACACATCATGCGGCGAGGGCGTGTGCGGCACTTGCATGGTCGACGTAATAAGCGGCGAACCGGAGCATCGAGATCATTGCCTGAGCAAGGCGGAACGCGCCAGCAACAGCGTGATCTGCTGCTGTGTATCGCGCTCGCGTACGCCGGTGCTGGTGCTCGACCTGTAAGCCCGCGACGACGATTCTCACATCTTCGTGAAGCCGGCGAGGATGTCGGTGATGAGACCTCGCATCCAGACAATGCCTTCGTCGTCGTTGAAATGCTCGTGCCAGTGCATCGTGACGGCCGCTTTCGGCACATGCACCGGCAACGCGTAAATACGGAAAGCGTCGCCGCGATTCAGGATATGCGCGAGCCGCTCCGGCAACGTCGCCAGCAAATCCGTTGCAGCGAGCACGCCAGGCACCGCGACGAAATGCGGCAACACCAGCGCGACATTGCGCCCGACGCCTTGCGAACGCAGCGCGTCGTCGAGCGCATGATGACTGTGCTCGAGCGAATTGATCTGCACATGCGATGCGGTCAGGAACTGCTCGAGCTTCAACTCATTTCCGCGCGGCAAATCCGGCCGGTTGCGCGTCATGCAGACATACGATTCCTCGAACAGCAAACCATGCTTCGTGCGTGGCAACAACAACGGCAGGTTGCCAATCGCGAAGTCGAGGCGGCTGGAACGCAACGCCTCTTCCATCTCTTCCACGCGCATCGGCTCGACCACCAGCTTGACGCGCGGCGCGGCTTTCTGGAGCGCGGCACATAGCGCCGGAAGATAAGCCATTTCACCTGCATCCGATAGTGACAGACGAAACGTGCGCGTGCTCGTCGCCGGATCGAAACGCTCGGCGTATCGCAGCGCCTGCCGCACGGTATCCAGCGCACGTCCCACGATGTCCGCGAGTTCCAGCGCAACGGGCGTCGGTTGCATCCCGGCTCTCGTGCGAATGAAAAGCGGGTCGTCGAAAAGCGTGCGCAGTCGTCCGAGCGAGTAGCTGACTGCGGGCTGCGACAGCGCAAGCCGCTCGCCTGCTTTCGTCAGACTGCGTTCCTCCACGATGGCCTGGAACACGCGCAGCAGATTCAAATCGATGTGGTCGATGGAGGTCATGGGGACTCGCGTTAAATCGGCCGCGTTTATCGGGCGACCTGTTTTTAATCGATTTGACGCATGATCTTCGCAAAGCGAGACTGATGTCAACGAGACGATGCGCTCACGTCGCAGTGCCTCTCCCTTCTCAGCCACTCAACTTCCCCACGATCACGATGAGTACGCCGACCTATCAAACCATCGACACCAGCGCGCTCGCGAAGCGCGCGGAAGCCGACCGCATCGCGCCTTCGCTTTACTACGATCCGCAACTGTTCGAAGAAGAACTTGAGCGCATTTTCTACAAGACATGGGTGTGGGTCGCGCATGACAGCGAGTTGCCAAAGCCAGGCGACTTCGTGACGACGACGATCGGCCGGCAGCCGGTCATCGTCGTACGCGACAAGACGGGCGCGGTGAACGTGCTGCAGAACCGTTGCCGTCATCGCGGCGCGACCGTGTGCGAAGAGCACAAGGGCAATGCAAAAGGCTTTACGTGTCCGTATCACAGCTGGTCGTATGCACTCGACGGCACACTGCGCGCGCTGCCCTATGGCGACGGCTACGAAGGCGTTTGCGAGAAAGGCGATCTGCCGCTCAAGAAGCTGCGCGTCGGCGTGTACCAGGGTTTGATTTTCGCGAGCTTCAACGAAAACATCGAATCGCTGGAAGACTTCCTCGGCGGTGCAAAACCGTGGATCGACCTTTTCATGAAGCAAGGCGCCGGCTATCCGATCAAGGCCAACGGCGAGCACAAGTTCAAGTTCAAGGGCAACTGGAAGATTCAGCTCGAGAACACGACTGACCTCTATCACTTCCCCGTCGTGCACAAGTCGTGGATGGAGTCTATTGACGATGAAACCGCCGCCGCCATCACCAGCTTCATGACGAGCGAAGACGCGTTTTGCCGCTCGCTCGGCAATGGCCATAGCCTCGCGGTGCTGGTGCCCGAGATCGTCGATCTGGATAAGGACGACGGCGCGCCGTTGCCCGAGCGCTTTAACGAACTCGCCGCGCAACTCGCGCACAAGCACACGCCCGAAGAAGTGCGCCGCATTGTGCGATCGCTGATGGGCGTCGGCTTCAATCTGAATCTGTTCCCGAACCTCGCGTTGTCGATGGCTTTCTTCCGCGTGCTGCGCCCGATCTCCGCGGAAGAAACGGAGATTCGTCACGTCGCGCTCGCGATGGACGGCGGCCCCGAAGAAGCGAACCGCGTGCGCCTGCGCATACACGAGCACTTCCAGGGCCCGTTTGGCTTCGGCAGTCCCGACGACGCGGAAGCATGGGAACGCGTGCAGCGCGGCTCGTACGCGGGCCCTGACGTACCCATTCTCGTGAACCGTGGCCTCAACCGCGAAACGACCGCGCCGAACGGCGAGAAGACTGCGCACGCAACCGACGAAACCGGCATGCGCGAAGCGTACCGCCAATGGCGCGCAATGATGGAGCAAGCATGATGGACGAGCGCAACGCACTTTTCTCGCACCAGACCTTTGCACGCGCGATCGAGTTTATCTGGCGCGAAGCCGAGCTTCTGGATCGGCGCGACTATCACGCGTGGTTGCAGATGTGGGACCCGAAAGGCGTTTATGTCGTGCCGATCGATCCCGATACGACCGACTACGCATCCACGCTCAACTATGCATTCGACGATCAGCACATGCGCGAATTGCGCGTGCAACGCATGACGTCGGGCTACTCGGCATCCGCATCCGATGCGGCCCGCACGGTGCGCACGGTGTCGCGCTTCACGCGGTCGTCGGAGAGCGCGGATCTTATCGAAGTGAAGTCTTCGCAGATCATCATCGCGTACAAGCGTGGCGTGTCGACGATCTTCGCGGCCGATCTCACGCACAAGATCAGCATGGCCGACGGCGAGCCGCGTCTCGTCGAGAAAGTCATCCGCCTGATCAATTCGACGGAAGCGCTGAACGCGATCGGCTTCCTGCTTTGATGTTCAATCGCGCATCGGCACATGCATGCGCCGATGCGCTTTCGCCTTTTCATCATGCCGACACTCGAAGTTTATTTGCCGCAAGGTCACAGCGACGACCGCAAGGCATCGCTCATTCATGGCCTCACGCAGGCTACCGTCGATGCCATCGGCGCGCCCGCCGAATCGGTGCGCATTCTATTGTCGGAGTTGCCGGCATCCAATATCGGGCTGGGCGGCAAGCTCACGCCAGCCGCGTTGCCGGTGATCGTCGCGATACTGATCGCGGGCCGCACCGACGCGCAGAAAGAAGCGCTGATCGCACAGCTTTGTGAAACCAGCGCCGCCGTGCTTGACGTGCCGTTGCAATCCACACGCGTGATGATCAAAGACATTCCGAATACGGATTTTGGTCTTGGCGGTAAAACCGCTCGCGCTTTGGGCCGATAGCGACGCGATGCACGCGCGCGCCCGACCAACCCGCTGTCACTTCAAAGAACATGATGACCGACACTCGAGAACTACCGTTGCGCGTGCTGTTTTGCTGCGGCGTCACGCAGAAATTTTTCGACCTGCCGCGCGACGAGATCGGTGAAGTATGGCAAGCCTACAGCACCATGCTCGCCGCGATTGAAGCAATGGAAAATGTACGCGTGCTCGGCGTGATGGACGACGACAGGCTGGTCGTCGGCAACGCTGACGGCGCGCCGTGGACCTTCTACATCATGGCCGATGTTGCCGACTTCGACACCGCCGTTGCGGTCTGCAATCTGTATCGCACGACGCCTGTCGGCCGATACAACCTCTGGCGCTACGGCAAGATCGAAGCGCGTGTAGGCCGACCATTGACCGCGCCGCCGTCTGTCCCAGCCAACAACGACATATGACGCGATGATCGACACAACTCTCGAACGACTGCAGGCGCGCCTGCACGCACTCGAAGCGCAAAACGCCGTGCGCAACACCATCGCGCGGTATATGGCACTGTGCGATGTACCGGCGCGCGCGCTCGAACACGAATCGCTCGCGGCACTATTCACCGATGACGCCGTGTGGGAAGGCATCGGCCCGCAGTATGCGAACAAGTTCGGCCGCTTGCAGGGACCGGCGGACATCGTCGCGATGTTGCAACGCTACCTGCCGCCCACGCCGCACTTCGCGACCAACGTTCATTTTCTGACGAGCGAGCATATCGAAGTAGACAGCGATACAGCCAAAGGCCGCTGGGTCATGTTGCAGGCTTCCGGCTATGTCGGTGCCAACGCCGAGCTCATCTCGGCACGCCTCGAAGTGGATTTCACGCCGTCGCCGCGCGACAACGATAACTGGCTGATTCGCCACTTCCGCACCGAGCGTCTGTTCAGTGCGCCCTGGCACGTCAACCCCGTTCAAGGAGCGTGCGCATGAGCGCTTTCCTGCAACAGTTCGATCTCGTCGCGCAACCGCGCGCGAATGCGCCCACGATCGCGATCAAGGACAGCATCGATATTGCCGGCTATCCAACGACCGCTGCAAGCCGCGCGCTCGCCGATACGCCGCCCGCCTCGCGTCACGCGGAAGTTGTGCAGCGCCTGCTCGATGCAGGCTGGCGCATCACGGGCAAAACGAACATGCACGAGCTGGCGTTCGGCATGACCGGCATTAACGACTTCAGCGGCACGCCGCGCAATCCGCAAGACATGGCGCGCATTCCGGGCGGCTCGTCGAGCGGTTCGGCATCGGCCGTTGGACTCGGGCTCGTCGATGCTGCGCTCGGAACAGATACCGGCGGCTCGGTGCGCGGTCCCGCTGCATGCTGCGGCGTGATCGGACTCAAGCCGACGTTCGGGCGCGTGTCGCGCGAAGGCGTGTCGCCGCGGGTTACAACACTCGACTGCGTCGGTCCCTTCGCGCGCGACATGAAGACGATTATCGACGTGATGCTCGCCATCGACCCATCGTTTGAAGTCGACCGTGCGCGCCGGGACGCAAGAACTACGCGCGTCGCGATGCTCGATGTCGAAGCCGATGAAGAAATCAGGCGCGCTATCGCGGCTGCCGTGACACGCAGCGAACTTGGCTCGCATGACGTGCGGCTGCCATCCATGCGCGATGCGTTCGCGGCGGGTCTCGCGGTCATCAACGCGGAGACATGGCGCGCGTTCGGCCATCTCGTCGACGGCGGCAAGCTCGGCGCGGATATCGAAGCCCGTCTGCGTGCCGCGGCGAACACCAAAGCGGCTGATCTGGATTCGGCCGAACGTATCCGCCACATCTTCACCGACGAGGTCGACCGCGCGCTCGAGCACGCCGACGTGCTTATCCTCCCGACAATGCCCTCGCTGCCGATCACGGTCGAAGCGGCGCGTGCCGGCACGTCGGTGATCGGCATGTCGTCGCTTATCCGGCCTTTCAATCTCAGCGGACATCCGGCGCTCACGTTGCCGGTTCCGATCGTCGGGTCGTCGCTTAAAGCGGGATTGCAGATCGTGGGTCGCACAGGCGAAGATGAAACGGTGTGCGCGGTTGCGGCACACATCGAAGCCATGTTGATGCGCTGAGCGCGTCGAACGCACATTCAGGAACCGCGCTTATGTCCAATAGAGTCGTACTCGTTACAGGCGCTGCGAGAGGATTGGGCGCAGCGGTCGCGCGCCGCTTTCTCGATGCCGGGTATCGGGTCGCACTAGGCGACATTGCCGTCGACGCCGCTCAAGCGCTCGCGCGCGAACTGAGCAGCGATGGATCGCGTGCGTTTGCGATCAGGCTCGACGTCACATCGAAGGCGGATTTCGAGGCCGCACGCGATGCGATGCTCGAGCGCTGGGGCGCGATCGATGCGCTCGTGAACAACGCGGGCGCATCGAAAATCGTTCCGGTCATGGACATTACGGCCGAGCAGTTCGATCAGGTCATCGACGTGAATCTGCGCAGCGTGCTGTTCGGCTGCCAGGTTTTCGGACAGCACTTCGCGACAAAGGGCGCAGGGCGCATCGTCAATATCGCTTCGCTCGCGGGACAAAACGGCGGCTCGGCGACCGGCGCGCATTACGCCGCGGCAAAAGGCGGCGCTCTCACGCTCACGAAAGTTTTCGCTCGCGACCTAGGCCCGCTTGGCGTGACTGTCAATGCTATCTCGCCGGGTCCGCTCGATTTAGCCATCGTTCACGAAACGGTGCCGGCAGAGAAGCTGGAGAAGATCATCGCAGGCATTCCGGTGGGGCGCCTCGGCTCTGCAACTCATATCGCGGACGTCGCCGTGCTGCTGGCATCGCCAGATGCCTATTTCACCAACGGTGCTTGCTGGGACATCAACGGCGGGCTTTTCATGCGTTAAGCGTAGAACGTTAAGTGGATCATGGGCTGGCCGCCTGGTCGCGCAACGTCTTTTACTTGACATCTAAACTATCTAGACCTAAATTAACCCCACAGCAAAGTCCACAGTGGGGAACAGCATGCGCATCGTCTGTATCGGCGGCGGCCCGGCGGGGTTGTATTTCGCCCTGTTGATGAAGAGCCGCAACCCGGCGCACGATGTCACCGTCGTGGAACGCAACCGTCCATACGACACTTTCGGCTGGGGCGTCGTCTTTTCGGATCAGACGCTCGGCAATCTGCGCGCCGCCGATGCGCCAAGCGCCGACGCAATACTGAACGCGTTCAATCACTGGGACGACATCGAAATCCATTTCGGCGGACGCAAAGTGCGCTCGTCCGGTCACGGCTTTTGCGGCATCGGCCGCAAACGTCTGCTGAATATCTTGCAGGCGCGTTGCGAGGAACTGGGCGTGAAGCTCGTCTTCGAAACGCAGGTCACAGACGACACCCAGTACGAAGCCGACCTGATCGTCGCGTGCGATGGAGCGAACAGCGCTATTCGTCAGAAGTACGCGTCGGCCTATAAGCCGAACGTAGACATGCGCGATTGCCGCTTCGTGTGGCTCGGCACGCGGAAGTTATTCGACGCGTTTACCTTCGCATTCGAAAAGACGCAATTCGGCTGGTTTCAGGCACACGCCTATCGTTTCGACGACGAGACATCCACGTTCATTGTCGAAACGCCGGAGCGCGTATGGCGTGCCGCCGGACTCGACGAAATGAGCAAGGAAGAAAGCATCGCATTCTGCGAGAAGCTCTTCGCAAAGTACCTGGACGGCAATCCGCTGCTCTCGAACGCCGCACATTTGCGCGGCTCATCGCAATGGATCCGCTTTCCGCGCGTGGTCAACGAGGAATGGGTGCACTGGCGCGGCAACGCAGACGGCACGCAAACGCCGGTCGTGCTCATGGGCGACGCCGCGCACACCGCGCATTTCTCGATCGGCTCGGGCACCAAGCTCGCACTCGAAGATTCGATCGAACTCGCCAACAGCATCGGCGCGCATCGCGACGATTTGCACGCGGCGTTGGAGCACTACACGCAAGTGCGCAGTGTCGACGTATTGCGCATTCAGAACGCCGCGCGCAATTCGACGGAATGGTTCGAGCACGTCGAACGCTACACATCGTTCGAGCCCGAACAGTTCGCGTACTCGCTGCTCACGCGCTCGCAGCGCATCTCGCACGAGAACCTGCGCGAGCGCGACGCGCGTTATGTGTCCAGTTTCGAAGACTGGCTCGCGCGGCGTTCGGGCTTCGAGCGCGCGCCGCAAAAGCATTCGGTCCCGCCCATGTTTACGCCGTTCACGTTGCGCGGCGTCACGCTGAAAAACCGCGTGGTGGTGTCGCCGATGGCGCAATACTCGGCCGTCGACGGAATTGCCGGCGACTATCACCTGATGCATCTCGGCGCGCGCGCAATGGGCGGCGCCGCGCTCGTCATGACGGAAATGACCTGCGTATCTCCCGAGGCGCGCATCACGCCCGCCTGCCCCGGCATGTACGCGCCCGAGCATCTCATCGCGTGGAAGCGCATTGTCGATTTCGTGCATCGTCAGTCCGATGCGAAAATCGGCATTCAACTCGGCCACTCGGGCGCAAAAGGCTCGACGCGCGTCGCATGGGAAGGCATCGATCAGCCGCTCGACGAAGGCAACTGGCCGCTCATTTCCGCATCGCCGCAGCAGTATCTGCGCGGCGTCAGCCAGCATTCGCGCGAAGCAACACACGACGACCTGCGCGAAATCGAAGCGCAGTTCGTGCGCGCAACGCAAATGTCCGCGGAAGCCGGCTTCGACTGGCTCGAATTGCACTGCGCGCACGGCTATTTTCTGTCGAGCTTTCTGTCGCCGCTCACCAACCGTCGCACCGACGAATACGGCGGCTCGCTCGAAAATCGTCTGCGTTATCCGCTGCAAATCTTCAGGGCCATTCGCGCGGTGTGGCCGCAAGACAAGCCCATTTCCGTGCGCATTTCCGCGAACGATTGGGTCGAAGGCGGCACGACGCCCGACGACGCCGTGCAGATCGCGCGCGCATTCAGAGCCGCGGGCGCCGACATGATCGACGTGTCGTCGGGTCAGGTGAGCAAGGAAGAAAAGCCCGTCTATGGCCGCATGTTTCAGACGCCGTTCGCCGATCGCGTGCGCAACGAAGCGGGCATCGCGACCATCGCCGTCGGCGCGATTTCGGAAGCGGACCACGTGAACAGCATCATCGCCGCGGGCCGCGCCGACCTGTGCGCGATCGCGCGCCCGCATCTCGCCAATCCATCGTGGACGTTGAATGAGGCCGCAAAGATAGGCTATTTCGACGTAACGTGGCCCAATCAATACATCGCCGCGAAGTCGCAACTCGAACGCAACCTGGAACGTGAACGCGCACAGGCTGTGGCCAATGCGGGTTTGTCGGCGCAAGAGCGCGCACAGCGCGCGGAAGGAACCACGTGAATTCAAACCATTCGTCACTCGCGGGACAACATGCCGTCGTCACTGGCGGCGGCAGCGGTATCGGCGCCGCTATTGCGGAAGCACTGCTGCGCGCCGGCGCGCGCGTCACCTTGATGGGCCGCAATGCAGAGCGGCTCGAAATGCAGCGCGAAAAATGCCACACATTGGGCGACGTCGCGAGCATCACCGTCGATGTCACGCAAGAAGAGTCCGTCGCGAAGGCTTTCAGTAAAGCGGGCGCGGTGGACATACTGATCAACAACGCGGGCCAGGCCCAGGCCGCGCCGTTCACGCATACCGACATGACGCTATGGCAGCGCATGCTCGACGTGAATCTCACCGGCGTCTTTCTCGGTACCCGCACGGTGTTGCCGGGCATGCTCGAACGCAAGAACGGACGCATCGTCAATGTCGCGAGTACGGCGGGGCAAATCGGCTATGCGTATGTGGCCGCGTATTGCGCGGCGAAACACGGCGTGATCGGTCTTACGCGCTCGCTTGCACTCGAAGTCGCGACCAAAGGCATCACCGTCAATGCGGTTTGTCCCGGTTACACCGAAACGGAACTGCTGCATGCGTCGCTCGAACAAATCACCAGCAAGACTTCGCGCACGGAAGAACAGGCGCGCGAGAGTCTGCTTCGCTCGAATCCGCAGCATCGCTTCGTGAGTCCCGAGCAGGTTGCGAATGCGGTGCTGTGGCTGTGTCAGCCGGGCTCGGACGCGATCACGGGGCAGTCCATTTCCATCGCCGGTGGAGAAGTGATGTGAGCAAATCATCCAACATCAAGAAGATTGCCACCGGCCACGCGAAGGCTGCAGAAGCCAAAGCGCCGCGCAAAGGCGTCGCGAAACCCGCGGAGAACGTCGTGGATCTGGAAATGAGCACTGGCGCCGACAGTCACATGGGCTTGCGTTTGTGGCTGCGCATGCTGACCACGACGAACCTCGTGCAGGCCGAATTGCGCAAGCGTCTGCGTAACGAATTCGACACCACGTTGCCGCGATTCGACTTGATGGCGCAACTCGAGCGTCATCCTGAAGGGTTGAAGATGACCGAACTTTCGCGTCGGCTGATGGTGACGGGCGGCAACGTCACTGGCATTACCGATCAACTCGAAAAAGAAGGCCTCGTCTCGCGCGATAACGATCCAAACGATCGCCGTTCGATTAGCGTGTGCCTCACGCCTGCGGGCCGCAAAGCGTTCGACAGGATGGCGGCCGCGCATGAGCAATGGGTTGTCGAGCTGTTCGGCGGCTTGAGTCTCGAGGAGAAGTCGCGCACACATCAGCGGCTTGGTAAGTTGAAGAAGCATTTGCTGGATAGTCTCAAGGACTAAGGCCTCGCGCACCGAAGGAGTAGACACCAACATGTCAAAAGCAAACGCCGACGCGCTATTAGCAGGCAACCGCGTCACACTCGCGAATTACGAAGCGCGGCACTTCGGCTGGTCGGTCGCGAACAAAGTCGCGACCATCACGCTCAATCGCCCCGAGCGCAAAAACCCGCTTACCTTCGAATCGTATGCGGAGTTGCGCGACCTGTTCCGCCAGCTAGCGTATGCGACCGACGTGAAGGCCGTCGTGATCCACGGCGCAGGAGAGAACTTCTGCTCGGGCGGCGACGTGCACGACATCATCGCGCCGCTGATCGACCTGCCGATGCCCGAACTGCTGCTTTTCACGCGCATGACGGGCGACCTCGTCAAAGCGATGCGCCATTGTCCGCAACCGGTGATTGCCGCCGTCGACGGCGTGTGCGCCGGCGCAGGCGCGATTCTCGCGATGGCGTCCGACATGCGCCTTAGCACCGCGCGCAGCAAGCTCGCCTTCCTGTTTTCGCGCGTCGGTCTCGCGGGTTGCGACATGGGCGCTTGCGCGATTTTGCCGCGCATCATCGGTCAAGGACGCGCCGCCGAACTGCTTTTCACGGGACGCTCGGCGAGCGGCGACGAAGGCTATGCATGGGGTTTCTATAACCGGCTTTGCGAGCCCGCCGAGCTTCTTGAAGAAGCACAGAAACTCGCCGCCGATCTCGTCGCCGGTCCGACATTCGCGCACGGCATCACGAAGAAGATGCTGCACCAGGAATGGAGCATGAGCATTGACGAAGCGATCGAATCCGAAGCGCAGGCACAGGCCATCTGCATGAGCACTCGCGATTTCGAGCGCGCATATCAGGCGTTCGCCGCGAAATCGCGCCCTGTGTTCGAGGGAGATTGACGTGAGCGCCGATAGCACATCGATTTGCATAGCGCGCTTGCGTGGCCTTTCTTCGAGCCGCGTCATCGGGAACTGGCTGCGGGCATCGAGGCCTGGTGCCGCGAGAATCTATCGCATGAAGAACACGCTGCAAACGTCGAGCGCGATGATGTCGATGCGACCTGCCGCCGGCTCGTGCGCGAACTCGGCGCAAGCGGATGGCTTAAGTATGGCGTCGGCGGCGTCGCTTACGGCGGCCACGGCGACACCATCGACACGCGCGCGGTCTGCCTGCTGCGCGAAACGCTGGCCAAACATTCGGGCCTCGCAGATTTCGCACTCGCGATGCAAGGCCTCGGCTCAGGCGCGATCTCGCTCGGCGGCACGCATGAACAGAAAACTCGCTACTTGCCGCGCGTGGCGAACGGCACCGCGATTGCGGCCTTTGCGTTGTCGGAACCGGAGGCAGGCTCGGACGTCGCCGCCATGTCGCTGGCTGCGCGCGAAGACGGCGACGCCTACATACTCGACGGCGACAAGACGTGGATTTCGAACGGCGGCATCGCCGATTTCTATGTCGTGTTCGCACGCACCGGCGAAGCGCCGGGCGCGCGCGGCATCAGCGCGTTCATTGTCGACGCGGATACGCCGGGACTCGAAATCGCCGAACGCATCGACGTGATTGCGCCGCATCCGCTCGCGCGTCTGCATTTCGCGGGCGCACGCGTACCGCGCAGCCAGATGCTCGGCGCGCCTGGCGAAGGCTTCAAACTCGCCATGCGCACGCTCGATATTTTCCGCACGTCGGTTGCGGCCGCGTCGCTCGGATTCGCGCGGCATGCGATGGCCGAAGGACTCGCGCGCGCCGCGTCGCGCAAGATGTTCGGCCAGACGCTCGCCGATTTTCAACTGACGCAAGCGAAGCTCGCGCAGATGGCGTTGACCCTCGACAGCAGCGCGCTCCTCGTCTATCGCGCGGCCTGGTTGCGCGATCAGGGCGAAAGCGTGACACGCGAAGCCGCAATGGCGAAGTGGCATGCGAGCGAAGGCGCGCAACAGGTCATCGACGCCGCCGTGCAGCTTCATGGCGGTATGGGCGTGCAAAGCGGCGTGCCGGTCGAAATGCTGTATCGCGAGATTCGCGCGCTGCGCATTTACGAAGGCGCGACGGAGGTGCAGCAATTGATCGTCGGCCGCGATCTGTTGAAGGCGCACGCAGCCGCAAGCGCCGCCGCTGGAGAGAGCGCGAAATGACCACGCACTTCCAAATGCCCGTACGTATCCGCTTTTCGCACTGCGATCCTGCGGGCATCGTGTTCTTTCCGCAGTATCTGGTGATGACAAATGCGCTCGTCGAAGACTGGTTCAACGAGGGCTTGCAAATCGACTATGCGCAGATGATCGCCCAGCGCCGCATCGGGTTGCCTATCGTCAAGCTCGACTGCGAGTTCTCGCGGCCGAGCCAGATGGGCGAAACGATCATGTTGACGCTGAGCGTGAGCGCGATCGGCCGACGCTCGATCAGCATCGACATTCTCGGTCATTGCAACGGCGAGACACGTTTCCGCGCGAAACAGGTACTCGTGACGACATCGCTTGAAAGCGGCCGCTCGATCGACATTCCCACCGACATCGCCAACGCACTCGCGATGTTTGCTCCCCAGCCCGAATTCAGCGAGGCGCAACGCTCATGAAAAAAGCACTTCTTCCCGCCGGCTGGATCAAGCCACGCGGCTACGCAAACGGCGTCGCGGCAACCGGCACGCAAGTGTTCATTGCAGGCCAGATCGGCTGGGACGAACAGGCGCAATTTCAGACCGACGACTTCGCCGGCCAGGCGATTCAGGCGCTCAGAAATGTACTCGCCGTGCTGCACGAAGCCGGCGGCAAACCCGAGCATCTCGTGCGAATGACGTGGTACGTCACCGACAAACGCGAGTACCTGGACTCATTGAAGGAAATCGGCCGCGCGTTTCGCGAGTTGATCGGCGACTACGACATCGCGATGAGCGCGGTGCAAGTCGTCGCGTTGATCGAGGACGAAGCCAAGGTCGAGATCGAAGCCACCGCCGTCATTCCGCAGTAAGGACACGCAAGCTCTCGTCAACTGAAGCGCATGGAGCCGGCTCGATACCGGGGAGACCACGATGGAACCGTCAGCACACGTCGATACTTTCGCGCGCGACAATCTTCCGCCGCAGGATCAATGGCCTGTTTTTCTGCTGGACAACCCCGACGTCGCTTATCCGGCGCGTTTCAATTGCGCAACGGAGTTGCTCGATAGCACGATCGAAGCGGGTCACGGCGCGCGTCCCGCTGTGTGGTCGCTGGTGGACGGCGAGCCGCGCGCCACCACGTATAACGAGTTGCTCGCGATGGTGAATCGCAGCGCGCATGTACTCGTCGATGAAATGGGTTTGCACCCTGGCAATCGCATTCTGTTGCGCGGGCCTAATACGTTGCAGATGGCGGTCGCCATGCTTGCGTCGCTGAAGGCCGGGCTTGTTGTCGTGCCGACCATGCCGCTGCTGCGCGCAAAGGAATTGAAGCAGATCATCGTGAAGGCGCAGGCGAGCGCCGCGCTTTGCGATGCCCGCCTGACTGAAGAACTCGCGCGCTGCACAAATCCACAAGACGAGTTCTATTGCGCGGAGTTAAAGCAAACACTGCTGTTTCATGACGATGCAGCCGATTCGCTCGATACGCTCGCCGTCAATAAGCCCGACGACTTTACCGCATGCGATACCGCAGCCGACGACGTCTGTCTGATCGCGTTCACGAGCGGCACGACAGGCGCGCCAAAAGGCTGCATGCATTTTCATCGCGACGTGTTGGCGATGTGCGATCTGTTTCCGCGTCATGTGTTGCGCCCTTCGGCCAGCGATATTTTCTGCGGCACGCCCCCGCTCGCTTTCACATTCGGGCTTGGCGGCTTGCTGTGTTTTCCGCTGCGCGTGGGGGCGTCGACGGTACTGATTGAGAAACTCACGCCCGAGACGTTGTTGCAGACCGTCGAGCGCTTTCACGCGACCATCATGTTTACAGCGCCGACTTTTTATCGGCAGATGGCGCCGCTCGTCGCGCATCACGACGTGTCGAGCTTGCAGAAAACCGTGTCGGCCGGCGAGGCGTTGCCTGATTCGACGAGGCGTTTATGGCACGACGCAACGGGCATCGACATGATCGACGGAATTGGCGGCACCGAGTTAATCCACATTTTTATTTCGGCGCAGGGCAGCGAGATACGCCCGCATGCCATTGGCCGCGCGGTGCCGGGCTACGTCGTGCAAGCCGTGGACGACGCGATGCAACCGGTCGCGCCAGGCACCATCGGCAAGCTCGCGGTGCGCGGGCCGACCGGCTGCCGTTATCTCGCCGATGAACGGCAATTGAAATTCGTGCGCGACGGCTGGAATCTGCCGGGCGATTCGGTTTATATCGACGCAGACGGCTACGTGTTCTACCAGGCGCGCGCCGACGACATGATCGTTTCAGCCGGCTATAACATCTCCGGTCCGGAAGTGGAAAGCGTGTTGCTGCAACATGAAGCCGTGGCCGAATGCGGCGTGATCGGCGTGCCGGACGACACGCGCGGGCAGATCGTGAAGGCGTTCATCGTCGTCAATCCCGGCTATACAGCCGACGACAAACTCGTCGCACAGTTGCAGGAATTCGTGAAGAATACGGTGGCGCCGTATAAGTATCCGCGCGTTATCGTGTTCGTCGATTCACTGCCGCGCACCGAAACAGGCAAGCTCAAGCGCTTCGAATTGCGTACGATGGCGTAGCCCTCTTCCTCGCCAATCTCGAGAGACCTCAGGAGACACACGCATGGCCGGCTCTTTCATCGAAGTTGTCGCCCAGGACGGCGGCCGTTTCAATGCCTACGTTGCGCGTCCGGCGCAAGGCTCGGGACCTGGGCTCGTTCTGCTGCAGGAAATTTTCGGCATCAACGAGACCATGAAGGCGACGGCCGAGCGCTTCGCCGAAGAAGGCTATGTGGTGCTGGTGCCCGATCTGTTCTGGCGCATCAAGCCAGGCATCGAACTCGGTTATGGCGACGCCGACATGAAGCAGGCGCTCGACTATCTGGCGCAATTCGACACCGACCTTGCCGTCGACGATATCGCGGCCACCGTTGCCGCGTTGCGCGCGATGCCCGATCAGGCCGGCAAGGTTGGCGCGGTCGGCTACTGCCTCGGCGGCAAGCTCGCGTTCCTGAGCGCCGCGCGTACCGATGTGGATTGCGCGGTGAGTTACTACGGCGTGGGCCTCGACGCGTATCTGGACGAAGTACCGGCCGTGCGTTGTCCGATGGTGTTTCACTTCCCCGCGAACGATGCGATGTGTCCGCCCGAAACGCGCGAGCGGATCAGCGCTGCATTGCGCACGCGTCCGCAAATCGAGCAGTACGTGTACCCCGGTTGCGATCATGCGTTTGCCGCGCCTGCGCGTCCGCAATACGATAAGCCGGCTGCAATGATGGCGTATTCGCGCACGCTTGCGCTGCTGCGCAAAGTACTCGGGCCTGTCTACGATCTCAACGCCCTGTGGGAAGCGCATTGCTATCACGAGTTCGCGACGCGCGACGTGGAAGCGGTCATGCCGACGATGGTCGCCGAGCCTTACGTCAATCACGTTCCGACGATGACCGGCGGTGTCGGTCATGACAATCGCAAGCGCTTTTACACGCATCACTTCGTTAACTCGAATCCGCCCGACACGAAGCTGATTCCGATTTCGCGGACTATCGGCGCAGATCGTATCGTCGATGAATTCATTTTCAGTTGCACGCATAGCTGCGAAATCGACTGGCTATTGCCGGGTGTCGCGCCGACGGGAAAGTACTTCGAAGTGCCGATGCTGGCCGTGGTGTGCTTCCGCGGCGACAAGCTTTATAACGAGCATATCTACTGGGATCAGGCGAGTGTGCTCGTGCAGGTGGGTTTGCTCGATCCCGAGGGATTGCCGGTGGCGGGTATTGAAAGCGCGCGTAAGTTGCTCGATGAGAGCTTGCCTTCTAATGAGTTGATGGGAGCGAAGTCGCGTGTTTGAACGTTTGCATCGTGCAAGCGTGTGGCTAGAGGCCCGCCTCTGCACAATAGCCCTATGATGTGACGTTCCATTGGCCACCGTTTATCGATCCATGCTGACTGTCCATCATTTGAATAACTCGCGCTCGCAACGCGTCTTGTGGCTGCTCGAAGAACTCGGCGTTCCGTACGAGATCAAGCGCTATGAGCGCGATCCAAAAACCATGCTCGCGCCGCCCGAGTTGCGCGCGGTGCATCCGCTCGGCAAGTCGCCGGTCATTACTGATGATGGGCTGACCATCGCCGAGTCGGGCGCGATTATCGAATATCTGGTCGACAAGTATGGGCAGGGGCGCTTTGCGCCGGCGGCCGGCACGCCCGAGCGTTTGCGTTACACGTACTGGCTGCATTACGCTGAAGGGTCGGCGATGCCGCCGTTGCTGCTCAAGCTGATCGCGCTGCGTATCGCGAGTGCGCCGATGCCCTTCTTTGCGAAGCCGATCGCGCGGAAAATTGCCGGGACGCTGCAATCAAGTTTCGTCGATCCGCAGTTGAAGCTGCATCTTGGGTATATCGAGGAGCAGTTGAGTAAGAGCGCGTGGTTTGCTGGTGATGAGTTTTCTGCCGCTGATGTGCAGATGAGTTTTCCGCTTGAGGCGGCGACGGCGCGCGGTGGGATGGAGTTGCCTGCTGTGACTGCGTTTTTGCAGAGGATTCATGCGCGCGCGGCGTATCGGCGGGCTTTGGAGAGGGGTGGGGAGTATGGGGTTTTGGGTGGGGGGTGAATGCCTCGCCCGCCCAGGAATTCGTAGTTGTGACGCAAAACTCGCGGGTGCTAGACTGAAAAACCCCTCGCCCTCAACAACTTGCCACTAGCTTGATCAACCTCGGGTTGATCAACATCGCGCCGGGCGGCGGGCCCGTCCGGCATCGCATTGAAACAGCCCACGTTTGCTCGAAGCCGCCGGCAATTTCAAACGATCGCGGCACAGGAGCCTTCGCATGACCCATTCCATCCACGGCAATAAACGCTGGCTCGCGCTCATGGTGCTGTGCCTCGGTGTGCTGATGATCGTGCTCGATACGACCATCGTGAACGTCGCATTGCCTTCTATCGCCGCGGATCTCGGCTTCACGGAAACATCGCTCGTATGGGTCGTCAACGCGTACATGCTGACGTTCGGCGGCTGTCTGCTGCTCGGTGGACGGCTCGGCGATCTGTACGGTCATCGCAGATTGTTTCTCGGCGGCATTACGCTCTTCACCGTGGCATCGCTCGCGTGCGGCCTCGCCAATTCGCAGATCCTGCTGATCTGCGCGCGCGCCGTGCAGGGCCTGGGCGGCGCTATCGTATCGGCCGTGTCGCTGTCGCTCATCATGAATCTGTTCACCGAGCCCGGCGAGCGCGCGAAAGCGATGGGCGTCTATGGCTTCGTCTGCGCGGGCGGCGGCAGCATCGGCGTGCTGCTCGGTGGATTGCTGACGAACCTGCTGAGCTGGCACTGGATCTTCCTCGTCAATCTGCCTATCGGCATTGCCGTGTACGCGCTGTGCGTCGCGCTCCTGCCGTCCGCGCGCGGTCACGCGCACGGCGAACGACTCGACGTCGCCGGCGCCGTGTCGGTCACCGTGTCGTTGATGCTCGCCGTCTATGCCGTGGTCAACGGCAACGAAGCCGGCTGGACGTCGGCGCAAACGCTCGGCTTGCTGCTCGTCGCGCTTGCGTTGCTCGCCGCGTTCCTGATCATCGAGTCGCGCGTGCAGCATCCGTTGATGCCGCTCGGCCTGTTCCGCTTGCGTAACGTGGCGACCGCGAATGTCGTCGGCGTGCTGTGGGCCGCGGCGATGTTCGCGTGGTTCTTCATTTCCGCGCTGTATTTGCAGCGCGTGCTCGGGTATCGGCCGCTGCAAGTCGGGCTCGCGTTTTTGCCGGCGAACCTCATCATGGGATTCTTTTCGCTGGGACTGTCGGCGCGCGTCGTGATGCGCTTCGGTCTGCGGATTCCGCTCGCGGTGGGTCTGCTGGTTGCCGCGTGCGGTCTTGCGCTGTTCGCGCGCGCGCCGGTGGGCGGCAGCTTCATCGTCGACGTGTTGCCCGGCATGATGCTGCTCGGCTTCGGCGCGGGCATCGCGTTCAATCCCATGTTGCTTGCGGCGATGAGCGACGTCGATCCGGCCGATTCGGGGCTCGCGTCGGGCATCGTCAATACGTCGTTCATGATGGGCGGCGCACTCGGCCTCGCGGTGCTCGCGAGTCTCGCGGCCGCGCGCAGCGGCGAGATGCTGTCGACGCAAAACGCGCTCGCCGCGCTCAACAGCGGCTATCACGTCGCGTTTGCGGTCGGCGCGATCTTCGCGGCGGCGGCGGGCGTGATCGGCGGTGTGATGCTGCGCGCAGGACGGCCGGGCGCTGCGGATGCTGCCGCTCATGCGGATGCGGGTGATGGACATGGCGTGTCCGCTGCCGAACGTCCGCGGTCGGCGGGGAATACGGCGGCGACGGAGAACGTTTGATCGGACGCGGTGCGTGGTGCGCGACGTGATGCGCGGCACGCGGCACGCGGCTCGCTGGCTGCTGAGCGTGGGCTGGCTGTCGCGCTCACGCTGGTCGCAATGGTCACAACGCTCGCGCCGCTTGCATCGCGTGCATGAACAGCAAAACCGCAAGCCCGATCAAACGCACGCGTTCGCAACTAGCTATGCTGGCTTCATGCTGACATGAGAGCCGCTATGAATCCGGTTGGAAAAGCGCTGTGGTTTATCGAAAGCCACTTTGCCGAAGAACTCACGCTCGACGACATCGCCCACTGTGGATGCGTGTCGCGCTTTCACCTCGCGCGTGCTTTCGAAGCGGCGACGGGCGTGCCGGTCATGCGCTACGTGCGCGGGCGTCGCTTGAGCGAGGCTGCGCGTCGGCTCGCGGACGGCGCGCCGGACATACTGACGGTTGCCATCGACGCCGGTTACGGCTCTCACGAAGCATTCACGCGCGCGTTTCGCGAGCAATTCGGGCTCACGCCCGAAGCGCTGCGCGCGCGTGGTCATCTCGACAATCTTGTCATCGTGGAGCCGATCAAAATGGACGAAACTCTTCTCACGCATCTGGCGCCGCCGCGCTTTGAAGACGGCAGGCCGTTTCTCGTCGCGGGTCTGAGCGAGCGCTATACGTGCGAGAGCGCCGCCGCGATTCCATCGCAGTGGCAGCGCTTTAACGAGTACTTCGGCAAAGTGCCGGGCCAGGTGGGCAACGTCGCGTATGGCGTCTGCTACAACGCGGACGATGCCGGCAACATCGACTACCTGTGCGGCGTCGAAGTCAGCGACTTCTCAACCTTGCCCGCCGAATTCAGCCGCTTGCGGATTGCCGCGCAGCGCTATGCGGTGTTCAGCCATCGCGAGCATGTGTCGACGATACGGCGCACGTGGAACACGATCTGGAACACGTGGCTGCCGGCATCGGGACACCTTCCCGCCGATGCGCCCAACTTCGAGCGCTACGACGCGAAGTTCGATCCGGTTAGCGGAATGGGCGGGTTGGAGATCTGGTTGCCTTTGAAGGCGTGATGCGGGTTGGTTTGTGGATGGGCGCGTTTGGCGGGCGTTTTTATGCTGCCCGCCGTGGTCTTTGCCGTTTGCTTTTGCCTTTGTCTTTGTGACTCAGTGAGGCGCGGCGGGCGGCTGCGGCGTCGAGTCCACTCCCAATGCAGCGGCGTTTTTCGCGGACGACGTTTTGCCGCGTTTTCCGTCTGTCGTGGCCTTCTGCGACGCGCCGCCTTTCTGCGATGCCTCCGCCAGCAGCTTCGCCGCATGGCGCGCGGTGATGCGGCTGTGCGCGACGCCCTTTGCATCCAACGCGATGACCTGGAAGAGCTCGCGGTCGCACTCGAGTTCCTGCTGATATTGCTCTGCCGTGTCCACCAGCAATTCGATCAGCTTCTGGCGACGCTGACGCTCGTCCCGCGTGAGCGCAGGATTCCTATGTATCGACGACGCGAGTGTGATCAGTGTGTCCAATTGTGTCAGGCTCCGGTCGCAGAGGTCGAAGGCTGAGAGGGCGAGCTTTTCGTATTGGAGGGCGTCGACGGGGGGACGGGTGGGCGTCGTGGGTTGCGGCTTGAGTGACTTTTTGGTCATGGTGCGATCTCCCCGTGTTTCGGTGGGTCGCCCGGGCACTCGGTTGAAGCTGGGTGAGCGGGCATATGGCAGGGTTGACAGACCGGTGTTACGTCAAGCCGGCGAGCCTTGCGGCTCCCCCACCACAGCCCGCCCATTGAATATAGACGCGCAGCAGCAGACGCACTCCCGCGTGAGCGGGGTGCGGACGTAACAATCAGGCTGTCAAACCTGGTCGCGGATGTCTCCCGGCGACTCGATGATTATAAGGGACGCGATTGAGGTTGCTGCAAGCCCCGCGGCTGATGTTTGTTGATTTAGCCGAGGGGGATAGGACGGGTAGGACAGCGGACTCGGTGGTCAAAAGAGAAAGGCCTTGTGCTACGCAAACCTTGCTCGAAGGCCGGCGAAAACGGTTCTTCTGCCATGCTCATGCCGATGTAATCGCGAACTGTCTGGAGGCAATCACGGTTGTCTCACCGTAGCCAACGACACGGATAGTGAATCCACACGACATCCGAGCACGTCTAGATTCGAGGTGGCCGTAGCGCCGCTATCGCGGGATACCTATGATGCTACAGTCGTGGAAACGTCATAGGCGAGGCTCGCATGGCAAATCGTATTGATGAAACTTGGCACCGCTTGCGCGAGTGGACGTACGGCTCGACGCCATCGGAGCGACTGGCTGCTCTAATTCTCGATCACGAAAGATTCGAATCCATTGATCCGAGCCACCCGCTCGGAGGAAAGGATGGCGGCCAGGATGCTCGATGCACATACGCCGGTGAACGTTGGATCATGGCAGTCTATTTTCCTCGTGGTCAAAAGGACTTCCGTGAAATCAAGGATAAATTCATTGCGGACGCCGAGAAGGTCAAAGCGAACCGCGCTGCAGGCATCGTATTTGTGACCAATCAAGAACTAAAGCGAAATGAGCGTCGGGAACTGGAAGACTATGCAGGTGACTTGAAGGTCGAACTGTTTCATCTGGAGCGCATCGCTACGATTCTAGACCGCCCGGCCATGCAGGCTGTTAGACGACAGTTCCTGTCTATTGGCGAAGATCCCGAACTGAATATATACAACCTTGGTGGCGCGGGGGGGAATGCACCAGGCGGGGGCGGCGGAGGTGGCAGTGCAATCGGTGAAGCCCGCGGTGGCGACGGCGGCGCGGGCGGTAACGTGCACAACTTCGCTGGTACACCCGCGACTGCTCCAGGGGCGGGAGGTGGAGGCGCTGCCGCTTTTGGTCCTGGATCCCAAGGTGGTGCGGGCGGCCAAGGTGGCGAACTCGTCACGGCTATCCTCAAGGTAACTCCAGGGATGAAAATCCCCGTAAAGATAGGACAAGGCGGCAAAGCCGATCTGAACGGTGGTGATGGCGGGGACGGAGGCGATACTTCCTTCGGTGATATCGTTGCCAAGGGAGGGAAAGGTGGAAAGGCCGGATTCAGTGTGATTGTGAGCAGGAAAGTGTCCGAGGCTGACCTAAAGGCCGGACTGCACATCAGCACTTTGATGCTTGCTGAATGCTGCCACTTCCGAGATAGCCTCGCCTATTGCTTAGCGGCCGGAATAGAGCACGTCACCTTCGCAAAATTACCGGAAAGGCTTACGTTTGTTCTATTCGGTATCCTGTCCATTGGAAACGCCCAATTGGGCGTCGAATACGAGCTAACGGCATCATTCGAGTCATCGGGAGGGAATACGCTTTGGTCGCAGGCGATGAAGGTATATAGCGGGGTGCCTCGCCGAATTGCAAGGCCAATTTTCGCCCTGTTAATCGACTGTGAAGTGGGTGAGCCCGGCATTTGCTCGGTCCTAATCCACTCAGGAGATCACTGCTTGGGCCGCTTGCCGGTGGAGGTTGTTGTCCCGGAAACTTGAACCGGCTGTTGGTAGCTCCGATGCTACGGCGATGTCGCATGCAGTTCAAAGCGGCCGTTGACGAGCGTGCGCCAGCGGCCGATTCGGGCCCGGTCTGCACCTGACCGCGATCGGCTCGGTACGACCCACTCCGGTCAGACGATTCTCTCTAAAACGGTCAGTCAGTCTAGCCAGCGTTTTGCAGACCGGAGCACTATGAAGCGGACGTTGACGAGCTCACCCGATCGGCCAGTTCCGGACGCTCGACATCTCCTTCAAGATCGTCAACAATCAATCGAACCGACACTCCAGCGCATGCACAGTCCTTACTGTTCCGCACCGCTCGTTGAAGCCACTGGGGGAGAGCTCCAATGCTCATCGGCGGGCTCATTATTTAGCATCTCCGTTCGAGAGCAATTCGAGAAGCTCAGGTTGGAGGTCCCCGTTTTACCTTGCGAGTTGACACGGTTCAATCTGGGTAGATGGTTTTGTCCTTGCTGCGGGAAGGCAACCAACAACGGAGTCTGCGCCAAATGCGGTCCGGTGATCACCAGTCGGCTAGCACGCCAACTGCTGGAATTGGATCCGCACGAGCGCAACCAAATCTCTCGACAAAATGACGATAGACAGTCCGGACCGGCGTCAGCCAGTTTCGGCCGTTCGAGGTCGATACGCGAACTGCCAACAATTGTCTCGACCTATGCGGTATGGACGGCGTTATTTCCATTCGAACGATGCTGCCCGCACAAACTGCGCGCGTGCCTTCTCGGGGAGCCATGAAAATCGATTTTTGAGCTCGCGATCGCACGAATCGCAGCATTCAGCTAGTTCGACGTGTTCCCAGTGTTCCAGACGACACGCTTCGGCCCAGATTTGCTCGAAGATGGCTCGGTCGTCGGAATCGTGACAAATCTGGTCCAATGCAGTCGGATAGAACGTCCATGGCTGTTCCCAATCCGTGAACTTAATCGCAACCGCAATGAGGTCCGGCTTGGCCATGATGCTGATGATCCTGATGGATTCGAATTGTGGAGTGGAACGATATCACGTCGAATGGCCGCTATCGATCGACCCGACGGTCGGCTGTGGGTCGGGCTGAGTCCATCGGCGCTTCGAGTTCATCGCCGCGAAGCGGTCATTGGTGTTTCGCATCCCGAAAGCGGCCGGTCGTCAACGCGTATTTCCGACCCAAACCGGTCCTCCGCAGCCTGGCGGACGGGACGGCGGCTATCGACCGCTGAGCGGTCATCCGTTGGCTGATCCTGGCGACTGGCTAACATCACGAACCGCCCGCGATTCTGCATACTTGCAAACGGTCATTCGAGATGGGGCATCATTGATGCTTCATCGACTATACCGGCCGAAGACTAACCGATGACCGCTGACGACATCAACGCTGGATGCGCGCAACTGTTCGATATTTGGTGCGAACGCCGCTCTGCACGCCCTTTACGGCATCTACTGAGCGCATGGCCGCTAACCAACGGGTTGACGGACGACTGGGGTAACCTGTACGAAGCCTTACGCGGACTCCGAGCAAACTGTCGAGAGGACATTTCGGAAGCCGAACTGGTCCACGTTGAAGACCTGATTCGCGCCATCGCGGCCTTCCTTCAGCAATGAGCGGCGACCGTCACCCCGCTCCACCGGAATCACAAGCCACGTTTATCGCGGAGCTGCAATCTCGCTATGCTGAGACCGGCCCGGGTCGACTTGTTTCGGAAGCTGACATGGAGCGCTGGACCGAGATCGTCGGAGCGACAAGGCGTGACGCATATGACGTGCTAGCTCGGCATCTCGCGATCGGCTTTCACAAAGGTCAATTCTCCTTCGGGTTTTGCGACGCGCTCGCGATCGCCGTAGTCGGCTTTGTGTACGACGATTTCATCTCACTGGGCGAGGAATCGTGGCCCTCGTTCTTTAATGAAGTCTATCTAGCCTTTGACGCAGGTGAGGTCGGTCAACCTGGCACGGATGCGGTTGAGGCCTTTGCGCGCCCCATGATTGCGAAAATCGTTGAAGATTTGGCCGATGACGCTTGAATGTCGCGGCCGAGATTCCGGCGAGTCGCTCATGCTGGCCGAACAACGCCCCATGAGTGTTCAAGGTATCAATTGTTGATATTCTTGCGGACCGATGCGGAGTCTCTAGGCTCCCAGTTACCACCGCTGCCGTGATACGTTTCCGCGTGCAGCCAAAAAGCTTCATTGCAATGCATGCAGCGAAAATGGTATTCGACATAGTCGTCCCACGCTGCGCTTTTCGCTAGCTCGACAAACGGAACGAAGACGCAATGGTCGTCCGGGACCACCTCAACGAGCGTTCTATCGGCAATATTCTCTGCCGCGATCTGTATCGCCTTGCGCAATTCACGAGGGGATCTGATTGCATAGCGAACGCACAGGTCCGCACATCGATCGCATGCCACAGAAATCCTTCACCGGGAGAGTGGATTCGGTGCATTGATGATATCAGGCGAGCGGCCGCTTTCAGGCTACTGCCGTCGCCAGAACGACCGAGAGAGGTTTCCCGCGACCGTCCCATGATGGCCGCCTTGAGGCAATACCGCTGTCAATTCGCTCGCCCGAAACCGGCCATTGCGCGGGGGCGGACGAGAGCTCGGCCATGCAAATTGGATCGACACCTCGACCGGCGGCTACTGGCCCGAACGCGGAAACTCATCGCAAACGGGTATCCTGGTAGCAACCTGGAAGCTCGCCAAGCGTCTACGACAAATCCGACGCCCAACAACCGCACCCGTCCCTGCTATGCTTACCGTTCAAGTCAATTAGCGCGCCAGCCAAACCAAAGCGCTACACGCTCACCACAGAGCGCCAGCCCCCACCGCACCAATCCAATCCACCAAACCTTGACCACCCACCTCCGCCCCGCCACCACCTCCGACGCCCCGCTCATCCTTCACTTCATCACCGAACTCGCGGTGTACGAAAAGGCCGAGCATGAAGTCGTCGCCACCGTCGCAGACATCGAAGCAAGCCTGTTCTCCGACGCATCGACAGCAAGCGCGCTCATCTGCGAAATGAACGGCGAGCCCATCGGCTTTTGCGTCTACTTCTTTTCTTACTCGACATGGCTCGGCAAAAAAGGCCTGTATCTCGAAGACCTGTACGTGTCGCCGAAAGCCCGCGGCAGCGGCGCGGGCAAACTGATGCTGCGCCACCTCGCGGCCATCGCATGCGAGACCGGCTGCGGCCGCTTCGAATGGAGCGTGCTCGACTGGAATGCGCCCGCCATCGGTTTCTATGAATCCATCGGCGCGAGCGCGCAAAGCGAATGGGTGCGCTACCGGCTCGCCGGCGAAGCGCTCAAGGCATTTGCCGCAGGCGACACGTCGAACGCTTCGCCCGTGGCAAAAAACGTCCCGCCCGCGACGTAATGGCAGGTGCGAAGCTCGGGGTCGTCGCCGAAATGCCAGCGGTTGTTCGAGTAGACGCGGCTGTCCGCGTACGCCGCCACCACTTCGCCGATAATCAGATCGTGACGCTGGCTGTCGTCGGGAATCACCCTGCACTCCATCCACGCGATGCAACCGGCCAGCATCGGCACATCGATTTTTTCGGCGGCGAAAGTTCCGAGTTCAAACGCTGAGAACTTGTCGACTTCGAGCCCCGCGTTCGTGCCCACGGCCAGCGTCTGCGCGGCGAACTTGCGGCTCGGCAATTGCAGCCCGAACACGCCGCTCGCTTCGATCAATTGACGCGTGAGCGTGCGGCTGTCCACCACCACGATCACCTTCGGCGGGTCGAAGTCGAGCGGCATGGCCCACGAAGCCGCCATCACGTTCGAGCGCCCGCCATGCGCGCTGGTGATGATCGTCACAGGTCCATGATTGAGTAACTGCGTGGCCCGCGGCAATGCCACGGGTTCCCGGGTAGCTTGCATACTTGGTTTTTGCCCGAAGGTCTGGTTTTGTCAGGGCGGCAGCCAGCAAGCCGCCGCCCTTCATGCGTCAATGCGGCGCTTTGCCGTTGGGGACGGCGTCCACCGGCTTATGCTGCTCTTCCCCAAGGCCGGGGAAAAACGCGTTCCATGCGGCTCGCACGCCGTTCGCCGCAGTGGCCTCGGCGTCGATAGGTTCATCGGCGCCTTTGGCCTCGGCTGCGGGTGCGGCTTCGGCGCCGTCGGCGGTGGCCTCGGCGTCGGCTTGCGCCTTGCCGTCAGCCGCCTGCGATGGATCGGCGGACAGCCCGCGCCAGTGCGTGAACGCGTCGTCCGGCTTGTCGGTCCACTCGCCCTCGCCGAATTTCGCAAAGGCCGTGTCCCCGCTCGTCAATTGCACCTCGTACCAGCCGTCGCGCGCGGGCGAGTGAGCGGCCAGTTCAAACCACGGGGTCGGTTCGATTTCCTTCATGTCATCTCCACTCGGATAAATCGTCATAGAAAACACACCAAAGGGAAGCTTCATGCCCGGACTGCACAGCCATCCGGCGACGCGCACCAGACGGCGCGCGGAACATGATGCGGGCGATCGGTCGACATCGCGTGTCCGGTGTCGCCGCGCATAAACGACACGATAGCGCGACATGGGCCGCGCGGACAAACCCAAAAACTTATGCGCGCCGCCGACGCGGTTTTTCGATGCCCGCAGCCAGTTCCGCGAGCACGCGGACGGCCGGCGTGAGCTGCTCCGCGGCGGTGTTGCCGTAGCCGATCACAAGGCCGTTGGTGCCCGCTCGCTGCTCCAGCGCGAAGCTGGACAGCGGCCGCGGGGCGAGGCCTTTGGCGAACGCGCGTTCGGTCAGCGTGTCGTCGTCGATGCCGGCCGGCAAGCGCAGCGTCAAATGCATCCCACAATCGCCGCCGAGAATTTCAGATGCGGCGAAGTGCTCCGTAAGCGCTTCGCGCAATGCCTGCTGCCGCTCGCGATAAAGCCGCCGCATGCGCCCAAGGTGCCGCCCGAATTCGCCGCCTTCCATGAAATGCGCGAGCGCAAGCTGTTCCAGACGATGCCCGCCGCGCAGCATCTCGTACAGCGCGACTTCGGCATGCGCGGCGATGGCGGGCGGCAACACCACGAAGCCGATGCGCAGCGCCGGAAACATCGTCTTGCTGAACGAGCCGACGTAGAGAACCGGCGCGTCGTCCACGAGCCCTTGCATGCTCGCGATCGGCTCGCCGGAGTAGCGGAAGTCGCCGTCGTAATCGTCCTCGATCACCCACGCGCCGCAGCGCCGCGCCTCGGCGATCAGCTCGAGCCGCCGCGCCACGGACAACACCGCGCCCGTCGGATACTGATGCGCGGGCGACGTGTAAATCAGCTTCGGCGGATGCGCGGCCCATGCGCCGGGCGGCACGCACATGCCTTCTTCGTCGACGGGAATCGGCTGAACGCGCACGTCGCCCTGTCTGAACGCGGCCTTCGCGCCGCGATAGCCGGGGTCCTCGATCCACGCGACGTCGCCGGGATTGGTGAAAAGCCGCACGCACAGGTTCAGCGCCTCCTGCGCGCCCTCGGTGATGATCACCTGCGAGCCCTCGCAGCGCACGCCGCGGGCCATCCGCAAATGCGCGGCAATCGCGTCGCGCAATGCCGGTTCGCCGGCCGGCGTGCCGTAGCCGAGCGCGAGCGGCAACGCGCGCTCCATCGAACGTTCGAGTGCGCGCCGCCATGCGGCCAGCGGAAAGCGGTCCAAAGCAGGCGTGCCGGGCGTCAGCGGCAACGCGCCATCCATGTAGGTGCGCGTCGCCTTGAATTCGCCGACGCGAGCCGCGTAGGCCACTTTTGGCGCGGCCGGTCGCGCGGGCGGCTCGGCGCGCGCCGCGCGGCTCGAGAGCGCTGTCACGCGCGTGCCCTTTTTGTCGGCGACCACATAGCCGACCGCGGCGAGGTGCTCATACGCAATGACGACGGTGTTGCGCGACACGCCCATTTCCGCCGCCAACAGCCGCGACGACGGCAGCAGCGATCCGGCCGGCAGGCGTCCGCCGAGAATGGCCTGCTGCAGGCGCTCGATTAGCTGCTTTTGCAGCGGCGCGGTTTTCCCGGCAGCGTTGCCAGTGGCGCTGCGGTCGCTGTTGCCACGGTTCGCGGCCGTATGAGCAAGCGGACCAATAATCTCGATCATGACGGCTGGACCTATCGAATTCGATTGAGCTGGATCTTTTTAACATACCACGATTGCCGTATCGTTCTTCCATGATTTCCACGATCAACGACAACCACGACGCGAGGAGTGCACACATGGAACCGCAACGTAACGCCTTCGACCAGCCGATCGGCGCGCCGCTGCCGGAGTGGCGCGGCGCGAAGCCGCCAGGGCGCGCGCAGTTGGCGGGCCGCTATTGCCGGATCGAACCGGTCGACGTCGACGCCCATGCGGCGGATCTGTTCGACGCCTACGATTCGGCCGCCGATGGCCGCGACTGGACCTATCTCGGCGTCGGTCCGTTCGAGAGTGCAGAGGCGTATCGCGAACATTTGGCGCGGCTTGCCGCATCGGCCGATCCGCTGCACTACGCGGTGATCGACAGCGCGAGCGGCAAGGCGGTCGGCACGTTCGCGCTGATGCGCATCGACCCGGCCAACGGCGTGATCGAAGTGGGGCACGTCGTTTATTCGCCGCGTCTGAAGCGAACGCGCATCGCGACCGAGGCCATGTTTCTGCTGATGCAATACGTATTCGACGAGCTCGGCTATCGGCGCTTCGAATGGAAGTGCGATTCGTTGAACGGACCGTCGCGCGCGGCGGCGCTGCGTTACGGCTTCACGTTCGAAGGCATCTTCCGTCAGGCGATTGTCTATCGTCAGCGCAATCGCGATACGGCGTGGTTTTCGATTATCGACAGCGAATGGCCGGTGTTGCGGCCGAGTTATACGCGTTGGCTGAGTGATGCTAATTTCGATGCTGAAGGCGGACAAGTGGAAAGGCTGGCGGACTTGATTGCGCGGGGAAGAGCGGCGTCTGATTGAGTCCCGCTGGTATCAGTTCGAACGATGAATCTTATAAGCCGGCTTTCGCGCCGGCTTTGCTTTTACATCGCCGCGCCTGGCTCGCGCTTGAACATGATGGTCGGCTGACCTTTATACGTCGTGCGAAGCTGCTCGCGATAGCCGGCCTTGTGCGCGACTCGCAGCGACGCTTCATTCTCCGGCGCGACGATGCATGCCGTTGCAGCGCCCGGCCATTTTTTATCGGCCCATTCCAACGCGGCGCGCACGGCTTGCGTCGCGTAGCCTTTGCCGTGCATCGCCGGACTCAAAGCCCAGCCCATTTCCGGCGTGCCCGCCAATGACGGCTCGATCTCGCGCTGAAAATCGGCGAAACCAACCTCGCCGACAAAGCGCCCGGTGTCCGTTTCACGGACTACCCAATAGCCGTAATCGAGCAGCGCCCAGTGACCGGCATAGCGCAGCAGACGCGCCCACACTTCTTCACGCGTAAAAGGCTTGCCGCCGATGTACCGGACGACCTCGGGATCGGACCACATAGAGAAGCTGTCGAGGAAGTCGTCGCGCGTGTGTGGGCGGAGGGTGAGGTGGGGGGTGGTGAGGGTGGAAGGAGGCGTGGGCATTTGACTGAGCGGCGGGTCGGCGAGTGAGCTTGAAGATTGAGAAGTTGAACGTTGACGCTCAAAGACGTTGCGCTCGCATCATCGCAGATTCCTCGCGTCGCCAAATTATCGCGGCGGTTAGTTGCCGCCCGCGGCTCACGCCAACTCCAAAAACCGCCCCAAACAAGGATTACGATTCGCCGGCGACCACGCCAGCACCTGCTCGACCAAAGGCGCATCCACGAGCGGCTTGAACACCACGCCAGCCAACTGCGCCTTGCGCATTGAAGCCGGCACGAGTGCGACACCCACGCCTTCATCGACGAGACTCAGCACCGTCTGCTGCAATTGCACTTCGAAGCGGATGTCGGGCTCGAAGCCGCCCGAGCGGCAATGCTCGAGGATCGTCGCGCGCAACGTGGGCGCCACTTCCTCGGATGCCAGCACGAACGGTTCGCCGGCCAGTTGCGCGATCCTGAGCCGCCGCGCGCGGGCTCGCGGATGACCACGCGATAGCGCCACGCACAACGGCTCGCGCAGAATCGTGCGCGTCGCGAGTCCCTTGCCCGGCGCATGTGGAAACATGATGGCCGCGTCGATATGCCCGGCCACCACCTGCGCGGCGAGATCGTTCGAAACGACCTCGCGCAGACTCAAAGCGACCTCGGGATACGCGGCGCCGAATGCGCGCGCATAACCGGGCACCACGTTATAGGCCGCGCACATCGTGAAGCCGATGGCGAGCTTGCCCGCTTCGCCGGACGCCGCTGCCTGCGCATTGCTCACCGCCTGCTCGACCGACGCGAGGATCGCCTTCGCATCGGCGTAGAAACGCTCGCCCGCGGCGGTCAGCGTGACGCTGCGCGGGCTGCGCTCAATGAGCGTCACACCGAGGCTCGCTTCCAGCGCCGCAAGTTGGCGGCTCAACGGAGGCTGCGACAAGTTCAGGCGCGCCGCCGCACGCCCAAAATGGCGCGTCTCGGCAAGTGTCACGAAGTAGCGCAGCGGCTTGATGTCGATCACGTTGGCATCCCCTTTTTTCGACGATGCATAAAAGGTATCGTCGAAGGCAAAAAACGGTATTTGATTGTATCAACGCAAATCACTACGCTGACGGCTCGCCCTTCTATCCGCGTTTATTGCCCGCGCGTTCCACACCGATGTTAGCCACTCTCGAGATTCTGCTTCCGGTCTTCGGCCTCATATTCGCGGGCTTTGCGTGCCGCCGTCGCGGCGTGCTCGGGCCGAACTCGGCATCGGAACTGAATCGCTTCGTGGTCTGGCTGGCGTTGCCGGCGCTCCTCTTCGACACGATGGCGCGCGCGACCTGGGAACAGTTGTATCAGCCGGCGTTCGTCGTCACGTTTTCTGTTGCATGCGCGGGCATCTTCGCGCTGATACTCGTCGTGCGCCTGCTAAACGGACGGCATCTCGCGGACGCGAGTGTCGATGCGATCGCCGCCTCGTATCCGAACACAGGCTATATCGGCTTTCCGCTCGGCATGATCGCGTTCGGCCAGGCGAGCCTCACGCCCACCACCATCGCGACGATCCTGGTCGCGTGCGTACTGTTTGCGGGCGCCATCGTGCTGATCGAAGTCGGCTTGCAGACGGAGCGCACGCCGCACAAACTCGGCCTGAAAGTGCTGGGCTCGCTGGCGCGCAATCCGCTGATCGTGTCGCCGATTGCCGGCGCGCTGTTCGCCAGTCTTCATGTGCCGTTGCCGCCGAGCGCGGAGACCTTTCTCAAGCTGTTGAGCGGCGCGGCCAGTCCGTGCGCGCTGGTGAGCCTCGGCTTGTTTCTCGCGGAAAAGCGTCCTTCCGAATCGGGCACGCGCGGCATTGCGTGGCTGCTCACGCTCGTCAAGCTGATCGTGCAACCGGCGCTCACATGGTGGCTCGCGGCGCGCGTCTTTCGCCTCTCACCCGCGCTCGTCGAAATGGCGGTCGTGCTCGCCGCGCTGCCCACCGGCACCGGCCCGTTCATGCTGGCCGAGTTCTATGAACGCGAGGCGCACATCACATCGCGCACCATTCTGTTGTCGACGGTAGGCTCCGTCGTGACGCTCTCGCTGCTGTTGCTATGGATGGGTCATCGCGCCTGAATCGAAACGCGCGCACCCATACCGCAAAACGCGCGCTTTTCCAGCCACGCCGCATCACACGCTAAGATTGAGGACGCCGGGCCCGCGCGACGCCCGGCGCGACAAGACAGTTTGCCTCGGAGAATCTGATGCCTGAAGAGTATGAAGTGCATGGTCCGCACGACCATGCGGTGCAGCACGCCGGTCACCACGACGCGGACTCTTTCGGGAGCCGCATGGCCGTGATCACGGCAGTGCTCGCGACGATCGGCGCGCTGTGCGCCTATCAAAGCGGCAACAGCGAAAACCTCGCGCTGTACTACAAGAACGAAGCCGCGATCAAAAAGACGGAAGCGTCGAATCAATGGAATTACTATCAGGCGAAGGGCGAGAAGCAGAACCTTGCGGAGCTGGGCGCGGCGCTGTCCGCGGGTCAGTCGGACGAACACGCAAAGTTTCTCGCGGACGTCGACAAATATAAGCAGCAGAAAGAACCGATCCGCGCCAAAGCCGAAGAGATCGAAAAAGAAGTCCTCGATAACAATGCGAAGAGCGAAGTGCTGCTGCACGGTCACCATCGCTGGGCGCAAGCCACTACGCTGATTCAGGTAGCCATCGCGCTGTGTGCGATCACGTTGCTGACGCGCAAGAAGTGGCTGCGCAATCTGTCTTTCGTGGTCGCGGCCGTGGGTGTCGCCACTGGCGCGCTCGCATTTTTCTCGGCTTGACGGGAGCTTCGTGTGATCGATAGTTCAGCCGTTCTCGGCGTGTTATCCGTGTATGTGGCCGGCGTCGTGATTCCAGGACCGAACTTCGTGGCCGTCGCGCATAAGGCAGCCTCGACCACGCGCACCGAAGCGCTCGCGGTCGTGGCGGGCATCGTCCTCGTCAATCTGTTCTGGGCAAGCTGCGCGATTCTCGGCGTCGGTATAGTGTTTGCGGCGTTTCCGTGGCTGGCGTTTGCCGTGAAGATAGCCGGCGCGGCTTATCTGATCTGGTTCGGCGGACGGCTGATCTTCAAAGCCTCGGCGGGCAACTCGCAAGAGATCGCGCAAGCGCCTGGCGGCAGCCTTCGTCAGGCGTTCGCGCAAGGCTTCGCGACCAATATCGCCAATCCGAAGTCGGTCGCGTTTTTTGCCGCGGTGTTTTCGTCGGCGGCGCCGCCGCACGAGAGCGTCGGCACGTTCCTCGCGATGCTCGGCATGGTGTTCGTCGTGGCAAGCAGCTGGTATGGCTTTGTCGCGCTGACGTTGTCGCATGCGCGAATTGCATCGGCGTATCGGCGCAGCAAGGCGTGGGTCGATCGCGTGTGCGGCGGCGTGATTATCGCGTTGGGTGTGCGGCAGTTGATACGGTAGGGGGTTGGTGGGGGCGTATGTTCGCGGACGTCGCCGCATGACGCCGCGCCGCGTCCACCCCAGTTTATGCGCACAAACTACGGCGCCCTACTGCATCGCCGAGCGGGCGCGCTCCAGCAGCAACTCGCGCTCTCGCACATTGCGCGTCATCGCCGCGGCGCGTTCGAACTCCGCGCGCGCTTCGTCCAGGCGGCCGAGTTTCGCGAGCAGATCGCCGCGCACACTCGGCAGCCAGTGATAGTTCGCGAGCGTGGCATCGGCGGCAAGTGCATCGACTATATCGAGGCCGGCCGCCGGCCCGAACGCCATGCCCACCGCGACCGCGCGATTCAATTCCACAACCGGCGAAGGCGCCACCTGCGCAAGCGCGTCATATAGCGCGACGATCTGCGCCCAGTCGGTTTCTTCCGCGCGATGCGCGCGTGCGTGACACGCGGCCAGCGCGGCTTGCAGCGCATACGGCCCGCTCGCGCCGCCAAGCGCATGCGCCGTGTTGAGCGCAGCCAATCCGCGACGAATCAGAAGCGGGTCCCAACGGCTGCGATCCTGGTCCAGCAGCAGAACCGGGCGGCCCTGCGCATCGGTCCGCGCATGCGTGCGTGAGGCCTGAATCTCCATGAGCGCCACAAGGCCATGCACTTCGCTTTCATCGGGCACGAGACCGCTCAGCACGCGCCCGAGCCGCAGCGCTTCTTCGCTGAGCGCCGGGCGCATCCAGTCGTCGCCGGCCGTGGCCGAATAACCTTCGTTGAAAATCAGATAGATCACTTGCAGCACCGACGCGAGCCTCGGCGCGCGCGCGTCGGCCTGCGGCACCTCGAACGGCACTTTCGCCGCCGACAGCGTGCGCTTCGCCCGCACGATCCGTTGCGCGATAGTCGGCTCGGGTACGAGAAACGCGCGCGCGATTTCATCCGTCGTCAGACCGCCGAGCAGGCGCAGTGTGAGTGCGACGCGCGCGTCCGTCGACAACACCGGATGACACGCGGTGAACACGAGCCGCAGCAAGTCGTCGCCGATGTCGTCGGCACGCGCCGCATCCAGCGCATCGACGAAATCGGGCACCAGATGCGCCTCGAGTGCGTCCATGTCGTGGCCCAGTTCCTGGCGCTTGCGCGCGTGCAGCGCTTCCTGCCGCAAGCGGTCGAGCGCGCGATTTTTTGCAGTCGCCATCAGCCACGCTCCGGGATTGTCAGGCACGCCCGCGTCCGGCCAATGTTCGAGCGCGGACACGAGCGCGTCCTGCGCCAGTTCTTCGGCGAGCCCGACGTCGCGCACCATCCGCGCGACGTGGGCGATGACCTTGGCGGACTCGATCCGCCAGACGGCCTCGATGGCACGATGAGTGGCCAGTTTCGTCACAGGCTCAGCCCGCCGCCTTGGCGTTCGGGTCCATGTAGATCAGCTCCCAGATATGTCCGTCGATGTCCTCAAATCCGTGGCCGTACATGAAGCCGTAGTCCTGCGGCGCGCGCGGCACGCTGCCGCCCGCTTCGACTGCTTTGGCGACCAGCGCGTCGACTTCGCCCCGGCTTTCGCACGACAGGCCGACGAGTGTTTCCGTACTTTCCTTCGGATCGCAAAGCGATTTGCGCGTGAACGACTTGAAGAGGTCTTTCACGAGCAGCATCGCGTAAAGGTTTTCACCGAGGATCAAACATGCGGCCTGATCGTTGGTGAATTGCGGATCGAAGCCGAAACCGAGCGCGCTGAAAAATGCCTTCGACCGTTCGAGATTACCGACGGCGAGATTCACGAAAATTTGCTTGTGCATGATGGAATCCAATAATCGGTTCGCGGCGCTCAGCGGCAATTTAGCGGCGGCCCGCTTCAAGTTCGCGGAAACGGTCGAGCTCCGGACCCGGCTCGAAGTCCTCGAGTTCGAAGAGTTGCCGCACTTCGATTTCGCCATCGGCGTTTTCGCCGAACGGCGCGGGAAAACGCCGCGCCCATTCCATCGCTTCCTCGCGCGAACGCACCTGGATCAGCGTGTAGCCGGCAATCACTTCTTGGGTATCCGCAAACGGACCGTCGATCACCGAACGCTGCCCGCCGCTGTAGCGAATGCGCCACCCTTTCGAAGTCGGCTGCAAGCCGGTGGCGTCGAGCAGCACGCCGGCCTTCGCGAGTTCTTCGTGATACGCGCCCATCGCGGCCATGAGGGACGCTTCGGGCATTTCGCCGGCTTCGCTTGCGGCGGTTGCCTTCACCAGGATCATGAATCGCATCGCGGTTACTCCTTTTGTCGTGACGTTGTAGAGAGCGTGCGGCGCCTTGGCCGCTCTTACTCACACGACGAGCAATGCACGAACGATTCGACAGCTATGATGCGTCGCCTGGGGAAAACCCCGAGCGAAAACCGTCGCTCGCTTACATGAAGCACGGGCCGAGCTTGCGTACCTCGACGGTGCACCATGTCGCCGCCGGGCAGGCTTGCGCAATCGCCACGGCTTCTTCGCGCGATTCGCAATTGAGCAGGTAGAAGCCGCCGATCATTTCCTTCGCTTCGGCGAACGGGCCGTCGACCAGTTTCGGCTGGCCGCCGCGCACCTGCACGCGCACGGCGTCGCTGGAGGATGTGAGCGCTTCGGCCGCCAGCAGTTTGCCGCGCTCCTTGAGATCCGCGCCGAAGCGCACCATCTCGTCGTAGACTTCGCGGCCCTTGGCCTCGCCGCGTTGCGCGCGTTGTTCCGGGGGTTCGACGATCAGCAGCATATAAGACATGGCGTCTCCAATGAATGACGCTGCGGACCGTCAGCCCGGCAGTCGTATGACACAAATGGACGCGCTCATGCGAGCGCGGAAAGCCAGTCTAACAAGCGCGGATCGTTCCGGTAAACCTGCCTCGATGGGTAATCGGCCGTCGGCCGTTGAGTTTTACGAAGACTCGTAATAGATGGACGGCAGGCGAATTGAGTTTCGCTGTGCGCGTGGCATTGCGCCGATTTGAAGCGGTTGCGAACGCGCTAACGTCTGCTTCAAACTAAGCGGCAGTCGGAAGAAGATTGAGCACTTCAATGTGACGCAGCACAACGATCAACAGACGCAAAACAGGCGCAAAAAAAACGCCCCACATGGGGCGTCCTATCGTCTTCAACTTACCGACTTAAAGCACCGCTTCCGCGATCGCTCTCGTCCGCGCGGACCGCATCAAGCCTTCGATCATGCGCGCCTGCGCGTTCGCGATCTCGCTCAACGACGCCACCGAAAGTTGCGCATCGAGAATCGCCAGCGCCGTGCGGAGTCGCGCGTATTCGTCGTCATTCAACTTCCATGCGCCGGTTCGCTGCTCGCGCTCGTCGAGGTGAACCATCGCCGCGTGTCCGCTCTGAATATCGTCGAGCGTGTCTTCGCCGAGGCCGAGGCGCGCCAGTTCCTGCGACACCAATAAATGCCGGCTCAACATCATGTGTAGATCGCGCGAACCGTGGCCGTGCTGGAACGCGTCGAGCGACGCATAGCACTGCAGGATCATCGCGGCGGTAACGGGCTCGTGTGCGCTGCGGCTGTGAGTGAGCGCACGCAATAGCGGCGACATGGCCGGCACATTGTGTTTGCGGACTCGCGCTTTACTGGACATAGATTCAACCTCCTTCGCTAACTCTCGGCTTCGTCGCCACATCGGTACGATTTTCCGGCGACGAATGCCGCCGATGCGCCGGCGGCTCGACAGCCTCTAATGTGAGTCTGTGTAAGCATGATGGCAAGCCTTTATTAAGACCCGCTTAAACGGCGAAATTCCCGGTCGTGCGCCGCAAGTACAAAAAAAAACCCTGTTCCCGCGAGAGAACAGGGCCGGACAGGATGGAAGTCGTGCTTGCGCGTGGATGCTCGCCGACCTTTAACCATCGAAACTAACCAAGCTGTTGCTGCTTGTGCTGCTACTGCGAAAAGCAAAACGTTTGCTGCCTGCTTTACCGCTACTGCGAAGACTTTTGTTGCGACGTCAACTGCTTGTGTTATTGCTGCTCAAGCTATTACCGGTGCTGCAAAAACTGCAAACTGCAAACTGCAACTTGAAAAAAAACGATCTGCTACTTCACCTGCCACTGCGCCACTTGCTTCTACTTCCTACTGCTTTACTGCCCTGCCGTGTCGACTGCCACGGCAAACTGCCATCAACGGTACGGTTCAAAACAACGCGGGGGAAGACCGCGTCGATGGGCTCGGTGATTTGTCGCTCCATGGAAAACAGTTTATGCGAGCGAGCGCTCGGGCAATTGGGCAAAAGGAAGGGCATTGCCACGCCTGTTTGACGAATGGACGTAACAATCGGGGACGCATGTGGAAGAGCACTGCGGGGAACGACGCGACCGGACACCGCCGCGCGCAAGTCAGAGCAACTCGGCGCGAATCAGAGCAACTCAGCGCAAGCAGACACAGCACAACGAATGCGCACGCAGCATCACGTAGACGCTGCGTGCGCAACGATCAATCGACATCAGCGCGCGGCAAAGTCGCTGATCGTCAGCAGGACTTTTTCGCCCGGACGCGCCAGCATCTTTCTTTCGGCCACAGCGGTGATGCGCTTGCGGCCATCGGCGAAAGTTTTCAGCATGCGGTCTTCCGCGGCGCCGCGTTGCAGCCAGAAATACTGCTCCAGTGCTTCACGCGTGACGGCGCATTCGAGTTCCCGTCCTCGCGCCGAAAGCTGGAAAATCACCGCGCGCCCGTCTGGGGAGACGCTTGGTTCAAGCTCGATAATCTCCATGGCCCACCTCGCAAAGTTGCTTATGCCGCCCGTCGTATTCAACGAGCGACGCCGAACAAAACTGAATAGACACGCAAGCCCGCATCGGTCTTTCGGCTGATGAATCCGCTACTGCGCCGCCGCTACCTCAATCGTAAGCGAACGTGAAAACGCGTGCATGTCAGCGTGCCCCAACCGAAGCGCAGGCGAAACTGCACGCGCGTGCGTCAGCTCGGGCATACGTGGCGTCGCACTCATCCACCGCGAGCGTTTCACACAGAAGTCATGCAATAGCGTACTCAAACCTTCGGACATCGCGTGTGTCCCGCCGCGCACTCCGCGCGACGCGGACGCAATCGCGAACCAGGAATGCGGCGGCCGCAATTCGTAGGACGTCACACCACGCGAATCGCGGAAACGGAGGCAACCCGTGTCGGGATAGAAGACGAGCGTCGTCACGTCGCCCTCGATTGCGCGCGTCAGAACTTCGGTTCTCGGGTTCAGCATTGTTCGTCGTATGCCAGGTGGCGCCGTCTGTCGGCGTTTCGGCGTGTCGCGCCGCGAGGTCTCGACCTGCGCGCGTATCAATCCGCGGGTAAGGGCAAAAGCAAGGCACATGCCAATCTGTGTCGAACGCACCGCGCACGGCTTCCGTCGAGCACCATAAAGTGCAAACGTAGCGCGGTCTGCGAACGGCGAAGCATCGGCGGCGCTTGATGCGTCGCGGGTAAAGCCGCGGTGGTGCATCGTGTTGTCGACAGTCGCGTGAGCTGCGATACACGTCGATCAACTGCGCAAGCGAGCACGTTCACACGCCGATGCATGGTAAAAACGCGCAGGCAGCATGACAATTCGCGCCCATTCTTACTAACGGCCCGCGCGCCCGCACGCCTCGACATGTCCGACCACCAACCTGCGATAACCCTGCGCCCCGCTTCCGCCGACGACGAAACTTTTCTCTTCGAACTGCGCAAGGCGACGATGACCGAGCATCTCGCGCGCGTCGGCGAACCCGCGGACGACGCCGAGCATCGCGCTCGTTTGCTGCATCGTTACGACGCGGCGCGCGTGATTTGCGTCGACGGCACGCCTGCCGGTTTGCTCAAGGCGCATCGTTCCGATACCGAATGGCGAGTCGTTCAATTGCAGATCGCGCCGGCACTGCAAGGGCGCGGCATCGGCGAACGAGCGCTGCGCACGGTGCTGCGCGACGCCGACGCCGCGACCTTGCCCGTCACGCTCAAGGTGCTCAAGGGCAATCCGGCGCGGCGTCTTTACGAACGGCTCGGCTTCGAAGTCGTGAGCGAAGATGAAAGAGAGTTTCACATGAGGCGCGCGCCACGGGCGTCGGCGGAAACTGAAGCAGAATGAATGGCGGATAAGAACTGACACCGCACGAGCTGACATGACCATTCAGAACCGCGCGTGCAGACCGATGCGTTGATGTGAAGCTGATCCCAAGCTGATCTGACGAATATTGGCCCGCACGCGTCACATGTTCGTATACGAACTGCACCATCCTGGCGCGGCGACCTGCTTATCGCCGAACAAGGTACAGCCGCCGTAGGCATCCGCAGCCTTGCCCTGAAACAGCGAACATGTGCTGCATTTCTGGTCCGCTGCGTATTGCGGATACTTCGCTTTGTCGACCTTCGACGCGTCTTCCTTATAGCCGAGCGCTTGCGCTTGCGGGTCGGTCTCGCTGAGTACATTTGCGTTTGCGCTGGCGGCGAAGCCCACGCGCGACATCATGAGCGAAGAGCCGGCGCTCACACTCATCAATAAAAAATGGCGGCGCGACGTTTTCATTGTTGTGCTCCGATGGTGGTCATGGCGCGTGTCATCGCGGGGATGAATCAACTGCAACGATTCTAGCGTGAGCGGCCATTCGCGCGCACGCAACCACGCATGCTTACGATTTGAATGCACGCGGAGCGCTCGCGAACGCGACTCTCGTTTTGCGTTTATCCTCTTTGCTCGTTTCTCGCAGTGTTCTCCATCGCAATCGTTTGGTCCCATTCGGAGTTGAGCATGCAATACCGCAAATTCGGCCGCACAGGGCTGACTGTTTCCCGCCTGTGTCTCGGCACCATGACGTTCGGCCTGCAAACCGAGGAAGACGCTTCGCGCCGCATTCTCGACACAGCCGCCGATGCCGGCGTGAACTTCATCGACACCGCCAATGTTTATCCGCTCGGCGGCGGCGAGGACAACGCGGGACGCACGGAGGAAATCGTCGGGCGCTGGCTGAAGGGCAAGCGCGATCGCTTCATTCTGGCCACCAAGGCAGTCGGCAAAATGGGCCCTTCCGCGTGGGATCAGGGCGCGTCGCGCAAGCATCTGCTCGATGCCATCGACGCCTCGCTAAAGCGTCTCGGCACCGACTACGTGGACCTCTATCAACTGCATTCCGACGACGCCAACACGCCGCTCGACGAAACGCTAGAAGCGCTCGACGTGATCGTGCGTTCGGGCAAGGCGCGCTACATCGGCGTGTCGAACTTTCTCGCGTATCGGCTCGCGCGCGCACTCGGCCGCGCGGACGTGCTGCGCGTCGCGCGCTTCGTCTCCGTGCAGCCGCGTTATAACCTGCTGTTCCGCCAGATCGAACGCGAACTGCTGCCGCTCGCCGCCGAAGAGGAACTCGCCGTGATGCCATACAACCCGCTCGCGGGCGGCTTGCTGACCGGCAAGCACAAGCTCGATGCAGCGCCTGCGTCGGGCCGCTTCACCGAAAGCGTCGGCAAGGCGGGCGCGATGTATCAGGAGCGCTACTGGCATCACCGCGAATTCGAAACGATCGAGCGGCTCAAGAGCATTGTCGAGCCGACCGGCGAATCGCTCACACGCGTTTCGCTCGCGTGGGTTCTGGCGAATCCGCTCATCACGTCCGCGATTATCGGTGCGAGCCGCGCCGAGCAACTGAGCGACACGCTCGCCGCATCCGAACTCGTGCTCGACGACGACATCAAGAAGCAACTCGACGAAGCCAGCGTCGAATATCGTTGGGGCGATGCGGCGCGTTAAACGTGGCAGTCAGTATGGCGAGTGATCGCGAGCCGCAACACGCGCGCTGCGATCATCGCCCGTATCTGAGCACCGTGCTGGTGGCCGCAATCACATGGTCCTTCATGGCGGCGAGCAGCGCGTCTCTCGTCAGACCGGCCGGCAACGCATCCGGCGCGAGATCGAGCGCGTAGATCTGCACGACATAGTGATGCGGCACCTCGCCGACCGGCGGACACGGGCCGTAATAGCCAGGGCCGCCCGTGCGGTTCGTTCCGGCGACGCTTCCAGGCAACGGCGCGGCTCCCTCGCCAAGCGCGGTCACCGAAGACGCAATGCCGTATAGCACCCAATGCACGATGCCGAGACCTTTGGCGCCATCGGGATCGAAGATCGTCACTGCATAACTCTTTGTGCCGGCCGGCACGTTGCGCCATTGCAGCGCGGGCGACACGTTGCCGCCGCCGCAGTTATTCGCGCTGGCCGCATGCGTCGATTCGAGCGTGCCGCCATCGGCCAAACCGGGGGAGCTCAATGTGAAAGCCTCGGCGGCATAGGCGTGAGCAACGGCGAACGTCAGCATCGCGCCGACGCTCAACGAAATCATGCGCCGCGCAGCGCCAACGTAAGCCCGTCGAATCATTGTTGTTTGCTCCCGGCCATTCGCGCCAGTTGAGATCTATTTGAACTTACCCGTGCGTGCATTCGCTTCAGGCAATTGCCGCGTTTCGCGCACCGACCGCGGATGCCATAAGCGCGCGCCGCCTTCAATACCCGCATCGTTCGAAACGGTTGCAACGTTCGCGGGCAAATCGAATGTCAGCCGCGCCGCGTTGCCGCCGCCAATCCATAGCTTGTCGTAATTCACGAGCGATTCGAGAATGCCGATCACTTTGTGAACACGCTTATTCCAGCGTTTATTCCCGGCTTTTTCGCGCGCCGCGTCGCCGATGTACTCGTCGTAAGCCACGCCTTTCTTGCTGACCGGATGATGCGCGAGTTCGAGATGAGGCATCAACTCGCCGTCGCGAAAGAGCGCGGTTCCCGCGCCGGTGCCGAGCGTCAACACGAATTCGATGCCCTTGCCTTCTATCGCGGCGAAGCCCTGCATTTCGGCGTCGTTGATCATGCGCGCGGGCAAGCCGCCCAGTTTTTGCGCGAGCAGATCGGCAAGCGCAAAGTCGCGCCATCCTTCCACGCCGAAATGCGGCGCGGTCAGAATGCGGTTGTTGCGGACCACGCCGGGAAAGCCGATCGACATCAACTGCGCCGGCGCCTTCGCGATCAATGGCTCGACGAGTTTTGCCAACGCATCGACGAGTTGCTGCGGCGTGCACGGATGCGGCGTCGCCACGCGCAAGCGCTCGGTTTGCATCTGACCGTTTGCGTCGATGATCGCCGCTTTCAATCCAGTGCCGCCGACGTCGATTGCAAGAATCCGTTCGTTACGCGTTGCTGCCTTGTCTTTCGATGCCGCCATGTTGCCCCCCGTTGATGTGGTTTTACCGAGCGCGTTCACTTCTTTTCGATTGCATTGGTCTTTAATGGCCGCCACGCGCGGCCGTCGCGTGCGAGCAGCGCATCGGCTTCGGCGGGCCCTTCACTGCCGGCCGCATAGCCGTGCACGGGCATCGCGCCGCCCGTTTTCGGATGCAGCACATCGTCCACCGCGCACCAGCTCGTCTCGATGCTGTCGGCGCGCTGAAACAGCGTCTCGTCGCCGAGCATGCAGTCGTACAGCAGCGTTTCATAGCCGACGTTCGCACGCTCCGCGAAGAAGTCTCCATAGTTGAACGAAGACTGCACCGGGCCGATCTGCATCACCGGGCCCGGCGTCTTGACGTTGAAGTCGAAGCTCGTGCCGTGCGCGGGATCGATACGCAGCGTCAGCACGTTCGGCGTGAGCGCGTCGACGGGCGTGTCGCGAAACAGACGGAACGGCACCGGCTTCAGTTGCACGGAGATTTCAGTGCGCCGCACCGCAAGCCGCTTGCCCGTGCGCAAATAGAAAGGCACGCCGGCCCAGCGCCAGTTTTCGACGAACACGCGCGCGGCCGCATACGTTTCCGTCTTGCTGTCCGGCGCGACGTCCGGTTCCTCGCGATAACCCACACCCGTAGCGCTTTTTTCGTATTGACCGAATACGACGTCGTTCGGTGTGAGCGGCAAGATCGCGTCGAAGATCTCGGCTTTTTTATTGCGCACGGCTTCTGCGTCGAAAGAATTGGGCGGCTCCATCGCCACCATGCCGAGCAACTGGAACAGGTGGTTCGGCACCATGTCGCGAAACGCGCCGGTCTGCTCGTAGAACTTGCCGCGCCCTTCCACGCCGATCGTTTCAGCCGCCGTGATCTGCACGCTGTCGATATATTCGCGCCGCCACACAGGCTCGAACAGCGCGTTAGCAAAGCGCACGGCAAGAATGCTTTGCACCGTGTCCTTGCCGAGAAAATGATCGATGCGATAGATCTGCGATTCCTTCGCCTGCGAAAGAATGTGCGCGTTCAGATCGCGCGCCGATGCGAGGTCGGTGCCGAACGGCTTCTCGATCACGATACGACGAAAGCCGCCGTCCTCTTTCAGCAAACCGGTCTCGCCCAGATGTTCGACGATCGGTTTGAAGAAGCGCGAGCCCACGGCCAGATAAAAAATCACATTGCCGCCGGGCGCCTGAGCGAGCTTTTGCTTCAGACGCGCGAAGGTGTCGGGCGTGTCGAAATCGCCGGCCATGTAGGTGAGGCGCTGCGCGACCCAATCCCATGCGCTGTCGTCGAGCTTACCGGCGTGGAAAGTGCTGGCTTTGTCGGCGGCGAATTTTTGCAGCGACTGGTGCAGCTCCTCGCACCATGCGCTCGTTTCGCGCTCGCCGTGATTCACGCCGACAATCTGCATGCCGCCGTCGAGCAGGCCATCCACGGCGAGGTTGTAGAGCGCGGGCATCAGGAGGCGCTTGGTGAGGTCGCCGCCCGCGCCGAAGATGACCAGCGTGCATGGCGGCGCCGGACGCTTGCCGGCGGGCGACGGCGGCTCGCCGTGCGCGCTTGCACTCACTTTGCAACTGCGCGGCGCGGCAAGGTTGCCGTTGGCATCCGCGTTCGGAGAATTAGCGGCTTGGGGATTCGATGGAGTCGACATGGGATTCACTCGAGTAAGCCAATGAAACGGACGTGGCAATAGAGAGAAGACCGCGCCCGCCCCCACACAGTTCAACAACGGTCACGCGCTATTTGACCGCACTGCTCGCCAGCGCGGAAACCGTTTCAGGTTCGACCGCGGGCTCCGTGGGCCGCGCCGGAGCCGACGGCGCTGCCGGAATCGGCGCGCGCCCAGGCTCGCCCGCAAGCGGCACGCTGCCCGATGCGGCCATCTCACGCGGTTGCAGCAGCAATGCGACAAGCCCGGTCCAACCGGTTTGATGCGAAGCGCCGACGCCGCGCCCGTTGTCGCCGTGGAAGTATTCGTGGAACAGAATCAGATCGCTCGAACGCGGGTCCGCTTGCAGCAACGGGTAGGCGCCCATGACCGGACGCTCGCCGTCACGGTTCTTGAGGAACAGCGTGGTCGCGCGGCGCGCGAGTTCATCGGCGATTTCGGACAGCGACAAGGTCTTTCCCGAGCCCGTCGGATATTCGACGCGGAATTCGTCGCCGTAATAGCGGTGAAATTCGTAGAGCGATTCGATCAACAGATAATTGACGGGCATCCACACCGGACCGCGCCAGTTCGAATTGCCGCCGAACACGCGCGTATCCGATTCAGCCGGCAGATATTTGACCGTGAAGCTGTTGCCGTTGTGATCGAACACGAACGGATGATCGCGGTGGTATCGCGACAGTGCGCGCACGCCGTGATCGGAGAGAAATTCGCTTTCGTCGAGTGCGCGCCGCAACAGCGCTTTCATCCGATGTCCGCGCAACACCGACAGCAGCAGCGCATTGCCCTTACCCGGCTCGTTCCAGCGCGAGACGAGCTTCGCGAGATCCGGCCGATGCTTGAGGAACCACACGAGCCGCTCGCGCAATCCGGGCAATTCGCCATGCAGGCGCTCTTCGAGTACATGCACCGCGAAAAGCGGAATGAGCCCGACGATCGAGCGCACGCGCATTGGAACACTGGTGCCGTCAGGCAGGCGCAGCTTGTCGTAGAAGAACTCGTCCTCGCTGTCCCATAGTCCGGTATCGCAGCCGTCGTCGCAACTCACGGCTTGCGCGATATACAGGAAGTGCTCGAAGAACTTTACGCCGATGTCGACAAACACATGGTTCGCATACGCAAGTTCCAGCGCGATACGCATGAGGTCGAGTGCGTACGCGGCCATCCACGCGGTGCCGTCCGCCTGATCGATGTGGCCGCCCGTGGGCAGCGGCGACGAACGATCGAAGATGCCCACGTTGTCGAGCCCAAGAAAACCGCCCTGAAAAATGTTGTGACCGTCGGCGTCCTTGCGGTTCACCCACCACGAAAAGTTGAGCAGCAGTTTATGAAAAATGAGCTCGAGAAAATCGCGATCGGGCTTGCCGGTGAGCGCGCGGTCGATCTCGTACACGCGCCACGCGGCCCACGCGTGAACCGGCGGATTCGCGTCGCCTAGCGCCCACTCGTAAGCGGGCAGTTGTCCATTCGGATGCTGATAGCGGTCTTTCACCAGCAGCAGCAATTGACGTTTCGCGAAGGCGGGGTCGATTAACGCAAACGCCGCCGCATGAAACGCGAGATCCCACGACGCGTACCACGGGTACTCCCACTTGTCCGGCATCGACACAATGTCCGCATTGCACAGGTGCATCCAGTCCGCGTTGCGTCCACGTTTGCGCGCGGCCGCCGGTTGAGGCTGCAACGGATCGCCTTCGATCCAGCGATGCACGTCGTACCGGTAGTACTGCTTCGACCACAGCATGCCCGCGAGCGCCTGGCGCTGCACGAGACGCGCGTCCGGATCGTTCATGTCGCGTTGCAGCGCGCCGTAGAACTCGTCGGCTTCGGCGATACGCTTTGCAAAGAGCGCGTCGGCGTCGAACGGCACTTCGTCGGGCGTCGCCTCCGGACGCCAGCGCATATACACGACCGCGCGCCCATGCGGACCGAGTTCGATTGGCGCATGCGCGCCCGCCTTCGTGCCGCGGTCGCGGCGCACCGCGTGCTGATCGCCATGCACGAGGTAATCGTTGAAGCCGTCCTTGAACGGACCCTCGCCTTCCATATTGAAGAGGCGCTTTACGTTCGTGTCGTTCTCGCAGAATAGCCACGCGATGTGCGGCGCGTCCTTCGACCACGCGGTGACGACAATCGGTTCATGCCCATGCTGATGGCCGATCAACTGCGCGCGGCCTTCGTGGTCCGTGCCTGCTGCAAGCGACGGCTTGTCCGTGTTCGGTTTCCACGACCACGAATTGCGCGCCCAGATTTGCGGGAGCACATCGAGCGATGCGGGTTCGTCCGCGCGATTCTCGATTGTAACGCGCATCACGATGTCGTCGGGCGCGTGCTTCGCGTATTCGACCTGCACGTCGAAGTAACACAAGTCGTCGAACACGCCCGTATCGAGAACTTCGTACTCCGGCATGTCGCCGCCGCGCCGCGCGTTTTCCTCGATCAGATCCTGATACGGATAAGCCGCGTGCGGGTACTTGTACAGCATGCGCATGTACGAATGCGTCGGCGTGCCGTCGAGATAGAAGTACAGCTCCTTCACGTCCTCGCCGTGATTGCCCTGCGCGTTCGTGACACCGAAGAGCCGCTCTTTCAGGATCGGGTCTTTGCGATTCCACAGCGCAAGCGACACGCACCAGCTCAGCGTGTCGTCGCCGAAACCGGCAATGCCGTCCTCGCCCCAACGGTATGCGCGGCTGCGCGCATGGTCGTGCGGAAAGTAGTCCCACGCAGTACCGTCCGCGCTGTAATCCTCGCGCACGGTGCCCCATTGACGCTCGCTGAGGTACGGGCCCCAGCGCTGCCAGTGGGCACAATCCACCGAATGCAGACGTGAACCTTCAACAGTGGCGAACAGATTCGCAGCGCGCAGCGGTGGCATGACAGCTTCCTTGCGTCGGGCTTGGCGGTGGGACACACATCGTAGCGCGGTTTACGCGATGTGGCGATCCAACCCGGCAAGCAAATGCTCGACGCGCAGCAATTCGCCGAGCGACCACGCCTGCCACGGCGTGCCGGCGGGCGCGTGCGGCAAATCGCCGTCGGCGATTTCGGAAAGGTGATCGAGCCCCGCGTGATCGAGATGCGCGTACAGCGGATCGAGAAAACGCGTTCGAGCTTCGCGGCGCGTTTCGTCGGTGTTGCCGCGCACGCGCAGCCACGCTTCGACGAATGGACCGAGCAGCCACGGCCACGCCGTGCCCTGATGATAGGCGCCGTCGCGTTCGTAAGGGGAGCCGCTGTAGCGGCCGCGATAAGCCGGGTCCGACGGCGCGAGCGTGCGCAAGCCGAGCGGTGTCAGCAATTGCGCTTCGACCTGATCGACCACGGCGCGCGCCGCCGCGCCTTCGAGCAACGCGAACGGCAGCCCGCCGACCGCGAAAATCTGATTCGGACGAATCGCGCGGTCCGCTGTGCCGCTGACATGATCGACGTCGATGTTATCGAAAAGCGCCTGTGTCGACGGGTCGACGAAACGCTCGCGGAACGCCTGCCATGCGCGGTCGGCCGGTTGTTGCCATTGCGCATTCCACGTTGCTGCAATGCGCAATGCGTTGATCCACAGCGCCTGCACTTCGACCGGCTTGCCGATGCGCGGTGTCACGACCCAATCGCCGACCTTCGCGTCCATCCACGTGAGCTGCATGCCTGCGACGCCCGCGCACAACAAACCGTCCTCCGCCGATGCCTTGATGTTAAAGCGCGTGCCTTGCGTATAGCCGGCGAGGATCGCGTCAGCGGCGGCCTGGAGACGCGCCCTGGTTGCCGCGCCCGCGTGATCCGTCGACAGATAGTCGTGCACGGCGACGATGAACCACAGCGACGCATCGACGGAGTTGTATTCGGGCGTGTCGCCGTAATCGGGGAAACGATTGGGCAGCATGCCCTCGGACAACGTGCCCGCCCATTCGAGCAGGATCGCCTCGGCAGCATCCAGACGGCCCGATGCGATCAGCAAGCCGCGCATGGCGATGAACGTGTCGCGGCCCCAATCGGTGAACCAGGGGAAGCCCGCGAGTATCGTGCGGCCCTCGTTACGCTGCACGACGTAGGCGTCGGCGGAACGTTGCAGGCGCGAGCCTAATGCATCGCGGCGTTGTTGTTCGGTTTCGGCGAGGGTTTCTGCGTGGCGCGATGCGGTTACGTGTGTTTGTGTCGCATCCGATGCGCTGAGAATCATGACCGCTTGCTCATTCGCGAGATTGAAGCTGAATACGCCGGGCGTCGCGAGGTCTTCGCTGAAATCCAGCCCGCGCTCGCGCTCGCGAACGTAGCAGAAGTTGCGATACCAGTCCGGCGCGTGCGCGTAGCTGCCATTCGTCGCGGCATGAATGCGCGGCAGATCGCCGTAGGGTTGCCAGCTTACGTTGCGCGCGTCGTCGCTGATTTGCGCGCCGAAGTTGAACGCCGCGTTCTCGTGATGCAGCGCGTGATAGTCGCGGCCGGACAGCAACGGCCTGACCTTCAGCGTAAGCGCGTCTGTTGGCGTCGCCGCCTGCGGACGTTCCCATTGCCAGCGCAATACCGTTTCGCAGGTCGCCTTGCTGACGAACACTTCGGCCGTGATGACGATCTGCGCATTGAACTGAAAGCGCCACGTCGGCCACGGCTCCGTGCTGAACGCCAGCAGATTCGCGCTCGCATCGGGATACAGCAGGTCGGGCATGTAGCGCTGCATGCTGAGCGGATAGCGCTCGCCGTCCGCTTCGAGCCAGGCTTCCACGCCGTTGACCAGCACGACGCGCCCGCCTGGCGCGCGCGTGGCCGCCAGCAGCAATGCGTGATAGCGGCGCGTGCGCTCGGTGCCCACGGTCCCCGACGCGAAGCCGCCGAAGCCGTCTGCCTCGAGCCATTCGTCTTCGAGCCGCGGCATGTCGAAAGGTCGTTCAATGCGTGTCATGGCGTGAGTGATCTTGCGATGGAAGGCATTAGCGTGTCCATTCTCCTACTTATCACTTTCCGGTTCCTTTCGAAGAACTCACAAACGCGAGTCATTTTTCCCACTCGCAAACGTTTCACAATTATTTCTTGAAAGGGTTGGAGACTGCATCCGCTTTCACAAAACCGGATGCCGACATGAGAAGAGACAAACGCCTCGTGAGTGCCTTTTTCGTTGCGCTCGCAACGTGCGCATTAACGTGTGCATTAAGCGGCTGCGGCGCGGATGACTCCGCATCGGCCAATGCGTCTTCTTCATCGAATGTTGATGCTTCGCCCGATGCGCCATCTTCCGCGGCATTGTCCGCAGCCGCTATTCCGAATGCATCGTCGTCGCTCGCCGCGAATCCCGCTCTCGCATCCGACGCCATCACGCAGAACGTGCAAGCCAGCCTCGCCGCCGACAGCCAGCAGGTCGCGCCCGTCATGCGTTATGCACCGGGCGACAGCGCGAACAGCAACTGACCGATTCCCTTGGCGCGCGTGGCGCGCTATTCTTCCCCCCGCAGAAGGTGATATTCCATGACATCAAATAGCCGTCGCCGTTTCCTGCAGACCGTGGCTTCGTCCGCCGGCGCTGCCGCTGCGCTTACCGCGCTGCCCGAGTCGATTCGCAATGCGTTGGCCGTTCCCGCGTTTTCGCGCACGGGCACGATTCACGATGTCGAGCACATCGTCGTGTTCATGCAGGAAAACCGTTCGTTCGACCACTACTTCGGCCATATGCGCGGCGTGCGCGGCTACAACGACCGCTTCCCGATTCCGCTGCCGAACGGCAAGCCGGTCTGGTATCAGCCGTCGAAGGCGGACCCCACGAAGCCTGTGCTGCCCTTCCATCTGGATACGTCGACCACAAGCGCGCAATGCGTGGGCGACCTCGATCATAGCTGGTACAAGACGCATGCCGCGATAGACGGCGGCCGCTACGACCAGTGGCCCGCGACCAAGACCGACATGACGATGGGCTATCACCTGCGCAGCGACATTCCGTTCCACTATGCGCTCGCCGATGCGTTCACGATCTGCGACGCGTATTTCTGCTCGATGCCCGGGCCGACGCATCCGAACCGCTCGTATCTGATGAGCGGCACGGTCGACCCGACGGCCAAGTTCGGCGGACCGCTGCTCGACAACAACGACTGGGTGGACGGCGACGGCCCACCGAACTATCAGTTGCTTTCGTGGACCACGTACCCCGAGCGCCTGCAAGCCGCCGGCATTTCGTGGCAGATCTATCAGCAGGGTCTGACCGGCGCCGATCCGCTGAACGGCAACTACGGCACCAACATCCTGCAAAACTTCAGCAACTTCATCAACGCGCAGCCTGGCTCGCCGTTGTATGAGCGCGCCCAAACCGTACGCACCATCGACGATCTGAAGGCCGACGTGCTCGCGAACAAGCTGCCGCAAGTGTCGTGGCTGTGCCCGCCCGCCGCGTACTCGGAGCATCCGAAATACACGCCGGCGTATGGCGCCGAATATACGTCGCAGATTCTGGATGCGTTGACGTCGAACCCCGAGGTGTGGAGCAAGACCGTGCTCTTCATCATGTACGACGAGAACGACGGCTTCTTCGATCACCTCGTGCCGCCGCAACCGGCAACCACGGCCGCGCAAGGCAAGTCGACGGTCAGCACGGAAGGCGAAATTCACAACGTGGTCAATCCGGGACGCGGCGGCAGCTATACGGCCGACGGACTGCCGTACGGCCTCGGCCCGCGCGTGCCGATGACGATCGTCTCGCCGTGGAGCAAGGGCGGCTTTGTGTGCTCGCAGGTGTTCGATCACACGTCGGTGATTCGCTTCATCGAAACGCGCTTTGGCGTGTATGAGCCGAACATCACCGCATGGCGTCGCGCGGTGTGCGGCGACCTGACGACAGCGTTCGATTTCCGCACGCCCGACTCGCGCATTCCGCCGCTGCCCGACACGAGCAACTACAAGACCATTGCCGACAACCAGTGCGCGACGCAGCCGAAACCGACCGTGCCCGCGACGCCCGGCTCAATCGATCCGCAGGAAAGCGGCATTCGTTTCGCGCGCGCCTTGCCGTATGAATTGCATGTGAACGGCCACGCGGACGGGAAGCAGAACGCGTTCGAAATTTCATTCGGCAATACCGGCGACCAGGGCGCGCATTTCTATGTGTACTCGACGAATCGCACGGACGGTCCCTGGCGTTACACCGTTGAAGCGGGCAAGTCGCTCAGCGAGTCGTTCGATCTGACATCGACGAACGGCGTCTACGCTTTTCAGGTGTTCGGTCCGAATGGTTTCGTGCGCAAGTTCGCGGGCAATGTCGGGAGCAATGCGCAGGCGGAGCAGCTTGCCGGCGGTCATCACAATGGCAAACCGGCGGAGCCCGAAGTGAAGGTGCAATACGATGTCGCGAACGGCAACGTGTTCCTCAAGTTCAGCAACAAGGGCGGCAGCTTCGCGCGTTTGACGGTGACGGATAACGCGTATGGCGCACGTCCGCGTCCGGTGATCGTGCCGCCGGGCGCGCATATCGAAGAGGCTTGGGTGCTGGCAGCGAGCCATCACTGGTATGACTTGACGATAACCAGCAACGATGACGACAGCTTCTCGCGCCGCGTTGCGGGTCACGTGGAAATGGGCGGCCGAGTATTAGCGATCCGGCTGCGATTGCGCCGGTGTTGGTGGCAAGTTAAGGCGGGTTAGGTTGAGGCTTCGGCTGCGGTTGCGCGTGCGCGGTGTTGGCGCGTCTGGCCGCAGCCTCTGTTGATTGCAAGCAGAGTTCGCACGAAGCTGCTGTCATCACGCCCCCAACAACACCCCCGTTCTAAACGCCCGCGTCCCCGTCACACGCCCCAGCGGCGCGCCCGCCGTCACAAAGCGAATCGCGCGACGCATGTAAAACACGCCTTCCGTATTGCTCGTCAACGTAGTGGTTTCGTCCGTCAGCGGATCGACAATATCGAACAACGGTTGACCGACGCGAATCGTCTCGCCGATCTTCGCGCGATGCACGAGAATGCCGCTCACGGGCGCATAGAACTGCTCGCTTCCGGCAAGCGGCGTCGCAGGAGTCAGCAACGGCGGCAGCGGCTTCGCTTCCAGCCGAATCGCCTTGCGCCACACGAGATAGTCGACGATCGCATCGGCGTCGTGCTGTGCCGCTTCGTATGAAACGTCGCGCTGGCCGCGGCATTCGACAGTCACTGCAATCGTGCCGGTAGGCACCGGCTTGTCGGCGGGCATATGTTGCTGCAATTCCCACCACAGCAGGCTATGCGTTTCGTCGAACGCCTCGCCGCCCGAGTTCGTCGCCAGCAGCGACGCCTCTGCGCCAAGATAGCGCGCGAACGGTTCGACTTGAGGCCACGCCGCCTCGCTCGTGTAGAGATGCATCGCGGCCTCGAGCGAACAATGCAGATCGATCACGACGTCTGCATCGAACGAGAGCTTTAGCATCGCCAATTGCAATGACTCGAACTCGGTCAACGGCTTTTGCGCGGCCAGTTCGTCAGCAATCAGACGACGAACGATCCGCACGTTTTCGGCGGCGTCCGAACCTAGCGCTGCGCGCGCTTGCGCGACAAGTTTCGTCAGCCGCAGAAAATGCCGGTTGAAGTTCTTGCCGCTTGCAAGGTCGAAGCGCCCGATAAATTGTCCGAGTACGTACTGCCCGAGTCCGACGGGATTAGCCACGGGCACGAGCACGATCTCGGCATTCAGCGCGCCCTGCTTTTCAAGTTCGATCAAACGACGCTTCAATAGAAGCGTGGTCAGCATCGCTGGCGTTTCGTCGGCATGCAGCGACGACTGGATATAAATCTTCTCGCCGCTGCCTGGCGCGCCGAAGTGAAACGATACGAGTTCGCGCTGCGTGCCGATTGCCGGCGAAATGAGCGGATGCGATTGCTTGTTCATGAGAGACGAGCGTGGAGTTAAAGAGCGGAACGCGCGGGCATCAATTGCCGTACGGGTCGAAGTCGAAGTACTTTTTCGCGATCTGCGCATAGGTGCCGTCTTTCAGCATCGCGGCAATCGCGGCGTTCATCGACGCCTGCACTGCCGTCTCGTCCTTGCGCAAGCCGATGCCCGTGCCGCGATCGCCCATCGAAAGCGGTTCGCCGACAAACGCAAAGCCCTTGCCGGACGGCGTGCGCAAAAAGCCGAAGTCCGCTTCCACCGAGCCGAGCAGCGCGCCGTCGAGTCGTCCATTCTGCAAGTCGGCGAACACCTCGTCCTGGCTCTTGTACGCGACGACATGCGCGCCGAGCGGCGTCCAGTTCTTCAGCGCATAACCTTCGAACTGCGTGCCCGATTGCACGCCGATCTGTTTGCCCGAGAGCGCCTGCAAGCCCGCGGCGAGCGGCGAGCCTTGCCGCGCGATCAGCCGCGATTTGAATTGAAAGAGCTTCGACGTAAATAGAATCTGCTGCTCGCGTTTCTGCGTGATCGCCATCGACGAAAGAATCGCGTCGATCTTGCGTGCCTGCAGCGCGGGAATCATCCCCGAAAATTCGAGCTCGACCCATTGGCAACGCGCTTTAATGCGGCGGCAAATTTCATTGCCGAGGTCGACGTCGAAGCCTTTGAGGCTGCCGTCGGGCGACTTCGAATCCATCGGCGGATAGCTCGGGTCGATGCCGAGGCGCAGCGTGTCGGACCCGGCGGCAAACGCGCCGCTGCTGAGGGCCAGCGCGGCGCTTACGATCATCATCAGAGGCAGTTTCATGGGAGCGGAAGTTGTCGAAGTGGACGGAACACGGCGAGCCCATCGTATGCCGCTGCGCCGCTTCATAGAAGTCAGCTTCGGACTATCATGATCACTTTTGCCGATCACCGGCAGTGAACCACGGACGCTCCAATGGCGTTGACGATCTCCCAACTGCGGGCCTTCAAGGCCGTCGCCGAACATGGCAGCTTGCGCGCGGCCTCGCGTGCACTCGGCGTCGCGCAAAGCGGCATCACGCAGCAGTTGCAGAACCTGGAATCGATGTTGGGCGCGACGCTTTTCATCCGAACGAATCGCGGCATCGCGCTGACCGCGCTCGGCCAGCGGCTCTTGCAGCGAGCGGGCGCGATTATCGGCGAGTGCGAGCGCGCCGAGCAGGAGGTGCAGCAATTGCGCGGCGACTACGCGGGCGAGGTCACGTTCGGCATGACGACCGAACCGTTAGTCGATGCATTGGCGCCCGTGCTGATGCAGTTCCGCACGCGCTTCGAGCGAGTGGCGCTGCATCTGCGCACCGGCACATCGCGCATGATGATTTCGTGGATTCGCGAAGGCACGCTCGACTTCGCAGTCGCGCTAGTGTCGAAGCACACGGATACCGCTGATCTTTCCGTCGCGCCGCTGTATCGCTCCGATCCAGTGATCGTCTGCCGCAAGGGTCATCCGAAGGCGCGGGCTCGCTCGCTTGCCGATCTCGCCGATTGCACATGGATCGCCACGCGCTCGCCGAATCTCACCGACGATCCGCAAGTCAATCGACTGAATCATCTGTTCGAAAGCCACGGTTTGCCGCCGCCGAAAATCGTCGCGACCGTCGAAGGTTTGTACGAGACGCTGCATCTCGTCGGCGCAACGGATTGCCTGTCGCTGGAGTCGTCGATTGTCGCAACACAGGGCGCGTTTGCCGGCGCGCTGACCACGATCGACGTCCGCGAGCGCGCTATCGAGCAAACCGTCTGCCTGTTGCAACGCGCCGCGATTCCGCTCACGCCCGCCGCGCAGGAACTCGCCACGATGATCGCGTCGTACACGCGCACCGTGCGGGCGCGTTGATGGCGGCGCTGCAAGCAGGCTTGCCGCGCTGCGACTAGAATCAAAGCCCCCTTCTTCGCGCGAACAACTTTCGAGGCGTCAGTAAAAAGAAAGGCGCGAGGCTATGTCGCAGACCATCAACAGGAGTTTTCCCACATGATGAATCGAGACAATCCCGTCTGGCTGATCACCGGCTGTTCGACCGGCTTTGGCCGCGAACTCGCGAAGCTGGTGCTCGAGCGCGGCTGGCGCGCCGTGGTCACGGCACGCGATGCATCGAAAGTAAAAGACATTGCCGAGCCGCACGGCGAGCGCGCGCTCGTTCTGCCGCTCGACGTGACGAACCGCGCGCAGATCGCGGAGGTCGTCGCACAGGCAAAGCAGCGTTTTGGCCGCATCGACGCGCTCGTGAATAACGCCGGCTACGGCTATCTGGCGGCAATCGAAGAAGGCGAAGACGCGGAAGTGCGGGCGATGTTCGAGACCAACGTGTTCGGTCTCGTCGACATCACGAAAGCCGTGTTGCCGGTCATGCGCGAGCAGCGTAGCGGTCTGATCGTCAACGTATCGTCGATTGGCGGGCTCGCGAGTTTCGCGGCGACCGGCTATTACCACGCGACGAAATATGCGGTGGAGGGTCTGTCGGAAACGCTCGCCGCCGAGGTCAAGCCGCTCGGCATCGACGTGCTGATCGTGGAGCCCGGTCCGTTCCGCACGAATTGGGCCGGTGCGTCGATGAAGCAGTCGGCCACCGTCATCGACGACTACGCGGCCACCGCCGGCGAGCGCCGCAAGCAGACGGAAGCGCGCAGCGGCAACCAGGCGGGCGATCCGGTGCGCGCGGCGCAAGCGATTATCGACGCCGCGCTATCGGACAAGCCGCCTCTGCGTTTGCTGCTCGGCAAGACCGCGCTCGAACTCGCGCGCAAGAAGCTCGACTTCATGCGCGGCGATTTCGATGCGTGGGAAGCGACCACCGTGGGCGCCGATTACCCGGACGCCTAGAACTCGACGAGCGCGAAGTCTTCCTTGCCCACGTCGCACAGCGGGCAACGCCAGTCGGCGGGAACGTCGGCCCAGCGTGTGCCCGGCGCGATGGCTTCTTCGGGCAAGCCGGCGGCTTCGTCGTAAATCCAGCCGCAGATCACGCAGACCCACTGCTTGAAGTCGTCGGCGGAAGCGGGGTTGGCGGCGTTGGCGGCGTTGGTGGCATTCGCCGACGGCGAATCCGGCGCGCTTTGCTGCTGTGAAGCCGGCGTCTCGTCCAGGCTGACGACGAGCGGCGCCTCCGTGCTCGCGCCGCTTGCGCTGCTCGCTGCGAGGCGCGCCTGCAGGCTGTCGAGCAGGCGTTGCGCTTCGTCTTGCGTGAGGTCGATCCAGTAGGGATCGCCTGCGCCGTCGTTGAGCCGTTCGGGGGAAAACTGGATCTCCAACGCTACGCCCTTCTTGTACATGACGGCGTTACACGACCAGATTGAGCACGATGGCCGCGATAAGCGCAGTGCCGCCGATCAGGCCAAGCAATTGAAGCAGAGTGAGGGATTTGCGCGATGCGGTGGGGAGTTGTTGCGTGGTCACGAGACGGTCTTCGGAAATCGGAAAAAGCGAAATGGTACACGGGTCGCGCGGCGGCGCATGCCGATTTGCGCAAACCCGTGTGTGATGTTGGGCAAGCGGTGGCTCGCCTGATTGGCGAGCACTTGCCATTATCGCAGCGCGAACGCGCCGGATTATTTACGGCGCGGAGATGAACTCATTCGCGGGCAGGCGCAAAGCCGCCCGCGGTAGGCCACCCCGCGCTTCCGCTCAGCTTTTCGCCAGCGGGCTGCCGTGACGCGAGTCCCAGAAGCGGATCACTTCGGTATCCCCGGTGCCCGCGCCGACCACCTGATCCGGCGAGCCGCATTCGCGCAGCAGCGCGCGCAGATCGTTGATAACGGGAAACACCTCGTGATTCCAGTCCGCGCCCTGCGAATCGTGCGCGCGCTGCTCTGCTTCGACGATTTCGCGGTCTTCCTTGAAGATGCGCTCGGTGAACCACACCAGCAGCGGCCACGCGAGGTTCAGTGCGCCAGGAATTCCGGGCTTGCGAATCGACAGCAGCCCGAATGTGCGATTGGTGCGCTGCTCGCGATCGAGCGGCACATAGACGATCCACAGATCCATCACGAGTGTCTTCTCCGACGTGCGAATCTGCAGCGTCTGATACGGATACTCGGTGCGGATCGTCATCACGTCCTTGTCGTTGTCGCCGCCCGTTTTGCGGCTCTGGCCGAACACGATAGCCTCGCCGATCGGCTGCTGGCCGGCCATGCGCGCAAACGTATAGTCGACCTCGACCCAGCCTTCGCCGCGCCGCCGCCCGAGCGAACGCGCGCGCATCTGTCCCATTTGCCGGCGATGCAAAAACTGATGGTTCATGTCCATCAGATTCTCGTGCATGAACGAGTAGTGGCAATTCACCGGACGGCCGAAGCGCCGCGTCTTGTACTTCTTGTCCGACACGGAGCCGAGCGTGGGCAGCGGCCGAACCTCGGCCATTGCCGGGTCGCCGGGGAATACGAAGATCAGTCCTTCCACTTCGCGGCACGGATACGAGCGCACGCCGTTCGGCAAACGCTCGCGCCCGAGATAGGGCACGTCGATGCATTTGCCCGAGCAGTCGTAAGTCCAGCCGTGGTAACCGCAACGAATCGATTCGCCATCGACCACGCCCTGGTGCAACGGCACCTGCCGATGCGCGCAGCGGTCTTCGAGCGCGAACACTTTGCCGGACTCGGTGCGCGCGAGCACGATCGGATCGCCCGCGAACGTCACCCCATGCGTCTTGCCGCGCTTCACCTCATGTGACCACGCGAGCGGATACCAGTAGTCCGGGTGAATCCCGACGCGGCGCAGGTCGCGAACCGGCGCGTCGTTGGCGGCCTGGCCCTGTGTGGGAGCGGCTTTTGGCGATGCCGCATGCGTTGGCGACGCCTCGACGGTGTTTTGTTCGAGCGGGGGAACAGCATGCATAGTGTGGAGCCTCCGTGCACGTGCGGATAGAGTAGGAGGCCGCGTGTGGCGGCCGTTATCGCCGTCAGTCTACTCGAACCGGGCGGAGCCTGGGGCGGGCGGGACATCGCGCCGCGCCCGGCGGCCGGGTGCTCGGGGGTGTCGCTACGCGTCGTCGCGGGCTATCAGGCCGGTGCGGCGCTGCACGCCCCACGAGCGTCCGCCGCGCAAAAAATGCAGCCAGCCGAGCGCCGCGCCCAGGTGCCGCAGCAACTGGAAAGTGAACGGCTCCGCGATTGCCGCGAGCATCGCCATCCCCATGCCGGCACGGCTGCGCGTGCCGGTCCAGCGTCGGTAAAGATGGATGCTCCACAGGTAAAAGGCGAGATCGATCGCCGTTTTGACGCCGATCACGCCGAAGATCGACGCGACGATCGCGCCGTGACCGCCCAGCAAAAAAGCGAGCAGCAATCCGAACGCCGTCAGGCCGTAGATCGGCTGCATCGTGTCGAGCGCCTTGACGGGCAGCATCAGCATGCCGAGCATTCCATAGCGCGGATTGCCGGTCATGTCGCGATTCCAGTACTGCGTTTGCAGGAAGCCCGCGAACCAGCGGCGGCGCTGGCGCAGGAAACTGGCGAGGTTGTCGGGCGCATCCGTGTGCGCATGCGCGTTGCCGATCACGCGCACGTCCCAGCCGAGGCCGTGATCGACGGAATGACGGCGCAGCCGGTGAATCAGCTCGTAGTCTTCGACCAGACACTGCGGATCGAAACCGCCGACGTCCAGCAGCGCCTCGCGTTTGAACGATGCGAACGCGCCCGACACGAGCAGCAGACTGTCGGCGCGCATCCACGCAAAACGCGCGATGAAATTGCGCATGTATTCGTAGGTCTGGAACCATTGCAGCACGCGGCCCGACGCCGATTTGCCGCACACCGGCACCAGAATGCCGGCCGCGGCGACGAGCTTCGCGTCGCTCGCAAAAGCGGCGCGCATCGCGTAGGTGGCGTCGTCATCGAGCAGCGTGTCGGCGTCGACGGTCATCACGGTTTTCGTTGTCATCAACGTGATGGCGGCGTTCAGCGCGCGCGCCTTGCCGCCGTGCGGCATGCGCAGCCAGAAGAGGTTCGGATGCAGCGCGCTCGGTGCGCTCAGCGTGCCCTCGGCAGGCGCGGTGAGACCGAAGCGTTCGGTGAGGAGCGAGTGCGTTTGATCGGTCGAGCCGTCGTCGGCAATGACGATTTGAGCCGGGCCGTGCACCTGCCGCAGCAGCGCCGCGATCGTGACCGGCAGCACGGCCGCCTCGTTATGCGATGCGACGATCACGCCCATGTCCGGCAGAGTGCGCCGATCGTAATCGGGCTCGAGCGGCGGCACACGGCGCATCAACGGCAAGCTTTTCCAGGTGACGAACGCGAGCAGCAACGTGTCGTAGATCACGTAGGCGATACCCGTCGACCACGCAACCACGCCGTGCAGAAAGAATGCACGCGCAAACAACAGCAGCCATGCAGCGACGACGGCCGTATGAATCAGCGTGCTCAACCACGTCGTGCCGCGCGGCACGATGCGGGGCGATGCAAGCGCGAACGCCTGTTCCAGGGTCTTTTTCAAAATTGCTAAGCGTCGATGGTTGCTACCGTTTCAGAAAATGAGCGATGCGGCTGTCACGGCACCATGCGCTTCAGAACCGATTTGCGATCGATCCACTCATGCTTCAGCGCGCCGCCGATATGCATGGCGAGCAACGCGTACAGCGCATAGCCGAGCCACGTATGCAATGCGCCGAAGCGGTCATGCAGCGTCTCCTTCAACGCGGGCTCGAGGTTCATCACGTAGCCGATGCGCGGCCAGGGAAACAGATCGAAGAGCCGCATGGGATGCGTGGCCGCGTCCTTCCATGCCGAGTCGTGCAGCCAGCCCGAGAGCGGCAGCGCGATCATCAGGAAATAGAGAACGAAGTGCGCGACATGCGCGGCCACTTTTTCCCACGACGGAAATTCGCGCGGCAGCGGCGGCGGCTTGTGCGATACGCGCCACAAGATCCGCATTAGCGCGAGGCCCAGTACCGTGATGCCGATGGACTTGTGCGTATTGATCACGGGACGCACCCAGTCGTCGGGCAACGAGTCCGCGCTCAAGGCTAGCACCACGTTGCCGATGATCAGCAACGCGATGAGCCAGTGCAGCGCGATCGCCGTGCGCGTGTATCGCGGGGCCGCCAAAGCGTGGGTCTGGTTGGCCAGACGTTGAGTGTGCGTATTCATGAGTGATGTGATCGGCGAGAGAATCGTTGCAATGTCTTTGTAATGGCGCGTTCAGCGTGTTCAGCGTGTTCAGCGGCTTAAGCGACGCACTATTCACGGACAAGAACTGCTGAGTGTGCCGTTTTATTCCATGACGTGCTTAATGATGTGTTTCGGTTTATTTCACGTCGGCAGGCGTCGGCGAGTTTGCGCTAGACCCGAGAACTTCGTGGCGCAAGAAAAATATCTCTGTGGCGTGCAACCCGCGATAGCCCAATTCAATTGGCATCGGCGGAAATCGCATCCTCTAATAAAAGCCCTGTGTTTGGCTGCATTCGCCTATCGACCGTCGCTTAACCGGAGACATCAATGTCGCAACCCGAGCCAAATGTGGAAGAAGTGGTGAGAAGCATCGCGGAAGAGACCGATACGCCGACCGAGACGGTCTCGAAGATGTACGCGGACACGTTGGCCGACTATCGCCATCAAGCCAAAGTGCAGGACTACGTGCCGCTCTTCGCGGCGAGGAAAGTGCGCGACAAGCTTCGCGACGCGTCACATCGCAAGCATTGAATATCGCGGCGCGTGTGTCATGCGATTCGTCGGTTGATTTAGCCTGATACATGCGGCGATATACGCCGCGATACCCGCGCCATTGCACGTAAAACACCGCTTATTTTTTCCCGCTGCTAGACTGAACTCCGTTCAACGACCGGGGGATTGGCATGCGTGTGGCAATCGTTGGCGCGGGAATCGCCGGGCTGAGCACGGCATGGTCGCTCACCAAACTGGGGCATGATGTCACGCTGATCGAGCAGGGCTCGATCCCGAATCCGCTCGCCGCATCGGGCGACCGGCATCGCATGATTCGCCGGGCATATGGCGAAGCCGACGGCTATGCGCAGGCCATCGCCGAAGCGTTCGATAGTTGGGACATGCTATGGGACGATCTCGGCGTTTCGCACTATGCAAATTGCGGCGTGCTCGGTATTTCGCAGTTTGCCGGCGATGGCGCCGAGCGGTTCCGCATCGGTCTTGACCGCATGGGCTTCGAGTACGAACGGCTTGATTCGCGCGAGGCCGCCCAGCGTTACCCGTTTCTCGATGCCGCTACGTTTCGCTACGCCTACTTTGATCGCGACGGCGGCACGCTTTTCAGCGAGCGCATTGCGCATGATCTGAAAGCATGGCTCCGCATGCGCGGCGTCGACGTTCGCATGCACACGAAGGCCGTGGCGATCGATCCGCAGAACGCGAGCGTGCGCATCGAAAGCGGCGCGACGGTTCACGCGGACCGGCTCGTCGTGACGGCCGGTGCGTGGACGCTGCGGCTCTTTCCGTCGCTCGCGGAAAACCTCTCTATCTATCGCAACGCCGTTGCTTATCTGACGCCGCCCGCCGATCTCGACGATGCGTGGTCGAACGCGCCGGCAATCGTCGACATCGGCGGTTCGAGCGACGGCTATGTATTGCCGCCGAGCGACGGTATTGGTCTGAAGTTCGGTGCGCGTGCATTCAAACGGTCGGTGCCGGATGCAGAAACCGACCGCATCGCCGGGCCCGACGAAGGCGACCGTTTGCGACGGCTCTTTGCGCCGCCGTTTAGCCGCATCGATGAATACACGGTCACGGAGGTGAAGACCTGCGCGTACACGTTCACCGCGGATGAGCGGTTCTTTTCGAAGCGCATCGGCAAGACGCTCGTGGTGTCGGCGTGCTCGGGGCACGGCTACAAATTCGGCGCGGCCGTGGGACAGCGAGTCGCGCATGCGCTCGAAACCGATGACGACACCACGCTCGTTCAGTGGCTCAGAGCGGAAACGGTGTGAGGACGTTGTGAGCGACGGCGCTTGATCTTGCGCTGAGTGAGTGCATGGTTCCAAATTCTGCGCATGCGCTGGAGCTAACAATCGCGGCCCGATTTTCTTATGCTGACGGTTTGCGTCGATATAACAAAGGAGCCGCGCATGTCCGACACGATTCAGATCCGCCCCGTCAAACAGGACGATTTCAATGCATGGCTGCCGCTATGGGACGCGTATAACGCGTTTTACGGCCGCTCCGGCGAGACCGCATTGCCGCGTGAAATCACGCAACTTACGTGGGGCCGCTTTTTCGATGCATACGAGCCGATGCATGCGATGGTTGCGGAACGCAATGGGCAGTTGGTCGGCATCGTGCACTTTCTGTATCACCGGCACACGACGCTCGCGGGACCGATTTGTTATTTGCAGGACCTGTATACGTTGGAATCCGAGCGCGGCAAAGGCGTGGGGCGCGCGTTGATCGAGGCAGTGTATGCGCGCGCGAAAGCAGACGGTTCGCAGCGCGTGTATTGGCAAACGCACGAGACGAATCACACGGCGATGAAGTTGTACGACGCGGTGGCGGATAAGTCGGGGTTTGTGGTTTATCGGAAGCAGGTGTGAGCAACGCCCCGCTGCTTTAGACATTCACGCGGCTCGCCCCAAAACAAAAAGCGCACCACCCAGTGCGCTTTTCATCCCCGCAATTACGGCCTCACATCACCGCCCACCTAACCCGCCCTCAAGCCTCCAACTGCTCGAGCACCTTGCCCTTGGTTTCAATCCCGAGAAAATGCACCGCCACCGCCGCAAGAAACGGCACGGCCGCGAGAATATAAAACGCGATCTGCAAATTACCGCCGATCATCGTCTTCGACACAATCGCCGGCGCGAAAATCGCCGCGACTTTCAGCCATGCGCCGCCGACGCCGCAACCCATCGCGCGGATGCTCGTCGGGTACAGTTCCGGCGTGTACACATAAGCGGTGATGAAGCCGCACGCGAGAAAGCCGAGCGACAACGCACAGCACGTCGCCACCACATACACCGACGAATCGTGCAACACGCCCGCCATCAGCAGCGAAACTGCGCACGCCAGAAACGACAGATTAATGATCGGCTTACGCCCCACCTTGTCCACCAGCAGCGCGCAAGTCAGCGACCCCACCACGCCCAGCACCGAAGCCGCCACCGCAAGGTTCAACGCCAGTTGCAACGGCGCGTGATAGATCGTGCGATAGATGGTCGGCAGCCACGTCGACAGACCATACTGAATGAAGCCGCAGGTGATCCACAGCATCGCAACGGCCAACGTGCGCTTCAAATACGCCGGACCGAACAGATCGCCCATGCGGCGCTTCGGATGACGATTCGCCATCGCTTCGAATTCGGCCGAATGCACGACCGGCGGCAACGGACCCTTCGCGGCGCGTTCAAACGCATGGACTGCTGCATCGGCATCGGCCATGCGTTCGCGTTCAGCGAGCCAGCGCGGCGACTCAGGCACGAGCTTGCGCAGCACGAAGAACAGAATCAACGGCATGCCGCCGATAAAATACATCGCCTGCCAGCCGAAACGCGGCACGATCCACGCGCCGAGCGCATTTGAAGCCAGCAGCCCAACCGGAAAAACAATTTCATACAACAGCACGAAACGACCACGCCCATGCGCACGGCTAATCTCGTTGATGTAAGTCGCGGCAACCGGCAATTCGCCGCCGAGTCCCAAGCCCTGAATCACGCGCAACACGACAAATGCCGCGAACGTCGGCGCAAATCCGCACGCAATGCTCGTGACACCGATAATCCCCGAGCTCAGCGCAATCGCTCGAACGCGCCCATGACGCTCGGCATACCACGGGAACACAAACGCACCGATCAGTTGCCCGACCGACCCCGAGCCGATCAGAAAGCCGATTTCCCACGGCGTCAGATGCCACTTCGCGATCAGCACCGGCAGCGTGGCCGCAATCGCGATCACGTCGAAGCCGTCGAAGAACGTGGCGAGCCCGATCAGAATCCGCGCACGCACCTGCATCGCGTTCTTCGGCAGTCGCTCGAGCCGCGCGATGATCGAGCCTCTCGTGACAGGGCCCGAAACGCCTGCGGCGCTGCGGTCTCCAATGGTGTTGTCGATGGTTCTCATGCCGTGGTGCCGTCCGTAGATGTGGTTAGGCAAGCGCCGTTGAGGCGTCGGTCAGTGTGGCAAGGTCGATGGTCCGGCCTTGATTCATCCACTTGCGCGAGAGCTTCAGTTCGCGCGGAGTGTTGATGGCGATCACGCCGCGAATCGCGCCGTCTTCCAGATGAAAAAGCGTTGCGCGCTTGCCCGGCAAATCGCCGCGTATCGCGAGCTGCGCATCGGCGGGAATGTCGCCGAGAATCTGCAGATTGACGTCGTACTGATCGGACCAGAACCACGGAATGTCCGCGTATGGTTCGAACTTGCCGAGCAGCGCCTTCGCCGCGCCAATCGCCTGGTTCTGCGCATTGGCCCATGATTCGAGGCGCACGCGCCGCTTCAGCCACGCGCTCGGATGATTCGCCACGTCGCCGCAAGCGAAGATGCGCGGGTCGTCGGTCGCGCCGAAATGATCGACCACGATGCCGTCTTCCACCTTCACGCCCGCCGCTTCGGCCAACGCCGTGTGCGGCGCGAGACCGATGCCGGCGACCGCGAAATCGGCGTCCAAAGTCGAGCCGTCGGCGAAGGTTGCACGAATGCGATTGGCGTCGTTCGGATGATCTTCGAGCTTCGTGAGCGCGGCTTTGAGGCGCACGTCCACGCCATTTGCACGATGCAGGTCGAGCAGGAAGTCGGAGACCATCGGCGGCAATGAACGGGCGCATAGACGCGGTGCGCCTTCCACCACGGTTGCATCAACGCCGAGCTTGCGCGCGGTCGCGGCCACTTCGAGACCGATCCAGCCGCCGCCCACCACGAGCACACGCTTGCTCGCACGCAGCCGTTCGCCGAGCGCAACGGCTTCGTCGAGCGTGCGCAGATAAGTCACGTGCGAGGTCTTCACCAGCGCATCAGGCAAGCGACGCGCCGCGCCGCCCGTCGCGATCACGAGGCGGTCGTATTGCACTTCACGTCCCGCTTGCGTGCGAACAACACGCTTCTCGCGATCAATCGACGTCGCGCAATCCGGCTGCCACGCTTCGATCTTCAGCGCGTCGAAATCGTCGGGCTTGACGAGACGCACGGTGTCGATAGTTGCTTCGCCGGAAAGCACGGCTTTCGAAAGCGGCGGACGTTCGTACGGCAAATGCACTTCGTCGGCGATCATCACGAGGCGGCCGTCGTAGCCTTCCTTGCGCAGCGTCTTCACGACCCAGCCTGCCGCCTGGCCGCCGCCGATCACGACAATCGTGCGCGGCACTTCAAGCTCGGCGTGCGCGGCTCGCGCTTTTTCAGTAGCAGCGTCAGTCATTTTTGCGCTCCGTCATGAACTTGCCTTCCGGCGCCTTCGCGTTTTTCTGCCGACGCGTATTGCCGTCGATGCCGCCGTCGATCGCCCATTCGGCGAACACGGTCGGGCCCGGTTCGAAATCGCGCGGCTGCCATTCGGGCGTGAGCTGGTCTTCGTCGGCGTAGTACTCGATCAGGCCGCCCGCGGGATTCTGGAAGTACCAGAAGTACGCCGACGAAACCGGATGACGTCCCGGCCCAAGTTGCGTATCCCAACCGCAGCGGCTGATGTGCATGCCGCCGCCGAACACTTCATGGATGTCGCGAACGGTGAACGCGACGTGATTCAGACCGCGCTTGCCGTTCGGCAACGCGAGCAGAAAAATGTCGTGATGGCCGCCGTGCGGCGCGCAGCGCATAAATGCGCCGCGGCCCGGATAACGGTCCGACATTTCGAAGCCGAGCAGTTCCTGGTAAAACTTTTCCTGTTCGGCCAGTCTGTTCGTGAAAAACACGACATGACCCACTTCGACGGGTTCGGCGCGCTCGTAAATCGGCGACGGCTGATCCACGCGCAGCGTTTGGCCCCACACGTTCGAAGGCGAGCCGTGAATATCGAGCGCACGTTTGCGCGTCACTTCAACGCGAATCGCCATGCCGTTGGGATCAATGCAGCCGACTGCATCTTCGGTTTCGAAATGGCCCGGCTGACCCGCAAAGCGTCCGCGCAATTCGTCGAGTTCCGCTTTAGTCGCAACGCCCCACGTGACTTCGCGCAGCGTCGGACCTTCTTCGAATGCGGGCGGCAGCGACGGATCGTTTGCATCGACGGCAAGAACCGTGCAGCCGTTGAGCGTTTCGAAGCGCGCATGGGTTTCGTCGTGCGCGACTTCCTTCAAGCCCCAGTCCGCGAAAAAGCGCCGACAGGTAGCGAGATCCGTCACGCCGTAGATAATCTGTTCAATGCCGAGAATCGTCATAACGTGCCTCTTGCGTATCGTGTGTCTTCAGTCAGCCCACGCCAGCGGCGCGTCGTTCAAGCCCCAGTAGAGGCTCTTCTGCTGCATGTATTCGCGGATGCCGAGCCGGCCTTTCTCGCGTCCCATGCCGCTCTCTTTCCAGCCGCTAAATGGCGTCGAGATCGAGAACAGCTTGTAGGTGTTGATCCAGATCGTGCCGGCTTCCAGCGCGCGGGCGATCCGGTAAGCGCGCTTGTAATCGCGCGTCCAGATGCCGGCGGCGAGGCCGAACACACTGTTGTTCGCTTCTTTGAGCAACGACGCTTCGTCGTCGAACGGCATCGCGACCAGCACGGGGCCGAAGATTTCTTCCTGGCAGATGCGTGCGTCGTTGGTGAGACCTTCGAGAATCGTCGGCTGAAAATAGGTGCCTTGTTCGCGACCATCGCCGACCGGACGCTCGCCGCCGCACAGCAGGCGTCCACCTTCTTCAAGACCGAGCGCGACATAACGCTCGACCGTTTCGCGATGCGCCTGCGTGATCAGCGGACCCATCTGCGTTTCCACGCGCGACGGATCGCCGACGCGCAACTTGCGCGCGCCTTCTACCAGACGCTTCATGAACGCATCGTAGATAGAGCGCTGCACGAACAGACGCGAGCCCGCGATGCACGCTTCGCCCGACGAACTGAAAATGCCGTACAGCACGCCGTTCACCGCGTGATCGAGATCGGCGTCGTCGAAAACGATGGTCGGCGATTTGCCGCCGAGTTCAAGCGAGACCGGCATCAGCTTGTCCGCTGCAATGCGCGCGATGCCTCGGCCTACTTCGGTGCCGCCGGTGAACGACACTTTCTTCACGAGCGGATGACGCACGAGCACGTCGCCGATCACCGAGCCCTTGCCCGGCAACACGCTGATCACGCCCTTCGGCACGCCCGCTTCCTCGCAGATGCGCGCGAGCGCCAGCGACGTCAACGGCGTCACTTCCGCGGGCTTCAACACGACGGCGTTGCCGCCTGCCAATGCGGGCGCGAGCTTTTGCGCGTCGGACGCAATCGGCGAATTCCACGGCGTAATTGCAGCGATCACGCCGATGGGTTCATACACGCTCATCGTCAGATAATCGCCGCGCGAAGGCGTGACTTCTTCGTCGAGCGTTTCGAGGCACGCCGCGAAATAGCGGAAGGTGTTGGCCGCGCTTGCCACGAGCACGCGCGTTTCGCCAATCGGCTTGCCGTTGTCGCGACGCTGCAACTGCGCGAGCGCTTCGTGACGCGCCATGATCAGATCGGCGATGCGATACAGGATCAGCGCGCGTTGATGCGGCTTCAAACCGGACCAGTCCGCGCGACGCCATGCGAAGTCCGCGGCTTCCACGGCTTCGCGGGCGTCGTCGGCGTTCGCCGTGGAGATTTCCATGTTGACCGACTGGTCCGCCGGATACAGGCTTTTATACGGGTTGCCGCGCCCTTGCCGCCATTCGCCGCCGATAAAAATATCGCCGGTCGGCACAAGGCTGGTATCGAAGTGAGTCATGTCGGTCATTCCGGTTTGCTTCGGCTATTCAACTATTCGGCCAAGGTCTCAAATCACGCAGCGCGCCGCGCGATTGCGTAACGCGCGAATCGCGCTGTACGCGGTCAACGCAGATGTTTTCGGGTTGTCGGGCAACGGCTTGCCGCACATTTCCAGCGACATCTCGCCGAACGCGCCACGCGCGAGAATCCGATGCACGTTGCGCGTCACATTCGGATCGGCAATCAGGCGAACGGTCGTGTGATCGAGACCGAGACCAGCGAGCGCAATCGTCGCGGCAACGTTGGCGTTCTTCGGATAGAGACGCGCCGCTTCGCGCGCGCTGCCTTCGAAGATCACCTGCTCGACTTTCAACGCGTTCAGATCGCAGACCTGTTCCGCGGGCGTGCCGAGCCAGCCGGTCGGCGGCTTGCGGCCCGTGTACAACACTTCGTCGAGGCCGCCGAGCTTCGCCGCGGCCAATGCATCCACGCCGCCGATTGCGCCCGAGAGCAACGTCAGCGTTGCGTCGCCTTCGTCGGCTGCTGCGGACAACGCGTCGAGCAACGTCATATCGGATAACGCACCGATCGACGCGACCGCGCAATCCGTGCCGGCCTTCAGCAGCGGCACAACGTGATCGACCAGTGCGCTGTGTCCCGCGCATTCCAACGCGAAATGCGGGCGGCTGCTCAATGCGGACACTGAAGCCACCACGTCCACCGTCGAGCCGACCACTTCGCGCACCGAAGCCATATGACGCTCCGGCACGATCACGTGCGACACGCGCACCGCCGGATCGGCGGCGACCGAGCGGTACACCGCCTGGCCGATCGCGCCGAAGCCGATCATCGCGACGTCGACGGGAGCGTGGTGCCCCGCGTAGCCCGCATCACGCATGTTCCGGCTCCTCTTTCTTGACCGGCGGCCCGGCGAACGCGGTGGCGAACGAGCCGACCGACAGCATGTCCACCTCGACCAATACCGGACCGGTCTTCGCCATGCCTTCGCGAATGATCGCGTCGGCTTCATCGAGCGATTTGATGCGGTAGTGCGTGAGCTTCAGGCTTTCGCAGAACTGCGCGAAGTCCGGCTGATGCAGATCGACATAGCAGCGGCGGCCGCCGTATTGCGCGTCCTGAATGTTGCGGATCACGCCGTAGCATTGATCGTTCATCAACACGATCATCACGTTGGCGTTTTCCTGCACGGCCGTCGCGAGTTCGCCGACGTTGACCATCAGACCGCCATCGCCGACGAGGCACACGGTTTTTGCAGCGCTACCTGCAAGCGCCGCGCCGATGCCCATCTGCATCCCCTGGCCGATGCCGCCGCCGAGCGCATGCACGCCCGCGCGCGGCGAGAAAATCTTCAGCATGCGGTTGCCCCACGTGCTGTTCGAGATCGTGACGTCGCGCACCCAGTTGTAGTCGCGGCCCACCGCTGACTGCAACGCGTCGACGAGACGCTTGTACGGACCGAGACCCTTGCCTACATCGGCGACTGCGCTTTCGCGCGCCGCGGCCAGATCCGGTCCGAATGAAGGATCGACCTTCACGCGTCCTTCGAGCAGCGTCGCGAGTTCTTCGAGCACCGCCGATGCATCGCCGTGAACGAACATCTCGTTGCGATAGCCGCGGTTATCGGCGAGCGCGTCGGCGTCGATGCGATACAGCGGTTGCGGCAATGCGAGCTTGTACTTGAGCGTTTCATTGCCGCGCAGACGCGAACCGACGACGACCAACGCATCGCAAGTCTTATAGAAACTTTCGACGGCCGGATGCACGTTAAACGCGCCCAGCGTCGCGGGATGATCTTCGGGCAACACGCCGCGGCCCTGCACGCTCGTCACGACGCCGAAACCAAGCGTGACCAGACGCTCGACGGCATGCGTCGCATGACGCGCGCCGCCACCGAGCCACAACAGCGGACGCTTCGCCTTCGCGAGCTGCTCGGCGAGTTGCGCGACGCGCTCGCTGCAATGCGTGAGCGTGGTGATATGCGGCGCGGCCATGTCGGCGGGCCATTCGATTGCGGCGGCCTGAATGTCGATGGGAATCTCGACGCTCACCGGACCGCTCGGCGCGGTTTGCGCAACGCGCACGGCTTCGCGGATGGTCGGCAGCGCGGTCTCCACCGAACGCACGCGATACGCGGCCTTCGAAATGGACTGGAGCATCGACAGTTGATCCGGCGCTTCGTGGATGTACGCAAGATCGCGGTCGAGATATTCGGTTTCGATCTGGCCGGTCACATGCAGCAGCGCGGTGCCTGCGGTCAGTGCTTCGACCATCGCGCCCGCTGCATTGCCTGCCGCCGTGCCGGTGCTCGTGAAGGCCACACCGAGTCCGCCCGATACGCGCGCAAGACCGTCGGCCATATTCACAGCGCCCGCTTCGCCGCGTGCGCCGACATAACGAATCTTGCCGCGGTTGTGGATCGCGTCGAGGATCGGCATGTTGTGGATCGAGATCACGCCGAACGCGGTTTTTACGCCGCACTGCTCGAGAAAAGCGGCGATCAGTTCGCCAACGGTGGTTGTGTTAGACATGTCGTGCAACGCCTCCAGAAACATCGATGTGACTGCCCGTCGTATAGGACGACAGCGTCGTAGCCAGATAAAAGAGCGCTTGAGCGGCTTCTTCGGGTTTGCCGAAGCGGCCTAGCGGAATGTTTTTCTTGCGCGCGAGTTCGGCGGTCCAGTCGTCCCAGCTCTGGCCCGGCTGCGCTTCTTTCGCATAGCGTCGGCGCCATTGCCCCGATTCGACGATGCCGATCAGAATCGAATTGACGCGCACACGCTGCGGCGCGAGTTCCACCGCGAGCGACTTGATGAGGTTCTGCACCCCCGCACGCGCCGACGAAGTCGCGACCATATGCGGCTCCGGCTGCAGCGCGAGCAGCGAATTCACGCAGACCACGGCCGCGTTGCCCGCGCCGCCGTTGGCTGCATCGCGCAGCATCGGCAGAAAGGCGCGCGTGGGGCGAATCACGCTGAAGTATTTGAGGTCGAGTTCTTCGCGCCATGCTTCGTCGCTCGTATCGGCGAAGGTCGACACGCGGCCCTGGCCCGCGTTGTTGATCAGCATGTCCGTGCGGCCGAAGCGTGCTTGCACCGCTTGTGCAAACGCGTTGACGTCGTCGGCGTTCAGCACGTCGCAGCGGCGAGCGAGCAATCGCGCGGCGGGAAACTGCGCGTTCAATGCGGCCTCGGCTTGCGCGAGACGTTCGGTATCGCGGCCGCAGATTGCAACCGATGCGCCCGCTTTCAAAAACAGTTCGGCGCACGCGAGGCCGATGCCGGACGAGCCGCCCGTCACCACCGCTACTTGCCCGCTGAGATCGATTTGAATCATTTGAGTCCCAATGCCTTCATGTATTTGCTGCCCGCATTCGAACCGTTGCCCGGCCGGTAATTGAGCCGCTGCGAAAGCTCGTCGGCCGCGCGGCGCACCTTGTCCACGAGGCCGCTGTCCAGCAGCGATGCGTCGATTTCCTGGCGCGGAATCGTCGTCGTAATGACCGCGACGATGCGCCCCGTGTCATTGCGCACCGGCGCGCTGACAACCGAAATGCCGCGCTCGAACGACGACTCGCTGATCGCGAAACCGCGCCGCGCGTCGTCGCGAATCCGTTCGTAGAGGTCGTCTATCGTCGCGGGCGTCTGTCGGGTGAAACGTTCAAGTTCCGGCTCGGGATAAAGCTTTTTCAGTTCGTCCAGCGTCATGTCGCCCATCAGGACCTGACCGTGCGTCGTTGCATATGCGGGCAGGCGCGTGCCGACGTTGACCTTCACCGAACTGAAAATCGGCGCGTGGCTCTGCGCCTTTGCGACGAAAACGACATCGCGTCCATCGCGAATCACAATGTGCGCGGTGAGACCCGTTTCGTCGCGCAAGGCTTCGATGATCGGCAAGCCGAGGTCGGTCAATTCAAGCGAGCTCAGATATTCGAAGCCGAGGCGCAACACGGCGACGCCGAGTCGATAGTTACGGTCTTTATCCGCGCGTTCGAGAAAGCCGAGCGATTCCAGCGTTTGCAGCAAGCGGAAAACTGTCGTGCGAGGAATCTTCAGGCGTCGCGACAATTCCGGCGCGCCGAGAACCGGCTCGCGCGGTGAGAATTCGGTGAGGATCTTCAAACCGCGTTCCAGACCGGGCACGCGGTAACTGCTATCGCTGTTGCTATCGCTGCTGTCGTTGCGGTCTTCGTCCGCGTCGCGCTCGTTGAGGGTGTCGGGCGTCATTCATTGGCTCCGTTGTCCGGCGCTTGCGCGGCAGAACGTGTCGATGATCGCGGTGTACGCGGCGCTTGCTTCGATATAGCCGGCGTGCCCCGCGCGTGGCACGACTTGCAGTTGGGTGTCCGCGGCGAGCGCGAGTCGCTCGCAGGCCGCGGGTGTCGTAATGGTGTCGTCCGCGCCGACCGCGATATGCAGGCGGCCGTTATAGCGGCCCTTCAACCGCGCGAGGTCGCTGGCGAGGTCCGCGTTGGCGAGCAGATGCGTGGCCCGCGCGTAGCCGTGCGGAATCACACGCGACATATTCCAGCGCACCCATGCGCGCGCTTCGTCGCTTGCATGCGCGGACAACATATTGGCGCTGCGCTTTTCCGCGAGACCTTGCGGGCCGAGCTCGTTGAGCATCGCGAGCCGTTGATCGCGCTTCGTCTCGCGCACTTCCGCGGAAGCCGCGCCGTAGCCGCCGGCCGGCGACAACAGCAACAGACCCGCCACACGCTGCGGATGCATCGCGGCAAACGAACCGGCGATGATCGCGCCGAGCGAATGACCAACCAGCACGCAACGTTCGATGCCGAGCTTTTCCAGCCATTCATAAAGCACGTTTGCGTAGTCGGTGGCTGCGGGAGAAGCGGCGGGAACCGCCGTCGATTCGCCATAACCCGGCGCGTCCCACGCCAGCACGCGACGGCTCGCGCTCAATGCCTCGAACTGCTGCACCCACGAAGCCGCGCCCGAGCCGATACCGTGCAGCAACACGAGCGGCAATGCATCGCTCGTCTCGCATGCTTCGCGATAACTCAGCACGCGCTGCGATGCCAGTTCGACCTGCCGCGCAGGAAAGCGCGCAACGCGTGCTTCGAGCGTGGCGTGTGAAGCTGCGGCGGTAGCGGACGGGACTGCGGACATGATTTCCTTCGTGGACGTTTTGACGAAAAGCGCTTAGCGCTTGAGCGCGGCGAGCGGCGAATCCGGCGGATACGTCGGCGTAATCGGCTTCGGCGAACCGAGCATCACGCACATCAGCGCGTCTTCTTCGCCGATGTTGATCTCCGTGCGATACACGCCCGGCGGCACCGAAATGAGATCGCGCTCGCCGAGCACGGCTTCCCACGTTTCGCCGTCTTTCTCGCAGATCACTTTCATCTTGCCGCGCAGCACGAAGAAAATTTCTTCGACATCCATATGAATATGGCTCGGGCCGATGTTGCCGGCCGGAATCACCATCGTCGAAAACGTGAAGCCGCCTGCGGGCACTGTGTTCGAATCTTTGGCGACACCTGTGCCGCCCGTGCCGACGTAGCGCATTTGCGCGCGGCGATACTTCGGGTCGTAGTCAGCCTGGAATTTCAGCGCGTCCCAGTCGTAGCGACGCGTTTCAAAGCGCGCGACGCGGCTGTCGAGCCACTGCGCAAAGCTCGCGTCCGTGGGTTGGTCCCACGATTTGCGTTCGATATCGGCGTCCGCCATCTCTTTCTCCTTTCGATTCGACAAGATCAATTCATCACGAAGCCGCCGTTCACCGGCAGCAACTGGCCGGTCACGAAGCGCGCGGCATCGGACAAGAGGAACAGCACCGGCCCGGTCACGTCGTCGGGCACTTGCGCACGCGTCAGCGCACGGCCTTGCAGGTAATACTGATGACGCTCGGCGGGCACATACGCGGTCGCCTCGACTTCGGTGAGGCCGGGCGCAATCGCGTTGACGGTCACCTGATGCGCGCCGAATTCGCGTGCGAGCGAGCGCGTCATCGAGATCACGGCGCCCTTGCTCGCCACGTACGCGAGCAACTTGGGCGCGCCCCACATCGCCGTGTCCGATGCAATGTTCACGATGCTGCCGCGGCCCGAGTCGCGCAGATAAGGCAACGCGGCGGTGCTCATCAACCAGGTGCCGCGCACGTTCACATTCATTACGGCGTCCCAGGTATCGACGGAAAGCTCGTCGGCAAACTTGCCGCCCGAGTTCGTGATGGCCGCGTTGTTGATCAGCGCGTTGATGCCACCGAGTTGCGTCGCCGCTTGCTGCGCGAATTGCGCGATGCTTTCGGGGTTGGCCAGATCGAGCGGAAGGTACGTCGCCGCATGGCCTTCGCCAGCAAGCGATGCCGCCAGCGCGCGTCCTTCGTCGTGCAGCACATCGCCGAATACGACTTGAGCGCCGGCTTGCACCAAGGCCCGCACGAACGCCGCGCCGAGACCGCGCGCGCCGCCCGTCACGAGGACGCGCCGGCCGCTGAGCATCGCGGGCGCGTCGTTATGCATGGTTCTGGCCCGCTGCTTCGGTTTGCGCGGCTTGCGCCTGATGCGCTTCCAGGGTAGCAAAATCCTGTTGCGCGCGCTGACGCAGCATGCGCCGCACACGCGTCATGCCCACATCGTGCTGATAGAGAAACTCATGCTCGCGCGCATTCGGCGCCATGCTTTCGAGCACATAGCGGTCTTGCTCCAGCACGGCCCAATGCAGACCTTCCAGGCGATTGCGATACATGAAGCGCCACGCGTCGCGCTGCCAGCCCTGCACCTTGCGGGTACGCCAGAAATAAACCTGGCAATTGTTTTCGTCGACGGGAACCGCGAAGCCGATGATCCCGAAGTTGCCGCCGGGGCCGAACTTCTTCTTGTACGGAATCGCGAGGCGCATCCACAGGCAACCGGTTTCGCCGAGTTCGACCCAGTCGAAGTTCACGTCGCGCTGGCCGACCTTTTCGAACATCAAACCGGTTTCGGTTTTGCGCACGCGCATGTCGGCCTGCTTGTCGCCTTCGGCCATCGAATGCGAAGTCGCGTGCAAATAGGCGCCGTGCATCGGGTCCATCACGTTGTCGATCGCGTACTGGTAATTGCACTTCCAGTTCGACATGCAGAGGAAGCTCGCGTATTCGTCGCCGACCAGTTCTTCCGGCAACTTGAGCGGCGCGGGTTCCTTATGAGCGTCGTCGCCGAACCAGAGGAAGATCGCGCCCGCGTGTTCTTCGGCCGGATACGACTTCACGCACTTCTGGCCTTCAAGCGGACAGTTCGACACGGCCGGCACTTTAGTGACGGTGCCGCCGCCGTTGATTTCAATGCCGTGATACCAGCACGCGACGCTGCCGCCGAGATTCCAGCCGAGCGACAGACGCGCGCCGCGATGCGGGCAGCGGTCTTCGAGCGCGTGGACTTTGCCTTCCTTGTCGCGCCACAGCACGATCTGATCGCCAAGGCGCGTGATGCCGATGGGCGCATCGCCGACTTGCCAGCTCGGCGCGACGGGATACCAGTAGTTGCGCAGGCCGCGATCCAGGTACGACTGGATGGGATCGGCTGCGGGTTGACTTGTAGCGGGGGACGTCATGAAGAGACTCCGGATGCGAATGCGGACGCAGTGAGCGTGGTCGAAAAAGCGCGCTTATTCGGCGAGCAGACGAAATTCGGCGGCGAGGCGTTCGGCGTTCCACGCATTGCCTTCCGGCGTGCGAAAGCCAATGCCATTCAAACCGTCGACGACTTCCTGCAACTCCACCGCGCCGGCTTCGAAAACTTTTTCAAGCGCATCGCCGAAGTCGTTTTCGTATTGCGTCGGCTCGGCCTTGCGCGTTTGCCAGATGAAGTTTTCCGTCTCGCCCGGCTTCTCGATCACGCCCTTGCCGGCGACGTTGTTCGGCTGCGGCGCGAGCCACGGCTTCAGAAAGGGATTGAAGTTCACGGCTACTTCTCGCATGTCATTCCACCTTGATCTGGATTTCTTCACCGGCGAGGCGCACCGAATACGTCTTCAGGTCGCGGCCGCCGGGCTCTTTCAGGCACTTGCCCGTCGGAATGTGAAACACGGCTTCGTGCAGCGGGCATTCGACCGTGTCGCCGTCGATAAAGCCCTGCGTCAGCAGCGCGTATGCATGAGGACAGACGTTTTCGAGCGCATAGAGCGCATCGCCCACCTTGTAGATGCCGATTTCCGTGCCGTCGAGCTTGAACTCGAGCGGCGCGTCGTCGGACAGGTCGCCGGCATGGCCGGCGCAGCGCCATTGTTCAGTCATTTCTCGCCTTCTCCTGAAGCTCTATGTTCCATCTAAGGAACATCAGTTCGTGTATGGATAATTATAGGAGTGACTCTAGCCGCGACAAATAAAAATCTCAAGCGTTAGGGGAAAACACTGACGGTCACTAACCACGCCCGGCATTGCTCCGGTCGGCACACACCGCCGCAACGCTTTGCCGGCGCGGTTTCGGCCGTAAAACCAGCGCGTCCGACGAAGCCCAGACTCGGGTTTCTACGGACACCGAAAATTTATTTTGACCACTTTCGAAGTCACTATACTTTCCATAGGCGATACACACGCCCATAGGTGGAACACAAAGCGCGGCAGATTTGGCGGCTCGACCAAAGCTGCATCAACCCAAAAAGCAAGCGATCAGGGACGACGAAACTGGCCCGAGCCACGCGTCGTGTGATCAGGAGAACCAACGGTGAAGCACATCATTGCAGCCGGTTTGACGGCAATCTGCGTAACGACAGGCGCATGGGCGCAGAGCAGCGTGACGCTGTACGGCAGCCTGGATGCCGGCATCGCGTACATCAGCAACGTGGGCGGCCACGCGAAGTGGATCGAGGAACAGGGCAACATGCAGCCGGACCGCTGGGGCCTGAAAGGCGTCGAAGATCTCGGCGGTGGGCTCAAGACGATCTTTCAGCTGGAGAACGGCTTTTACACGAACACCGGCGCGTTCGCGAAGGCGGGCACGCTGTTCAATCGGCAGGCGTTCGTGGGTTTGAGTTCGGACAAGATCGGCACGCTGACTTTCGGCCATCAGACGCCGTTCAGCTTCGACGTGCTCGGTCCGCTCAGCACCGCCTATCTCGCGGCGAGCTGGTATGCGTTCCATCCGGGCAATATCGACGAACTCGCGGACACAGGCGTCGTGCCGTTCGACAACTCGGTGAAGTTTCGCTCGGCCACATTTAACGGCTTCAGCGTCGGCGCGATGATGGGTCTGGGCAACACGACGAACTTCTCGACCGGCAAGACGCTGAGCTTTGCGCTTAGCTATGCGAACGGTCCGTTCAAGGCCGGCGCGGCGTATGCGAACGAGCACAACCGCACGCCGTCGATCGTCACCACGGGCATCACCAGTTTCCAGGGCGTGCCCGCCGCCAGCTACAGCGCGGACAAGGTGCAAAACATGGGCGCGGGCGCGTCATACCAGTTCGGCAAGCTGCTCGTGCACGGTCTCTATACGCGAGTGAAACTGGAGTCGGCCGGGCACTCGGACACCTATCAGAGCTACGACGTCGGCGCGAATTATCAGTTCACGCCGTTTAACAGCGTGTCGGGCGGCGCCGCGACTACCACGCTCGCCGGGCACCGCTGGACGCAGTTCGAGATCGGCGACATCTACGCGTTGTCGAAATCGACGCAACTGTATGTGAATGCGCTCTACGAGCGTGCGGGTTCGAATACCGACGCTGCGTTCTTCACTGCGGGCGTGTCGAGTGGCCGCAACCAGACGATCATTCTGACGGGCATCCACCACTCGTTCTGAGCGGAAGATCGGAATCTCGGAACCTCCGAACTAGCTCGCCGTCACCGGTTTGCGGCGAGCCTGCGACGCGGTAGGGTCGTCCGCGCGCGGACGATAGCCCAGCCGCTCCGACAATTCGAGCGCGGCCTGGCACACGGCGCTAATGAGCGGCTCGCGCTCCTCGCTCTCGCCGAGATCGGAACGCGGAATCGTTACCGTCAACGCGGCGGCGATCTTGCCGCTCTGGTCGCGCACCGGCGCGCTCACTACTGAAATGCCCCGCTCGAACGACGCCTCGCTCAGCGCATAGCCGAGCGCCGCGCTTTCGCGCACTCGTCCGTACAGTTCTTCGACAGTCGCGGGCGTGCGTTCGGTGAATCGTTCGAGCTGCGGCTCGGGATATAGCTGACGCAGTTCGTCGAAAGTGAGATCGCCCATCAGCACCTGGCCATGCACCGTCGCATGCGCGGGCAGACGCGTGCCGACGTGCACCTTCACCGAACTGAACATGGGCTCATGAGTTTGCGCTTTGCCGACGAACACCACGTCGCGCTGATCGCGAATCAGCAGATGCGAACTCAAACCGGTGACGTCGCGCAGACGTTCGAGAATCGGCGTGCCGACGTCGGTCAATTCCAGCGAGTTGAGATATTCGAAACCGAGCCGCAGCACCGCGACGCTCAGCCGGAAATAACGGTCGCCGTTGACGCGTTCGAGAAAGCCGAGCGCTTCGAGCGTCTGCAACAGACGGAAGGTTGTGGTGCGCGGAATGCCGATGCGCCTGGACAATTCGGGAGCGCCGAGCACAGGTTCGCGCGCGCTGAATTCGGCGAGGATACGCAGGCCGCGCTCGAGGCCCGGCACGAGATAAGTCGAGCCACCGGCGCTGTCTTCGTCCGCGCCGCTTTCCTGCGCCGAAGGCATGACATCGTCCTGCGAAACCGGCGCTGCCGCAGCGCGGGGCCTGGTCTGCTTGCGTGCCGCTCCTGTCTGCTCTTCTTTTGCCATCTTGGCTGCCGTTTTTCTGCTGTTCATCGAGGTCAGATCAGCATGATAGCGTCTTTGCGGTGCTATGCTTTGATGCGGTTCGCTGCGCGAGGCCTCGTAGCCGCGCCTTCGTTCCGCTCAAGCGTCCGGAGACTACGCTCATGCCTAATTCCGTGCAGATTCAGGTTGCCGATTCGCATCTCTATCCTGGCTGCGCGGTGCACATCGCGCACTTGCCGGAGCCGGCGCGAGCGGCCGCCGCGATCGTCGAATTCGCGGATGGCTCGGGCGCTCATGCCACCTGTCATCTGCGGGCGCACGACGAACTCGAACTGACCGTCGACGGTTACGCGACCCAACAGCGCCATCCGGTCAATTCAAGGCATTGGCTGCTGTTTGCCGTCGATGCAACGCACAACAGTTGGCGCGTGAAGCGCCGCTTGCCTTAGTTGCCGCTCAGTTGCCGCTTAGCTGCGCCTTAGCTGCAAACCCCCGCCGCACCATCAGCACGATCGTAGCTTTCGCCGGCGTCTCGCGCGCCGCCCCGAGCCGCATTTGACGCTCGTCACGCCCACCTGGGAACCGACCGATGACAGACCACGACTCCTCGCCGCCGAACTCCAATAGCGCCGGCAACGCCGATCACCCCGCCAACGCCGCGGACGACCCTCTCAATCCCGAGCGCCGCCGTGTACTGACGGGCCTTGCCGCCGTCGGCATCGGGCTCGCGCTTAGCGGCTGCAAGACCGAAGAGATGGCGAGCGCCGCCGGCCCGCGCAGCGCGGCGGATATACGGCTCGATGCCGCACTGCGCGACCAGGTCAAACAGATCGTGGTGATCTACGCGGAGAACCGCAGTTTCGCGAACCTCTACGGCAATTTTCCAGGCATCCAGCATCCACTCGACGCCGTCACCGCCGAGCGCTATCTGCAACTGGACCGCGACGGCAAGACGCCGTTGCCGCGCCTGCCGGCCATCTGGGGCGGCCTCGTTCCGCAAGCCCAGGAAGTGGACGGCAAACGCTACATGATCGGCCAGAAGGACCTCGGCAATCTGCGCAACGGGCCTTTTCATCTCACCGACGCGCAAGGCGCGCCGCTGCCCACAGGTGTGATCACGCGCGACCTCGTGCATCGCTTCTATCAGAACCAGATGCAGATCAACGCGGGCCGCAACAACCAGTTCGCCGCGTGGGGCGATTCGGGCGGCCTCGTCATGGGCCATTACCGCAATTCCGCCGATACCCTCAAGCTCTGGAGTCTCGCGCAGCAATACACGCTGTGCGATAACTTCTTCATGGCCGCGTTCGGCGGCTCGTGGCTGAACCACATCTTTCTGATTTCGGCGCAGGCGCCGTTCTATCCGGACATCCATAACAGCCCGGCGAAGAAAATGGTGTCGGTGGTCGAAGGCGACGATCCGACCGGCGTGCGGCTGAAGCCCGCGCCCGACTCGCCGGCATCGGCATTGGACGGTCCGCCGAAATACGTCAACGACGGCGCCTTCACCGCCGACGGCTACGCGGTCAACACCATGGCACCGCCGTATCAGCCGAGCAACGTGCGCCCGGCGGAAGGCGGCGACCCGGCGTTCGCGGACGCGTCGAATCCGCGCGTGCTGCCGCCGCAGCATTACGCGACGATCGGCGACCGTCTCTCGGACAAAGGCGTGGATTGGGCGTGGTACAGCGGTGCGTGGCAATACGCGCTGGAGCATCAGGACACGGGCGCGGTGCCCGACTTCCAGTATCACCATCAGCCGTTCAACTACTTTGCCAACTACGCGCCGGGCACGGCGGCGCGGCGCAAATATCTCCGCGATGCGGGCCTCGGCAGCGAGCCGTCGACGAACCGTCTGATCGCCGACATCGACGCTGGCCGTCTGCCCGCCGTCACGTTCTACAAGCCGCAAGGCGATCTGAATATGCACGCCGGTTACGCGGACGTCGAGTCGGGCGACCGGCACATCGCGCGCGTCATCGAGCATATTCAGCGCGGTCCGCAATGGGCCAATACGGTCGTAATCGTCACCGTCGATGAAAACGGCGGCTGGTGGGACCCGGTCGCGCCGCCGAAGGGAGACCGGTGGGGGCCGGGCTCGCGGATTCCCGCGCTGGTGATTTCGCCGCTTGCCAGAAAGGGCTACGTCGATCACACCGTGTACGACACGAACTCGATTCTTCGGCTGATCAGCCGCGTGCACGGACTCGCGCCGCTCGATGGCGTCGTTGCGCGCGATCGCGCGTTCGCCCGTAACGGCCTTGTGCCGCCTGGCGATTTGACGGCGCCGCTGGATCTCGCGTGAGCTCGTCGAAGGACGCGCGCGCGAGCTGCGCGTTCGTGTCGCAGGCGGGCGTTTGCGCGTCTATCCAGGCGTGCTTCCGCACGGGCTTCGGCGTCGCTTTTTAACGCCGAAACTCATAGCTTCGCCTTGAATAACCGGTGCCGCGACATAGACTGTTAAAGCAATTCTTGGCACTTTGCACGGAACTGATATGCGCCTGACTATCCTTATCAACGGTTCCGATCCCACCGTCAGTCACGACTACGCTGTTCTATGGCTCGACACCGACCAGCACCGGTGGTCGAGGGAAGCGCATCAAGGGATCGATCTGCCCCCGTGGGGCGAACTGCACGACGAAGACGGCGTGACGACACTGTGCGCGCCGAGTAACGACGCGCCGCTTTGCACGCTACGCGGCTTGCATGTCGACCGAAAGCAGCGTGTGAGCGCCGCGCAAGGCGACGCGGCCTGGACCGCAATGCACAATCGCGCGCCGACGAGCGGCTTCTGGCGTTTGCAAGCGGTCGATCGTCAAGACGTGCACGCTGAAAATAGCGTGTTCGGCAATTAATTCTCGCGTCGTTCTTCTGCTCGGTCGAAATTCCACGCGCGGGTCGTTGAGGCTCGCGCGTGGAATTTTTTTGTCCGCGCGCTGGCGCGAAGTGAGCATGATGTGAGCGCGATATGAGTGCGAGCGCACCAAACGCGTTTCCGCGACGCATGCCCTTAAGCCGGCCTTAAGTTTGCGTGCGTAGAGTTGGAAATCCACGCATTCGGGTCGCTGCAAGGCGGCCCATTTTTTTTTGCCCGCGCGAATCGCATTGCATCGCTTCATGCGTGCGCGCGACGCTATACTTTGCGCCCCTTCCCTCTCCACCGTTCGACACATGAAGAAGTGGTTCGCCTGTCTGCTCGTCGCGTTTGCCGCTCACGCGAATGCAGCGCCTTCCTGTACCCAGTTCACACCGAATGCGCAATGGCCCGTTCTGACGAATCAGAAGATGGCGCCCAAAGCGCGCATGCTTTGCTATAGCGATTTCGCCGTCATGCATTCCGGTATCACGCATGGTCCGTTGTGGTCCGCGGAACATCTGACGCGCGACCATATCGAAGCCGCGAAAGACATGGTGCGCACCAACAAGTTCTTCGAAGACGCGCGCTTGCCCGACGGCGAAGGCGCGACGCTCGCCGACTACAAGCGCAGCGGCTTCGACCGCGGGCATATGAGCCCCGCGGGCAATCGCTGGAATCGGGACGCGATGGCACAATCGTTTTCGCTTGCCAACGTGGTGCCGCAAAATCGCGAGAACAATCAGCGCTTGTGGGCGCGCATCGAAACGTCGGTGCGTAAAATCGCCATGGCGTATGACGACACTTACGTCGTGACGGGCCCGATGTTCAGCGGACAGCAGTTGCAGACTATCGGCTCCTCGCGCGTGTTCGTGCCGACGCAGTTGTTCAAGGTGGTCTATGTGCCTTCGCGGCAACTCGCGTTCGCGGTCGTGGTCGACAATGTATCCACGAACCGCTATGACATCAGGACGATTCACGAACTCGAGGCAGTATCGGGCATCCGCTTTCCGGGCATTCCGGAGCATCGCTATCCACAAGTAACGTTTAATGGACACGACTTTTACGTCGGAAAATCAAAGCTTTAGAAATTTTCCCTGTTGTCCGTCGTTTTCCAGAAAAATGGACAGCCTCGCCGCTTATGGCGCAAGGCGTGACTCGCGAGTCTTGTAAGCCGGGGCTCATAAAGGATCGCTGGTTTGCATCCGGTCTCTAATTCACGCCTCCCAAAGTAGATAGTTTTTGCGGCCGGGCGCGACACAGCGCAGAGCGTTCTCGGCAAGCACATTGCTGGTCTCAACTCGACCGTCCTCGCAGTAAAACACGAGCACCACCCCGTGTTTCAGCGAGTAGCTGATTGCTGCGGCGAGCGCGAATTTCATCGACAGCGTCGCTAATTGCGCCCCGATCGTCGCCTCTAGCTTCGCGAGCAACGGCTTGGGCTTTTCCTGCCTCACGCGCCGACGCTAGTCAGGCGCCTTGCCGCGGATATCGGCCTCGATGCTTTAGAGCTCGCCAATCATCTCGAGCAGTTGCTGGGTATCTGGAGTCGGTGTGCGCGCCTGACATCGTAGATGTACCTCCTCGCGTGATCCCAGCATGCCGGTTCGTGGATCTCGCCGCTCGCGTACAGTTGATCGAACCCGGCGAAATGTTATGCATAACATTTCGCCGGCTATGTTGCGGCCAAATTTATGTGGCGGCAACCGATAGGCGCCGAGGAAACATGGGGCATGCCCTGGCTATTGACGTGACATAAATTTCGGCGCTTTGTGACCTTCCAATCGTCGTTCGGAGGTCTGTCATGTCCAAGAAACCAGCCCTTGCAAAGGTCGAAGGGAGTCGCCATCGCGAAGCGCCGTTTTTGCAGGAGCGGGAGCGATATTTACGCCACTGCGCCGAGTTGGGTGCAACGCCTGGCTCGCTGTGTATAAAAAGAAATGAGCTCATTTGGGTCGCTCGCCTGCTGCCTGCGACTGCATCGCAAGGCGTCGATGTCAGTTTGCTGCAGGAGATCGCGCGCAAGCGCGCATCGATGCATACGGGCGTCACGATGGAATACCGGATGATCGCAGCCGCCCTACCGTGGTTACGGTTCCTCGGGTGGTGGCGTGAGCCAATTATCGTTCTCCCGTTTCAGGGCCATCTCGACAGGTACGTCAAATGGATGCGCGATGAGCGAGGGTTCACTCCTTCCACGGTCGCTCAGTGGCAAAGCAGGACCACGCAGTTTCTTCAGTGGTGCGTAGACACCGATCGCCGCCTGGAGGATCTGCAGCCTGATGATATCGACGCCTACTTCATTCAGAATGCGTCGCGGTGGGGGCGGATATCGATGAAGGGTGTAATGGGTGCCCTCCGGATATATTTGCGTTACTCGGCAACGCAAGGTTTATGCGACTCACGACTTGCCGCGGCACTACGCACGCCGCGTGTCTACACGCAGGAATCCCTACCATATGCGCCACGATGGACCGACGTGCAACAGATCCTGGCAACCACCGCGACCGACAAGCCAGCTGACATCAGAAACCGCGCGATTTTGATGCTCCTATCGATCTATGGCATGCGCCGCGGGGAGGTAGTGGCTTTGCGCCTTGATCAGGTGAACTGGGCTGGACGCACACTGCATGTGTTTCGCCTGAAACGCCGGCAGCCGCAGGTCTATCCGTTGTTGCCAACGGTCGCCGAAGCATTGGCCAGTTATATCGACACCGTGCGTCCGCCGGCTTCTGCACCGCAGATATTTCTTGGACTGCACGCGCCACATCGTCCACTGACTCCGCAGGCGGTATTCGACCTGGTCAATGACAGGTTCAAAGCGCTGGGAATTGAGGTGAAGCATCGGGGCCCGCACGCATTGCGCCACGCCTGTGCTGCACGCTTGGTCGATCAGGGTTTAAGTCTCAAGGAGATTGGCGACCACCTCGGCCACCATAGTGCATCTGCCACAATGACTTATGCCAAGGTCGATATGCGCGCGCTACGCGAAGTCGGCGACTTCGATCTGGGAGATCTGTCATGGAGCTGATCGATGTGGTGACAGCATACGTCGCAATGCAACGGTCGTTAAGCCTGCGATTTGAAGCTGCCGACCGACTCTTGCGGCAGTTTGCCCATCAGATGGGGAATGTCGGCATTGCCGACGTCCGGCCGGATGCCGTCGTGGAATTTCTACAAGGAACGGGGCCACTTACAGCTACATGGCGGCTCAAATACAACGTGCTTGCAGGCCTGTACCGGTTTGCCATCAGCAGGGGATACAGCGAGACATGTCCGCTTCCCGCAAACGTGCCGAAGCTGCCGCCGCCCCAGACCCCCTATGTGTACTCGACCGCAGAGCTCCGCCGTTTGATCGACGCGACGCCTCTGCTGTACAACTACCGTAGTCCACAGCAGGCATCCATGTACAGGACATTGATTCTCCTGCTGTATGGCAGCGGGTTGCGCATCGGCGAAGCGCTGCGGTTGACCATTCTGGATGCGGACCTGATCGACCGTGTCATCACCGTGCACGACACGAAATTCTTCAAGACTCGTCTGGTACCGATTGGGCAACGGTTGTCGACGGAATTGGCCACGCATATCGAGCGCCGTCGGGGCCTGCCGATGCCTGAGGGCAATAACTCGCGCCTGTTCACTTCGCGCACTGGGCACGGGTGGCCGTATTCGCAAGTCATTACCCTGTTTCAGCGCCTGCGCCAGATGGCTAAAATCGAGTGCCCCGAGGGAGAGCTGCACCCACCGCGCCTGCACGATTTGAGACATACCGCGACAGTACATCGGGTTCTTGCATGGTATCGGGATGGCAAGGATGTACAACGCCTGCTCCCGCAACTAGCGACCTACCTGGGGCACGTCGATATCAAATCGACGCAGCGATATCTGCGCATGACACCGGAGTTGCTCGCGGAAGCAAGCCGGCGTTTCGCACAGTACGCGCAGTGTGGAGACGATCATGAATGACAGGAACCTGCTTGGCCCCTGGATCCGGCGCTTCATGCTTGAGCATATGGTGGCGGAACGGAACTTCTCGCCCAACACGCAGGCCAGTTACCGCGACACATTGACTTTGTTGTTACCGTTCGCGGCCAAACTCGGCGGCTTTGCGATCGACCGGATGACTGTTAAGGATCTTTCGCCAACCATCGTGCGCCAGTTCCTGGATCACGTCGAATGCGATCGGCATTGCGGTGGCGCCACCCGGAATCTGCGGCTGAGCGCGCTCCATTCTCTGGCCCGCTTCATCGGCATGCATTCACCAGTTCATCTGTCTTGGTGTAGCGAGGTACGGTCAATTCCATTCAAAAAAACGGCCAGGACATTGATCGGTTATCTCGAGAAGTCAGAGATGGATGCTTTGCTGGCAGCGCCAGACCGCCGCACGGCAATCGAGGCACGCGACTATGCATTGCTTCTGTTCCTGTACAACAGCGGAGCTCGCGCCGATGAAGCTGCGAAGTTGACCATCGGACGCTTGCAGCTCACCGAGCCGTCCACCGTTCGCATACTTGGCAAAGGAAACAAGATGCGTGTGTGTCCCCTGTGGCCGACGACGTCCTCCATCTTGACTCAACTCGTAGCCGGGCGTAGTGCAGACGACACCGTGTTCCGTGGACGGACAAATCAGCCGATGACACGGTTCGGTATACATCGTGTCGTCACCCAATATGCCAAGCTCGTGACCGGGTGGCGACAAGAGGCGTTCGTGCAAATATCCGCGGGGGGTCGTACGGGCGTATAGCGCCGCCGTTCAAGAAGGCCTCCGTCGGTTTTCTCCATACGCTTGAAGATTGGAAACCTCTCACGCTTGCCAGATTACGATGCCGTACAGACTCATAGCTTCGCCCTCCGGAAGAATTAGAAATGCTGTCGGTCCTCGGGACAGCCAGGTCTTACGACCCGCCGGTACAGCGGTCGAGTTCCGCAGTCGTGCGCTCGAGTTCCTGCACAATCGCCCCTTCATCTGGCAACACAGTCTGGTAACAGAACAACCTGCCGGACCATCAATGTGCAACGTGTTTGCGTCGAGTCCGTGAACGTTGACTTACAACTAGCTGTATTTTGCCCGGTTGCACAAGAATTAATTGCGTGCGAGCGTTAGGTTTGCTTAAGGTTTTCTTAAGGATGTCTCTGATCGACCGTTGGCGACCTGTCGATACCGTGTTCGACGCAGTTGGTTCAGTACCAAAATTCCAAACGACTCGAGATCGCGCTTTTCCCGTAGGAGACCGAATCATAAACTCGTTTAATGTGATGAAGCACGCGGCCGGACACCGAGGGCTCGCCGGACCACGAAACTGTACCGGTGGAGCCCTAAGCTTCCCATAAGATTTGGCGGCTAACATCGACTAATTTTCACTGCGATCTAGACCGATGAATGCACTGGAAGCGCTGAACCGCGCACTCTTTCTGTCGATCAACGCGACACCGGCGACGCCCGTCTGGCTTATCGACGTAGCCCGCTTTATCGCCGATGACGTGATCTATCTCGTGCCGCTTTTTCTCGCCGCGTTGTGGCTCTCGGGCGGCGAACGTCGACGCGCCGCCGCAGTGCGAGTGTGTTGCGCGGTTCTGCTGGCGCTCGGCATCAATCAGCTGATCGGTCTTGGGTGGATGCATCCGCGGCCCTTCATGATCGGCTTGGGCCATACCTTTATCGAGCACGCGCCAGATTCATCGTTTCCGAGCGACCACGTGACCGTGTTGGCAAGCGGGACCCTGACCTTGCTGCTCGCCGGCGAGCGCCGCTACGGTTTGTCGATGTTGCTCGCGGGTCTTGCCGTGGCATGGGCGCGCGTATTTGTCGGAGTGCATTTTCCGTTGGATATGGCAGGCGCCGTCGCCGTTGCGTGCATAGCCTATGCGCTGGTCGCTCCGCTATGGAAGATGTCTGGCGCTGCACTGACTCGCGGTCTCATAGCGGTGTATAGGAAGCTGCTGGCATGGCCTATCGGGCGCGGCTGGCTTTCGTCGTGATGGCGTGGCGGCGGATTGGTCGATTGGCGAAGTCCGCATGAAAGCACGGAAGTTGGCGTGAAAAGTCTGCAAGCTCATTCCAGCTTCCTGGCAAGAGCGCCCACCTCCAACAGCTGGGCGAAGTCCCTGTAAATCTCCTGCAGCTCCCTCCACCTGGATTCTCTGCCGCCGCTGATTCACATCCGATCGGACTTCGCATAGTAATTATGTCCGCTGACAACCGAGGCGATAGGCGCTCTCCGACCTGATTCGTCGATCAATTACCGCTGATGTGCGTCCGCTTCGCGTGCGAATGCAGAAACCTGTCAAGCGATGCAGCCTCGCGTTTCGCCTAACCTCGATAACCACGCACATCGTCGACGATGGGGACAACGGCGAGAGTAACAAGGACGATCGCAAGGGGAACGGTCGACGCAAATCCCAGGTGTCTAAAGCCTACTGCGCCAGTAAGTCCACCTACCAGGAACGACAGTAACAGCGATCCGAGAAGCTTTAGTTTCTGTCGATCTCCGCAGACCAGGTTGCCGGGCATTGCCCCGACATTCCAATAGAACAGCTTACCAAGCTGGATGCCAATATCGGTCACGAGACCAGTAACGTGTGTCGTCCGGATTTCCGCCTTTGAAACCTTTGTGATCATAGCGTTCTGCAGTCCCATCACGTAGCAGAGAAGGCAGACGGTAGCCGGCACGAAGAGCACGTGGTGCGATTCGAGATTCGAGCCGAGGACACCGAAGATCAGAAGCAGCGACGCCTCGAGCATCAACGGCATCGCGTATTGGCTCTGCAAGCGCCTGCGTCGTCCCCAGTTGATCAGGATCGCTGACGTGGCCGCGCCGACCAGAAAGGACAACAAGGAACTCAATCCCGCCACAGCCACATCAATGTCGCCAAGCGCGACGTTATCGGCAAGCGACGAAACAATGCCGGACATGTGTGAGGTGTACTGACCCACAGCGAGGAATCCGCCAGCGTTGGCTGCTCCAGCGACGAACGCGAGCGATCGCCCGAGGCGACGATTCGCGACGTCGCTGCGCTCAGGCGCCGTGAAACCGCGAAGATAATTGATGGGCATGCGGATCAGTTCGGTTTCGGGGGGCGGTTCACAAAGGTTGCACACGATTGAGCTTGTCGATCCTAACATGAGACGACGCTGCTTCAGCCTGCGTTTCAGACGAACCGTGTCAGCCAACGCGCGTGTCGGGCGTCGCCTGGACTGCCCGATGAACCATCCGAGGAAAGAAGTGAGCGCTGCGTCCGAGTTCGCTTCGCAGGTGCCTCGTTATAGCGCTGTCGCACGCACGCGGCGCGGTGCAATATCCGTGAAGCGTGTCACGTCGGCCATCACGGCGGGCGCTTCAGGCGACGTAAAAGCCGCATCGACCGATGCTTCGTCACGAAACCTGCATTCGCAGATCGCAAGCGTTCCGGCCTGCTGCTCGGCGGGGAAAAAGGCCGCGACCTCGACAAGGCCGTAGCGCGACCAGTGATGCATCACAAGGGGCAAATGACGGTCGACGTAATACGCGCGATCGAAGCGCGCACCGGCCTTGCCTTCGTAGGTGACATAGATCGTGACGGTGGCATCTCTCGACATGCTGTTCTCCAGTGACTAAGGCGTGAAAGGCGGCGTCGATCGGATGCATCGCACCGGTGATGTCGCGGGCGCCGAAACCAGATTCAGGCGGGTCTCGCGGCTTCACCGTTTATCGCGGCGGACCGATCGGTACAGTGATGTAGACCGCGAGAACGCTGCTAGCCTGGGTCGTCGGCCGGCGCGCGCATACTCTCGCCATGCGCCGCACGATGGATCGCATTGACGATGCTCTCGTAGCCGGTGCACCGGCACAGATTGCCGCTGATCGCGTGACGTATCTCTTCGTGACTCGGCGACGAGTTGTGCCTCAGGAGGTCCGCCGCCGCGATCAGCATGCCGCTCGTGCAGAATCCGCATTGGAACCCGTTCTCCGCAATGAACGCCTCCTGCAGCGCCTCGATTCCGCTGAGGCCTTCGATCGTCCGCACGTCGTTTCCAGATATCGACGCCGCAAGCACAAGACAGGACTTCCTTACCTCGCCGTCGATCAAGACCGTGCACGCGCCGCAATCGCCGGTCAGGCATCCGATGCGCGTGCCTTTCGCATCGAGTGCATCGCGGATGAGTTCGACGAGCAACAGTCGCGAGTCCACTCGTTCAGACCGCGGCTCGCCATTGAGCGTGAGCCGCACCTCGATCGTTCCTTTCATGTCTTCGTTCCCGTGAGCAGGACGCGTAAATGCCGTTTCACGACGCCAGGCACAACGGCGCGCCGATAGTCCGCGTCCGCGAGTTCATCGCTCCAGCCTTCGCCGACAAGATCTTGCGCACTCGTTGCCGCATGCTCGATAAACGCATCGGGCGCGAGCAAAACCTGTTCGTCGATCGCGAAGCGGCGATACGCCGGCCGTCGGCCGGCCGCGCCGACTGCAAGCCGCACACTGATCTGCTCGCCCCGATGCAGGGAGCACGCAACGGTCACGATGGGCCACGAACTCGCACTCGCCTTGTACTTCTGATACTCACAGGCGACGAGCGTCGTGTCGCGCGGCACGCGTACGCCAATGAGAAACTCGTCTGCGCGGCGCGCGGTGCAAAAGGCGTCGATAAAAAACTCTCGCGCAGCGACATGACGCACGCCCTGTGACGAGCGCAATTCGAACTCTGCCTCGAGCGCCGCGAGACATCCCGGTGCGTCGGACGAAGGATTCGCGTAGCTTGCTGCCCCACCGAGCGTGCCCTGATTGACGATCGATGCACCGCCCGTGACCTGCGCGGCCATCGCCGCAAGCAGCGGCGCCTGGCGTGCCACGAGCGGTGAAGCGAGCAATTGCGCATAGGTCGTCATCGCGCCGATGTGCAGATGCATATCGTCGAGCGCGATTTCATCCAGACGGAGCGCACCGAGACTGATGACATGTCCGGGACACACGAGATTCGCCGACATCGACGGCACCAGCATCGTGCCGCCGCCGAGCACCGAGGCATCCTCGCGAAAGGCGGCTAGCAAGGCAGCCGCTTCGTCGAGGTCCCTCGGTTGGTGAAAATCGAAGTAATGGCCGATCACGCGCGTCGCTCCTCGAGGGACGCCATCACGCGCGCCCGGCGTCGCCGCACGTGCGTCAGCGCGCGTCGTCACCGAGTGCATTCGCCACGGCATTGGTCACCGCTGAGAGCGCACCGCCTAGCCCCGATTCGCCCGGCGCCTCATGCCGAGCGATGAAACGGATCAGCGTCACGCGATGTCGACGCGAATGGCGGAAGATCGTTAGCTCGAGGCAATAGATAACTCTTGAAGCGATCGGTGATCATGCGTTGATGTTCATCGAACTTGATCAGTTCCCACAGCGCGACGCCGATGCCCATCACGACCGCCCCTCTAAGTTGCGCTTCGACGAGCGCCGGATTGACCATTGCGCCGCAGTCGTGCACCACGGCATAGTCGAGCAGCCTGCTATTGCCAGTCGCCGTGTCGAGTTCGAGCGCCGCGGCATGCACGGAATATGAGAACGTCGGGTATGTGGCGATACGGCCTTGCGCATCCGGCTCCACGCGCACATTCTGCGGCGCGAAGCTGCGCGTCACTTCGAGCGGCAGCGTCACGCCGGCTGCCACGGTGAATGGCCGTAGATGCGCCCCGAGCGCGAGTTCGGCCACTGCGATCCTCGTGCCGTTCGACTCGCGCCACGCATGACCGTCGCGCAGTGAAATGTCTTCGGGCGCACCGCCGAGCAGGTTGGCGGCGCACTGACAGAGCCGTGCGCGCAACTCCTGCGCGGCGAGATACGCGGCGGTCCCGCCGTACATCAGCGCACGGCTGCTCGCGTTGCCGGTGCCGAGCGGCGTCACGTCTGTGTCCCCCTCGATCACGCTGACCTGGTCCGCGCGCAGGCCGAGTTCACCGGCGACCATCTGCGCAATGCCGGTATCGCTGCCGCTGCCCGGAGACGTCACGCCCGTCAGCACCTGCACGTCGCCCGACGGCATCATGCGAACGGTGGATGTCTCGTATCCATTGGGAAAGTTACCGGGCCGCGCCCCGCCTTCCGGCGTTAGTTCGAACGCAATGCCAATACCGATGCGACGCTCGCTGGTACGCGCTGCGCTTGCGCGCTCCTGCCATTGCTCGTAATCGAACATCGTCAGCAACTGCTCAAGGCCGCCCGGATAGTCGCCGCTATCCACGTTCAGCCCGGACGGCAGCAAACGCGGCAAGGCGTCCCGTGCGACCAGATTGCGACGCCGCAATTCGACTGCATCCATGCCAGTTTGCCGGGCCAGCCGATCGATTGCATGTTCCAGCACGAGGTTGCCGATCTCTTTGCCGTAACCGCGTATGGCTTGCCAGGGCGGTCGATTGGTGATCGCGAGAGAGCACTCGACGTCGCAGTGCTCAATCGTATAGACGGTCGGAAACACGGCCGGCGTGACGAGCGCCATCGCCCAGCTATGACCGGCGCCGATGATGCCGACATCCACCATGATGCGGTCACGCCAGCCGATGAGCCTGCCTTGCTCATCCGCCGCGATCTCATAGCTGTGATGCTGCGAACGCGCACCGGCGAGCAGTGTTTCGCGCCGTTCCTCGACCCAGGCGACCGGGCGTTTCGTGATCCGGCTGAACAGCGCGACCAGCACTTCTTCGGGATGCCCAGCCATCTTCAGCCCGAACGTACCGCCGATGCGCGGCGCGATCACGCGGACCTGCGACTCCTTCACACGCAAGGCCGCTGCAATCAGCCAGCGGCTCGTATGAGGGTTCTGGAACGTGCCGGTCAACGTGTAGCGTTCGCCGTGCGCGTCCCACTGGGCGACGTAGCACAGCGTTTCCATTGGTGCACTGGTCGACGGGCCGACCGTCAGTTCCCCTCGTGCGATGTGCGCCGCGCGCTCGAATGCAGCATCGGCGTCCCCCGAACGAATGCGGTCGCGCACGAACAGGTTCGTATCCCAGCCGGGCTGAACCACCGGCGCACCTTCGCGCAGGGCGTCGCGCGCGTTCGCGGTTGCCGGTTGCACTTCGTATTCGACGCGAATCTTCGCGAGCGCGGCTTGCGCGTCGTGCACCGACGTCGCCACGAGCGCCGCGACCGGTTGGCCGAAGTACGTCGCGTGCTCGAGTGCAAGGCAACGACTTTGTAAAGGCCCGCGTGCGCCTTGTGCGGGAAGATCCATGGCCGGCGGCATTGCATCGCTCATGCGCGCTGCGTCTTCTCCCGTGAGGCCCGCGACGACACCCGGCATGGCGAGCGCACCCGAGAGGTCGATCGAGACGATCGTCGCACACGCGTGAGCGCTGCGCAGGATGGCTAGATGGAGCGCGCCTGCGGGAATGAGATCGGCACCGTAATCGACGCGCCCCGAAACGAAGCGCGCTGCGTCCAGACGCGCCACGTTCTCCCCGAGCAGGCTGCCCGGCGACGCGTCCTTGAAAGTCTGTTCCATGTTTGTCGCGCGACGGCCCGATTGCCCGGACCTCGCCGTTCGTTGGTTGCTCATCGGCTCGCCTGGCGTCCCACGCGCACGCAGAGCATCGCGCATGCGCCGAGCGCCAGCAGTGTCGTCATCAGAAAAAGTCCGCTGTTGAGTGTGCCGCTCAGCGTCTTGAGCCAGCCCATCGCGAACGGACTGGCGAAACCGCCGAGCAGACCAAGGCTGTTGACGAATGCGATCGCCGGAGCAGCGGCGGGCGACCCGGCGAAATAGTCGGACGCGAGCGACCACAACAGCGGAATCGTGACGAACACCGTGGTCGATGCGATCGTCAGGAGCACGATGGTCGCAGTCAGATCATGCGCCAGAAGCGGCAGCAGTGAAAGTGCGGTCGCGCCCGCCAGGGCCGCCAGTGCGCCGTGCCAGCGACGTTCGAGAAGCCTGTCCGAGTTGCGGCAGATCAGCACCATGCCGATCGTGGCGATGCCGTACGGAATGGCCGAGAGCCAGCCAATGCGCTCCACGCTCGTCGCGCCTGCGCTCTTCAGTACCGTCGGCACCCAGAAGCTCAGCGCATAAGTGCCGCAAATAAAGGTGAAATAGGCGAAGCTGATCACGTACACCTTCGGGTCGGCGATGACCTGCCGCAACTGCGCGGCGTGTTCCGCGTCGGCTTCGCGGCCGTCGTCGCGCAGTGCGTGGCGCAAGGTGTCGCGCTCCGGTTCGGTGAGCCATTTCGCTCGCTCGATGTCGTCCGAAAGGGTGAACCAGGTCACGATGCCAAGCAGCACCGCCGGCGCCGCTTCCACGATATAGAGCCACTGCCAGCCCGCCAGACCCGCAACGCCCGCGAGCCGCGACATCGCCCAACCAGACACCGGGCCGCCGATCATCCCCGCGATCGGAAATCCGGTCATGAAGAGACCGAGAATCTGCCCGCGACGGTTGCGCGGGAACCATTGACTCAGGAAGTAGACGACGCCGGGAAAAAAGCCCGCCTCGAACACGCCGAGCAGAAAGCGCAGTACGTAGAACGCGGTCGGGCTCGATACGGTCGCCATTGCGCAGCCGGTGAGACCCCATAGGACCATGATGCGCGTGATGGTCTTACGTGCGCCGATGCGTTGCAGAAGCAGATTGCTCGGCACTTCGAACAGAAAGTAGCCGATGAAAAATATTCCCGCGCCTAGTCCGTACACGGCATCGCTGAAGCCGAGCGCGTCCTGCATCTGCAGCTTCGCGAAGCCGACGTTGATGCGGTCCAGATACGCGATCACATAGCAGACGATCAGAAGCGGCACGAGCCGCATCGCGACCTTGAGGTAAAGCGCGCGCTGCGCGTCTTCCGGGGCCGTTACCTGAGCGGGGGCGTGTACATCGAGAGCGATTTTGCGCGACATGATGACCCTCTCAATGAAGTGGAATGGAACGGCACGTGAATGACGGAAAGCGTTTCATGAGGCTGTCTCCTTGAGCCTGTCGGCGCGCAGATGGTCCGGCGGCGTCTGCTCTTTTTGGGGGGCGCGCCCGAAGGCGGCGGAACGTTCGCGCCGAAAACTGATCGATCGAACAGTCAGCACAGTAGCCGACGAGCCAACTTCCGGTCAACCCGAAACATGGTCGATTTCGCCGGGGACTTTCCCTTGTTGACTGATCGATCAGTCAGGCGTAGTCTCGGCAGCTGAACACCTCGCCTCGCGAACAGCGACACGTTTGCGACAGGCGTCAGAGGGACTTTTCAACCTTCATCAGAGGAAAGAGCCGTGAGCACCTTCAACGAGTACTCAGACAAATTCGAGACCATCCGCATGACACGTACCGATGGCGTACTGGAGATGCACTTCCACACGCACGGCGAGCCACTGGTATGGAATCTGACAGCCCATCGCGAGTTCGAGCAGGCTTTTCTCGATGTAGGACGCGATCGGGACAACGAGGTCGTGATCATGACCGGCACGGGCGATGCCTTCAGCGGACCGGCCATTGCGCCCGGCATGCATCAGAACCGCAATTCGATGACGCCCACGGTCTACGATCCGATCTACTGGGAAGCGAAGCATCTGCTCATCAACCTGCTCAACATCGAGGCGCCGGTGATCAGCGTCATCAACGGCCCGGCCGTGCGGCATGCAGAGATCCCGCTGCTCGGAGACATCGTGCTCGCATCCGACACCGCGACGATCCAGGACACCGCACACTTCCAGGGAGGCATGGTGCCGGGCGACGGCATGCATCTGATCATGCCGCTGCTGATGGGTCGCGCGCGCGGCCATTACTTTCTTCTGACAGGTCAGAGCATTCCCGCCAGCGCGGCGCTCGAAATGGGATTAGTGAACGAAGTGCTGCCGTCGGCCGAACTTTTGCCGCGCGCCCGCGAACTCGCCAGGCTGATGCTCAAGCAGCCGCGTCTCGTGCGACGCTATACACGCACCTGCCTGAACCAGGAACTGAAAGCACGACTGCACGACGTGCTCGGATACGGACTCGCGCTGGAAGGCATCGCCCGCATGAGAGAAGTGGCCGCCTGAGCGGGACCCGATTCTTCCTATCTGCATCACTTCACAAATCAAGGAGGCAGCATGACTGTCAGCAGTATTACCAGACCGATCGATATGGTAGGTTCGGTCATCGATGTGGTCGATTCCACGCCCGATGTGCTCGGCGAGTCGATCATCTGGGATGAGAAAACGCAACTTCTCTGGTGGGTGGACGGGATCGGTCAATCGATCCATCGCCTCGACATTTCAAGCGGCGCCAAGAAGAGCTGGCTGATGCAGGAAGAGATCGGCAGCATCGGCCTGCGCGCCAAAGGCGGCCTGATCGTAGGCATGCGCTCGGGCTTCTACTTCTTCTCGCCCGAAACCGGTGAGCTGACCGAAGTTGCGCGTCCCGATGCCGAGCGTCCGAAGAACCGCTTCAATGACGGCAAATGCGACAGGCACGGCCGCTACTGGTCGGGCACCGTGGAAGCGGCCGCCTACACCCCACGCGGACGTTTGTTCCGGCTGGATCCCGATCTGAAGCCGAAACTCATCATGGAAGGCATCACGTGCATCAACGGGCTGAGCTTTAGCCCGGATAACCGCCTGATGTTCATGACCGACTCGTTCAGTTGCCAGATCGACGTGTTCGACTACGACTCCGTCGACGGCGCCATCTATAACCGCCGCAAGTTCGCCGAAGTTCCGCTCGGACGTGGTATCTGCGACGGCTCGACCGTCGATGCCGACGGGTGCTTCTGGAGCGCGAACATGGACGGCTGGTGCGTCACGCGCTACGACCCGCGCGGACGAATCGACATGGTCATCAATCTCCCGGTGCGACGCGTGAGCAGCCTGTGCTTCGGCGGTCCCGATCTCGACACCCTCTTTATCACTACGGCGCGCCGGCGCATGAGCGAGAAGGAACTCGCGCAGCAACCGCTCGCGGGCAATGTGCTCGCGGTACGTCCCGGCGTGAAAGGACTGCCTGAGCCGGAATTTCTCGGATAACGGTGTGGGCTGCCTGGTATATCGCGTCGTATGAGGATCGCGATATACTGACTGATCGATCGAATAGTACGGTGAGGGAGTCGCCTGGATGAAGACAGAACGCGAAAAGAAGGTGTCGGCACGCACGGGCAACAGTGTTCAGGAACCAGAGCACGCGCCGGGCACCCGCCTCTCCGCGATCCTGAATGCGGCCGAACGGGTGTTCGGTGAGCACGGCTACGCCGGCGCGAGCATGCGGAACATCGCAGAGGAAGCGGGCGTCGCGCAGGCGCTCGTGCATTATCACTACGCGACCAAGGACAAGCTCTACGAGGCCGTGTTCGAGCGACGGTCGTCGGCGATCAATCAGCACCGTGGCAAGCTGCTCGACGCCCTGTTCGCGAGCGAAAGCACCGCGACCGTCGAAGACGTGCTGACGATCGCCTTCACCCCGCTGTCGGAAATTTTTCATGGCGAGGATGCGGTGAATCTCGCGCTTTACGTGCAACTCGTCGCGTCCGTCAGTCTCGGCAGCGACGAGCGTTCACGGCGCATTCGCGAAACCTACTATGACCCGATCGCGGAGCGATTCATCGACGCCCTGCATACGGTCTTGCCTGGCATTGCACGCGAGCAGGCGGTGTGGGCGTATCTGTTTTCGGTGGGAGCGCGGCAGCAGGCCCATGCACTCAATGGCCGGGCGATGCGACTGGGTGCACGGGACCGCGCCAGGAAGTCGACGGCGCACTATTCCGACCTCGTGCGCTTCGCGGCGGCGGGCATACGTGAGTTGGTGCGGAACGAAACCGGCACGAACGCACGATCGAAGGAGCCCGAAGGCCGCGTCGCAAAGCTCTCGAGTGGTCGAACGAAGAAATCGCAAGCCGGCACCGTCGCAAACACACCGACTCGTAGCGTGCGCGGTCGCGAGTGACGCGACGCACCACCTGTGGAGAAATATGAATGACTGATCTAAGCAAATCAGGCTTGCCGACGCAGCAGTTGATTGAATTCGATAACGTCGCTGTCTCGGTGACTGACATCAATCGATCCGCAGACTGGTACGGGCGCCTCTTCGGGTTTCGTCGAGGATACTCGACCTACATCGAACCACTCGAGGCCGATTTCCAGATTCTCGAAAGAGACGACATACGGATCGAACTTCTTTCGCGTGCAACGACCGTTCGCAATCCGGACGCGGATATTGTGCCGGGGCCGCACATCGACCGGACCGGGGCGAAGGCGATCGTTTTTCGCACATCGAGCCTCGAAGCCGTCACATCTCACCTCGAGAATGAAGGCGCGGTCTTCGAATGGAAACTCAAGCCTCTCTCTGCAGACGGCTTACGGTCGACGATGGTTCGAGACCCCGACGGTACGATCATCAACATCCTGCAGTACCCGTAGTTATTCACCTACGAGCTCATTGGCCCAAATGCGGGCGTACTCGCGCGTCGACGCGTTCAGCCGACTCGGCAACAAATAATCGGCGGGCTTGAGCCACCTATCAGTGCAGCATCGTGATCGGTTTACTCACTGGGCTGCAGTCATCGAATCCGACAGCATCGTCTCGGCGATATCCAGCATCGCGCGCAAGCGATCCATGTGTCGCAGGTCCTGATGATAGCCAACCCACAAATCCCGCATGGGAGGTTGATCGGGCGTGTCGATGCGATGCAATCCGGAGATTGCATCGCCAAGTGGCCTTGGCAGCACCGCAATACCTACCCCTCTCAGGCACATCTGTGCCTGGACCGTTCGATTTGTGCTTGTGAAGGCTCGTCGTGAAAGCGGGAACCTTTCCAGCACCCAACTGACGTCGGGAAAGTGCGACTGCGCGGTATTCATGAGAATGAGCCCTACGGATGCCGGATCGTCCTGCAACGCCTGTGCGGTTGCCGCCGACGCATAGAGGCCATATTGAATTCGCGTTAGACGGCGCTGAACAATATCCGGCTCGCTGAACGGCACGATGCGAAAGGCGACGTCCGCCTCACGACGTGAGAGATCGAGTAGTCGATAGCTTGCAATCACTTCCGGCACGACAGCGGGATGACGGCGCGTCAACTCGGCCAGGACGGGAGCCAGTACATAGCCGGCAAACCAGTCCGCCGATGAGATCCGCAGGATGCCTTCGAGGCGTTGGTTGTTGCCGCTCAGACGCCTTTCCATGGACAGCGCGGCATCCTCCATGGATTCCGCCAGCGCGAGCACGGTGTCCCCGGCGTCCGTGAGCACGAGTCCGTCCTTTGTCCGACGAAAAAGCGGCTGCTTCGCTTCGTCCTCAAGCACCTTGATTCGCCGACCCACTGTCGGATGGCTCACATCCAGCATCCGGGCGGACTCGCCGAAGGACCCGCTGCGAGCTACTGCCAGGAAGATGCGAACGTCGTTCCATTCCATGCCCGATCTCCGTACAAAATTGCACGGCAAATATACATGGACGTCAGTATTCGAACAATGTTGTTCGGAGCACTATACGGCTCGATAAACGGATGTCCCCGCGAACCGACTGCGCGCCAATCCCAAGCCAGTCTGATCTGGAACCTCAAGATATGAATACCGAAGCCCGGCAGGTTGTTATCACTGGGACAGCAGCCTCCGACTCCCGGCGCTGGCTCGCCCTGGCAGTGCTGTTGACCGGCACGCTGCTGCCACCTTTGGACTTCTTCATCGTCAACGTGGCGCTACCTACCATACGTACGGGCCTGCAAGCATCTTCAGATGTCTCGCAGTTGGTGATCTCGGTGTACGCCGCGGCCTATGCCGTCACCCTGATCCTGGGCGGTCGCCTCGGCGATCTTTATGGCCGGAAGCGCGTATTCATCGCTGGCATGCTCGGCTTTGGGGTCGCTTCGGCGTGGTGTGGCCTGGCACCGTCGTCGGACATGCTTGTCGTCGGCCGGCTGCTGCAAGGGATCTCCGCAGCGATCATGGCACCGCAATCATTGGCCTCGATACACGCCATCTTCCCGGAAAGAGAAAAGAATCGCGCGTTGAGTCTATACGGCGCGACATTCGGCCTGGCCTCTGTGGGCGGTCAGCTGCTGGGGGGAATGCTGGTTTCCGCCAGTCCGTGGGGACTGGGGTGGCGCAGCGTATTTTTGATCAACCTGCCGATCATCATCGTTGCCGTTCCAGCTGCAACGATGCTGCTGCGTGAAAGCCGAGCCGAGCGTTCGCCTCGCCTGGACGTGCCAGGGGCGTTGATGCTCGCGGTTGGCTTGCTGGCGCTCGTGGTTCCGCTCATCGAAGGGCAAGAACACCGCTGGCCGTGGTGGTGCATAGCGCCGCTGATCCTGAGCATGCCATTGCTATGGGCCTTCTGGCAGTATGAAAAGGCACAGGAGCGCGCCGGCAGAACTCCTCTCGTTCTGCCCTCGCTTCTAGCCGTGCGCAAGTTGCGACAAAGCTTGGCGTCAACGTTCTTCTTCTACGCGCTCGCTGCGTTCTTCCTGGTGTTTGCCGTGTATGAACAGGCCAGCCTGCGTCACGACGCGTTGACGGCCGGCTTGGCCATCGTGCCGCTCGGCATCGGGTTCTTCCTCGGTCCACTGTGCAGCCCGTACATCGCCCGGCGTATAGGCACACGCACTGCCGCGTTTGGCATGGGTCTGGAGGTGCTCGGTCTGATCATGGTCGCAGCGCTGGCGTTCGCCGGTGCGTCGTCGTGGCTTGCGTTGCCGTTGTTTTTGATTGGCGCCGGGCAAGGTATCGCCCTTCCTGCGCTAGTGCGCCTGAACGTAGACCATGTGGAAACACGTTGGGCGGGGCTGGCCTCGGGCCTGGTAAGCGCTACGTTGCAGATCAGCGCTGCAGTAAGCGTCGCCTTGTTCGGCGGTCTATTCATCGCGATCGCGCCTGATGGTGCAAGCGCTCAGGACGTGCAGCTGGGCTTTGCGGTGGCTTCATTGGCCATAGGCGCGTCACTGGCACTGGCAGCCGGACTAAGTTGGAGACTCCGGGAATCATGAAGAATCAAGATCGATACGAAATTATCCAAACATAGAAATTCTTGCCATGAACAGTTCCACCTTTCCTCTCGCCGGCAAGCGCGCGCTTGTGACCGGTGCAGCACGTGGCATCGGCGCGGCCATCGCACTGAAGCTGGCCGAAGACGGCGCCGACGTCGCGATCACCTATGAGAAATCGGCCGCAAAGGCCGAGGCGCTCGCCGCTGAAATCCGCGCCCTGGGCCGCACGGCCGTCGCCATCCAGGCCGATGCCGGCAGCCCGGACGCCACGCAGACCGCGGTCGAACAGGCCGTCGCCGATCTTGGCGGGTTGGACATCCTGGTGAACAACGCTGGTGTCCTCATCGCCGGCCCCTTCTCCGAGCAGTCGCTGGAGGAGATGAATCTGCAGTTGAACGTCAATGTGCGCGGCGTCTTCGTGGCGACCCAGGCTGCGCTGAAGCACCTCCCAAACGGCGGCCGCATCATCACTATCGGCAGCAACGCAGGCCTGTCTGTCCCGTTTCCTGGCATAGCCGTCTATTCGGCCACCAAATCGGCGATGGAGAGCTTCACCCGCGGTCTTGCGCGTGAAGTGGGCCCTCGTGACATCACCGTCAATCTGGTGCGCCCCGGCCCGATCGACACCGACATGAATCCCGCCGACGGCCCGCTCGCGCCTTCCATTCTTCCGAACCTGGGAATTGCCCGCTATGGCAAGACCTGGGAGGTTGCCGAGGCAGTCGCCTTCCTTGCCGGACCTGGTGCCGCTTATGTGACCGGTTCCGGCATTCTCGTCGATGGCGGCATCAGCGCCTGAGTGGATGTCCTGAGAGGACAACTGACCTCCCTGGGCGTTGCACCCACGGCAAAATCTATCAGAGCGTCCAGAAAAGCCCTCCCCCTACAACGATGGCGGGCCGGGCGACGTTGCCCTTATGACGGTAATGGAGAGAGAAAGGCATATGACAAAGATGATCGTGGTCTGCACCGGCGACGCCAACACGAAGTTCGATCGGGATTACTACGCGAATGATCACTTCAACCTGGCGCGCTCATGCTGGGAAGAGTACGGGATGCAATCTGCGGAGGCGTTTTTTCCTTACGCTGAAGCCGATGGCTGGAAATCCATTGGCGTCTACACCTTTTCCTCGGAACAAGGCGTCCATGACGCGCTGGCGAGCCCTAAAACACAGCAAGTCATGGACGATGTGAAGAACTTCACCGACGCGCAAGTCGTGTTGCGCAGTCTGTTCATGGCGTTCTGAGCGGCATCGCAGCGTCAATGTTTTTGGACTCACCTCGCGCAATAGCTACTTGTTCAATTTCTCAGCCTCGCTCGGCTCCTCTCTGGGCTTGTAGCGCGGCGTGGGCTGTGGCAGCAGAAAGAAGGCGACGCACAGCAGTGCAATGGCCACTCCGATGCGCGACGCCGCGATGACGACGGGAATTGCAGCGATCTGGAGCAGCGTCGCGACGCCGTAGCGACGTGTCATCTGCTGGAGGAAATCGGGCGCGAGCCGTTCGTCCATCAGCCGGCGGCCTGGCATTGCGTAGAACCACTTCGCCATCCACGTGCAGGCGGTCAGGGCAAGGCCGGCAACAAGGGTCACTGACGCGGCGGACTCGAAACCCGTGCCGAGGTGGAAGCACCAGACGCGGATTGGATAAGGAATGACGACGATCGCCAGCAGGAACAGGAGGTTGATCACGCCGAACCAGTGATCACTCTTGGCGTAAATGCGACCCGAATAATGGTGTTGCAGCCAGTACGCCCCAATCACGACGTAGCATCGTCCGGGCAATACCAAACTTCATGAAGGTAGCCTAACGCCCTCGTCATCCAATACCGTCCTTCCGGCCATTTCTTTCGGTTCGCGAATTGTTGACGATTTTACGCGAGGCGTCGAGTGGCTGTTCATCGCCGATGACCGGCTAATGCGGCATGCATATTTCCCGGCGCGCGAATGAGCCGCCTTACTTCGACGCGTTCAGCAAGATCATTCGATGAACGCGGGAAAGCGCCTGCTGCCATTCGGCGCTATTGCGCGCGGCGTCGCCCTTGTCAATGAGCGGCTCGAGCAACGAGAGCAGCTCCGTTGAACGGGATGTCTCTTCCGGTGTGGCGAGGTCGGAAGTCAGCACGCCTCGCTCGTACTTCAAATGACGTGTGCTCCGGTCTGAAGTCTGACGCAGCGAGGCGTGTGCCAGCGCGCCACGTTCCATCGCCAGCTGGACGGCGCTTTCGCCGGAGTCGTCTATCCGCACATAATCGTAGTTCTGCGAGGATCTTAGCGACGTAAGAGCCGGTTTGGCGCCGCCCTTAAGCGCCTGATGGTAGCTGGCGACCAGATGCGATCGCTGGCTTTGCGAAATCTTGCCTTCGAAGCGCGAGCCTTCGAGCTGCGTCGTTTGCGAGACCTGATACGAAAATGCGTCGATTTCGCCCGGACGCATCGGATTGGGCGACGCCGACGCGTCCGTGATCGATGCGCTAAAGTCAGCGAGTCCCGTCAACATCGCCTGAGCCGACTGCTGCAGCCCCGGGCCGTAGCCCGTTCCCGGCAGCACCTCGGCCGAAGGCGTCCCGTAGCTCTCGTTCATCTGCGCGAATCCGTCCTCGAACATCGACATCAACGTTGCGTTGCCGTGCCCGCGTGAATTGGCGTGGTCGAACTGCTGAAGATAGCTCGCCACCGAAGCAGCGCGTTGCGCGTTCGTTCCCCAAAGTGCCGAATGGCTCGTATCGACCTTCACGCTCATGGTTCCCGCCGCGCTCGTGACGCTCAGGCTGCGCGCCGCGCTGTCCTGCGAATAGCTTGCCGAGACGTCCGCATTGCCGGCGCCCGTTATGCTGTATTCAAAGCTCACGGAAGCGAGCACCGAAGTGTCGGACTGCGTCAGGCCGCTCAGGTCGAGTTTCGGTGGCACGGCGCCCAGACCGTCGATGGCCTGTTGGAAACCCTCTGAAAGCTTTGCCAGCGCATTGCGTTCGCTCTCGCTGAGCGCGCCGCTGCTCTTGATGCTGACCGAAAGGCCGCCGTCCTCGCTGCCCAGCGCGATTTCGACCGTCACGCCGCTCGCCGTTCGCACCGTCAAACCGATCTGGCCGGCGGGTTGTTGAGAAGACCGTCCAATGCCGCCCACGCCTGCGGACCCAACGCTGACGGTTTGCGAATAATCGCTGCCCGTGGTCCTGAAGCGATCGAGCAGCGCGCTGCCGAGCCCGGCGAAGCGTCCCGCCATCGTCTGCGCGGCGTAGTTCCCTGCCATCCTGAGCGTTACCGCGTCGCGGTTGTCGCTGGCCCAGCTCACCGTCGGCATGGCGGCGCTCAGCGTGCCTTCCGGCGTATAGGTTTCGAGCACCGTGATGCTGCTCGCGGAAGGGATCGTGACGATGGCCGACGGCGAGAGCGCCACCATGCGTCGCGCATCGCCGTCAACCGCCACCGCGGGATTCACGGAATCGGAGCGGGGGGTGGGGACAAGGGGCGCGGCAAGGTTCAGGGACGATAGCGTGGTCATGGCTCAATGCGTTCTTGTTGTTCGCGAGGGAGCGTGGCGCTCAGCTCTGGACAGCGCCATCATCTGCTTATCGTCAATGCTTTCGAATACTTTAGTAAGAACGTGACAGATACGAGCACCCCTCTAGCGTCCAGATAGCCGACATTCAGTCTGCATCGTCAGCGATTCAGCCCTGTTGTCGAACGGCCGTTCCTGGCCGCACTGCGTCCTACGAACGAGCCCTAGAGCGCCTCTGCGCGCTTTCCGCCGACATGCAGGGCGATCACGCCGACCGCCATGGCGACAAGGGCGCGCGAGAACCAGATCCTAAACGGGGTCGGCAGATCGAATACGTCGAATGCTTGAATCAGGCTATAAAGTCCAAAACAGATCGACGCGATGCCCAGCGCGAGCAGGAAGACGACAAGCATCTCGGGCGCTGACCGACGACTCACATCATTTACCTCCTCTGGAGCCTTTGCTGTCGCAGATGGCTCGTGACGCGGCTTGCAAACCGGCCTCATATACTTAGCTTCCGCAACTGCGGGCCGCGACTGATAGGGGAACCGCTCGTGTCATCCGTACGCTTGCCGACTTGAACAAACTGTGCCATGAGGCACAGCACAAAGCAGAGAATCATGACGCACCGGACCGTCGAGAAGAATGCACTCTTCCCTGGCACGACGATGTTCACAACGGCTACCCTGTTGTGGGCGACGACGCCTTGTGCGACGGTGGATCGTGAACTCGGCCCCTCCAGAGCAGCGGGAATGCCCTGGATGAAACGAGTGATGGCAAGCGCACCGACGAATGCGCAAGCCACATGCAAATAGATCAACCAGGACGGCTGCGGATATTCCGGACTGTTGAGTACCAGGTTCAGGCATGCCACGATACCGGCACACGGTGCGCTCAAGGCGAACGCCAGCAGCCATGATTTGAATCGCTGGGTCATGAGTTTCAATGAAGGGACGCTCGACTTTAATATCGGCAAACAGTCGAAATTCTTGAGTGATCCACACGCTGCACGCGACGCTTCCGGCCGATGCACGACTAGTAGTTCAATCGCCGGACGTGGAACGCGCGATCAACAACGCGTGCAAATCTCGCAGCAATTTGGAGAGCGAAGTCGAGCGTCCCAAATTGGCCCGGGTTGAGGCGGTGCCCCCAGCAATTCGCTCGCCGGAAACCGGCCATTGAGCGAGGGCAAACGAGACCTTGGCTGATCAAACTGGACGTCGACCTCTACCGGCGGCTCTTGGCCGGACAGCATCCGATTGCGGCCCGGCTGGGATGCTCACACTTCGGTTTGTTCAGCCATCTCAAGCGCATCGTCGACCTCAATGCCGAGATACCGGACTGTACTTTCCAGCTTAGTATGGCCGAGCAGGAGCTGTACCGCCCGAAGATTCTTTGTGCGGCGGTAAATCAGCGATGCTTTCGTTCGGCGCATCGTATGCGTGCCGTAGGCCGTGTCATCGAGCCCGATCGCTTTTATCCAACGATGCACGATCCTCGCGTACTGACGAGTTGAAAGATGAGGTGACGCGTGAATCCGGCCAGGGAACAGAAAATCTGAGGGAGACAGCCCAGCTACCCTGATCCAGCTTTCCACGCTTTCCCGCGTTTGCTCGGTGATCTCGAATTGCACCGGCCGCTGCGTCTTCTGCTGCATGACAGTCGCGCGGGGCGCTACACGAGTGCCCATGCAAACATCGCGTACCCGCAGCTTCGTCAGGTCGCACGCTCGCAGCTTGCTGTCTATTGCCAGATTGAACATCGCCAGATCACGGGTCTTTCCGCCCAGCTGAAGACGGATTCGAATGGCCCAAATTTCCTTGAGCTTCAGCGGTGATTTTTGCCCGGTCAGCTTGCCCTTGTTCCACGGGACATGAGGCAAGCTCGTGCTGATGATCGTTTCCATGACAAACTCCTTTCAGATGAAGGGAGAGTCAGTCTGCGCCAAATCCCGATGGGCGATGCCCGACCCGTTACAGCCGCTTGTGTCTCTCGAAAGCGGCCCTTCGAGGTGCCATGTCCCCCGGTGCTAACTACATTTACCCACCTTGTTCTAGCTTAATGAACCGGACTTCGAACACGTCCTTGGTCTAGCCTGATCTCGCTAGTCGGAATGGCCCTTGTTCGGAACTCAACTATCGATGAAATCGGGTTTTGGCACGTTCGGCATGTGGTCATAGGCCCTCAGCACGACGTCGATGGCAGTCAATGTCGCGTCATTGAGGTCGTACACAGACTTGAGCCACGTGGCCGCCCTTAGATATTGTCCAGCCCCCAGCCAGTTTGATTCAAGATTTGCCCGTAGCATTTTCTTTCCAGCTTCAAAAAGATCTTCGGCATCGAATTCATGCCTCGCACGGTGAAGACAAAGCGCGTAACCGAACTCTCGCGGCTTTAGGGTTTTCGTCAGCAGTATTTTCTGTGGCCCCAACCAGCGTTCGAACATGTCAACCCCAGCCTCGAAGCCGTCGTTGTGCTCCCCTCCCTGGTAAGCAAACGCCATGTAGTCGTCGAGGCCCAGGTTGATAATTTCGTTCGTTGGCCACGGTCTCTGTTCGAATCGCCACGCGGCCTCCTCGAATACGCGCGCAGCATCCCAGTGCCCCTCTGCATTCCAGCCGGTTTCAAGCCACTCACCTGTCGCGCGCGCCCAATGAAGCTCCATGCGATGAAAGTTCGCGTCAACTCCGAATTTCTCATCGCGGCTAATCGCTGCATCAAGCCAATGATTGGCACGTGGGATCACTGGCGCGATCTGTTGTGCATAACCGACGAGCCACGCGCGTACGACCTCTCCAAGCGTGCTTGCGGCCACGTTTCCCATTGGTCGCGATTCGTCGAATTCCGTGCTTAGAGCCCGCCTCACAGCATTATCGGAGACTTCCCTCACTCGAATCGGATCAAATTTCATTTTTGTTCGTCCGCCGGATTAAATCGCCAATTGTCGACGATTCTGGTTGAAACTTCGAACGTCCGAAAGTGGCCGATCACTGCCGGCTGTTTCCGCGATTGATGCTCTCTCAACACTGACGGTGGCTTTGGCTGGACGGTTTCCCGCAACGGCAGCGGACAGACCTCAGCGTGCATCGCTTCGACTGTGTAGATTTGCATTGCACGTCGTATGCAGTCTTTAAGAACGCCGCTCTTAGGTCACTGGAAGCGAGGGCGGAGTTCCATCGTTAAGAAGTTGATGAGTTAGCCATCCTGATTTGTCTTTACACCGGGTGCTGATGTCAATCTGTGAATCAGCCGCTCGATGGAAGGGTGTCCTTCGTCGACCGCTTACTGCACGTCACCCAGTCCGCATATTCCGTCAGCGGCACGACTTGAGCAGAACACTTTCGTCGTCATGCCTGTGAACGCGCTTCATGAGCGGATCGCAGCTATCGACGGTGCACAGAACGTCGGCGACTTCGATGGCTGCGCCACAGTCCATCTACGATGACCTCAGCTTCCGAACCGGCCGCTCCGCACTGCATATCAGCCGCTGGTATGCAGTGCCTGAGCCCAGCGGCTACCCATGCCGCAAACCGTCTACATCGGTCGAATGCGCCAGTTCCTTTTGGGCCTCGAGCATGGTGAGACGCTCAGTCAGGGCTTTATGAACGAGTGCATACGCGTCACTCCCCAACGTCAGCCGCTTCGGCGCCGGCTGCTGGTCCGCCGATGCGATAATCGCCGAAGCAACCTTGCGTGGATCGCCCGGAAACATGGCGAGGCCGGCTGTCGCCGTCATGCGGCGAAATTCTCCTGCAGGCGTCTTGTCATACACGTCCAATGCCTGCGCCATGTCCGCGCTCGATGAGGCGAAACTGGTGCGCGATGCGCCAGGTTCGACCAGCGTCACTTCGATGCCAAACGGGGCGATCTCCGGCATCGTACCTTCGAAAAAGCCCTCAATGCCCCACTTGGTGGCGGCGTAGACGCCCATGGTCGGGTACGCCGCCTGGCCAACTGACGACGAAATCTGGATGATTCGACCGCCACCTTGCCGCCGCAGGTTGGGGATCGCCGCACGCGCAACCTGAATCGAACCAAGCAGATTCGTATCGAGCTGCCGCTCGATCTGCGCGTCTCCGACTTCTTCGGCGGCGCCGAACAAGGCATAGCCCGCGTTGCTTACGACGACGTCGATACGCGCCAGCTCCGAAAACGCGCGGTCGATGACCCTACGCACCGCTGAGCTGTCCGTGACATCAAGGATGCCGACCCAAAGACGTTCGCCATATTGCGCGGCAAGGTCCTCGAGAGCATTGGGTTTGCGAACCGTCGCCGCGACGCGGTCGCCGCGCTGGAGAAGGAGCTCTGCAAGCTCGCGTCCAAAACCGCTACTTGCACCTGTGATGAACCATGTCTTCGACATTAGATTGTCCTCTGTATGGTTAAGTCGTTCCCGCCGTCAGTCTGCCGCTTGCAAAGCTGACCTGCCGCAGGGCTACGTTTGAGATCGCAACGCAGGTACTGTCGATTCGAACCGCACAGTCGACGAAACAGCCAGAAAAGCGATCATTCAAGCGAAGATGCCGTCCCATTGTCGACCTTCATCTGCGCAAGACTGCGACGCAGCACGGCCACATTTTTCGGCCCGTTCAAGACGCTGAACTGATGCTGCGCCTCGCGCCAGAGCGGCGCCGCCCGTTCAAAAAGACCCGCTCCCTCCGGGGTGAGTTCGACGATTCGAATGCGACCGTCCGTGGGAGACGGCCGCATCGTCACAAAACCATCGCGCTCCAGAAAACCGATCATCTTTCCCATCGCGGTCCGTTCGATGTCGAGGCGTTCGGCCAGGGCATTGACCGAGGCGCTCCGCTGTTCATTCAAGGTCGCCAGGATAAGAAATTGCGTGATGCGAAGGCCGGATGGCTGGAGACAGGCGTCGTAAAGACGCGAGATCTGACGTGCCGCCTTCCTCACCGCAAAGCAGTTGCATTGATCGACCCCGATGGGTTGGTTTTCCGGCGGCATCTCGTTTCCTCCTCAACGTTAGTTAAATTGCCCACGCTCTTTGCGCGTTCGTCAGGCGAAAGCGCTGCGATACTTCTCAATGAAAGCTGGGACGGAAAGCGCCGGCGTGCCGGTGATCTTCTCGACGGCATCGTTAGTACCCTGAAACACCCCTTCCCGATAGTGCTGCGCGACTTCGACAAGGTGCTGCACAAGGAACGGAGGGAACTTGTACACCTGCTCCATCTGTCGCTTGAAATCTTCTATCGATGTCGGAACGTATTCGATCGCCACGCCGAGCACCTCGCTCATCGCTGCAGCGATTTCCGTATGGTTCATCTCCACCGGGCCGTGGAGAGTGTAAGTCTTGCCGCCATGGCCTGCGGGATTCGCCAGAATGTGGGCAATAACCCGTCCCTGGTCGTCGGTGCTGATTGGGGCATGGCGGCCGTTCGCAAAGGGAAAATCAATCTTCTTTCTGGCCCAGATTTCCTTCGCGAAATGCGGGTAGACGAGCCAATCCGCAAAGAAGGTGGGCCGCAGATGCGTCGTAGGCACACCCGACCAGTCGAAGACCTGCTCCGAAATCCAGTGGTCCTGTGCCGCATGGCTGGTCGACTCTCGCCGCGCCGAAATCTGCGACATGTTAACGATCGCAGTGACGCCAGCTTCCTTCGCTGCCTGCGCGAAATAGGCTGCAGCGCCAAGAATCCCAGGCGCGATCGGGTGAAGGAAGTAGGCGGAACTGACGCCCTCCATAGCCGCACGGATGTCATCGATGTCGGAGAAATCGCCGACGGCGATTTCAACGCCGCGTGCCCTCAGCGCCGCTGCCCGCTCGTCGTCCGAGCGCACGTAAGCGCGTACACGCCTGCCCATGTGGAGCAGTTCGTCGATGGCCGCACCGCCGGTACGGCCGGTTGCTCCGCTTACAAGAATGGTCGTTTCGTTCATGATCTTGATCCTTTGAAATTAAGAGCATATGCTCCTTGCAGTCAATATAGAAGCATATGCTCCTAGTTGCAAGTTCTTTTTGACGCTGATGGCTGGGCAGGCAATTTTCGGGTGGAATCGTAAGACCTTGCCGTTCTTGAATGAGAGCCGCGCTAGGACGCTGCCCTGCCACGAACGACGCCGGGCCGCGCGTTGATCCTCGTGAACCAGGCATTGAGCAACGGCAATCCAGGCCAGTCGATGTCATACCGCACTGCAAAGGCGCTCGTGTAGGCCCCGATGTCGACGAGTGTGAAGCCGTCGCCCGCCATGTATGGGGCGTCACTGAGGAATCGTTCGGCCTGAACGAGAGCCTCGAGCGAGCGGCCGGCTAAAAATCCGGCGCTGTGTTCGTCACCTTCCCGTGTCAGGGAAAAAGCGCTGCGGTTGCGTGCGATAACTTCAGTGACGAAATAGAACAGGCGCTCGAAAAACAGGCCTGCTGCCGGGCCCGAATCAGGTATTAGCCTTTTGCGAGATCGACTCGCTGCATACAGCATGATCGCGTTTGACTGGGCGAGGATGAAATCCGCCTGCGCCAGGGCAATGGCCGCTCTTCGGCTGTTGCCTGTTTGCGCTCCGTGAAGACGGACTGCTGCCACGAGCGGATCTCCCATAACGTTCAGGGCCAGCGCCTTAGTTCATAAGCGCGCCCTTCCAACATCAACTGACACCGTGGTCGAGCGCGAAAGAGAGGAGCGCAGAAACGCGCTTCGCGCGCCACATCTGTCGTGTCCCAGGCAGAGTGCGCGCTAGCGACGCGTGATGTCAGCTTTCAAACGGAGCATGATTGATCAGATCGCACACGTTCGGAATGTCGAAACCATGTACGTGGCGACGCCCGATATCGGCGATGCCAGTGCCCACAGTCGTATGGGGTTTCTTTCTCGCAACTTCAGCCAACGCTTCGGTAAACGCCGCTTTAAATCCGAGACGGGGGTAAAGCGCGAGCGTGTCATCGATGAGTGAGGGCGTGACTTCGTCCAGAAAGAGTCCAAAGACGTCGAGATGGGCGCCCATATAGACGAGAGCGATTTCTGGCTGCTTGCGGTCGGCGAGGCCGCCAGCAGAGTGAAGCGCGATTGCGTCCCATACGAGTTCGGTTTTCGATTCCGGGTAGCCATGGGCCAGCAAAAGGCGGCTGGCCGCATCGGCGCCGTCCACTTCAAAGCGTTGGTCTGCGGCAAATTCATCCGTAAGGCCCAGATCGTGAAGCAGGGACGCGAGGTACACCGCTTCGCGATCGTATTTCAGACCTCGCCTCCTGCCGAGGAATTCGGCGAACCACCATGTCCGATGCACGTGATGCATCATCGGTGTGGAATGGACCCTTTCGACGAGCGAAGCGGCTTTGGCGGCGATGTCCGAGTCCGGAGCACTAACTCCTCCGACAATCACAGGTTCACGCATGGCATGCCCTCCGGACATGTGAAGTTGCATAGCAGGTCCAGTCTAGATAGTTGGAGGACGGCGGAAATGACAGTTTCTGGGCGATTCGTGCCACAATTGCTGCCTATGCATGAACATGCGAATGCGCCTCTATGAGCAAACGGACGAAGCCGCTCGACCCGCCTGCAGGCGCAACGGCCAAGCGGGTTGTGATATTGGGCTTGCCTCCGGTGGACGCGCTCGATGTGATCGGCCCAGCGGAAGTATTCGCGTGGGCGAATCAGTTGCACGGCGGCAAAACTGCCCCCTATGCACTCGAACTGGTCTGCGCGGCTGCCGATGTGCATCTGGAGAGCGAAACAGGTATTGGGCTCATGGGGCATCGCACTCTCGAACAGGAGCGTAGTGCGAACAAACCGATCGACACGCTGCTCGTGACTGCGGGCTCCAGGACATTCGATCAGCTTGATCAGACAGCCATAGAGTGGATCCGAATGCGTTCGCAGACAGTACGGCGCGTGTGCTCGATATGTGTCGGAGCGTTTGCCCTGGCTGCTGCAGGCGTTCTGGATGGACGCAGGGCGACGACTCATTGGGGCATGGCACGGCGCCTGGCGGAGCACTATCCCAAGGTACAGGTTGATCCGGATCCGATCTGGGTGAAAGACGGCAATGTGTACACGTCGGCGGGCATATCGTCGGGAATAGACCTCGCGCTTTCCCTTGTGAGCGAAGACCTGGGAAATGACTTCGCTTTGGAGATTGCCAAAAATCTGGTCCTGTTTTTACGCCGTCCCGGAGGACAGGCGCAGTTTAGCGTCGCACTTCAGTCACAGCGTACGCATAATTCAAGTCTGGACGAATTGTGCCTCTGGATCGGCGAGCATCTGCATATGGACCTTACGGTCGAGATACTGGCAACCCGCCTGTCAACCAGCGTCAGAACGCTGATGCGCATCTTCCAGCGGGAATTGCAGACCACTCCCTCGAGATACGTCGAAGGCGTCCGGCTCGAATCGGTCTGTCGTTCGCTTGAACTCGGGGAGCGATCGATGGAAGAGATCTGTCGTCGGAGCGGATATCACAGCGTCGACGTCCTAAGGAAGGCATTTGCACGCCGCTTCGGGGTAAGCCCAAAAGATTACGCGCGGCGGTTCGCGACAAGCAGCGAGCTATCTCAGGTCGGCTAGCATTGGCCGGTTGAGCACGAAGGTGCTTAGTTCTGCGCAGAGCATACTGCGGAATCGGCGCTCGTAGCCTGCTGTATGGCCCGATCTGATAGCTACCCGAGCTTCTTCCAGGAGGATCAACCGGTCGCCAACGTGCAGGCGTTCGTCGCCTTTCTCACGTCGGCCGCATAAGCCGAGTGGATAGCCTATGCGAAGCCTCCCTTATGCGACACCCGACACGTACTCGACTATCTGGGCCGCTACACCCGACCCACCGACGCTTGGCTATCTGGTCATGCTCTAGAAATTCGTCGTTCAGGTTTCGCCAGCCGGCGAGTGTACGATCGCTGTCACGTGGAGAGTTCGGGCAATCCGGAAGCCAAGCTCTCTGTACAGGCGAATAGCAGGAGTATTCGTCGTGAACACGTGCAAGAACGGGATGCGGTCGTGTTGCTGGATCGACGCCGATACATGCTCCACCAGCAGTCGTCCCAACCCCTTGCCACGCCAATCCGGATGCGTACATACGGCGCTGACCTCCACGTGCCTGCCCGCGGCCATGCGCTCTCCCGCCATGGCCACAAGTCGCCCTTTCTCGCGAATACCGAAGAAGTTGCCCAACTCATTCGTGCGCGAATTGAAAGGACCCGGTCGAGTAATCTCGACCAGCTGCAACATATCCGAAACGTCGTCGGGTCCAAGGCGGACAACTCGGGCGTCGGAAGACTGCCGAAATTTTTTTTCTGCAATCATCTGGTGGCCGTTGGCGTCGAGCGTCACAGCGTAGCCAGAAGGTATCTCTGGTTTCATCGCAGTAAAGAGGATAAGGCTCTGACCGGGCGGCAACATGGCTGCGATTTGGGCGACGCTCTCTGCACTATATTCACGCGCAGCGCCAAAGGGCGCAAATTCTCGCCGGTATCTCGCGCCGCCTTTAAAACGTTCGACACACTCCTGCGGCGCTTCCGACAAAGACGCCCAGACTACGTTGGCGAGATACTCATCGGATTCGATATCTGCTGCTCCGACTACGTCAGTTTTAGGTGGCTCCATGGCGTACTCTTGAGGTTTGGTGATTTTTTTGATTCGGTCGGTATCTTTGATACGGCTTGCATCCGCTCAAAGGCAGCGGCGCGCTCCAGAGTAGAACGCTGAAGGGCGTCGGCCGCTCGGTCGATCTCAAAGAGGCCTCACACGATGACTCAACGCCTGGCACCTTCAGTAGCTCGATCGATCTTTCCTTTCTGAATCAACGTCCGAACATGTCACCAGCCCTCAGAACGAGCCGGATGCAGCCCCGCCAGTAGCTTTCCGCAGTCGCCCGAGTACCTCTCACTCCAATTCGGCCTCGTTTGGCTGAAAGTGAATGACGGTTTTAGGGGCACGGCGCGAAATATGCCACCGTCAATGCCGGCCTCGCGGCCATCGGGACAACCGCTGAGTGACCAGAATCAGACCCCTGAGAAGATAGATGGGCCCGGCAGGCAGCGCTTTGCCGGACCGTCACGCCCGCTTGTTTATGCTGGCTTCCGGGCTGGAATGTCTCGCACTACTTCAGTCAACTCGCCGGTATCAATGTTGTAGAACAAGCCATAGAGATTGAAATGTTTCGGCACACCTGGGCTAGCGCGAAGTAGCTCAACGTCGTATTTGAGCGATTTCTCGTAATCCTCGATGCAGAGGCTATCGTGATCGTACGACTTCGAGATATCCGCGCCATGATCGTGATGGAACGCGTCGATAATGCCATCCGCGGTGAAGGCCGTCGCGCCGCAGAAAGAGTGGTGCACCACGACGACATTCTGCATCCGGAAGAGAAACTCCATTGTCGAAACCGATTGCAGCGCGGCGACAGCCCGGCCACCCGCGTTAGATACGGTAAACAAGGTCGCCGTATGTCCGACCCGGCTGCCATGTTCGTCGATGATGTTCTCGCCGGGGTAAATCTCCCCAAAATGCTCGGCAACCTTCTTCGGAATTTCGCTTGCCCGAGGATCGAAGCAGTAGACCACGATCGTCTTCATCGGGATGAACGTGGGTATCAGGTCGCGGATAGTGGATGCGTCGTACCAAGGCTGCTTCCTGAATTGGAAATCATTGAAGTTCGGCATATATTTGCTCCAGTTACCTGCTTCTCAGTGTGTGGTGAAGGCAGTCGTACCCTCTTGTGTATCGATAATCTCCATGCTCCGCGTTTGCTGCAATTCGATCGCACGCACAACGCAGCCGACGCGCGCCTTTGCGACCGTGCAAACGTCAAGGTCGCTACCGCGGCAAGCGCAAGAAACGGCAAAATCGTTGCGTTCACTACCGACCAGCCGAAGCGCGCCAGCATCTGTCCGCGCCCAGCGATCGAGCGTGGTGGCATCGGATCGTATTGATAGGGCTGCTGAGGCCCCAATCGTCGCATTAACGGCATTGGCTGAAATGACAATTTCGCGTCAGTTCCTGCCTACTGCTCCCGGCGTCTTGTCTACACCGCGGCCTTCTTCGCTCAACAGATTTCTGCAATTTTTCGCCACTTCGTCATAGCCCACGACAGATGCTGGCGAACATCATGGGATCCTTGAGAAGAGGCGCCGTCCCGGGGGACACGGCGATCCAGATCCCCATGACGCACAAGAAGGAAGCAATCGGAGTTGCCAGCTTCTGGCCCTTCGGCAGGACTTTTTCGGCGAACATGAACAGCGTCAGCAACGCCATCCAGGTCAGGCTCATTGCGCCGACAGCGAACATCACTGCCATGAGCGCCCAGCAACAACCGACACAAACCAGTCCATGCCGGAAGCCCATCGTGACAGCACCGAAATTGCCTTCCCGCCAGTAGCGCGCGAAAAACGAGAGAGGCGTGCGGCATCCCGTCAGGCAAACCTGCTTGAGGGACGAGACCTGAAAGAGACCCGCAATGATCAGCACCGAGCCGGCCAGCGACGGTCCTGCGCGATTCCACGCGATCATCTCCGGGCTGACTGCCCGAATGGCCAGGTCCAGAAGATAGGCCCCAAGGCCGTAGGCGACCCAGGCTATGCCGTAGCCGGCGACAAAGCTGGTCATGACGCTCGGACGCGCGGCGGATGCCCTGTCGCGCGACCTGAGCACCGCAGCGAACGCTGCAATGTAGTTGAGTTCGGACGGTAGCATCATTGCGGTCAGCATCACCACCCAGCCTGCGAGAAAGACCGGCAGATTGTGCAGCGGCGTTCCCGGCCCTTCGTCCATGCCGCCCATGAGCACTAGCGCGCAGAGCCAGGCCGAAAGGCTGAGTGCCAGGACGGCCATCGTCCAGCCGAGGGCCGGCTGTCCCCGTCCCAGAGCGGACGCTGCAGATCGCGAAGCGGACAGTACGGCTCTCATGGCGCGTCCGGTCCATGCCAGTTGAACGGGATATGCTTGCTGGCCTGACCGGCCGGGATGTTCTGATCAAAGCCGAACGCCTTCCAGCGGCCCGCCACGCTCTTGCCCCAGGTCACCGGGGCGTCGGTCGGACCGACCTCGCTCCCCGGCGGGTTGTAGCTCTGGAGACGTTTCGTCGGATCGGAGGTCGGGCCGCTCATGGCCCTGCCGCTCGCCTCGACCTTGTCTTCGACCGCCACGCTCCACCGTTCGAGCGCACTGTCGACCTCGACTGAAATGTTGGCAAACTCGACGCCCTTGATTCCGCTCACATGTGTCGGCACGAACTGCTTCATCCACCCCCCGGCCTGGCCGGTGAAGATCGCCACCAGCGCCTGCCGCTGGTCCTCGTCGGCTGCGGCGTCGAAGAACACGCCGGGGTTCAGCATCGCGCCGTCCCAGAGATTCCCGGTAAATCCGGCAATCAGGACAACCTTAAGGCCCGCCATCTGCGTCGCGCCGTAGTGCCCCTCATTGATCCTGTAGGCCCAAAGCACCTCGCAATGATTATTGGTTGGAGGCTGGGCGAAGGTGCAAGGACACGGCGAATTGCACGAGCACACGTCGAACCACTCACCGGCGATCTGCCATTCTGGAATCACATCGATGTTTTCAGATATCTGGTCTGTCATTGCCTGCCCTTCTGGCTGATCCAAGAAATTGTCTGGACATCATGAGCCTGACGCCTGATCATCATCAGTGGCGAAATCGACATTAACCAAGGCAATATCGACATATGGCGTCACATCCTCCAATCGAAATCGGCATCGTCGAATTTCCAGGCGCGCAGCTTGCAGCCATACATGGCTTGATTGATTTATTTGAGGTTGCAGAGCGGTTCGCCGCGCAGCATCACAAAGAGCAAACGGCCTTCCTTAGGGTGAGCCAATGGCGTCCTGATGCGCCGGGCAAAGCTCCAGTCAGAAGCCACAACATTGCCAGGGACGCTAACAGATCACCCGCAGTGCTCATATTGCCGCCGCGCCTTGGCGGACCGCTGTCACGGGAAGACGCAGTGCCATTCGTTGACTGGCTGCTGAGCCATCATCGTGCGGGGGCAACGCTCGCCTCCATCTGCGGAGGCGCGTTTCTGCTGGGTGAAACTGGCCTTCTGGCCGGACGATCGGCGACGACGCATTGGGCTCATGCAGAGATATTCCGGCAGCGGTTTCCCGATGCACGTCTGGATACCGACAAGCTCGTCATCGATGACGGCGATATCATCTGCGCCGGGGGAATGATGGCGTGGATTGACCTTGGTTTAAAACTGGTCGACCGTTTTTTAGGGCCGACCATCATGGCCGAGACTGCGCGCTTTTTGCTGGTGGATCCTCCCGGCCGCGAGCAACGCTACTACAGCGTTTTTTCTCCCAACCTGACCCATGGCGATGCCGCCGTGCTGAAAGTCCAACATTGGCTTCAGGCCACCGGGGCGAAAGATATGGCTCTCGCATCGCTCGTCTCGCGAGCCGGATTGGAAGAACGGACCTTCCTGCGGCGATTTCGAAAGGCGACCGGCCTGACAGCCATCGACTACTGTCAGAGGCTACGCGTTGGAAAGGCGCGCGAGATGCTCCAGTTCAGTAATTTGCCTGCGGAGACAATTGCCTGGGAGGTCGGTTACGGCGACGCGGGGGCGTTCCGCAAGATTTTCAACAGGGTTACAGGGCTCACACCGGGCGAATATCGTCGACGATTTAGCGTAAACCGACTCTAGAGCCGGGGATCCATAAACGGGATTCACGGCACGGGATGTAATTCGCTTTCCCGTGATCGGGAAGAAGTGGCTTGTCACAGCGTCGCGGAACGGGATCATCGCGACGCCGACCCGCGCTCGGCGTTCGCCGCATTCATATCCTGGACGGACATCGGCCTGGCTGGCACCGCAATGATGCCTCTGAGCCCTTTGATGCACCGGTTGGCAGGAGTGCTAGATAACGCCCGGTTTCATGGTTCGCGACGAATTCGATTCGATCGCCAGTGGCAAGTCCGAGCTGGTTGCGCACTCCCGGAGGAATCCTAACGCATCTATTCAACCGCAGTTGCTGATGTCATAGCGGGCCTTCCGGCCCCTGCCCTGCTCGATGCGCAGAGTCATACGTTGGCTGTCGACGTCTCCGACCTTCAGCCGCCATTTCGCTGACGCGTAGCCCGGTGCCATAGGCGACCGAGAGGGCCGTCTGGTGCTCGAAGTTGCCTGTTGCGGCGATCAGCCGCCCACTCCCTGGGGACGGAGCACAACGGGCAGTGTGCGGGGCACGCGCACGGGTTGCATCCGGGCCATCAATTCCGCTTCGTGGAGCGTGGTCTCGAAGAAAAACTTCAGCCCGGTGATCGCGGAGTTCAACGACGCCGGTGACGTGCCGTGATCGATGCAGCTGGTAACCCCGCAGGTCCCGACGGTGGAAGTATCAGGCGAGCGTCCAAGGTATCGGCAGAACTCGCGCACGGTGCGCTGATAGTTGGCCTGCGTCTTAGGGGAAAGCTGGCGCATGCGCTGGTCGTCGATCATGCGCTGACGCAGCGGGCTGCCGTTCGGTTGGCAGGTCATGATTCGGCTCCTGCTGGGGAACGAGGCGAATCGCCTCATTCTCCAACATACAGAACCGCGCAGCCGCCCCTCCACGAACCACCGCGCTTAGCCGGAGCCCCTACCGCGCGAGCAGTTCCGTTCTTTAACCTACAACGATCCCGCGGGACCGCGCGCACTCAACCGCAGCTTTCAGGCTACGACGACCATTCGGGCGATCATGTTGGTCGGCGGTTCATCGGCCTAAACCGACGGTGGCCGATCAGGAAGGTGCGGCCGCTACAGGTCGCTCTGCCGACATTCGCGACTACATGTCCGCGAATGTCAGCTTTCGATATTGACGAATGAGTCTTCTCGACCCGAAGCAGTCTGTCGCAACTCTCCAGAGCGGACGCTCAACCGGCCTTCGTTGGGTATAAATCAAACGGCAATAACCGCCACAATTCCTTGTGAGGTATGAAGGACATACGATTCGAGACCGTCTAGGTCGGGAACGACTCGAACGATCAAGTCACTCTCCATGGCCAACGTCAGTACTTTCTGTTCGTCGAACGTTGCATCGACAACAAGTTGATTCAAGCAGCGCTGCAGACAGCTACTGGACTGCGGGGAATTCGCGCTGCCGATGATTTCGCCTTCCGAGTGTTGTAAAGAAAAGCCGCATTGGATCAAAATCCATCCGCTCCCACTATCGCGGCACCCGCGGCCAAACTCCATCGAAACTGACGCTGGATTGTTGATTTGCACTGAATCCTGACCCACCCTACGCAGTAATTTGCATCGAATATTGACCCACGTAGAACACTGACCTGCTCGGGAACGGGCAGGGGAACGGAGTGATCGACGTGGCTATATTGAGCATCATCCGACGCTGGCACTTTCGCGATCATGTCTCGTTGCGCGAGATTGCCAAACGACTGGGCGTGTCGAGAAACACGGTCCGGCGTTACATTCGGGCCGGTACGGTCCTGCCCGCCTATCCGGAACGACACAGTCCCAGCAAGCTCGACGGGTTCGCTGCGAAGCTCTCGAGCTGGCTGAAGACCGAAGCGAACCGGCCCCGCAAGCAGCGAAGAACCCTGAAGCAGATCCACGCAGATCTGTGCGCGCTCGGCTTCACCGGCTCTTACGACCGGGTGGCGGCGTTCGCTCGGCGCTGGCGGCAGGAGCAGCACGAGCAGGCAAAGACAACGGGACGGGGAACGTTCGTGCCGCTGCGGTTTGCCGCTGGCGAAGCGTTCCAGTTTGACTGGAGCGAGGACTGGGCCGTTATCAATGGCGAGCGCACCAAGCTGCAGGTCGCACAGCTCAAGCTCAGCCATAGCCGCGCCTTCTTCCTGCGCGCCTACCTGCTTCAGACTCACGAGATGCTGTTCGACGCGCACTATCACGCGTTCGTCGCCTGGGGCGGCATTCCACGCCGCGGCATCTATGACAACATGAAGACCGCCGTTGACAGAGTGCGACCCGGCAAGGTGCGCGAGGTCAACGCGCGCTTCAGCGCGATGGTTAGTCACTACCTGTTTGACGCCGAGTTCTGCAATGTCGCCTCGGGCTGGGAGAAGGGGCAGATAGAGAAGAACGTCCAGGACAGCCGTCACCGGCTTTGGCAGAAAGCGCCGGCGTTCGGCTCGCTCGCCGCGCTTAACGACTGGCTGGCCGACCAGTGCGTGCTGCTGTGGCAACAGACGCGGCACCCGGAGCACGACACGACCATTTGGGATGCGTGGGCGGCCGAGCGTCCACACCTGATGCCGGTGGGCCAGCCATTCGATGGTTTCGTCGAACATACCAAGCGCGTTTCGCCCACCTGCCTGGTGAACTTCGAGCGCAACCGCTATAGCGTACCGGCGTCGTTTGCCAACCGGCCCATCAGCCTGCGCGTGTATGCCGCAAAGCTTGTCTTCGTCGCCGGAGGTCAGGTGATCGCCGAGCACGAACGGCGTATCAACCGCAGCCACAACCACGGCGAGACCATCTACGACTGGCGTCACTACCTGGCAGTCCTGCAGCGCAAACCGGGAGCGCTTCGCAACGGTGCACCCTTCACCGAGTTTCCAGCTGGCTTCCGCAAGCTGCAGGGCGTGCTGCTCAAGCGCCCGGGGGGCGACCGGGAGATGGTCGAGATTCTGGCGCTCGTGCTGCTGCACGACGAACAGATGGTGCTCGCTGCCGTCGAGCTGGCATTCGAGGCTGGCGCGCCGAACAAGCCGACGGTGCTGAACATCCTGAGCCGCCTGCTTGACAGCCCGCCTGTGCCACCGCTGCAGACGCCACAGGCGTTCACGCTGACCGTCGAGCCGCAGGCCAATGTCGGCCGGTATGATCGGCTAAGAGACCGCGAGGACAATCATGCAGCCTGACGTGATGATGCAGATGCTCAAGTCACTCAAGCTGCACGGTATGGCTCAGGCACTGGGCGAGCTCGCCGCTCAGGACTCGCCGGCCTACAAGGCGGCTTCACTGGTGCTTGCCGGATTGCTCAAGGCAGAAATTGCAGAACGGGAAGTGCGCTCACTCGCTTACCAGATGAAGGTGGCGCGCTTCCCGGCGTATCGCGATATCGGCGGCTTCGACTTCAGCTGCAGCGATGCCAACGAGGCGCTGGTGCGGCAGTTGTACGAGTGCGAGTTTATCGACTCGGCGCACAACATCGTCCTGGTGGGCGGACCCGGTACGGGAAAGACGCATCTGGCAACCGCGATCGGTGTGCAGGCTCTCGAACATCATCGCCGCCGGGTGCGCTTCTTCTCCACCATCGAGCTGGTCAACGCACTCGAACAGGAGAAGCTCGTGGGCAAGCCCGGACAGCTCGCCACACGACTTATGTATGCCGATCTTGTGGTGCTGGACGAGCTCGGCTATCTGCCCTTCAGCCAGACCGGCGGTGCGTTGCTGTTCCACCTGCTTAGCAAGCTCTACGAACGAACCAGCATCATCATCACCACCAATCTGAGCTTCGCCGAGTGGGCCAGTGTGTTTGGCGATGCCAAGATGACGACCGCGCTGCTCGACCGGCTTACGCACCACTGCCACATTGTAGAAACAGGCAACGATAGCTATCGTTTCAGAAACAGCACGACACAGCCCAAAAAGGAGAGAAAGAAGACCCAGATACCCACCGAATAACCCGCAAAGCTGGTCCAACGGGTGGGTCAGAATTCAATGCAAATCGTGGGTCAGGATTCAGTGCAAATCAACAGTGTAGGGAGGAAAGCGAATCCTGTCGACGTTTCCCCCGCCCGTACAACACAGTCGGCCGCATCAAAGACTATGGGCAGCCTTTACTTTGGTCGCTGGCCCGCCGCCCGCTTCTTTCTCCCACGAATCTTCGCCCGTAAAGCCTCTGATCCGCCACTACACGACTTACCAAACGGAGGTGCCTGAACCGCCTCGCACTCATGCTTATCGCGAATTGGATTCATGCGGTCCATTCTGCCGTTACTTGTAGATGGGGGCAATATGCTGTCTACTTATGAGTAAACCTCAAAGATCAGCGACCGGGAGGACTCAAAGGTGTTTAAACCCTATTCGAACGACGACGACGTGCTCAACATCCAGGGCGACGCCATGACCGTGAGCAACGGCACGACGCGCGTCGTACTCAACGGCACGCTCGAACTCACGCAGGATCAGCGCGGGCTGAAGGCCGCGCTTGCATTGAAGCAGGCGGTGGATGCGATCGTGGCGGCGTTGCAGGCGCAGCCGGCGCTGCCCGCGAAAGTGAAAGAGGAACCAGACGCGAAGCCGGGCGTCGTCGATAACCCGTTTCAGTAACGTCTAAAGCGCAGCGTAGTCGCATGCCGATATGTTTCCGCGACTGCGCCCCAGTTACTTTTTGTCACCAGAGCATCGTCAACTGCTGTCTTCCGGACTGCGTTAAACCGGCAGCGCTGAACAATTCAGCCGCGATCAGGAATCCAAACAGGAATCCACCGGTTCAACAAGGAGTCAAAACCATGAAGACGCTTTTCGCCGCTCTCGCTTCCGCTCTGCTCGTGTCGACCGCTTTCGCTCAAACGGCGGCACCCGCAGCGTCTCAATCCGCGCAGCCCGCGCAAACGCAGCCCGCCGGCCAGGCGAATCTGAAGGCAAGCACCGCCGTGCAAACCGGCGCGTCGGACGACAGCGCGGCCACGGCCAAAGCGCCTTCGGCAACGACTGCAACGACCGCGAAGTCGCATGTGAAGACGTCCTCGAAGCACGTCACGAAGAAGCATAAAGCCGTGAAGAAGACGCCGGCCGATTCGAGCGCTGCGAAAACGAAAACGGACGGCACGCAGCAGACCAGCACCGCGCCGGTGAACGCCGACGGCACAAAGACCGGCACGACCAAAACGCAATAACACGTGTACGGTTTCGGCGCGCACCGGCCACGCATGTATTAAAAGCTAGAAGCAGATAATCGAAGCCGGGCGGAGCCGTTCAGGGAGGGGCGAATCGTATGATTCGCCCTTTTTTCATGGGGTTTTTCAGCGGGGCAATGGTTGTGATGGCAATCGCGCTATGCCTGCACATGCGCGCACGCCATTAATCCTGTTTCGCGTTCGACTGCGCAAACTCGGCAAGCCTGCGTGCATCGACAATTTCTATTTCCGCATAGCCGAGCTTCAACGCGCCCTGCGTTTCAAACTGCTTCAGCACCTGATTGATGGTTTGCCGCGACAGCGCGAGCATCATCGCGAGATCTTCCTGCGGCACGCCGATAACACGCCGCATGACGCCCGCGTCGCCATAGCCGCCCGCCATCAGCAGCAAGCGCCGCGCGACGCGTTGCGCGGCCGGCAGCAACGCGGCTTCTTCTATTGCATCGAAGGCGAGACGCAGCTTTTGCGTGAGCAGCAAGCCGAAGGTGTGCCAATAGGCCGGCGTGCGTTCGAGCAGCGCGGCGAGTGCGGCGCGCGGCACATGAAACAGTTCGGTTTCGCGCTCGGCATACGCGTCGTGCGTTCGCGGACGATCATCGAACAGCGCGATCTCGCCGAACCAGTTCACTGGCTCGATGACAGCAAGCAGCGCTTCCTTGCCGCTCACACTCGCGGCGCCGATCCGCATCAGACCGCTTAGCACGCAATAGAGGCCGTCGTCGGAATCGCCGCGCGTGAAAAGACGCTCGCCGGCAGCGAGGCGCTCAATTCGCCCGCCGTCGATCAATTGCGTCTGCAACGCGGCCGGCGCCGAGCGAAACCATGCGCTGCGTGCGAGCCGCGTGGCAAGCTGAGTGGGAGAAAGAGCTTCGGTCATTGAATATGAATCGCGCCAGTGCGGACTGCCGATTGTCGATTGTCGGCTACCCGATGGTTTCAAATTTCGATCGCCGCGATTATGCTGACTTTGACCGAGGAGCGGCATCCATGAGAACGCTGACGCAACAGCTTACGCAGTATGCGGCTTACCATCGCGACCGGCGCAACATCGCCACGCATTTCATCGGCATTCCGCTGATCGTGCTGGCGTTGGCGGTGCTGCTGAGCCGTCCGTCGTTTGTGCCGGGCGGGTGGCCGTTCGCGTTATCGCCGGCGTGGCTGTTGTTCGTCGCGGCCACGCTCTATTACCTCGTGCTCGACGTGCCGCTCGGTTTGATGATGGCCGTGGTGTCCGCGCTGTGCATCGCATTCGGCGAGTGGATCGCCGCGCAGTCCACGTTGGCCTGGCTCGCAACGGGTGTTGGGCTCTTCGTGATCGGCTGGGTGTTTCAGTTTATCGGGCACGTTGCCTACGAGCATCGCAAGCCGGCTTTTATCGACGATGTAATTGGGCTTCTCATCGGACCGCTGTTTGTGTTGGCCGAAGCGCTGTTCGGCATCGGCTGGCGGCCTGCATTGCGTGAGGCGATAGAACGCGAGGTAGGGCCGACGCGCATCAACGAAGACCGCGCCGCGGCACACCGATAACACGCGCCGCCTTGCCTCATGGACCGTGCGGCTTCAGTCTTTTAATCTTTCAGCCGAAGCGCAAGAACCGCATGCTATGCAGCGCCGTCAGCGCGACGGCGATCCATATCGGCACATACGTGGCCAGTTGCGCGGCGCTCAACGTTTCGCCGAGCAGCGTGATCGACACCAGCACCAGCAACACCGGCTCCACGTAGCCGAGAATCCCAAACAACGCGACCGGCAACAGACGGCTTGCCGTCAGATACGAAGCCAACGCGAGCGTGCTCAGCAGGCCAAGCCCCGGCAGCAGCAGCAACCACATGTCGATGCGCCCGGAGATAAGCGGCAACGATCCTCCGCTGACGACAAACGCGACCGCGGCCGGCAGCAACAAGATCATTTCGACGGTGAACACCGCAAGCGAATCGTATTGGATTTTGCGGCGCAACACGAAGTACGGCGGATAGCCGAGCGCAACCAGCAACGTCGGCCACGAGAATGCGCCCGTCACCCACAATTCATGACCGACGCCGACGGCCGCGCTGACGACAGCGGCCCACTGCAAGCCGTCGAGGCGCTCGCGATAGTAGAAGCGCCCGACCAGCACCATTACGAGCGGCAAGAGGAAATAGCCGAGCGACACTTCGAGCATGCGCCCATGCAGCGGCGCCCACAGAAAGACCCATAGCTGCGCGCCGAGCAGCGCGGCGGCCGCGATCATCGCGAGGCCGAGCGTGGGTTGCGTCACCATCCGGTAAAGAAGCTGCCGCAGAATCGGCATGCGTTTGCGCAACGCGACGAGCAACAGCGCGCCAGGCACGGTCCACACGATACGCCACGCGAAAATGTCGAGGCCGCTAAGCGGCGCGAGCAGCGTCGCGTAAGCCGACAGCAACGCGAACATCGCACAGGCGCTAATCGATAAGGCAATGCCGCGCTTCGGCGAATAGGCGTTCATTGCGCGGCCCGTCGCGCGGCATGGTGGCGCATCGCTATAGTTGTTGTCATTCGATGTGAAAGTCGGTGAGCGGCAGCGCTTACGTGCCGCTGTTTCTGCTTTTATCTGACGATGCAAGCCGGGCATTCTAGCCGGATTATCGACGTGGCATTCGCGGCATCGTTGCGCGCGTTCTGCGCTTTTTCGCGTTGCAGCGGCAAATTAATCCGTGCACATCTCGCGTCGATGAACTAGAACATAACTTCACGCGCGCGGGCGGTAACGCCCGCGCGTCTGCATCCGCAACGCAGCACGCCGTCGCTCAAGCGCGAAACTTGCTTCGGGATCATCCTGCAGCGTTTGCAACATCCACGAGCCGGGCCGGCTTTTCCGGACCTGCTTCCTTCGCAGCACGCATCGCACACTCGCACGCGTGCCGGCGTCCCGCACGAATCCCGCAAACCGAATGTGACTACTGGAGCCAGCATGACCCAGCCAGCCATCTCGCACGACGCATCGCCAGATCTACGCTCAGCTTTCGCCGCCGACGTCCGCGCCGGCCTCACCCATTCGCCGCAGAAAGAGTTGCCCTCCAAGTATCTGTACGACGAAGTCGGCTCCGCGTTGTTCGAAGTGATCACCGTGTTGCCCGAATACGGCGTGACGCGCGCTGAAGAACGGCTGCTCGCGAAGCACGCCGCGGACATCGTCGAGCATCTGCCTCATGATGTGACGGTCGCGGAACTGGGCAGCGGCAGCGGCCGCAAAACGCGGCGCATTCTTGAAGCGCTGTGTAAAAAGCGCCCCACTTCTTACTGCCCGATTGAAATTTCGCGCAGCGCGTTGCAGTTGTGCAGGCGCGAACTGGGCGACATCGAGCGTATTTCGATTGTCGGTTACGAACGCGATTATCTGGCCGGTCTCGCGGAAGTCAGCAAGAAGCGCGCGGCCGACGAGCGGCTACTCGTGCTGTTCCTCGGCAGTACGATCGGCAATTTCGGCCGGCTTGCGGCGACGCGTTTTCTGCGCGACATCCGCAACATGCTTGCGCCCGGCGATGCCCTTCTGCTCGGCACCGATCTCATCAAGCCGACGCCCACATTGATTGCCGCTTACGACGACGCAATCGGCGTCACCGCGTCGTTCAATCTGAATCTGCTTGCGCGCATCAATCGCGAACTGGGCGGCGATTTTCCGCTCGACGCGTTCGAGCACGTCGCGCGTTTCAATCCGGACGCGCGCAGCATCGAAATGCATTTGCGCGCGAAACGCGACGTGAGCGCGCATATCGCGGCCGCGAAGCTCACCGTCACGCTAAAGGCAGGCGAGACGATCTGGACCGAAAGCAGCCACAAATATCGCGCCGATGAAATGCCCGCGATCGCCGACGACGCGGGCTTTGCGTGCAGCCATCAGTGGGTGGAAAACGAGTGGGGATTCGCGGAGAGCCTGTTGGTGGCGCGCTAGGCCAGGCTGGGCGCTTAAGGCTTTTCATAACGCTGCGGATTTTTCAACGCAGCTAGTCGAAGCGGCGCGCGATGCTAAAAATCGCGCGCCGTTTTTTTGCGTCAGACGGCGCCGCGGTTGAGCCTCTTACCGCTCAGTGCTGCTCGAAACGCTCGTAGCGTTTTTCCGTCGCGCGTTCTTCGCCGCTCACTTCGGTCACGCGCGCGGCCGGCGGCCCGTGCCGCAGCCACGACAGCATCCGGTCGACCTGATTCGCCGCGCCCTGCAACATGGCTTCGACGGAGCCGTCCTCGAGATTCGCCACCCATCCCTTGATGCCGAGCGCGTGCGCCTGGCGCACCGTCGCGTGACGAAAGCCGACGCCCTGCACGGTGCCGCGCACGCGCACGTAATACGTTTCGATCCGCTCATCCAGATCCGGGGCCATGCCGTTCTCTCCTCACAATCTTTCAAGCCGGCATTCTAGTCGGGTCGCGGCGACCCTGCTTGGGCGACAGCGGCCGCGCGCGCCACGTACAATCCCCCGACTGTCACGCAGGAAACGGAAACAGAATGACCGAACAGAATCGCGATTTCGTGCTCGTGACCGGCGCATCCGGCTTCGTCGGGTCGTCGGTGGCGCGCATCGCGCAACAGAAGGGCTTCAAAGTGCGCGTGCTGGTGCGCGCCACCAGTCCACGGCAAAACGTCGAATCGCTCGACGCGGAAATCGTCGTCGGCGATATGCGAGACGAAGCGTCGATGCGCAACGCGCTGCGCGGCGTGCGCTACCTGCTGCACGTCGCCGCGGATTACCGGCTGTGGGCGCCTGACCCGAGCGAGATCGAGCGCTCGAATCTGGAAGGCACCGAGGCCACCATGCGCGCGGCGTTGAAGGAAGGCGTCGAACGCATCGTGTACACGAGCAGCGTGGCGACGCTCAAGGTGACCAACTCCGGCAATTCCGCGGACGAAACCTCGCCGCTCAAAGCCGATCAGGCCATCGGCGTGTATAAGCGCAGCAAGGTGCTGGCCGAGCGCGCGGTCGAGCGCATGATCGCCCAAGACGGGCTGCCGGCTGTGATCGTCAATCCGTCCACGCCGATCGGTCCGCGCGACGTGAAGCCGACGCCGACCGGACGCATCATCGTCGAGGCGGCGCTCGGCAAGATTCCCGCTTTCGTGGACACCGGCCTGAATCTCGTGCACGTCGACGATGTCGCCGCAGGCCACTTTCTCGCGCTCGAACGCGGCAAGATCGGCGAACGCTATATTCTCGGCGGCGAAAATCTGCCGCTTCAGCAGATGCTCGCGGACATCGCGGCGCTGACCGGCCGCAAGGCGCCCACCATCAGCTTGCCGCGCTGGCCGCTTTATCCGCTTGCCGTGGGCGCGGAAGCCGTCGCCAGGTTCACGAAGCGCGAACCGTTCGTGACCGTCGACGGACTGAAGATGTCGAAGAACAAAATGTATTTCAGTTCCGCGAAGGCCGAGCGCGAACTCGGTTATCGAGCCCGGCCGTATCGCGAGGGTTTGAGCGATGCGCTCGAATGGTTCCGGCAGGCCGGCTATCTGAAGCCGTAGCACAAGCATTTTGTTACAACGTCGCTGTGGTTGCGAAAGGTAAAAGCCTGCGCGCAGCAGTTAAAATCGTGGGTCTTATCAGAGAAACCTCGCATGAATCTTCACGAACAGCTCGGCGCGCTGGAAGTGGGCGTCGATCAGCTCATTCAGGCTGTCGTGGCCCCGCCGGCCGAGAATATCCCCGAGACACGCAACGAGAACGCCGCGCATGAGGTGGCGGAGCAGGCTGCGTCCGTAGCGGACGAAGCGCAAGCAGAAGCGGTTGACGCGGAAGTTGATGTTGCGGTGAACGAAGCCGCCGCAGAGCCGGTTCCGCCCACGCTCGAAATCAATCGTCCGGCGCAGAACGAAATCACCATGACGATCGGCGGTCAGACCGTCGCGCTGCGTGCCGAGCAGATCGGACAACTGATCGAGGAACTGTCGAACGCGCGCGCGTCGATGACGCCGGAGCCGCCGCCAGGCATTCCGCCGGGCTGGCGTTTCGTGTCGACGAAGAATCCGGTCATGGCCGTGCAGAAGCAGTCGAACGGCGACCGTCTGCTGGTCATGCGCCATACCGGTCACGGTTGGGTGCCGTTCACTTTTTCGCCGGATATGGTGATTCAGCTTTATATGCTGCTGACCAAGGGCTAAATGACGAAGCGGCGCGTGTGCGCCGCTTTTTCGTTACCGCCCTGCACTGCTTCGTGCGGCCCGATGCGGGCCGCACCCATCTCAACGTTCCTGCACCGGCGCCTGAACCCGCGCCTTCCATTGCCCGCCTTTCCCGCGCCAGTAGCGCACCGCCGACGCGAACGTCGCGCCGACATAAAACAGCGCGATGAGCGGCAGAAACGGCGCCCACAGCGGCGAGCGACGGTAATAGCTGAGCATCGGCGCATACGCGCAGCACATGGCCGCCCAGGCGAGCCATGCGGGCCAGCCGGTCGGCCCGAGCACCAGCGCGGCGACGGGTGGCACGAGGTAGATGACCGTCATGCCGGCGAGCGTGCCCGCGAGCAGCACCGGCGAATAATGCAGTTGCGTGAACGCTGTGCGCGCAATCATATTCCAGATGTCGCGCCAACTGTCGTAAGGACGCAGCGACACGCTGCGCGCCGCCACGTCGAGCCGGATTGCGTGACGCCCGGCGCCGCGATGTTTGATGCGCGCGGCCAGACTGCAATCGTCGATCAATTCAGCGCGGATCGATTCGATGCCGCCCGCTTCCTCGAGCGCGCTGCGGCGCACGAGCATGCAGCCGCCCGCCGCGGCCGCCGTGCGATTACGCGGGTTATTGACCCACGCGAACGGGTACAGCTTCGCGAAGAAGAACACGAAGGCCGGAATCAGCGCCTTCTCCCAGAACGAATCGCAGCGCAGGCGGACCATCAGCGAGACCAGGTCGCGGCTTTCGACGTCGGCGCGGGTCACGAGTTGCGTGACGGCGTCGGGCGGATGACCGATATCAGCGTCGGTCAGCAGCAGAAAATCCGCGGGCAAGCCGAGCGTGCGCACCGCCTCGATGCCTTGCGACTGCGCCCACACCTTGCCCGACCAGCCCGGCGGCAACGGCTTCGCGCTCAGCACGGTCAGGCGGTCCGGGCATTGCAGCTGCAATGCCGCCGCGCGGGCGGCGTCGGCGGTGCCGTCGGTGCTGTGATCGTCGACGACGATCACGTGAAACTCGCCGGGGTAGTCCTGCTCCAGCAGCGTCGTGACGGCTTCGGCAATGACGTCGACTTCATTGCGGGCGGGCACCACGGCGGCCACCGCGGGCCACGCGTCGCGCGGCGCGGGCGTGAGCGGCGCGGCCGGCCGCGCGCGCCAGAAGCCGCCCCGAGCGAACAGCAGCACGGCCCAAATTAGCAGGGACAAACAGGAGAGAAAAAACAGAATTACCGCCACCAGGCCCATTAAGCGTTACCCTCGATTTCCAGCAAGCGTCGCAATCATTTTTAATGTGGGCGCGAAGCGCTCCACGGGACGACGTAGTTTAAGGGTTCCGCCAAAGCGATGCAGCGTGCAATTATTGCCGCCCGAATTATCGGCGCGCCGATTGAAAGTGCCGCGTGCGCCCAACACTGTGGCGGGGCCGCCAAAGCAAAGCTGGCCTGATAGCGTTAGAATGCGCGTTTGGTTTTGCTGTACCCGGCACGTCGCCGGAGCTCAAGACGCTAACTAATTAGATGGTCGCGGCGATAAAGTCAGAATTTCCGGCTTCTTCGAAACCCGCGTCAGTCGGAGTCCGCCAACATATGCGAGTCATCCTTGCCCAACCCCGCGGCTTTTGCGCGGGCGTTGTTCGTGCAATCGAGATTGTCGATCGGGCGCTGCAGCAGCACGGCGCGCCCGTGTACGTGCGCCACGAAATTGTCCACAATCGCCACGTGGTCGACAATCTGCGTCAGAAAGGCGCGCGTTTCGTCGAAGAACTCGATGAAGTGCCCCAAGGCGCCGTGGCGATTTTCAGCGCGCATGGCGTCGCCCAAACGGTCGAACGCGACGCGGAAGCGCGCGGCCTCGACGTGCTGGACGCGACCTGCCCGCTCGTCACCAAGGTTCACGTGCAGGGGCGCCAATATGTGGCCGCCGGGCGCACGCTGATCCTGATCGGCCATGCCGGGCATCCGGAAGTGGAAGGCACGATCGGCCAGATTCCGGGCAAGGTCCTGCTGGTGCAGAGCGAAGCGGAGGTCGAGCATCTGAACCTGCCGGTCGATACGCCGCTCGCCTATGTCACGCAAACCACGCTGTCGGTGGACGACACGCGCGGCATTATCGACGCGCTGCTGCGCCGGTTTAACGACATCGTCGGACCGGACACGCGCGACATCTGCTACGCGACGCAAAACCGCCAGGCCGCGGTGCGCGAGTTGAGCAAGCAGGTCGACGTATTGCTGGTGGTGGGCGCAACCAATAGCTCGAACTCGAACCGGCTGCGCGAAATCGGCAGCGAAAGCGGCGTGGCGAGCTATCTCGTCGCCGACGGTTCGGAGGTGAAGCAGGAATGGTTTGCGAATGCGCAGACCATCGGCATCACGGCCGGCGCTTCGGCGCCGGAAGAAATGGTCAAGAACGTAATTGATGCGCTGAGCGCAATGGGGCCCGTCGACGTCACGACAATGGCGGGCCGTGAAGAGAAAGTCGAATTCAAGTTGCCATCGAAGCTGATGCAACCACTCGCGGCACGCGAAGTTTAAGGAGGACGTCTTGTCTATTCCGCTGCTACAGAAAGTCCGGGTCGGCGCATACATCATGCGTCAGCACCTTTCCGGCAACAAACGCTACCCGCTCGCACTGATGCTGGAGCCGCTGTTCCGCTGCAATCTCGCCTGCAATGGCTGCGGCAAGATCGATTATCCGGACCCCATCCTGAATCAGCGTCTGTCGCTGGAAGAATGTCTTGGCGCAGTCGACGAATGCGGCGCGCCGGTGGTGTCGATTGCAGGCGGCGAGCCGCTCCTGCACAAGGAAATGCCGCAGATCGTCAAGGGCATCATCGCGCGCAAGAAGTTCGTGTACCTGTGCACGAACGCGCTGCTGATGGAAAAGAAGATGGACGACTACGAGCCGAATCCGTACTTCGTCTGGTCGGTTCACCTGGATGGCGATCAGCAGATGCATGACCATTCGGTGTCGCAAGACGGCGTGTACGACAAGGCGGTCGCGGCCATCAAGGAAGCGAAGCGCCGCGGTTTCCGCGTCAACATCAACTGCACGCTGTTCAACGACGCCGTGCCGGAGCGCGTGGCCGCGTTCTTCGACACGGTCGGGCCGATGGGCGTGGACGGCATCACCGTGTCGCCGGGCTATGCGTATGAGCGCGCGCCGGATCAGCAGCACTTCCTGAACCGCGACAAGACCAAGCATCTGTTCCGCGAGATTTTCAAGCGCGGCAACAACGGCAAGAACTGGTCGTTCAGCCAGTCGGCCATGTTCCTCGACTTCCTCGCCGGCAACCAGACGTACGAATGCACGCCGTGGGGCAACCCGGCGCGCACGGTGTTCGGCTGGCAGAAGCCGTGCTACCTGGTCGGCGAAGGCTACGTGAAGACCTTCAAGGAATTGATGGAAACCACGGACTGGGACAAGTACGGCACGGGCAACTACGAAAAGTGCGCCGACTGCATGGTCCACTGCGGTTTCGAAGCGACGGCCGTGATGGATACGGTTGCGCATCCGCTGAAGGCGCTCAAGGTGAGCTTGCGCGGCCCGAAGACGAGCGGTGCTTTCACCAAAGACATTCCTTTGGACAAGCAGCGCCCGGCCGAGTACGTGTTCTCGCGCCACGTCGAGATCAAGCTGGAAGAGATCAAGGTGGCGGGCAAGGGCAAGAAGGTGCAGACGGCTACGGCTGCGCACTGAGCGTTGGATCGAATAAAAAAGCGCGGTGGCTTTAGAGGCCACCGCGCTTTTTCTTTGCAGCTTTCTTTGCAGTGCAGTTATCCCGCGCTGCGCGCGTTATGCGCGGTCAGGAACTTGATCAATCCGTCGACGCCGCCTTTGGCCAGTTGATCGGCGAACTGCGTCTGATACACCTGGATCAGCCACGCGCCCATCATGTTGATGTCGTAGATCTTCCAGCCGGACGGTCCCTTGGTCAGCCGGTAGTCGATTGCGTCATCGCCGCCATTGCTGAGCACGTGCGATTGCACGACGATGTCTTTTGCGCCGCCCGGCGCGTTGACCGGCAGAAACTTGAACTTCACGTCCTGATCGCGCAACTGCGAAAGCGACGAAGCATAAGTGCGCACGAGCAACAGCGTGAACTGCTCGTACAGTTGCTTCTGCTGTTCGGGCGTCGCGGTGCTCCAGGCCTTACCCACCGCGATACGCGTGGTGCGCTGAAAGTCGGTTGCCGGCACGAAGCGCGTCTCGACCAGTTGCGTGATCTTCGACATATCGCCGCCGCGTGCCTGCGGATCGGCCTTCATTGCCGAGACCGTGCCTTCGACGGCACTTTTTACCACGGCGTCGGGCGCAGTTTGCGCATAGGCAGCCGTCGACACAACGGCCGCAGCCAGAAAAGCAGATAGATAACGTTTCATACGCTCAGGCAACCTGGAAAAAGTGTGCGCCGCCCGCTAGCCGCGAAGCAGCGAACCAGCAAGCACAACGGATAAGCAAGCTGGCGGCGAAAGCTGGATAGACCAGTATACCGAGATTGCGTTCCCGCCCCATCGAGCGATGCCGGCGAGCAGTGCCATCCAACGGCGCGTCCGGGAGCCGCATTTGCTACCGCCCTTGCTGCCGGCCATGCCGCGCACGCCGGCGATGCCGACGCGACTACGCGCCGCCGACGCGCATTGCCGTCGAATGCGGTCCGGTTTGCTCCGGCTCTGTATACTTGTGCACTTTCCTGAAAATGCCACCCGTGATAAGGCCAGCTCCGCCTACATGCTGAAGTCATCTATCGTTCGCCTCGTCGCCTACTCGGTGCGCCATCCGCTGCGGATCATCGCACTGTCGATCGTGCTCGCCGTCCTGAGCGGGATCTATGTCGCGCATCACTTCAAGATCAACACGGACATCAGCCGTCTCATCGAAACGGACAAGCAATGGTCCACGCTCGAGCATGCGATGGACCAGGCCTTCCCCGATCGCGGCGAAACGGTGCTGGTCGTCGTGGAGGCGCGCGCGCCCGAATTCGCCGACGCTGCCGCGAACGCGCTCACGGCCGCGCTGAGGGCCGAGACGAAGGAGTTCGTCGCGGTCTCGCAGCCCGCCGGCGGGCCGTTCTTCGAACACAACGGCCTGCTGTTCCCGTCGACGGAAGAAGTCATGTCGACCACCTCGCAACTGGTGCAGTCGCGCCCGCTCGTGAACACGCTCGCGCACGACCCGAGTCTCACGGGACTCGCCGGCACGCTCACCACGAGCCTCTTACTGCCGCTGCAAATCGGCCAGGTGAAGCTTTCGGACATGAGCCGCCTGTTGTCGCAAAGCGCCAACACGCTCGATCTCGTGCTGGCGGGCAAGCCCGCTGCCTTCTCGTGGCGCGCGTTCGTCGATAAGAGTGCGGCCACCAATCCGGCGCGCGCATTCGTGGTCGTGCAGCCGGTCGTGAACTACGATGCGCTCGAGCCCGGCGCAAGCGCGTCGAAGGCGATCCGCGATACAGCCGCTTCGCTGCACCTTGACTCGCGCTATGGCGCGAGCGTGCGCCTGACCGGCGAACAGCCGCTCGCCGACGAGGAATTCGCGTCGGTCAAGGACGGTGCAGTGCTCAACGGCATCGGCACGTTCGTCGTCGTGCTGGTGATCTTGTGGCTCGCGCTGCGCTCGGGCCGCATGATCGCCGCGGTCTTCATCACGCTCTTCGTCGGGCTGGCGATCACCGCGGCGCTCGGCCTCATGATGGTCGGCGCGCTGAACATGATCTCGGTTGCGTTCATGGTGCTGTTCGTCGGACTCGGCGTGGACTTCGGCGTGCAGTTCGGCGTCAAGTATCGTGAGGAGCGCAATCGCGACGACCGGCTGTCCGCCGCCCTCGCCCATACCGCGCACAGTATCGGCGTGCCGCTCACGCTCGCGGCGGTCGCCGTCGCGCTCAGCTTCTTCTCGTTTCTGCCGACGGCGTATCGCGGCGTGTCCGAGCTCGGCGAGATTGCCGGCGTCGGCATGTTCGTCGCGTATCTGACCAACATGACGTTGCTGCCGGCATTGCTGAAGATCTTCAATCCGCCGGGCGAGCCCGCATCGCCTGGCTTCAAACAGCTTGCTCCCGTCGACGACTTCCTTGCTCGTCACCGCAAGCCCGTGCTGATCGGCACGTTGATCGTCGTGATCGGCGCGACGCCGTTGCTCACGCGTCTGCACTTCGACTTCAATCCGCTGCATCTGAAAGATCCGCATACGGAGTCGATGGCCACGCTGTTGTCGCTGAAGGATTCGCCCGAGGCCGCGGTGAACAACGTGCATGCGCTCGCGCCCTCGCTTGTCGACGCGGACCGCATGGCCGAGCGCTTGCGCGCGTTGCCCGAAGTCGGCCGCGTGACGACGCTCGACACGTTCGTTCCGGCGCAGCAGCAACAAAAGATGATGCTGATCGCAAGCGCCGCGCAGCAACTGCTGCCCGCGCTTCAACAGCAGCCCGCGCCGCAAGCCACGGACGCCGTGCGCGTCGCGGCGCTCAAGCGCGCGTCGAACCAGCTCTCGCTCGCCGCCGACGATCACCCCGGCCCCGGCGCGGCCGAAGCCAAACACTTGTCGGACACGCTGCAAAAGCTCGCCGCCGCCGATGCCGCCACGCGCGACCGCGCCGAAAACGCGATGTCCGAGCCGCTCCGCATTGCGCTCAAGCAACTCGAAAACCTGCTGCAGCCGACTGAAATCACGCGCGACAATCTGCCGAAGGAAATTTCGAAGGGCTGGGTCTCGAAAGATGGCCGGGCGCTCGTCGACATCGCGCCGAAAGTAAAACCGGGCGCCGATCCGAATGACGACGTCGCGCTCGCCCGCTTCGCGCATGCGGTGAAGAAGGCCGAGCCGGGCGCGATTGGCGGGCCGATCTCGATCCTGCATTCCGCGGACACGATCATCAAGGCGTTCCTGCAGGCTGCCGGCTGGGCGCTGCTGTCCATCGCGATCCTGTTGTGGGTCGCGCTGCGGCGCCTCGGCGACATGTTGCGCACGCTGGTTCCGTTGCTCGTGTCGGCGCTCGTCACGCTCGAATTGTGCGTGGTGTTCGGCATGCCGCTGAACTTCGCGAATATCATCGCATTGCCGCTGATGCTCGGCGTCGGCGTGGCCTTCAAGATTTACTTCGTGATGGCGTGGCGCAATGGCCAGACCGGCCTGTTGCAGTCGAGCCTGACGCATGCCGTGCTGTTCAGCGCCGCGACCACGGCGACGGCGTTCGGCAGCCTCTGGCTATCGCATCATCCGGGGACGTCCAGCATGGGTCGCCTGCTGGCGCTTTCGCTCTTTTGCACACTCATCGGCGCCGTGGTTTTTCAACCTGTGCTGATGGGCAAGCCGCGCCCACGTCGCGCGAAGCACCAAGGAATATAAGCATGAAACTGCGTACCACTGTGCTGGCGTTCGCCGCCACCGGCCTCATATCGGGCTGCGCGACCGGTCCTGAGCGCAAGCCAGGCGATCCGTTCGAGCCGATGAACCGGGCGGTGTTCAACTTCAACGACGGCCTCGACCGCTACGTCGCGGTGCCCGTCGCGAAGGGCTATCAGAAGGTGACGCCGCAACCGCTGCGCACGGCCGTGAGCAACTTCTTCTCGAACCTCGGCGACCTCAGCAACGCCGCGAACGCGCTGCTGCAATTGAAGATCACCGACGCGACCGAGGACATCATCCGTTTCGCGTTCAACTCGACGTTCGGTCTTGGCGGCCTGCTCGATTGGGCGACGCCCGCCGGCTTGCCGAAGCATCACCAGGATTTTGGACTGACGCTTGGGCATTGGGGCATTCCGTCGGGACCGTATCTGGTCTTGCCGCTGTTCGGCCCGAGCACGGTGCGCGACAGCATGGGGCTGGTGGTGGACGTGAAGTTCAATCCGTTGAACTACATGGAGCCGGCGGTGCGTAATCCGCTGTATGTGCTGCAGTTCGTGAGCGTGCGCTCGGACCTGCTCGGCGCGACGGATCTGCTGCAACAGGCGGCGTTGGACAAATACTCGTTCGTGCGCGACGCGTACACGCAGCAACGGCGGGCGCGTCTGCGCGGCACGAGCGATAACGCGGCGCCGCTGCCGGAATACGACGATGAGGGCGACTCGGGCGCCGCGACGGTTCCGGCGAAAGGCGCTGCGGCAGGCGCGCCGGCCGCGCTGCCGAACTACGCGGACCCGGGCGATACGGCGGGGACGCCCGATGCGGCGTCTGGTGCGGCTACGGGCGCGCCGGCGGGGGTGCCGGCGGCAGTGCCGGATTACACGGACCCGGGGGAGGCGCCGGCGGGTGGTGCGGCGGGTGGTGCGGCGGGTGGTGCGGCGGGTGGTGCGGCGGGTGGTGCGGCGGGTGGTGCGGCGGGTGGTGCGGCGGGTGGTGCGAATGCGGGAGCGAATGCTGGAGCAACTGCACCGCCTGCGGCTTCCGCGCCGGGCACAACCACGCCGGCTCCGCAGTCTGCGCCTGCTGATAATAAACAGCCGGCTTCGGCGCCCGCCGCGCAATAAGAGCCATCGGCGAGTCATGGTCCGAGGTGGGCGGGGATAGGCAAGCAGTCCGCTTATAAAGTGCCGCAGGCAGTCGGGCGGCAGATGGGTGTGCTCAGGCGGGCGAGGATAGCAGAGCAGTCGGATCGAAGTGGCGGCAGGTGGGTGCGCCGCCGCAGGTGGGTTTGCCGCAGGTGGGTTCGCCGCAGGTGGGTTTGCCGCAGGTGGGTTTGCCGCAGGTGGGTTCGCCGCAGGTGGGTTCGCCGCAGGTGCGTTTTCGGCAAGTAGGCGTCATAGCTGAACGTCGCAGATAAGCACTGCGCGGATGGGCGAGCAGCGGCTGGCCGTGCCAGAACTGTGCGGATGCGGCGCGGGCGACCGGGGCAAAACTACTGGCCCAGCCGCCCTCACCGCGCGCAGTCAAGCCACGCGCATATCCAACGCACGAGCCGCGCCAAGCGCATGCCGCGCCTGCACCAACGAAACCCGCGCGGCGCGAGCATCGACAGCCACCTGAATCAGCGCGCCAATCTGCGACGGCTGCCGCAGCAGTTCACGCAAAATCGGCGCAAGCGCGGTACTGCCGTCGTCGCGCAGTCCCGCAGTCGCCGCCGACGGCAACGTGCGCCACGCCGGATCGACAATCGCGCGGCATACGGCGAACGGCAAGCCGCGCGCCGCGGCCACCGCGCCCGCCAGATGCGACTCCATATCCACAGCCAACGCGCCCGTCGAGCGATGGAGCGCGCGCTTGTCATCGGCGGACATGAGCGGTGCGGCGACCGCGGCCATTGGACCGCGCCGCAAGCGCGACGCGAGCGGCGCGGTTCCGAGCGCGGCGGCGAGCCGGTTGGCCCAGGCGGCGTCGGTCGGAACGCGGCCGAACGGGCCCACGACTGCATCCGCGATAACCAGCGCGCCCGGCTTCAGATCCGGCGCGAGACCGCCCGCCGTCCCGAAGCTGACGATGCCCGAGCAACCGCGCGCCACCGCCGCGCTCAGCGCGCGCTCGAGCAGATCGGCGCGTGCCGCGTACACGACTTCGACGCCCTCGCCGCGCGCAATCCGCGCCTCGAAGGCCATGCCCGTCACGACGATCACCGGCAGATCGCCAGAGCCCGAGCGTGAGCCGGCATCCGCATCGGCGGACCGCCCTGTTGAACGAACCATCCGTTACATCCCGACCGCGACGCGCGTGAGCCCGTTGCGCTTCAGATGACGGTACCGCGCCAGCGCCCACAGCGGGAAGAACTTGCGATAACCGTGGTAACGCAGATAAAACACGCGCGGGAAGCCCGTCGCCGTAAAGCGCGTCTCGTCCCACAGACCATGCTCACGCTGTTCGCGCTGCAAGTACTCGATGCCGCGCGCCACAGCCTCGTGATCGACCTCGCCCGCCGCCATCAAACCCATCAGCGCCCATGCCGTTTGCGACGCCGTGCTCGGCGCGCGCTCGTAGCCGCGATAGTCGAGCTTGTAGCTCTCGCCGCCCTCGCCCCAGCCGCCGTCTTCGTTTTGAATCGACAGAAGCCATTGCGCGGCGCGCCGGATGCGCGGATCGTCGTGCGGCAGGCCGGCCGCGTTCAGCGAACACAGCGCAGTCCACGTCCCGTAGATGTAGTTCAGGCCCCAGCGGCCGTACCAGCTACCGTCGGCTTCCTGCTCCTTCAGCATGTAGTCGAGCGCGCGTTGCGCCGGTTCGCTGTTCTGCGGGAATTCGCCAAGCTGCGCGAGCATCGACAGGCAACGGCCCGACACGTCCGCGGTCGGCGGATCGAGCAATGCGCCGTGATCCGAGAACGGAATGTTGTTCAGGTAGTACTGCGTGTTTTCGGGCTCGAATGCGCCCCAGCCGCCGTCGCTGCTCTGCATACCGACGACCCATTCGCGCGCCCGCGCAATCGCTTCGCGGTCGGCGCCCGAGTGCGTGAGCGCCTCCGAGCGATGCATCGCCATCGCGACCACTGCCGTATCGTCGACGTCGGGGTAATACGCGTTGTTGTACTGGAACGCCCAGCCGCCGGGACGCACATTGGGCCTGCGCGAAATCCAGTCGCCGCGCACATCCAGAATTTGCAGCGGACGCAGCCACGCAAGGCCGCGCTCGGCCGCCTGCTCGGCGCGCGCGTCGCCCGTTTCGAGCAGCGCATGCGCGGCGAGCGACGTGTCCCATACCGGCGACAGACACGGCTGGCAATACGCTTCGTCGTCCTTGATGACGAGCAGCTTTTCAATCGACCGGCGCGCGATCGCTCGATTCGGATGATCGGCCGGATAGCCGAGCACGTCGTACATCATCACCGAGTTGGCCATCGCCGGGAAAATCGCGCCGAGGCCGTCTTCCCCGTTCAGACGCTGATCGACGAACGCCACCGCCTCGCGCACCGCGCGCTCGCGCGTGGCTTTCGGGAACAGGCCGTCGACCGCTCGCAGCACGGTATCCACGACACGGAAAAAGCCGAACCAGCCGACGTGCTGATGCGGCGCGCGCGCCGGCATGCCGGTGTTCACCGGTGCGCCGCGGAACAGTTCGTCGATGCGCACGCGGCGCGGATTGCGCGCGAGCGGCCGCTTGGCGTTGAGCACGAGCAGCGGCACGATGACCGTGCGCGCCCAGTACGACACCTTCGACAGATGGAACGGGAACCACATCGGCAGCAGCGTGATTTCGACGGGCATCATCGGCACCGCGCGCCATGACACCACGCCGAAGAGCGCGAGCAGGATGCGCGTGAACACGTTCACGGTTTCCGCGCCGCCGTGCGCGAGAATCGCTTCGCGCGCGCGGACCATGTGCTCGGCATCCACGGGATCGCCGATCATCTTCAGCGCGAAGTACGCCTTCACGCTTGCGCTGATGTCGATGGCGCCGTCGGTGAAAAGCGGCCAGCCGCCGTTCGGCAACTGGATGCGGCGCAGATAGCGCGCGATCTTCTGCTCCAGCTCCACGTTCGGCGTCTCGCCGAGGTAGTGGACCAGCAACACGTATTCGGCGGGGATGGTTGCGTCCGCCTCGAGTTCGTAGACCCAGTGGCCGTCCGGTTTCTGCGCGGCGAGAATGGCATCGGTCGCGCGCGTGATGGCGGCGTCGAGCGAAGGAGCCAACACGGCGGATGCTTCGGCTGCGGCGGCTGCACTGTTCGCCGCGGCCTGCGCGTTCTGCGCCTCGCCGGCGGTTTCGGGCATGGCGGCGCCCAGCACATGGGCTTGAGATAAGTCGTTCATCAGCGTTCCATCGGTTGATTCAGCAGCGTATCCGCGGCCTTCTGGCCGGAGCGGATCGCGCCTTCAATCGTCGCGGGCAGGCCGGTAGCCGTCCAGTCTCCCGCGAGCATCAGATTATTCCAGCGAGTGCGCGTGCCGGGACGCAGCGTTTCCTGGTCCGGCAGCGCGGCGAATGTCGCATTCCTGTCGACGACGACTTGCCAGTCCGGCATCGGCGCGGCGGGCAGATTGGCCGCCTGCGCGACATCGGCCCACACGCGCGCCGCAAGCTCTTCGGCGGGCGTGTCGATGAGCGATTCCGCGCCGTGGATCGTCGCCGACAGACGCCCGTCGAACGCGAACAGCCACTGCGCCGTTCCGTTGACGAGGCCGGTCACGGACGGCAAGCCGAACGGCGGCTCCACCGCGAAATACACGCTGACGGTCGCGGTAAAGCGAGTCGGCGCGCGCAAACCGGGAACCAGCGTCTGCGCGACGTCCGGCGGCACGGCGAGGATCGCGGCATGGTTCGCGTCGAGCGCGATGGTTTCATCGACGAAATTCAGTGCCTTTACGCGGTTCGAATTCGACGTTGCGCTCGCGCTCACGTTGGCGCTTTCGGCGAACACGAGGTTTTCGAGCCGCGAGCCGAGTTCGATGGTCGCGCCGCCATGCTGCAGCAGGCGCAACGCCGGGTCGACGAAAGCATGGCTCAGGCCGTTGCGCGCAACCAGCGGACGGCACGCCAGACCGCCGGCAATCAGCGTCTCGCGCACCATCGCCGCGGTGAGTTCCGCCGACGCCTCGCGCGGCTCGACGCCGAGCATCGCGCGAAACAGCGGCGCCAGCAGACGGTCCCACAGCGGGCCGTTGCTGCGCATGGTCTGCGCGACACTGCGGCCGGGCTTCGCGAACAACAGCGGCACCACGCTCAGGTAATCGCCGGGGCCGGTGTTCGGCACGCGCGCGTTCGGGTCGAAGATCCACCACGGCAGTCGCCCCGGCGACATGCGCACCGTCCAGCGCGCCCGCGTGGCGAGGTCGACGAAGGGCAATTCCGGCAGCGCCGGCCCCGTGAGTTCGTCCGCCGAGCCGATCGCCCGAAGGTAGTTCAGCGTGGCCGCGTTGCCCGACATGATCAGGTGATTGCCGCTGTCGATCGTCGCGCCGAGCTTCGCGTCGTAATACGAACGGCACCGGCCGCCGGCCTGCGCGGCCGCTTCGTGCAACACGACCCGCGCCCCGCGCCGCTGCAACTGCACGGCGGCGGCGAGGCCGGCGAGACCCGCGCCGACCACATGTACGAGCCTCGGCATCGGCTCAGAAAAGCGCGTAACGCGCGACGATCCACAGCAGGCGCAGCTTCGGCTTGCTGACTTTCGTGCGCGGAATGTCGAAACCGCGCTCGAGGGTCCGCTCGAGCAGCACGCGATACACGCCGGACATGATGCGCGGCGCGCGCACGTGGCTGCGCGGCTCGTGGTCCATGATCGCGTCGGACGCGGCGAAGTGTGCCTTGGCCCGCTCGGCAAGCGTCGCGCAGACGCGCGGCAGCGACGGGTCGTCGGCGATCTGCGTTGGGTTTTCGACGGCGATGCCTTCGCGCGCCAGCAACTCGCGCGGCAGATAGCAACGGTTGATGCCGGCGTCTTCGTCGATGTCGCGAAGAATGTTCGTGAGCTGCAGCGCACGGCCCAGATGGTGCGCCAGCAAACGACCCGGCTCCTCCTGCATCCCGAATATTCTCACCGATAGACGGCCCGCCGCACTCGCGACGCGGTCGCAATACAGGTCGAGCGTGGCTTCGTCGGGCGCGCAGATGTCGCCGGCGGCGTCCATCGCCATGCCGTCGATCATCGCGTGAAAATCCTCGCGCTGCAGATGGAACGTGTGAATGTGCCGCGTCAGCGCGCGCAACGAAGCGCGCGGCGCACCCGCATAGCAGGCGTCGATGTCGGCGCGCCAGCGCTCGAGCGCGGCTGCGCGGTCGGCGCGCGGCAGATCGCTGTCGGCGATGTCGTCGACGGCGCGGCAAAAAGCGTAGACCTGATACATCGCGTCGCGCTGCGCGGCCGGCAGGATGCGCATTGCGAGATAAAACGAGCTGCCGGATGTGGCGGCAGCGGCGTCGATTTCAGTATCGTCCACGACAAGATTGGAAACAGCCAAGACGATCTCCGCAGGAGGGCGCCCGCTGAAAGGCGTTCAGGAATTTTTTATGCCTCGCCGCAGGGCGGGCGGTCCGCGCGCGCGGACACGCGCGAAACAGACGGCTGGGATGCCGGAAACGGCGAAAAGTATATCAACGTTTGTCGGACGACGCAGTTTCCGCTGCTGTATACGGGGGCGAGCCGCCAGATCGCCCGGCGACAGACGATGTCACGTCAACGCCACCGAGCGGTTGCGTCCTTGCCGCTTGGCGCTGTAAAGCGCCGCGTCGGCCTCGTTGATCAGCACCTCGTAGGCGGGCAAGCCTGGGCGCGCAGCCGCGCCGCCCACGCTCGCCGTCACGGGCACGCTGGTGCCCTGCACTTCGACAGGCGTATCCGCAATCGTGCAGCGGATTTTTTCGGCGACGCGCATTGCGTCCTCGAGCGGCGTGCACGGCAGCAGCAACGCGAACTCCTCGCCACCGAAACGCCCAAACGTGTCCTGCGCCCGCACGACTCCGGCGACGCGCTGCGCCATCACGCGCAGCACCGTATCGCCGACGCCGTGACCGAACTGGTCGTTGATCTTCTTGAAGTGATCGAGATCGAACAGCAGCACCGACATGTCGCCGCCGTAGCGCTGCCAGCGCGTGTATTCGTCGAGCAGACGCGCCTCGAAATAGCGGCGGTTGGCAATGCCGGTGAGCCCGTCGCGATCCGCATACTCCTGCAACTTCGCGACGGCCTCTTCGCGCTCGCGCTGCACGATGCTCACGTGCGTCACATCCGAGATCGTCACGCACACGGCCACCACTTCACGCTCGCGAGTGAGCGGCATGAACGTGCAGTCCTGCTGCATGTAATCGACACCGCCCGTGATCGGCCGGTCGTGATCGAACTTGAAGAGATACGGGCGCTGCTCCCACGAACTGAACGCGAAACTGCCCAACTGAAACACGCTTTCGATCTTGCGCGACAACCACACGCGCGGCAGTTCGGGAAAATGGACGAACAGCGATTTGCCGACCACCTGTTCCGCCGACAAACCGCTGTGATCCTGCATGAACCGATTCCACATCAGCACGTTCATGTCGCGATCCAGCACGAAAATGCCGAAGCCGACACGCTCCACGACCAGGTCGCTCAACGATTGCGCGGGCGAGCTCATAGGCTGGACAGCAACGCGTCGAGCGCGTCGTTCATGTGGCGGATCGATTCTTCCGCCATCAGCATCACGAGATGCGCGCGGAAGCTCTGATCTTCGAGCGTGAAATTGACCTCGACGAGCAGCGCGACTTCCCATTGCAGCACGCCCGGCTGGAACACTTCGTCGAGCGTCATGGCGTCGCCGAGAAGACCGGGCGCGGAGAACACCGGCGTGCGGCCGAGCTGGTCGAGGATGCATGACACGCACGCGCCGGTCAGCACGTTGGCGACGTCGAACATCAACTCTTTCTGGCTCACCGATTCGTAGGCCGAGCGCGAGTACGGATCGCTCACGAGCGCACACAGATCGTCGACGCTGTCGCTGCGGCAAATCACCAGCGCCTCGCCCTTGATGTCCGAGCGGAAACCCTGGCGCACCGCGCTCACCGGGTCTTCGATCCCGGTCATCTCGCGCAGCGCCTGCGCCGCCTCGCTGACCGCCACTACCCTCACGCGCGGCACCGACAACTCGATGAACGAATCGAGCAGCCGGGCGAGACGCGTCGCGGCTTGACCCATCGCCAGATTGGCGACCTCTTGCAGCGCGTCGCGCTGATCTTCGGTGAGGACTGGCTCAGACATACAACCCGTACTCCTTGAGGATGGGCAGTACCGCCTCGGGCGTCACGGGCTTGGCGATGAACGCCGCGGCGCCGAGCGCGCGCACGCGCGCCTGGGCCATCGGCTGAATATCGGCTGAGACGACGATGACGAAGGTATTCAGATCCTCATGCTGCAACGCCTCGAGCACCTGATAGCCGTTCATGTCCGGCATGGTCAGGTCGAGGAACATCACCGAGGCTTTCCCTTGACGATACAAAGCGAGCGCTTCGCGTCCGTTCGTGGCGTAGGACACGTCGACGTCCCAATCCGGCGGCAATGCCTTGGTGAGCACCTTGCGGGCAAGCAATGAATCATCGGCGATCACGATAGGCAAAGGCATGGCGGACGAAAGACGGAATGAGCTCGTGCGTGTTAACGGCGGATAGCGGGATCTCTTTAGGGAGAAGTCTGACGGCGCGCGGCGAACCGCGCCGATGCTGGCGGGAAAGCGGAGAACGGCAAGACGTGGAGAAGGCGCGGCGACGCGCGCCTGGCGTAACCATTGCTCGCGCAGGAATGCGCGCGTGTGCGGCGGACGACGGCTATGACCGGCATGTGCTGAGCCTACCCCGTATATGAATCGGCGCGGCTCGCTGAACCTGGCTGATTCCGTGCCGCGCGCGCGTGGTTTCCGCGAACGCCGGCACTCACGCGCGTACGCATGATCCGGTGCCCTCGCGGCGTATGCGTTCGAACATGGCGGACGCACTTTTTATCGTGCGTCGATTCTCGAAGTAAAGCAGTCGAAAAGCAATACACGCTATTCGCGTCGCGCTAACAATATCTTCCTTGGTTCGAGGCTTTTCGAAAACATACGCGCCGCATAATAATCGTTTTTATACCGTTTATACTTTTGTGTACGTTTGCGCTTCTCGATTTGTCACTGTTTTAAAAGGGCGACGAATTACGCATTAAAGCGGCAAGCTCAGTTCATAACGGTAACTTCTACCGCCGTTCTGCGACTATGCTTCTCGTATCCTTTCTTTTTCCGCCTTGAAACACCGAGCGTTTATTAATGACACAAGACCGGTTCGACCCGCATCGAGCGAGCCGCCTTTCCGCTGACGGGCAGGGCGAGGCGGTATTTCCCGCCGTGCCGGAGCAGAATTTTCAGGTTCGGCGCATGACTTTGATCGCGCTGCTTGTCGCCGCGGTCGTGCTGCCGTGCCTTTACGTCGCGGCCATGGCGTTCAGCGACCTGCGCACCCGCGAAGCCGACGCCACCGACATGACGCTGCGCACCGTGCGCGTCGCCGAGGAACACGCGCTGAAAGTGTTCGACATGAACGAAACGCTCGACACGCGCATCGTCGATTTGACGGAAGGCCTCGACGACGACGGCATTCGTGCGCGCGCGGCGGTCATTCACCAGAAAGTGCGAACGATGGGCGGCGGCTATCCGCAAGTGGCCGCCGTGTCGATTTTCGGCCGCGACGGCGCGTTGCTCGTCAGCAGCCGGTTTTATCCCGCGCCGGTGGTGTCGATCGGCGAGCGCGACGATTTCGTCGGCCTTCGCGAGGGCCGCGACCTCGAACACGTATCGAAGGTGATGACGGGGCACGTCGCCGGCGAGCAGGTGTTCAACACCGGCGTGGAACGGCGCGCGCCCGACGGCACGTTTGCCGGCGTCGTGTCGGTCGCGCTGCGCCCGAGCTATTTCGACGCGTTCTACCGCGAACTGCTCGGCGGCAACGACGGCCTGCCGATGACCATGACGCTCGTGCGCGCCGACGGCGCGGTTCTCGCGCACTATCCGCGCCGCCCGCGCGAGCCGGCGGCCGTCGCGGCGGATTCGCCGTTCGCCCAGGCGATGAAAGAGGGACGCCGCGCCGGCGTCACGCGCATGCATTCGAACGTCGACGGCGACAACATGATCGTCGCGTTCCGGCACGTCGGCTCGTATCCGGTGTACGTGATGTGCGGTTATCGCGCGTCGGCGATGTGGGCCGCCTGGTATCGGCATCTCGCGGTGCTGTTCCTGACGATATTCACGCCGTCCGTCGCGCTCTGGTGCGTGATCTGGCTGTCGTTGCGGCGGCTCGGCGCCGAAGAAGAAGCGTGGGCGCGCTGGCAGGCGGAAGCGTCCATGCGCCGCTCGATCGAATCGGCATACCGGCAGTCGCGCAAGATGGAAGCGCTCGGCACGCTGGTCGGCAGCGTCGCGCACGACTTCAACAATCTGCTGATGATCCTCTCGGCCAACGTCCAGGTCGCGCGGCGGCGCGGCGCGGCGGGGCTCGACCGCGAACTGTCGGCGATGGAACGGGCGTTGAAAAGCGGCCAGTCGCTCACGCGGCAATTGTTGGGCGTCGCGCGCAAACAGCCGCTTCGCAACGAAACCGTCGCGCTCGAACGGTGGCTGCCGGCGTGCCGCGATCTGCTGCGCGCGTCGCTCGGCGCAAAGGTTTCCCTGGTGATGGATATCGGCGTCGATATCTGGCCGATGCGCGTGGACGTCGCCGAACTGGAACTCGCGCTCATCAACATCGCCGTGAACGCGCGCGACGCCATGCCCAACGGCGGGCGCTTCACCGTGCGCGCGACCAACATCACGTTCCGTCATGAAGACGGCTTCCCGCTGACGGGCGATTTCGTGCAGTTGTCGCTGGAGGACACCGGCGCCGGCATGGCGCCCGAGGTGCTCGCGCGCGCCTTCGAGCCGCTTTTCACGACCAAGGCGAAGGGCATGGGCACGGGGCTGGGCTTGCCGCAGGTGTTTGCGTTCTGCGAGCGCTCGGGCGGGCTGGCCGCGATCGACAGTGCGGTCGGCGCGGGCACCTCCGTGCGGCTCTATTTGCCGCGGGCGACGGAAGAAGCGACCGTCGACGGCCCGATCGAAACCGGCGCCGACGACCCTGGCGCACAGCACGCGCTGCGCATTCTGCTGGTCGAGGACAACGAGGAAGTGGCGGCCGGCACCGAAGCGCTGCTGCAGATGATGGGCCACCACGTCACCTGCGTATTGAATGCGGACATGGCGTTGGGCCTTCTGGACGACGCCCATACGCGGCAAATGCGCACCGGCGAGCCGCTGCCGTTCGACGTCGTGCTGTCGGACATCCATATGCCGGGAAGCCTGAACGGCATCGATCTCGCCGAGGCGATCAGGGCGCTCGACTCGAGGCTGCCGGTCATCCTCGTCACCGGCTACGCGGAAGAGCTCGATCGCGCGCGGCACGTCAACGTGCGGGTGCTTTCCAAACCGTTCGACATCGCGCTGCTCGAAAGCTTGCTGAAGACAATCCAGCATGAACTCGCTCAGAGCGGCCTCGATCCAGCGGCGCATCACGTCCAATAAGCGGTTCGCCGGCGGCTTTTTGCCTCTTCCTCCCGTTACGCGGAATTGTAAAAAGCGCGGTTGAGGCCCGCCACGGCGGTTCAACAAAGCGTCTCGCTCACGCCCACGGCGGCGGGCGGGCGGCGCATGGCCGCGTTCCGGCATGAACGTTGCGGCATCCGACAGGTAATGGGGATGGCGCGCGCTGCGCTGTCCGTCGTAGCCAAACGGGAGGCAGCCATGCGACATACCGTGATTGGTTTATTCAACACCTACGCTGAGGCCGAAGCCGCCCGCGACACCTTGGTGCAAACCGGTTTCGCGCGGGAGACGATCGAATTGCAGGCAAACGCCGAGCCGTCGGTCGGCTCGGCCACCGACGAGGTCGCCGGGTCGGGCGTGCTCGCGAACATTGAGCGGTTTCTGGCGAGCCTCTTCGCGAGCGGGCCGCGCGCGCCGGAGACGGCGCGTTACAGCGAAGCGCTGCGTCGCGGGGCGGTGCTGGTCGTCATCGACGCCGCCAGCGAATCGCACGCGGAACTCGCTCGCAACACGCTGACGCGGCTCGGCGCGACGGACATCGGCGAGCGCTCGCCGGATTGGGGCACGCAAGCCGGCACCGAAACCGCGCGCGAACATTCGCTGCTCGACGAACTGGGCATCGGCACGCCTACGCCCGGCGCCACACGCGGCTCCGAGGTCGGAACGACGGGCGTCGGGAGCCGGGACACGATGACATCCCCGAGGACCGGAACGACGACGCCGCCGGCCGCTGGCGTGACAACGCCCGGCAGCGCGGCTGCGAATGCCGCCGCCGCGCGGTCGGATGTAACGGCCGACCCGCTGTATTCCACGCCACCGCGCAGCACTGACGCCGAACCCTTCGTGCCGCCGCCGCTTGGCGAGCGGCCGACCGCCGATCCGCTCGGCGAACCCGTGCGCGATCCGCTGGCCGGCGATGTCGGACGCAGCGCCATTGCCGCGGGCTCGGCGCCGGGTTCGGGCGCGGTGATGCAGCCGTCCGAAGTCGTCTCGGGCACAGCTCAGCCGACCGCAGGCCTGAGCGGCCAGATTCCGAACGAATATCTGGAATACGAAGAAGACTTCCGCACGCATTACGACGAGCAGTACGCCGCCGACGACTCGCGTTACGAGGATTACGTGCCGGCTTACCGCTACGGTGCGGAGATCGGCAAGGACGTGCGTTATCGCGATCGAGCGTGGGATGACGTCGAGCCGGAAGCGCGGCGTCATTGGGAATCGACGTCGGCCGAGAACAGCACATGGGAGCGCTTCAAGCTCGCCGTGCGTCACGGCTGGGAGCGCGTGACCGGGCATCATCACGTATGAAACTGCAGCGGCGGGCCGTGAAGCGATGGCGACGCCGCTGCATTTGGGAGCGGCTGATGTGAGCAGCTTGTCTTGCGAAGCGTAGGTGCCGGCGTTAGGCGGCGGTATGCCGCTTCACCCACGTCACGTAGCGGTCGACGAAACTTTGCAGGAACTTGCGCGTGCCGTCGTTGAGAATTTCGCCCTTCTCGTTGATGACCGCCGGGTCGTGCTTGATGAACACCTCGGGTTGGCCGAGCGTCGCGACGTCCAGATAGGCGAGCACATTGCGCAGATGTTGCTGCGCGAGAGCCGAACCGGTCGCGCCGACCGACGTGCCGATCACCGCGCCCGGCTTGTTGCCCCAGGAATTATTGCCCCACGGGCGCGAGCCCCAGTCGAGCGCGTTCTTGAGCACGCCCGGAATCGAGCGGTTGTATTCGGGCGTGACGAACAGCAGGCCATCGGCGGCTTCCACGCGCTGCTTGAGTTGCCTGGCGACTTCGGGGAAGTCGGCGTCGTACTCCTGGCTGTAAAGCGGCAATGAACCGATGTCGATGAATTCGAAGGTGAAGTCGGGCGGCGCGAGAGAAACGACGGCTTGCGCCAACTGGCGGTTGAACGACTCGCGGCGCAGGCTGCCGACGACGACTGCGATATGTAGGGCCATGATTCGCTTCCTTGGATTAGGCGCTCGAGGCGCGAAGGGTACGAACTGCTCATCATAGGCAAAAAGCCCGACGCCGGTGCGTGGTCGAGCGCCAGAGCGGTGAATCGGCGGAAAAGTGTGGCGGGTTTGCGCTAGGCCGGTGGATAAGCCACGGCCAGCAAAAGTTATCCACAGATTTACTGAATAACCTTGTGGATAACTGGTACTTTTGCCTTGTCAATCAAGCCTGCCTCCGGCCTATGCCATTTGGAGGCAGCAAGCATTCACGGAGGATCAGCCATGAGTCTGGATCACGCAGGAAAATCGCACGATGAAGCCGTCGCGGCTCGCAAAAAGGAGAAGCCGCGCTCGCTGGAACAACCGGGCGGCGAGATGGCCGTCGACGGCACGCAGGCGGACGCGACGCATAGCAGCGGGAAGCTGTCGGAGCGCGGCAAAGAGGTGTGGCGCACGGGCGCCGGCATGGACGGCAGCGGGAAGTCGTAGCGGTCTGTTGTGCGCTGTGCGCTGTGCGCTGTGCGCTGTGCGCTGTGCGCTGTGCGCTGTGCGCTGTGCGCTGTGCGCTGTGCGCTGTGCGCTGTGTGCTGTGTGCTGTGTGCTGGGCGGCGTGGGTTGCCGCGCTGGTGTTGGATGTGACAAGGGCGCCTTTTAATGGGCGCCCTTTTTTGTTTGCGTCGGCTCGGGGTTCGTGTAGCCGGCGCCGGCCATCAGTTGCCGAAGAACACGTTGCAGTAGGACGCCGGGCCGTTGCACTGCGACGGAGCGGCTGCCTCGGCTGCGCCCGAAGCGGCGGCGAACAGTGCGATGGAAGCGATCAAGGCGGACAGAATGCGTTTCATGGTGCTACTCCTCAGGGTGTTGGCAGCGATCTCGTTCGATCGACGGACGAAGAATAGCCATTCGGTGTTCGCGTAAAAATGGGGAAGACCGGAAGACATCTTTTCGCTTTTTGAAATGATCGATGCGGGTGCCGAGCGTTCTTTGGGGCCGCGCCGTTGCCTGCCTACGTTTGCCGGCGGCCTTATGGCTTTCGATATCAGCACGGCGTGCGGTTTTCGATTTCCGCAATAATCAATTTCCGTTCGTCATAAACCGGCGGCGCGACGCGACAGAAGTCTTTGAATCACTCGATGGGGAATCGCGCATGTCCATTACTCATTCGCTTGGGCCGCAACCTACGGCAGAATGGCGCACATCTTCGAACCTCGTACGAGACAGACGCCCGGCTTATGAGCGACAACTATTCAAACGACACCCTGCGCGTGCCGCGAAATGTGCCGCGGAGCTTTTCGTGGCGCAGGTGAGCGGCGCCGCACTCGACGATCGCGCTTACCTGACGCGACTTCGCCGGGACCTGGTGCGTTTCGCCCGCCTTCAGTTGCGCGATGCCGCCGCTGCCGAAGACGCCGTCCAGGAAGCGCTGGCGGCCGCCTGGACGCAGAGCGACCGGTTTGCCGGGCAATCGGAGCATAAGACGTGGGTATTCGGCATCCTGAGACACAAGCTCGTGGATACGTTGCGGGCCCGGCAACGCACGGTGAATCTCTCGGCGCTGAAGTCCGAACTGGAGGACGAGGCGCTGCTGGATCGCGAGTTGTTCAAGGACAACGGCCATTGGTCGCAGCAGACCAAACCCCGACCGTGGCCCACACCGGAAACGGCGCTGCGTCAGCAACAGTTCTGGACTTTGTTCGAGATGTGCCTGGAGCATCTGCCTGAGCACATCGGCCGCGTTTTCATGATGCGTGAATTTCTCGACCTCGACACCGACGCTATTTGCGCCGAATTGCAGATGACCGCGAACCATTGCAGTGTGCTGATTTATCGCGCGCGACTGCGCTTGCGGACGTGCCTGAGCGAGAAGGGTCTATCCAGCGAGGACGCCAATGGGGAAGTGTAAGAACATCACTCGCCTGTTGTCCGACGCACTCGACCGTTCCTTGACGACCGGCGAGTGGGTCGCGATCCGGCTGCATTTGCCGACGTGCAGCGGCTGCCGCAACTATCGCAAACAGATCCGACTGCTGCGTGAAGCCGCCCACACGATCAGCGGCATTTCGACGTCCGGCGGGGCGAGCGGCGACGATTGACGTCGCGTTGGCTTGCCTTGCCTTGGCTTGTCTCGCCGTGCCGGGTGATGCCCATTGCGACTCGGAGCGTTACCGTTCGCCGGGCGGCGTGTTGTGATAGTGCTCGAGGAATTGTGCGTGCGCGGCTTCGTCGATTGAGACGGGGCTTCGTTCATCGCGCGCCGGATGTTTCGCTAATTGCGCGCGCGTGCGTATCGGCCGATGCTGGAAATTGCCGCCGCAGTTCGGGCACACGTTGCGCAACGTGGTGAGTGCGCATACTTCGCAAAAAGTGCATTCGTAGGTGCAGATCATCGCGTCGGACGCGTTCGGCGGCAGCGACTTGCCGCATCCTTCACAGGACGGTCGTAGTTCAAGCATTCGGACTCCGCATCAAGTTCTGGTTTCGGTTCGCGCGCTGACGAACCTGGCTGGCATTGAGCGCAGCGCCAGTGTAGGTGGCATGGCGTTTTCGCAACTGACAGCGCTGCGTCAATTGCTGCCAGTGTGATTGCGTTTGCAAGTTGCGTTCGTGCTTTGCCTCGCGACTGGAGCAGGCAGCAACGGCGTCAGACGAACAACGTCGCTACGTTTTCGGGCGGTCGGCCTATCACGGCTCGTCCGTTCCGTACCACGATGGGTCGCTGCAAAAGGATCGGATGCGCGGCCAATGCTTCGTATAACTGAGCGTCCGACAGCGTCGCATCGGAAAGACCCAGTTCCTTATATTCGGCCTCCGAGTCGCGGATCATGTCGCGGACGGGAGAGCCGAGTTGTCGGTTCAGCTCCTGCAATTCGGCGACTGTGAGCGGTTGCTTCAGGTATTCGATGATTGTTGTGGGTTCTTCATCGCGGTTGTATTGCGCGGTGACTAGCTCGCACGTCGAGCGGGACTTTGAGCAGCGGGGGTTGTGGTAGATGGTGATCATCGTGCGGTCAGTAAAGGAGGTGGGTGAGCCAGTCAGTCGTTTCGTTTCGGGGATGGGGCTTGGCCTGATTTTAGCCGCTCGGGTCGGAGAGGTTGGGGGTTTATGAGCGTGGGTTGGGTGTCGGTGGTGCGAGGCGCGGACTGCTAACGACGCGAGCGCCAGGAGATTTGTGCGGATCCGGGACGCTTCGTGGCGATGGGTGGCGGGGCTTCGCTAGATGCGTCGTTGAGCACCTCTTCTAGGCGGCTAATGCGCGCAGGACTGTCTTGCAACGATTGACTGTCCGTTTGTGCGATAGAGCAGGCGGTGTTTCTTGGTCGTTCGCTGGCGGGTCCCCGAAGCTTGTGCCTTGCCTGCACGCCGCTGTCAGTTTTCGTCCTTGCGGCTTTTGCGATACGTGAGAGAGGCGCCGTTCGCGCGGACTGCGGTTTATGCGCATAAACTGCCCCGCGCTGGCGTTAGCTCTAGCCTCACCCAAGACAGTTGTTACGTCTAGTTCGCAGGGTTGGTAGTCAGGCTTCGCCTCGCACGGGACACCGCGTTCTGCATGGTGATCGTCAAGTCGCCGCTCGCCCCTCGCGGGCCCACGGACCTACTAATAGCGTCGACCCACAAAGACACGCGCAAGCACTCCGTGATAGACGCGAGTTTATGCGCATAAACCGCTCCGGGCGCTTCGGAACGAACCCGCTGCATTTGCGCCCACGCCCCACGCTGCCAATCCCACGCACGCGTCTCGCGTCTCGCGTCTCGCGTCTCGCGTCTCGCGTCTCGCGTCTCGCGTCTCGCGTCTCGCGTCTCGCGTCTCGCGTCTCGCGTCTCGCGTCTCGCGTCTCGCGTCTCGCGTCTCGCGTCTCGCGTCTCGCGTCTCGCGTCTCGCGTCTCGCGTCTCGCGTCTCGCGTCTCGCGTCTCGCGTCTCGCGTCTCGCGTCTCGCGTCTCGCGTCTCGCGTCTCGCGTCTCGCGTCTCATGCCTCGTGCCCATGCCTTATCCGCAATACGAGATCGCACGGGCAAGCCGACGCATGAGCCCACCGTGGCACGCGTCACATTCATCGCCAGGACGCCCAATCCATCTTTAGAGACCAGCACGACGTCGAAGGGTACGAGGCGCATCCGCACAGCACAAACCGCGAAGCATTTCTCCCCAACCTCCGAATCGCCACTTTCACCCGCCTTCTTTATGCGCATAAACCTAACCCGATCGGCCATTTCTATCTCTTTACACAAGAAACGATTGAAATGCGAAATCATCCAGGTAAAATCCTTTTGCGTCTAAAAAAGGAGGTGAACATTGGCAGCGGAAATCATCGCGGTAACTCAACAGAAGGGCGGTGTCGGGAAGAGCACAATCGCGATGCACCTCGGGGCAGCTTTTCATGAGAAGGGGAAACGGGTCCTCGTCGTCGACGCCGACGGCCAGAACACTCTGATCCACTGGGCGAGCGCCTCATCCGACGGTGATACCGGCATCCCGTTCCCCGTTGTCAACCTCTCCGAAGCCGGAAGCCAGATCCACCGCGAGATCAAGAAGTTCGTGGCCGACTACGACATCATCGTCGTCGACTGTCCGCCTTCCATCACCGAAAAAGTGTCGGGCGTCGTGCTACTGGCGGCAAGCGTCGCCGTCATACCGACGTCGTCATCGCCGGCCGATTATTGGTCGAGCATCGGCCTCGTCAAACTCGTTCAGCAGGCGCAGGTCATGAACGAAGACCTGCGCGCAGTATTCCTCCTGAACAAGACGGAAGAGAAACGGATGCTCACGCGTGAACTAAAGCGCGCGTTGGAGGAGCTTGGATTTCCTCTCCTTAAGACCCAGATCCCCACGCGCGAGGCCTACAAGCAGGCAATGGCGTTGGGTCAAACAGTGCTACAGATGAGCGATCGAGGCGCGAAGCTCGCCGCGATCGAAGTACGGGCGTGCGCGAATGAGATCGCCGCCTTGCTCCCGTGAAGTTTATGCGCATAAAGGACCCTGAATGAAACCCTCCCAATTCGCCAAAGGCTTTCAAGCACGTCCTGATACGACCAGCAGCGAGAAACGAACTGCACTTGACCGCCTGAACGCCATCGACGGTCTGGTCAAGAACAACGTCTCGAAGTCCCAGGACGGGACAGCGCGGACCTTGTCGTCCGTGATCCCGCAGGCGCAAACCGACCTCGACACCGTCGATACGGAGAACGAGTCCGCCGCCTACCGCGCGTGGAGAATGGAACACGGATATCGCCCCGGCCAGGTCATCGAACTCGCGTTGAAGACCATCAAGCCGAGCCCGTTCAATCCGCGGCATTTTTATCTGAAATCGTCGATAGCCGAACTGGCCGTCAATCTGGCGAAGCAAGGGCAGCAGCAGGCAATTCACGTCATTCCCGACTACGACAATCCCGGCACCTACTTCGTCAGTGACGGTGGCCGACGTGTGCGCGCGCTGAAGGAAGCAAACAAGGAATCGGTGAAGGCGATCGTTATCGACCTGCCAATCGGAATCCAGAGCTACAAGCTCGGCTACGACCTCAACGTCCAACGCGATTCACAGACCGTATTCGACAATGCAGTCGTTTGGAAACGCTTTCTGGAGGATCGCCATTTCCAGAGCCAGAAGGAACTTGCCGAGCACCTTGGCCTCGACGAGTCGACGGTTGCAGTCGCCTTGTCGATCGCCAAATTGCCGGAAGCGGTCATGCACGAGATGGTCGCGCGGCCGGATCGTTTCGGCTCCAACATGGCTTATCAAGTGGGCCGCTACCACACCGCGCGCGGTGCCGACGCGACGCTGCGCCTCATCAACAAAATCATCTCCGACGACCTGAGCACGCGGCAGGTCGCCGACATCGTCAAAGGCAGGGCAACCACGCAGGAAAGCACCAAGCCTGCGGGTCGCCAGCGCTACGCGCAACGGCTGGAAATCAAGCTGGACGGCGTATCGGTGGGCGACCTGAAGTCATACGGAGATGATCGGATCGAGTTGCGCCTGAAGGGTCTCACGCGTGAAAAGCGCGACGACATTCTTCGCCAGATCGAGAAGATGCTGAAGTAATAGACGCGGAACAAAGCGCGGAACAAGGCGCAGAACCAGGCGCAGAACTAGGCGCGGAACGAAGCGGCGGCACAACGGCGCAAGCCAACCGCCGCCGCCAGCAATCAGAGCGGGATGCGGCGAGGCGCGGCGCAATCAGGCCGCGCGCGACTGACTCAGCGTAAAGGCGAGCAGATCGCCATCGGTCGGTTCGCCCCAGGTCTTGCGAGCGAGCCAATCGAAGAAAGCGGTTTCCACAATCTTCGAGTCCAGTCCCCGGCGGCGCCAGTCGTCGCGCATGTGAGCGCCGAGCCCCGGCAATTCTTCTTCCTCGAAAGACTGCCGCGCAATCTCGCGCTCCGACTCGCCCTGCTCGTCATAGAGCTCGCGCGCTTCCCGGCGACGATACGCGGAATACTCGCCCAACAGTCGCGCCTTCAGGTCGTCTGCGGGGGCCGCCACTGCAGCCTTCGCACTGCCGACGGACGGCACGGATTCGACCGGCGGTGCGTAGCCCTTCTTCAGCGCGTCCTTGAAGAGCGCCGGCGCGCTGCGGACCGGCGGCAACGACGTACTACGCATGCGCTGCTCAGTCATCTGCAGCGCCGCGCGGATACGGTTCTCCTCGCTGTCCGCGTAAAGCGTCTGAGCCTCTTTGAGCGGGATGCCGATCTTGACCATGCGATCCACCAGCGTGCTGTCGAATACGTTCGGATGCTCATCGAGCGCGAGCATCGGCTGCTTGCGCTCGGTCACGCGGAACTGGATTTCGGCGACGCGCCGGCCTTCGCGGTGCTCGATCAATTCGACGAAGATGTTCGTGACGGCATTAACCTCGGCGATCGCCGGGCGCAAGTAGTCGCGCTTGAAGTATTTGTACTCGCGCTTCGCTTCGTCGCCGGCTTCCGTGTCGGGCGTGCCCGACAGGATCGGGCGCCACCATTCCCACGATTCGCGCATCGTCAGATGGCTCGGATTAGTCAGATAGCGCACGCAGATTTCGTACAGCGCGAGACCCGCGCTGCTGCGCAACTGGCTCTGGAATTGCAGGCTCAGGCGCGCATACTGGACCGGATCGAGCAGCTTCTTCTTGATCTTCGGCGCGAACGAGAACTCCACCCAGACCCGCCGCGTAGTCGGATCTTCGAGAATTTCGGCGTCGGCGATCAGCGTGGAGATGCCCCACTTGCGGCCGGGCTTCTGGCTGGACGTGCCGGTGCTCCATTCGACCTGAACCGACACCATGCGGCGCAGGTGTTCCTTGACGAGCGCGGTGTCGTTGGAATCGAACGCGGAATTGGCGACGATGTCGGACAGCAACGCGCGGTAGGTATCGCCCGATTCGTCGGCCTGTTGTGCAACGGCGAGCAGCACGTTGAACAGCTTGCGCGTCAGCAGCGTGATCTTGCCGCTCTTGGGCTGAATGGCGATCGCCTCGACGGCCTTGCGCAACTCCGCCGAGCTCGGGCTGACTACATCGGTTTTCTTGGCGCGCTTCGTGGCCATGCGTCTGGTCAAGGAGGGATTTGGCGAGAGCATACCGACTGTGGTGATACGCGTCTATAGCGCGGCTCTCACCGTTGCGGGTGAAGGCAGTTTACGCGATGCGGCTCACCTCGGGCGACTCCCGAAAACCCTCACCTGACCATTTGACGCGAGATTCCGGCGATCCTTTAGCGTCGCGGCTTGGGAAAAAACCCGCGCTTTTTGTGCGGACGGAAAGGGGAACTCGTTGATCCCGAATCTTCTCACCTTAAAAAATTTTTGGGTTTTGGACCGCAACGCTTGTCGTCCACGGTCGCGGCGCTGGCAAGCGGGACGCAGACAGATCGACGAGGCGAATACTGCGATCTCGGCGGGCAAGCGCACCCTTTACCTATACGTTCGCGGAGCGCCGCGGCCAGCTCAGTCCAGTTGTCCGGCGACGCATGCGATCAGTAGTGCGCGTAGCTTCCCGCAAAAGCTCACCATTAAGTGCGTTCAGCGCTCCGGATGACGCGGGTTCCAGCAACCCAGGCTATCGGTACTGCTTCAAAACAGTCCCGGAAGTCCTCACCTTTGGCATCGGCGATGCGCTGGCGCAGTTGCCAAACCTTCCTCCCGAAAAGCCTCACCTTTCGGCTAACCCAGTAATTTCCCCTTTGTTATCCGTTACTTACCTCGAACATAAAAGAACCACCATGCACCGCGCGCGGCTCTGCATCTCCCGTAAAACCTCACCTTAACGCCGAATTGTCTCTGTCCAGGAGCCTTGGTGCAGCGCAAGACGTTCCCGGAAACACTCACCTTTCGGATCCAGCTGGCTCAGGCCTGATGAAGATCAAGCCCCGTCCACAGGACATTTGCGGACCATGAAGTCGGCTGCTTTCCTGCATTCGCTCACCTTTGGGCGAAAAACGCGGCCGAAAATCTCCCGAAAAGCCTCACCTTTGCCTGTCGGCGCCCGGATTTTGACCAGCCGTGGCAAGCCCCTAGTTGCAGGTCCCGTATTTCCTCACCTTTTGCATAGAGCAGTCACCGCTCACCGCCATGTCGTGGCAAAAAGCATCACCAACACCGCCAACGCTCCCGAAAAAGCTCACCTACGGTAGTCGACTGCACAAAATCAAGGCAAAACAGGCTACCGATCCCCGTAAAACCTCACCTTGCATCCGCGTTTTCTCCTGTCTTGGCTCACCTCGAGGTTTTTGGACCCCCGAACAGGGGCAAAAACAGCGTGGTGCGACCGTCCTGTAAACACTCACCTTGGCTCCGCCGGTGCGAGAGATCGCTTTCTAGCGCAGCCGGGCGCTTGCGAATGATAAGCTCCCGCAAAATCTCACCTTGTGCCCGCACTCACTGCAAGGACGCTTCCCGAACCCGCTCACGATGTTTCCCGCACCGGCTCACCACTGTCCCCGAACCTCATCACTCGTGCGTCCCGCAGGATCTCACCTGGCTTCCCGGAAAGCTTCACCTTGCCGCCGGGAAACCCGCGCCAGGTAAGGCTTTGCCTTGGCGTTAACGTTTTTAACCTAGGTTCAAGGGTGTTTACTTTTATTACTCTCTAGTCTCGAACCCGCGAGTCCTCCGGAAAGAGCCACATCCCCGACCACCTTCCGAAGCTTGCGCATCGTGAAACAGTGCCTAATGAAAGAAAAACTGGATAATCAGCTGACAGAACAAAGACTTACATGACGTTCTTCGTTTTGTTTCACGGAAAAAACCAGCACGCACGACGCAACGAACAGGAAGCGCAGGCTACCCAGCATAAAAAGGCTCTGCCACAGCCAGTAGACAAAAAATCGTAGCGCATGATACGTAACTTGTTATGATCGCTACACTTCACGACTCGCAGAGGCCTAAATGAACCTGGACGACGAACGTCGAGCCCTACGCGAAGAGCTGGACGCGATGCGAACCAAAGGCGCTCGACGGCAAGAACTCTCACTGCACGCCTGCAAGCGGCTGTTCTTCGATCTCGGCATACGTCCGTCGATGGCAGCCGTGCGCGATCTGACCCAGACCGGCAGCGCCAGCGACATCCCGAAAGACATCGACCACTTCTGGGAGCGCATCCGCAACGTCTCGCGTGTGAAGATCGGCGGCGGCGCAATCCCGAAAGCTTTGGAAGAGCGTGCCGGAGAACTCTTGGGCGCACTCTTTGAAGAAGCGGTCGCACAAGCACGCACCTCATTGGATGCTGAGCGCGACGAAGCACGCGCCCAAATCGCCGCGGCCGAGCAGCGTGCGCGCGACGCGGAAATCCGCCGCGACGCCTCCGAAGAAGCCATCAAGCGCAGTGAGCAACGGGCGGAAGCCGCGTGGGAACGCATCCGGGCGCTGGAAGCCGAGCTCTCCGCCGTCGCCACGCACGGCACAGCCCATCAGGAAGGACTTCAGGCAGCGGTGCGCCGGCTCGAACACGAAAATCAGACACTTCAGCAACGCGTCGACACCGAGCAGGCGACAAACGCGACGCTGCGCGATCGCATCGACGCCTTACATGTCGAGCTGCGCCAGAGCACCGAGCACTATGCCCAGCAGATCAAGGACGCCGTCGCGGAAGCCGAGCGCCGGGTCAAGCCGATGCTGGTCGAACTGGACTCGTTGCGCAGCATGGCCGCGACCTATCAGTCGGGTGTGCGCGACGCCAGCCGCAAGGAGTTCGAGTTCATTCAGCAACTTGCCGCGGCGAAAGCGCGCGGCGACCGGCTGGATGCGCAACTGCGCGAACAATCGGACGAGATCGACGCGCTGACGAAAGAACTGGCGAGCCTGCGCAGCCAGCAGGGCATCGATCCGGCGATCGGCGGTTTGCTGTACTCGCTCGTGCAAGCCGGCCGTCTCACCAGCGACGAGTTGCGCACGATCGGCACCGCAGCCGATGGCCACGTGAGCTTGCCGTTGCGTTGTCCTAAATGCGAAGAAGGTGAGCCGGAACTGTCGCAAGTCGATCACCAGTTCGAATTGCAATGTCCGGAATGCGATCACTCGTCCGGGCCGGGCGATTCACGGCTGGAAGCCGTGAGCCGGTTTTTGTCGCGCGGCTCTTTGTCCGCTCCGGCCTGAAGCAAGGAGCCGAGGAGCCCGAGAGCCCGAGAGCCCGAGAGCCCGAGAGCCCGAGAGCCCGAGAGCCCGAGAGCCCGAGAGCCCGCAAAGGTGAGGAAATTCGGGACCTGAAAAGTGAGAAGTTTCAGGATTCCGCCGAGCCCGCTTTCCTCGTAAAACGCCTGTCGGTGCGAGCTTCGGGCAGGAGCGGCGCGGCCGGATCGGGTTCCTCTGTGACGCGTGAATTCTGCTGTTCCATCCACGTTTGCCACGCGCGATACAGACGATTCGCGGACACGGCCTGAACAAATCCGAGCCATTGTCCGACCAACTCCGCTTCCACGCCGCTCTCGAACAGATCCGCGGCAAACGTGTTGCGCAAGGTGTGCGGACTGGCGCGCGAGGTACGCGACGCCGCGATGCCCGCCGCGTCGACGAGCGCATCCACTGCGCGAAGCATCGTGGCTTTATGCATCGGCCTGCCGGAAGGCGAAGCGGTAAAAACGAGATCGCCAGCGAGCCCGACCAAACGCCGCTCGGCCAGCCAGGCGTCGAGAATCGCGGAAGCGAACGGCGCGAGCCGTGTCCGCCGAACCAGCATGGGATTAGCCGAGTCGATCGTGATCCACGGCGAGCCTGGCGTCGCGCAACTAACCGTAAGCGCGGCGGCCTCGCCGGTCTTCAGTCCGCCGCCGAGAAACACCGCGATCAGCGCGCGGTCGCGCCGTTCTTTCCAGCGCTGCGCGCGTGACAGCGCCTGCACCGGCGAAAACAGATGCGCGATCAGCGCGGCGCGTTCGGCGTGATGAAGGAACCCGGTCGGCTCGTTGTCGCGCGCGTTGCGCCACGCAGCCTCGCCATCCTGAGCGATGAAGCGGGCAGGATTGGTCGACGATGCCTCGACTTCGCGCACATGATCCAGCACCCGCTCGATAAGCCGCAGATAGCGCACGCGTTGCGGCTTGCGTATCTCGAGCCCGGCGACGAAATCGGCGATGGTCTGCGTATCGACGGTGACGAGACTCTTTTGGCGCGCCCTCAGCCACTCGAGGAAAAGCCCCCACTGCGCCTGGTACACCTGCGCCGACGAGCGCCTGAAATGCTGCCGGGCGAGCCATGCGTCGAACGCGACTTGCGGATCGCGGCGCCAGTCTTCGCGTTGCTGATCGAACAGATCGGTGGACGATTGGCGACGCGGCACCGGGTCGGACAAGTGAGGAGGCGACATGCGCTATCTATCGGTTAGTTGCGCATATTGTAGACGTGGTGCAAGCGCAGCCGGCTTAATCGCCCCAGGCTTGCACTCGCTTGTGGACAGCAGCGCCTTCGGAGGTACGTTGCGCGGCGCGGCGAGCGGCTTCCTCGTAAGCCAGAACAGCAAACGCAAACACGGCGGGCAGCGCGGTCGACATGCCGAAGTCCACGGCCTCGTCAGTCTCGGGATACGGCAAATCCGACGGACGTTGAAACAGACCGAGCATGAGCGCGTCATGCCGGCTGGCAAATCCGAGGTCGGCGAGCGCCTCGGCTTCAATCGCGTGAAGCAGGCGCCAGGTGAGCGGCACTTGCTGCACGATGTAGCGCCCGGCGATGTTGCGGACGATACGTTCGAGATCGCGCGCCGCAGTTTGATAGCGCAGCGCAGCCAGAGCGTGGTCGGTCGGGGCGGTTTTCAGGTCGTTCATTATCGGCTCCAGTCGATAGCCTGTACTGTACAAACATACAGTATCCGGCGCAACCTCGCGCAAGCCCCGATTCCGCGTAGACGCCTCTTGCTGCTCGATGCCTCAGCCGTGAATCACCACCAGCAACGCCTTCGCCTCGCCTTTGCCGGCATTGCGGATAGCGTGCGGCTCATCGGCGACGTAGCGCGCCGTGTCCGCGGCCTTGAGCCGTTTTGTCGTCCCGGCCGCCTCGATTTCAATCGACCCCTGTAGCACCGTGAGATGCTCGCGCGTGCCCGGTTCGTGCGCGTTGGACACGAGCGCACCACCCGCCTGAAGCGTCAACTCGTACCACTCGAATTTGCCGGCCAGCTCGATCGGCCCCCACACGCGCAACTGGTATTTCGCGTCGTGTCCGCTTAACGTAGGAATCTCGTGCGGACCGGCGACGGCGATCGCCTCGGGCGTCTTTTGCGGCGCGAACAGCGAATCCAGGCTCACGCCAAGCGCATTGGTCAGCCGCCAGGCGACTGCGATCGTTGGATTCGCCTTGTCACGCTCGATTTCAGAGAGCATCGATTTCGACACGCCCGCCGCACGCGACAGATCGTCGAGCGTCATGCGCCGCTCGGCGCGCAGACGCTGAATCTGTTCGCCGACGCGCGGCGGCGCCGCGATTGCACTCGGAGTGGGTGCCGCGCCAGCCGCCGCACGGCGAATACCCGAACTTGCCATTTCCTGACCCATCGTTTAGAGTTGTTCGATATACCGGATTTTAGTTCGAAAAAACGAAAATATCCGATAAAACTGACAACCGACTATAGCAGGCCGTCGCCTGTTCGCCCACGTCGGTCTCACCCATTCAGGAGCCCGGTTCATGCGTGACTCATTTCTCGCCCATCTGCGCGGCACGCTCGAGCAGATTCGCGCCGACGGCTTTTACAAGAGCGAGCGCGTTATCGACAGCCCGCAATCGGCCGATATTCGTCTCGCCGACGGCGCCGAAGTACTGAACTTCTGCGCGAACAATTATCTCGGTCTTGCCAACGACGCTCGCCTTATCGAGGCCGCGAAGCAAGGGCTCGACAACGACGGCTTCGGCATGGCGTCGGTGCGTTTTATTTGCGGCACGCAGACGGTCCATAAGCAACTCGAGCAGGCGCTCGCCGCGTTTCTGCAAACCGACGACTGCATTCTCTACTCGAGCTGTTTCGACGCGAACGGTGGCCTGTTCGAAACGCTGCTCGACGAGAACGACGCAATCATCAGCGACGAGTTGAATCATGCGAGCATCATCGACGGCGTGCGGCTTTCGAAGGCCAAGCGCTTTCGCTACAAGAACAACGATCTCGAGGACCTCGAAGCCAGACTGAAAGAGGCCGACGCGGCCGGCGCACGCTTTAAGCTCATCGCCACAGACGGCGTATTTTCGATGGACGGCATCATCGCCAATCTCGCCGGCATCTGCGATCTGGCCGACCGCTACGGCGCGCTCGTGATGGTCGACGACTCGCACGCCGTCGGCTTTATCGGCGAACACGGACGCGGCACGCCGGAACATTGCGGCGTGCTCTCGCGCGTCGACATCATCACGGGCACGCTCGGCAAGGCACTCGGCGGCGCATCGGGCGGCTATATCGCCGCGCGTAAGGAGATCGTCGAATTGCTGCGTCAGCGCTCGCGGCCGTATCTGTTCTCGAACACGCTGACGCCGAGCATCGCGGCGGCGTCGCTGAAAGTACTCGAACTGCTCGCCAGCGACGAAGGCGCGCAACTACGCGCCCGCGTGCGCGAAAACGGCGCGCACTTTCGCGAGAAGATGAGCGCGCTTGGTTTCACGCTCGTGCCGGGCGAACATCCGATCATTCCCGTGATGCTCGGCGACGCGCAGCTTGCTTCCAGAATGGCCGATGCGCTGTTGAACGAAGGCGTCTACGTGATCGGCTTTTCATTCCCCGTCGTGCCGAGAGGCCGCGCGCGCATCCGCACGCAAATGAGCGCGGCGCATACGACGGAACAGATCGACCGCGCCGTCGATGCGTTCGCGCGCGTCGGCCGTGAGCTTGGCGTGATCCAGGCGGAGGGCGCATGAAGGCACTCGCAAAACTCGAACGCGCGCCGGGTCTCACGCTGACCGATGTGAAGCTGCCCGAAGTCGGCCATAACGACGTGATGATCCGCATCACGCGCACGGCGATCTGCGGCACGGACATTCACATCTGGAAGTGGGACGACTGGGCGCAAAAAACGATTCCGGTGCCGATGCATGTCGGCCACGAATATGTCGGCGAAATCGTGCAAATGGGCGAGGAAGTGCGCGGCTTTTCGATCGGTGATCGCGTGTCGGGCGAAGGCCACATCACTTGCGGCTTCTGTCGCAACTGCCGCGCGGGACGCCGGCATTTGTGCCGCAACACGGTGGGCGTCGGCGTGAATCGCGAGGGCGCGTTCGCTGAATATCTCGTGATTCCGGCGTTCAACGCGTTCAAGATTCCGCCTGAAATCTCCGACGATCTGGCCGCGATCTTCGATCCGTTCGGCAACGCGACGCACACGGCGCTGTCGTTTAACCTCGTCGGCGAAGATGTGTTGATTACGGGCGCGGGGCCGATCGGCATCATGGCCGTGGCGATTGCGAAGCACGTCGGCGCGCGCAACGTCGTGATTACCGACATCAACGATTACCGGCTCGACCTCGCGCGCAAGATGGGCGCGACGCGCGCGGTGAACGTGTCGCGCGAATCGCTGCGCGACGTGATGGCGGACCTGCACATGGCCGAAGGCTTCGACGTCGGCCTCGAAATGTCCGGCGTGCCGAGCGCTTTTACGAGCATGCTCGAAGCGATGAACCACGGCGGCAAGATCGCGCTGCTCGGTATTCCGCCGGCGCAGACCGCGATCGACTGGACTCAGGTGATTTTCAAGGGCCTCGAAATCAAGGGCATTTACGGCCGTGAGATGTTCGAGACCTGGTACAAGATGGTGGCGATGCTGCAAAGCGGGCTCGACTTGTCGCCGATTCTCACGCATCACTTCAAGGTCGACGATTACCAGCAAGCGTTCGCGACCATGCTTTCCGGCGAAAGCGGCAAGGTCATTCTCGACTGGACGGCCGCGTAAGCATCACGACGCTTGCCGTCTCACACACGCCCGCGATGCGCTCACGCGCCCGCGGGCGTTTTGCCGAATTCAGCCTGAATTCGTACGTGAATGTCGTCGCCCACTGCGGGATACCACGTCGCGAGGCCAAACTTCGCGCGGCTGAACTGTCCTTCCGCGGAAAAGCCAAGCGTGTCTTTTTTCGTTAGCGGATCTCGTGCGAAACCGTTGAACGTGACGTCCAGCGTGACGGGTTGCGTTACGCCGTGAATGGTCAGATTGCCCGTCAACGTGCCGCGAGATTCGCCGGTGCGCTCGAACTTCGTACTCACGAACCGAATCTCCGGATAGCGCTCCACGTCCAGCAGGCTTTCGCTTTTCACCATCTTGTCGAGCAGCGGCACGTTCGTGTCGATGCTCGCGGCGTCGATTGAAACCGACACGCTGCTTTGCTCGAGACCGCCTTCGTTCCAGTTCAGTTGCCCTTTCTTGCGATCGAAGCGCATGGTGAAGCGCGAATACTTGAAGTGTTCGACGTCGAACGTAATGCTGCAATGATCCAGGTCGAGGTCGTAGCGCCCGACCGGCACGCGCGCTTCGTTCTGGCTGACCGAATGCGTCAGCACTTGCAGCGGCGTGCAGGCCATTGATGTAAGCAGCATTGCGGCGAGTAAAGCGCGTACGGCAATGCTGCGGGCAGTGAACGCATTCATCAAGTGAGTTCCGGTTGTTTGCTGGCAACCAGGATAACAGGTGCCGCGCACGTCGTGCAAAAAGCGGCAAGACTTGACGAGGGAGAATGATCGTTCTACCCTTCGCACATGGCTACGGATACTCTCATGGAAAAGGCATCGGCGGCTGGCGCGCGTGAGCGTCTGCTGGACGCTGCCGAAGCGTTGATCTACGCGGGCGGCATTCATGCAACCGGCGTGGACGCGATCGTCAAGCAGTCGGGCACCGCGCGTAAGAGCTTCTACACGCATTTCGAATCGAAAGACGCGCTCGTCGCGGCCGCGCTCGAGCGGCGCGACGAACGCTGGATGAACTGGTTTGTCGAGGGCACGCAGCGGCGCGGCAAGAGCGCGCGCAAACGGCTGCTCGGCATGTTCGACGTATTGCGCGAATGGTTCGCGTCGGAGGACTTTCACGGTTGTGCGTTTCTGAACGCGGCCGGTGAGATCGCTTCGGCGGAAGACCCGATTCGCATCGTCGCGCGCGAGCACAAGGAGCGCTTGCTGGCTTTCGTGCGGACGCAATTCGACGAGTTCATCGCCGAAAGCAAACTGGACGCGAGGCGCGCCGCGCGTTTGTCGCGGCAGTGGCTGGTGTTGCTCGACGGTGCGATCGCGGTTGCGCTTGTCAGCGGCGAGCCCGATGCGGCGCTCGACGCGCAGGCCGTCGCTGTCACCTTGCTCGACGCTCAATCAGCCGGCAACGGGAACACGCCCGCACGCAACAAAACTTCAAGCCGACCTTCACGCAAGTCCCCGCCGACGAGGCGACCCGCATCCTGACTGCCCACCTGACCAAAAGCGAGGTATCTCATGACCGATCCGATCGAAACCCGTCCGCCGCTGCCGCCCTTTACGCGCGAAACCGCCATCCAGAAAGTTCGCGCCGCGGAAGACGGTTGGAACACGCGCGACCCTGAACGTGTGTCGCTCGCCTATACGCAGGACAGCGTGTGGCGCAATCGTGCGGAATTCACGCATGGGCGCGCGGAAATCGTCGGCTTACTGCGCCGCAAATGGGCGAAGGAACTCGACTATCGCTTGATCAAGGAACTGTGGGCGTTCACCGATAACCGCATCGCCGTGCGCTTTGCCTACGAATGGCACGACGATTCCAACAACTGGTTCCGCTCGTATGGCAACGAGAACTGGGAGTTCGACGAGCATGGATTGATGGCGCGCCGTCACGCCAGCATCAACGATCTGCCGATCCGCGAAGCGGACCGTCTGTATCACTGGCCGCTCGGCCGCCGTCCCGACGATCACCCTGGCCTTTCCGACCTCGGTCTATAAACACTCTGCCTGCAACGTGAAAACGCGTGAAAATGCGGCGCGCGTCTTCACCGCTTTGCCATCGGTCCTCCATTAGAGTTGTGTTGACGCTTGCCGGCACGTCTTGTGCCCGCAAGCCCGAGTGCGTCTTCAACATCGCGCGAGTGGCTTGCGGTACAGTGCGCGACGGGCGGCACGCACCGATATGAGAACAGCATCGCGCCGGCGTTCGACTGGCGATGGAGAGGACATGCATCTTCGGCAGATCAGCAGGCGGATGACCACGCAAATCGGCAGGCAAATCAGCCAGCACAAAAGCCAGCACACCGGGCAGCATACCGGCCAGTTCAAAACGCACCTTTGCCGCGTATTGTTCGCGTTTGCCGCGAGCGTCGCCGGCACCTCCGCGGCGCATGCGGGCAACTGGTGTGAGGGCGGCGTATGGGTCGACGCGATGCTGGGTTCCTATCACATCAATCCCGACCCAGACAAACACTTCGAGCAGTTCAACCCAGGCCTCGGCGTCGAATGCTGGCTCAACAATCAATGGGCGCTGACGGCGGGCGGCTTTCGCAATTCACTGCGCCGGCCGTCGTATTACGGCGGCGGCGTCTGGTCGCCGGATTTTCTGCACTGGGGCATTGTCCGCATAGCGGCGATGGGCGGCATCATCTCCGGCTATAACTATGGCAACTGGGGACTCGGCCGCGATCACACGATCGGACCCGTGCTCGCGCCGCTCATCATGGTCGAATACAAGCGTGTCGGCGCGAACTTCATCGTGATTCCGCCGATCCCTTCCGACGATCTTCCATTCACCATCGGCTTTCAGGTGAAGGTGAAGTTTTAGTTCGCCTTTCAGTGAGTCCCACTCCCCGAGACATCGTCCGGGAAAAAGCCCAAGAAGGTAGCGCCCTCTGCTTCCCAAGCCGACGTTCTCGATACGACCGCATCAACTGAATCCAATGCGTTCGCCGTCTCACTTCGGTTCGAGACAAATTGCCACGAACTTGCCGTGGCCGTCTTGACCATTTGCGCCGACTCAAGAGCGCTTAAGAGACTGGATCGGTCTGGCGTGTGAACAACGAACCCTTCGTTGCTCAAGGCCGCACTGCCGATTCCGAGCGTTGTGCAGAGGGCGGCTTTCGCCCAGACATCGGCAGCATCCGTGTTGCGCGACTCAGTGACTAGCGCGGCGATCTGCGCGTCGACAATTTGTCCTTGACGCAACAGTGGCGAGCTCGCACCCGTCCAGGCCTCCGGCGGACACGCTTTCTGCGCTGGGTCCATGGAAATGAACGGGTTAATTTCCGCAGGATAAATACGGCATACCAGAGGTCGACTTTCGTAAGCGCCGCATCGCATGTCTTCTTGCAGGTTCGGACATGGACCATCGAATGCTGCAACGATGACAACGACCACTCGTACGGGCAGAGAACCGCTTGTAGCCGCAAACGAGCGTCGGCGCTTATGTGCCGCGACCAGATTGTCTTCCGGCGGCTCTTCCGGCCACGGCAGCGCTTCAACAAATAGCTGAACGTCGTGGCCTCGCTTGAGCCACGCGATTGCTTCGGATACGGTCAGCGGCAACCGAAGGTTGTGACAACATTTGCCGCACATCGTGCAGTCGAAGTCCATGTCCATCCGTCAAGCTCCTTTGGCCAAATCATTCTTCCCGTGTTGCGTTTGATAGTTCGAACGTTGTCGCGCTATCCAACACGGGTGATGTTGGGCTTAGTCGGGGCTACCGCAAAAACCTGACACTGCTTTTCAAAAAAATTGTTATGCGGTGGCATCACGGCAATAGCTGACGCAAACACGCTTCGCGAGAGTCTGTCACGGCTCTCCAGTATCATTACACCCTTCCACCATCCCCACCGCCCTGGAGCCTCTCGTGCCCGCGCGTTTGTTCCGCTCCGCGAAAGCCGACCGTAACCGTTTCATTGCGCTCTACATCAGCATGGCCATTGGCTTGCTCGTCGCAGCCGGTCTGTTCGTGTACGAAGCGAAGATCATTGTCGCCGACGGTCTGCGCGACGAGGAAGCGTTCGCCGTGCTCGGCGCCGCGAATCGCGTGCTGCACGATCTCGAGAACGCGGAGACCGGCCAGCGCGGCTATCTGCTCACCGGCGATGAAGCCTACCTCGTGCCCTATCGCCAGGGCATTCGCGACCTCGACGACACCGTTTTGCGTTTGCAGCAGGCAGCAGGCAGCGACGAAAAATCGCTCGAACTCGTGCGCCGTGTCGAGCATGCGAAGACCGACAAGGTGGTCGAACTCGCGCGCACGATCGAACTGGCTCGCAGCGGGAATCGTGCGGCCGCCATCCAGCTCGTGCAGACCAACGAAGGCAAGGCGTATATGGATGGCCTGCGCCAGGACCTCGGCGAACTGCTGAACGAGTGGCGCGAAAGGCGCAAGGTCGCCACTCAGGATGCGCATCGGCGCCTCGTGTTCGGCAGCGCCGCGCTCGTTGCCATTGCCGTGCTCGTGTGCTGCCTGATGGGGTACACGGTGTATGTTCAGCGTCGTGCGTTCGCGAGAGTACATGCGTATTCGAACATGCTCGATCAGCAGGCCGCGCAGGATACGCTGACGGGACTTCCGAACCGCCGCCGGCTGCTGTCCGCCATCGACGCGCTCTCGGGCAACGAAGCCGAGTCGCGCCGAATCGCGCTTCTGTACCTCGACATAGACGGCTTCAAGAAGGTCAACGACGCGATGGGCCATAGCGCCGGCGACGTGTTGCTGCGCCGGCTTGCAGAATCGCTGCGGGCCGCGACGCGGCAGAGCGACACGCTCGCTCGTGTCGGCGGCGATGAGTTCGTGCTGCTCGCAACCGATTGCGGCGACGACGCCCAATTGCGGGAACTCGCCGAGCGCCTTGTCTCAGGTGTGCGAGCGATCGGCGACAAGGAGTACGGCGGCCGTTTTGCGATTGGCGTGAGTATCGGCATCGCCACGTTTCCGGACAGGGTGCAGAGCATCGCAGGCTTGCTCGACGTCGCCGATGCCGCCATGTATGCGGCCAAACGCAGCGGCCGTTCGACGTATAGCTTCGGCAGTTCGCCGGCTGCGGGGCTGTCGAATGTCATCAAGCTGACGCGATAACGTATCGCGTGAGTCCGCACGTTGCTTGCGGATATCGCCAAAGGTGAGCCGTTCCAGGATGGTGAGGAATTCCAGGAGACGGCATCACCATCGACGTCTTCAAATCCAAAGGTGAGATGTTCCAGGAGATGACGCGACGCCTGCAATGGTGAGTCGTCCCAGGATTCACGCCGCACCTTTGATGCATTTCACCCGACAGCGTGCGTAAAGGTGAGGAGTTCCAGGAGGTCGCCGCAAAGGTGAGATCGTGGATGAGTCCAGTACTGTGCGCGACGCAGTGGCGGGTTTTCTTTCTGAACCGGAACGGTCTCGGCATCGACACGAGCGATGCATGGCAAAGCATCAAGGTCGTTGATCAGCGACGTAGACACGCCGAATATAGCCGGCCTCACGATGGTCAAGAAAATTCGCGGCGACTCGCGAACAAGACTGTCAACGTCATCATGCTGACAACCGAAAGCAGCCCGGCGATGAAAGAATGCGGCAAGGCTGCGGCGTCAAGGGCTCGATCGTGAAGCCGTTCAAGGGCGACGCGGTGCTGGAGACGTTTCATAAGCTCGCGAACTGACGCTTGCGCGCCACGCCTCAAAGGTGAGGGTTTTCGGGAGCGGTTCGGCGCGTGAGTTCCGCGCTTGATTCGCACGCGTTATCGTCGCGAAAATGGGCGAAATCCGCTAAATGTCCGCCTGGTGCGGGGGCCAAAGCTGTGTCGTCCCGGGGCTTCATCCGCTCTAAGGTGAGGGAATTCGGGAGCACTTCGACGCTGCGGCGATCCGTGAGCGACTGGAACGCATGTGCCTCACCGTCCATATGGAGTCGGACGGTTCGCGGTTTGCGAGTCGTTTTGTCACCGCACCGCACGTCAACGTCTTACCTGGGTATCCCGATCATTCGCGTGCTTCTAAAGGTGAGAGTTTTCGGGATTCGCCTCTTTCGGGGTCGTCGGCCCACGCCCAGCATGGCTTTGCGGGCGGTCCGCAAGCGCTTAAGGTGAGAGTTTTCGGGAGATGTGAAACTGCTCTCTCCCGCTCACCTTCGGCCGCTGCGTGCGAAGGGTGAGGATTTTCGGGAGCCCGCCGTTGTGGCGCAGGTGGCGATGCAAGCCGCAGCAGCAGCGCGGTAAAACCACTGCATATCAAGCGCAATTCGCGCGACGCGCCGCTGCAAAAAGCACACGAACCATCGCCGCCCGCGCCCAAAGGTGAGACTTTTCAGGAGCCGCGATAGTGACTGTGCACCCCAGCGCATCAACAGCGCATCACGCCCGCTTCCCAACCTCGCGAATATCAGCCACCGGCGTTTCACCAAATGCATCGCTGAACGCATAGTCGAGCAATTGAGCCGCAGCTTGCTCGGGCGTCGAAAGCTGACCGTTGCGCTTCAAGTCCTCGAACTTCTCACGCATTGGAAACTGTTCGACGCCGGTGTTGCGAATCTCCGCCTGCATGTTCGTATCGATGACGCCCGGCGCGAGACTGCAAATACGCAGCGCGCGAGTGGCGTCGAGTGCGACGGCGCGCGCGTGGTGATCCAGCGCGGCCTTCGTCGCGCAGTAGATGCTCCAGCCGGCGTAAGCGTTGCGCGCCGCGCCGCTCGAAATATGCATGATGCGGCGGTCGCTCACATCGGGGCTTGCCGCGGCGAGCGCGCTTGCGAGCATCAACGGCGTGGCGACGTTCAGGCTCACTGCGCTGGCAATGGCCGCTGCGTCGTGCGCGTCGATCGGACCGATCGGCTGCACCATGCCCGCGTTGTTGATCAGCAGCACAGTCTTCGCGCCGCTGACGAACGCGCGCAGTGCATCGGTCGCCGTCCATTGCGCAACACGCGACGTATCGGCGAGTTCGAGTTCAACTTCATCGAGCAGCGCGGGAAAGCGCTGTTTGAGCGACGCATGACGCGAGCGTGAGAGACCGAGCACCGCGACATCGCGCTCAAGCAGTTGCGCGGCGAGCGCCGCACCGAGGCCGCGCGTATGGCCGGTGACGATCGCGCGAATGGGAGAAGAGGGATTCATGTCGTTCCTTGAAGATAGCTCATGCAGGCCGTTATCTTCTCACGCATGTTTCGCACGCGCAGCGGCGCCGCTCGCGCGCTTTCAGGCCGCGCGAAAGCGCTCGCGGTATTGCATCGGCGTGACGCCGACTCTCTTCACGAAGACGATCCGCATGCGATCCGCGGTGCCGAAACCGCAATCGTAGGCAATCGCTTTCAGCGCGGCGCCGCTGCTTTCCAGCAGCTTGCGCGCGGCATCGACACGCGCGCGCTCGACGAATTCATGCGGCGTCACGCCGGTTTCCTGCACGAACACGCGCGCGAAATTGCGTGAGCTCATGCCGGCGACATCGGCGAGTTGCTTGACTGTAAAACTCTCGTGAATGCGCTCCATCACATGCGCCTGGACTTTTGCAACCGGCGATGTTTCGTCGACGGGCGCCGTGAGATACGGACTGAATTGCGACTGTCCGCCCTGGCGCTGTGCGAACACGACGAGCCGCTTTGCCACCGCGAGCGCGATATGCGCACCGTGATCTTCGGCGACGAGCGCAAGCGACAGATCGATACCCGCAGTCACGCCCGCGGAAGTGACCAGTTGCCCGTCGCGCAGATAAATGCGGTCGTAGTCGACGCGCGCTTTCGGAAACTGCGCGGCGAGCTGGGCCGCGTGCTGCCAATGCGTCGTGACGTTGCGCGCGTCGAGCAGACCGGCATGGCCGAGCGCGAAAGCGCCCGTGCAGATGGAGCCGTAACGGCCGCATTGCGGCGCGATGTTGGTCAACCAGTCGAGCAAGGACGCCTCGGGCGGGGCGCCTTCGGGCAGCGCGGGGCCGCCTGCGACTAACGCGAGATCGAACGGTTTGCGAGCGCGCGCGAAGACGGCGTCGGCGATCAGCGTCATGCCGTTGGACGCGCGCAGCGGTGCTTGTTGCGCGCTCAGCAGCGTGACTTCGTAGCGCGCGTCCGGCGCGATGAAGCGGTTCGCTTCGGAGAAGACGTCGACGGGACCGGCGACGTCGAGCGCCTGCACGCCAGCAAAGATCGCGATCGCGACGGTGGGCATCGAATGATTCCTTTCACGATAAGCAAACCGCGGCAGTCAACGCGGTGCGATTGGCGGCGTTCGACGGCCTCGCGCGATTGTCGGGGAAAACGCGGTGGCCCAGCATACCAAACGCGCTTTGACGCTGCATGGCGAGCGCAAACAGTCTCGCATACTCGTCGTGCAAGCAATATTGCACGCGCCGCATATGGGATGATTAGCCACTGACCGAACTTCCGGCGCCGCGCCATGGTGATTAAAAACCTTCTCCGCAAGCTCGACCTGACCACGCTTCAACTGTTCCTCGCCGTCTACGAGGAAGGCACGCTCACGCGTGCCGCGGAGCGCGAGGCCATTGCCGTTTCCGCTGCGAGCAAGCGGCTGCTCGAACTGGAACAGGCCGTGGGCGCGACGCTCTTTCAGCGCAACGCGCGCGGCATGACGCTCACGCCGGCCGGCGAAACGCTGCTGCATCATGCGCGGCGCGTGATGCGCGACATCGAAAACATCGGCATCGAACTGGCTGGGCATGCGAGCGGCGTACGCGGTTATGTGCGGATGATGGCGAACCTGTCTGCCATCGTCGAATTTTTGCCTGAAGATTTGCGCGCGTTCCAGTTGCTGCATGAGCGCGTGAAGCTCGACCTCGAAGAGCGGCCGAGCGGCGGCGTCGTCGAAGCGGTGGACGATAGCCTCGCCGATCTCGGCATCTGTTCCGCCGATGCCGACACGCGCGAGCTGCACGTCGAGCACTATCGCCGCGATTCGCTGGTGCTCGTGATGCGCGACGATCATCCGCTCGCCGCGCGCACGAGCGTGGCGTTTGCCGAAACGCTCGACGGCGATCACGTCGGCCTGCACGCCGCGAGTTCGATCAATGCGCGAACGCATATCGCCGCGCGCGTCGCCGGCAAGCCGTTGCGATTGCGCATCCACGTGCCGGGCTTCGACGCCGTTTGCCGGATGGTGCAGGCGGGCATGGGCGTCGGCGTGTTGCCGCGCAAAGTCTATGAACTCATGGGACGGCCGCTCGGGCTCGTCGGCGCGCCGCTCGAAGACGACTGGTCGGAGCGCAGCCTCGTGCTGGTCGTGCGCGATGTCGATGCGCTCTCGCCGGTGAGCCGTCTGCTGTTCGATCATCTGCGTTCGATAGAAGCCTCCGAAGCCACGCAAACGCCGGCGGCATGAATCTGCGCCGCGCTTGAGCGTTCGTCGTTCGCGAACGGTCGTTGGCGAATTGCGGTTGGACGCCGCCGCCGCACGCCTGCAAGCTGTCTCCCAACAGAAAACCACTTCGGAGACAGCACATGGGTGGACCCCTTCAAGGTATCCGCGTCGTTGAAATCGGAACGCTGATCGCCGCGCCGTTTGCCGCGCGCCTGATGGCCGAGTTCGGCGCGGACGTCGTCAAGATCGAAGCGCCGCAAACCGGCGACCCGCTGCGCAAATGGCGCAAGCTGCACGAAGGCACGTCGCTCTGGTGGTATCTGCAGTCGCGCAACAAGAAGTCGGTGTGCGTGAATCTGAAGTCGCCGGAGGGTGTCGAGATCGTGAAGCGGCTCGCGGCCGAGGCCGATGTCGTCATCGAAAACCTGCGTCCTGGTGCGCTCGAAAAGCTCGGCATCGGCTGGGACGTGCTGCACGCGATCAACCCCAAACTGACGATGGTGCGTATCTCCGGTTACGGCCAGTCGGGTCCATATCGTGACCGTCCGGGCTTCGGCGCCATCGGCGAAGCGATGGGCGGCATTCGCTACACGACGGGCGAGGTGGACGGCGCGCCGGCGCGCGTCGGCGTGAGTCTCGGCGATTCACTCGCGTCGCTGCATGGGGTGATCGGCGCGTTGATGTCGCTGCTGCGTGTGAAGACAGGGCAGGGCGACGGGCAAGTGGTCGACGTGTCGCTCGTCGAAAGCGTTTTCAATCTGATGGAAAGTCTCGTCCCCGAATACGATCTGCTCGGCCACGTTCGCGAGCGAAGCGGCGGGGCGCTGCCTGGCATCGCGCCGTCCAACACCTATCCCACTGAAGACGATGGCTATGTCGTGATCGCCGGCAACAGCGATCCGATTTTCCGGCGCCTCATGCAGGTGATCGGCCGCGCCGACCTCGCCGACGATCCCGCGCTCGCGCACAACGACGGCCGCGCCAAACACTGCGCGATGCTCGACGAGGCGATCGCCGCATGGACCTCGCATCATTCCACCGACGACGTGCTGGCCGCGCTCGAACGCGCTGAAGTGCCGGCGGGGCGCATCTATTCCGTCGCGGACATCGTCGCCGATCCGCACTACCAGGCGCGCGACATGTTGTTGCAGGCACAACTGCCGGGCGGCGCCTCGGTGAAGATGCCGGGCATCGTGCCGAAGCTGTCGGAGACGCCAGGCGAAGTGCGCTGGCAAGGTCCCGCGCTCGGTGAACATACGGGAAGCGTGCTGAGCGAACTCGGCTTCGCGAGTGAAGAGATCGAGCGGCTGCGCCGCGAAGGAGCCGTGCAATGACACATGCAACGACACATGCAACGAACGGTGCAGCGAACCGCGAATTGAACGCACGAGTCGCCGACAAGCTCATCGTGCAGGAAGTCGCGCCGCGCGACGGCTTGCAGATCGAACCGACGTGGGTCGACACCGCCGACAAAATTCAATTGATCAACGCGCTCTCGACGGCGGGCTTTACGCGCATCGAGGCCGGCTCGTTTGTCTCGCCGAAAGCCATTCCTGCGTTGCGCGACGGCGAGGCCGTGTTCCAGCAGATCGAGCGGCGCGCGGGCGTGATCTACGTCGCGCTCGTGCCGAATCTCAAGGGCGCCGAGCGCGCGCTCGCCGCGAAGGCGGACGAACTGAATCTCGTGATGTCCGCGAGTCAGACGCACAACCGCGCCAACATGCGCATGAGCTGCGAGTCGTCGCTGGCGGCGTTTGGCGACATCGTGCGTCACGTGAAGGGCGCGGGCGTGCTGTTGAATGCGTCCGTCGCGACGGCGTTCGGCTGTCCGTTCGAAGGCACGATCGACGAGGACCGCGTGGTCAGCATTGTCGATACGTACCGCGAGATGGGCATTGAGGGCATCACGCTCGCCGATACGACGGGCATGGCTAATCCGCGCCAGGTGACGCGGCTCGTCGAGCGAGTGCTGCAACGCGTGCCGTCGTCGGCGCTCACGCTGCATTTTCACAATACACGCGGACTTGGGCTCGCCAATGTACTGGCCGCCTACGAAGCCGGCGCGCGCCGCTTCGATGCCGCGTTGGGCGGTCTCGGCGGATGCCCGTTTGCGCCCGGTGCGTCGGGCAACATCTGCACCGAGGACCTCGTGAATCTGTGCGACGAAATGGGTATTCCCACGGGAATCGACCTCGAGAAACTGCTCGCGCTGTCGCGAGCGTTGCCGGCTTTGCTGGGCCACGACGTGCCCGGGCAAGTGGCGAAGGCGGGGCGCAATCGTGACCTGCATCCCGTGCCGGACTACGTGCTGCAAATCTGACTTTCCCTGATCCACTAAACGACCGGACGGCGCAGCCGAATCCGGCATTGGAGACGAATCATGAGTGACCTCGGCGCAATCGCAACCGGCGGCCGTGAACAGAGCGCGGACGGCGCGGCGGCCATCATCCGCAAAGTGGCATGGCGGCTGATGCCGCTCATCATGATCTGCTATCTGTTTGCGTTTTTCGACCGCATCAACATCAGCTTCGCGAAATTTCAGTTGCAAAGCGATCTCGGCTTGTCGGACACCGCATATGGTCTCGGCGCGAGTTTGTTCGTGATCGGCTATGTGTTGTTCGAGGTGCCGAGCAATCTGTTCCTCTACAAGGTCGGTGCGCGGCGCTGGATTGCGCGCATCATGATTTCGTGGGGACTCGCGACCGCGGCGATGGTGTTCGTCAACACCGAATGGCAGTTTTACGGCCTGCGCTTTCTGATCGGCGCGATGGAAGCCGGCTTCGCGCCGGGCGTGCTGTACTACCTCACGCTGTGGTTTCCGCCGAGCTATCGCGGACGCATTACGTCGATGCTGTTTCTCGCGTCGGCGTTTTCGGGGCTGGTCGGCGCGCCGCTGGCGGGGCTTGTCATCGGCCATATGAACGGCGTGCTTGGCATGCCGGGATGGCACTGGCTGTTCCTGCTCGGCGGCCTGCCGTGCGTGCTGCTTGGTTATCTCGTGCTGAAGCTGCTGAAAGATCGCATCGACGATGCGAACTGGCTGTCGCCCGCGGAGAAGTCATTCCTGGCTGAGCAGATTTCGCAGCAGAGCCGTCATCCTGAGACTGGGCATTCGTTCATCGGCGCGATAAAGACGCCGGGATTTCTCACGCTGGGGCTCGTCTATTTTCTGATTCAGGTGGCGTCGTATGGATTGAATTTCTGGGCGCCACATTTGATCCGCGTGGCAGGTACGCATAATCCGACGCTGATCGGTTTGCTGACAGCCGTGCCTTATGTGTGCGGCGCGATCTGCATGGTGGTTGTGGGGCGCTTGTCCGATGCAAGCGGCGAGCGTCGCAAGTTCGTGTTCGGTTTGCTGGTGATGTCGGCGATCGGATTCTTTGCGGCCGGTTTCTTCGACAAACAGACGGGCTTCCTGATCGTCGCGCTTGCGGTGATGGGCGGGGGCGTGGTGGCGTCGATCCCGGCATTCTGGGCATTGCCGCCGAAGCTGGTGACGGGGGCGGGCGCGGCGGGCGGCATCGCGTTGATCAACACGCTCGGACAGCTTGGCGGGATCGTGAGTCCGATCATGGTGGGACGCGTCAGGGATCTGACTGGGAGTACGACGCCGGCTTTGTATGTGATTGGGACGATGAGCGTGATTTGTGCGTTGATTGTGTTGCGGGGGTTGCCGGAGTCGCTTCGGGCCAGGGATGGGGTGCGGTAGGGCGCTTGAGGTGTAGTGCGTTTCTATGTGGGGAGACGCGCACTTTGGTGCGCGTTTGCGCAGGTGGGGCGCGGTGCCCCGCGCCCTGCTTTGTCCTGCGGTGCCTCAATCAGTGATGCCACTCACGCGCAGTCCTTCGGGGACAAGAATCGGATGCTTCTTGTAGATGGGGATGAGGGCTTCTTCGAACACCTTGTACATGATCTCGCCCATAGCCCGTTTGAACGCCTGAATCTCGATAGCAGAACAGTTGTCCTGAACGAAGACGATTGCTTCGTCCAGCGCGCCGTTCACTTGCAATAGTCGGTCGCTTACTTGCCGCGCGATCGCTTGATCTTGAATCATAGAGGTCCTGCTCCTTCATGCTTGCGCAGTTGATAAAAAATCGAGAACGATACGCTCGAGTTGGCACAATGAGCCCGTAGAACTTCTCGAATCAATCACCGCACCATTTGCCCATGACCTACCGCGCCATTACAGTAACCCTTGACGACATAGGAGGCGTTGTTTTTGAGAAAGACAGGAGTGGCGGCACGGTCGCCACAATGTTTAACGTAACGATCGCTGGACGACGTCAGTACTCCGTGAAGATGGACGGCAAGCCGAGGCTTGAAAGCGGCACGGTAGTCACCGCGGTACTGCGCGACCCGGATAACTGGCAGACACTGGTCGGCTGGCTGGATCACTCGACTGGGCAGATCTGCGGCGTCAATTCGCCCGTAAAGTCTTTGGGTTCGTTTGTCGTTATTGCCGTTATCTCAGCCGCTTTTTCAATTAAGTGGTTAGGCGAAGTTCTCAGTGGAGGCGTCAATACGGTCGGAACCGTCGTTTGCCTTCTCGCGGGTTTGGCGATGAATGCATGGGCGCTCTCCCGTTGGCGGAAGTCAGCGACGGTGTACAAACTGCTGAGGCCATGAAGTGGCATCGCTGCCACTGCGTTGCGCCTGGGGTTTTGCCACCTTCCGGCGCGGAATGGCAGATGTCATCCGTAGGCTATTCGAGACAGCGATTGGGAGAATGGCCGTTTCCCTGCACCGCAGCGGGCGTGCGGGGAAACGTAGGGGAACAAATGTTCGAACGACAGCGAGGAATACATTTTTCCGCGCAGGCCGCGATGAAAGCGTACCAAGGGCAGAGTACTCAAACCCACCCCTCCCTGCCCATACATCACCCGCCTGCAAATTCAGCCATCGCATCAACCACTTGCGCCGACTATAAGAACGTTATCCACAGCCCTATGAACAATTTAGGTGGATAACCCCGCTCCCCCCGCCGCCTCTTCCCGCGACTGAACCTGCAACACCGCATCGCGCTTATCAAGCAGATGCTGCCGAAGAATCGCGCTGAGCTTCTTGCCGTCGCGCGCCTCGAGCGCCTTCAGCATTTCATCGTGATCATGAATCGCGCGATCCCACTTCGGAATCTGAAAATTCGAGCGAAAGCGCAGCGCCTGCAAACGCCGGTTCACCGACACATACGTCTGGCGCAGCGCCGAATTGCGCGCGGCCTCGTTGATCTTGTCGTGAATCGCCTGATTGCGGCTGTAGTACCCGGCGAGATCGTTCTGCGCGCGACAAGCGAGCATTGCGTAATGCAATGCCTTGATTTCGGCGAGCTCGGCCGCCGTCATTCGCTCGGCCGCGAGTTCGCCCGAGAAAGCCTCGAGACCGCTCATCAGTTCGAAGGTCTCGCGCAGTTCGGCTTCCGACATCTTCGACACCGACGCGCCGCGATTCGGCGAAATCTCGATTAGCCCTTCAGCGGCCAACACCTTGAGCGCTTCGCGCAACGGCGTGCGTGAAATGCCGAGCGTTTCGCACAACTCGCGCTCGTTCAACTTCTTGCCCGGCTCCAATACGCCTTCGACGATAAACCGGCGAATGTGCTCGACCACCGTGTCGTGCAAACGCTGACGCTCTACTTTCGGCAACACTGCCGAACCCGCCGAACCTGCTTCAATTTCAGAATTTTGCATACAAACGTCCTCAGATGCCTCTCTGCCGCAATTTTATCGGATCACCGCCGACAACGATACAGCGCGGGTAAACACCTGTGCCCGCACGCAATTTTCGCCTTTCGCTCGCGCGACTTCGTCTGATATAGTTTTTTGCATGCAAAATTCAATCGGAGGAGCGTAATGCTGAAGTTAGATTTCCATCCCGCTGGCCGTCACTTCCTGCAGATCCCTGGGCCGAGTCCGGTGCCGGATCGCATCCTCCGGGCGATGAGTTATCCCACCATCGACCATCGCGGGCCGGAATTCGGCGAACTGGGTTTGAAGGTGCTCGACGGAATCAAGAAGATCTTCAAGACGCAGCATCCGGTCGTGATTTATCCGGCGTCCGGCACCGGCGCATGGGAAGCGGCGCTCTCGAACACATTGAGTCCCGGCGATCACGTGCTGATGTACGAGACCGGCCATTTCGCGACGCTCTGGAAAAAGATGGCGGAGAGTCTCGGCCTGAAGCCCGAGTTTCTTGGCCTTCCGGGTATCGAAGGATGGCGGCGCGGCGTTCAACCGAACCTGATCGAAGAGCGCCTGCGCGCCGACACGCAGCATTCGATCAAGGCAGTGTGCGTCGTGCACAACGAAACGTCGACAGGTGTCACGTCCGACATTGCCGCCGTGCGCCGCGCAATCGACGCTGCGGGCCATCCCGCGCTGTTGCTCGTCGACACGATTTCGGGTCTCGCCTGCGCCGATTATCGCCACGATGAGTGGGGCGTCGACGTGACGGTGTCAGGCTCGCAGAAGGGCTTGATGCTGCCGCCGGGCATCAGCTTCAACGCAATTTCGCCGAAGGCTCTGGCCGCCAGCAAGCAGGCAAAACTGCCGCGCAGCTTTTGGGACTGGAGCGACATCGTCGAGATGAACAAGACCGGCTACTGGCCATACACGCCGAACACGAATTTGCTCTACGGCCTTCACGAGGCAATCGACATGATTCTCGGCGAAGGGCTCGACAACGTCTTTGCGCGTCATGAGCGTCTTGCCGAGGCGACGCGTCGCGCGGTGCGTGCGTGGGGGCTCGACATTCAGTGCGCCGATCCGGCCGTGTATAGCCCGGTGTTGACCGGCGTGATGATGCCCGAGGGTATCGACGCCGACGCGGTGCGCAAGCTCATCTACGAACGGTTCGACATGTCGCTCGGCACGGGCCTCGGCAAGATGAAAGGCCGCATGTTCCGCATCGGCCATCTGGGCGATTGCAACGATCTGATGTTGCTCGCCACGTTGGCCGGCTGCGAAATGGGCATGCGGCTCGCCGGCGTGCCGCTCGACGAAAGCGGCTTGCCGGCCGCGATGGACTGGTTGAGCGAGCCGACGCAAGCCTCGGGTTTGAGGGCGGCAGCGTAAGCGAGGCCGCATCAATAACAACAAGCAGGCATCAACGAAGTCAGTTCCGTCATGAAGCCGCGCACAGAACGCGGCCCCGAACAATGCGATGGCGAGGCGGCGCGTGCCGTCTCGCGACGACGAAGCGCGCCATCTCAGGAACGCCGTCGATACATGCAAATGGAGAGAGACGATGAAGCGGTTTCGTGTGACCAGTGCGACCAGTATCGTTCTATTGATGCTCTGCATCATGTACTTCATCACTTACCTGGACCGCGTCAACGTCAGTACGGCGGCGGCGGGCTTCGGCAAGGAATTCCATCTTTCGCATACGGAAGTCGGCCTCGTGTTCTCGGCTTTCGCGTATCCGTATCTGCTTTTCCAGATCATCGGCGGATGGGTCAGCGACCGTTTCGGCGCTCGACGCACGCTGCTTGCGTGCGGCGCGGTGTGGGGCATCGCGACCTTGCTGACCGGTTTTGCCGGTGGCCTCATCTCGCTGCTGGCGGCGCGCGTGCTGCTCGGTTTCGGTGAAGGCGCGACCTTTCCGGCGGCGACATCCGCGATGGCGCGCTGGGTCGCGAAAGAAAAACGCGGTTTCGCGCAGGGCATCACGCATGCGGCGTCGCGCGTCGGCAATGCGGTCGCGCCCGGCATCGTCGTACTCGTGATGGCGAACTGGGGATGGCGCGAATCGTTCTACATCTGCGGTGCGTTCAGTCTGTTGTGGGTCGTCGTGTGGGCTTCGACGTTCACCGAGCATCCGAAAGACCATCCGCGTATCACGAAGGAAGAACTCGAAGTGCTGCCCGCGCCGAAAGCAAAGTCGGCGGGCGTGCCCTGGAGCAAGCTGTTTCGCCGCATGGCGCCGGTCACGATCGTCTACTTCTGCTACGGCTGGACACTGTGGCTGTTCCTGAGCTGGATTCCGCAGTACTTCCTGCACAGCTATCACCTGGAATTGAAGAAGTCGGCGATCTTCGCTTCGGCCGTGTTTCTCGCGGGTGTGGTCGGCGACACGCTCGGCGGCATCGTGACCGACTTCATCTATACGCGCACGGGGAGCCTGAAGCGCGCGCGTAGCTGGATGGTGTCGGTGTGCATGTTCTTCTGCCTGCTGTCGCTGATTCCGCTGATGTTCACGCACCACCTGTATCTGTCGATGGCGTGTCTCGCGTCGGGCTTCTTCTTCGCCGAAATGACGATTGGACCGATGTGGGCGATTCCGATGGACATTGCGCCGGACGCCTCGGGCACCGCGAGCGGCATGATGAACACGGGCTCGGCGCTCGCGGCGATCATCTCGCCGGTGGTAGGCGGCTTCCTGATCGACTATTTCGGCAGTTGGGAATTGCCGTTCGTCGGCAGCATGCTGTTGATGGCGCTCGGTGTCGTGCTCGCGTTTCGCATGCAGCCGGAAAGCAAGTTCGCAGGCAATGCCGCGGACAAGGGGCAGGTTTCCACCAGCATGGGCGTGTGAGCGATGCTCAAATCCCCTCACGCCGACGCAATGAAGCCGGGCGCCTCGCCCCTTAGCCGCCTGCTTGCCGATGCCCGCCGCGATCATGCGACGCTCGGCAAGCCGCAGCCCAACCTCACGCCCGCCGACGCCGACGCGGCCTATGCGATCCAGCACGAGATTCTGGCGATCGGCGGCGCGCGCATCGGCGGCTGGAAGATCGGCGCCAAGTCGCCAACGGGCCCGATCCAGGGTGCGCCGCTGCCGCGCATCGACTTGCATTCCGACGGCTCCACGTTGCCGCGCGCGGCCTTTGCACCGTTGGGGCTGGAACTCGAAATCGCCTTTCGCTTCGGCCGCCGCTTCGAGCCTTCGGCCACGCCTTATAGCGAGGCCGACGTGCACGCGGCAATCGGTTCGTTCGGCGCGACGATTGAAATTGTCGCGAGCCGTTTCGCCGCGTGGCCCGACATCGACAAGCTCGCGCAACTCGCGGACTTGCAGAACCACGGCGCGCTGATCGTCGGCGAATTCATGCCGTATCACGACGATTTTCCGTTTGCCTCGCCTGCGCTGCGCTTCGATTTCAACGGACGCGATGTCGTCGAACTGACGCCCGCCAACCCGGCCGGCGATCCGCGCCGCTTGCTCACGTGGCTCGTCAATCACGCGACATCGCGCGGCATTGCGGTGACGCCGGACATGGTCGTCACCACGGGTTCATACACCGGCATGTTCTTCCCGCGAAGCGCGGGCCTCGCGCACGGACGCATTGAAGGACTGCCGTCCGTGAGCGTCACGTTGTACTGAACCTTCGCGCGATGCACGCAACGCACGCAATGCACGCAACGCAATAACCATCGACGTTATGACGAATCCCACTTCCGCTTTGCTGGTCAAGCCGATTCATCTTGTGCCGTCCGCCGCGCGTCTGACGAGTCCGCTCGCGCAGCATCTGCGCAAAGCGTTGCGCGGCGACGTGCTGTTCGATGCGGCGAGCCGCGGCCGTTATGCGACCGATGCGTCCATCTACCAGATCATGCCGGTCGGTGTCGTGGTGCCGCGAGATCAGGACGATTTGCGCATCGCGCTGGACATCGCGCGCAGTGAAAAAGTGCCGCTGCTCGCGCGCGGCGCCGGCACCAGCCAATGCGGACAGACTGTCGGCGAAGCGCTCGTGATCGACACGAGCAAGTGGCTCAATAACATCGTCGATTTTGATGCGGACGCACGCACGGTTACCGTCGAGCCAGGCGTCGTGCTCGATCATCTGAACGCGTGGCTCAAGCCGCATGGCTTGTGGTTTCCCGTGGATGTGTCGACGGCAGCGCAATGCACGATCGGCGGCATGGCGGGCAACAATTCGTGCGGCTCGCGTTCGATCGAATACGGCAACATGGTGCACAACGTCGAGGCCATCGACGCGATTCTCGCCGACGGCAGCGAAGCGCGTTTCGCATCGTTGCGACAAGTGCCGCAAGGCGCGCGCCTGCAGCAGATACTCGAAGGCGTGAAGCGGATCGCGGAGCGCGAGCGCGACGAAATCGCGGCGCGCGTGCCGAAAGTGTTGCGCCGCGTGGCCGGCTACAACATCGACCTGTTCGATTGTCAGAACCCGCGCGCTTATACCGACGACGGCGTCGCCAACCTCGCGCATCTGCTGGTCGGTTCCGAGGGCACGCTCGCGTTCAGCCGTCAGTTGACGTTGAAGCTCGCGCCGCTGCCCGCGCACAAAACGCTCGGCGTCGTCAACTTTCCGACCTTCTGGCAGGCGATGGATTTCACGCAGCACATCGTCAAGCTGAAGCCGGTCGCGGTTGAACTGGTCGATCGCACGATGATCGATCTCGCGATGAGCAACCCCGCGTTTCGTCCGGTGGTCGCGAAGGCGCTGGTCGGCGAACCGCAAGCGGTGTTGCTGGTCGAGTTCGCCGGCGAATCGCGCGACGCACAACTCGAGTCACTCAGGCAGCTCACCGAATTGATGGCCGATCTCGGCTTGCCTGGCTCTGTCGTCGAAATGCCGGACATGAATGCGCAAAAGGCGCTGTGGGAAGTACGCAAGGCCGGGCTCAACATCATGATGAGCATGAAGGGCGACGGCAAACCCGTGTCCTTTATCGAAGACTGCGCCGTGCCGCTCGAACATCTCGCCGAATACACGAGCAAGCTGACGGAAGTTTTTCATCGGCATGGCACGGAAGGCACGTGGTACGCGCACGCCAGCGTCGGCACGCTGCATGTGCGGCCGATTCTCGACATGCGCCGCGACGGCGCCGTCAAAATGCGCGCGATCGCCGAGGAAGCCGCGGCGCTGGTGCACGAATACAAGGGCGCCTATTCGGGCGAACACGGCGATGGCCTGTGCCGCGGTGAATGGGTCGCGTGGCAATACGGCCCGAAACTGAACCAGGCGTTCAGCGAGATCAAAACGCTGTTTGATCCGGATAACCGCTTCAATCCCGACAAGATGGTGCGTCCGCCGAAAATGGACGACGCGCGCTACTTCCGCTTCGCTCCAGGCTATCGCGAACGGCGCATCGACACCGCGCTCGACTGGTCCGCGTGGAATGTGGAACGCGATCCGCTGACGGGCCGCGAGAGCGCGCCGGGCAGCGGCAACGATCTGTCGGGCGGTCTCGCGAAGGCCGTCGAAATGTGCAACAACAACGGCCACTGCCGCAAGTTCGACGCGGGCACCATGTGCCCGAGTTATCGCGTGACGAAAGACGAGCAGCATGTGACGCGCGGACGCGCGAACACGTTGCGCCTCGCGATCTCGGGACAACTCGGCGAAGCCGGCCTTGCAAGCGACGACGTCAAGGACACGCTCGATCTCTGCGTATCGTGCAAGGGCTGCAAGCGCGATTGCCCGACCGGCGTCGATATGGCGAAGTTCAAGATCGAGGCGCGCGCGGCGCGCGTGAAGCGGCACGGACTGACGCTGCGCGACAAGCTGGTTGCCTTCATGCCGCGTTACGCGGCAACGGCGAGCCGCGTGCCGGGCCTCATCGCATTTGCCGACAACGTGCCGCTGCTGTCGACGTGGTTCAAGCGTTCGGTCGGCTTTGCAAGCGAACGGAGCTTGCCGCGTTTCGCAAAACCGTTTCTGTCGAGCGCGAAGCCGACTGTGAACGCGCGCGGCGCGGCGTTGAAGGAAGTGCTGCTGTTCGTCGATACGTTCAATAACAACATGGAGCCCGACAACGCGCGGGCCGCGCAGAAGGTGTTGGAAGCCGCGGGCTACACGGTGCATTTCAACACGCGGCAAGGCGAGCGGCCGGTCTGCTGCGGGCGCACGTTCCTGGCCGCAGGGCTTGTCGATGAAGCGAAGCACGAAGCGCGGCGCATGCTCGATCTGTTCAAGCCCTACGTGGAGCGCGGCGTGCCGATTGTCGGACTCGAGCCCTCGTGCCTGCTGTCGTTGCGCGACGAATTCCTGCACTACGGTTTCGGCGACGAAGCGAAGCGGCTCGCCAAACAGGCGTTTCTCTTCGAAGAATTCCTCGTGCACGAGCAACAGGCCGGGCGCTTGCAGCTTGCGCTGAAGCCTTTGGCGACGCAGCAGGCGCTCGTGCATGGCCATTGCCATCAGAAGGCGTTCGACGCCTTCACGCCCGTCCAAACGGTGTTGAAATGGATTCCTGAACTGACGGTATCGACGGTGGAATCGTCGTGCTGCGGAATGGCCGGCAGCTTCGGCTACGAAGCGGAGCACTACGCGACTTCGCAGGCGATGGCCGAGTTGTCGCTACTGCCGGCAGTGCGCAAAATGGACGCCGGCACGATCATGGTCGCCGACGGCACGAGCTGCCGTCATCAGATTCATGACGGCGCGGGCGTCGAGGCGATCCACGTCGCGCGCGTGCTGGCGATGGCGCTGCAATGACATGACGCGCGCGCTGCGCTGGAGCCCGCTGCTATCAGACCGCCGACATAGCCTGCCGGTACGCGCCCGGCGACACACCGACGCCTTCGCGGAAACGATGGCTCAGGTGGCTGGCGTTCGCATAGCCGCATAGTCCGGCGACTTGCGCGAGCGGCAGCGCGGTGGTGCGCAGCAGCGTCCGGGCGCGCTCGAGCCGCTGCTGCGCGATCCATGCAGCGGGCGGCAATCCGAACGACGTGCGGAACATCCGCGCGAGGTGAAACTCCGACAATGCGGCGACACTCGCGAGTTCGCCGAGCGTGAGCGGCTCGGCGAGATGGCTTTCGATGTAATCGCGCAGACGCCGCCGCGTCCCGACCGACAAGCCGCCCTTCAGCGCGACGCCGCTGCGCCGCACGCCTTGCGCCTGCAGCAGCAGACTCAGCACTTCATGCGCGGTTTCGTTGGTGCGCAGCAAGCCGTCGGCATCGTCCCAATGCTCGTTGGCGAGCGACTGACATAACCCGGCAATGCGCGCATCCTCGAAATACGTGCGATCGGCAAGCGTCAGCTCGCGCGGTTCGCGGTCGAGTTCCTGCACGGCGCGCTGCGTGAAGTGCTCGGGCAGAAAATACAGGTGCATGAAGTGCATATGGCCGCGCACCCACCAGCGCGATTCGTGATCGCCGGGCAATGCGCACAGCCGGGACGGCGCACCATAACGCCCCGGCATTTTCTGCCGCTCCGTGCGATAGCCGCCGTCCAGATAGCACGACAGCGTGTGATGGCCTGGGCGCTCGTAGACGGTTTCCGCGACTTCGGTGTCGCGCGTCCAGACGGCAATCGCGAGACCGTCGCCGAGCCACGCGAAGCGGTCCAGATTCGCATTCGAGGTGCCCAGCGTGTGACATACCGACTGAATGCCGAACGGCGTTTCAGTCGCGTCGATCACAGGGACGGGCGGGCTCGTGTTCACGGAATGGGCGGGTGTCTTTCTTGCGAGGAATAGTGCAAGTATACGACCCGCCGCGCATGACGACACACGCCCCGGCGACGCGCGCCAAAAAATGCGCAATCCTGGACAAGTGCCGCGAGCCGCGCCGACGCATAGTCGAACTCCCGTATCCGCCGCTTGCAGGCTTGACCATGAATCTCTTTCTTTATGCCATTACCGTCCTGATCTGGGGCACCACGTGGATCGCGATCAAATGGCAACTGGGCTCGGTGCCGCCGCCGGTGTCGATCGCGTGGCGCTTCTGGATCGCGGCGTTGGTGCTGTTCGCGCTGTTGCGCATCATGCGCCGGCCGATGTGGCCGCCGCGCGCCGCATGGCGCTTTCTGTTCGCGCAGGGGCTCGCGCTCTTCTGCGTCAACTTTCTGTGCTTTTACTACGCCGAACAGGTGGTGCCGAGCGGGCTCGTCGCCGTCGTATTCTCGACGGCGCCGCTTCTCAATTCGATCAACGGACGGCTTTTCATGGGGCGCCCGTTGCAGCCTTCGGCGATTGCGGGCGCGATGCTCGGCCTCGTCGGCATCGTGTGTCTGTTCGTCCAGCAGATGAGCGGGCATCTCGGCGATCACGCGGCGTGGCTCGGGCTTGGCATCGCGTTTCTCGGCACCTTGTGTTTTTCGGCGGGCAATCTGCTGTCGAGCCGCATGCAATCGATGGGCTTGCATCCGTTCGCCACGAATAGCTGGGCCATGCTGATCGGCGCGAGCGTGCTGACAGTGGGCAGCGTCGTGGCCGGTTTCCCGTTCGCGATCGAGCCCTCCGCGCGTTACGTCGGCGCGCTCGCCTATCTCGCGATCTTCGGCTCGGTGATTGGCTTTACCGCCTATCTGATGCTGGTGGGGCGCATCGGCCCGGAGCGCGCGGCCTATTCGACGGTGCTTTTTCCGATCGTGGCGCTCGCGGTGTCGACGGTATTCGATGGCTACCAGTGGTCCGCGTTGGCCGTGGTCGGATTGCTGCTCGTGGTGGCCGGCAACCTCGTCGCCTTCGACATGACGCGGCGCATCTTCGGGCGACGCGGCCATTGCACGAACATGAAGGCGTAAAGACATAACGACATAAAGACGACGACGCACGGACGCCGCGTTCATCAAGGCCATCGGTGAGCTCTTTCGGGAGCGCTGCGAACCTCAGCGCGCAGGCCCGTGCGGCGAATCGCTGCGGGCTCGTCGCGCGGATCACGAATAGACGGCAACGCGCGATCGGTATATAACAAACGTGAAAGGATCGCTCGTTTACCGAAGCTTCAACGGGGAGATGCATCATCATGACGCAAGACGTAACGCCCACGCCCAAGCCGCCCACCGGCGACCGGCCCGATCTCGACAACCTCGACGCGGCGCTCAGTCACGTGAATCAGCAGGTGTCATCCGGCAGCATTGCGTCGGGTGCCGCGAAGGGCATTCTGTACAGCCTGATCGAAACGCTAGGCACGTTCGTCGGCGATCCCGACTTGCCCGAGCATGCGCGTTCCGGTTACGAAGGCTTGCTCGAAGCCGCCCGCGAACTGCGCGCGAAGCTGGAGCACTGAGCGGACTCTCGCGGCTCGCCGCTTGACCCTTGACGATTGCGGCCGGTTATCGCGATAGAGCCTGTTTGCGGGCCGAATCCGCTTCTGTGATAAAAAGGCGCACTGTTTCCAACATTGCGCCTTTTCCATGTTCTCTGTGTCCGCTATCGCGTTATTAGCCGTCGGCATTGTCGTCGTGCTCATCACGCCGGGCCCCACCAATACGTTGCTCGCGTCGGCCGGTCTGCGCCAGGGCGTGCGGCGCTCGCTGCCGCTCATAGCCGCCGAACTCGCCGGCTATCTCGTCGCCATTTCCGTTTGGGGACGTTTTCTCGCACAGGCCGCGCACGCGCTGCCCTGGCTGCCCGCGTTGCTGCGCGTGGCGGCGGGGACGTACATCGCGTGGCTCGCCGTCGATATGTGGCGCGCGGCCGTCGCGTTGCCGGACTCGACGCAAAAAGCGAGCGGCACACTGCGCCTGTTCATCGCGACGCTGCTCAATCCCAAGGCGCTGCTGTTCGCGGGCACCATCTTTCCGGCTGCTGCTTTCGTGCTTTGGCCGGCGTATCTGCTGTCGATGCTGATATTCGCGTGCCTTCTCGCGCCGATCGCGCTCGCGTGGATTGCGTTCGGCGCGGCACTCGGCCGCGGCAAGCTCGGCTGGCTCGATCCGGCGAAGATCCAGCGCGGCGCGTCGGTCGTGCTCGGCGTGTTTTCGCTGACGCTTGCATGGTCGGCGTTGCATTGACGGCACGCGCTGAAGGCGTGCCTATGCGCTCGCTTTCGCCTTCGCTTTCGGTTTCACGTCTTCGGCTTCGGCTTCCGCTTCGTCCTCGCCCGCGCTGAGCGCTTCGCGCCATTCCGGCGCGGCCGACGTGATCTGCAGATGCGGCGTGCCGTGCCAATCCGCGCACCGTTGCAACGCGCGCCGCAGATCGCCCGCGAGCCGCGCGCTCGGCCGCACGCCCGCTTCCATGTGCACCGATTTCAATTCGAAAACGCCTTCTGCGCGGTGCGCTTTCGCATCGACGCGGCCGACCAGACGCCCGCGGCTCAGCAGCGGCAGCACGAAGTAGCCGTATTTGCGCTTCGCTGCCGGCGTATAGCACTCGATCGCGTAGTCGAAGTCGAACAGCGCGGCCACGCGTTTGCGATCCCACACGACCGGGTCGAATGGCGATAGCACCGTCGTCACCGTCGATGCGAGCTTGCCGCTCGCGGCGTCGTCGAGCATGGGCGCGAAGTCGCGATGCACGAACGTGTCCTGCTTCCAGCCAGGCACCTGCACAGGAATCAATTCCCCTTGATCGGCAAGCGCATGAAGTTCGTCGCGATACGGACGGCGCGGCAGCCGGTAGTAGTCCGCCACCCAGTCGGCCCGCGCGACGCCGAGCGCGCGGCACGTGCGGCGCAGCAGTTCGTCGGCGACGGCCTGTTGCGGCGGCAGATCGCGAGCGTCGTCCCAGTGCGGCAACACGCGTTCCGTGACGTCGTAGACGCGCTGAAAATTGCGCCGCTCGGCCACCATCAATTGCCCGATGGCGAACAGCACTTCCAGATGACGCTTCTCCGGCTTCCAGTCCCACCAGCCGTTGCCTTTGCCCGACTCGCGAGCGAAATCCGCCGAGCGCACGGGGCCCGTTGCGCGAATGTGTTCGAGCAGTGCGTCGATGTCCTTGCGATGTTTGTGGTGCCAGTCGGCCGCGTATTTCCAGCCCATGCCGCTCGGGTCCAGCATGCGATGGCGCAGCAGCCCGTAGTCTTCGATCGGCAGAAAACAGGCTTCATGCGACCAGTATTCGAACAGCTTGCCTGCGGCGAGATGTTCGTCGAGCCATTGCTGCGGATAGGCGCCGAGCCGGCTAAAGAGCACGAGATAAGGACTGCGCGCGACCACATGAATCGTGTCGATCTGCAATTGCGCCATGCGGCGGATTGCTTCGAGCACGTCGGCCCTGGTGGCCTTGCGGCGCGGCGGCGACAGTAGACCTTGCGCGGCCAGGTGGAGTGTGCGAGCGGCGGAAAGCGAAAGAGTCTTCACGCGGACGTCGTTCAGTAAGTGACTGCGATGAAGCGGGCAGAAAGCCCGCCTGAATCAGCAGACGCTACTGTAGCGTGAATGCGTCGGCGCCGTGGTTGACGGCGTGACGAGCGAAGCGCCGCAGTGACGAGCGAAGTGCCGTGCAATGCGCGCGGCCGCGTTGCTCGCTCCGACGATTACCAGCCGCGGCCGTGATGCTTGTCCCAGCCGCGATGACGGCCGTGATCGTGATGCCAGCGGCGCTCCCGGTAGTAGTCGTCGCGATAGCCGTAACCGTAGACCGGCTGAGGCGCATAGACGACCGGCGGCGGCGCGTACATGACCGGCGGCGCGGCATAGACGGGGCCCGGCGTGTTGACGAACACGCCGACGTCGACGCGAGCGGAAGCGGCAGTCGATGCGCAGGCGGCGGCAAGTCCGAAGGCGGCGAAGACGATCGCGCGTGTGTTCATGCTTTTCTCCTGTGTCCCAGCAAGACAATGGCTGTTTCGACGGTCGGCATTCACTGTCGAATGGCTGACGTCTATCTTACGAGGCAGAAAGAAAAGCAGGTGCAACGAGTTGCAGGCGTGTGTAACAGGGGATTACTTCGGAAGCCATTACTTCAGGGGCGCCGCCGCCACGTGTGGCGGCGGCAACGGCCCTTGCATGAGCGCCAGTTCAGGCCACCGAGGCGACCGCCTCGTCCGCGGAAACGGCCAGCAGTTGGTGAATTTGCGCGACCACGGCCGCGCCTTCGCCGACCGCCGCCGCCACGCGTTTGGTCGAGCCCGCGCGGGCGTCGCCGATCGCGTACACGCCTTTGACGGTGGTCGCGAGGTCGCAAGCCGACGCGCCGTCCGCGCCCGTGCCCGTCAACACGAAGCCCTTCTCGTCGAGTTCCACGCCGCAGGTGCGCAGCCAGTCGGTGTTCGGGTCCGCGCCGGTGAAGAGGAACAGATGCCGCGTGTCGATCTGCTCCGTGCCGTCGGGCAGGGGCTTTTTCAGGGCGACCGCCGCGAGTCCGCTTTCGTCCGCGATGAGCTGGCCGATCTCCGAATTCGGATGAACGACGACGTTCGGCAACGAACGGATACGGTCGATCAGATAGCGCGACATGGTCGCCTCGAAGCCGCTGCGCCGGATCAGTACGTGGACCTTGGCCGCGTGCGTCGCCAGATAGACGATCGCCTGGCCGGCCGAATTGCCGCCGCCCACCAGCACGACCTGCTGGCGCTTGCACAGCTTTGCTTCGACGGGCGACGCCCAGTAGTACACGCCGCGTCCCTCGAAACGGTCGAGTCCTTCCAGCGCGGGGCGCCGGTACACCGCGCCGCTCGCGATCACGATTGTCCGCGCGCTGATATGGCCGCCGCATTTGAGCTCGAGGCGGTACGGGGCCTCCCCGCAATGCAGCGCCTTCACATGCACAGGAATCGCGACGTGTGCGCCGAACTTCTGCGCCTGCACGAATGCGCGGCCCGCCAACGCCTGACCGGAGATGCCGGTCGGGAAGCCGAGATAGTTTTCGATTCGCGAGCTCGCGCCCGCCTGGCCGCCGGGCGCGCGGCTGTCGAGCACGATCACCGAGAGACCTTCCGACGCCGCATAGACCGCGGTGGCGAGTCCGGCCGGCCCCGCGCCGACGATCGCGACGTCGTAGACCATGCAGTCGTTCAGATCGGGCAGCAGGCCGAGCGCCGTTGCCAGTTCCGGCATGCTCGGATGGCGCAGCACCGAGCCGTCGGGGCAAATCACCAGCGGCATGTCTCCGTCCTGCGCGCCGAACTGCTCGACGAGGCGCAACGCGTCCTCATCGCATTCGTCGATCGTGGAGTGCGGATGGCCGTTGCGCGACAGGAAGCCTTGCAGCATCACGAGCCGTGCGTCGGTACTGCTGCCGATCAGGATCGGCCCGCCCGCGCCTTTCTCGATCAGCGATACGCGCCGCAGAATCAGCGCGCGCATGATGCGCTCGCCAAGCTCGGCTTCCGCCACCAGCAGCGCGCGCAGCCTCTCCGGCGGAATCAGCAACGCCTTGACGTGAGTGAGCGCCATGCCGTTGACGAGCGCGTGACGCCCGGACAGTTGACCGACCTCGGCGAGGAAATGCCCCGGCCCGTGTTCGCCGATCACCACTTCACGGCCGATGCCGTCGCGCTGGGAAATCTTCACGCGCCCTTCGAGCAGCACGAACATGCCCGGACCGGTGTGGCCCGTCTCGAACAGCAGCTCGCCAGCCTGCCATTGGCCGACTTCGCCGAACTTGCGCACGCGATCGATCTCCGCCGCGGTGAGCTCGGGAAACATCTGGTGCATGCGCGTGGACAGATTGGAAAACGGTGCGTCCGCGACTACCGCATCGGGCTGTACTTCGGGTTCTGCAGTGGAAAGCATCGAACCGCTCCCTCGATGTTCGTTGATTGACTGAACGAAGGCGCGACGGCGCGCATCCGCCAGCGCGCGCGCTAGCGAAGGTGCCGCGCGCGGCGTCAGACCGCTTTCGGCGCGATATGCTCGACGGCGGCTTCCGGTGGCGGCATGCCGGGCAAGCCCTCGACGGGCCGGCCGGAGTCGCGCCAGGCTTCCATGCCGCCGCGCAACGGCAGCACATCGTCGAAGCCCGCTTCGTTCAACTGCTTGGCCATCCATGCGGCCGAAATTTCATTCGGGCACGAACAGTAGATCACCAGTTTCTGATCGCGCGGATAAGTGGCGACGATCTGATCGAGTTGCCGTTCATCGGCGAATTGCGAGCCGGGAATCACGAACGGATCGAGCTTGCGCTTCTCGTGCGAGCGGATGTCGAACAGCACCGGCGTGTTGCCCGCGGCGACCAGCTCGGCGAGCTCGTCCACTTCGATACGGGCGGACGCGAGCTTGTTGATCAACTGACGACGGCGAATCCAGCGGTACACCGCATACAACAGCAGCAACGCGATGGCGACCGCGCCGGCAGTGCGCCCGAGACGCCCGGCGGCTGCGAACACCATGTCGATCTGACGCGCGAACAACGCGCCGACGATGAGCCCCGTGCCCGACCACAACGCGGCGCCAATGCTGTCGTAGGTGAGGAACGTGCGGTAGCGCGTGCCCATTGCGCCCGCCATCGGAATCGACACGATCGACAGGCCGGGGACGAACTTGGCGACGGCCAGCACGCGCACGCCCCAACGCCCGAAAAAGCGCTCGGTTTTCTTGACGCACGTGTCACGCGACAGCGACAGACGGCAGATGGTTTTCAGCGTATTGCCGCCGTACAGGCGGCCCGCCAGATACCAGGCGCTGTCGCCGATCAGCGTCGCGAAGATCGACAGCACGAGCACCGGCAGCAATTCCGTGCCGACGGACCCCGGATGCATTGCGGCCATCGCGCCGAACAACACGAGCGACGGCATGGCCGGCACCGGCAGGCCGATGGAGGCGGCCAGCACGTTCACAAAGATGAGCGCCGGGCCATATTGCTCGACGAGGTCATGTAGCATCGACTTACATCCGCGGCCTTTTCAGGCACGGCGCGCAGTAGGGAAGCAAAGGAGAATGGAGCGATTATGGACCATTTTCAAGACGTGCAAAGCCCTTGAAATGCCCCGGTTATTCGGGGTTGGAAGCGGCGTTGGAAGCGCTACCGCCGCGCGGCCCGGATTCTAATAATCAAAAACGATTAAAGCTCGCGCGCTCTGAATAAAATCGGCGCGCGAAGACTGCGGGAAAGGGCGAGCAACAGAGCGGCGAGCATCAGAACCGCGAGCAACAAACGCCGACTGCAACGCCGGCGAAAACCGCTGCCTACGCGACGCCCACCACAAGGCGCCGCGCGTTTGCGTTATTGACGATGATTATGCTGCTCGCCGGGCAACTCTGCGCCGTGCGCGCGAATCGCGGCAATCAGTTCCGCCGGCGTGATTTCGTAGCGGACTTCCCGATGGATGCCTGGCTTGCGCTCGTCGACTTCGACCAGAAGGATGCCTTTGCCGTCTTCTGTCGATTCCAGGCGCAGCGTGCGCAGTTCACGCCCGGTTGCGTCGTCGTATTCGGTGAGCAGGGCCATTGACCCGGAGGACCCGGTAGTGCGCATCGAAGTTGTCCTTGTTCCGTTGTTGATCGAATCATTGTACGGGCAGCATGACGCGCCGTCTGTCGCGCAATGTTGACGCTTTTGGCGATTGCCGGCGCCTCCGCCTGCAAGCCCGAGCGCCGCCGTGCGCGTGGCCTTGCGGGCCGCGAGTCCATGCAGGCGATGACGTTCGCAGTGACAATGAGTTTAACGGAGTCGTCGCGGCGACGGCTGCATTTTTCCTGCCCCGTCGCGGTGCAATCGTTCTTCGACGTTGTCATGCGCGTGACGCGCGGTACGGTTAGACGCGATGCGCAACCGCGTGCGCGCCGATCGGCAAAAACGCCCGATGCAAAGCGCACCTGAAGAGATCATGAGGCGCGTGTCGCAGCGTGGGCAACCAATGCCATGAGCGCCGCGACGCTAGAGCGGCCGATTACGCTCTGCACGTCCTTCACGCATGCGCTCCAACTCCCGCATCTCCGAGGCGCGCAGCGGCGCGTCGGCATCGAGAAAGAACTCGTCGAGTTGCGGCGGCGCGATGGCGGTGCCGCTCAACATCGCGTGAACCTGTCCGCGATGATGGATCTGATGCACGAACACATGCGGCAGCACGTTGCCGATGCGTTCGCGTTGCACGCCGATCGACGGGCCCCGGTCGATTTGCACTTCGCGCTGCAAGTCGTCGGCCGTCAGCGATTCGCAGAAGCTCAGCAGCGCGTGGTCGCTGGCCGCCTGAGCCTGCCATAGTTGCGCCGCGTGCGGATAGGGCACTTCGTCGTCGAAAATCGTGAGGCCCTGGCCGCCGCCGATCAGCGCGTCGAAGTAGTAGCGGTCCACCAGCAGAATGTGATTCAACGTGAGCTGCAACGACGGAAAGAAGCTCACCCGGTGCGCGGCGAACGCTTCGTCGCTCAAGCTCAGACACGCGCGGTAAAGGCGCAGGTTGGACCACGCGTTGTTGCGCGCCATGTCGCTGAAATGCTCAGACAGCGCATCGCGCGGCGCAGCGCCTCGCGAGTCGGAACGAATCATGTCTGCCTCCGTGGATGGTGTGCGCACATCGACCGCTGCGCCTGAACAGCATAGACCGCGCACAAAAAAAACGGCCCGTCTTGCGACGGGCCGCTAAACGCCGTTGTTACTTGGGTCAGTCCGCCCCATGCATTCATCGGGCACTGACGCATGCATCGTGGGTCGCCAATTCATCGCTGTCGAGGTGGGAGTAATGCTGATCTATCCGATCAATGCGCAAGGTCAATGCGTAAGGTCAATGCGTGAAAGGTCAATGCGTAAAAGGTGCCGGATGCATCGCGCATCATCTTCAAAAAGACTACACTGCGCCGGTATAGGTCAGCAGACGTGGTTCGCCAAAGATCGCAGCGGTCTGCCTGCGCGAACCGCAACGTACTTGGGCCGATGCAGAAAATCCTTGATCGTACTCAAGAGTCACTCGCTCAGGCGTTTGCCTCGCTCGCAAAAAACGCGAAGCGCCAGCGGCGGGTTTATCTCGCGACAATCGGCTCATTGATGCTGATGGTGGTGATCTTTTCGCTCCTGCTGGCTGTGGTCGCGGGGCTGAAGCAACTGGAATACCGCCGCACGTTCGCGACGCAAAGCGCCACCGACCTGTCGTTGCTCCTGCATCGCAAAGAGTCGTTCTTGCGGCGCACCGAATTCACTCTCGACTATTACTACAGCGCGACCCAGGTGCGGCGCGCGCCCGAAGCGGTGGAGCGATCCATCGCGCAGACGGGCGCGGCGCGCGGCAAGGTCGACCGGGTCGACGCGGAATTCGATATCGTCATCGGCCAGGCAACACGCGCGGCGTGGGGTGCGCAGTTCGGCGACAAAGTCTGGCGGCTGTATGAATCCGCACAATCGACGCTGGTCACGCAGCAGGCGTTCGAACTCGCGCAGCACGCGACGCTGATCGGCCTCGATGAAAATTACGCCGTGATTTTGCCTTCGCTCGCGGATTCGGCAACCGACGTTGGAGCCGGGGCCACCCGGGCGCCGCCGCCGCAAGAGGCGGTAATCGGCACGTTGCGCGACACGATCGAGCATGAGCTGCAAGCGCAAACAGGCAAGCGCGTGCCCGGCAAAGGCGAGCACGTGTGGATCGGACCGTATCGCGATCCGCTGCGCAACACGCCGGTCATCTCGGTGGTGAGTGCCTACTACGAAGGCGACAAGCCTGTTACGCTGATCACCACAAGCGTTTCGCTCGACGTGCTCGCCGCGCGCCTTGCGCCGCCCGGCGGCGCGGGCGCGACTTTGCTGATGGGCCCTGACCGGCGCATTCTCGTATCTTCCGCCGCGCTCAGCGCGCAAACCGGCGCGAGGCTGCAACGGACGATAGCCGCGACCCCGTCTCACGCCTTCCACTTCGGCCGCGAAGGCGCGATTTTTCACGAGCCGTTGATGCCGGGCTTCGGCTCGCTGGTCGGCTACGTGCCGTGGGGTGCGCTCGCCGTGGCGCTCGGCTGGCAGCTCGGCGTGATCGGCGGGCTCGCGTTGCTGGTGCTGCTGGCTATCGCGCTGACCGCGCGCTTCTTCGGACTACGGCTTCTGCGCAGTGCGTTCGCCGAGACCTCGCGCGCGCTCGAAAGCGAGACGCTCAATCACATTCTGGTGAGCGCGACGCCGGTCGGACTGTGCATCGTCCGGCGAAGCGACTGTTCGATATTGACGGCGAATGCACTCGCCACCGAACTCCTGGGCATCGAGCCGGGCACGAGCCGCCTGCCGCCGCATATTGCCGCCGAGTTTCTGACGAAGGTGCCGGAGCAGGTGTCGGCGGCCGCGTTGGCGCGGATTGCCGCTTTCGTCGCACCGGCGAGGCCCGTGCAGGAAGTTCAGCCGGCGCCTTCGCAAGCGTCCTCGGCGCCGGTTCAGACGGACAACACGCCCGCCCGCTTCCTGCAGTTCACCTATGCGCCCGCTCGTTATGCCGGCGAGGACGTGTTGTTCTGCGCGATCCTCGACGTGACCGCGCAGCACGAGCTGGAACAGCAACTGCGGCAAGCGCAGCAGACGTCGGAAGCGATGATGCGCGCGCGCACGAATTTTTTTGCCGCGATGAGTCACGAAATCCGTACGCCGTTGAATGCGCTGCTCGGCAATCTCGAACTGTTCGCGCGTACGCCTGGGCTCGACGCGCATGCGCAGCGGCTCGCCAGTCTGAACGTGGCGGGCGATGCGCTGCGCCGCGTCGTCAACGACATTCTCGATTTCTCCAAGATCGATGCGGGCGAAATGCTTCTGGTGCGCGCGCCCTTTGCGCTGCTCGACGCATTCGAGAACATCGCGCTGTCGTATGCGTCGATGGCGGGCGATCGGCGCGTGCGTTTCTATTCGCTGCTTTCGCCCGCGATCGATCGCACCGTGATCGGCGACAGAATGCGGATCGCGCAGGTCATCAACAATCTGTTGAGCAATGCATTCAAGTTCACGTCGAGCGGCAAGATCACGCTGCAAGCCGAACTCGCCGACGATACGCCAGGCCACCCGGTCCTGAAGTGCCGCGTCTCCGATTCGGGGCCGGGCATGAGCGAGGAACTCGTCGGGCGGCTTTTCAAGCCGTTCGTGCAAGGCGAGGCGGGCGCCTCGCGCGGCGCGGAAAGCACCGGCCTTGGACTCGCGATCTGCGCGCGGCTGTGCGAGTTGATGGGCGGCGCGGTGTCGGCGGAAAGCGTGGTGGGCGTCGGCAGCGTATTCAATGTATCGATTCCGCTGGTTGCGTCGCCTGACGAAAAACCTGCGCCTCAGGCGGCAACGCGTGGACCGCTGCTCGCGCTGTTTCCCGATCGCGAGATCGTCAATCTGCTCGACCGCTGGCTCGAACACTTTGGCTGGAGCGCACACGTCGTCTCGACGCTGGCTGACGCGCAGAACTGGCTGCGGACGAACTGCGCAATGGCGCTGATTGTCTCCGACGCATACGATCTCGAGGCGATCGCGAGCTTGCGCGCGTTGCAGCCGCTGAGCGCCGTGTGGATCACTCGCGAGGGCCCGGCGCGACCGCGCGCGCGTGATGAAGGCGTGCTCGAAGTGACCGAATTCAGCGCCACGGCGATTCGCAGGGCCATCGAGCAGGCCGTCGACGGCGTGCCTGTTGCTGCGGTGTCCGCATCGGCGGCAGCGGCGGCATCGGAGATGGACGCATCGAACGCATTGGACGCGGCGCCTGCTCCCGCGCCTTCCGTGGCGACGCATCCGGCGTTGCAAGGACTCAGGGTTCTCGTTGCCGAAGACAATCCGCTGATCCAGAGCCTGATCGCCGAACAGCTTGCGACGCTCGGCTGCGTGCCGACCATCGCGCCAGACGGCGAACAGGCGCTCGCCACGTTTCAGGCGAACCGTTTTGACGCCGTGCTCACCGACATCCACATGCCGGCGATGGACGGCTATCGACTGCTTGCCGCGCTGCGCGAGCGTGATCAGCAGGTGCCGGTGCTTGCCTTCAGCGCGGTCGCGGAGAATCAGGAGGCGCATAGCTGGCGCGAGCGCGGCTTCAGCGGTCATGTGTCGAAGCCCGCTTCGTTGAGCGAACTCGAGGCTGCGCTGGTCGCGGTGGCGCCCGTCGCGAAGGACAGCGCGGCGCGCACGACAGAGCCGGCGTCCGCTGCCTCGGCTGCAAGCACACTCACCGTCGATGAGAGAGCGCGCTACACCGCGATGCTCAAGGAGCATTTGAAGAACGACTTGCCGCGGCTTCTCGCCATCGTCGATGAAGAAGACCGGGAGGCGCTGGCCGGCTGGGCGCATAGCGCGAGCGGCGCGTTCGTGATCGTGCAGGAGCCGGGATTCGTCGAGGAATGCAGGCAGTTGCAGCGGCTATGCAACGAGAGCGAGAGCTGGACGACGGAGATGGACGAGCGCGCCGTGTCGCTGCACGAAGCGTTGTGCGATCGCTATGGCGTCGACGAAGCGTCGGCGCATTGAGTGCTGCGGCGTCGACGCTCAGCCTGGCCGTCGCGCGATGAAGTCGATTTCCACCAGCGCGTCACGCGCCAATGCCGTCACGCCGATGCACGTCCGGGCAGGCAGCGCGTCGGCGGGAAAGTACGCGCGATAAGTCTCGTTCATCGCCGCATAGTCGCGCTTGAACTCGGTGAGGAAAATGCGCACGGCAACCACATGTTGCAAGCCGAGATCGAGACCTTGCAGCACGAGCATAAGGTTGTCCATCACGCGCTTCGTCTGCGCGACCACGCCTTCGGGAAGCGGCGCGGCGTCGTCGGTGGGCGAGGTCGGCATCTGGCCGGTGAGGAACACCCAGCCGTCGGTTTCCACGGCGTGGGAAAACGGGCCGACCGGCGTGGGCGCGCCGGGGACCATCCAGAAAGCGGGCGTTGAACTCATGGAGATTGCACCTCACGGCTGCGAATGTGGGTTGACACGATAACCGATCAAAAGTCGCGCTGCGTCGTCCACCCGATGCACGGGTCCGCTCCGCCGCCTGAGCATCGTGGAATCACTTACTGGTTCAGGTTATTCAGAGCGGACTAATTATCCGAATCAAATGTGCATGGATTAAAACGGGCGATGTAAAAAGTCCCGTTGTGACCATTAGTAATTCCATGCAGCGGGAAAGGCGGCGTTTCTATTAAATCTAATACGACCAATATTTTCCGACATTCAATGCACATGTCCGGCGCTGAGATTTTCGCTTTGTTGAAATCGAGGTAATTATTCAGGCATTTCGGCGCTATCACACCTTGTTGTGTTTTTCGTTAGGACAATTCCTAAAAGCGTCCGCGCCACATTCTTGCGTCTTGCATTTTCTTGATCTCCGTCACAGTTGATTTCTGAATTTTCTGTGGAATTTAGGAATAGTCCTATTGAGCCATCGTTCAAGTCTCATAAAGTTCGGTTGTTGCGGGCAATTTTGAGACGGGGTGTGACTTAGCTATCGAGCTGAATTCCAATCCATAGTGGACGAGCAGTCGTCGCAAAAATCGTGAATCGATGTGCGATTCAGTTGATTTTGTGCGATTTAATCGTGACGAGCCGCGCGCAGTAATCGTCACGTCCACTCCCAAGCCTGAGTTGAGCAGCGACAGAACGCGTGACGATATTTGTTCAATAAGGGGTTTTAAATGAATAAAGCATTTCGCTCGGTTTGGAACGAGTCAACCGGCACTTGGGTGGCTGCGCAGGAAGATGCAAAAGGAAAAAGCAAAAATTCGAAGCCCGCTTGTAAGAGCAGGCTGGGCGTTATTTCTTGCTCGTTAGGCGGATCGGCGGGCATTGCGTTTGCGATTTTTTCTTTGCCAGCATCTGCAAGCGTTCTGTGTATGTATGACAGTATTGGAAGAAACCAGGTGACCACTAATTCGCAAATTATTGCTGGCTGTTCAAGCCAGTACATGCCCTCCAGCGGCTACTATGCCCTCCTCGACTCCGGCTCGCCGTCTGGAACTGCCGGCATCCTGCTCCAGGCTGGCAACATCACGTACTACCTGGGCGGCACGACGACCCAGAACGCCCTCACCATGACCGCATCCGGCACCAACGTGTTGCTGGACGGCCTGGCGCCAGGAGCAGTCACAGCGTCAAGCCTGAATGCTATTAGCGGTTCTCAGCTTTACGGTACGGCGGGCACCACGGCGGCCGCGCTAGGCACGACGATGGCGGCGAACGGCACGATCGTTGCGCCTGCCTACGCGCTGCCGCAAGCCAATGCAATCGATGGGACGTCGGGCCCGGCTAACAACGTGAGTTCGGCGTTCACTACGGTCGATACAGCCCTCGGCAAGTTAAGCGACAAGCTCGGCGCAGGCATCGAGTACTTCCACGCGAACTCGGCGCTGGCGGATTCGTCGGCGATTGGCTCTGAGGCGATCGCGATCGGTGGGGCCGCGACCGCATCCTCCGGTGGTGCGATTGCGATGGGCCAGCTAAGTATGTCCAACGGTACGGCTGCTGTTGCAATCGGCCAGAATGCAACCGCCACTGGCATTGCTAACATCGCGATCGGTCAACGCGCCGCCAATGCGGCGACTCTCAACAATTCGATTGCAATTGGCGGAGACTCAAAATCGGGTGGTCAGTCAAGTTCGCTGGGTAATAGTGCCGACACGTCGGCAAGCACATTCGCAGTCGCTGTCGGTCACAGTAGCGTGGTGACAGGTAGCTCCGGCACCGCGCTGGGTGCCGGAGCGTCGGCAGCGACGGCGAACTCGGTAGCGCTCGGCTCGAACTCGGTGGCGAACTCGGCGACGCTGGCGACGGCAGGCTTCACGCCGACGGGCGGCACGGCGATTTCGGCAGGGACGGCAGCCGGCGGCGAAGTGTCCGTGGGCTCGGCAGGTGCAGAGCGTCGCATCACGAACGTCGCGGCAGGCCTGAACGCCACGGACGCGGTGAACCTGAGCCAGCTGATGTCGGAAGACGCGAAGGTCAACACGATCAACAACAACGTGAACAACCTGAGCAACACCGTGAACAACATCGTGAACGGCGGCGGCATCAAGTACTTCAACACTAACTCGACGCTGGCGGATTCGTCGGCAACGGGTACGGATGCCGTGGCGATCGGCGGCAACGCTCAGGCGACGACGGCGAACTCGGTGGCACTGGGTTCCAACTCGGTGGCCAGCTCGAGCACGCTGACGACGGCAGGCTTCAACCCGGGCGGCAGCGCGATCTCGGCAGCCACGGCGGCAGGCGGCGAAGTGTCGGTAGGCGCTTCAGGTGCAGAGCGTCGCATCACGAACGTCGCAGCAGGTCTGAACGCCACGGACGCGGTGAACCTGAGCCAGTTGCAGTCGGAAGACGCGAAGGTCAACCAGATCGGCACGAGCACGGCGTCGTCGCTGGGTGGCGGTTCGACCTACGACACCACGACGGGCACGATCACGAACCCGACGTACTCCGTGGGCGGCACGACCGTCAACAACGTGGGTGACGCGCTTACCAACCTGGACGGCCGTACCACGCAGAACACCACGAACATCGGCAGCCTGACGCAGAACATCAACAACGGTACGATCGGCCTGGTGCAGCAGGACCCGGCGTCGCGCAACGTCACGGTGGCGAAGGATACCGGCGGTACGGTGGTGAACTTCACGGGTACGGCAGGTTCGCGCACGTTGACCGGTGTAGCAGCGGGCGCGCTCAACGCCACGAGCGTGGATGTGGTGAACGGTTCGCAGCTGTACGCGACGAACCAGAACCTCTCGAACGTGACGAACGTCGTCAACAACATCAGCAGCGGCGGCGGCATCAAGTACTTCAACGCTAACTCGACGCTGGCCGATTCGTCGGCAACGGGTACGGATGCAGTTTCGATCGGCGGCAACGCTCAGGCGGCGACGATGAACTCGGTGGCACTGGGCTCCAACTCCGTGGCCAACTCGGCGACGCTGGCGACGGCAGGCTTCACGCCGATCGGCGGCCCGGCGATTTCGGCGGCGACGGCAGCCGGCGGTGAAGTGTCGGTGGGTGCAGCAGGTGCAGAGCGTCGTATCACGAACGTCGCAGCAGGTCTGAACGCGACCGATGCAGTGAACGTCAGCCAGTTGCAGTCGGAAGACGCAAAGGTCAACAACGTCGCGAACAACCTGGCAAACACCAATAACAACGTCGCAAACCTGAGCGGCAATGTCACCAACATCAACAACACGGTGAACAACATCGTGAACGGTGGCGGCATCAAGTATTTCCACACGAACTCAACGCTGGCGGATTCGTCGGCAACGGGCACGGATGCGGTGGCGATCGGCGGCAACGCACAGGCGACGACGGCGAACTCGGTGGCACTGGGTTCCAACTCGGTGGCCAGTTCGACCACGTTGACGACGGGCGGCTTCAACCCGGGCGGCGGCACAATCTCGGCAGCCACGGCAGTCGGCGGCGAAGTGTCGGTAGGCGCTTCAGGTGCAGAGCGTCGCATCACAAACGTGGCAGCAGGTCAGAATGCGACCGATGCCGTGAACGTAAGCCAGTTGCAGTCGGAAGATGCGAAGGTGAACCAGATCGGTACGAGCACGGCGTCATCACTGGGCGGCGGTTCGACCTACGACACGACGACGGGCACGATCACGAACCCGGCGTACTCCGTGGGCGGCACGACCGTCAACAACGTGGGTGACGCGCTCACCAATCTGGATGGCCGTACGACGCAGAACACGACGAACATCGGCAGCCTGACGCAGAACATCAACAACGGTACGGTCGGTCTCGTGCAGCAGGACCCGACCTCGCGCAACGTCACGGTGGCGAAGGCTACCGGCGGTACGGTTGTCGACTTCACGGGTACGGCGGGTTCGCGTACGTTGAAGGGTGTAGCAGCAGGCGCGGTGAACGCCACGAGCATGGATGCAGTGAACGGTTCGCAGTTGTACGCGACGAACCTGAACGTCTCGAACCTGACGAACGTCGTCAACAACATCAGCAGCGGCGGTGGCATCAAGTACTTCAACGCTAACTCGACGCTGGCGGATTCGTCGGCAACGGGTATAGATGCAGTTTCGATCGGCGGAAATGCTCGGGCGACGACGGCGAACTCGATAGCACTGGGCTCCAACTCGGTTGCCAACTCGACGACGCTAACGACGGCTGGCTTCAACCCTGGCGGCAGCGCAATCTCGGCAGCCACGGCGGCAGGCGGCGAAGTGTCGGTGGGCGCTTCAGGTGCAGAGCGTCGCATCACGAACGTCGCAGCAGGTCAGAATGCGACCGATGCGGTGAACGTGAGCCAGTTGCAGTCGGAAGACGCGAAGGTGAACCAGATCGGCACGAGTACGGCCTCGTCGCTGGGCGGCGGTTCGACCTACGACACGACGACGGGCACGATCACGAACCCGACGTACTCCGTGGGCGGCACGACCGTCAACAACGTGGGCGACGCGCTCACCAATCTGGATGGCCGTACGACGCAGAACACGTCGGACATCACCAACATCAACAACACGCTGAACAACATCACCAATGGCGGCGTCTCTACCAGGTACTTCCACGCCAACACGACGTTGCCGGATTCACAGGCGACGGGCGCGGAATCGGTGGCGATCGGCGGCAACGCGCAATCTCTCGCGACGAACTCGGTTGCACTGGGTTCGAACTCGGCGGCTGATCGTGCCAACACGGTGTCGGTCGGCTCGGCGGGCAACGAACGCCAGATCACCAACGTCGCAGCCGGCACGGCCGACACGGACGCAGTGAACCTCGCTCAGTTGAAGGCCTCGGGCATCATCAACCCGAACGGCACGACCAACGCGGCAGTCACGTACGACCACAACGCCGATGGTACGACCAACTACAGCAGCGTGACGATGGGTAACGGTGCTGCGGGCGGCACGACAATCCGCAACGTGGCGGCAGGTACGTCCGGTAACCACGCAGTCAACGTCGACCAGATGAACGCAGCGATCTCGACGGCGACGGACATTGCCAAAGCAGGCAGCAACCCGATGTTCGCAGCAGACGGCAACCGGGACACGCAGATGGCTAGCGCAACCGGCTCGTATTCGACTGCGATGGGTGCCAGCGCCAATGCCGGCGGCAAGCAGTCGATTGCAGCCGGCAACAATGCCAACGCAAGCAGTGAAGGTGCAACTGCGATCGGCGCCAATACTCAGGCGACCGGCAAGGGTTCGGTTGCGCTGGGTTCCGACTCGGTGGCAGACCGCGACAACACGGTGTCGGTGGGCTCGGCAACGAACCAGCGCCAGGTCGCCAACGTCGCAGCCGGTACGGCGACGCACGACGCAGTCAACTTTGGTCAGTTGAACGACGCGATCGGCAATCTGCCGGCCGGCATGACGGCAAAGACCTACGTCGATCAGCAGATCAACTCGGTGCAGAAAAGCGTCAACCAGGTCGCCAGGAGCGCTTACTCGGGTATTGCGGCAGCCACCGCGCTGACGATGATCCCGGACGTCGATGAGGACAAAAGGATCGCGGTCGGTATCGGCGGCGGTTCGTACAAGGGTGCGCAGGCTGTGGCGCTCGGCATCTCGGCGCGTATCAATGACAACCTGAAGATGAAGGCCGGCGCGGGCACCAGCGCGGGTGACACGACGTTTGGCGTGGGTGCTTCGTATCAGTGGTAAGTGCCGTGATGGATCGGACGCAAGTCCGGTCCGTCAACCGGATAACCACGCTTCGCGAGAATCCGCTACCGGGATTCGCCACCGCGTGGATCGCGATTTTGCAGGAGAAGTTAGCGCGCCAGATGCTGATAGGCGGGTTCAGGACCAGCAGTCCCTGAACCCGCCCCAAGCCCTTCTTAAACCAGCCCCGTCGTGTAATAAACGGCGATCACGAAGAACACCGCCAGCGTCTTGATGACCGTCACCGCGAAAATGTCGCGATACGACTGACGGTGCGTCAACCCGGTCACCGCCAGCAGCGTGATCACCGCGCCGTTATGCGGCAGCGTGTCCATGCCGCCGCTCGCCATTGCGACCACGCGGTGCAGCACTTCCATGGGAATATGCGCCGCCTCCGCACCCTTGATGAACACGTCCGACATGGCCGCCAGCGCGATGCTCATGCCGCCCGACGCCGAACCGGTGATGCCCGCCAGCGAACTGACCGACACGGCCGCATTGACGAGCGGATTCGGAATGCTCTTCAGCGCGTCGCTGACCAGGACGAAGCCGGGCAACGCGGCGATCACGCCGCCGAAACCATATTCCGACGCCGTATTCAGCGACGCCAGCAGCGCGCCCGCCACCGCGGCCTTCGTGCCGATCGCAAAACGCTCGCGCACGCGGCCGAACGCCGTGACCACAACCATGACGATGCCGAGAAGCAGCGCGCCTTCGACAGCCCAGATTCCCAGCACGGTCTTGATCGTCGTGGTGAGCGGCGTGTGAACGCCCGGCAAAATATCCGGCGCGACGGTGTACGACGTGCCGTACGCGTCGGGGATCCAGCGAGTCAGGAAGAAGTTGGCGACGCCCACCAGAACCAGCGGCGCAATGGCCAGCAACGGATGCGGCAGTTGCTTCGACTCGACGCGCTCCGGCTCGTTGACGAGTTCCGTGCCGTAGCCTTCGCCGGTTGCCATCGCCGAGCGGCGGCGCCACTCGAGATAGGTGAGACCCACCACGATGATGAACAGCGAGCCGATCACGCCCAGCGCGGGCGCGGCCCACGACGTCGTCTTGAAGAACGTCGTCGGGATGATGTTCTGAATTTGCGGCGTGCCCGGCAGCGAATCCATCGTGAACGAGAATGCGCCGAGTGCGATGGCGCCGGGCATCAGGCGCTTCGGAATATTGCTCTGGCGATACAGCTCCGCGGCGAACGGGTACACCGCGAACACCACGACGAACAGCGAGACGCCGCCGTAGGTGAGCAGCGCGCACACCGCGACGATCACCGCATTGGCGCGGGAGCGGCCGATATAGCGAATCGCGGCCGCCACGATCGACTCCGAGAAGCCGGACAGTTCGATGACCTTACCGAACACGGCGCCGAGCAGAAAGACCGGGAAATACAGTTTGACGAAGCCGACCATCTTCTCCATGAAGATGCCCGTGAACACGGGCGCGACGGCGGCGGGATCGACCAGAAGGACGGCGCCGAGCGCGGCGATCGGCGCGAAAAGGATAACGCTGTAGCCGCGATACGCGGCGAACATCAGAAACGCCAGCGCGGCAAGGACGATGACAAAGGACATTGAGTCTCCAGAAGCTTGGTTTGTTCTACGTGTACGCCGTCTCCCGCTGACGACGGCATGGCGCCCGCGAACGCAGGTTCCATGCCATGCGGCCGGCATCGGCTCGCGCGCTGACGCGGCGGGCCAAAAGCCGGCAAAACCGGGAGACGTGGCGCCGCCGATTGTACCCAAACGTCTCCAAACGGGGACGTCAATCGTGCGAAGTGTGTCCGGTATTGACACGAAATCCGCATGGCGATGGGCTTGCCGGCGATCTCCACCTTGAGATAAGCTTGTCCACGAAAAGAGACAAGCGACAAATAGAACGATAGCCGGAGACATCGACAACATGATGAACGACTGGGCGGGACTTCCCGCCATCTACGGCGACGTGCTGCGCCGCGCGATGGATTCCCTCTTCCGCACATTCGAGAACTTCAGCGAAGGCACGTTTATCGTCGACGCCGACGCGCGCGTCGTGTGGATCAACAAGCGCTATGCGGCGCGCTTCGGCTTTGCCGACCCCGAGCAGGCGATTGGCCGCGATTGCGAAGCGGTGATTCCAAACAGCCTGATGCGCGAGGTCGTCAAAACCGGCAAGCCGATTCTGCTCGACATTCTCGAAACGGACCGCGAGCCGCTCGTGGTCACGCGTCTTCCGCTGAAGGACGACGCCGGCGCGACGGTCGGTGCTGTCGGCTTCGCGCTGTTCGACGAGTTGAAGGCGCTCACGCCGCTTTTCTCCCACTACTCTCGCGTGCAGGAAGAATTGATCGCGACGCGTCAGTCGCTCGCGCAGGCACGCCGAGCCAAGTACACGTTCGGCAGCTTCGTCGGCACCAGCGCGGCCAGTCTCGAAGTGAAGCGCCAGGCGCGCCGCGCGGCGCAGCTCGAATCGCCGGTGCTTTTACTGGGTGAGACCGGCACCGGCAAGGAATTGCTCGCGCATGCGATCCACGGCGGCTCGGCTCGCGCGAATCAGCCGCTCGTGACCGTCAACGTGGCGGCGATCCCGGACACCCTGCTCGAAGTCGAATTCTTCGGCGCGGCGCCTGGCGCCTACACGGGCGCGGATCGCAAGGGACGGGTCGGCAAGTTCGAACTGGCGAACGGCGGCACGCTTTTTCTCGATGAGATCGGCGACATGCCGCTGCCTTTGCAGGGCAAACTGCTGCGCGTGCTGCAGGACAAGGAGTTCGAGCCGCTCGGCTCCAACCGGATCGTGCGCGCCGACGTGCGGATCATCGCGGCCACCTCCGCGGATTTGCCGGCGCTGGTCGCGGCGGGCCGTTTCCGTGCCGATCTGTTCTATCGGCTGAACGTGCTGACGATTCATGCGCCGCCGCTGCGCGAGCGCACGTCGGACATTGAAGCGCTCGCGTACGCAATGCTCGAGGACCTGTCGACGCAGGCACGCGGCGGCAGCCACTACGAATTGCAGGACGACGCATTGCGCCTCTTGTGCTCGTATGCGTGGCCAGGCAACGTGCGCGAGTTGCGCAATACGCTGGAGCGCGCGGTGATGCTGTCGGACAGCGAGCGGATCGACGCGCGCGCGCTTGCGCCGTTCATCGGTTCGGGACAGAGCGGCGCGCAAGGCGCGACGGCGCAGACGCCGGACGGCTCATCACAGACGGCTGCGAGCGGCGCGGATGCGGCGCGCGAGCCATCGTCATGGAGCGACGCGATGGCGGCGTTCGAAAAGCGCTTCCTGAGCGATGCGTTGCGCGCGAACGGCGGGCGCGTGATCGAGACCGCTGCGCAAATCGGCATGGGGCGCGCGACGCTGTACAAGAAGATCGCGGCACACGGCATCCAGGTTTGAGCGGAGCGGGCCTGCATCCTGTCACGCAGCGTCATGGCTGCGTGGCACAATCGCGTGATCGAAAAACAAGACGTGATCGGGGTTTCATATGAACCGGAGCTTCTCTTTCCTTGCGCGCTATCTCGGCCTGATGCTGGCGGTGTCAGCCGGCGCCGCGCTGGGCGGCTGCGGCAGCAGCGCGCCGCTGTTTCTGTCGGACGGCCGCCCGACGACGCTGGTCGAATGCCCCGCGGGTTCCGACTCCTGCGCGCAGCAGGCGGCCGCAAGCTGCAGCGGCGGCGCGTTCGACACCGTGCGCCAATCCACGAGTAACGGCACGCTTAGCCTGATCTACGCCTGCCGCGCGAAGTAACGCGATGCGCGCCGCGTCATGCGGCGCGCGGCCGGACTTGCACTATCTTCTGCGATTCGCAACCCGTCGACGGGCTGCGCTCGCCTTCCTTTAAAAAGCGGCTTAATCCGCGCGCCGTTGTCTGCGCTCTCCTCATTACTCCACGTGCGCGTTTCTCGATACGTGCATCCGCGTCATAAATATATGCTTCTAATGCGGTCAGACGAAGGAAGTTCCACTATGCGCGCCGCATAATGAATTTCGATTTGACAAGATTTATTCCGAACGGATCGACAGCAATAAAAAGTCACTGTATTTTTTCGCACTGGAGTGAAGTCGGTGCGGAAGGTAACGGAACCCTGAATTAAGCGGCAGTATTCTATTTTCACAGGTTCGCTAACGCATGCGATCAGCAGCTTTTGCCGGATAGGGAGGCCAATCGGCAAAAGGCGGGAAGAACTTGCCGACCAAGAAAAAACAGGCTTTGAGAGCGGCACAATCTGTGCTTAACGTTGCGTTTCGAATTAAGTCAACGAGCATTCCGGGGAAACGAATGAATCACCATCAACTCGAAAAAGACATCCGACATCTAGAACACGTCATTTCACACATTTCCGCTGAAGACCGAATACCGCTGTCTTATTGGCGCAATCGCATCGATTCGGTTTCCGGCGCGGTTCGCGTGCCAACGCAAGTCAATCGCATCAAACGGCTGAATGCCGCGCTCGCCGCACTCGAGGAGCGCCAAAAAGCCTGAGGCGATAGCCTCTGCTGTCGGCAGCGGTTTTTCGCCTCATTACGATCCATCGACGAAGCCAGGCCGGACAACATCGATATGCAAGCAGTGGGATTTTCATCGCCTCGGCTCGCGGTGCTGACGGGTACGTTGCAGGGCTACGTCGAACGAGGCGATGTGGCCGGCGTCGTCGCGCTCGTCTGGCGGCGCGGCGCAACCGCTTACTTCGAGCCGCTCGGCCTGCGCGACGAAGCCGCGTCATTGCCGATGGAGCGCGATACGCTGTTTCGCATCGCGTCGATGACCAAGCCGGTGACGAGTGCCGCCATCCTCATGCTGGTGGAAGAAGACCGGCTCACGCTCGACGCGCCGATCGCGCAGTGGCTGCCTGAATTCGCCGCGCCGCGCGTGCTGCGCGACCCCGGCGGCCCGCTCGATCAAACCGACCCGGCGCGCGCGCCGCTGACCGTGCTCGACTTGCTGACTCATCGCGCGGGCTTCGCTTATCACTTCACGGCGACCGGGCCGCTAGCCGAAGCCTATGCGGCCGCCTTCAACGGTCTCGACGCGCGCGGCGATGTGAGCGCGTGGCTCGCGCGCGTCGCCGAATTGCCATTGATGTTTCAGCCCGGCTCGCGCTGGCACTACAGCGTCGCCACCGACGTGCTCGGCGCATTGATCACACGAGTGACCGGCATGCCGCTGGGCGAGTTTTTCCGCACGCGGATTTTCGAGCCGCTCGGCATGCGTGACACCGCTTTCTGGGTGCCCGAGCCGCAGCTCGCCCGCCTGGCCACTGCCTATGGCGTCGATGCCGGCACGCGGCGGCGCGTGGTCGAGGATCACGCGTCGGCGAGCCGTTGGGCGAATCCGGCGCGTTTTCAAAGCGGCGGCGGCGGGCTCGTTTCCACCGCGCAGGACTATCTGCAATTCGCGCAGTTGCTGTTGCGGCGCGGACGCGTCGGCGACACGCGCTTGCTGTCGCATCGCTCGGTCGACCTGATGCGTTCGAACTTTCTGACGCGCGAGCAGCGCCGCCTGCCGGCGTTCGGTCATGCGATGTGGGCGGGTCAGGGTTTCGGCCTCGGCTTGTCGATCGTCGACGATCCCGCGCAGCAGTTGCCGCAAGGCTATCGTTCGATCGGCTCTTTCGGTTGGCCCGGCGCTTTTGGCACGAGCTGGTTCGCCGATCCGGTGGAAGATCTTATCGGCGTCATGCTGATTCAGCGCCGTTCAATCGATCCGTTTCCCATGGCAGTCGCCTTCGAACGTCGCGTGTACGATGCAATTGATGATTGAGCGCGCGCCTCGCCGATGGTCCGCCGCTCGTTCAAGCGCCGCACGATGACGGGCTTTCTCTTTCCAGCGTTTTTTGGTCTGATAGCGTCCGCAAGTCGGTCCGCCACAATCAATGGGAGCATTTCGTCATGGCCTCTTACAAGCAGTTGACCGCTCAGCTCGAAAAGCTTCACAAGGAAGTCGCGGCGGCTCGCGAAAAGGAGATCGCGCAAGCTATCGCCGACATCAAGCAGAAGATTGCCGAGTACGACCTGACGGCCGAGGAACTCGGCTTCGCGAAAACTCGTACGGCGGCGAGCAAAGGCGCTGCGGTCGCCAAGTATCGCAACCCGAAAACCGGCGAGACGTGGAGCGGGCGTGGCCGTTCGCCGGGCTGGCTTGCGGGCAAGAATCGCGATCGTTATCTGATCGACGCGTAGCGCGCATTGCGTGACCCATCACTCTCAGGTGACGATGCCCGCGGCTTTTTTCGCACCGCTGCGCAAGTCCCGAAAACGCTCACCTTTGCTTCAAATTCCCAATTCGACTGGTGAATAGGAAACGGCGGCTTGCACCTGGCGGCATTGCTTCGGTGAGCCTGGTTTCTCCGCGGCGCGCACCGGCCGCGAGGTGAGCCCGGCGCAAGCGTCGGGTCTCACCGACGCGCCGCAAACCCGCGCCAGCCTTTGCTGGCGGGCATTCCCAGGCTGTGCGAAGAATCGCGCGAAGCTCCGGTTGCGTCCATCGGTCTCTCGCGGATAGGCGTCGGCGGGCGCCTCGCGCGGTATGTCGGTGCAATATGCAGTTCGCGGATGCTCACCTTTCGCTGTCCTGCGCGCCTCGTCGCTGCTAGTCCCGAAAACCCTCACCTTTGCGCGCGTCGTCACGGGCAACGCGATGCGTCGTAACGTTCGTCCGCACTCGTCGGGACAAACCCGGAGTTGAGTTCGCCTCATACCCCGGATCAAAACTCATCGATACATGGTCGCGGACGCCGAACGCCACAATCGGTCATCCACTTAACTCGACGGAAAGACCATGAGCGTATCGGCGGACAAACAACTCTTTATCGGCGAAGGATTCGAAGGGCCGGGCGTGAACCTCGCGCATATCAACGTGCTGGTCGGCCCGCGCAACGGTCCCGCGGGGCAAGCCTTCGCGACGGCGCTGGCGACGCCTTCGGCGGGTCACGCGCCGTTCGTCGTCATCGCGCGGCCGGGCGTGCCGACCAAGCCGTTGACGCTCTACGTGAACAAGGCGCAGATCGGCAGCGAGTTTCACGGCAACGCGACGTGGGGCGCGTCGCAGGCGGGCATCGCGAAGGCAGTGGCCGAGTCGCTCGAGAACGGCACGCTCCCGGCCGAAGCGGAGAACGACTGGGTGGTCGTGTCGGCGAACTGGGTCAATCCGGCCACCGACGACCTCGACGCCGTCTTCGAAAACAACTACCGCGCGTGCAGGAACGCCATTGTCGCGGCGATGAAAGGGCTGCCGCATCGCGACGAAGTGTTCGCGGCCGCGCGCGACGTCTCGAATCCCTTCTACACGCCGAAACAACGCTGACCACACGCGGAGCGCGGCGCCGACCGCACGCGCCGCATCCGAACTACAAGGAGACAGGTTTCATGGAATACATTCGCCTCGGCCAATCCGGTCTGAAGGTTTCGCGCTTGTGCCTCGGCACGATGAACATGGGCACGCCGCACTGGAAGCCGTGGATTTTCGACGAAGCGCGCAGCGAGCCCATCGTTCGACACGCGCTCGAAGCCGGCGTCAATTTCATCGACCTCGCCGATTTCTATTCGACGGGCGTCGGCGAAGAAGTCGTGGGCCGCATTCTGAAGCGCCTCGCGCGCCGCGAGGAAATCGTCGTGACGACGAAGGTCGGCTACGACATGGGCGTCTATCAGAACGCCGGCGGCCATTCGCGCAAGCACATCATGGACGGCATCGACGGCTCGCTCGCGCGCCTCGGCATGGACTACGTGGACATCTACATGCTGCATTTCTTCGACGTGAACACGCCGGTCGAGGAAACCATGAGTGCGCTGAACGATATCGTTCGCGCGGGCAAGGCGCGCTATATCGGCGTATCGACCATGTACACGTGGCAGTTCGCGAAGATCATGCAGGTCTGCGAGCGCAACGGCTGGCATAAGCCGATCAACATGCAGTTGCAGTTGAATCTGGCGTATCGCGAAGAAGAGCGCGAGATGATCCCGTATTGCCAGGATCAGGGCGTCGGCGTGTCGGTGTTCAGTCCGCTCGCGCGCGGCCTGTTGACGAGCGACGCCAACTCGACGCGCAATCAGACCGACTTCTTCACCGCGCAAATGTACGGCGATAACGTGTCGCGCGAAATCGCGGCGTCGGTCGCGCGCGTCGCCGCGCGGCGCGGCGTGTCCGCGGCGCAGATCGCGCAGGCATGGGTGCTCAACCACGAAGGCGTAGCGAGCATGCTGGTCGGCGCCGATACGCCGGCGCAGTTCGACAGCGCGCTCGCCGCGCTCGGCACGACGCTCTCCGACGACGAGTTCTTCGAACTCGAACGCAATTACACACCGTGCGATCTGATCAACGATTACACCGCGGGCAAGCGCATTGCGCGCGAGCCGCGGCTTGCTCAAGGCGCGTTCGTCGAAAACCTGGAGAAAGCGGCATGAGCGAACTTCTTCGAACCGGACATTACATCGGCGGCGAGTGGTATGAAAGCGCGGAGACCTATGCGGTCCGCAATCCCGCGACAGGCGAAGTGATCGCGCAAGTCGCGAAGGGCGGCGCGGCGGAGACGGCGCAAGCCATTGCTGCTGCCGAGCGCGCGCTTTCCGCGTGGCGCCTGTTGACCGCGAAAGAGCGTGGCGCGCGCGTCAGGCGTTGGGGCGAGTTGATGCTCGAGCATCGCGATGCGCTGGCCGAGCTGTTGACGCGCGAACAAGGCAAGCCGCTTGCGGAAGCGCGCGGCGAAGTCGGCTATGCGGCGAGCTTTTTAGAATGGTTCGCGGAGGAAGCGAAGCGCGCCTATGGCGACGTGATTCCGAGCCCGAATCCGAACGCGAAGATCATCGTGACGCGCGAACCCGTGGGCGTCGTCGCGGCCATCACGCCGTGGAATTTCCCGCTCGCGATGATCACGCGCAAGGCCGGTCCCGCGCTCGCGGCCGGTTGCACGATGGTGCTCAAGCCATCGGAAGAAACGCCGTTGTCCGCGCTTGCACTGGCCGTGCTGGCCGCGAAAGCGGGCATTCCGCCGGGCGTGTTCAACATCGTTTCCGGCGATGCCGCCGCGATAGGCGGCGCGCTGACCGAATCGGACGTGGTGCGCAAGCTGTCGTTCACGGGCTCGACGCGCGTGGGCAAATTGCTCGCGAAGCAGTCGGCGGATACGTTGAAAAAGCTCTCGCTCGAGCTTGGCGGCAATGCGCCGTTCATCGTTTTCGACGATGCCGACATCGACGCCGCCGTGCAAGGCGCGATGGCTTCAAAGTTTCGCAACACCGGGCAAACCTGCGTGTGCGTCAATCGCTTCTATGTGCAGGACGGCGTCTACGATGCGTTCACGCAGGCACTCGCACAGGCCGCGCGCAAGATGCGCGTGGGCGACGCGTTGCGAGGCGACGTCGAACAGGGTCCGCTGATCAATCAGGCTGCGTTGAGCAAGGTCGAAGCGCACGTCGCCGACGCATTGCAGAAGGGCGCCAAGGTGTTGACCGGCGGCAAGCGGCACGCGCTGGGCGGCACCTTTTATGAGCCGACGGTTCTCGTCGATGCATCGAGTTCGATGCTGATCGCGCAAGAAGAAACCTTCGGGCCGGTCGCCGCGTGCTTTCGCTTCAAGGCCGAAGACGAAGCCGTTACCGCTGCCAACGCAACGCCGTTCGGACTCTCCGCGTATCTGTACACGCGCGATCTGGCGCGCGCGTGGCGTGTCGGCGAGGCGCTCGAAAGCGGCATGGTCGGCATTAACGAAGGGATTGTGTCCACCGAAGTCGCGCCGTTTGGCGGCGTGAAGCAATCGGGCCTTGGCCGCGAAGGGTCGAAGTACGGACTCGATGAATACACCGAGCTTAAGTACATGATGATGGGCGGCTTGGGGCGCTGATCGTTAGACCGTTGGCGGATGTCGTTACGCGGCATCCGCCGCTCAGAACAATCACAGGAGACAAGATGAATAATCAGGATATCCAGGCAAGTGCGCTCGGCCTCGCGCCTGCGTTCCCCGCTGCGGCGTCGTCCGCGACGCGCGCCGTTTCCATCGACGACGTGCCGCTGAACGCCTTTCACGTCAAGATTGCGGGCCTCACGTTCGGCGCGCACTTCACCGAGGGATTCGCGCTCGGCACCATCGGCTACGCGCTCGCCGCGATGAATCGTCAGATGCCGATCGACGCCTTCTGGATGGGCATGATCGGCAGCTCCGCGCTGATGGGCATTTTTCTCGGCAGCCTCGTGTTCGGCTGGCTGTCGGACCGGCTCGGCCGGCAGAAAATTTTCCTGATGAGCTTTGTCATCATCACCGTGGCAGCTTTTGCGCAGTTCTACGTGCACTCGCCTTTCGAACTGTGCTTGCTGCGCGTGCTGATCGGCTTCGGCATGGGCGGCGACTTCGCCGTCGGACATGCGATTCTCGCGGAATTCTCGCCGCGCAAGCATCGCGGAACATTGCTTGGGTCGTTCAGCGTGATATGGACCGTCGGCTATGTGGTCGCAAACGTGCTGGGCATGCATTACGCCGATGCGTCGCCCGATGCGTGGCGCTGGTTGCTTGCTTCAGCGGGTATTCCTGCGGTGATCGTGCTGGTCGCGCGCATGGGCACGCCGGAGTCGCCGCGCTGGCTGCTCGGCAAGGGCCGCGTTGCGGAGGCGAAGTCGGTCGTGCTGAAGCACTTTGGCGAAAACGTGACGCTCGACGGCGTGCACGACGAACACGCGCAAACGGCTAGCGGGTTCATGCGTCTCTTCGAAAAAGACCTGATTCGCCGGACGATTTTCAACTGCGCGTTTTTCGTGTGTCTCGTCATTCCGTACTTCGCGATTTACACGTTCCTGCCGACCATCCTGAAAGCGATTCACCTGAACAACGATTCCGGCGCGGATCTGCTGCTGAACGGCTTTCTCGTGCTTGGCGCACTGATTGGGATCTGGCTGACCATCAAGCTGTCGCGGCGTGTTTTCCTGATCGGCTCGTTCGCGGTGACGTGCGTTTCGCTGATCGCGTTGAGCGTGCTGCCGGAGTCGGCGACGCTCGCGATGATCGTCGCGTTCGGCATTTTCACGCTGACCATGTCGGCGTTCTCGAATCTTGTCGGCGTGTTCCCGCCGGAGTGCTTTCCGACCGAAGTGCGCGCGTGCGGCGTCGGTCTCGCGATTGCGTGCAGCCGTCTCGGCTCGGCGGTGGGCACGTTCCTGCTGCCGCTCGGCATTGCCGGCTTCGGGTTTCACGTCACGATGATCGTGCTGGCGGCGGTGCTGCTCGTCGGCATGGTTGTGTCGATCGCGTGGGCGCCTGAAACGAAGCATTTGACGTTGAACCAGGCGAGCGGCGGGTAGGGCGTATTCGCGGCGAGCCGGGAGCCGGAAGCCGGGCGCCGCGAACCGCGAACCTCGAACCTCGAACCTCGAACCTCGAACCGCGAACCTCGAACCTCGAACCTCGAACCGCGAACCGCGAACCGCGAACCGCGAACCGCGAACCGCGAACCGCGAACCGCGAACCGCGAACCGCGAACCGCGAACCGCGAACCTCGAACCTCGAACCTCGAACCGCGCGCGAACTGCCCGGCGCCCGCCGCCAAGTTCCGCTCGCCACGGCGACCACTACGGCACGAAGGCACGACCGCCCGCGGACCACTGCAACGACCTAACGCACTCTCCGCCTCCCCAATCCCCCTCCCCAGACAGCCGCCCCTCGCGGGCGGCTTTCCCACGTCCGGCGTCCCGGCGTGTATCATTCGTTCCCTGCGCTGTTCTGCGCTGGCGATTATCCGTATTGTCGAACGCTCGTTCCCGACCTGTTTTCCGACGCGGCCCGGTTGCCATAGTGATGCGGGTTCCCGACCCGACTCCCGCAGCTCGACGCCGCCGCGCCACGCGCGGCAGCCCGGAAGCCAGCCGCTTCCGAAGACCGCCGAACCCCTATCCGTGACCGCCAGACCCGATGTCAGTCTCCGAACTCAAACGCCGCCGCACCTTCGCGGTCATTTCCCACCCGGACGCGGGTAAAACCACGCTGACCGAAAAGCTGCTGCTGTTCTCGGGCGCGATTCAGATCGCCGGCACCGTGAAGGGCCGCAAGAGCAATCGCTACGCGACATCCGACTGGATGGAGATCGAGAAGCAGCGCGGCATTTCCGTGGCCAGCTCGGTGATGCAGTTCGAGTACGGCGACGCGGTGATCAACCTGCTCGACACGCCGGGCCACGAAGACTTCTCCGAAGACACGTACCGCGTGCTGACCGCGGTCGATGCCGCGGTGATGGTGATCGACGGCGCGAACGGCGTCGAAGCGCAAACGCTCAAGCTGCTCGAAGTCTGCCGCAGCCGCAAGACGCCCATCGTCACGTTCATCAACAAGCTCGACCGTGAAGTGCGCGAGCCGCTCGACCTGCTCGACGAAATCGAACAGCATCTGGGCGTGGCGGCGGTGCCGTTCACGTGGCCGATCGGCATGGGCAAGGAATTCCAGGGCGTCTACGATATTCAGCGCGATCAGGTTCGCGTGTTCCGCGCCGGGCAAGATAAGGCGGGCGGCGACGTCGAAACGCTGCAGGCGCTGAGCAGCGAGGAAGGCGAACGCCGCTTCGGCCAAAGCTGGGTGAAGGCGAAGGAAGAGATCGACCTGATTACCGGCGCCACGCCCGATTTCGACCGCGAGCAGTTTCTTGCCGGTCAGCAGTCGCCGGTGCTGTTCGGCTCCGCGATCAACAACTTCGGCGTGAAGGAAATTCTCGACGCGCTGGTCGACCTGGCGCCGCCGCCGTCGATGCGCATGACCGTGCAGCGTCCGGTGATGCCCGACGAGCCGAAGTTCACCGGCGTCGTGTTCAAGGTGCAGGCGAACATGGACCTGGCGCACCGCGACCGCGTGGCGTTCATCCGCGTGTGTTCGGGGCGTTTCGAGCGCGGCATGGCCGTGAAGGTGACGCGTTCCAACAAGACATTCCGCGCGAATAACGTGGTGACGTTCCTGTCGCAGCGGCGCGAGACGGTGAGCGAGGCGTATCCGGGCGACATCATCGGTATTCCGAATCACGGCACGCTGAGTCTCGGCGATACGTTGACCGAAGGCGAAGCGCTGCAATTCGTCGGGCTGCCGTTCTTCGCGCCGGAAATTTTTCAGACCGTCGAAGTGGTCGATCCGATGCGCGCCAAGCAGCTTGGCGAAGCGTTGAAGCAACTCGGCGAGGAAGGCGCGATTCAGGTGTTCCGTCCGGAAGTGGGCGGCTTGATGATCCTGGGCGCGGTTGGTCAACTGCAGTTCGAAGTGGTGTCGCATCGGCTGTCGACTGAGTACAAGGTCGATGTGCGCATGGCGCCCGCGCGCTATCGCATGTCGCGCTGGGTCACTTGCGACGATCCGGCCGAGCTGCGCCGCTTCACCGATTCATACGCGGCGCGAATCGCGCTCGACGCATCCGACGCACCGACGTATCTCGCTTCGCATGTCTCGGAAATCGAAGTCGCGCAAAAGGCGTGGCCGAAGATCGTGTTCAACGAGTTGCGCGAGCATTCGGGCGCGCCGTTCAAGAAGGCGATGTAACGCAGGCGGGCCGCGAGCTCACAGCGGCTTACGTAACAAACTTACGCAACAACAAAAAGCCGCGTGGAGCAGTCATGCCCACGCGGCTTTTTCCATTCTATTGCGGGCTCATTGCCTGCATGGGCACTGCCGCCGCACCACCGCTTCATCAGCCCATCTTCAATACTTCTTCCCGCAGCCAGGCCGCGAACGCCTGCACATATTCAAGCGCGGCGTGCTGCGGCGCGACGTCGAGCCAGTAGCCGAACGGGCCGGCCACTTCAACGTCCGAGAAGCGTGCAAGACTGCCGTCCGTGAGTTCCTCGACGATCATGTTCCTGTCGACGATAGCCAGTCCCGCGCCCTTGCGCGCCGCGCGAATCGCCTGTTCGAGCGTCGAGAATTCAATGCCGTTTTCCGCGTAACGCGCGGGCAGCCCCGCCGTGGCCAGCCAGTTCGGCCATAGGTCGAGCCTTGCGTCGTTGTGCAGCACATGCAGCGCGGGCATGTGTTCAAGCAGCCTGTCGAGCGGCTCGCCGAGCAACCTCGGCGCACCCACGAGCACATGGCGCTCGGTCATCAGCAGTTCGGAATGCGTATCGGCCAGCGCGTGCCGGCCAAAGCGGATGTTGCAATGACAGTCCGTGGTGGGCTCGGTGCGGATCGACAATTCGACGTCGGGCATTTCGTCGGCCAGCGAACCGAGCCGCGGCGAGAACCACTGCGTCGCGAACGTGGGCGGCACGGCAACCACGAGACGGCGCCGGCCCTTGGCCGCGGTGATCTGACGGAAGCCGCGCTCGATCGTATCGAATGCGTCGGACAGGCAAGGCAGAAACTGCACGCCCACCGGCGTCAGACGGATGCCCTTGTGGTCGCGCTCGAACAGCTTCGCGCCGAGCGATTCCTCGAGCAGCTTGATCTGCCGGCTGACGGCGCCTTGCGTCACGCACAGTGCGCTCGCCGCGCGATTAAAGCTCATGTGGCGCGCGGTTTCCTCGAAAAAGCGCAACGCGATGAGCGATGGCAAGCGTCGCATACATCACCTTCTGATTCTTTGACATCCGGGGCAGTGCGGCCGATGGGAAGGCGCGCGGATCGTCTGCGATTGTCGCACTGAAGCGCGGTATTTTGCCTGCGCACGCTAAAAAAATCCGGGCGCGCGGTCGCGTTAATCAAGCGTCGATTGACGGCGGCCAAGGCTTGCGTTCGAGAAGCGCCGCGCGATCGCTCCACTTCGCCTATCCTGACGAAGACGCGCGCGTCGACGCCCGAGCGGCGCGCCCTTTCATCTGCGGAGCGCCTGTGACCGTTCGCAATCTCGACGCGTTGTTCCGACCGAAATCCGTCGCCGTGATCGGCGCTTCCGAGCGGCCGGGCAGCACCGGCGCGATGGTGTGGGCGCGGCTCCTGGAAGGCGGCTTCGACGGCCCGCTGTGGCCCGTCAATCCGAAGTACCACACGCTCAACGGCCACGCGGTGATCGCCGATGCCGGCGACTTGCCTCAAGCGCCGACCGTCGCGCTGATCTGCACGCCGCCCGCGACCTGGCCTTCGATCATTCACAAGCTCGGCGGCTTGGGCACGCGCGCGGCGATCATCGTCGGCGAAGCACGCTGCGATGACGACCGGCTCGCGTTGCGGCATGCGCTTTCGGCGGCGCGGCCGCATCTGCTGCGGATCGTCGGGCCGGGTAGTCTCGGCGTCGTGTCGCCGGCGCTGCGCGCGCATTTCGGCGCGCCGTCGTGCACGGTGAAGGCGGGCGGCGTCGCGTGGGTGTCGCAATCGAACGCGCTGACCAATGCCGTGCTCGGCTGGGCGCACGCGCGCGGCCTCGGTTTTTCGCACGCGGTCGCGCTGGGCGGCGAGGCCGACGTCGACGCGGGCGACGTCCTCGACTATCTGGCGAGCGATCCCGGCACGCGCGCGATTCTGCTCGAACTCGACAGCGTGCGGGCGGCGCGCAAGTTCATGTCGGCGGCTCGCGCCGCGGCGCGCAACAAGCCGGTGCTCGCGCTGCGTTCGGGCCGCGCCGATCCCGCGGACGCGCTTTACACCGCTGCGTTCCGCCGCGCGGGCATGGTGCGCGTGGACGCGCTCGACGATTTGCTCGACGAAATCGAGACGCTCGGCGTGGGCCGCGTCGCGGCGGGCGCGACGGCGACGCTGATTACGAGCGACCGCGGCCTCGCAACATTGGCCTGCGACGCCTTCGCCGCCGCCGGCGATACGCTCGCGCCGTGGCCGGACGAAGCATCGCAGGCATTGCAGCAAGCGTTGCCGAACGTGATCGGCGGCAATCCGCTGCAACTCGGCGACGACGCGCGTCCCGAGCATTTCGGCACGGCGCTAAAGCTGCTGGCGCAACATCGCGGCACCGGCACGGCTTTCGTCGTGCATGCATCGACGCATAGCGCGCCGGTCGACGAGGTGGCGCAGGCGTTGATCGCGAATCAGCGGTTCGCCTATCGCGGTCTGCTCGCGTGTTTCTTTGGCGGCGTGGACGCGGCTACGCGCGATGCGTTGCACGCGCAAGGCATTCCGGTTCACACGACGCCGCAACGGCTCGCCCGCGCGTTCGCACGTCTCGTCGATTATCGGATGGGGCGCGAATTGCTGATGCAGACGCCCGAGGGTTTGCCTGCCGAAGTCCCCGACGCAATCGACGCCGCGCAAGCGCAGGTTTGCGCGGCGCTCGCGGCAGGTGAGCACCAACTAACCGGCGAAGCCGCGGCGGGCCTATTGGAGCGGTTCGGGCTTCGGGTCGAAAACGAAGCGGGCGGCGCGCATGAGGCCAAGCCGATAGTCGGCATTGCGGTCGCGCTTCACGACGACGATAACTTTGGCCCGGTGTTCCGCTTCACGGCGCCATCCGACGATGGTGTCTCCGAGCCGTTGCGCGTGTACGGCCTGCCGCCGTTGAACCCGGTTCTCGCGCGCGACATCGTCACGCGGTCGCCTTATGCGCGGCTCGTCGCGCCCGAGCCGGCGCTCGCTGCGCTCACGGCGCTGTCGCACGCGGTGTGCGATGTGAAGGAGATCGTCGGATTGTCGTTGACGCTCAATGTGTACGACGACCACGTCGCGGTGCTTGAGCCGATCGTCAGCATTGCGGCGAAACGCAGCCGGCTTGCGATCGTGCCGTATCCGCGCCGTTTCCAAGAGACGCTCGACTGGGAAGGTCTGCGTGTGACCGTGCGGCCGATTCGCCCGGAAGACGAGGCCGCGCATCACGATTTCGTCGAAGCGATGACGCCTGAGGATCTGCGCTTGCGGTTCTTCGGCGCGGTCGGCAGCTTCGATCATTCGCAGCTCGCGCGCATGACGCAGATCGACTACGACCGCGAAATGGCGCTGATCGCGACCGTGCGGGACGAAGCCGGCGTTTCGCGCACGCTCGGCGTGGTGCGCGCGGTTGCCGATCCCGATAACGAAACGGCCGAGTTTGCGGTGGCGATCCGCTCGGATCAGAAGGGGCGACGGCTCGGGCGGTTGCTGACGGACCGGATCATCCGGTATGCGCGGGCACGCGGCACGCATTGGCTGGTGGGCGAGGCGCTGCGCGAGAACACCGCGATGATCGCGCTCGCAAGGGCGAGCGGCTTCACGATGACGCCGACGGAAGATCCGGGCGTGGTGGGGTTTCGGATGGCGCTGGATGACTCTGGCGAGAGCGAAACGCCGTCTATCCGATGACGAAAGCACACATAGGTTCGGACGTTTCTTCAAGTTCTTCGGCTGAGAGTATCCCTACAATCTTACGACGCGGTTACGTTCTGCCATCGATGCTGAAATGTATGCCGTGCGGCGCTCAGCGTTCGCGTGAGAAATTTAGTTAGCTCTCTTAAAAGGTCAACGAATGAATAAGAAATGTATCCGCGAGCCAATCGGGCGCGGGGTGGCGCCGAATTATCGTCTGGCGCTGCTGCCAGCCATGTTGATGGCAGTCGTGGGGACTGCGTGGGCCGTGGACGGCGGTGTCGTAGCGGCGGGCGCCGGCGCGATCAAGACGCAAGGCAAAACGACGACGATTTCGCAGTCGAGCGACAAGATGATCGTCAACTGGAAGAACTTCAACATCGGCAAAGATCAGTCGGTGATTGTCAATCAACCGGGCGCTACATCGGCTGTGCTCAACCGTGTGACTACCGCGAATCCGACCCAAATCGACGGCACGCTGAAGGCTAACGGGCGCGTGTTCGTGGTGAATCCGGCCGGGGTTGTGTTCGGCAAGAGCGCGAAAGTGGATGTTGGAAGTCTGGTGGCGTCGACGCTGGACATGCATGATCAGGAGTTCATGGACGGCGGGCAGCCATACGGAGGCAACTATCGGAGCCTCAATCTGTATCCCGGCCAGGCAGACGGACATGTGACGAACAACGGCAAGCTCGTTGCGCAGGGAGCGGTCATTCTCGTTGGCCCACAGGTAACCAATTCCGGCGTGATCGTGGCGAAGGATGTCACGTTGGGTGCGGCGAATGGCGCCGCAATGGTGATGAACGATTCAAGCCTGCGGGTGGTGCTTGGGAAACAGGCACAAAATGCGCTCGCAGCGAATCACGGTTCTATTACCGCGAACGGCGGCGACGTCCTGTTATCCACGTCCGCCACGGGTGCCGTTATTGGTACCGTTATTCAGAACACAGGTCGCATTGAGGCAACGAGTGCATCTGCGAGAGAAGGCGGCACTATCAGGCTGTCTTCAATGGACGGCGGCAAGATCAGCGTAGGCGGCCGTGTGTCGGCTGACAATCGAATTGAAGTCAGTTCCGAAGCCCAGGGCGGAATAATCACTCCGGCCGGCACGTTTCTCGACCCGTCCGTTGCCCGCGCACGCGTTTATTCGGCGCCTTCGACACACGACGTGACGGTTGAGTCTGGCGCAAAGCTGGCGTCAAAAGGATCGGTGAACATTAGCTCTTATGGCGGCAAAGTCGATATGAACGGTGTTATCAATGCTGGCAGCGATGTCAACATCGATTCCACCGTTATGAAATACGGCGACATGGGTCCCGAAACGGCTGATGGCGTGATTACCACCAACGGCCGGATCAACGCTCAGACCGCGCAATTGATGAGCAACGTTATCAACATCAATGCGCCCATCAAAACAGTGAAAAATGTGTATGTGGAAAGTTACAGCGGCGACGTCAATCAGCGAGCCAATGTAACGTCGACGAACGGCTCCATATACTTACTGGCTGGAGGCAACATAAAGCAGGCCGATGGCGTCAAAACCTCTGCGGCCCACGCGGTTACGTTAGACACCGATTCGAATTACTGGTCGTACAGGTTGCGGTCGAACGAAATTCGAGCAGCGAATATCGCGGCTGAAACGATCAATATTCGAGGTGGCGATATCAAACTCGCCGGCAACCTCAACGCGGATAACGACATCTCGGTCAAGTCCAAAACGTACAGCCCGTCGTGTCCTTCGGGCATGTCCTGTATCGCGGTGCTGACGGGCGGCCATCTCGCTCAGGCGGGTAACGTCATCAGCCGCGACGGGAACGTGACATTGGATGCGAGCAGCTCCATTTCACGGCAATCGAAGTCGCGCACCTCGGCGGGCAAGGTTGTCACGTTAGATAGCTTCGCTGTCGACACGGGCAAGATCGACGCCGGCAAGCAGATCAACGTCAACGCTTATATTGCGCGCCTGGGTGGGAAGCTGACTGCGCCGGAGATCAACCTGCCGGACAACACGGAGAACGTTAAAGGTAACGTCCGCATTCTGCCGGAATCGGCGAGCCTGTAACGGTCGGTTGACGTGACGATGCGGATGCGTCACGTCTGTCCTTCGCGCAGTTTTAGCAATACGTTCTGACCTCACTGCCTTTTGAAAATCGCCGTTCAATCCCGGCCTCTGCGCCGCGCGTTTAGGCCAGCATGGCTACCATTAATCGGCGTGACCGCCTGGCATGCGTCTGCCCATGCCTATGAACCGACTAGCACGGGTTCGCTGCTTCGGCAAAATCCCGAACTCATACGAGGAGCCGGAGCGGAGCCCGGACTAGACCGAGCTATCCCAGCGGAGCCATCGGCTCCGGTCGCAACCGCGCGGGACGACGGCGAACTGTCGTTCCCCGTCACGGCGTTCGATTTCGGCAGTGCGCTGTCCCCGGAGGAGCAACAACGCGCCGACGCGTTCACCACACCCTGGCGTGGACGCAATGTAACCATCTCACAGCTACATGCGTTGCGCGACGCGCTCACTGCCGTGCTCTACAACGGCGGTGACTCACTTGTTCGTGTGATTCTTCCGCCGCAAACAGTGACGGACGGTGTCGTCCACTTCGAGATCGTGCGCGGCCACATTGAGTCGCTCGATGTTGAGAATACCTCTAACGTGGTCACTGAACGGCTGAGAGAGATTCTCCATACGTCGCGCGATGGACAACCTTCGTTGCGTGAAATCGAGCGTAACGTGCGGCTGACTGAAGAAGTCCCGGGAGTCGCGTCTGCAACGCCCACCTTGTCGGCCGGAAGTGAACCGGGCGGCACAATCGTCACGGTCGATGTCGAGCCGGGCGACCGCTTCTACGGCGCCGCTGCGATCGACAACGCCGGTTCCAGACAGGCGGGTTGGCGCAGATTCGGCGTAACTGGTGGCATCAACAATCCGCTGGGACTCGGCGATCAGTTCCAGGCGACAGCCTATCTGACGCCTCGCTTCATGCAGACCAAAGCGGGCGAAGATGGCCATACCCGCCTGGGCCGTGTTTCCTACGACCTGCTCACAGGTTTAGGTGCGAGTCGAGCCGGTATCGCATACTCGCGCGTCGACTACAAACTCGGGGAAGCGTTCGCGGGCCTGGGAACGGGTTCCGCCAATGTAATCAGTCGCTACGGGACGAACCCCGTGATTCGCTCAGGCACCGTGAGTCTCGACGTGGGCGCCAGTCTCAACTTCAAACGATCCAGCGACGAAAAGTTCGGCGACATTCTTCGCACCGACGAGCGCAGCGTTCTTGCTTCGGTGCGCGTCGACGGCACCATGCTCGGGCAGCTCGACGAGCGCCGGAACGCGATTCAATACAGCGCGATTGTCAGTCGCGGTACGGCGAAGCAGAGAGAATCCGACTACTCGGGCAGTGTTGCTGCGTTGAGCGGGCGACGATTCGACTTCTATAAGGCCGAGCCGGCGCTCGCCTACGTGCAGGCGATTACGCCGACCATTCGCGCGTCCGTTCAGATGCGCGGGCAATGGGCGAGCCGCAGTCTCGATAGCTCAGAGCGGCTCGGGCTTGGTGGTCCATCGGCGGTACGCGCCTATGATCAGAACGCGGCCTCGGTGGACGATGGGTTCGTGTTTTCCGTCGCCGCGAGCAAGTCCTTCAGCAGTATTCCCGGTACATCCCTGCAAATCTTCTACGACGATGCACGAGGGAGAACGCGCGGCGACGGCCCCATACCCGGTGGCAGCGTCAGACTGCAAGGCTACGGGATCGGCGCAAATTTCAGCGGCAAACGCGTGGCCGCGCAACTGAGCTACGCGATGCGCGCCGGGCATGCTCCGGCGCACACAGCTCGTCAGCAGACGTGGGTCACGGTTTCCACAACGTTTTAGGGAATAGCGCGCGATTGCGCTGGCGCAGGAGACGCAGCGCGGCGGTTGCTTTCGCGTTGCGGAAAGCGCACCAAAGGCGGAGATGAGAAGGCAATTGCAGAGCAAGCCGCGCAGGTGCTCGCTCTAGGACAATGATCTGTACAAGACAAGATCAGCAAGCCGGCACCACCGCGCTGGTGCCCGGCCAACAATTATTTAGGCAGGCAACTTCCCCGCCGCCTCATCAACCTGCGCCCGCGTCACCGCCAGCTCTTCGAGCCACGCATCCGCGTACACCGCACCGGTTTCACGCTCCAGACGCGCGATCGTCGCCGCGCAACGGTTCGCATCTTTCGGCGTCGCGATAAACGACTTCACCGACTGCCCCGCCTTGAACGCATCGAACAGCGGTACGCGAATGTCGTCCGGCAGCGCGCGCGTCGTCCATTGGTACGGCTTGCCGTTGAACGTGAACGACGGCGGCAGCACGCGCTCCTTCTTGGCGGCCGGAATCAGGCCATAGGTACGCGCCGCTTCGCCGATCTGTTCCGGCGAAAACAGCTCGTCCGGGCTGATGTCGAATTGCTGGATGAAAGTCTCGATGCTCTGCATTGCCGCCGCGCGATCGTCGCGGCGCTTCTGCGCATGAGCGACGATGTCGCGCAGTTCGTCGGCTTCTTCCGGTGTGATCGTGAAGCTCGATTGCTTTTGCTGGAGTTCGGAAAAACGCTGGAATTCGGAGTCGGTCAGAAGTTTCGCCATTGCTTATCGATGGATGCGCACGAATGACTTCACGCGGCGTCGTTTTTTGAGAGGGCCGCCATTCTAAACCATATGCGCAAGCGGCCCGCTTCTAATCAAACTTGCCGCGGCGAATTCCATCGACCACACGCCGCAGACACCGCAACTGCACTTCCACCACACCTCAAACCGTCTGCTCGCGAAACATCGAAAGCGCCTGCACCGTTTCGCGCAGCAGCGTCGTTGCGGCCGCGAGCGTGGGCGCGACATATTCGTCGATACGCTTCAGATATGGGCAGGTGAGCGCCGCAATCGCCTGGCCGGACGGGCCGAGAACCGGGAATGTGACGTCGGTCACGCCGAACGTCTGCTGGCTGTCCTTCTGCGAAAAACCGGCCGCTCGAATCCGTTCGCACGCGGCTTCGAGCGCCTCGCGGTCTATCGTCACTTCGCCCTTGACCTTGGTGTGCTCGGCAAGCATCTGCGCGCGCTGTTCGACGGTCTGGAACGCGAGCATCACGCGGCCCGAGCCGGTGTCGATCAAGCCGACGCGCGAACCGAGCCGCACCGACATACCCCACGTGCCCGGTCCATCCACTTGCGCGATGACGAGCAGATTGCCGCGGTCGTACACGGCCAGATGGCACGATTGTTCGGCGGCATCGGCGAAACGTTGCATCAGCGGCAACGCCTCGGAGATGAGCCGGTTCATCGGCGGATGACGATGCGCCAGCGCATACAGCTTCAGGCTAAGCGAATAGCGGTCGCCGCCCGTGGAGCGCACCACGTATTGCCGCGCGACCAGACGCTCAAGCATCCGATACATCTCGCTCGCGTTGCGCCCGAGCAGCTTCGTGATCTCGGCGCGCGTGAGCCCTTCCTTCTGCTCGGCCAGCAACTCGAGGATGTCGAGGCCCTTGTCGAGCGCGGGCGCGCGATAACGGTCGGCATCGTCCTTGTCTTCTGCGTCCATCGTGAGCAAGTTCCGTGAGCTGTTCTCAGTAAGTGGCGCTTGAGTGTAAGTGCCGCAGCGCGCTCCGTGCGCGCCGATGCGTCCAGGGAAAACACGGACGGTTGGTGCAGTGCACTTCGCTTGACTTCGAAAAGTCCGTATATGAATAATACGTTCATTGGTGAATGAGCGCACGCCAAGATTCGCACCGACTCGCCAATGCACATAAGAAAGCGCAGGACGAAGTGCCGGCATCCACGACCGGTTCACGCAGTTCAACAACGCATATCAGGAGACACAGTCATGTCGTTCGCGAAAGAGCCGAAGCCGGCTCGCCAATCGTTTTCCCGTTCGTTCCGTCAGTCGCTCTTCACCGTGGCCGCGTCCGCGTGCATCGCCGGTTTGAGTCTGGGCGGCGCTGCGCAGGCCGCCGAGGCGGGCAAGGTCGGCCTCGGCCTGCCGCTGCTGACGTCGCCGTTCTGGCAGTCGTATAACAACTATCTGCCGAAGTACGCGAAGGAGATGGGCATCGACATCCTCGCGCCGGTGAATTCGAACGGCGATCCGGTGCAGCAGATCACCGACATGAACAACCTGTTGAACCTGGGTGCGAAGGGCATCGTGGTCGGCCCGCTCGACTCCGCCGCGATCAGCCGCGCGCTCGACGCCGCGACGGCGCGCAACGTGCCGGTCGTCGCCGTCGACGTCGCGCCGACGCAAGGCAAGATCGCGATGGTCGTGCGCGCCGACAATCACGCGTACGGCGAAAAGGCGTGCAAGTACATCGGCGAACACGTGAAGTCGGGCAAGGTCGTGCAGATCATGGGCGACCTCGGTTCGGTGAACGGACGCGACCGCTCCGAGGCATTCCGCTCATGCCTGAAGGGCTTTCCCGGTTTGAAGCTGCTGGAAATTCCGGCGAGCTGGAAGGGCGACGTCGCGGCTACCGGACTCGACAGCCTGCTTACCGCGAATCCCGACGTGAAGGCGATCTACATGCAGGCGGGCGGCGTGTATCTGTCGCCGACGCTGCAAACGCTGCGTCGCAAGCAGATGCTGTTTCCGGCCGGCGACGCAAAGCACGTCGTGATCGTCAGCAACGACGGCATTCCGCAGGAATTCGACGCGATCCGCCGCGGCGACATCGACGCCACCGTGTCGCAGCCCGCCGATTCGTACGCAAAGTACGGCCTCTACTACATCAAGGCGGCGTTGGCCGGGCAGACCTTCAAGCCCGGCCCGACCGATCACGGCAGCACGATCATCCAGCTCGCGCCGGGCATCCTCGAAGACCAGTTGCCCGCGCCGCTCGTCACGAAGTCGAATGTCGACGACAAGGCGCTGTGGGGCAACACCGTCAAATGAGCGGCGACATGAGCGGCGACATCAGTGGCGACATCAGCGAGCGCGCTTCATCCATGCGAATTGCTTCGGTGGTCGAAGCATTGTCGGTCACCAAACGCTACGGCTCGACGGCGGCGCTGAACGACGTGAGCATTCGCGTGATGCCCGGCGAGTCGCATGCGCTCGTCGGGCGCAACGGCGCGGGCAAGTCGACGCTCGTGTCGATCCTGACCGGCTTGCGCAAACCCGATACCGGCGACGTGCGCTTTAACGGCGAGCCCGCGCCGCCCCTCGCCGACCGCGATGCATGGCGCGAGCGCGTGGCCTGCGTGTATCAGCATTCGACGATCATTCGCGACCTGTCCGTCGCGGAAAATCTGTTCATCAACCGGCAGCCGTCGCGAGGCGGCGTGATCGACTGGCGAACCATGCGCCGCGACGCGCGCGCCTTGCTCGACCACTGGAAGATCGACGTGCGTGAAGACGCGCGCGCCGGCGACCTGAGCGTCGAGGCGCGGCAACTCGTCGAGATCGCGCGGGCGTTGTCGTACGGCGCGCGCTTCATCATCCTCGACGAACCCACCGCGCAGCTCGACGGCGACGAAATCAAGCGGCTCTTTCGGCGCATCGAGGAATTGCAGCGCGAAGGCGTGACCTTTCTGTTCATCTCGCACCATCTGCAGGAGGTGTACGAGATTTGCCAGGCGGTCACAGTATTGCGCGACGCGCGGCATATCGTCAGCGCGCCGGTTTCCGCGTTGCCGCGCGAACAGTTGATCGAAGCGATGACGGGCGAACGCGGCGGCCTTCTGGTCGCGGATGCGGCGGCGCGCGAACCGTTGCGCGCCGACACCGCGATTGCGCTGCAAGTCGACCGGCTCAGCGGCGCGGATTACGAAGACGTGTCGTTCGCCGTCAAGCGCGGCGAAGTCGTCGGCTTGACCGGCGCGACGAGCAGCGGCCGCACAAGCGTGGCGGAAGCGATTGCCGGCTTGCGCGCGGCGAAGCGCGGCACGATCAGCGTGGACGGCGTGAGCCTGCCGCCCGGCGATGTGCCCGCAGCGCTCGCGCACGGCATCGGCTGCGTGCCGAAAGACCGCCATCACGAGGGGCTCGTGTTGACGCAATCGATCGCGGAAAACGCGTCGATGACGATCGCGCGGCTCTTCGGCAAGTTCGGCATCGCGACGCCCGCAAAGAAAAACGCGTTCGGCCAGAAGATGATCGACGCGCTCGGCATCGTCGCTCAGGGACCGGAGCACGTCGTATCCGGCCTATCGGGCGGCAATCAGCAGAAGGTCGTGATGGCGCGCGCACTCGCCACCAATCCCAACGTGCTGGTGCTGATCGACCCCACGGCGGGCGTCGACGTGAAATCGAAAGAAGCGCTGCTCTCCGTCGTGGATCGCGTGCGCGAAGAAGGCAAGGCCGTGCTGGTCGTGTCCGGCGAACTCGACGATCTGCGCACCTGTGACCGTGTTCTCGTCATGTTCCGAGGCCGTATCGCCGCGGAATTTCCCGCGGGATGGCAGGACCAGGATCTGATTGCATCCGTTGAAGGAGTAAGTCTCCATGAAGAATAGTGTGCCCAGTCCCGCGTTCGGCGCGGCGCAGGCCCATGTCCACGCGCAAGCGTCCGCATCCGCATCTGCATCTGCGTCGGCTTCGCGCGGCAAACGCGGACGCTCGCAACTTGCACGCTTGCGTGAGCTCGCGTTGTTGCCGGCGCTCGTGCTGCTGATCGTGATCGGCGCGTTCGTGAGCCCGAGCTTTCTCACGCGTGCGAATCTGATCAGCGTGCTCGGCGCGTCGGCGGCGCTCGCGCTTGTCGTGCTCGCCGAATCGCTGATCGTGCTGACGGGCAAATTCGATTTGTCGCTCGAATCGACGGTCGGCATTGCGCCGGCCGTGGGCGCGATGCTCGTGATGCCGGCCGCCTCCGCCGGATTCGGCACGCAATGGCCCGCCGCGGCCGGCTTGCTGGCGATTCTCGCGGTCGGCGCAGTAGTCGGCGCGATCAACGGTTTTCTGGTGGTGCGTTTGCGGCTGAACGCCTTCATCGTCACGCTGGCCATGCTGATCGTGCTGCGCGGCATGCTCGTCGGCGCGACCAAGGGCGGCACGCTGTTCGACATGCCGCCGTCGTTCTTCTCGCTCGCGACCACCATCGTGCTGGGCTTGCCGTTGTCGGTGTGGCTCGCCGCGGTGGCGTTCGCGATCGCCGCCTTCATGCTGCGCTATCACCGGCTCGGCCGCGCGCTGTATGCGATCGGCGGCAATCCGGAAGCGGCGCGCGCGGCGGGCATTCGCGTCGAGCGCATCACGTGGGGCGTGTTCATTCTCGGCAGCATGCTCGCTTCGCTTGGCGGCCTGATCGTGACCGGCTATGTCGGCGCGATCAATGCGAACCAGGGCAACGGCATGATCTTTACGGTGTTCGCGGCAGCGGTGATCGGCGGCATTTCGCTCGACGGCGGCAAGGGCACGATGATCGGCGCGCTCTCCGGCGTGCTGCTGCTCGGCGTCGTGCAAAACCTGCTGACGCTGGCGCAAGTGCCGTCGTTCTGGATTCAGGCGATCTACGGCGCGATCATCCTCGGCTCGCTGATGGTGGCGCGCCTCGCGAGCGGCGAAGGCCAGAACTAACACAACGCTCATTCAACGGCCTGACGGAGAACTCATTTGACGAGCCGCCAACAAGAAACCGATCCGCGACTGATCCTGCTCAGTCCGGACGACAACTGCCTGATCGCGGCGGCGCGTCTCGACGCCGGCACGCAGGTGCAGATCGAAGGCGAGAGCGTCACGCTGTCGCGGACCATCGAACTCGGGCACAAGGTGGCGCGCCGCGATCTGGCGAAAGACGACAAGGTGCTGCGCTACGGCGCCGTGATCGGCCACGTCACCGAAGCGGTGCCGCGCGGCGAGCATCTGCATACGCACAACCTCGAAAGCGATTACCTGCCGACGTACACGCACGACGCGGGTCATCAATTCGTCCACCACTGATTTGCGCATCACGAGGCGGCCTTGCGCCGCGCTGGAATGAACATGACTGAGACATCCGTAGCAAGCGCCTCTGCGCAACAGCCGACGCTGCAAGGCTACCTGCGCAGCGACGGCCGCAAGGGCATCCGCAACGTGGTTGCCGTCGCGTATCTGGTCGAGTGCGCGCATCACGTGGCGCGCGAGATCGTCACGCAGTTTCGCGAGCCGCTCGACGCGTTCGGCGAGGCCGGCGCGGCGCATGAAGCGCCGGTTCATCTGATCGGCTTTCCCGGCTGCTATCCAAACGGCTACGCGGAGAAAATGCTCGAGCGGCTGACCACGCATCCGAACGTCGGCGCGGTGCTGTTCGTGTCGCTGGGATGCGAGAGCATGAACAAGCACTACCTCGTCGATGTCGTGCGCGCGAGCGGCCGTCCCGTCGAAGTGCTGACCATTCAGGAGAAAGGCGGCACGCGCAGCACGATTCAGTATGGCGTGGACTGGGTTCGCGGCGCGCGCGAGCAGCTCGCCGCGCAGCAGAAGGTGCCGATGGCGCTGAGCGAACTCGTGGTCGGCACGATTTGCGGCGGCTCCGACGGCACCAGCGGCATCACCGCGAATCCGGCCGTGGGCCGTGCGTTCGATCATCTGATCGACGCGGGCGCGACCTGCATCTTCGAGGAAACCGGCGAACTCGTGGGCTGCGAGTTTCATATGAAGACGCGCGCGGCGCGGCCCGAACTCGGCGATGCGATCGTCGAGTGTGTGGCCAAGGCGGCGCGCTATTACTCGATTCTCGGCCACGGCAGTTTCGCGGTCGGCAACGCGGACGGCGGCCTCACCACGCAGGAAGAAAAGTCGCTCGGCGCGTATGCGAAAAGCGGGGCGTCGCCAATCGCGGGCATCGTCAAGCCGGGCGATATTCCGCCGACCGGCGGCCTGTATCTGCTCGACGTGGTGCCGGACGGCGAGCCGCGTTTCGGCTTTCCGAACATCAGCGACAATGCGGAAATCGGCGAACTGATTGCGTGCGGCGCGCATGTGATTCTGTTCACGACCGGACGCGGTTCGGTGGTGGGCTCGGCGATCTCGCCGGTCATCAAGGTGTGCGCGAATCCCGCCACGTATCGCAATCTGTCCGGCGACATGGACGTCGACGCAGGCCGCATTCTGGAGGGGCGCGGCACGCTCGACGAAGTGGGCCGCGAGGTGTTCGAGCAGACCGTGGCGGTGTCGCAAGGCGCGGCGTCGAAATCGGAAATGCTGGGCCACCAGGAATTCATTCTGACGTACAAGACGTTCGAGCCGGTCGGGCCCGCGTGCCTGCCGTCGAGCGTGGCGGCGCCGCGTCGTGTTGTTGCGGTCGAGCCGCAGTAACGCAACGCAATAAGGCAGCGCAAGAACCGCAGTGAAGAACCGCACTGAGCGTCGGCTCGCGGTGTGATAAAAAGCTCATTCGACAGAGTGTGACCAGGATGGAGACGGGTACATGACCGCAACGATCGGTTCGAAGGTTCGGCAGCGCCGCCGCGTCGGGCGTAGCGCGCTGGAATTAACCGGCTTGAGCCTCGGCAGTGCGCCGCTTGGCGGCCTCTATCGCGATCTGTCGGATGAAGAAGCGCACGCGACCATCGCGGCCGCGTGGGACGCCGGCGTGCGCTATTTCGACACCGCGCCGCATTACGGGCACACCAAGGCGGAGCATCGTCTGGGCGACGCATTGCGCCGCTATCCGCGTGGCGAGTATGCGATGTCGACCAAGGTAGGCCGCCGCTTCGTGCCGCGCACGACGCCCTACGACGGCAAGGAAGGCTGGCAAAATCCGCTGCCCTTCGAGGCGATTTACGACTACACGCACGACGGCATTCTGCGTTCGTTCGAAGACAGCCAGCAGCGGCTCGGCATCGTCGACATCGACATTTTGCTGGTGCACGACATTGGCCGCGTCACGCACGGCGACAACAATCCGCATTACTGGCGGCAACTGACCGAAGGCGGCGGCTTTCGGGCGCTCGACGAACTGCGCTCGGCCGGCGCGGTGAAGGCCGTGGGACTCGGCGTGAACGAAAGCGCCGTGATTCTCGACGCGATGGCCGAGTTCGATATCGATTGCGCGTTGCTTGCGGGCCGTTATACGCTCCTCGAACAGACGACGCTCGACGACCTCCTGCCGGCGTGTGAACAGCGCGGCGTCAGCATCCTGTTGGGCGGCGCTTTCAACTCGGGCATTCTGGCGCGCGGTGTCGAAGGCGATCTGAAATTCAACTACGGCGAGGCGCCGCGCGAAGTGATCGAGCGTGTTGCGCGGCTTGAAGCGGTGTGCCGCGCGCACGGCGTGCCGCTCGCCGCCGCGGCCTTGCAGTTTCCGTATGCGCATCCGGCGGTCGCCACCGTGCTGACCGGCGCGCGCAGTGCCGAAGAACTGCGCGAGAACGCGGCGTCGTTCGAGTTGCCCATCCCGGCGGCCTTGTGGTCCGCCTTGCGCGACGAGGGCCTGCTCGACGCCCGCGCGCCCGCGCCAGAGGACTGATCCGAACATGCGTATCGATGCCCACCAGCACTATTGGGACCCCGCCCGCGGCGATTACGAATGGCTCACGCCGGAACTCGAGATTCTGTACAGGCCGTTCGGCCCGGCGGATCTCGCGCCGTTGCGGGAGCAAACCGGCATCGAGAAAACGGTGGTCGTGCAGGCGGCGCCGACCATCGACGAAACGCGTTATTTGCTGGACATCGCGCGCAACGAGCCGTCGATTGCCGGCGTGGTCGGCTGGGTGCCGCTGCTGCTGCCCACCGCGCCGGCTTTGATCGACGCGCTCACGGACGAGCCCAAGTTCAAGGGCGTGCGCCCGATGCTGCAAGATCTGCCCGACGATACCTGGATCGCGAATCCCGATCTCGCGCCGGCCATCGACGCGCTGATCGCACACGACCTCGCTTTCGACGCGCTGATCTACGCGCGGCACGTCGAACACGTTGAAACCTTCGCGCGACGCTTTCCGGCGCTGCGCATCGTGGTCGACCACGGCGCGAAGCCGCCGATCCGCTACGGTCAGGCGGGCTGGCAGACCTGGGCGGATGCAATTACGCGGCTCGCCGCGTTGCCCGGCGTGCACTGCAAGCTGTCCGGACTCGCGACCGAGGCGTCGCCAGGCTGGACCGAAGACACGCTGCGGCCCTACGTCGAGCATCTGCTGGCCACGTTCGGTCCCGCGCGGCTGATGTGGGGCAGCGACTGGCCGGTGCTCGAACTCAACGGCGATTATCTGCTGTGGCATTCGGTGGCGAACACGCTGCTTGCGTCGCTTGCCGACAGCGAGCGCGAAGCGATTTTCGGCGGCAACGCCGCAGCGTTTTATCGACTGTGATGTGACCCAAGCAAACGGACCAACACAGGTTAAGCCCATTCAACTGGAGTCGTAGATGACGCAAAGACTGGCCGGCAAGACAGCATTGATTACCGCAGCGGGACAGGGCATCGGGCTCGCGACCGCGGAAATGTTCGCACGCGAAGGCGCGCGTGTGATCGCCACGGACATTCGCATCGACGGCCTCGCCGGCAAGCCGGTCGAGGCGCGCAAGCTCGACGTGCTCGACGGCGAGGCGATCAAGGCATTGGCCGCCGAAATCGGTCCGATCGACGTGCTGTTCAACTGCGCGGGCTTCGTGCATGCGGGCTCGATCCTCGAATGCAGCGAGGAAGATTGGGACTTCGCGTTCGACCTGAACGCGAAGGCGATGTACCGGATGATCCGCGCATTCCTGCCAGGCATGCTCGAGCGCGGCGGCGGCTCGATCATCAATATGTCGTCGGCGGCGTCGAGCGTGAAGGGCGTGCCGAATCGCTTCGCGTACAGCGCGTCGAAGGCGGCGGTGGTCGGGCTGACCAAATCGGTCGCCGCGGACTTCATCACGCGTGGTGTACGCTGTAACGCGATTTGCCCGGGCACGGTGTCGTCGCCGTCGCTCGAACAGCGAATCGCCGCGCAGGCCGCGGCGCAAGGCGCGACGCTCGAAGCCGTGCAGGCCGCGTTCGTCGCGCGTCAGCCGATGGGCCGCATCGGCAAGCCGGAAGAGATCGCCGCACTGGCGCTGTATCTCGCGTCGGACGAATCGGCGTTCACGACCGGCCATGCGCATGTGATCGACGGCGGCTGGTCGAACTGATTCATGCGCGCCTGCCTGAGCCGGCGCGCGTTGACGTACCAACTGAACACCACTGAAACCCAGAGGAAAGTGCAACGATGAAACTGCTTCGTTACGGGCCGAAAGGCCAGGAAAAGCCGGGCTTGCTCGACGCGCAAGGCAAGATTCGCGATCTGTCCGGCGTGGTTGCCGACATCGACGGCGCGGCGTTGACCGACGCAAACCTCGCCAAACTGCGTGCAGTCGACGCGGCCTCGCTGCCCTTGGTCGAAGGCAATCCGCGCATTGGTCCGTGCGTCGGCAAGATCGGCAAATTCATCTGCATCGGCTTGAATTACGCGGATCACGCGGCTGAATCGAATCTGCCCGTGCCCGCCGAACCGGTGATCTTCAACAAGTGGACGAGCGCGATTTCCGGTCCCAACGACGACGTGGAAATTCCGCGCGGCTCGAAGAAAACCGATTGGGAAGTGGAACTCGGCGTGGTGATCGGCAAGCCCGCGAAGTACGTGGACGAAGCGAATGCGCTCGACTACGTCGCCGGCTATTGCGTGATCAACGACGTGTCGGAACGCGAATGGCAGATCGAACGCGGCGGCACGTGGGACAAGGGCAAGGGCTTCGACACGTTTGGCCCGATCGGCCCGTGGATGGTCACGCGCGACGAAGTCGCCGATCCGCAGAACCTGGGCCTGTGGCTCGAAGTGGACGGTCACCGCTATCAGAACGGCAACACGAAGACGATGGTGTTCGGCGTCGCCAAGCTGGTTTCGTATGTGTCGCAGTGCATGAGCCTGCAACCGGGCGACGTGATTTCCACTGGCACGCCGCCTGGAGTGGGCATGGGCGTGAAGCCGAACCCGGTGTATCTGAAGCCGGGGCAGACGATTCGCCTCGGCATCGAAGGTCTTGGCGAGCAAACGCAGAAGACCTACGCGGCGGAGTAAAACGCTCGCGGCCGACGCGGGGCGCGGGGCGCATGAGCCTCGCGCTTTCAACGTGAACTTCGCGTCAACTTCACGTCGTCAACTTCACGTCGTCGACTTCAATTCGCCGGTTCGTGGTCGCCGTTCTCACCGATCCGGTTGACCGTGCCTTGTGCAACCGCCACGAGTTTCTCGCGGTTGCCGTCCATCACGAAGATGTTGCACTGGCAGGTCGCCTGATGGCGGCCTGCATACACCACTTGCGCCCTCGCAATCAGCGTCCCGTTCACGGCCGGACGCAGATAGTTGATCTTATATTCCCCCGTCACGACCTTCGGCCCCAGGGAGAGCGCACCGGCAAAGGTCAGCGCGTTGTCCGCGAGATAGCTGATCACGCCGCCGTGCACGAAGCCGTGCTGCTGCCGCAGTTCGTCGCGGATCGGCAGGCTCAGCGCGAGTTCGCCGGTGCCCGTGTACATCAGCTCGGCGCCTAACAGCATGCTGAACGGCTGGGCGTGCAATGCGCCGCGCGCCCGGTCGAGTAGGTCAGTCATTGTGATTCCTTCGAGGAAGGCCCGCGGTGGCATCGCGCACGAGGGTGCGCTCGTCGGTCCCTACCCACTCTAGGAAGCGCCGACGCACGCCGTCAAGGTGAATCGGAAATATCTGCGCGGCATGCTTGTGTCGGTCGACAGAAATTCAGACGATGGCCGACGTAAACGCACCGTAAGGCGAACTTTGACGAATTTGATCTTCAGCCAGCTTTGATGCTGCCGTTAACCCTGACGTAGCTCCCGTTATTCTTTGCCTTCAGGTGTTCACGATGTTCAGCAAGATCAAGGTCGCATCCGGCCTGTTATGTGTCCTGGCCGCGTTCTGCGTTTTCCAGCTTGTCACGGTGGGGTTGGGTTTCTGGTCGTTGACGCGTACCCATCACGACGTTGGCGACCTCGCGAATATCGCGTTGAAGCAGGTCGATGCCGTCAACGAAACGACGCAGCATCTGATGGACGCGCGTATCAACCTGTCGCGCGCCGGTACGCGGATGGTGCGCGGCGGCGCGGAGCCGACGGACATCGTCCAGCATGCCCGCGAGCAGCTCACGGCCGCCGAGCAGTCGTTCAACGCGTTCTCGAGCGCGCCGAAAACCAGCGACGAAAACGGCGCGCGCGCGGCGGCGCTTGCCGAGCGCTACAAGAAGCTGCATGGCGCGCTCAGCGAGCTCGCGCAGTTTCTCGACGCGAACAACATTCAGGCTTTTCTCGATCAGCCGACGCAGTCGTTCCAGGACGCCTATCTGACCGAGCTCCATAACTTCACGCAGTTCGGTAACGCCGCGAGCCGCGCGTCGCTGGATTCGATCGACACGCGCATGGCGACTTTCCGCGTCGTCAGCATTGTGATTTTGCTGGCGCTGGTCGGCGGAACGTTCGCCGTGCATCTGGCGTTGCGCCGTGGCGTGGTCGCGCCGCTCGAGGAAGCCGGCCGTCACTTCGAGCGCATCGCTCAAGGGCGCCTCGATCAGCCGATCGCCGCGCGCGGCACGAATGAAATCGGCCGGCTGTTCTCGGGCCTGGCGAAGATGCAAGCAAGCGTCGCTCGCACTGTGCAGACCGTGCGCGAATCCGCCGATTCGATTCACCTTGGCGCCGATGAAATCGCGACCGGCAACGCCGATTTGTCCGCACGGACGGAGAACCAGGCGGCATCGCTGGAAGAAACGGCGTCGAGCATGGAGGAATTGACCGCCACCGTGCGTCAGAATGCCGACCACGCGCGTCAGGCCAATGCGCTCGCCGAGACCGCTTTGGAAGCGACCTCGCGCGGTAGCGAAGTGGTCGACAAGGTCGTCGACAAGATGCGCGGCATCGCGCAAAGCTCGGACAAGATTGCCGAGATCATTTCGGTGATCGACGGCATTGCGTTCCAGACCAATATCCTCGCGCTCAATGCGGCCGTCGAGGCGGCGCGCGCGGGCGAGCAGGGCCGCGGCTTCGCGGTCGTGGCCGGCGAAGTGCGCGGGCTCGCGCAGCGCAGCGCGCAATCGGCGAAGGAGATCAAGACGCTGATCAGCGAGTCGGTTGCCGAAATCCAGGGCGGTTCCGCGCTGGTCGAGCACGCCGGCGAGGCGATGAGCAACGTGTCGGCGTCCATTTCCCGCGTCACGCAGATGATGGCGGAAATCAGCGCGTCGTCGCTCGAACAGAGCACGGGCATCGAGCAGGTGAATCAGGCCGTGGTTCAGATGGACGAGATGACGCAGCAGAACGCGGCGCTCGTGGAAGAGGCGGCGGCAGCGGCGGCTTCGCTGCATCAACAGACGCAGCAATTGAAGGAGGCGGTTTCCGTCTTCGAAATTTCTGAAGCTGTGTTGCGGACACAACAGTTCGACGCAATGCCGGTCCAATCTGCGCAATTTGCGTTGTCGCGAATGCGCGCGATTTAAATCGTCTGCGCATAAAAATCAGGCAGCCGCAAAAAGAAAATGGCCCGCAAAAGCGGGCCATTTTTTTGTCAGGCGCAAGCGCCTACGCAAAGCTCAAAGTACCGTGGGTACTTAGGCCGGCGTGATGTTCGCAGCTTGCTTGCCCTTCGGGCCTTGCTTCACTTCGAACGACACCTTTTGGTTTTCTTGCAGGGACTTAAAGCCGCTGCCTTGAACTTCCGAAAAGTGCGCGAACAGGTCTTCGCCGCCGTCGTCCGGCGTAATGAAACCAAAGCCCTTTGCATCGTTAAACCACTTCACAGTACCTGTTGCCATTTTTAATCCAGTAAATGTTGTGTATTGCATTCGCGACCGCTACTTCTCAACCCGAGATCGAGCGCGAAGTACGAGTTGTATCACGTCTTTATGACGGACGCCAATCAACCAGTATTCGGGTATTCCCAGGTTTGGGGGTTTTTCCGGTGTCAACGGCGCAAAAAACGCATTACTCGAACCAGGGTAAACCCTTGGTATTAAGGGTTGCCCCGGACTGGCCTGCCCCGGAATTTTGGCGCTTCAGGCCGGTAACGCGTCGAAAGCGGTGGCGAGGTGATAAGGGGTGGTCGACGGCATGTCGGCGCGCGCCACTTCACCGGCCGAGGTTTTGCATTCGAACCAGCCTTGCGGCCGCAGGAAGCGCTGCTGGAACAGTTCGATTTGCCGCGGCAGCGCGGCGCGTACGGCCGCATCGTCGTGGCTCGCGAGTGCACGCAGATATTCCGTCTGCGCCCAGATGCGCTGGATTGGGTCTTTGACTTGTCCGTCTTCATTCAGCGACGCATACACGCCGCCGGTTTCCTGATCCACGCCATGACGTTGCGCGAAGGCGAACGCGCGCGGCAACGCTTCCGCAAGCCCGGAGCCGTCGAACAGTTCGCGTGCCTGCGTGACCAGCCACAACCATTCGAACTGATGGCCTGGCTCCAGGCGATTGTCCGGCGCGCCGACCGGCAATTCGGCGATGCAGCCCGACGGCGCATGCACGAAGTGACGAGCGACGGCGCCGGCGAGGCGCCGCAGCGCGGCGTCGAAAGCGTTGTCGCGCGTGGCCTCGCGGGCGGCGAGCCACGCTTCGGTCAAATGCATCAACGGATTCTGGATCGGCGTGCCGGTCACGTTCGCGAAGTCGGCGGTGAGCGCGGCGTTGAAGAGATCGTCGTCGGCGGTAAAGCGCGATCGGATCAGCGCCGACGTTGAATGCACGATCTCGAGCGCGTCGCGATTGCCCGAGCGGCGGCCATATTCCGCGCACGCAAAGACGACGAACGCATGCGTGTACAGGTCTTTGACGGTGTCGAGCGGGGCGCCCTGCGCGTCCACGCTGTAGAACCAACCGCCGTGTTCCGTGTCCTGAAAAGTGCGCGTGAGCGAATCGAACAGGACCTGCGCGTGGGCCGCATCGCCGGCCTGCGAGAACACGAACAGTTGACGCGCGCACGCCATTGCCCGGTAACGCTCGACGGGCGCCGGGCGGTGGTCTTCCGCGACGAGCGCCTCGTACGGCAACCTGAGCGCGGGGTTGAAACCGGGCCCGCGCCACATGGGCAGGATGACGCCGTTGAAGTGGTCGCGCAGGCCGGCGGCGAGCGCGATCGTCGAGGCGGCGTCAGAGTGGGTGCTGGGCATAGTCAAATTCAAGCGCGGGTTTCAAGGCGCCCGTGAGAGCGGGCCGGGTTCGGCGGCAGCGCGGCTGCGGCGTGCGGCCTGCCTCGCGGGTACGACAGGAGCGGCAGGTGCAGCAGGAGCGGCGGAACCAGCAACGGCACGCGGCTTAGCATAATGCAAACGGATGCGAGCCGGCACCCAAAATCGGCAGCGAAAAGGCTTAATAACTTCAAGAAGGAGAGAAGACGATGCTCGGCAACTTTGATCTCATCTCCCGTCTGGTGCTGGCCGCGGCGCTCGGCAGCGTCATAGGCTTCGAGCGGGAGCGTCTGTCGTGGGCCGCGGGCTTGCGCACGCACATGCTCGTGTGCGTGGGCTCGGCGCTGATCATGATCGTGTCGGCCTACGGTTTCGCCGAGGTGCTCACCGGCGAACACGTCGTGCTCGACCCTTCTCGGATGGCGGCCCAGGTCGTCTCCGGAATCGGCTTTCTCGGCGCGGGTTCGATTCTGCTGCGCGGCGAAATCGTGCGCGGGCTGACGACGGCGGCCAGCCTCTGGTCGGTCGCCGCGATCGGACTTGCGGTCGGCGGCGGGCTCTATACGGCGTCGATTGCGGCGACCGTCATCATTCTGATCATCCTCGCGGGCATCAAGCCGCTTGAGCGGCGCTTCATCACCGTGAAGCAGCGGCGCCAGGTGACGATGCTCGTCGAGCGCGGCACTCTCACGTTTCACTCGCTGCACGACGAGCTGGGCGCGGCGAGTCCGCGCGTGAAGCAATTCGTGATGCAGCAGAGCGACGAAACGCCCGAATGCGACGAGGTGATGATCACGCTGCATCGCGTGTCGAGTGTCGAATACGAGGCGATTTGCACGCGCTTGCGTCAGTTGCAGGGCGTGAGGGAGTTCCGTCAGGACGACGCGTCGGGTTAAGCGAAAATCGTCGGCGAATGGCTTCGGCGGCGGTGGGCGCCATGCGACAATGCGGTCTCGAAAAATTCCAATGGCATTTGACGAGCGGTGCCGGCGCCCGCTCCCCGGCGACGGCCGCTTTCTTCTCTATGGCAGATTCCGCAGTAACCAAGCAGTCCCGGCCTGAGCGCGCCGCTTCGAAGAAGCGGCGCCAGGCCACCGTCCCAACCGAAACCGAAAAGAAGCTGGCGCGCGCCGCGCGCTCGGCGCAACGTCTCGCGCAACTGAGCGACGTCGCGCGCGACGACAGCACGCTCGACCTGTTCCCCGACGACCCCACCCGCGCGACGCTGGAAGCGATGAATATCGACATCCGCCAGGGCACGCTGCATGGCTTCGAGCTGCCAGATGTGGTGCTCGCGGCGGTGGGCGCTTTGGATGCGTCGGCTGAGGGTGCGTCGATGGATGGTGGTAAGGCGGCGCGGCGAACAGGTCGCGGCGGGAAGAGTGACGAATCTGAGGTGGTGAGCGCGCAATTGACTGGGCTGGAGATCGAGCCGTCGGCGGCCGTTGCGTCGGATGCGGCGCGCGAATCGTCGGCTGTGGATTCGGCTGACGGCGATAAGCTGGCCACTTCGGCGCTTACGCCGGCCATGGCGGCCGCGACCGTCGCGCGCAGCGTGACCGCGCTGCGTCAGGCCGTGGAGCCTGGCGGCGCGAGTGTGGACTCGGCGGCTGGTGACGGCGCAAGACAGGGGAACGCCAAATCCGGGCAGCGGTTGGCTTCGACCGAGCGAACGGAAGCGGCGCTGCCTGGCTTGGCGGATGCGACTGCAGCGAGCCCGCGCGGCGGAGCGGCTGTAGCGCTGGAGTCTGGGCTTGGGTTGGCCGCAGGCGTGGCGTCGTCCAGGGCGGCGGACGCGCAAGCGCGTCGGACGGCCGCGTCGACGGACAGATTTGCGAGCTCATTTGCGGACGAGACGAAGCCATCGGCGATTGGATCAGCGCGCGACGCAACGGCAACTGCAACCGCAGGCATAGAAGCGCCGGAAACCAAACGCATCGGCACCGGGGCCGCGTCGGCGCACGATACAACGTCAACCGCAACTGCAGCGAAAGAAGCACTCGACACTAAACGCACAGTCACCGCGCCCACCTCGGCGCGCGATACGACACCGACTGCGACCGTGGCCACCGAAGCGCCAGAGACTAAACGCACCGCCACTGCCCCGACGTCGGCGCGCGGCGCAACGTCAACCGCGACAGCGGTGACAGAAGCCCAACGCGCCGAACCCGCCCCCGCCGCGCCCACCGCGCCCGAACTCGACCGCGCGCGGGCAACCGCCTTCGCGGACACCGTCGATGCGCTGTACGGCGTGATCGCCGACCAGCGCCGCGCGGCGACCGACCATTCGCGCCGCATGAAATGGATGCTGTCGATCGTGGTCGGCGCGCTGCTGATGACGGTCGCGATCGGCATCACGCAAACGCTGCTCCTCATGCGCCTGACGCGCGAGACGACGGCGCAGCAGCATCGCGTCGAAGAGATGATGCAAAACCAGCAGGCCGCGATGGCCAGTCTGCTCGACACCCAATTGGCGATGGCCAATGCCGCCGCCGCCAAGGCCGCTTCCCCGGCCGTGATGCCGACGGCGGGCGCTGCAGCGGGCGCAGCACCGCAGCAAGCCACCACGACGCCGACAGCGAACGGCAAGCGCGCCGTCCGTACTCAACACGCGCACAAGCCGAAGACCGCCACGCGCTGATCGTCCGCGAGTCCCCGCCGCGCCGGCGCAATGCCGGCCGCGCCGCGATTTCCACAGCCTCGCCCGGATAGACGCCGTAAGGCGGACGCCGCCCGCTGTCCGCCGCAAGCGCAATCGCGCGCTCTACACTCTGCATGCTGCCGCGAAGCCGAATCGGACACGCCAGCGCCTCATTCGACCCGAGCCACATGCCGACGAGCGAACACAAATATTCCATCGACGATCTGATCGCCGCGCTTCTGCGCGATCAGGGCATACACGACGGACACTGGGCCTTGAACATCGAGTTCTCGGCCACCGGCGCCGCCGTCAAGCCGCAAGACCAGCCGACCCGCACGCTGCCGGGGCTGATCGTGTCCGTCAACGGCGCGACGCTGGTGGCGGCTGACCCGTCGGCGGAAGGCTCCGTCGACGCCGCCGCCGTCAACCCGCGCAAAAGCGGGCCGGCGAAGCGGCGAGCGGCCAGCCTGAAAGGAGGGCCGACGACGCTGCAATAAGCGCTGACGCCGACAAACGGAAGGCGGGCAAAAACAGGGACGTTGTAATGTTGCAACGCAATATGCCCGCAGATGCGGCCCGGCGTCGCACCTCCGATTTATTGCTGCGCTGCACTAGCTTTTGCCTAGGGAAAACCCTATAATTCTTCTTAAGGGAAAACCCTAGCAAATGCAGCAATCAACCGGGAGTCGCCATGAGCTTCATCTTTGCACTGTTTCAAAAGGTCAGCGACCTCTTTACGTCGCCCCACCTGCCGCTGGACGCGGACTACTCGTACGCGGCACGCGCCCGCGAAGCCGAGCGTCAGCGCAAGGCGCAAGCCACGCTGTTCGGCATCAAGCTGACCGACTAAGAGCAAACTGTTCGGCCCGCGCGTTAAAGCGCCGGGTGCGCACCTCGAGTGCGCGCGCATCATTTCAAGCCACTGCCCGCGAAAGCGTGCCGTGGCTTTTGTTTATTCGGCGCCTGGCGCGCCGCTTCAGCGGGTTCGCTGCCGTCTTATATTTCCCCGCCGAAATGAATGTAACGGCGGCTGACGTGATTGCGCCGCGTAAAGCGCGCGCTCGGCCCCGAGAGCCTTATTGCCCGCAGGTCTCAGCCGAGAAGGCGCTAACGCCATCCGTCCCTATCTTTGAAATGTGCGCTTACAAGTGCTCACGTCTTCATGCGGTTTGCGTCGTTAAAGTGGTTTTCAAGCGCACGGCGTCGTGTGCAGGCCCAAAACCCGGCCAAATGCAGCGCGGCGCCGGCTTGATCCGAACTTTACGGGAGAGAACCATGAAAGCCTTCAACAAGACATCGCGGACTATCGTCGCGGCATTGCTGGCCGGCGGCGCCATGCTCGCAGCCGGCGGCGCGTCCGCTCAGGAACGCGTCATCGTCGAACACGGCCCGGCGCCGGTCGTTTATGGTCAGCCGCATATGATGCCGGTCGGCGTGTCGATCGACATCGGCTGGCACGGCGATCGTTATTACGACGGCCATCGCTATTGGCAGCATGACGAGTGGATGCGTCATCACCCGCACGACTATGATCCGCGTCACCACGGCCGCGACGAGCACCGTCCGCCTGCGCGCTACTAATTCGCGCATGAACCTTCGTGCCGCCTGAAACGGCGCGAAGCTGACAAAGCCGGCTCTTCCGCGAGGAAGGCCGGCTTTGTCGCGTTCGGCATGACGCATGCTCGGCCTGCGCTATGCTTTAACGCTTTATGGATTGTCAGCGAGGTAGCGGCGTGAGCAAGGCAGCGAAAGCAGTGATAGGCGTAGTGGGCACCGGGTTGATGGGCGTCGGCATCGCGACGCAAAGCGCATTGCACGGACACCGGACGGTCGTCCATGACGTCGACGCGGCTCGTCTCGCGAGCGTCGTGCCGAAAGCCGAAGCGGTGCTGGACGAACTGATCGACGCGGGCCGCATCGGGCCGGAGGCGAAGCAGGCGGCGCTCGCGCATATCGAGACGCATGCCGCGCTGGACGTAATGCGTTCCGCCGATTTCGTGATCGAAGCGATTCCAGAAGTGCTGGAACTGAAGCACCGCCTATACGAAAAGCTGTCGACGCTTCTCGCCGACGACGCCATTCTCGCCAGCAACACAAGCGGCTTCCCGCCGGATCAATTGGTCACGCCGTTGCGCGCAAAAGAGCGCTTTGTCATCGCGCATTTCTGGAATCCGCCGCACATGATTCCGCTCGTCGAAGTGGTGCCGGGAAGCGCGACTGCGCCGGACGTCACCGCAAAGACCGCGGAATTGATGAGCGCGATCGGCATGGAGCCGGTGGTTCTGGCGAAGGCGATTCCCGGATTCGTCGGCAACCGTCTGCAGTTCGCGGTATTGCGCGAGGCGCTGAACATCGTGCGCTCGGGCGCGGCAACGCCGGATGTGGTCGACCGCGTCATGAAGGCGTCGCTTGGGCGCCGCTGGGGAATCGTCGGTCCGCTCGAAGCGGCAGACATGGGCGGGCTGGACACCTTCCTCGATATATCCACGCATCTGATGCCCGAGCTCGCGAAAGACGAAGACGTGCTCGATCTGCTGCGTCAGCAGGTGGACGCGGGGCGCGTCGGCGTGCGCAGCGGCGCCGGGTTTTATGACTGGGACGAAGCGCATCTCGCGCAGGTGAAGGAAGGGCGCAAGCGGGTGATTGGGCGGGGGTAGGGTTACGGCGATGCCGCTGACTTAAGGCATATAAATCGCAAATACAGGCTTAAGCCTGTATTCGCAAATTACAAGCTAAAACCTGTTAAACGTGCGCCGCACCGCCCGCCCGACTCTGCGCTATAACTACCCATCATCCTTCCAACACGCGCCACACCCATGTCCCACTACTTCTACGACCCTGCCGCCGGCCACAACCTTCCGCACGATCCGTTCAAGGCGATCGTCGCGCCGCGTCTGATCGGATGGATTTCTTCTCGCGACACCGACGGCACGCTGAATCTCGCGCCGTACAGCTTTTTCGGCGCGTTCGCGACTTTTCCGCCGATCATCGGTTTTTGCAGCGAGGGGCGCAAAGACAGCGTTTCCAACATCGAGGCCACCGGCGAATTCGTCTGGAATCTCGCGACGAAACCGCTCGCCGAGCAGATGAACCGTTCGTCCGCGCCGGTTGCGCCGCATGTCGATGAATTCGAGCTCGCGGGGCTCACGCCTGCGCCGGGGCGTAACGTGCAGGTGCCGCACGTCGCGGAATCGCCGGCCGCGCTCGAATGCAAGCTGCTCCAGGTCGTGCGGCTGCATACGCTCGACGGCAAGCCGATGGACAACTACCTGTCGCTCGGGCAGGTGGTCGGCGTGCACATCAACGAGGCTTATCTGAAGGATGGATTGTTCGATACGCACGCCGCGCAACCCATCATGCGCGCCGGTTATCGCGCGGATTACGCGGAGATTGGCAATATGTTCGAGATGTTCAGGCCGACCGCGTAACAGCCGGCCTCTGCAGAGGTGGCGCGCCCGCAGCCCGAGCAACGTACAGCCCGAGCAACGTACAGCCCGAGCAATGCACAGCGGGAGCACGCTTGGACCGCGCCTTCGAGCGCGGCTGAGTCGCGCCTCGAACCCACTCAATCCCGCCCACTCTCAAGCTTAAACACGCTAACCACTTGCGCCAAACGCGCCGCATGGTCGCGCAATTCCGCAGCCGCCTCTTCCGCTTCCCCGACAATGGTCGCGTTCTGCTGCGTCGCTTCGCCGATCTGCGTGACGGCGAGATTGACCTGCTCGATGCCGCCCGACTGCTCGCGCGACGCCACGCTGATCTCGCCCATGATCGCGCGCACCTGGCCGACCTGCTGAACGATGCCTTGCATCGTCGAGCTGGCCTGCTCGGCAATCTGGAAACCGCTTTGCACGGTCGCGGTCGATTCGGCGATCAGACCTTCGATCTCCTTCACCGAAGCCGCGCTGCGCTGCGCGAGCGCGCGCACTTCCGAGGCGACGACCGCGAAGCCCTTGCCGTGCTCGCCAGCGCGCGCCGCCTCGACGGCCGCGTTAAGCGCAAGAATGTTGGTCTGGAAAGCGATGCCTTCGATCACGCTCGTGATCTCGGCGATCTTCTGCGACGAGCGGCTGATGTCGCCCATCGTCGACACCACGCGTTCGACCGCGCGTCCGCCTTCGAGCGCCGCGTCCGCCGCGCGCGTGACCAGCGTGTTCGCTTGCGACGCGTGATCGGCGTTCTGCTGCACCGTCGACGTGATCTGCTCCATGCTCGCCGCGGTTTCTTCCAGGCTGCTGGCCTGCGTCGCGATGCGCGAGGCGATGTTGCCGCTGCCCGTGGCGATCTTCTCGGTGCCTTCCGACATATCCGTCGACGCACTGCGCACCTGCGAAACGATGCGCGCGAGACCTTCGCCGATGCCGTCGATCGAGCGCATCAGGCGGCCGATTTCGTCGGCGCGTCCGCTTGCGCCCTGGGCGACGCGCACGCTCAGATCGCCCGATGCAAAGCGCTCGGATGCCTTGACGGCTTCGTCGAGCGGCCGGCTGACGAGGCGGCGCACCGCGAACAGGAACACGACCGCGAACACGCCGACCAGCACGAAGCCGGCGACCAGGAAGTGATTGCGCGTCGCGTTGACTTCGGCCATCACTTCGTCGCGCGGCGCGACGCCGCCCACGAGCCATTGCCATTCCGGCACGGTGATGAACGAAACGAACTTGTCGCGCGCGCCTTGCTCGCCGAGCGTGGCGTCGGCGGAACGGTATTCCAGCCGGCCTTCCTTCATGTCGAGCATTTGCTGATACGGCGCGTTCGCGTTGTCCGCGTTCTGGCCGGCGGCGGCCGGATGCACGACCAGCTTGCCGCGGTCCGCGCCCTTCGACGCGTTGACCACGAAGTAATAGCCGCTGTCGCCGATCTTCAGCTTGCGGATGCCGTCCTGGACCTGCTGGATTTCCGGATCGACGTTCACGCCGACAAACAGCGCGCCGATCACGCGACCGCTCGCGTCCGTCACCGGCCGGTATTGCGTGATCCAGCGCTTGCCGAACAGCGCGGCGAGCCCGGTATAGGTCTTGTTGGCGACGACGAGCGCATACGCCGGTCCGTTGCGGTCGAGCAGCGTGCCGATTGCGCGCGAGCCGTCCTGTTTTTTCAGCGAGGTCGTCACGCGCACGAAGTCGTCGCCCGTGCGCGCGAAGATCGTGGCGACCGCGCCGCTGCGTTCGAGAAACTGGTCGGGGATACTGAAGTCCATGTTCAGTACCTTGTCGCCCGCTTTGAACGTGGGCGTGGCAACGCCGTTCACGTCGATCTTCTGCGTTTCGTCGAGCGTGTAGGTGCTGGGCAGGAAGCTCGCGAACAGCGACGTCGAGCGGTCCACTTCGGCGGACAGCGCCTTGTCGAACAAGCTGATCATCGCGGCGATCGAGCGATCTTTTTCGGCGATGCGTTCAAGCACCTGGTCGCTGACCTGCTTGCCGGCGCTGCGCGTGAGCGCCCACGTGAACGAGGCGAAAATCAACGCGACCAGCACGCACGAAAGTACGGCGAGCCGCGCGCCGACGCTGGCGCCGCGCAAAGAGAATGATTTCATGGACGTGTGCGGAGTAAGAAGGACAAACGATGCACGGCGGGCGCGCAGGCACCCGCCGGCATCGTGTCTGGTTTACGGCCGCCGATAACGCTTCCTTTAGCGAACTGGAAGCATTTCGTAATACTGCGGCGCTTCAAAGCGCCTGTTTGCACGTCTCAACGCACCGTCTGACAGCGCCTGAACACCCCGTCAGCCTGTCAGCGCTTCGTCGTCCAGGTGCGCAGCAACAGCGCGTTCGTGACCACGCTCACGCTCGAGAACGCCATGGCCGCGCCGGCCAGCATCGGATTCAGCAAGCCGAAGGCGGCGAGCGGAATGCCGATCAGGTTGTACACGAATGCCCAGAACAGGTTTTGCTGGATCTTGCGCCACGTCTTGCGCGAAATGTCGATTGCATCGGCCACGAGCGCCGGGTCGCCGCGCATGAGCGTGATGCCGGCCGCGTGCATCGCGACGTCGGTGCCGGTCGCCATCGCGATGCCGATGTCGGCGGCGGCGAGCGCGGGCGCATCGTTGATGCCGTCGCCGGCCATCGCGACGATGCCCGCGCTGCGGATCTTCAGATCGCGGATCACGCGCGCCTTGTCGTCCGGCAGCACATGCGCGTGAAATTCCTCGATGCCGAGCGCTTGCGCGACGCTCGCCGCGCTGCCGCGATTGTCGCCGGTCACGAGCACGCTTTTCACGCCCATTGCCGCGAGCCGCGCGACGGCCGCGCGCGCGGTCGGTTTGACGGTGTCGCCGAATGCCATCAACGCGAGCGCGACCGGCGTCGACGGATCGAGCTGCATGAGCCAGGACACGGTATTGCCGGCCGCTTCTAGTTCGCGGGCGCGCGCGGCGACTGGCGGCGGAAGTTCAACGCCCAGTTCTTCCAGCCAACGGGTGCTGCCGAGCGCCAGCTTGCGGCCGCCGACTTCGGCTTCGACACCGCGGCCGGCCACGGCGCGCGCGTCGCTCGCAGTCAGCGCGTGCGCGCTGGATTTCGCCGCCTCATACGCGCTGACGACGGCCCGCGCGAGCGGATGATCGCTTTGGCGCTGCACGGCTGCCGCGAGCGCGAGCGCTTCATCGCGAGCGATCTCGCCGACCGGTTCGAACGCCGTCACCGAAGGCTGCCCGATGGTCAGCGTGCCGGTTTTGTCGAACGCGACGAGATTCACGCGATGCGCGGTTTCGAGCGCCTCGGCGTCCTTGATCAGCACGCCGTGCCGCGCCGCGACGCCGGTTCCGGCCATGATCGCGGCCGGCGTCGCCAGGCCGAGCGCGCACGGGCAGGCGATCACCAGCACCGCGACCGCGTTCAGGATCGCCGTTTCGCCGCCGGCGCCCGCCAGCAGCCAGCCGATCAGCGTGAGCGCCGCAATCGCCAGAATCGCCGGCACGAAGATTTCGCTGACGCGGTCGACGAGCCGCTGGATCGGCGCCTTCTCGGCCTGCGCGCTTTCCACGAGCCGAATGATCCGCGCGAGCGTCGTTTCCGCGCCGGTCGCGGTGGTGGTCACGGCAATCGCGCCTTCGCCGTTGATCGAGCCGGCGGTCACCGCGTCGCCAGTCTGTTTGGCGACGGGCAGGCTTTCGCCGGTAATCAGCGATTCGTCGATGTGCGTGCGGCCTTCGAGCACCGCCCCGTCGACCGGAACCCGTTCGCCCGGCCGCACGATCACGACGCTGCCCACCGTCACTTGCGCGAGCGGCACTTCGCGCTCGCCCGCGCCGACGCGAATGCGCGCGCGCTCGGGCCGCAGCGCCTGGAGCGCGCGGATCGCGTCGGTGGTTTGGCGCTTCGCGCGCGCTTCGAGCCATTTGCCAAAGCGCACGAGCGTGATGACGACCGCCGACGCTTCGAAGTACAGATGCATCGCGTCGTCTGGATGACGCGCGAGTTGATAAACGCTGATGCCATACGCCGCCGACGTGCCGAGCGCTACCAGTAGATCCATGTTGCCCGCGCCGGCGCGCACCGCGCGGTAGGCCGCGCGATAGAAGCGCGCGCCGAACACGAACTGCGCGACCGACGCGAGGCCGAACTGCAGCCAGACCGGCAGCATCGCCTCTGTGCCGAACCATGCGGCGATCATCGGGACGATGAGCGGCAGCGTCAGCAGAGCGCAGACGAGCACGGCCGCGAGTTCGCGGCGTGCCTCGCTGCGTTTGCGCTCGGCGGCGGACGGTGCGGCGGCGCCGGAAGCGCCGGAAGCGCTGGACGGGCCGGCATCGACTGATTCCGGCGCGGTGTCCGGCGGCGCGACCAGCGCGGCTTCGTAGCCGGCTTTCTTGACGGCGGCGATGAGCGCGTCGGCAGTGACCGCCGCGCCGGTCGCCGCATCGCTCATCAGATTGACGCTCGCGGTCTCGGTCGCCAGATTGACGGACGCCCCGGCGACGCCCGGCACCTTCGCCAGCGCTTTTTCGACGCGCATCGCGCACGACGCGCAGGTCATTCCGCCGATTTCCAGCTCGGCGGTGTGGATCGGATCGGCGTCGGCAGGACGGGCAGCAGCGGCAAGTTCGGTCATGGTGATGAAGGCTCGTGGCGGCATCGGCCGCATGATGAAGCCTAGTATTGACCTTCCCATGATGGGAAGGTCAAGCGCAGTCTCGCCACGCGCCGGGCTTTGCGGCAGTCAGCGATTCACGCCTTTGCGCTTGCCTGGTGAGCGCGGATACGATACAACGCGATGTTGTCGGCGATGCAACGCGGACTGGCTGCGCTGGTTTTGGGAGACCGCGCGAGCACTGTTGCCCTCACGCCGGCGTCTCCCTTTGGACAGCACGTTCCGCCCTCTGAACGAATGATAAAAAATCGCCGAGCAGTGTTTACGAATTACTGGACCTGCGCATCGCTCGCAGGCCTCGCATTTTTGGCTGGTTGCGCGTCGACGCCGTCCACGACGCAAAAATCCACCGGCTGGATCAAGGACGAAGTCGCCGATTCCTATGTATTCGGCTATCCACTGGTGCTGATGGGGGTGGCGCGCGACGCGGCCGTCGGCACCGAGCCCGGCCAGGCGCCGCTCAATACACTGCGCCATGCGCAGGCGCTGCCGCCCATCGGCGCGGCGAATCCGATGCAGCCGAGCCTCGACACGCTGGACTCCACCGGCTGGCTCGACGTCGGCAGCGAACCGGTGATCCTCGCGCTGCCCGACTCGCGCGGCCGCTATGTGGACGCCCGCGTGCTCGATATGTGGACCAACGTGGTGTGGTCGACGGCCGACCAGTTCGCGACGCGCGCGAACGGCATCAAGGCGCAGGCCATCGCGTTCGTCGGACCCGGTTGGCAGGGCGATCTGCCGAAAAACGTCAAGCGCGTCGACGTGCCGACCCGCAACGCATGGGTGAGCGTGCGTGTCCAGTCGAACGGCACGCGCGATCTGACGGCGGTTCGCAAACTTCAGCGCGCGATTCGCGTGGCGCCGCTTTCGGTGTACGCGGGCAACGCACGCTCGGCGTCGATTGCGCCACCGCGCAGTAATGCCGATGCGCCCACCGGCGCCATTGGCGCCGCGGGTGCATCCGGCACGCCCGCCGCACAGGTCGCCGCGCTCGACGCAAACGGCTTCTTCAACCGGCTCGCGCAGGCGCTGCCCGACAACCCGCCGACGCCAGCCGATCCGCACGCGCTCAAGTTTCTCTCCGACCTTGGCGTGACGCCGGGCCAGCCGGTGAAGCTGCCAGGTGCATCGGACGCCATTGCAGCGGGTCTTGCCGACGGCCACGAGCGCGTGGTCACGCCGCCGTCCAACCTGCTGACGGGCAACGGCTGGAGCTGGTTCGGCGACGGCGTGGGCAGCTACGGCCCCGACTACGCGCTGCGCGCTTACGCCGCTTTTGCGCAGCCGGGCATCGGCACGAAAGACGATGAAGTGCGCGCGGTCGTCACTCAGGACAGCGACGGTCACGCGCTCAACGGCGCGAATCGCTATGTGATTCACTTCGCGCCGAATCAGTTGCCGCCGGTGCGCGGCTTCTGGTCGATCACCGCTTATACGAAGGACGGCGCGCTCGGCGAAAGCGCGCCGGCGCGTATCGCAGTCGGCGATCGCAACGGCGCGCGCCGCAATCGCGATGGATCGCTCGATGTGACGGTGTCGTCCACGCGCGGCAAGAGCGGCAACTGGCTGCCGGCGCCGCGCGCCGATCTGCAACTCGTGCTGCGCCTTTATGCGCCGAAGCCTCAAGCCACCGACGGCACCTGGCAGCCGCCCGCCGTCGTGCGTCAGTAACTTGCGCTTCGCATAGTCGGCAAGATTCGAAGGCCGGCAGCGCGCGTCCGTCACGACTTCGCGGTCAATGACGGACGCGCGGTTGTAGAGCGCGGGCGATTGTGTAAGCACGGCTTACATTTCTATCCGACGAAAGATTCACGACTTATACTGCCGCTTGCGGGATTTTCGTGTCGCGGCCGGCTTGCCGCCGCATTACCCAAAACCGAGCATGGCAAGCATCAATAAAGCATCACTCGCCTCTTCCATGCAGACCATGCGCGATGTCGCGCAGTCGCGCCGCACACGTCGCGTCATCACCGGTCTGCTGATCTTCATCGTAGTGTTCGGACTGCTGGGCTTTTTCGCGGCGCCGCCGCTGATCCGCCATATCGCCGAACAACAGCTCAGCAAGCAACTCGACCGGCCCGCTACGATTGGCCGCATTGCGCTCAATCCCTACACGCTGAAACTCGAAGCGGACCGCGTGCATATCGGCGAGCGCGGCGGCGCGGGCGATTTCGTGGACATCGAAAGGCTTATCGTTCAGCCGTCGTGGAGTTCGCTGTTTCGCGCGGCGCCGATTGTCGATGAAATACAGCTCGATTCGCCGCGTTTTCATATTGTTCGCTACGACGCGCAGCGCTTTAATTTCACCGATCTGATCGAGAAGTTCTCGAAGCAGCCAAGCACGCCCGACAGCAAGCCGACGCTCTTCTCCGTGTCGAACATTCGTCTCGAGAACGGCCAGATTACGTTCGACGACAAACTGCTCGGCGCGACGCATGTGATCGATCAATGGAAGCTCGGCATTCCGTTTATCGCCACGTTGCCGTCGAAAACCGATATCTTCGTCGAGCCGTTGCTGCGCGCGCGCATCGACGGCAGTCCGCTCGCCATCGACGGCAAGACGAAACCGTTCGCCGCGTCGCGCGAGTCGGAAGTGTCGCTGCGCTTCGAAGGGATCGACGTGCCGCGCCTCATTTCGTATGTGCCGACCAAATTGCCGGTGATCGTGCACGCGGGCAAGCTCTCGACGGATCTGAAGCTCAACTTCGTGATGTCGAACGACGCGCCGACACTGCGCGTGGCCGGCACCGTCGATCTGAACGATGTCGACGTGCGGGACGCAAGCAAGGCGCCGTTTTTCGCCGCGCGCGCGGTGCATGTCGCGGTGCGCACACTCGAGCCGCTGAAGAGCGTCTATCACTTCGACGACATTCGTATCGACGCGCCGATCGCGAATCTCGCGCGCGACCGGAACGGAGCGCTGAGCGTCGAGAAGATGTTCGCCCCCGCGCCGGCGCCCGCGCCTGCGAAGAATGCGGCGCAAGCCGCCAGTTCGCCGGCGCCTGGCTCCGCAGCGGCGGCACCGTCGGCTGCATCTGCGGCAAGCGGCGCGCAGAACAACGCTCAGCACGAAGCGCAAAAAAGCGCGGACAAACCCGCACCGCCCCTCGACCTCTCGATCAAACGCTTCGTACTGAACGACGGCACCGTCAACGCACGCGACGAAGCTACGTCGCGTCCCGTCGACGTCGGTATGGAAAAGCTCGCGGTCACGCTGACCGATTTTTCGACGCTCGCCACCGCGCCCGCGCACTACACGCTCAACACGAACCTCAAACGCAGCGGCGGTTCACTGGGCGTCGCAGGCGCATTGAGCCTGGCCGCCAAAACCGCGAGCGCCAAACTCGATATCAAGTCGCTGAATCTGCCGCTGCTGCAACCTTATCTCGATGCGGCAACCGTGGCGCAAGTCACCGACGGCACGCTTTCGACGACCGCGAATATCGGCGCGAACTGGTCGAAGTCGCCGGCCGCGGTGATGGTCGCGGACTCGCAGTTCGATCTGCAATCGCTGAAATTGGCGACGCGCGGCGCGAAGGCGCCTGTGATCTCGCTCGCGCAGGGCAGCGTCAAGGTCAAGCAGGTGGACCTGAACGCGCGCACCGCCGATGTGACGAGCGTCGACACGACCGGCCTCGCCGTCGACGTGCAACGGCTGAAAGACGGCAGCATCAACCTTGCGTCGCTCGCCGGTCCGCATGAGGCGGAGCCGAAACGCACGGCCATTCATGCTGTGAAGAAGGCGCAGGCGGAAGGTCCGGCATGGCACTACAAGATCGGCGAGCTGAACGTGAAGGACGGCACCGCCAATTTCACCGACAACACCACGCCGCAGCCGGTCAAACTCGGCATAGCGCCGCTGCAACTGAAAGTGCAGCAGATCAGCGACGACCTGAGCCGTCCGCTGCCCGTGGAACTGCAAGCCACGCTGAACAAGAAGGGCACGCTCGGCCTGAAGGGCGACGTCACCGCGACACCGCTCAAGGTTGCGGTCAAGGTGAACGCGAACCGGCTCGACGCGGCGGCGTTCGAACCGTACTTCGGCAGCCAGTTGAATGCGACCATTGCGAGCGCGCTGCTCAACGGCAGCGGCGATCTTGCGTTGACTCAGGCGAAGTCGTTGAAGGCGACTTATCGCGGCGACGTGGCGCTTGTGGACGTGCGCATGCTCGACAAGGCCACCTCCGATCCGTTCGCCGGGTGGCGCTCGCTCGCGCTGACCGGGCTGAAGGCGGATTACGACGAGCGCGGGACGTCCGTGGACGCGGAGCGCGTCACCTTCACGAAGTTCTATGGACGCGTGCTGCTCGATGCGCAAGGCAAGCTCAACCTTAACGACGTGGTCGCGCATCAGAGCGGCGCGGCGCAGTCGCTTACGCGCGACAAGAACGCCAAGGACGGCGCGGAGCCCGTGCCGTTGACGCCGCCGACGGCCTCGGCCGTGGTTGCCGCGTCGGCACCGATCGTGGCGTCCGCGTCCGCGCCGGCGTCGTCCACTGCGACGGCTACGACCGCCACGCCTGCCACCGTCACTGCCGCAACACCGCCGCAAAGTCCGGTCAAGCTGCATTTCGGCCAACTGGTCTTACAGCAAGGCCGCGTGACCTACACCGACAACTTCATCAAGCCGAACTTCACGGCGAACCTGGTTGGCATTCAGGGCACCGTCGGCGCATTCGGCACGCAGTCGACCACGTCCGCGCCCGTCGACATCGCGGCGAAGCTGGCCGCCAATGGCCCGCTGTCGATTCGCGGCACCGTCAATCCGCTGATCGCGAAACCGGCGCTCGATCTGACCGCGAGCGCGCACGACATCGAGCTGACCAATCTCACGCCGTATTCCGCGAAATACGCGGGCTATCCGATCACCAAGGGCAAGCTGAACGTCGATCTTCACTACAAGCTCGAGAACGACCAGTTGAACGCGGACAACCATTTGTTCATTGACCAATTGACGTTCGGCGATCACATCGAAAACGACACGGCGACCAAACTGCCGGTGCGGCTCGCCATCTCGCTCCTGAAAAATTCGCGCGGCGAGATCGACGTCAATCTGCCGGTGTCCGGCTCGTTGTCGAACCCCGAGTTCAGCATTGGCGGCCTGATCTGGCATGCGGTGCTGAATCTGCTGCAAAAGGCGGTGACCGCGCCGTTCTCGCTGATCGCGAACGCGTTCGGCGGCAGCGGCGAGGAACTCGGCTACGTGGAATTCGAACCGGGTTCCGCGCAGCTCACCGACGCCGACACGAAGAAGCTCGAGACGATCGTGAAGGCGCTCGGCGCGAAGCCGTCGATCAAGATGGATCTGATCGGCCGCGTCGACCCGAAGATCGACGAGCCCGCGTTGCGCATGCGCTACGTGGACCGCCTCGTCAAGCAGCAGAAAATCAAGGACGTGGTGGGCAACGGCGAGAGCGTGGACCTGTCGAGCGTCACCGTCGATCCGAAGGAATACGACAAGTATCTGACGAAGGCCTACAAGTCCGCGGACTTCAAGAAGCCGCGCAATTTCGTCGGCCTGACGAAGTCCTTGCCCGACGACGACATGAAGAGCGCGCTCGCAGCGAACGCGCCCATCGACGAGGCCAGCCTGCGGCAGCTTGCGCAGCAGCGGGCGCAAAGCGTGCAGCAGTATCTGGATGGCAAGATCGACAGCAGCCGCGTGTTTGTCGTCGCGCCGAAGCTCGACGCGGACGGTATCAAGGACAAAGGCGCGACTACGCGTGTTGATTTCGGACTGAAGTGAGTAAGGTCGTAGGCGCGTCGCTCAGGCGGCGCGCGTCGGCGTCTTCAACGCGGTCTGCTCGATGACGCGCGCGAGCGTGTCGAACGCGGGCCCGATCTTCTCGTTCGGCACGCACGCGTAGCCGAGCAACAGCCCGCGCCGCGCGGGCGGATCGCTGCTGTAATAGGTCGCGAGCGGCCGCACGATCACGCCGGCGTCGAATGCGGCCGCCGTCACCGCGCGGTCGTCCGCGTGATCCGGCAGACCCAGCACCAGATGCAAGCCCGCTTCGTCGCCCATCACCGGCAATTCGCTGCCGAAACGCGCGGTGATCGCATCGATCAGAATTTGCCTGCGCTCTCCGTACAGCGCGCGCATGCGCCGAACGTGCGACGTGAGGTGGCCGTCCATGATGAAGTCGGTCATGACGGCTTGCTGCATCAACTGTCCTTCGCGATAAAGCTCCGCGACGCCCATGCGAAACGTATCGACGAGATGCTCCGGCGCGATCATGTAGCCCATGCGCAGACCCGGAAACAGCATCTTGCCGAGGCTGCCCACGTAAATGACCTGACCGGCTTCGTCGAGACCTTGCAGCGACGCAAGAGGCCGGCTGCCGTAGCGAAACTCGCTGTCGTAATCGTCCTCGATGATCCACACGTTGTGCTGACGCGCGTATTCGAGCAACGTGCGGCGGCGCGCGAGGCTCATCACCATGCCGAGAGGGTATTGATGCGACGGCGTCACGAGCGCGAGGCGCGGCGGCTCCCGCAAATCCTCTTCACGCGGATTGAGACCTTCATCGTCCACGGGCACCGGCACCAGCGTGATTCCCGACGACTGCAACACGCTGCGCGCGCCCCAATAGCACGGCTCCTCCACCCAGGCCCGATCGCCGACGTCGGTTAAGAGACGCACGGCGAGATCGATGGATTGGTGAATACCCGTAGTGATGATGATCTGATCCGGCGTGCAATTCACCGAGCGCGCGACGCGCAGATAGTCCGACAACGCGCGGCGCAGCGGACGATAGCCGCCGCCGGGCGCATACGTCAGCAGATCCGGATTCGCTTCTTTCCACAAACGCGCTTGCAGGCGGCTCCACGTTCGGGCCGGAAATTCCGCGACGTCCGGCACGCCCGGCATGAAGGCGCCCCATTGTTTCGCCGAGACGCCGGCCTGGCCGATCAGACGCCGCCCGCGATTGGACAGATCGTTCAGATCGCGCTTCGGCGGTTTGGTTTGCGTGCCGACTGCCGCACCGGCCGTAGCGCCAACCGCCGCCACCGCCGGCTTTCGGCGCGCGTTGACGGCGGCGCTGTCCGGCTGCGTGTCGGCGACATAAGTGCCGCTGCCCGTGGTCGAGATCACGTAGCCTTCGGCGGTCAACTGGTCGTACACATGCAGCACCGTATTGCGCGCGATGCCCAGGTCTTCGGCGAGCGTGCGCGAACTCGGCAGCTTGGTGCCAGGCGGCAACTGACCGGTGAGAATGGCCTGCTGCATCAGCCGCAACGTCTGCCGGTAGAGCGGTTCCGAGGCCGCGCGATCAAGCCTGGCGGCGAGCCAATCCGACAAGATGATCGTATCCAAGTGGTTCTATCCGGAATAATGAAATGGTTCCATATTGTAGAACCGTAACGGTCTATAGTGGGCCACGCAATTGATGCAAGCCCGCTGTTACGCAAGAGCAGCCGGCTCGACCGCAGAGGAGACTACGGCGATGAAAACGGATGAAGTGATCGTCAGCTTTCGAGGCGTGCGCAAGACGTACGACGGCGAAACGCTGGTCGTCAAGCAACTGGATCTGGACATCTATCAGGGCGAATTCCTGACGCTGCTCGGGCCGTCGGGTTCCGGCAAAACCACCTGTCTGATGATGCTCGCCGGTTTCGAATTTCCCACCGGCGGCGAGATCTGGCTCGACGGCACATTGCTCAATACCGTGCCGCCGCACAAGCGCAACATCGGCATGGTGTTTCAGAACTACGCGCTGTTCCCGCATCTCACGGTCGAGCAGAACGTCGCGTATCCGCTGACCGTGCGCAAGGTTTCCGCCGAAGAGCGCGCGCATCGCACGAATAACGCATTGAAGATGGTGCGCATGGAGAGCTTCGCCAAGCGCTATCCCGCGCAGCTTTCGGGCGGACAGCAGCAGCGCATTGCGCTTGCACGCGCGCTGGTGTTCGAGCCGAAACTCGTGCTGATGGACGAGCCGCTCGGCGCGCTCGACAAGCAATTGCGCGAACACATGCAGTACGAACTGAAGTCGCTGCACGAGAAGCTCGGCGTGACCTTTGTCTACGTCACGCACGATCAGGGCGAGGCGTTGACCATGTCCGATCGCGTCGCCGTCTTCGATAAAGGCATCGTGCAGCAACTCGATACGGTGGACCGTCTGTACGAATCGCCGTGCAACGAATTCGTCGCGAACTTCATCGGCGACAGCAACAAGCTGCGCGGCACGATCGCGAACGTGAACGGCGAATATTGCGAGCTTCATCTGGCTGACGGCACACGAGTGACGGGCCGCAATATCGGCGGCGCGCGGGCGGGCACGCCGGCCATCGCGTGCATCCGGCCGGAACGCATGAAGCTCTCGGCGGGCGGCAATGGACATGCCAACGGCGCTGCGCGGCCGGGCGCCAACGCGCTTGCCGGCGAAGCGCGCGGACTCATCTATTTCGGCGATCACGTGCGGATGCGCTGCGGTTTGCCGCAGCAGGACGAGTGCTTCGTCAAGGTGCCGCTCGGCACCGACGCGCTCAACGCGTTCGCACCCGGCGCGCCCGTCGCGCTCGAGTTCGCGCCCGAGCATCTGCGGGTATTCGCGGGGGCGTAAGCGCGGCAAACGCGAGCATGATTGCATCAGCGGGGCAGTCAGCAGCACATAAGAACGTCGCATGGACTCATGCTTGAAACCACCACCAAAGGAGAGCAACACACCATGAGCAAGATCGGGAAATCGCGCTGCGCCATCGCTGTCGGTGCTGTGGCGCTCGCGCTGGGCGCGGCGCAGGTGAATGCGGCCGAACTGACGGTCGTCAACTTCGGCGGCGCCAACGGGGACGCGCAAAAGGCAGCGTTCAACCAGCCGTTCGAATCGCAGACCAGCAGCAAGGTGACCGCCGTCGAATACAACGGCGAGCAGGCCAAGGTCAAGGCGATGGTCGAAGCCAAGCATGTCAACTGGGACGTGGTGGAAGTGGAGTCGGGCGACATCGGCCGCGGTTGCGACGAAGGTCTGTATGAAAAGCTCGACTGGTCGAAGATCGGCAAGAAGTCGGATCTGATTCCTGAAGCGCCGCAAACTTGTGGCGTGGGCTTTTTCGTGTGGTCGACGGCGCTCGCGTATAACGCCGACAAGCTGAAGAGCGCGCCGTCCGGCTGGGCCGATTTCTGGGACGTGAAAAAGATTCCGGGCAAGCGTGCGATGCGCAAGGGCGCGCGCTACAACCTCGAATTCGCGCTGATGGCCGACGGCGTCGCACCGAAAGACGTCTACAAGGTGCTGGCGACGAAGGAAGGCCAGGACCGCGCGTTCAAGAAGCTCGACGAGCTGAAGCCGAACATCCAGTGGTGGGAAGCGGGCGCGCAGCCGCCGCAATTCCTCGTGGCGGGCGACGTGGTGATGTCGACGGCGTATAACGGCCGCATCGACGCCGCGCAGAAGGAAGGCAAGAACCTCAAGGTCGTGTGGAACGGCAGCATTTACGACCTCGACTACTGGGCGATTCCGAAGGGCTCGCCGAACAAGGCGCTGGCCGAGAAGTACATCGCGTACACGCTTTCGTCGAAGCCGCAGCAGGACTACGCGCACCACATCGCTTATGGTCCGGTGAACGTGGCGGCGATCAAGGGGCTCGACGCGAAGACGCTCTCGAATCTGCCGAACTCGCCGGCTAACGGCAAGAACGCGGTGCTGCAGAACCTGTCGTTCTGGACCGATCACGGCGACGAGCTGGAGCAGCGTTTCTCGTCGTGGGCTTCGAAGTAAGCCGTGAAGTGATGCGATGACGCGCGCGCGTTGGAGCGATCCGCTGCGCGCGCGGGTGGATGGACTGGAGCCGGACTAACGCTGCTCCGGTCCGCAGCTTTGCAGGGAGACCAGGTGTGACTACGATGACGATCGCCGCCGATTCCACGCCGGAATCAACCGGCCGGCTCAAGCGCGAACTGAAGGCCGCGGAAGCGAAAAAGCGTGCGATGGCGCTGCTGCTCATCGCGCCGCTCGCCATTTTTCTGCTGCTGATCTTCGTCGTGCCGATCGGCGCGTTGCTGACCCGCGCCGCGCAGAATCCCGAAGTCGTGAACGCGTTGCCGCATACGCTCAGCGCACTGCATGCATGGGACCGCAAGACGCCGCCGCCCGATGCCGCATACGCCGCACTGGCGACCGATCTGACCGCCATTGCCGACAGCGACGGCATGGGCGCGCTCGCGCGCCGGCTCAATGTGGAGATTCCCGGTTATCGCTCGCTGGTCGCCAAGTCGGCGCGCGCGATGCCTTTCGTCGACGACAACAGCAAGCCGTTGCAACTGACGCCCGCGCAATTTCACGCGAAGTTCGCCGAGCTCGACGAACGCTGGAACAACATCGCGTACTGGCAAGCCATCGCGAAGAACGGCAGTCCGTATTCGCCGTTCTACGTGCTCGCTTCGCTCGATCACAAGCAGGACGCGTTCGGTCACATCATTCCGACCGATCCCGACCAGCAGATCTATCTCGCCGTGTTCACCCGCACCTTCGTGATCGGCGCTGCCGTTACGTTGTTCGCGCTGCTGCTTGGCTATCCGCTCGCTTACTGGATTTCGACGCTGTCGGAGCGTCGCGCGAATCTCGTGATGATCCTCGTGCTGATTCCTTTCTGGACGTCGATCCTCGTGCGCGTGGCGGCATGGATCGTCATCTTGCAGAGCGAAGGTCTCGTGAACAAGGCGCTGGTGGGCAGCGGCCTGCTGCACGATCCGCTCGCGCTGCTGTTCAACCGCACCGGCGTCTATATTTCGATGACGCACATTCTGCTGCCGTTCATGATCCTGCCGCTCTACAGCGTGATGAAGTCGATTCCGCCGACGTATCAGCGCGCGGCCATTTCGCTCGGCAGCCATCCGTTCGCCGCATTCTGGCGCGTGTATGTGCCGCAGACCTATCCCGGCATCGGCGCGGGCGCGTTGCTGGTCTTCATTCTGGCGATCGGCTACTACATCACGCCGGCGCTGCTCGGCGGCCCGAACGACCAGATGGTCAGCTACTACGTGGCCTACTTCACCAACGTGACGATCAACTGGGGCATGGCGTGTGCGCTCGGCGCGCTGCTGCTTGCCGCGACGCTGGTGCTGTACGTGATCTACGGACGCTTCACGCGTTCATCGCTGAGCCTTGGCTGAACGGAGCCTACCGACATGAAACTTGCCAAGCCCCTGTTCGCGCCGCACACGTCCTGGGTGGAGCGCGCGTGGTATTTCGCGTTGCGTGCGCTTGCCGTGCTCACGCTGCTGTATCTGATTTTGCCCGTGCTCGCGATCGTGCCGCTGTCGTTCTCATCGAGTACGTTCCTCGTCTATCCGATTCCTGGTTGGTCTCTGCGCTGGTATCAGAATCTCATTGCGTCTGATGAGTGGCGTATGGCGGCTAAGAATAGCTTTATTGTCGCGCCGTCCGCGACGGTGGTCGCGACTGTGCTTGGCACGCTGGCGGCAATCGGCCTCACGAAAGCCAACTTCCGCGGCAAGGGCTTGCTGATGGCAATCCTGATTTCGCCGATGATCGTGCCGGTGGTTGTTGTCGGCGTCGGCATGTATCTGTTTTTTGCGCCGCTCGGACTCGCCAATACGTATGTCGGGCTGATTCTCGCGCATGCGTCGCTCGGCGTGCCGTTTGTCGTGACGACGGTGGCCGCGACCTTGCAGGGCTTCAACTACAACCTCGTGCGCGCGAGCTTGTCGCTTGGCGCAAATCCGGTGAAGACGTTTTTTCGCATCACATTGCCCGTGATTGCACCAGGCGTGATTTCCGGCGCCTTGTTTGCGTTCGCGACGTCGTTCGATGAAGTCGTCGTCACACTCTTCCTGGCAGGCGCGGACCAGACGACGCTGCCGCGCCAGATGTTCACCGGCATCCGCGAAAATATCAGCCCGACGATTGCAGCGCTCGCCACCATTCTGATTATTTTTTCGACGTGCTTATTGCTGGCGCTGGAATGGCTTCGTGGCCGCAATGCGGCGCGAGCGGTTCGGGCGTAAATGCGGCGCGAGCAAATATCCGGTAACTTCGTTGATGCAACATGAGAATCGACAACTCTTGACACCGTTCTAAGATTCATCCCATTCCGCGGGCTTCTGCGTCTCGTCATACTTTTATCCCTTGATAAAAAGATGCGCGAGGCGCAGATAACCAATGAAAACCCCGCTAACCGTGCTTGTGTGTGCGCTCACACTGACAGCTTGCGCGGATCACGCCGCGCGCGCACGGCTCGGCATTCAAGACCCCACCCTGCTTCAATCCGGCATTGGCGCCTCGCAAGACGAGGCGGCAGGCGCCGCCAACCCGCAATGGATCAACGCATACGCGCCCGCTGCCAGCGGCGGCACGGCGCTCGCGTCATTGCAAGCGCGGCTGAACCGCTTGCCGCCTGAACAGAACGGCTATTTCCGCGCGAAGGCGCAATGCTGGATCAGCGCGGGCCAGGAGGCGCGGCAAGCGGGCGACCATTGGGGTTTCGTCGAGGAGGCCATCGGTCAGGCGGCGGTCATCACCCTGGGCCTTGAAAATGGCACGTCGTTATCGGCTGCCAATCCGGCGCTGCGCACCGTCTCCGTGGTGCGTCCCGATTTGTGGAAGATCGTCAATACCATCAAGTCGGACCCGGTCACGGCCTCCTGTCGCGAAGCGCAGCAGCCGCTCGCATGCGCTGAAGTCGAGCTCATGCAAGCCGGCCATGATGCATGGGTACGCAACTTCGCTCATGCCGAAAAGCGTCTGCCGGACATTCAGGATAACTTGCGTAAATCGGCCGAGAGTGCGCTGCAATGCAAGCAGGCCGCGCCCGCGAGCGCTGCGGCGCAGAGTCCGGCAATGCCGCGAACGGTCACGCTGCGCGCCGACTCGCTGTTCCGTTTCGACGGCGGCAACGATGCCGCGATGCTGAGCGCCGGCAGACGCGAGCTCGACAAAGTGGCGCGAAGCATGAAGACAACGGCCACGCTTCGCGAACTCAGAATCACCGGCTACACCGACCGTCTCGGCGACAACGCCCATAACCAGAGCCTGTCGCTGCAACGCGCGCAAACGGTAGCAGCCTATCTGCGCGCTCGCGGCGTCACCGTGCCAATCGCTATTCGCGGGCTTGGCAGTGCGAAACCCGTGGCGCAATGCCGACAAACCAGGCGCGATGAACTGGTGCGATGTCTCGCACCGAACCGGCGGGTGGAGATCGAGTTCGTCGTCGCGCCTTCCTGATCTGCTCAGGTTGCGCACACGAACGTCGTACCCCGCGGACGCCAACGGCTTATGGCTGCCGGGAGGTCACGAGAGGGCCGTCAGGAGTCCATGATCGCCCCAACCGGAAATGGAAGTTTTTCAGGAGAAATGCAACACATGTCGACTATTCTGATTATCGATGACCACCCAGCGTTCCGGATGATTGTCCGGTTGCAGCTCATGCAACTGCTTAGCGTCGAACAAGTGGTCGAGGCGGACAACGGCCAGACCGCTGTCGAGATGGCTCGCCAATACAAGCCCGACCTCGCGATACTCGACCTGGACATTCCGCGCATCAGCGGACTCGATGTGATTCCGCGTCTGAAGCTCGTGCATCCGTCGATTCGCCTGATGGTGCTGTCGGGCCACGACGCGGCGACCTTCGCGCCGCGCGCAATGCGTTCGGGCGTTCACGGCTTCGTCGGCAAGTCGCAGGACATGAAGGAAATCTTGCGCGGCGTCGAAGCGGTGCTCGCGGGCTATACGGTTTTTCCGGTCGGACCCAACGGCGCGAGCATTGCGCCGGGCATGGCGCCGAGCGGCGAGGAAGGCCGGATCATGCTGCTGTCCGACAAGGAACTCGTCATTTTGCAGATGCTCTCGCGGGGCATGTCGAACAAGGCGATCGGCGACGCGCTCTTCATGAGCGACAAGACCGTGAGCACTTACAAGAGCCGCATCCAGGAGAAGCTCGGGGTGTCGTCGCTCGCAGCGTTGATCGAGTTTGCTTCGTTGCACAAGCTGATCAGCTAGTTCCACGCGCTATGAACAAGACCAGTCTGCATTGCGGCGAAGGCGCCGATTGTCACCAGCCGGCGCAGCGCGCTGTTGAGCTGGAAGGCGCGCGCGCAACGCAGCAGGTCACCCTCCCCGCTGTTGGGAGAAGCACGTCGCGGGCTGACGCTAACGCGCGGCCGTCCGACTCGTGCGAGCAGGCTCGTGATTCCGGCAAACGCGTGAGTCCTTCTTTCGAGCCATTCGATCGCCGCTATCTTGATGCACTGATCCACGAAGGGATCGATCTCGGCGCATTTCTCGAAGGATGGTGCGTAGCGATGCGCAACGATCTCGACCGTCTCGGCAATCTGCAAAGCGAAGGCGATTTCGACGATTTACCGCCTTTGTTGCACAGACTCAGCGGGGCGCTAGGGCTTGTCGGCGCGCATAGTTTGATGGACGCATTGCGGCGCGTACCCACCACGCGATCCGAGCCCACTTGCAAATCAATTGATGCGCTTGCCGCACGCATGCGAGCGCTGATCGAGCAACTCGAAGGCGGGCGTGACGAACACCGGAGCGCACGACCATGAACAGGCCGTTGGCCTTGATCGAGGGCGCGCTTGCGCTTCCCAGCTCGCGTCCGCTGTCCGGTTTGCCGCCGCCTTTCGGCTCGTGGCGACGGTCGGCGTCGTACACGCAGGAGCGCGTCCCGCAACCGGCAATGCCGGGCGTGCCGCAATACACGCCAAGGTCGCAACCTCGCCGACGGAATCCACCGAACAACAGGTTCCGATTCTTCTACAAGTTGCCGCAGCGGCCCAATTCGGACAGCCGTTTCGACGAGCAATTGGCAGAAGCGCGCCATTATCTCCAGGCGGACTACGTGCGTCCGCATTCGTCGCGTTCGGATCGGATGCTTGGTGCCGCGATCTTCGTGGGCTGCAGCATTGCGCTCGCGTGGCTGCTGGCGACCTGTTCCACGCATGACGTCGCCGATCAATTCGCAACAGCGGCAAAGCCGTCTGCAACGTCGACACGTACTGGCCGCGTGACAGTTCAGCCATTAGCAGATGTCCAGCCGGACGCACTCAAGCCGATGCCACGCGTGGCAGAAGCGCCTCAACGTACTGCGCAGGCGCAGGCGCAGGCGTCATCGTCAGTGACGGCTCGGTCACCGCAAGCCGCACATCGCGTCGACACAGCGAGTTCGCCGCAACAACGTGCCGACTCGCAGCGTAACGCCGGTACGCAACGCCATATCGCCGCGGACAACCGCTTGGCAAAAGCGTATCGCACTGCGACAGCGACAGCGGCGCTGGCGAATCGCGTGGAAATCGAAAGACAGCGTCGCGGATCGAACCACTCGATTGATTCGCTGGCGAGCTCTTCGATATCGAGGGGACAGGCGCAACCCAAGCGGCCCACACCGCGAACTCTCGCAAACGACTCAACCGAGAACGCGGCACTGTTCGATTGGGCCGCTCAACAGCGGCGCGCAAACGCCAACACACGTGCAACGTCGCCGGCATCTTCGCAAGCCGACTCCGACTGGAATGCTCACATGACGCAGCGCCGGATTACCGACAATCCCGCCGCTTTCCAGGCCGACCGCGCGCAACCATAAGCGCTAAAACCATCGACGAAAAAAAAGCCCGACCAAGGTCGGGCTTCAAAAGTCGGCTGCGCCCTCCACAGGACGCAGCCCCTGCAAAACAGCAAGCTGTTTGCGTCGTCGCGAGCCTTAAGCAGCCAGCAGCGAACGCAGCACGAACGGCAGAATACCGCCGTGCTTGTAGTAGTCGACTTCGATCGGCGTGTCGATACGCAGCAGCACCGGCACGCGCTTCTCCTGGCCGTCCTTGCCGCGAATCACCAGCGTCACTTCCTGTTGCGGCTTGAAGTCCGCGCCCAGGCCTTCGATGTCGTACGTTTCTTCGCCGGTAATGCCGAGCGATTGCACGCTGTCCGAGCCCTTGAATTGCAGCGGCAGAACGCCCATGCCGACCAGGTTCGAACGGTGAATCCGCTCGAAGCTGCGTGCGACCACAGCCTTCACGCCCAGCAGTTGCGTGCCCTTTGCCGCCCAGTCGCGCGACGAGCCCGTGCCGTACTCTTCGCCCGCGAACACGATGGTCGGCGTGCCGGCGTCGATGTACTTCATCGCTGCATCATAGATGGACAGTTGTTCGCCGCTCGGCTGGTGAATCGTCAGGCCGCCTTCCACGCGCGAACCGTCTGCCTTCGCCGGGATCATCAGGTTCTTGATCCGGACGTTCGCGAACGTGCCGCGCATCATCACGTCGTGGTTGCCGCGGCGCGAGCCGTAGCTGTTGAAGTCGGCCTTCTGCACGCCGTTTGCCTTCAGCCACTTGCCTGCCGGCGAGTCTTCCTTGATCGAGCCAGCCGGGCTGATGTGGTCGGTCGTGACCGAGTCACCGAAAATGCCCAGCGCGCGCGCGTTCTTCACGGCGGCGATGCTGTCGGCCGGCGTCATCGAGAAGTCGTCGCCGAAGAACGGCGGCTCTGCAATGTACGTCGACTTCGGCCAGTCGTAGACCTGACCTTCCTCGCCTTCGATCTTGCTCCACAGGTCGCCCTTCTTGGTCAGCGACGAGTAGTTCTTGCGGAACGCTTCGGCGTCGAGCGCGAACTTGAGCAGGTCGTTGACTTCGTCGCTGGTCGGCCAGATGTCGCCGAGGTAGACGTCCTTGCCGCCCTTGCCCTTGCCGACCGGTTCGGTCATCAGGTCGCGCGTGATGTTGCCGGCGATCGCGTAAGCCACGACCAGCGGCGGCGAAGCCAGGAAGTTCGCGCGGATGTTCGGGTGAATACGCGCTTCGAAATTACGGTTGCCCGACAGCACGGCAGCCGCGACGATGTCGTTCTTCGTGATCGCTTCGTTCAGTTCCGGCGTCAGGTCGCCCGCGTTGCCGATACAGGTCGTGCAACCGTAAGCGGCCAGCGTGAAGCCGAGCTTGTCGAGGTACGGCAGCAGGCCGGTCTTCGTCAGATACTCGGTGACGATACGCGATCCCGGAGCCAGCGACGTCTTGATGTGCGGAGCGACCGTCAGGCCAGCTTCGACCGCCTTCTTCGCGAGCAGGCCGGCAGCCAGCAGCACGCTCGGGTTCGACGTGTTCGTGCACGACGTGATCGCGGCGATCAGCACGTCGCCGTTCTTCACGTTGACGCCGTTGGTCGTCGTGTATTGCGCGTTCAGATCGTCGGGCTTCTTCGCAAAGCCGTTTTCGGCAACCGGCTTCGAGAACAGGTCGCTGAACGTCGACTTCACATGACCGATTTCGATGCGGTCTTGCGGACGCTTCGGGCCTGCCAGCGACGGCGCGACGGTGCCGAGATCCAGCGTGACGACCTTCGTGTAGTCGATGTCGCCGTCCTTCGGAATGCCGAACAGGTTCTGAGCCTTGAAGTAGTTCTGGAACGCCGAGATTTCTGCGTCCGTGCGGCCCGTGCCCTTGAAGTAGTCGATGGTTTTTTCGTCGACCGGGAAAAAGCCCATGGTCGCGCCGTATTCCGGCGCCATGTTGCCGATCGTCGCGCGGTCCGGCAGCGACAGCGAGCGCGTGCCTTCGCCGAAGAACTCGACGAACTTGCCGACAACCTTCTCTTTACGCAGCAGTTCGGTGATGGTCAGCACCAGGTCGGTTGCCGTCACGCCTTCGCGCAGCTTGCCCTTCAGGTGCACGCCGACCACGTCCGGCGTCAGGAAGTACACCGGCTGGCCGAGCATGCCGGCTTCAGCTTCGATACCGCCCACGCCCCAGCCGACCACGCCGATGCCGTTGATCATCGTCGTGTGGCTGTCCGTGCCGACCAGCGAATCCGGGTAGTACACGGTGTCCGTGCCGTCGGCCTTCTTGTGCACGCCGCGTGCGAGGTACTCGAGGTTCACCTGGTGAACGATGCCGACGCCCGGCGGCACGACCTTGAACGTGTCGAATGCCTGCATGCCCCACTTCATGAACTGGTAGCGCTCGTTATTGCGCTGGAATTCCAGTTTCATGTTCAGGTCGAGCGCGTTCTTTTCGCGGAAGTGGTCAATCTGCACCGAGTGATCGACGACCAGATCGACCGGCACCAGCGGCTCGATCGACTTCGGATTCTTGCCCACGCGCTTCGCGACGCCGCGCATTGCAGCGATGTCGGCGAGCAGCGGCACGCCGGTGAAGTCCTGCAGCACCACGCGCGACACGACGAACGGGATTTCGTCGACGCGTGCCGCCGTCGGCTTCCAGTTCGCCAGTTGCGTGATGTGTTCTTCGGCGATTTTCTTGCCGTCGTAGTTACGCAGCACCGATTCCAGCACGATTCGGATCGAAACCGGCAGGCGGTCGATCTTGATGTTCAGTGCCTTGCCGAGTTGCGGCAGGGAGTAGAACTTGCCTTTGCCGGAACCGCTGTCGAATTCCTTGAGCGTTTTGTGGAGGTTGTGGGCCATGGTGTTTTCCTTGGTTTGATCGCGGAACTACAGTACTTAACTTGACTAGATGACGTACAAATCGACGTACTCATTGACCGGCATGGCTTCGAGCCGCGCCTGATCCAGCGACACGTCGAGGATCGCCAGTTGTTGCTTGACCGGGAAGCGGCGCGCGAGGTTGGTCCTGAACTTCTCGACCAGCAACGGAATTCCGTCTTCGCGACGACGCTTATGACCGATCGGGTATTCGACTACGACTTCGTCGAACCGCGATCCGTCGTTGAATTCGATCGTCAGTGCATTGGCGATCGAACGCTTCTCGGGATCGTGGTAATCCTTCGTGAACTGCGCGTCTTCGACGCATTGCATTTTGGCGCGCAGCACATCGATACGCGCGTCTTGCGCGACCGAATCTTCGTAATCGGCAGCCGTCACGCGGCCGAAGATCAGCGGCACCGCGATCATGTACTGAATGCAATGATCGCGGTCGGCCGGATTATTGAGCGGACCTTTTTTATCGATGATGCGAATCGCGGCTTCGTGCGTGCGGATCGTGATCTTGCGGATGTCGTCCACATGCTTGCCGTGCGCGACGAGCTGCGCCTGCAACGTCATGGCCGCTTCGACGGCGGTCTGCGCGTGGAACTCGGCCGGAAACGAGATCTTGAAGAGCACGTTTTCCATCACATAGGAGCCGTACGGGCGCTGGAATTTGAACGCGTTGCTCTTGAAGAGCACATCGTAAAAGCCCCACGTCTTCGCCGTCAGCACCGACGGATAGCCCATCTCGCCAGTTTTCGAAATGAGCGCGAGACGTACGGCGCGCGAGGTCGCGTCGCCGGCGGCCCATGATTTGCGCGAGCCGGTGTTCGGCGCATGGCGGTACGTGCGCAGCGCTTGCCCGTCGACGAGCGCCTGCGAGACCGCGTTGATGAGCTCGTCGCGCGTGAGGCCGATCAACTGACCGACGACCGCCGTGGACGCGAGCTTCACCAGCAATACATGATCGAGCCCGACCTTGTTAAAGGAGTTTTCGAGCGCGATACAGCCTTGAATTTCGTGCGCCTTGATCATCGCGATCAACACGTCTTTCATCGTCAGCGGCGCTTTGCCCGCTGCGATGGCCGTACGCGAGAGCCAGTCGGCTGTCGCGAGAATTCCGCCGAGGTTATCCGATGGATGACCCCATTCGGCGGCAAGCCAGGTGTCGTTGAAGTCGAGCCAGCGGATCATCGCGCCGATGTTGAAGGCGGCCTGAACCGGGTCGAGCTGGAACGACGTGCCCGGCACCTTGGCGCCGTTGGGGACGATCGTGCCCGGCACGATGGGTCCCAACAGCTTGGTGCAGGCAGGGTAGGTGAGCGCCTCGAGTCCGCAGCCGAGCGTATCGATCAGGCAATGACGCGCGGTTTCCAGCGCGAGCGCGCTGTCGATCGGATAGTCCAGAACGTAGTCGACGATATCGACCAGGACTTTGTCCGGGTCGGGTCGCACGTTGGAAATCGGAGCGGACATCGAGAGCTCTTCCTGATGACGACAGTTAGTTCGTCTTGTTGATCGCGTTCGATTGCGTCGGAGCCGGCGCGCCTTGCACCATGGCTGCCGTCTTGCACTCGTCGGCGAGACGCGAGCTGTCCTTGTCCGAGAACAGCATGGCCTTCGTCGGGATCACGACGAGGTCCATGCCGGTGGCGGCGTCGTGGAAACGGTCTGCGCCCGTGGTCGTGGACTGACGCGGCAGATTGTAGTTCTTGTTCGCCCAGTGAACCGTGACGATCTGGTCACGCTTCATGTCGCCTTTCAGATCGAACGACAGGCCTTCGTTGCACGACCATTTTTCCGCGCCTTCCGGGATCGGATCGAGCTTCGCTTCCTTCACCGGGTTTGCCTTGCGCTTGATCAGACGGCGCGGCTGCGGCTTCTTGGCCACGGCCTTGGCGGCGGGCTTCGTGGTGGTCGCCGTTTGCGCGGCGGCGTCAGTCGCGACGGTCAGCATCGTCGTGGACAGGGCGCCAATCACGGCGGCGATCATCAACTTGTTCATGGAGAACCTTTCTATCTAATTTCAGTTAAACGGTACGCGGTCTACCGGTCCTGGCGGCCGCGGGGTTGAACTGCAGCGCCTTGAAGCGCACAGCGACCGCTATTTTCGCTTATTTAGCGGCACGTACTTCAAATTCTCAGGTCCGGTGTAATTAGCGCTCGGACGGATGATCTTGTTGTCGATCCGCTGCTCGATGATGTGCGCACTCCAGCCTGCAGTGCGTGCGATCACGAAGAGCGGTGTGAACATGGCCGTCGGCACGCCCATCATGTGGTACGAAACCGCGCTGAACCAGTCGAGATTCGGAAACATCTTTTTCACTTCAGCCATAACTGTTTCAAGACGCTCGGCGATATTGAACAGCTTGTTGTTGCCCGCTTCTTTCGACAGCTTCTTCGCGACTTCCTTGATGACCTTGTTGCGCGGGTCCGAGATCGTATACACCGGATGACCGAAGCCGATCACCACTTCCTTGTTCTCGACGCGTCTACGAATGTCGGCTTCCGCTTCGTCGGGCGTCTGATAGCGCGACTGGATTTCGAACGCCACTTCATTGGCGCCACCGTGTTTCGGGCCACGCAGCGCGCCGATTGCGCCGGTAATTGCCGAGTAAATGTCCGAACCCGTGCCCGCGATCACGCGGCCGGTGAACGTCGACGCGTTGAACTCGTGTTCGGCATACAGATTGAGCGACACATGCATCGCATCGACCCACGACTTCGGCGGCTCGACACCATGCAGCAGATGCAGGAAGTGGCCGCCGATCGAATCGTCGTCGGTTTCGACTTCGATGCGCTTGCCGTTGTGCGAATAGTGATACCAGTAGAGCAGCATCGAGCCGAGCGACGCCATCAGCTTGTCGGCGATGTCGCGCGCGCCCGGCAGGTTGTGATCGTCCTTTTCCGGCAGCACGGTGCCGAGCACGGACACGCCGGTGCGCATCACATCCATCGGATGCGCGGCGGCGGGAATCCATTCGAGTGCGGCCTTGACGTTCGCGGGCAGGCCGCGCAACGCCTTCAGCTTCGTCTTGTAGGCGGTGAGTTCAGCCTGCGTCGGCAGCTTTTCATGCACGAGCAGATACGCGATCTCTTCGAATTCGCAATTGCCCGCGATGTCGAGAATGTCGTAGCCGCGGTAATGCAGATCGTTGCCGGTCTTGCCGACCGTGCACAGCGCCGTGTTGCCCGCGGTCACGCCGGACAGCGCGACGGATTTTTTCGGTTTGAAGCCGCCTTGTACGCCGGCGGTTTGCGTTGTCTCGCTCATCTGCCGCTGTCTCCTGTTTGCGTGCTCATTGCTCCACGTCCCCGAAAAGCGGCGCGGCATCTTGCGGGATCGCGCGGCCGGTGGATCGCGCGCGACGCAGCACCGACCAGTAATAGCGGTAGCTCGCGCGGTCGTGCAAGGTGTCGCGATGGCGCGTGGGTCCCCATTGAGCGGACTGCGCGGCCAGCAGAATTTCGGCGGCGGTGGCGATTTCCTCGTCGCGCGGCGCGAACGCGCCCACGATGGCCTCAATCTGCGCGGGATGAATGCTCCACATGCGCGTGTAGCCGAATTCGTTGCGAGCCCGCGCGGCGTCGCTCGCGACCACGCTCATGTCGCGCACTTCGGTGCTGACGTTGTGCGACGGCACCTTGCCGTGCGCATGGCAAGCCGCTGAAATCTCCAGCTTCGCGCGCCGCACGAGCGGATGATCGAACTGGCCGGGCGAGCGCATGGCCGTGTCGGGAATCGCGCCGTTGTGCGCGGAGACGAAATCCATCAGGCCGAAGCTCAATGCCTCGACGCCGGGCAACGCGGCGAGATCGAACACACGCGTGAGCGCGCCATGCGTTTCGACGAGCAGTTGCACCGGGATGGCTTTTGCGATGCCAAGCTCACGCCGCGTGGCTTCGATGAACGCGACCATTTCCGCCGCGTCCAGCACGTTGCGGATTTTCGGCAGCGTGATGAAAGCAGGCGCTCGCTTCGCCGCGCGCAGAATCAGGCGCACGTCGTCACGCCAGTACGGGTGATCGTAGTCGTGAATCCGCACGCCGACGCGTCCGAAGCGGTCATGCTCGCTGCCGATGAGCGACGCGACCAACTCCGCATGCTCCGCTTCGCGGCCGACTTGCGCGCCGTCTTCGCAGTCGAGCGTGATGTCGAACACGGGGCCCAGTTGCTGCTGCACCGCGAGCGATTTCAGCATCAGCTTTTCGCTGCCGGCGTAGTGATCGCAGGCAGGCAGCACAGCGGGCGGCACTTCGCCGTCAAACAGCACTTCGGCGGGTGTGAGGGCGCGCATCTTCGGCGTCAGGGGCGTGGGTTTTGTTGAGGAAAACCGATTCGGGCGCGCTCTGTCCGGTCGTACAGGCAGACAGGCAAAACGCGCTCGGATCAGGTGCGAATCGACTGGTCTGCTCGATTCGCACGAAAAAAACCGGAACCCGCCGCGGTGACGCTACGGAGTTCCGGTTGGTCTGCATCAGGTGCTTAGCCGAGCAGATGCTGAACGCCTTCGCGTTCTTCCAGCAGTTCCTGCAGCGTGCCGTCCATCTTTTCGCGCGAGAACGCGTCGATTTCCAGGCCTTCCACGCGCTTGTATTCGCCGTTTTCGCAGATCACCGGCACGCCGTAGACGATGTCTTCGGGAATGCCGTACGAGCCGTCCGACGGAATACCCATGGTGACCCACTTGCCGTTCGTGCCGAGCACCCAGTCACGCACGTGGTCGATTGCAGCGTTAGCCGCCGACGCCGCCGACGACAAACCGCGTGCCTCGATGATCGCCGCGCCGCGCTTGCCGACGGTCGGGATAAACGTGTTGCGGTTCCATTCGTCGTCGTTGATCAGCTTGGTCAGGTTTTGACCTTCTGCGGTCGCGAAGCGGAAGTCCGGGTACATGGTCGGCGAGTGGTTGCCCCACACAGCCAGCTTTTCGATCGAAGCGACCGGCTTGCCCGACTTCGCGGCCAGTTGCGACAGCGCGCGGTTGTGGTCCAGACGCAGCATGGCGGTGAAGTTCTTCTTCGGCAGGTCCGGTGCCGACTTCATCGCGATGTAGGCGTTCGTGTTGGCCGGGTTGCCGACCACCAGCACCTTCACGTCGCGGCTGGCGACTTCGTTCAGCGCCTTGCCTTGAACCGTGAAGATTTCGGCGTTTGCCGACAGCAGGTCTTTACGCTCCATGCCCTTCGAACGCGGACGCGCGCCGACCAGCAGGGCGACGTCGGCGTCTTTGAATGCGACCTTCGGGTCGTCCGTGATCACGACGCCCGACAGCAGCGGGAATGCGCAATCATCCAGTTCCATCACGACGCCTTTGACGGCGCCTTGCGCTTGCGGCAGGTCGAGCAGTTGCAGGATCACCGGCTGATCCTTGCCGAGCAGATCACCATTGGCGATGCGGAACAGCAGGGAGTAAGCAATTTGACCTGCGGCGCCGGTGACGGCAACGCGCTTTGCGGGCTTAGCCATTGAGAAATCTCCAGGACGATGCGTTAGACGCTAGGGAAAACGCCATTCTATATGCGCGTTCAGCGAAGCGTTGTTAAACACGGCGGAATTCGCTGTTCGCGGGAGGCTCGCTGCCGGCCCGTTAATTGCGGGCCGAAAGCGGCGCTGCGGCAAGACCGCCATGCCGGAAACCGGTACTGCTGAGCTCTCTTGAGCCGGCGCTTCGCCCTTCTTCCGCCGACATATCAAACGGGGAAGCGGCCGTTTCTTCAGAGCGGGAGCGGTCATTGAGGCGCCGGGGCAGCCGCTGCACGGTGCGGGCTCCTGCAAACAGCGCGTTTCGGCAAGCGTCGGACCAACGAACGGCGGCGAATCGAAACCCTGGACTGCGTGGGAACAGCATGGTGCAGAGTGGCTGCCAGTGCGTGGCGGCGCTGCCAAACCGGATGCAGCGCAGAGCCGTCAAAACGCCCGCAAACCCTTGCTCGACAAGGAGTGTAGGAGTCGGCAGAGGCAAAGTCAACATTATCTTATGTCTTATATAAGACACATCTATTGCCGGGGAAACGCTGGACGCGAGCCAGCGCTTTATGATGAAATGCGCGCATGAATTCGAACCCGGCCAACACCACGAATCCCGGCGGCCAGGCGGCCGCGGGCGAAGGTGCATCCGCGGCCGTCCCCGCTGCGTCACCCACTTTCAGCCCGCTGTACCAGCAGATCAAAGGGCTGATCACGCAGAGTCTCGAAAGCGGTGAATGGAAGCCCGGCGAGATCATTCCTAGTGAAGTCGAATTAGCGGCCAGATACAAGGTCAGCCAGGGCACGGTGCGTAAAGCGATCGACGAACTCGCCGCCGAGAACCTGCTCGTGCGCCGCCAGGGCAAGGGCACGTTCGTTGCGACGCACAACGAAGATCGCGCGCAGTTTCGCTTTTTGCGGTTACTCGCCGATGACGGCGCCGAACATCCGCACGTTAGCCGCCTGCTCGAGTGCCGGCGCTTGCGTGCATCGGCGGACATCGCGCGGCAACTTGACCTGAAGCCCGCCGATCCCGTTGTGCTGATCAAGCGTCTGTTGCAGTTCGACGGCGAAGTGACCGTGCTCGATGAAATCTGGCTGCCAGGCGCCGTGTTTCGCGGGCTGACGCTGGAGCGGCTGTCGGAGTACAAGGGTCCTCTTTACGCGATGTTCGAGACGGAGTTCGGCACGCGCATGATCCGCGCCACGGAGAAAATCCGCGCGGTCGCCGCCGAGCCGTCGGTGGCCGATCTGCTGCAGGTGCCGCCGGGTTTTCCGCTGCTGTCCGTCGAACGCGTGTCCTACACCTATGGGGATCGGCCGGTGGAAGTCCGGCGAGGTTGGTATGTCACAACCGGGTACTACTATCAGAACGATCTCAGCTAAATCGGGCTGGACTGAGCTGGATTGAAGGCGCGGCGTCCCACGCGCGCGCCGTTTGACGGCGCCTTTATTGCGCGCGCTGCAATGGACCTGTCGGGGTTTTCGCTGCAGCGCGAAATGAAAAGGCGCTAAAATTGCGGATTGGTGTGAACTACATAGCAGGGGGTCTAGCATGGCTGAAGCGGTAAAAAAACCGAGGCCGGAGTTCCGGAACATCGGTATCGGGCAGATATTGACGGCGTATCGCCTGCCTCTTGCGGGGCGCGTGTCGATTCTGCATCGGCTGAGCGGCGGCCTGCTGTTCGTCGCGTTGCCGTTCCTGCTGTACCTCTTCGACCAGAGCCTGACTTCCGAGCTGAGCTTCGAAGTCTTCAAGGGCTTTCTCTCCAACCTCATCGTCAAGCTCATCACGCTGGTGCTCGCGTGGGCCTACCTGTTCCATTTCTGCGCCGGCGTTCGCCACCTGCTGATGGACACCAACCATGAAGCCGTCACCAAAGAGAAAGGCAAGCAGACCTCGATCGTGGTGTTCGTGGTGTCGTCGCTGCTGACCATCGTGTTCGCGCTCAAACTCTTCGGAGCATTCTAAACATGGCAGCCAATAACCGAATCGGCTCGAAGCGTCTGGTCGTCGGCGCCCACTACGGTCTGCGCGACTGGCTCGCGCAGCGCATCACCGCCTGCGTGATGGCGCTTTACACGGTGATCCTGCTCGCGTGGTTCTTCGGCGCGCGCGACTTCTCCTACGAGGGCTGGGCGTCGATCTTCGCGACGCAATGGATGAAGCTCGCCACCTTCGTCACGCTGCTCTCGCTCTTCTATCACGCGTGGGTCGGCATCCGCGACATCTGGATGGACTATGTGAAGCCCGTGGGCGTGCGTCTGCTGCTGCAGGCGCTGACGATCGTCTGGCTGCTCGCGTGTGCGGGCTACGCCGCGCAGATTCTCTGGAGAGTGTAAAAGCATGGCTGCAATCAAGAATGCCCTGCCGCGTCGCAAGTTCGACGTGGTTATCGTCGGCGCGGGCGGCTCGGGAATGCGCGCGTCGCTGCAACTGGCGCGCGCGGGTCTGTCGGTGTGCGTGCTCTCGAAAGTGTTCCCCACGCGCTCGCATACGGTCGCCGCGCAAGGCGGCATCGGCGCGTCGCTCGGCAACATGAGCGAGGACAACTGGCACTACCACTTCTACGACACGATCAAGGGCTCCGACTGGCTCGGCGACCAGGACGCGATCGAGTTCATGTGCCGCGAAGCGCCGAACGCCGTCTACGAACTCGAACACTTCGGCATGCCGTTCGACCGTAACGCCGACGGCACGATCTACCAGCGCCCGTTCGGCGGCCACACCGCAAACTACGGCGAGAAGCCCGTGCAGCGCGCGTGCGCGGCGGCTGACCGCACCGGTCACGCGCTGCTGCATACGCTCTATCAGCAGAACGTTGCGGCGAAGACGCAGTTCTTCGTCGAATGGATGGCGCTCGATCTGATCCGCGACGCCGACGGCGACGTGCTCGGCGTGACCGCGCTCGAAATGGAAACGGGCGACGTCTACATCCTCGAAGGCAAGACCACGCTGTTCGCCACGGGCGGCGCGGGCCGCATCTTCGCGGCATCGACGAATGCGTTCATCAATACCGGCGACGGCCTCGGCATGGCCGCGCGCTCGGGCATCGCGCTGCAGGACATGGAGTTCTGGCAGTTCCACCCGACGGGTGTGGCGGGCGCGGGCGTGCTGATCACCGAAGGCGTGCGCGGCGAAGGCGGCATTCTGCGTAACTCGGACGGCGAGCGCTTCATGGAGCGTTACGCGCCGACGCTGAAGGATCTCGCGCCGCGCGACTTCGTTTCGCGCTCGATGGACCAGGAAATCAAGGAAGGCCGCGGCGTCGGTCCGAACAAGGACCACGTGCTGCTGGACCTGTCGCACATCGGCGCGGAGACGATCATGAAGCGTCTGCCGTCGATCCGCGAAATCGCGCTGAAGTTCGCCAACGTCGACTGCATCAAGGAACCGATCCCCGTTGTGCCGACCATTCACTACCAGATGGGCGGCATTCCGACGAACATCCACGGTCAGGTGGTCGGCACGGCGCGCGGTCACGAGGAGCCGGTGAACGGCTTCTACGCGGTCGGCGAATGCTCGTGCGTGTCGGTGCACGGCGCGAACCGCCTGGGCACGAACTCGCTGCTCGACCTGGTGGTGTTTGGCCGCGCGGCGGGCAATCACATCGTCAAGCATGTGAAGGAAATCAAGGACCACAAGCCGCTGCCGGCGGACGCTGCTGACTTCGCGCTGTCGCGTCTGGCGAAGCTGGAGAGCTCGTCGTCGGGCGAGTATGCGCAGTCGGTGGCGAACGACATCCGCGGCACGATGCAGAAACATGCGGGCGTGTTCCGCACGTCGGCGCTGCTGTCCGAAGGCGTCGAGGCGATCCGCGAAGTGGCGGCGCGTGTGGAGAATATCCACCTGAAGGACAAGTCGAAGGTGTTCAACACCGCGCGCGTCGAGGCGCTGGAAGTGGCGAACCTGATCGAAGTCGCGCGCGCGACGATGGTCTCGGCCGAGGCACGCAAGGAAAGCCGCGGCGCGCATGCGCAGAACGACTTCGAGCATCGCGACGACGAAAACTGGCTGCGCCATACGTTGTGGTTCAGCGAGGGCGACCGCCTCGACTACAAGCCGGTGCACATGCAGCCGCTGACGGTTGAATCGGTGCCGCCCAAGGCGCGGACCTTCTAAGGCACACGCACAAGTCAAAGGACCCACAATATGGCCAAGCGTACATTTGAAATCTACCGCTACGATCCGGACAGGGACGCGGCGCCGCGCATGCAGACGTACGAGATCGAGATCGACTCGCACGAGCGCATGCTGCTCGACGCGCTGGTGAAGCTCAAGGCGCTCGACGAAACGCTGTCGTTCCGCCGTTCGTGCCGCGAAGGCGTGTGCGGCTCGGACGCGATGAACATCAACGGCAAGAACGGTCTGGCGTGTCTGACGAACCTGAACGATCTGCCGCAGAAGATCGTGCTGCGTCCGCTGCCGGGGCTGCCGGTGGTGCGCGACCTGATCTGCGACTTCACGCAGTTCTTCAACCAGTATCACTCGATCAAGCCGTACCTGATCAACGACACGCCGCCGCCGGAGAAGGAGCGTCTGCAGTCGCCGGAAGAACGCGACGAGCTCGACGGTCTGTACGAGTGCATTCTGTGCGCGAGCTGCTCGACGTCGTGCCCGAGCTTCTGGTGGAATCCGGACAAGTTCGTGGGTCCGGCGGGTCTGTTGCAGGCTTATCGGTTTATCGCGGATAGCCGTGATGAGGCGACGGGCGAGCGGCTGGATAACCTTGAAGATCCGTACCGTCTGTTCCGTTGCCACACGATCATGAACTGCGTCGACGTCTGCCCGAAGGGGCTCAACCCGACCAAGGCGATTGGCAAGATCAAGGAATTGATGGTTCGCCGCACTGTCTAGAGTGAAGTGAATAACCCACGCTTCGTGTCGTTGGCTGCCCGAAAGAGCGGTCGGACCGCCGCGGAGCGACCCGGCAAGTATTGACATGAACGATGCATCGCATCAGTCCGATCCTCTCCGCCGCGCGCGTCTTCGCTGGCGCGCGCGGCGGGGCCTGCTGGAAAACGATCTGATCTTTGAACGTTTTTTCAGCCGATATGAGCATGACCTCAGCGATGCCGATGTGGGCGCACTTACGCGCCTGCTCGAGCTGAGCGATAACGACCTGATGGACTTGCTTCTCGCGCGCAAGGAACCTGAAGGCGAGCTTGCCGACCCCGATGTGATTCGGGTCCTGGAGCTGCTGCGCAACGCTTGAGCGCCGCGAGTGCGTTGTTCCAGGCGTGCAATTATCGAAACCCTGTTTACATACTTCGATTGAGGATGTGCTATGACCCCGTCAGATGTTAAAGCCACGCTATCGTTCAGCGACAATTCGCCGAGCGTTGAAATGCCGATTTACAAGGGCACTCTCGGCCCGGACGTGATCGACATCCGCAAGCTGTACGGCCAGACCGGCAAGTTCACGTACGACCCGGGCTTCATGTCGACGGCGGCGTGCAATTCGGCGATCACCTACATCGACGGCGATAAGGGCGAACTGCTGTACCGCGGCTACGCGATCGACAACCTCGCGCAAAACGCCGACTTCCTCGAAACGTGCTATCTGCTGCTGAAGGGCGAACTGCCCAACACGGAGCAGAAGGCCGAGTTCGTGAAGACCGTCACGAATCACACGATGGTGCATGAGCAAATGCACTTCTTCTTCCGTGGTTTCCGCCGCGACGCGCACCCGATGGCGATTCTGGTTGCCGCAGTCGGCGCGCTGTCGGCGTTCTATCACGACTCGCTGGACATCAACAATCCGCGTCACCGTGAAGTGTCGGCCATTCGCATGATCGCAAAGTTGCCGACGCTGGTCGCGATGGCGTACAAGTACAGCATCGGCCAGCCGTTCGCGTATCCGCGCAACAACCTGTCGTACAGCGCGAACTTCATGCACATGATGTTCTCGAACCCGTGCGAGGAGTACGAGGTCAACGACGTGCTGGTGCGCGCGCTCGACCGTATCCTGATTCTGCACGCGGATCACGAGCAGAATGCGTCGACGTCGACCGTGCGTCTCGCCGGTTCGTCGGGCGCGAATCCGTTCGCGTGTATCGCAGCGGGCATCGCCTGCTTGTGGGGCCCGGCGCACGGCGGCGCGAACGAAGCGGCGCTGAACATGCTGGAAGAAATCGGCTCCGTCGACAACATTCCTGAGTTCATCAAGCAGGTGAAGGACAAGAACTCGGGCGTGAAGCTGATGGGCTTCGGTCACCGCGTCTACAAGAACTACGATCCGCGCGCGAAGCTGATGCGCGAAACCTGCCACGAAGTGCTGAACGAACTGGGCCTGCACGACGACCCGCTGTTCAAGCTCGCCATGGCACTGGAAAAGATCGCGCTGGAAGACGAATACTTCGTGTCGCGCAAGCTGTACCCGAACGTCGACTTCTACTCGGGTATCGTGCAGCGCGCGCTGGGCATCCCGACGTCGATGTTCACGTGTATCTTCGCGATGGCGCGTACGGTTGGCTGGATTGCGCAGTGGAACGAAATGATCGCCGATCCTGAGCAGAAGATTGGCCGTCCGCGTCAACTGTTCATCGGCGATACGCCGCGTGAGGCGAAGCCGATCGGGCAACGCTGAGCGGGTTGAGTCTGCCTGGCCTGTAGTGGCTGGTTCGCTACGGGCTTGAGTGGGCTTCAACGCTTGAGATAGAAAACGCCCCAACGGGTACACCGTTGGGGCGTTTCCGTTTTCGACGCGTATTGCGACGCGTGTTGCGTGCGGCGAGCCGTTCGTCGTGGAAGCTCATTCGCGCCGCTGCCGCCTTCCCGACCTTTCGAGCGAAGGCGGACGCATTTGCAAATTATGCGGCGTCGCGGCCGCGTCTTCCGCGGCCCGGCCATGCGTCTCGAAGAAGCGTCGATACGCGCTCGGCGTCATGCCGCGCGCCGACAGAAACTGTCGATTGAAATTGGCCAGATTCGCAAAGCCGGCCTTCGCTGCGATCAGCGCGATGGGCCATGTCGTGTCCGTCAGTTGACGCGTGGCATAGCCGATCCGCAGACGGTTCAGATAACGCCCGACGCTTTCGCCGAGATGCCGCACGAAGTAGCGGTGCAACGAGCGCTCGGACAGGTTCGCTACCTCGCACAGTTCGGTGATCCGCAGCGGCTCGTGAAAGCGCCGGTCGAGCAGATCGAGGACGCGGTTCAGCCGCTCGGCTTCGGACGCGCTTGCGCCCGGCGTGACGGTAACGCCTCCGACGGGGCGACGCGTTCTTGCTTCTGCTTCAGCTCCCGCTCCCGCCTCGACGGAATCGGCCGGTCGGCCCGCCCCGGCAAATCGCACGGCGCTATGCATTGACGCACCGCCTGGCTTCGTTGCACTTCGATACGCTGCCGGCGACGCCAACGGCTCCGAAGTGCCTTCCGCGAGCCGCGCCAGCACGTCGAGCACAGCGCCAAGCCGCACGCGCGGCGACGGGTCCAGCAACGCCTCCATTCGTTCGTGCATCGACGCAGCGGCCTCGCTCGGAAAGCGCAGCCCCGGCGCGGCGCGCCGCAGCAGCGTGCGCAGCGACGCGAACTCCGGGCAGCAGTCCGCGATTCGCCGCGCCCAGTCGCCGCTGAACCACACGACGATCGCCACCTGAGGCGCGCTTGCGTCGATCGGTGCCGTCGACGCCCACGTATGCGGCATGTCGGGCGGCACGAGCACGAGATCGTCGCCGCTGTAGTCCGCGATGTGATCGCCGATAAAACGGCGGCCGCGGCTATTCATCGTCAGCGTGAGTTCGTATTCCGGGTGGTGGTGCCACTCGAACGGTATCTGCGCGAGCTGCCGATGGTAGACGCGGATCGAGCAGCCGTCCGGAATGGTGACGCGTTCGTATTGAGGTTTCACGATAGGCAGCCTGGCCGCACTGGGGAGCCGGAAACGGCGGCGAATGTCTGGATTGTATCGGTATGTGGCCGTAAAGCATGCTTGGCGATGGCCGAACATCCTTAATCTGCAGGAAGGCCGAAGCACACAGATCATCTCAAGGAGACAACCCATGCCGCTCGTCATCGACAATCTTCCCGAGGCTATTCGCAGCACCAAGCGCACGTTGCGGGCCGCGCTGCCGAACCACAAGCAAGTGTTCGAGCAGGTGGAAGGCGCGATCCGCCAGCAGATCGACGCGATTCACCGCGACCGGGCGCAGGGGCGCGATGCGATTCCCGTGTTCGATTATTCGTCGATTGTGTCCGGCGCTGTCGATCAGGCGACGATCGCCAGCATCAAAACGCGCGGCGCGTGCGTCGTGCGCGGCGTTTTCGACCGGCAGCAAGCAAGCGAATGGAACGACGAAATCGCCGAATACGTGCAGCGTAACGACCTCGACGCCAAGCTGGCGCATCGCGCGGAAGACAAGTATTTCGGCAACCTCGCGTCGAGCAAGCCGCAGATTTACGGCGTCTACTGGTCGAAGCCGCAAACGGCCGCGCGCCAGTCGCCACAGCTAACGAATACGCGCGTGTTCCTCAACCGCCTGTGGACGTCGGAGAGCGAAGGCCGGCGGCACTTCGATCCCGAGCGCGTGCCGGTGTACGCGGACCGGATTCGTCGCCGGCCGCCGGGTTCAGAGTCGCTCGGTTTGTCGCCGCATGTGGATGGCGGCTCGGTCGAGCGCTGGCTCGACACGAATTTTCAGCAGGTTTATCGGCATGTGCTGTCGGGCAACTGGCGCGCGTATGACCCGTTCGACGCCGCGTATCGGCCGGACGTGCAGGAAATTCCGTCGCCGGCCGTGTGTTCGATGTTTCGCACTTTCCAGGGCTGGACTGCGCTAACGCCGCAAGGCCCCGGCGACGGCACATTGCAATTGATCCCGATCGCCAACGCGATGGCTTACGTGATTCTGCGAGCATTGCAGGACGACGTTCCCGACGACGAACTGTGCGGCGCTCAACCCGCCCGCGCGCTGTCGATCAAACCTGAATGGCACGGCCTGCTGCTCGAAGCAGTCACGCCGATTCCGCACATGCAGCCGGGCGACGCGGTGTTCTGGCACAGCGACGTCGTGCATTCCGTCGAGGACGCGCATCGCGGCAGCGGCTACAGCAACGTGATGTACATCGCTTCGGCGCCGTGGTGCGCGAAAAACGAGGCCTACCTGAAGCGTCAGTTGCCGAGCTTTTTGCGCGGCGAAAGCCCGCCCGATTTTCCCGCCGACCACTTCGAAACGGACTTCGCCGGCCGCGCTCAGGAAAGCGATTTGACGCCGCTTGGCCGCGCGCAACTCGGCTTCGATCTTTCGCGCTAAAGCATCGGATGCCCGCCGGCGACGACTCGGTTTATTCGCTTGCAGACCAGAGCCGACTCCGGGCGGGCGCGTCGCGTCACCGCCAGGCGCTCATGCCCGGCGCCGCACGATTCCATAAATGACCAGCAGCACGATCGCCCCAATCACCGACGCCACCCAGCCTGCCGGCTGCCCCGGCTGATACCAGCCCAGCGCACGTCCGACGTAGCCCGCAATCAGCGAGCCGGCAACACCGAGGATGATGGTCATGATGAGACCCATGCGGTCGTCGCCTGGCTTCAGCGCGCGCGCAATCAATCCGACGACCAGCCCTACGATCACTGTACCAATGAAGGAAAACATGCTGACCTCCCAAAGAGTGTGAGTACTTCAGTCTTCTTTACTACGAGCTGCCGCTTTCCCGGCGACGCTTTTCGGAGCATACGCGAGACGCGGGATAGGACCAAAAAAGGCGCATTGGTTTGTGCATCGCGTGCGCCGTCGCAACAATCGCGCCCAGGTCCAGGCGCGACTAGGACGTTCGGGAATGTCCCGCACTTGCCGTTGAGCACTGCATTGGACTGTCGGTGATGCGGGTATCGATTCTCGGCTCGACCTCGCCGCGCAATAGGCGAATTGCGTTCGAGCCCGACGGCGTGGAAATCATCGCGGAACCAGGAGCCGCCGCCGCAACGTCGGACGAAGCACTTAGCGCTACTGTCCCTCAGCGCGCCAACTCGTCCGTCTCGTCCGCAGCGTAAATGATCTGCGTGCCGTTATCGCCGAGCCACTTTGCGAAGTCCTCGGTCAGGCCCCCGTCGGTGACCAGATAGTCGATCCTGTCCATCGCCCCGAACGCGGCGAACTCGCGTTTTCCGAACTTGCCCGAATCGGCGAGAAGGTAGACGGTCTTTGCCGCATCGATCATCGCCCGCTTAACGTGCAGGTCGATGAAGTCGGGGTACGAAATACCGGATTCTTTCGACACACCACCGGCAGCCAGAAACAGCTTGTCGACGAACATGCCCTGGAAAAAGGCCGACGCCTTTTCTCCTGAGACCGCAATGGTTTCCGGCTTGAATTCGCCGCCCGTCAGCATGATCCGGTTGGTAGGCTCCGCGCCGAGAATGATCGCGATGTTGAGCGCATTCGTTACGATCCGCAGGTTCTGACGATCAAGAAGATTTTTCGCAAGTTCGGTCGTCGTCGCACCGCAATCCAGAATAATCGAGTCGCCGTTTTTGACGAGGCTCGCCGCCATCCGTCCGATCAGCGCTTTTTCCGGACTTGTCGGAAGGATGTTGGCCCGATCGACAAAATGCCGCTTCGGACCCGCCTCCGACGTGACCAGGCGGACGTTGCCGTGCACGCGTTCAACGCGTCCCTGCTTCTGCAACTCATCAATGTCTTTTCGAATAGTTGGCATCGAAACGCCAAACTCGCTGGAAAGCTCGGAAAGCTTTACCAGCCTGGCGGCCTGCACTTTCTCAAAGATCTTCTCTGTTCTTGTCCGTTGGTCCATTTGCTCATCCCGCGAAGCGTCGGTGCGGCTTCACAACACCCGTCGATATTGTGCCCTAAACGGCAGCAGTATGGCCCGGCCAGGGGTTTTCCCGCTTTCCATCTATTTCTCTTTGACTTTCTAAAGAAAGTAACAGAAACTGAATCTCAAGCAAACGGGAAGTTCGGGAGTTGGGAATGGAAAACCCCTACAAGCAGTCTGGCGACGCCCTACATCGGCGGGCGCAGGAAATCCGTAAAAAAATCTGCGTGATGAATTCCGCTGCGAAGAGCGGCCATACGGGCGGCGACATGTCCGAGGCCGATGTGCTCGCGGCGCTGTACTTCCATGTGCTCCGCTACGAGGTTCAGTCGGACCGCACCGTCAAATGGCACGACGAATTCATCCTCAGCAAAGGACACGGCGTAGGCGGCCTCTATTCCTGTTTTGCCGAACTCGGCTGGCTGGCTGACGAAGAACTTCTCACGTATCTCAAGGACGGTTCGCGTCTGCCGGGACATCCGGTCAGGCAAAAGCTGCCGTCGCTGGTGACAGTCAACACGGGCGGGCTCGGACACGGCTTCCCGATCGCGGCAGGGCTCGCGATGGCTAAGCGGCGTCATGCCGCTAACACGGAAGGCTCGGTCGGCCGCGTTTTCGTTCTCACAGGCGACGGCGAACTGGAAGAGGGTTCGAACTGGGAAGCCGCAATGGCGGCGGCGCATTTCGAACTGGCCAATCTCGTGGTGATCGTCGACCGCAACCGGCTGCAACTGGCGGACTTCACCCACAACATCATGGACATGGACCCGCTCGACGAAAAATTCCGGGCCTTCGGCTTCGAAGTGCACGACGTCAACGGTAATCAGGCCGACGCCATCTGGAAACTGATCGAAAGTCTGGACTACGAAAACGGGAAGCCGAAAGTCCTCATCGCTCATACGATCAAGGGCCGCGGCGTGTCGTTCATGGAGAACGTGCCGGCATGGCATCACAAGGTCCCGGACGAAACGCAACTGAAGCAGGCATTGGAGGAACTGGACCATGCGTGAGTACGCCGATTTGCGGGACGGTGCGGTCAGCGCGCTCGGACGGTTGACGGCCGAAGGCCGCGACATTGTCGTGATGGTCGCGGACTCGACGTCCACGTCGAAGATCAGCCCGTTTCTCGAGACGTACCCCGAACGGGTCATCAATGTCGGCATCGCGGAACAGAACATGGTCGGTATGGCCGCGGGCCTGGCCCTGGGCGGCCATGTCGTCTTCACGGCCAACGCGGCGCCGTTCCTCGTGGCTCGCGCTAACGAGCAGGTGAAGAACGACGTCTGCTATAGCGCGACAAACGTGAAGATGCTGGGCCTGAACGCCGGTGTCGCCTACGGCCCGCTGGCGTCGACGCACCATGCCATCGACGACATTTCGATCATGAGCGGATTCGGCAACGTGCAGATTCTTGCGCCGTGCGACGGGATCGAAGTCGTGCAGATGATCGAATACGCTGCGGCCGTCGAAGGTCCCGTATATATCCGGCTCGATAACGCGAAGTTTCCGATCGTTCACGAGGCGAGCTACCGTTTCGAGCCTGGTCGCCCGGACGTGGTGATCGAGGGCAGCCGCGTCGCGGTGATTGCGTTGGGCTCCGTGGTCGGCGAGGCGCTCGAAGCGTGCGAGTCGCTGAAGGCAGAGCATGGCATTACGCCGACGCTCGTCAACCTTTCTTCGATCAGGCCGCTCGATGCCGATGCGCTCGCAAAAATCATTGCGGCTCATGACTCGATTGTCACCGTTGAGGAACATTCGCTTCATGGCGGCATCGGCGCGCTTACCGCTGTGCTGATGGCTCGGCGTCAGCTCTCGAAACCGCTGACCATGCTCGGCATCACCGAAGGCGAATTCGCAAACTACGGTACGCGCAAAGGCATCCGGCGCCATTACGGAATCGACGCGGCAGGTATCGCCGACGCAATTCGCACCCAGTGCGCGCATTGAACGTATAGCAAAGACCTCAAGGAGACACTGGAATGGCAATTCAGTACGACATGTCGCTGCGTCATGGCGTCGACTTCGACTTCCGGCTCGACGGCAAGGTCGCCGTCGTCACGGGTGGTCTGGGCGGTATCGCGATGGCGACGAACGCAGCGCTTATCGCGAAGGGTGCCCGCGTTGCGATCTTCTATCCGAGCTTCGAAGAGCCGCGCGTGCAGGCGGCGATCGAAGAACTCGGGGCCACTAACGCCCGCGCGTTTCCATGCGACGTCGCTAACGAGGCCGACGTCGAAAAGGCAATGAAGGCTGCGCTCAGCCACTTCGGCGATCTTCATCTGCTCGTCAATGCGGCCGGCTGCATCACGCTGACGGCAGCGGAAGACATCGGTGTGGACGAGTGGCAACAGCAGATCGGCGTGAACCTCACGGGTCCGTTCCTGTGCGCGAAGCATTTCGCGCGGCATGTTCTCGCGAGCGGCCACGGAGGCAAGATCGTCAATATTGCTTCGCAGGCTGCAACCGTGGCGATCGACAAGCATTGTGCGTACACGTCGGCCAAAGCCGGGTTGATCGGTATGACGAAAGTGCTGGCCAAAGAATGGGCGTTGCGCGGAATAACGGTGAATACCGTTTCGCCGACCGTTGTGCTGACGCCGATGGGCGCAGCCGCCTGGGAGGGCGAAAAGGGCGAAGCGATGAAGAAGCTAATACCCGTCGGACGCTTTGCGTACACGGATGAGATTGCCGCGGCCATTCTGTTTCTGCTCTCGAATGGAGCGGACATGATCACCGGCGCTGACATCATGATCGATGGGGGATACACCATCTGCTGATGCAGTTCGAGCGCAGCCGGTCCGAGGCTGCAACACGTTAAGAAAGAGATCAATCTGGAGACAAAAAATGCTGAAGAAGATCGCACTTGTTGCTGCCGTCGCTGCTTCGTTCGCAGCGGTTCATTCCGTCGATGCACTCGCCGCTTCTAAAGGAACCATCGCCATTCTGGTGAACGCGCTCGACAATCCGTATTACGCCGCCGAAGCCAGGGGCGCCGACACCGAGGCGAAGAAGCTTGGCTACGACACCATCGTGCTGTCGCACGGCGAGGATGTGAACAAGCAGAATGAACTGGTCAATCTGGTGATCGGCAAAGGCGTGAAGGGGATCATTCTCGACAATGCGGATTCGAACAGTAGCGTCGCCACGGTTCGCACCGCGCAGGAAAAGAAGGTGCCGGTCGTGCTGATCAACCGCGAGATCCCGAAGGATGGCATTGCCATCGCACAACTGAGCCACAACAATCTGCAGGCGGGTACTGAAGTCGCGCAGAAGTTCGTGGAAGCGATCGGCGAAAAGGGCGAATATGTGGAGCTCACCTGCAATCAGGCAGACAAGAATTGTGTGACCCGTTCACAGGCTTTCCACCAGGTGCTTGACCAGTATCCGGACCTCAAGATGGTTGCGCGTCAGGATGCCAAGGGCGCGCTGCTGCCCGGCAAGCAGGCAATGGACTCGATCCTGCAGGAACATCCGAACATCAAGGGCGTGATCTGCGGCAACGGGCCCGTGGCCCTCGGCGCGATTGCGTCGCTCGAATCCGCCGGCAAGAAAGACGTTGTCGTGATGGGTATCGACGGCAGTAATGACGAGCGCGATTCGCTCATGCAGGGCAAGTTGAAGGCAAGCGTCATGTTGCAGGCGCAAGGCCTCGCGATTCACGGCGTCGACCTGCTCAACAAGTACATCACGACGGGCAAGACCGGCGAACCGGAGCGCCAGCTCACTCGCGGCATCCTGATTACGAAGGACAACGCGTCGCACGTCAAAGACTTCTACTACAACAAGTAAGCGCGCCAGCTTTTCAAGTAGGCGGGTGCGGCCGGCGCTGCACCTGTTGACGTGTCGTCAGGAGATGTTGTCATGGTTTTTTCCCCATCTGCAGCCAGGTTCGCGCTGGTGGTCGTCGCTCTCGTTTCAGTTGCCGGGTGTCACGTCGTGACGGATACCGAGCTGGCCCAGATTCGCAGTCAGGGTCAGCATCAAGGCCCGGACCCGGAAAAGATCCTGAATGAACAACTGATTCCGTATGCGGACAAGAATGCCAGGCCCGCAGCACAGGTGATCGGCGCTGCCGGGCAGAACTTCGATAACGCCTGCAAGGAGTACGGCTTTCGCCAAAGCGCGGCTTTCCCATGCAACTTCTGGATACGCGTGCAGGGCAAGGTTATCAAGGTCGATACTTCATCGCGCGTTGGAAAGGTATTCGTCGATGTCACGCCCGCTTCGGGCGGCGAGCCCGTCCATGTCGCACTCGAGACGGGGCCGGTCGTGATCGGTACTGGCGTGCGCGACGGATTCCCCGGCGTCAAGTACAGCGACTTCGACGATCAGACGCGTTTCGCCGTATTCGGACAGGACCTGAACAAGCTGGTGGTCGCGCGAGCGCAAAAGTCGCTCAAACCTAAAGTGGGCGACACGGTCGACGTAGCCGCGGTATTCAGCAGTTGGAGCGAACCGACGGGCGAAATCCGCGCAATTCCGGTGACATGGAAATGAACCAACCGCACACCATGAATCCCGCCAACGTGATCGAGACGCGCGGACTGTCCAAGGTCTATCCGGGCACCGCTGCGTTGGTCGAAGTCGACTACAAGGTGCGACGCGGCAAGGTCAATGTGTTGATCGGCGAAAACGGCGCCGGCAAATCGACGCTGATGAAGCTGCTCGCCGGTGCCGAGACGCCGACATCGGGAGAGATATGGGTCGATGAAAAGATTGCCCACATCACGGACGTGCGTAGCGCCGAAAAGCACGGCATCGGCATCATCTTTCAGGAATTGAACCTCTTTCCCGATATGACCGTGGCGGAGAACATCTTCGCCGGGAATGAGTTGACCAGTTCCGGCGTAATCCGCACGAAGGACGAGAACCATCAGGCGAAAGTACTGCTTAACCGTCTGCAGATTCCAATCGACCCGCGCATGCGACTCGGCGATCTCTACGTCGGGCAACAGCAACTGGTCGAAATTGCAAAGGCGCTCTCCAAGCACATCAAGGTGCTCATCATGGACGAGCCGACTTCCGCGCTCTCGAAGACGGAAGTCGAGATTCTCTTCAAGATCATTGCGCAGCTCAAGGAAGAGGGCGTCACGGTCATTTACATCTCGCATCGTCTCGAGGAAATCATGGCGATCGGGGATTGCATTACGGTATTGCGTAATGGGCGCCTCGTCGCAGAAGACGACATTGCGAATATCGACATTCCCTGGATCATCGAGGCGATGGTCGGATCGTCGAAGAAGCGTTTCGCATTCGAGCAGCATGCAATCGGCGAGGAAGTCCTGAAGGTCAAGGATCTTGCGCTGAAGCGCTCGAATGGCATCTACGCGGTTGACCATGTTTCGTTTTCCGTCAGGGCCGGAGAAGTCATTGGAATTTACGGCTTGATGGGCGCCGGCCGCACTGAACTGCTCGAGTCTTTACTCGGCGCGCAGCCGCTGGCTCTCGGCGAAATAGAACTCGCCGGCAAGGCAATCGAAGATCTGCCAATTCCGAAACGGATCGAGGCGGGCATTGCGCTCGTACCCGAAGACAGACAGAAGCAGGGGATGGTGCAGCTCATGTCGATCCTCGAAAACATGACGCTGTCCAGTCTGTCCAGATTCACTCGCCGTCTCGCGTTCGGTGCACTGCGACGCGACCGGCAGCTCTCTGCGTCCAACGATATCGTCAAGCGCCTCGCAATCAAGGCGTCGTCGGTCGATGCGCCGATCACGTCGCTGTCGGGCGGAAACATGCAGAAGGTGGTGATCGGCAAGGCATTGCTGACGTCGCCGAAAGTACTGCTGATGGACGAGCCGACGCGGGGAATCGACGTAGGTGCAAAAGAGGACGTGTACAAGACGATCAGCGTGCTCGCGCAGTCAGGCATTGCAGTCGTGTATGCGACCTCGGAACTGGACGAGGCAATGGCTGTTTCCAATCGGGTCTTCGTGATGGCCAGCGGCAAGCTGACGGCGATCATGGAACGTGCACAGTTTGACAGCGAGCGCATCGTGCGCGCGTCAACGCCCGCGACAGCCGTAGTGTGAAGCACCTTGAGGTGGAAACCATGACTACTCAGAACAGCAGCACTCCTTCGATTCAACCGGTTCACGGCAAGCACAACCGGCAATCCGCTTACATGGCTTCGCGCATGGCGGTGAACCTGCTCAAGCTGCGAATCTTCATTGCGCTCTTTGCGATCATTATCGTGTTCTCGCTTGCAACCGAGAACTTCCTGTCGACAAGCAACATGCTGATCATGGCGAAACACGTGACTATCGTCGCGATTCTGTCGATCGGCATGACGCTCGTGATTCTGACGGGCGGCATCGACCTGTCCGTGGGTTCCATTGTCGGAATAAGCGGGATGGCGGCGGGCTATCTTCTGCTCGAAGGCGTGAAGATCGGTCATCACGTCGTGTTCTTCAACCCGTGGGGCGTGACGCTGATTGCATGCGCGCTCGGCGCGATCATCGGTGCGGTGAATGGTTACCTGATAACGGCGCTCAATGTCGCACCCTTCATTGCAACCCTCGGCATGCTGTATGTCGTACGCGGCGCAGCACTGCTCGTGAATAACGGCAGCACGTTCGCCGATCTCGGAGGCAATCCGGCTCTGGGCAATACGGGCTTCGAATTCCTCGGCAACGGCACAATTCTCGGCCTTTCCATGCCCGTGTGGATTCTCGTGATTCTTGCTGCCATCACCATTTTTGTTGCGAAGCGTACGCCGCTTGGCCGGCGCATCTATGCAATCGGCGGCAACGAGCAGGCGGCGCGCTTCTCGGGAATTCGCACCAACCGCGTGAAGCTGTTCGTGTACATGTTCTCGGGATTCTGTGCGGCGATCGTCGGACTGGTCATCACTGCGCAGTTGCAGACCGCTCACCCATTGACCGGCCAGACGTTCGAGCTGAACGCGATTGCCGCGGTCGTATTGGGAGGAACTGCGTTGATGGGTGGCCGCGGTACGGTCTTCGGTTCGGTCGTCGGCGCCTGTGTGATCAGCATTCTCGGCGACGGCATGGTGATGTGCGGTATCAGCGATTTCTGGCAGATGGTGATCAAGGGCCTCGTGATCATCTTCGCTGTGGTCATCGATCAGTTGCAGCAGCGCCTGCAGAGCCGCATGGTTTCGCTCACCGCGTGAGCGTCGCGAGTTGAGCCGTCTTCTGGAAAGCAACATGCAATATGTTCTGGCAATCGATCAGGGCACGAGCGGTACAAAAGCACTCGTGTTCGATGCGGAAGGGCAGGTGCACGCTCGCGGTTTCGTGGCCGTACCGTGTACGCATCCTCGCAACGGATTCGTCGAGCAGGACCCGCAGCTGATTTATGAGTCGGTACTGCAAGCGGTCTCCATTTGCCTCGGTGAATTCAAAGGCGACCGGAAACAGATAGCAGGTGTCGGCATCTCGAATCAGCGTGAGACGGTCGTGCTGTGGGATGACGAAGGTCGCCCGATCGTTCCGGCAGTGTCGTGGCAGTGCCAACGTTCTCTCGCGATATGCGAGCGTCTGAAGCAGGAAGGCAGGGCACAGGTCATTGCAGAGAAGACGGGACTATTGATCGACCCGTACTTTTCGGGAACGAAGCTCATCTGGCTTAACGAAAACGATGAGCGGGTGCGCGCGCATATCGCCGCCGGCACCGCTCGCTTCGGCACGGTCGATAGCTGGCTTCTGTACCGTTTGACAAACGGCGACGTGTATCGCACCGATTACACGAACGCGTCGCGAACCATGCTGTTCAATCTTGCAGGACTTGAATGGGATCGCGAACTGCTCGCCGATTTCGGTTTGCAGAAACTGCGGCTGCCTGAACTGCGTCCGTCAGCATCCGATTTCGGCGCGAGCGATTTCAACGGCATTTTCGATCGACCCATCCCGATCGTATCGATGATCGGCGATTCCCACGCTGCGGCTGTTGGCGAAGGCTGCCTCAGTCCCGGCTTTGCCAAGGCAACAATGGGGACGGGCTCCTCGATCATGATGAACGTGGGCGGCAAGCCCTTGCCCGCGGACCACGGTCTCGTGTCGACGCTTTGCTTTGCCGCCGAACAGCGGGTGGATTACGCGCTGGAAGGCATCGTCATTAGTGCCGGGTCAACGCCTTCGTTCCTCAAGGAAAAACTGCGCATCGTCAAGGATTTCGCGGAAGCAGAAGAGGCGTTCACGGAATACGATAACGGCGGCGTGTTTCTTATTCCGGCTTTTTCGGGAATCGGTTGCCCGCACTGGAAATATCCAGGCGGCGCGCAAATCGTCGGGCTGAATTTCTCGACGTCCTGGCAAAACGTCGTGCGCGCAGCTTATGAATCGATCGTCTATCAGATCAGGGACGTGATCGCAGTCATGGAGCGGGCTGCCGACGTCCCGTTGCGCGAACTCTTTCTCGACGGAGGACTGGTTCAGCGGCCATTCCTTCTTCAATACCTGGCGGACACATTGAACCGGCCGGTGAGCACGCTGACGCTGAGCGAGATATCGGCCGCGGGCGCAGCAGCGCTTGCCGCGTTGAAGCTCGGGTTAATCAACTCACTCGACGCCTATCGCGAGACTCGCGTGGTGGCACGACGCGTCGAACCAGGGCCGGGCGTCGAAGCGGCTGCAAGAAATCACGAGCAATGGTTGCAATGGATACGACGGCTTTGAGCTCCGTCGATTAGTGGAGATCGGCATATGGCATTCCAGCAGCGTTTCGAAAACAAGGTGGTGGTTGTCACTGGCGGCAGCCGGGGTATCGGATTGGGCATTGCCAGGCGCTTTGCGCAGGAGGGCGCGAAAGTGTGCGTGTCGGCGAATGAAAAAGCCGTGCACGACGCTGCCGCGCAGCTACGCGATTCCGGCTTCGAGGCCATCGCCGTGCAAACCGATGTCACGAGCAAGGAACAGGTTGTCGCGCTTTACGAAGAAGTGGCGGCCGCGCTAGGTGAGGTTGATGTTTCAGTCCAGAACGCGGGCGTCATTACGATCGCGAAGCTGGAAGATCTGACCGAGAAGGAATGGGACAACGTACTTGCGGTGAACACCAAAGGCGTTTTTCTGTGTTGCCAGGAAGCGGCGAGACGGATGCTGCGTGCCGGGAAAGCGGGCCGTCTGATCAATACGGCATCGGGACAGGCCAGACAAGGTTTCGTCTATACCCCGCACTATGCAGCCAGCAAGTTTGGCGTTCTGGGCATCACGCAGAGCCTCGCGAAAGAACTGGCGCCAACGGGCATCACAGTGAACGCGTTCTGCCCCGGCATCATCGCGACTGACATGTGGTCGTATAACGACGAAGCGTGGGGCAAGCTGCTGGGCAACTACAAGCCTGGCGAACTCATGGCCGAGTGGGTCGAGAACATTCCCATGAAGCGTGCGGGTAGCGACAAGGATGTAGCAGGTCTGGTCGCGTTCCTGGCGTCCGATGACGCGTCGTACATCACGGGGCAGACCGTGAACGTCGATGGCGGAATGTTCATGTCCTGAGGCCGCGTTCGCAGGTCGCGAGACACGTTGCCTCGCGACTTTCTATCGGAATCGGTCCGTGAGCGTCAGGCGGTCTGCAATAGCGAAAGCTTATTCACTGTCTCGCCGCAAGCGCGCGCCACTTCTGCGCCCTTCACGACGAAGTGCTCAGTGAAGAACTTCACATGCTCTTCCCCGTGGTGAAAGTGGTGCGGCGTCAGCACGGCAGAGAACACAGGAACACCTGTTTCGAGTTGAACCTGCATCAAGCCTGAAATGACCGCTTGAGCGACGAATTCATGGCGATAGATGCCCCCGTCGACAACAAGTCCGGCTGCAACGATGCCAGCGTATCGACCGCTCTGTGCCAGCCGTTTGCGTGCAGCGGGATTCGAACGCTCCGGGTACTTCATAAAGATCGATGTCGCCGCTCGCATAACCAAAGTCCTCGATGACCTTAAGGAAAGAGGTTTTGCATTGATCGACGATATCGCGGTGCCAGCACGCCTGGACAAAAGCGATGCGACCGCGGTTGCCGCCGGAAACGAATGCTGCTTGTGCTTCGATCGAGTGAGATGTGTTCATGGAGTTCAGCCTGTTTTGTGTGAACAGGGCGAAGAACAGCCGTTTCCCGCCAGTGCGGGCATTGTGGCTGTTCTGTTCTCTTTCATCCGGACTATACCGTCGGCCCCGGAATCCAACCGGGTCTGCTGACCTCTGTTATCGCAGCAATATCGAAACAGAGCGCTCGCGGGCTACGTCTGCAAAAGACGATTACCGCCGGTGGGGAATCGCACCCCGCCCCGAGAACGTGTTCTTGAAGAACGGTGCGTAAATTACCACGTATCCGGCAAATCTGCTGCGCCACCCGCACCACATTTCACTGCGTGCCTGCCTGAAATTGTTGCCCTCCAGGCAACATGGTGTACGCATTCGCGATGCTACTGGCGCTCGTCCTCGCTGACTACTATCTGTCACACGCTCCTTCGAAATGCAGGCAATACGGAGCGCGTGACACTCGTAGTCGTGCTCGTAAGCCGCGTCGCGCGGTGCAGTGCGGCTCACCCCACTTAATCAATTGGACTATTGAACATGAGCGAAACAACTCGCAATGTGCGGCCGGTTATCGCCAACGTCGGCAAAGAAGGGTCAGGCGAACTCGTGTCTTCCCGCTACGGCGTGCGCGTGGGCGACGTTGACGTCGTGCTGATCAGCGATGGCGTTCTGCCGCTGCCCACCTCCACCATGTCGACTAACGTGAGCGAAGCTGACCGCAACGAATGGTTCGATGGTCGCTTCCTGCAGCGCGACATGTTCGACTGGGCGCTGAATATTGCGCTCGTGCGCAGCGGCGACCGCCTGATCCTGATCGACTCGGGCGTGGGCGACGGTTTCGAATACTTCACGCGCGCCGGCCGCTCGGTAATGCGCCTGGAGTCGGCGGGTATCGACCTGGCTGCGATTACCGATATCGTGATTACGCACATGCACATGGACCACGTCGGCGGCCTGAACGTTGCCGGCGTCAGGGCCAAGCTGCGCCCGGACGTGCGCATTCACGTGTCGGCGAAGGAAGTAGAGTTCTGGAAAAATCCGGACTTCAGCAGGACGGTGATGCCGGAAACTGTTCCTCCGGCGCTACGCAAGGCTGCTGCGACGTTCGCGGAACTCTACCGCGAAAACATCGTGCAGTTCGATCAGACCGTGGAAGTTGCCAAGGGCGTGTCGGCGCGCGTGACGGGTGGACACACGCCGGGGCATTGCGTCGTGGACGTCGCATCGAACGGCGAAAAACTGACGTTCGTGGGCGACGCGATTTTCGAGGTCAACTTCGACCATCCCGACTGGCAAAACGGCTTCGAGCACGATCCTGAATTGGCTGCGGACGTGCGTATCGCGCTACTCAACGAAGCCGCTGAAACCGGCGCTCTGCTGGCCGCAGCGCACGTCGCGTTCCCATCCATCGGTCACGTTGCGAAGACGGACAACGGCTTCCATTTTGTGCCGGTGGTGTGGGACTACTGATCGGTGCCCGACGATCAACCATCGCCGTATAGATTGCACTGACGTTTGTCAGAAAACCGCCACGAGCGCACAAGGCTCACGGCGGTTTTTTGCAAACGGTCACTTGCCCTGGTGTGACCGCGGCAGATCAATGCGGTGCCGTTGATACCGGTTGCACGCATCTTTCATCCTTCAACGGAGCGCATCATGAGAGTGAAGAGTTTGTTGCCCGCAATTTTATGCACGTCGATGGCGCTGGCGGTCATCCCCGCGATAGCCGGCGCCGAGCCGTTCACGATCAGGGTCGACGACCTGCGTGACGGGCACTTTTCGAACGAGCAGGTGTACGGAGGTTTTGGCTGTCACGGTAACAACGTTTCGCCGCGCATTTCATGGGCTCACGTTCCGCGCGGCACGAAGAGCATTGTCGTGACCATCTTCGATCCTGATGCGCCGACTGGCGGGCTCGGCTGGACGCATTGGGAGATCGCCAATATTCCACCTTCCGAGTCGTCGCTCGAAAAAGGCGCTTCCGGCAATCCGAAGCTCTTGCCGGCAGGCGCCATTGAGACGTTGACGGACTTCGGCGAATCCAGATACGGCGGACCGTGTCCGCCTAAAGGGGAATCGCATCGATATGTCGTGACGGCGTCTGCTCTCGACGTGGCGCAAATCGATGTCGCCCCGGCGGCGAGTCCCGCAGTCGTCGCCTATCAGATGCATGGGAAAGTCATTGCTCAGGCGAAGTATGTCGCGAGATATCATCGCGCGTCGACTAACGATTAACGATTAACGATTGACGGGTGCAAGAACCAGGATATCGGCAACCGTTCCTGGCAGATCGGCTGCCGGTGAACGGTTGCAGTATTTCAAATACAAATCCTCTGCACGCCGTTCAATTGGACGATGCTTCGCTTATCGAGCGCAGGCTGATTGAGTTGTTCTCGTGCATAGATTCTTTCCGAAGCCGCGAGCCGATAGCGAGGCAAGTCGTCCGGTCCGGGCTGGATGTGCAGCATATGCTTTGCAACCAGACCTTCAACTACGTCTATCGCATTCGAAAGATCGCCCGTTCCGTTCGTTCCGTTCGCCACCGCCGCGAGAACGGCATCGAGCGTTGCGGGCTGTTCAAACGACGACAACCGGCGGAAAGCGCACCTCTCCTCGTCCGACAGCAGCGCGTAACTCCATCCAATCGATGCGGCGAGACTCCGATGCCTCGCAGGAGCATTGCGGCATCCCTGCCATTGAAGACGTGAGCGGGTTCCGAGCAGTGTCATGGTGCCGGCCAGTCCAAACGTCGCGACGCGCGCCGCAGCAAGTTCGATTGCAAGCGCAACGCCTTCCAGTTCGCGGCACATCTCCGAAATGGCTGCATAGCTCTTGCTGGTCTGCGGGAATCTCGCGCCCGCTTCCAGAGCGCGTTGAATGAATACCTGCACGGCGGGATAAGTATGCGCATGTTCGATCGAAATCACCTCGGGTCCCGGCGGGACTTCGAGCGCAGGCAGGCGGCAGACGTGTTCGTATTTCACTCGTAGCGCCTCGCGACTTGTCAGCACGAAATAGGTCGCGGATGAGACCGAGAGGATTTGCGTCGTGAGCGACGTCACTTCGTCGATGACATGCTCGCAGTTATCCAGAATGATCAGCGCGCGCCGGGTGCAAAGATAATTGGCGATGCATGCGACGGGTATGTGATGAAGATCGTCTAACCCAAGCAGACGAGCGAGCGTGAGCGCTACCGTATCGCCATGAGCGAGCTCGCTTAAGTCGGCGACGTGGATCTCCGAAGGAAACACTCCGGATAGTCTCTTTGCGAGAGCAATGGCGACTGTCGTTTTGCCGATGCCTCCCGGTCCCACAATAGATATGAGCCGATGTCTGCTCAAGTCGGACGCAAGCGTTCGCAAGACCTCGTCGCGACCTTGTGGGCAGGCGGATCCTGGTGCGAAGTCGCCGGAATGTACGCGGGGAGACGGTTCAGCAAACAACGAACTGGATTCGGCAACGATGCGTTCACGCGTAAGCTGACCAACAAAGCAGTAGCCGATGCCCTGAACGTTTTTAATGTAGCGCGCACCGTCCTCGCCGTCGCCCAGTGCTTTGCGCAATCCAGCAATGTTCACGCGCAGGTTGCTTTCGTCCACGACGATATTCCGCCACGCATGCGACATCAACATGCGCCGCTCCACGACCTGTCCGGCGTTCTGAATAAGCGCAATAAGAATATCCAGCGCGCGGCTGCCTATTTGCACGAATGAACCTGACCGTTCGAGACGCCTCTCGGCCGGAAACAGTGTGAACGGACCAAACGATATGGCCTCGCCGTAGTCGTGCCGGTCGGTATTTGTCATCACGCCGGAACGCAAAAAATCTTCCTTGGCATTCATCTTCTCAGCAGACTCCGGATTGCGCGATTCAGGTGCATTGGAATAGACCCATACCACGGTCTCTCCGCGGCGAAACATTGCGTCACAAGCAATCCTAGTTGCGCCGCCCAGAACATGGAAGACGCCAGCGGGATATCACAGTGTTGCCGCCAGGACAACATCGGACCATCGAATGATTAGCGTACTAGCCCATTCACCGTACCTCATCTGCAGAAGCGGTTGATTGGGCATAGAGTGCCAGCGAGACCTGGTCTCGAACGAGGTTTGCGCCTCCGCGTGTGGTCTGCTGGTGAAGCGAGTAGAGAAGATTAGAGAAGAGTTGATGCGGCGAGAAGCGAGAAACAACATCCAACTGTGAGACATGCCATGACAAAGATATCGGTTCCCATTATTTGCCTCGAATGCAACCCGGACGGAAGCTCCGTAGGGAATTCCGTTCTTTCTTCTGTTTTGCTGGATCTTCGACCCGACGGCGACGGAAGGTATAGATCCGAGTGCTCGCGCGGTCATCAGCAGATCGTGGCATTGCGGCAGCAGAAGTTCGAGATTCTTTTTGAACTCGCCGCTTACGCGATACGCGATGGACACTATCGACAATCGGTATCGTCCTGCACCGCGAGTCTCGAAGCCTTTCACGAATTCTTTCTGCGCGCGATGGCGTACGAGAACGGAATAAAGAAAGAGCGTTTCGATGCCGCGTGGAAGCTGCTGGGCATTAGCCCGCAGAATCGCCAGGAAGCCTACTTGCTGAACTACCGGAACTTCTGCGCGCGGCGTCCCGTTCTACTCAGCCACCAACAGAACGACTGGAAAGACTCGGTCATGCAGAAAGGAAAAATGCCGACGCGCGAAGAATGCGTGAAGTTTGGCCAGGCCGTATTGCATGTATTGCAGACGGCGGTGGGAGACACGAGGGTTGCCTTTCCCAATGGCGTAAAGCAGGCAATGCAGGAACACGCGACTGCCGCTGAACAACACGCGTCCAGATCCGAAGTGCCGTGGAGCATTCGCACCATCGTGAATCTTGCCAAGGAGGATGGCGAACATCCCCATGCGACGCTCGAAGCCGAGCTCGCCAGAACGAATTGACGACATTGAAGCCGTCGATTGTTGTCCCCGAGACAACACGGTGATCTCCTTTGCGTGCCTACTGCCATTCGAGCACCAAGTCTACGATTTGTCGTGACGGCGGGCGGCGGATGAGTCGGCCGCCGCGATCATTAGCGATCGTCGCGCAGCGCAGCAGAGCTCGGTTTGTCGTGAGTTCCGGTGCACATCGTCAACTTGGCAATTTAAAAACTTAGGGCAAGAATCATGTCGCAGAAGATCTTGATTGTGGGTGCCGGCTTCGCCGGAGTGTGGGGCGCGCTTGGCGCGGCTCGCGTGCGCGACCGTGCGGACGCAACGGCTGGCGACATCGACATTACGCTTATCTCGCCGAAACCCGAGTTGGAGATCCGGCCACGGATGTACGAAAGCGAGCCGCATCTGATGTCCGCGCCGCTTTTGCCTCTCCTTGACGCCGTCGGTGTGAACTACGTCGAGGGCAGTGTCGACGAAATCGCTGTCGGCGAGAAGACCGTGCGTGTGATAGCCGCGAGCGGCGCAACCCGCACGCTCGGTTACGACCGGTTGCTGCTCACGAGCGGCAGCAAGCTGAGCCGGCCGTCGATTCCAGGGCTCGCCGAGTATGCATTCTCGGTCGATTGCATGGAGGACGCATCGGCACTTGAAGGCCATCTGAAGGAACTCGCGAAGCTGCCCGATTCAAGCGCTCGAAATACCGTTGCCGTGGTGGGATGCGGCTTTACCGGCATCGAGATCGCAACCGAATTGCCTAAACGAATGCGCGCGCTATTCGGCCCGGATGCGGCGATCAAAGTGATCGTCGTCGGTTCGCAGGCCGACATCGGTCCCGATCTCGGACCTAACCCGCGGCCTTTCGTCGCCGAGGCATTCGCTTCGCTGGGCATCGAAGCGGTATTGGGTTCGAGTGTCGTATCGGTCGACGCGAGTGGCGTCCGAACCGCCTCAGGTAAACATATCGAAGCGCACACGGTTGTATGGGCGGGCGGCATGCGAGCGAGCACGCTTGCAGCGCAGGTTTCGTCGCGACTCGACCCGCTTGGCCGTGTCGAAGTCGCACCTGATCTTCGTGTGGAAGAGGCGCCCGGCGTGTTCGTCGCCGGCGATGTGGCGCGAGTGCGTAGCGACGATCAAGGGCACTACGCGTTGATGTCCTGTCAGCACGCAATGGTGATGGGCAAATTCGGCGGCCACAATGTCGCGGCCGATCTGATCGGCGAATCGACGTTTGCGTATACCCAGCCGTTTTATGCAACTTGTCTCGATCTGGGCGAGTGGGGCGCGGTCTATTCAGAAGGCTGGGACCGCCAGATCAAGCTGACGCATGCAGAAGGAAAAGCACGCAAGCAGATGATCAATACGCAGTGGATCTACCCACCGGCGCCGAATCGCGCCGATGCGTTCGCGGCAGGCGACCCGCTCGCGTCATTTGGCTAATGCGTTAGTACGTTAGTGCGTTCGGGCATCGCGGTTAGTCGTTCACCATGGCTCCGGGCGGGGGCGGCATGAGTACTCGTCAGGCGCGTTTTTCCCGTCGGAGCGTCCGTGAGCGATTCGCTGGTGTTCGGTTATGCCGTCGTTCTGATCGACGTGGCACTGTGGCGTTTCAAAGTGCCGAAGCAAGACGTTTCGCGTCTATTGCTTCGGCTCGCGATCTTTGCCGTGTTCACGGCGAGCATTTTCACCGCGGGCCTCAGCCCCTTCCGACAGGCTACGCATCTTGAAGCGTCGCTGCTTCACGAAGCGGCGCAGGCCCTGAAGATATTCTGGTGGCTGACCGGTGCCCGCCTGTTCACGCTTGCTCTCGACGCACTTCTGCTGCCGCAGACCTGGCGCAAGCAGAGACTGTTTCAGGACGTATTCGGCGCCGTGGTGTTTCTTGCCGCGGCAGTAGCCGCGACGGGATTCGTTCTGGAAATACCCGTTCGCGGCCTGATTGCGACGTCGGGCACATTGGCCGTTATTCTTGGTTTGGCTATTCAAAGTACTTTGCACGATGTCTTTGCGGGCATCGTACTCAATTCCACGGAACCGTACCGCGTGGGTGACTGGATCTCGATTGACGGCGCCGAAGGCAAGGTGATCGAGATGAACTGGAGAGCAACGCATCTTCTCAATTCGCACGGCAATGTAACCATCGTTCCCAATGCTGCGGCGGCAAAGGCAAATATCACCAATACGAACCGGCCGCACGCTTTGCATGGCGTGACGGTGTCTCTGGAAATTTCGCCGGACGAGCGGCCGGCAACGGTGATTGCAGCGCTTGAATGCGCACTGGCTGCAGCGCGTTCCATTCTGCCGACACCGGCTCCCTTCGTGCAGGCGAGAAAATCCACGATACATTCCATTCAGTACGAAGCAACGGCTTTCGTGGACGACACGGCGAAAAAGACGCCATTGACGAACGAACTGTACGACCTCTGCTATCGACACCTCACCGCCGCAGGAGTCGCTCTCCGGCCACCAGGCGTGCCATCTGTCACGGCCATTGTGGCAAACGCCGAGGAGCGCCTGCTTAGACGCATCGAACTATTCGCCGCCATCAGCGACGACGAGTTGAAGATGCTTTCCAGTTGCATGGTGCGGCATGAATACGACGCGGGGCAGGTGATCTTCACGCCGGAAGTGGTGCCCGACAGTCTCGCAATCGTCGACTCGGGCGTGCTCAGTGTTTCAACGGAGCAATCTACCGGGGCGGTCGAAGTGGTGCGTCTCGGGCCCGGCGATACGATGGGCGAGACCGGACTACTCGCGGGTTTGCCGGTTCAGGTGAAGATCGTGACGCTTACCCGGAGTGTCATTTACAGATTGAGTAAAGACGCTGTGACGCCTCTATTGAGGGATAGTCAGGAAGTGACTCATCGAATGTGCCGGCTGCTTTCCCAACGGCAAGACATGTTGCACAAGATGGCGATGAAGAACGCCGCTCATGCAGACGATGAGCACGCCAGCTTCCATTGGCTTCTGGATAAGATTCATCGGCTGCATGCGCTGAAGTTCTGATTGTTAAGCGTCGTTAAAGAAAACGGCGATTTTTAGTTGGGTGTACGTAGAAAGATAAACGGAGTTTTGCAGCGCTTAACTGGGCCGATAAACGCGTCGTCGTTACTCTGAATACTCGACCGGTAAGCAAGCCAATTCCCTTATCTCCCGGTCGAATAATTCCTGGACTTGAGCCATGACTAAAGACTTGGGACACGTTTCCCCCGACGCAAAACGCCGCAACCTGCTGATTGGCGGAGTTGCCGCAACGTTGACGACAACGGTGGCATCGGCCGCCGGCAAGCAGTCAGGACCCGGCACGACGGTCGCGCACATGTCGTCCGCAAACCATACCGGTGACGTTATCCGCACCCGGGACGGAGTGAGCCTGTACTTCAAGGATTGGGGCGCGAAAGACGCTCCCGTCGTCACGCTGAGTCACGGTTGGCCGCTCAACTCGGATAGCTGGGAAAACCAGGCCTTCTTTCTGGCGTCGCACGGGTTTCGAGTCATCACACATGATCGCCGCGGTCACGGCCGCTCGAGCCAACCGTGGGACGGCAATGACATGGACCACTACGCGGACGATCTCGCGACAGTCATCGACACCCTCGGCCTGCGCGAGATAGCCGTTATCGGGTTCTCGACCGGCGGGGGCGAGGTCGCGCGTTATGTGGGCCGGCACGGTACGTCACGCGTATCGAAGATCGGATTGATTTCAGCCGTGCCGCCGTTGATGGTCAAAACGCCCGGCAATCCGACAGGTGTACCTATTGAATCGTTCGATAGCGTTCGCGCCGCAATGATCGCCAACCGCTCGCAATTGTTCAAGGACATTCCCGCCGGTCCGTTCTATGGCTTTAACCGGCCGGGCGCCAAGGTGTCGCAAGGTCTGATCGACGCATGGTGGCGTCAGGGAATGAGCGGTGGTTTCAAGAACGTCTACGAATCGGTCAAAGCCTATTCCGAAACTGATTTCACGGCGGATCTGCTGAAGTTCGACCGACCGACGCTGATCATTCACGGCGACGACGACCAGGTCGTTCCTGTGGATGTTGGAGCCCGTTCGAGCAAGAAACTCGTGCCTCACGCGATCCTGAAGATTTATCCCGGTGCGCCGCATGGATTGACCGATACCCACAAGGACCAGCTCAATCAGGACCTGTTGTCTTTCCTGCGAAGCTAGTTTGCGGAAAGCGTGATTCAAAGCAACCAAGGAGTGAGTCGTGACAAAAGACGATATCCGCAACCATGCTTTTTCGATGCCGCTGCACAATCCGGCATACCCGCGTCCGCCGTTCCGGTTCGTCGACCGGGAGTACTTCATTATTTCCTACGAGACGGATATCGAGGCGCTAAGAGCCGTCGTTCCCGAGCCGTTGAAGGTCGACAACGCGATCGTTCATTACGAGTTCATCCGCATGCCGGATTCGTCGGGGTTTGGCGACTATACGGAGAGCGGTCAGGTCATCTCGGTTCTGGACGAGCAGGGCAGAAAGGCGAACTACACGCACTCGATGTATCTGGACGACGAAGGTCCGATCGCCGGCGGCCGGGAAATCTGGGGATTTCCCAAGAAGCTCGCTTCGCCGCGGCTTTCGATTGATGGAAAAGACACCTTGCTCGGAACGCTCGACTACGGCACGCAGCGAATTGCCACCGGCACGATGGGCTATAAGTATCGTCCGCTCGACGCCGCTGCCGAGCAACACAAGCTCGCCGACACACCTAACTATCTGCTCAAGGTAATACCGCACGTCGACGGCTCGGTTCGAATATGCGAACTCGTCCGCTTCTTTTTGCGCGACGTTCAGGTAACCGGCGCCTGGGAAGGGCCGGCCGCGCTCGAGCTTCATCCCCACGCGCTGGCTTCGGTCGCGGACCTGCCCGTTCGCAAGGTAATCGGCGCGCGTCACGTCGTCGCCAATCTCACACTCGATGTGGGCGAGGTGGCGCACGACTACCTTGCCTCCGTCGATCCGATGAAACTCGTAGTGAACCAATAACTCTCCCGGAGGATATATGGCATTGAAAGACAAAGTGGCGCTCGTCACGGGCGCGGCGAGCGGAATTGGCGAGCAATGCGCACGCAAGCTGGCCGCGGACGGAGCGACGGTCGTCGTAGCGGATCTGAATCTCCCGAGCGCAACGAAAGTGGCGGAAGACATCGTCCGCAGCGGTGGCCGCGCGGTTGCTCTCTCCATGGACGTGACGAACGAAGAGGCGGTCAATGCGGGCATTGCCGATACGGTAAGCCGATTCGGCGGCATCGACGTATTGGTGTCGAACGCCGGTATTCAGATCGTCAACCGGATCGAGGACTACTCGTTCTCCGACTGGAAAAAGATGATGGCTATTCATCTCGATGGCGCATTCCTCACGACGAAGGCAGCGGTGAAGCATATGTACGCATCGGGTAAAGGCGGCGCAGTGATCTACATGGGTTCCGTGCATTCGCACGAGGCATCGCAACTGAAGTCGGCTTATGTGACGGCCAAGCATGGGCTGCTTGGGCTTGCACGTGTTGTCGCGAAAGAAGGCGGCCCGCACGGCGTGCGCGCGAATGTCGTGTGCCCTGGTTTCGTCAGAACGCCGCTGGTGGACAAGCAGATTCCGGAGCAGGCGAAAGTGCTCGGAATTTCAGAGGCGGAGGTCGTGAAAAACGTGATGCTGAAGGACACGGTAGACGGCGAGTTTACGTCGCTCGCCGATGTCGCCAATACGGTCGCGTTTCTCGCCGGCTTCGAATCGAATGCGCTGACCGGCCAGTCCGTCGTGGTGAGCCACGGCTGGTTCATGCAGTAAGGGGATAACCGTGAGATCGAGTCAGCGCAAAGAGTTGCAGCAGCCGTCTCCTTTCAGGCTGCCCCGGTACGATGAAATCGGACTTGTGCTCCAGGGTGGCGGAGCCCTGGGTTCGTATCAGGCCGGCGTATACGAAGGGATTGCCGAAGTGGGTATTGAGCCGACCCGGATCTCCGGCATATCGATCGGCGCGTTGAACACCGCAGTGATTGCGGGGAACGCGCCGGAAGACCGGGTCGAGGCGCTACGCGGATTCTGGAACACGATAAGTCAACCCGCGGATCTTTTCTCGCATGTCCGTTCCCTGCTGCCCGTCTATCCGGGCTGTGAAGACATCGCGCGCAAGTGGTCGAGCGCGTGGGCGGCAACGCGCACGCTGGTGGAGGGACAGCAGGGATTTTTCTCGCCGCGTATGCGCACGCTTGCGGCCGATCTCGTGAAGAGGCGTCCCGACGAAGTCAGCTATTACGACACCACTGCGTTGCGTGAAACGCTGATGAAGTACGCCGACTTCGACCGGATCAACGATGGAGGCATCCGCGTTTCGGTCGGCGCTGTCAACGTACGGAATGGCAATCTCGTGTACTTCGACAACTCGACGATGCGACTGAAGCCGGAGCACTTCATCGCGTCCGGCTCGCTGCCGCCAGGGTTTCCCGCCGTCGAGATCGATGGAGAGTTTTACTGGGACGGAGGGCTCGTCTCCAATACGCCGCTGACGGAAATTATCAGGGAGAGTCAGCACAGAGACACGCTCGTTCTGCAGGTCGATCTGTGGAGTTCGCGCGGCAAGTTGCCAGGTGATTTTCTCGACGTCAACGAACGCGTCAAGGACATTCAGTATTCAAGCCGTACGCGGGCCGTCACCGCCTTCATGGCGCAGAACCAGAAGCACGCTCAATTGATCAAGGCACTGCTCGAACATATCCCCGATTCCGCGCGTCGCGATCATGCGGTCATTCAGGAAGCGCAGAAGACGGCGGATGGCAGCGCGGTGAATGTGGTGCATCTGATCTACAAGAACAAGTCGTTCGAAGGCCACTATAAGGACTACGAGTTCAGCAAGGACACAATGAAGGAGCACTGGGCGAGTGGATTAGACGACATTCGCAATTCCTTCTGTCATCCCGAGTGGTTCGATATTCCCAGCCGTGAAGTCGGCTTTATCAGTCACGACGTGCATCGATACAGGCCGGGTGCGAAATCGTGACGGGGCCAATCCACTGCGGCTCGCTCGACGCGAGCCTGATCGCGCTTCTCGAGTTGCGCGCATCGCAAATCAACGGCTGTTTGCTGTGCGTTCAGCACGGCCTGCGCCTCGCGCTGCAAGCTGCCGTCGCCACATCGAAGATCGAGCATATCGGAAGCTGGCGGCGCGCCGATGTTTTCTGTCATGCGGAGAAGGCCGCGTTGGCCTGGACCGAACATCTTTCGGGTGTCAGCGAACAATCGGCGTCCGATGAAATCTGGTCGCGCATGCGGAAGTACTTCAACGAGACGCAAATCTCAGAGCTGTTCAGGTACTGGAGCAGCAGCGCATTGTGGTCGACCGGCGAGGTCATCCGTTGTTGCACCGCCGGTATCGCGGTCAATTCCGCTGTTCCCTGGCACGTCCAATAGCACCCGGCCGTTCCCGGGTCAGGAGGCAACGTGTTTTCCCATGAACTCATCGCGCAATACGGCGCGCTCGTCGTATTCCTGAGTGTGCTTGGCGCGTCACTCGGCCTGCCTGTGCCCGCTATGCCCACGTTGATTACCGTTGGCGCCAGCATCACGATTGCAACCGGTGCTCAGCAATCGGCAGTGTCGCATTTCGCGTCGACGTTAGGGGCTGCCGCGTTGGGCGGAGTGCTTGGCGATCTCGTCTGGTATGAAGGCGGAAGACGATTCGGCGAACGCACGCTTCGAACGGTTTGTCTCTTATCGTCGTCGCGTGATAGTTGTGTGAGAAAAACCGAGCGGTTCTTTGGGCGCTGGGGCGTGCGAGTTCTGATCGTCGCCCGTTTCGTCCCCGGCCTGTCGCTCGTTGCAGTGCCGTTGTGCGGGGCAATGGCGGTCAGGTTGCGGTACTTCATCGCCTGCGATTGCGCCGGAGTGGCCTTGTGGGCTTCCATCGCGCTCGCTATCGGCGGAGCGTTCGCCGCGCAGATCGACCTGTTATTCGCGGTGATTTCGCATCTCGGCTGGCGGGCATTGGGTATCGTCGCAAGTGCACTCGCGCTGTATTGCTGCTATCGCTATTGCCGGCATCTCATGCTGTCCAAAGCGCTCGAAACGTCGCGGATCGATGCAGTGGAGTTGCACGGTTTGCTAACCGACGAACCGCGGCCGGTTATCTTCGACATTCGTTCTCCCGAGAGGCGGACGCTCGATCCGTTCGTCATTCCGGGCGCCGTATTCGCCGACGAACGCGAATGCAGCGAGATAGTACGGGCGTACGACGCGAACCGGACATTCGTCATTTACTGCTCGTGCCCGGGAGAAGTGTCCGCTGCATGGATGGCTGGCCGTTTGCGGCGTGCCGGAATCAGCCTTGCATTGCCGCTGACCGGAGGCATCGACGCATGGCGCGACGCGGGTTTCAACGTTGCCCCTGTACCAGCAGCCGGCAGCGAGCGCCGTGCGCAGTAAAGATTGGCGGAGGTGTCGGATTTCATGACGGTATACTGATCGGCGCGAATGATCGCGCGGGCGTATGTGCGCGGTTTGGTCATGCGTTTCTGCCACGGAAACGCAATAGATCCCATGTACTGTGCACAAGGACCGCTCCATGGACGACACCAGCGTTTTTGACAAGCTACGCCCGCGTTTGCAGGGCATTGCATATCGGATGCTGAGTTCGGTCGCAGAAGCGGAAGACGTGGTGCAGGACGTTTGGTTGCGCTGGCATTCGACCACACGGGAGACCATCGAGAACGCGGAAGCGTGGCTTGTCGCCGTGACGACGCGGATCTCCATCGACCGTCTGCGCGCCGCGAAAATCCAGCGCGAGCATTACACCGGCATCTGGCTTCCTGAGCCGCACGTTACCGACTATCCGGCAACGCCGGAGCAGGCGAAGGAGCGCGCTGACGATGTGTCCGTCGCCTTTCTGATGCTGCTCGAACGGCTGAGTCCTGAAGCGCGCGCGGCCTTCCTGCTGCGCGAAGTATTCGATGCCGACTACGATGAAATAGCAAAAGCCATCGGCAAGAGCGAAGCGGCGTGCCGGCAACTGGTGAGCCGCGCGAAGGCGCAGTTGCGCGACGATCGTCCGCGCTACGTCGTGTCGCGGGAGACGCATCATCGGTTGCTGCAGACTTTTGCGCACGCTTTGCAGCGCGGCGACTTTGCGGCGATCAATTCAATGCTTGCCGAAGATGCCGTGCTCATGGGCGATGGCGGCGGCCGGGTGCAGAGCTTTCCAAAACCGATGGTGGGCGGGCGGCGCATCGCGCAGCTTTTTTATGCGGCTGCGCTTCGCTACAAAAGCAGACTGCGCGTCGAACTCATCGTCCTCAACAGCCAGGCGGCACTGTTGCGCTTTTTCGACGGCGCACTCGAATCGGCGCAAACGTATGAGACGGATGGCGAGCGCATTGTGCGCATTCAGGTGCAGCGAAATCCCGACAAGCTGGCGCGCATCGCGGCCAGATTCGACGGCCGATGATTCGCGACCCCGCAAGGTCTGGACAACGTTCATACGATTAATTGCAATAGCAGCGAAATCGATGCCGCAACATCGCTGAACGGGAAGGGCGCGCCCGCCATCGCGTGGCTGAAACTTGCGGGCGGACTGGCAGATTGTCTATCCCAGCGGATTCGTGAGCCGGGTTTGTCACAGATGACCGGGTTAAAACGTCTTGTCGAGTACGAAACCTTTAAATCGTGCCCGCCCATGTCCGACGATCATTCCGCCCGCCCCTTGACCGACAATTCGCTCGCGAGCAGCTTTGCCACGAGTTACGCCGGTGTCGTTTCGTTTCTCGCCGTGGCCAATGAAGGCAGCTTTGCCAAGGCGGGTGACCGCCTCGGCATTGGCCGCTCCGCCGTCAGCCGAAACGTGCAAAAGCTCGAAGCGCAGCTCGATGCGCGGCTTTTTCTGCGCACCACGCGCAGCACGTCGCTGACCCGCGAAGGCGAACTGTTTTATCAGAACTGTCATCCGGGCGTCGAACGCATCGTGCAGGCGCTCGAGGACATGCGCGAATTGCGTAACGGACCGCCGCGCGGACATCTGCGTATCTGCTCGACACCCGGATTCGGCCGCAAGATCGTCGCGCCGCTGCTGCGCGGTTTTCGCTCGCGGTATCCGGACATAGCGCTCGAACTGTTGCTGAACGATCGTCCTGCCGACTTCATCGCGGATCGCGTCGATGTCGGGTTTCGCGACGGGCGCATGGAAGACAGCGAGGTCGTGGCAAAGCAACTGATACCCATGCAGATGATCGTCTGCGCGTCGCCCCAGTACGCGAAAAAACATGGGGTGCCGCGTCATGTCGACGATCTCGCCCAGCATCGGTGCATCAACTTCCGCAGTGCGTCGGGGCGCGTAAGCGATTGGGAGTTCAAGGTCGATGGACTCATACAAAAGCAGTTGCCGCGAGCGCAGCACACCTTCAACGACATGGACCTCATCGTGCAGGCCGTGCTCGACGGCGAGGGCATCGCTCAATTGCCGGCCTATCAGGTCTGCGATCTGTTGCGGAAAGAGCGCCTGGTTTCCTGCCTCGCCCAATATGCGCCGGACGACCGCGGTCACTATGTCTGTTATCTCAGCCGCAAGCATTTGCCCGCCAGAATCCGCGTGTTCATCGACTACATGGCGGAACAAACGCGCGCGCTCGACCTGCAATGCCTGAGCACCATGATGGCGGTGCCGGCGCTCTGATTGGTGCTTTGGAGGCAACACGGTGCGTCGCCGCACAAGCCTTCCCGACGGGCGGCCGCGCACCTACGATGCACTCATACGCTGACGGCGCATCCACGCCGGTCCGGCGCACTACCTACAGAGTCGCGAACTCACGCGCATGGTTCGACTGGTTGCGAGCCTCGGCGTGAGCCAACGGCTGTCGGACATACATGATGAGCCCTTTGCATCCGCCGCCCCTCACGCTGCTCGATAAGTACTTCGGGCCAGACTTTCAGTCACTGTATTCGACGACCGTGACCGCCACGGGCGGCGAGACGAGTCATGGCCGGGCATCCGGCGTAGTCCAGTCGGACGACGGCCAACTCCACCTCGACTTGCGCCTGCCCGCAGCGCTCGGCGGCCCGGGCGGCGGGACGAATCCCGAGCAGTTGTTTGCCGCCGCCTATGCCGCATGCTTTCACGGCGCGTTGAACCTGCTCGCCGCCAAGGCGGAGATAGCGATCGTCGACGCGAAGGTGGAAGTGACGGTCGATTTCGGGCGGGACCCCGTCGATGGCCTGTTCAGGCTGATTGCGCAGGTCCGCATTCATTTGCCGGGCGTTGAGCCGGCCATTGCGGAAGCACTCGTGCGCGACACCGAACGTTTCTGTCCGTACGCGAAGATGGCGCGCGAGGGGATCGTGAGCGTCGTCGCACTCGCGCGGCCGGACAGCGTGCCAAAGCGGTAAGCCGGCAGCGTCAGCCCGCAGCCATGAGACTCTAAAGCCAGAGGCGATGCATTGTGCAGGCGATCGCCGCTGCAAGTCGCAGGAGAACCGGAGATGTGTGGACCCGACCCCTGGTCGCAAATTATCGGACGGCTGAGCGCGCATTGGCATGAGACTGCATCGGCGGTTTGCGAGGCGTCGGGGCGCCGCAACCGACGCAGCCGCCCGTTGGCTGCGCATGCGGTGTTCAACGGCCGCCTGCCTACGATTCGAAGCATCGAATGGCAAACCGACACGACGGTGCTCGTTTCGTGGAGCGACGCCACGCGCGGCAGCTATCTCGATCAGACCTGGCGCGCCGGCTATGCGCGCGTCAGAGGTGTTTGCGCGCTGAGCGGCATGTCCGTCAAGCGGGGCGATGTGGTGTTCCGGCCGTTCCACCGCGGCACCGCACCGCCGTCGAATGCGCTCGAGATGATCCTGGCTTCGGTGCTGACGGGGTATGCGGAGAGGCTGCTTGTGCTGGGGTGATGTGTGCCGCGATCGGCGCTGCATCGTTCTATCCCGGCACCAGCGCCGGCACGAAACCTTGCCGGGTGCCGCCGATACAGGTATCGACACTACCACCCAACTCCCTGTTTTTTATCGCTTTTTTGCATGGTTGCGCGGCCCACGGCGTGACTTCGCGTGGCATAATCGACCGACACAGTCAGCCCGCAGTCATTACTACCCCCGCATACCATGGCACAGACTCTCTACGACAAATTGTGGAACACGCACGTGATCCACACGGAAGAAGACGGCACGACGATTCTCTATATCGACCGTCACCTGCTGCACGAAGTCACCAGCCCACAAGCGTTCGAAGGCCTGAAGCTGGCCGAGCGTCCGGTGTGGCGCATCAGCGCGAATCTGGCCGTGTCGGATCACAACGTGCCGACCACCGACCGTAGCCACGGCATCGCCGATCCGGTGTCGAAGCTGCAGGTCGACACGCTCGATTCGAACTGCGACGCCTACGGCATCACGCAGTTCAAGATGAACGACCTGCGCCAGGGCATCGTGCATATCATCGGGCCGGAGCAGGGCGCCACGCTGCCGGGCATGACGATCGTATGCGGCGACTCGCATACGTCCACGCACGGCGCGTTCGGCGCGCTCGCGCATGGTATCGGCACGTCGGAAGTGGAACACGTGCTCGCCACGCAAACGCTCTTGCAGAAGAAAAGCAAGAGCATGCTGGTCAAGGTCGAAGGACCGCTGCCGCGCGGCTGCACGGCGAAAGACATCGTGCTCGCGATCATCGGCAAGATCGGCACGGCGGGCGGCACGGGCTACGCCATCGAATTCGGCGGCTCGACCATTCGCGCGCTCTCCATGGAAGGCCGCATGACGGTCTGCAACATGGCGATCGAAGCAGGCGCGCGCGCCGGCATGGTCGCTGTGGACGACACCACGATCGAATACCTGAAAGGCCGTCCGTTCTCGCCCGAAGGCGCGGAGTGGGACATCGCAGTCGATTACTGGAAGCAGTTCAAGTCCGACGAAGGCGCACATTTCGACCGCGTGGTCGAACTGAACGCGGCCGACATCGTGCCGCAAGTCACGTGGGGCACGTCGCCGGAAATGGTCACGGCCGTGGACGGCCGCGTGCCCGATCCCGAGCGCGAGAAGGACCCGGGCAAGCGCGAGGCGATGGAGCGCGCGCTCAAATACATGGCGCTCGAACCGAATGCGCCGATCGAGTCCATCAAGCCGGATAAAATCTTCATTGGGTCGTGTACCAACGCGCGCATTGAAGACATTCGCGCCGCGGCTTACGTCGTGAAGAAACTGGGCCGCCGCGTCGCGCCGAACATTCGCCTCGCGATGGTCGTGCCGGGCTCGGGTCTGGTGAAAGCGCAGGCCGAACGTGAAGGCCTCGACAAGGTGTTCACCGACGCCGGTTTCGAATGGCGCGAGCCGGGCTGCTCGATGTGCCTCGCGATGAACGCCGACCGGCTCGATCCGGGCGAGCGTTGCGCGTCCACGTCGAATCGTAATTTCGAAGGTCGTCAGGGCGCCGGTGGCCGTACCCATCTCGTGAGCCCCGCCATGGCCGCAGCCGCGGCTATCGAAGGGCATTTTGTCGATATTCGCAAGCTGGGATAAATCGCATGATGAAGAACATGAATCGCACTACTCTACTGCGCCGCTTCGCGCTCGGTACTCTGGCTGGGTTGCTGCTCGGCCTGGCCGGCTGCAACACGGTGCACGGATTTGGGCAGGACATGTCGCACCTCGGCAATTCGATCAGCAATCACGCTGAGAAATAACCGGTTTTTGATTTTTTGCCGGCGACGCAGCGAGCGGCTTTCGTGCCGCCACGCGCATCGCCGGTCCTGAAACAGGCGCAAGCGTCATGGATAAATTCATCGTACACACCGGCGTCGTGGCGCCGCTCGATCGCGAGAACGTCGACACGGACGCGATTATTCCCAAGCAATTCCTCAAGTCGATCAAGCGCACGGGCTTCGGTCCGAACGCGTTCGACGAGTGGCGTTACCTCGACCACGGCGAGCCGGGTCAGGACAATTCGAAGCGTCCGCTGAATCCCGACTTCGTGCTGAACCAGCCGCGTTATCAAGGCGCGTCGGTGCTGCTCGCGCGCAAGAACTTCGGCTGCGGCAGCTCGCGCGAACACGCGCCGTGGGCGCTTCAGCAATACGGCTTCCGCGCGATCATCGCGCCGAGTTTCGCCGACATTTTCTATAACAACTGCTTCAAGAACGGCCTGTTGCCGATCGTGCTGACCGAGCAGCAAGTCGATCACCTGTTCAACGAGACGTATGCGTTCAACGGCTTTCAGTTGACTATCGACCTCGACAAGCAGGTCGTGCGCACGGCGGACGGCGGCACCGAGTATCCGTTCGAAGTGGCGGCATTCCGCAAATACTGTTTGCTGAACGGTTTCGACGACATTGGCCTCACGCTGCGTCACGCCGACAAGATCCGCCAGTTCGAAGCCGAACGCATCGCGAAGCAGCCGTGGCTCGCTCACCGCATCGTCGGATAAGACTCGAAGTCTCGAAGAAAATCACCAAGGAATTCGCATGAAGATCGCAGTGTTGCCGGGCGACGGCATCGGCCCCGAAATCGTCAAGGAGGCCGTCAAGGTTCTCAACGTGCTCGGCGAAAAGTTCGAACTGGAAGAAGCGCCGGTTGGCGGCGCGGGCTACGAGGCGAAGGGTCATCCGCTGCCCGATTCGACACTCGCGCTCGCGAAGGAAGCCGACGCGATCCTGTTCGGCGCCGTCGGCGACTGGAAATACGACAAGCTCGAACGCGCGCTGCGCCCGGAGCAGGCCATTCTCGGCCTGCGCAAGCATCTGCAACTGTTCGCGAACTTCCGCCCGGCCATCTGCTATCCGCAATTGACCGGCGCTTCGTCGCTGAAAGAAGAGATCGTTTCGGGTCTCGACATCCTGATCGTGCGCGAACTGAACGGCGACATTTACTTCGGCGCGCCGCGCGGCGTGCGTGAAGCGCCGGACGGTCTTTTTGCGGGCGCGAAGGAAGGCTTCGACACCATGCGTTATTCGGAGCCCGAAGTGCGCCGCATCGCGCACGTCGCGTTTCGGGCAGCGCAAAAGCGCGGCAAGAAGCTGACGTCGGTGGATAAAGCCAATGTGTTGGAAACGTCGCAGTTCTGGAAAGACGTGATGATCGACGTCTCCAAGGAATACGCGGACGTCGAGTTGTCGCACATGTATGTCGACAATGCCGCGATGCAGCTCGTGAAGGCGCCCAAGTCATTCGACGTGATCGTGACCGGCAACATGTTCGGCGACATTCTCTCCGACGAAGCCGCCATGCTCACGGGTTCGATCGGGATGCTGCCGTCGGCCTCGCTCGACAAGAACAACAAGGGCTTGTACGAGCCGTCGCACGGTTCCGCGCCGGACATCGCCGGCAAGGGCGTGGCGAATCCGCTCGCGACGATTCTGTCGGCTGCCATGATGCTGCGTTATTCGCTGAACAAGGCGGAGCAGGCCGACCGCATCGAAAACGCGGTCAAGAAGGTGCTCGAACAGGGCTACCGCACTGGCGACATTCTCACGCCGGGTTGCAAGCAGGTCGGCACGGTGGCGATGGGCGACGCAGTGGTCGCAGCACTGTAAAAGAGGCTCGTGCATGTGGGGCGTAGATGGCCGCGCCCCGCGTTCAAGTCGGCGGTAATCAGGTCGTTAAAATGATCTTTAATACGCGAATCGGCCTGCAACAGGCCGATTCGTGCGTGTAATACGGGCGGCAGCGACGGTTAGGGACGTCGCCGGATTCCGGTTTTCGTGTATATTGTAGCGATGGCACAGATGGCTCAAATCTCCTCGATTTCGAAACTGCACGGCAAAACGGCCCGTGTGGTTGAGCTCGCCATTACCACCAAAGCGCTGATTAAAACGATTACCCCGAAAACGATCACGAAACGCTGATCGTCCGTCGTGCCCGCTCATCTTCCCCGCGCGGTCACTGCGGGCAAAGATGCGGGGAAGTTTCCACTCGAAGGGTATGAAGTCATGAACGTAGGTCTCGTAGGTTGGCGCGGCATGGTCGGCAGCGTCCTGATGCAGCGTATGCAGCAGGAAGGCGATTTCGACTTGATCGAACCGGTGTTTTTCAGCACCAGCAACGCGGGCGGCAACGCGCCGTCGTTCGCCAAAAACGAGACCAAGCTCAAAGATGCGACAAGCATTGACGACCTGAAGAAGTGCGAAGCAATCATCTCCTGCCAGGGCGGCGACTACACGAACGAAGTGTTCCCGAAGCTGCGCGCGGCCGGCTGGAACGGCTACTGGATCGACGCGGCTTCGTCGCTGCGCATGAAGGACGACGCGGTCATCATTCTCGATCCGGTTAATCTCGACGTGATCAAGAACGCGCTGGTCAAGGGCCAAAAGAATTTCATCGGCGGTAACTGCACGGTCAGCCTGATGCTGATGGCGCTCGGCGGCCTGTTCCGCGAAAACCTCGTCGACTGGATGACGGCCATGACGTATCAGGCCGCCTCCGGCGCGGGCGCGCAGAACATGCGCGAACTGCTGTCGCAAATGGGCACGCTGCACGGCGCGGTGAAGAACGAACTCGCGGACCCGGCTTCGGCGATTCTCGATATCGACCGTCGCGTGCTCGAAGTCATGAACAGCGACAGCATGCCGACCGATCACTTCGGCGTGCCGCTCGCCGGCTCGCTGATTCCGTGGATCGACAAGGATCTCGGCAACGGCATGTCGAAGGAAGAGTGGAAGGGCGGCGCCGAAACCAACAAGATTCTCGGCAAGCCGGCCATGGGCGCGCCGGGTTCGATCCCGGTCGACGGCCTGTGCGTGCGGATCGGCGCGATGCGTTGCCACTCGCAGGCGCTGACCATCAAGCTGAACAAGGACGTGCCGCTTGACGAAGTGAACAGCATCCTCGCTTCGGGCAACGACTGGGTGAAGGTGGTGCCGAACGAACGCGAAGCGTCGATGCGCGATCTGTCGCCGGCAGTGGTGACGGGCACGCTGACGGTGCCGGTCGGCCGCGTTCGCAAGCTGGCCATGGGCGGCGAATATCTGTCGGCATTTACTGTCGGCGATCAGCTGTTGTGGGGCGCGGCCGAGCCGCTGCGCCGCATGCTTCGCATTGTGCTCGACAAGTAAAGTAAACTACGCGCTCACGACGCGTAGAAAACTCAAGAAGCGTCGCGCTTGCGCGGCGCTTTTTTCATTTGTGTGCTCCGATTATCTTGTCTCTTTATAACCGCAAAAAAGGGCCGCGCGCTGACGCGCCAGGAGTCCCGATGAAACCTCGACTCTCTTCCCTTCGGGCCATGTTTGCGCGCCCACGTACCGGCCGCCTCGCGGCCACGGCCGCTTTGGCGTTGATGCTGACGGGCGCCGGTTTGGGCAGCGCGATGGCCGCGCCCGGCGACGCCGCGAGCGCGCCCGAAGGCGCCACGGCATCTGCGGCTCAAGCCGCGTCGGCCTCTTATTCGGCGGGTGGGCAATACACGGTCAAGCCGGGGCAGTCGCTCAACGACGTGGCAATTGCCGTCACCCAATCACACGATCGCGCCACGCTCGCACGCGCGGCACGCGCTGTCTTCGACGCGAACCCGAACGCCTTCATGGGCCACGATCCGAGCCGGATGCGTCTGGGGGCGGTGCTGACGGTGCCGCCGCTGGACGCGTCGGGCGCAGTGGTTGCGGCGGCGGGTGCAACGCCAGCGGCTGCTGCTTCGGGGCCGGCGGCTGGCAGCGGGTCGTCGTCGAATGCTTCGGTCGCGGCGGCCGCGAGCGGCGCCGCGCAAGGCAATGCGGCGGCGAGCGCGCCAGGGGCGGAAACTCCCGCGACGCAGGCTGCGCCGTCGGCAGCGCCTGCGGTTCAGGCCAACGCCAATGGGGCATCGGACGCGGGTTCGGCAGCGTCGGCCGGGGCCGGCGCCGCGTCGTCGGAGGCTGCTGCTGGTGCGCAGCCGGCGTCCGCCGCGAGCGGCACGCATGTTTGGGCGGGGTCCGTCCAGCCGTCAGCGAGCGAAGCCGCCAGCGCGGGCACGGGTGCATCGCAGCCGCGCGCGCAGGTGTCGAGCTTGCAGCAACTGCTCGCGCTCAAGAATCGCGTGCTGATGGAGTTGCAGAAGCATGGCATCGGCGGCTCGCCCGCGGCGCCGGCTGTGCAGTCGTCGGCGAGCGGCGTGCAACCGGCGGCGGGCGCATCGGCCCCGGCTGTCGTGTCGGGTCATCCGGGCGCTGCTGTATCGACGTCGAACCAGGCCGGCCTTTCGCAGACGAACCTCGCCGTGGGCGCGGCGGTCGGCGCGGCGCTGGTCGTGCTGCTGACTGCGTTGCGTCTCGGTCGGCGTAAGCGCGAGCGTTTGGCCGACGCGCAGCGAGCGGAGGCGTCGGAGGCATCCGAGAAGGCTGCGGCGGCCAATGACACCGCGCCGGTAGTTCCGGCTGCTATTCCCGTTGACATCGCCAAACGCGACGAATCCCACGAACCCAACGCCGAAGACGCCGCGACCGCGCGGCACGCCGCAACGATGGCCGAGGCGGAGCGCGAAGCGGCTGAAGGCGACGCCGCCGCACGCGAAATGTCGGAGCGCATCGCGGCCGAGCGCGAAGCCGAAATCCGCACTGCAACCGCACGCGAGGCAGAGGCGAGCGAAGCGGCGGAGCAGGCGGCTGCGCAAGGCGCGGTGGAGCGCGAAGCGGCAGAACGCGCGGCAGCCGACGAGGCTGCGCATGACCGCGTCGCGGCTGAGCAGGACCTCGACGCAGCACGCCTGGCGGCTGAGCGTTCGACAGCGGAAAACGCTGCGACTGGCGCTAGCGCGAGCGAGGAAACCGCAGCCCAGCAAGCCGCAGCAGACGAGGCAACCGCAAGGCAAGCCCAACTCGCGTCGGAGCAGCCCGCAGCTCAACGCGTAGCGGCGCACGAGCCGGCATCGGAACAGGCAGATCGATCGGCGCCTCATGAACCATCGGCGGCTTTCGAACCGCACTCGCCGGAACAACCCGCTGCCTTCGACCAAAGCGGCCTCGCATCGGAAGAACATCGCCACAATCTGGACGACGCGACGACAGCCGCGAGCCTCGACGCCGCCGCCGAACTAGGCGCCGACGCGTTGCCGCGAGCGCCGCTCCAGCCGTTCAACGAGGCGTGGGAGCCCGAGCCGGTGTCCCATCGTCTGGAATGGGATGACGAGCCGTTGCCGCCCGAGCCGATGGAGCCGTCAATCCCAGAAGCGCCGACCACGAGCGCCCAAGTCGATCACGACCAGCCGCGCGCGCCCGCATCGGCGGAATTCCCGCGCGACGCGCTCACCGCGTTCGGCAGCCTCGATATGCCGTTGCCGCCGCGCGTGGGGTCGGCAGCCGACACCGTGAGCGCACCGCAGTCGCTAAGCAGCCAGCCCGTGGCGTCGCCGGAAGCCACCGCGCGTCAAGCGGTGCCGCCGCCGCCCAACGCCGAACAAGCGCCGCATGCCGCCGACGAAATCGCGGCCGGCACCGCCGGCCGTGGCGCCGTAGCGGGTCTCGGCGCGGGCACATTGGGCGCAGCGGGTTTCGGCGCGCTCAAGCTCGACTTCGACCTGGAACTCCCGCCGAGCCCCGCGCAGCCGCTGCCCGCGTTCACGCCGGCGGATCTTGCACGCATCGCGCGAAACAAGCTCGATCTGGCCGCCGAGTACATCGAACTGGGCGATCTGGCCGGCGCGCGCACGCTGATCAACGAAGTGATCGAAGCCAACGATCCGGCCACGCGCAACGATGCCCGCGCGTTGCTCTCGACGCTCGCTCCGTTGTCGTGAAGCGCATTGCTTTAGGCATTCAGTACGACGGTTCGGCGTTCTGCGGATGGCAGTCGCAGCCGCATGGCAACACGGTTCAGGACGAACTGGAACGGGCGCTGCGCGAGTTCGCACAGACGCCTGTGCATACCGTCGTCGCGGGCAGGACGGATACGGGCGTGCATGGCCTCGGCCAGGTCGTGCATTTCGATACCGAACTCGAGCGGGCCGACGTCTCATGGGTCCGCGGCACGAATACGTTTTTGCCCAAGACGATTTCCGTGCAATGGGCCAAGCCGATGCCCGAGGCGTTCCACGCGCGGTTTTCCGCGTTCGAGCGCACTTATTACTATCTGCTGTACGTGCATCCGGTGCGTTCGCCGATGCTGGCGGCGCGGGCGGGTTGGGTGCACACGCCGCTCGACATTGAAGCGATGCGGGCGGCGGCGGCTCATCTGATCGGCGAACACGACTTTTCGGCGTTCCGCTCGTCGCAATGCCAGGCGAAGACGCCGATCAAGCATCTGCATCAGATCGACATCGAACAGCACGGCGACTTTGTCCATTTCCGTTTCCGGGCGAACGCGTTTTTGCATCACATGGTGCGCAACCTGATGGGATGCCTGGTGTATATCGGCAAGAGGCGTCGTCCGGTCGAATGGATGGCCGAGGTGCTCGCGAGCCGCGATCGCGAGTCGGCGGCGCCGACCTTCATGCCGGACGGGTTGTATCTCGCGCAGGTGGGCTATCCTGAGCACTTCGAGGTGCCCGCGCCGCAGACCGGCAGCGTGCCGTGGAGCACCGTATGGAACGAGCAGGCACACACATGAGTTCGACTGAAAACCTCGCAGCAGCGTCAGAGTCAGATACCGGCGCCGCACAGCAAGCCGTGCCCCGGCGCACGCGCATCAAGCTGTGCGGCCTGTCGAATCCGGCCGACGTCAACCACGCGATCGAGTTGGGCGCGGACGCCATCGGCCTCGTGTTCTATCCGCCGAGTCCGCGCTCGGTGAGCGTCGCGCAGGCTGTCGAAATCATGCAGGATGTGCCGCCGTTCGTGTCGGTAGTCGGCTTGTTCGTGAATCCGTCGCCGGAATGGGTGCGCGAAGTGGTCAGCAACGTCGGGCTCTCGCTGTTGCAATTTCACGGCGACGAGACCGCCGAACAGTGCGAATCGCTCGCCGGCATTGCGGGTTTGCCTTGGTTGCGCGCGCTGCGCGTTGCGGCGGATACTCGACCGGCCGATTTGGTAGAATCGGCTCTCAACTATTCAGGCGCCAATGGCTTTCTGTTCGACACTCACGTCGAAGGCTATGGCGGCGGCGGGAAGGTTTTCGATTGGTCACTTATTCCAGCAGAGCTCGCGCGTCGGGCCGTTTTGAGTGGTGGGTTGAACGCGCAAAACGTCAGTGATGCGATCCATCGCGTGCGCCCGTACGCGGTCGATGTCTCGAGCGGCATCGAAGTGCCGGGCGCCAAGGGCGTGAAAGATCACGCCCGGATGGCGGCGTTCGTTCGCGCGGTGCGCGCAGCGGACGCCGGATGATTCCGCGGCGCGGCGCTCCAAAAAGCTCGCCGCGCGCCACGAAAAGAGTGATCCACATGTATAACTTGCCTGACGAAAGAGGCCATTTCGGCCAGTTTGGCGGCGTGTTCGTCGCCGAAACGCTGGTTCACGCGCTCGACGAGCTGCGCGCAGCCTACGAGAAATTCCAGAAAGATCCTGAGTTTGTCGCCGAGTACGAGCGCGAGCTGAAGTACTTCGTCGGCCGGCCTTCGCCGATTTATCACGCGCAGCGCTGGAGCGAGATGCTCGGCGGCGCGCAGATTTTTCTGAAGCGCGAGGACCTGAACCACACCGGCGCGCACAAGATCAACAACGTGATCGGCCAGGCGCTGCTCGCGAAGCGCATGGGCAAACCGCGCGTGATCGCCGAAACCGGCGCCGGGCAGCACGGTGTTGCCACCGCGACCATCGCCGCGCGTTTCGGCATGGAGTGCATCGTCTACATGGGCGCCGAAGACGTGCGCCGCCAGGCCGCCAACGTCTACCGCATGAAACTGCTGGGCGCGACCGTGGTGCCGGTCGAGTCGGGCTCGCGCACACTGAAAGACGCGCTGAACGAGGCCATGCGCGACTGGGTGACCAACGTCGAAAACACGTTCTACATCATTGGTACGGTGGCGGGGCCGCATCCTTACCCGATGATGGTGCGCGACTTCCAGCGCGTGATCGGTGACGAGTGCAAGGTGCAAATGCCCGAGCTCATCGGGCGGCAACCGGACGCGGTAATTGCGTGCGTCGGCGGCGGTTCGAACGCGATGGGCATCTTTTATCCGTATATCGACGACACTTCGGTGCAGTTGATCGGCGTCGAAGCGGCCGGCGACGGCATCGAGTCCGGTCGTCACGCCGCTTCGCTGATCGGCGGCAGCCCCGGCGTGCTGCACGGCAATCGCACGTATCTGCTGCAGGACGAGAACGGCCAGATCATCGAGACGCATTCGGTGTCCGCCGGCCTCGACTATCCGGGCGTCGGGCCCGAGCACGCGTGGCTAAAAGAGAGCAACCGCGCGCAATACGTCGGCATCACCGACGAAGAAGCGCTCAAGGCGTTCCACGACTGCTGCCGCATCGAGGGCATTATTCCGGCGCTGGAGTCGAGTCACGCGCTGGCTTACGCCACGAAGCTCGCGCCGACGCTGGCCAAAGACAAGCACCTGCTGGTGAACCTGTCCGGCCGCGGCGATAAGGACATGCACACGGTCGCGGAGCGATCGGGCATCCAGTTCTGAGCGCCGCCACGATGCGCGACGAGTTCGACGAGCCGCAGCCGGCGACCAGTGAAACGACGCCGGCCGGCGAGCTTCCGGCGCCCGACGCGCCTGGGCTGCTGTTGCCGCAGGTGCCCGCGGGCATCCAGTTGTTGAACCGCGATTTCTTGACCGATGTAGCGAATATTCCCGACGCGTCGATCGACCTGATTCTTTGCGACCCGCCATATGGGCTCGGCAAGGACTACGGCAACGACTCCGACATGCGCACCGGCGACGATTTTCTCGCCTGGACGCGTGGCTGGCTCGAGCTGGCTATCCCGAAGCTCAAGCCGTCGGGCTCGCTCTACATCTTCTGCACCTGGCAGTACGCGCCGGAAATCTTCAGCTTCCTGAAGACAAAGCTCACGATGATCAACGAAATCATCTGGGACCGGCGCGTGCCGAGCATGGGCGGAACGACGCGCCGATTCACCTCGGTGCACGACAACATCGGTTTCTTCGCGGTGTCGAAAGATTATTACTTCGACCTCGATCCCGTCCGCATCCCGTACGATGCCGTCACGAAGAAGGCGCGTTCGCGTAAATTGTTCGAAGGCAGTAAGTGGCTGGAGCTTGGCTATAATCCAAAGGACGTCTGGTCTGTATCGAGGCTGCATCGGCAACACGCCGAACGCGTCGATCATCCCACGCAAAAGCCTTTGGAGATTGTCGAGCGAATGGTGCTGGCCAGTTGTCCGAAGGGCGGCCGCGTGCTCGACCCTTTCATGGGCAGCGGCACCACCGCAGTCGCTTGCGCCCGCCAGCAGCGCGAATTCGTCGGCTATGAGATCAATGAAAGTTACTGCGCGATAGCGCGGGAACGCGTCAGCGCCGCTGCTGCCGCGCCCGCCGCGCGTCGGCCGGCCAAAGCCAAAGCGCAACGGCAAGCCGAAGTGCAATGACGCGACGCGCCGAGCGCAGTAGCTCAATCGAGAACAACTCCATGTCCCGTATCAAGAACACGTTCGCCGCACTGTCCGAGCAGGGCAAAAAAGGCCTGATTCCTTTCATGACGGCCGGCGACCCCGACCCCGCCCGCACGGTCGAATTCATGCATGCGCTCGCCGCCGGCGGCGCGGATGTCATCGAACTCGGTGTGCCGTTTTCCGATCCGATGGCGGACGGCCCCGTGATCCAGCAATCGTCCGAGCGGGCACTCGCACACGGCGTGTCGCTGCGCCATGTGATCGCCGATGTGAAACGCTTTCGCGAAACCAACGACACGACGCCGGTCGTGCTGATGGGCTACGCCAATCCGATCGAGCGCATGGGCACCGAAGCCTTCGCGCAGGCGGCGAAGGAAGCCGGCGTCGACGGCGTGCTGGTGGTCGACTATCCGCCCGAAGAATGCGCTAACTTCGCCGAAACAATGCGTTCGGCGGGGATCGATCCGATCTTTTTGCTGGCGCCCACGTCGACTGACGAGCGCATCGCCGAAGTCGGCAAGATCGCGAGCGGTTACGTCTATTACGTGTCGCTGAAAGGCGTGACTGGAGCGGCAAATCTGGACGTTTCCAGCATCGCGAGTAAAATCCCGGCGATCAAGTCGCGCGTGCCCCTACCGGTGGGCGTCGGTTTTGGCATCCGTGACGCGGAAACGGCGCGTCTCGTGGGCGAAGTTTCCGATGCCGTCGTGGTCGGTAGCCGTATCGTGCAATTGCTCGAGCAGGCGGCCCCCGAAACCGCTGTCGAAACGCTCACGCGTTTCATCGCAGAGGTGCGCGAGGCGCTCGATAGCGTCGCGACTGCCCGATAACAGTGATTTTGTCGTCTGTAGTGTGAGCGGCGGGTTCGTCCCGCCGTTTGCGCAACCGTTGACCCCAGAAGGATTCAATATGAGCTGGCTCGATAAGCTGCTGCCGCCAAAAATCAAACAAACCGACCCAAAGAGCCGCAAGGGGATTCCGGAAGGCCTGTGGATCAAGTGCCCGTCGTGCGAAGCCGTGCTGTATCGCAACGACGTCGAGGCCAATCTGCATGTTTGCCCGAAGTGCGATCACCACATGCGCATTGGCGCGCGCGAGCGGCTCGACGGCCTGCTGGACCCGGAAGGGCGCTATGAAATCGGCCAGGAAATCGTTCCGGTCGACGCGCTCAAGTTCAAGGACAGCCGCAAGTACCCGGACCGCCTGAAAGAGGCGATGGACGACACCGACGAAACCGACGCGATGGTCGTCATGGGCGGCGCGATCCACACGTTGCCGGTCGTCGTGGCCTGCTTCGAGTTCTCGTTCATGGGCGGCTCGATGGGCTCGGTGGTCGGCGAGCGCTTTGCGCGCGGCGCGCAGAACGCGCTCGAGCAAAAGGTGCCGTTTATCTGCTTCACCGCATCGGGCGGCGCGCGGATGCAGGAAAGCCTGCTCTCGCTGATGCAAATGGCCAAGACCACGGCGATGTTGACGAAGCTGGCCGAGGCCAAGCTGCCGTTCATCTCGGTGCTGACCGATCCGACCATGGGCGGCGTGTCCGCGAGTTTCGCGTTTCTCGGCGACGTCGTGATCGCCGAACCCAAGGCGCTGATCGGCTTCGCCGGCCCGCGCGTGATCGAACAGACCGTGCGCGAAAAGCTGCCTGAAGGCTTCCAGCGCGCGGAGTTTCTGCTGACGAAGGGTGCGATCGACATGATCGTGGACCGCCGCAAGCTGCGCGAGGAACTCGCTCAATTGATGGCGCTGTTGAGCCATCAGCCGGCGGACGCCGTCGCGTAAGCTGCGAAGGCCAACGACAGACGTCTTCGTCGTCGGGAAAAACGCAAAAAACAGCGCGCCGCTTGAGCAATCAAGCGGCGCGCTGTCATTTCCGGGATAATCACGGTCTCACATACTGCGCGAGGCCCTGCGCCGCGCATGTTTGCCACACCGCTCAATGATTTTCTCGCGATTCACCCGATGACCACATTCCCCACCCTCGACGCGTGGCTCACGCATCTCGAATCCGCGCATCCGGTCGGCATCGACATGGGGCTCGCGCGAATCAGCCAGGTTCGCGACGCGATGCAGTTCTCGTTTGCGTGCCCGGTCATCACGGTTGGCGGGACGAACGGCAAGGGCTCGACCTGCGCGATTCTCGAATCAATCCTGCTGCGCGCCGGTTTCACGGTGGGCTGTCACACGTCGCCGCATTTGCTGTCGTTCAACGAGCGCGCGCGGATCAACGGCCAGATGGCGAGCGACGCCGATCTGCTCGAGCACTTCGAGAAGGTCGAGGCCGCGCGTTCGAGCCTCGCCCAACCGGTGTCGCTAACGTATTTCGAATTCACGACGCTCGCGATCATGAGCCTGTTCGCGTCGCGCGGACTGGACGCGGTGATCTTCGAAGTGGGCCTCGGCGGGCGCCTCGACGCCGTCAATATTCTCGACACCGACTGCGCGATCATCACCAGTATCGACATCGATCACACCGAATATCTCGGCGACACGCGCGAGAAAATCGCGCTCGAAAAGGCGGGCATTTTCCGCCCCGGCAAGCCGGCGATCTGCGCGGACCCGGTGCCGCCGCAAACGCTGATCGACCACGCGGAGCAGATCGGCGCCGAACTGTGGCTATTCGGCCGCGATTTTCGCTATGAAGGCCAGGCCGGCAGCGAGCGTCAGCAATGGAATTACGTCGGCCCGACGCTGCGGCGCTCGGCGCTTGCCTATCCGGCGTTGCGCGGCGCGAATCAATTGATCAACACGTCCGCTGCATTGGCCGGACTCGAGGCGCTGCGCGACCGGTTGCCGGTTTCGGCCCAGGACATCCGGCTCGGGCTCGCGAACGTCGAGTTGCCTGGCCGTTTCCAGGTCCTGCCGGGCAAGCCGGCGGTCGTGCTGGACGTCGGCCACAATCCGCACGCGGCCGCGGTGCTGGGCCAGAATCTCGGCAATATGGGCTTTTTTCCGTACACCTATGGCGTGTTCGGCATGATGGGCGATAAAGACATCGCCGGCGTGCTCGCGCATCTCAAGGGCGAAATCGATCACTGGTGCGTGACCGATCTGCCCACGCCGCGAGCGGCCTCGGCCGGGCAACTGGAAGCCGCGTTGCGCGAGCAGGGCGTGGAAGACAGCGCCGACAGCAGCGTCACGCGTTACGCCAACCCCGCCGACGCGTACCAAGATGCGCTAAAGCGGGCGTCAGAGAATGATAGAATCGTGGTTTTCGGCAGTTTCTATACGGTAGCAGGCGTGATGGCCTACCGTAAATCGCAGCAACACTGAACGGGCGCCACGCTCGAACCAAGCGATTCATGGGAATTTTCTCGTTCGGCAAGAAAGACGACGCGCCAAGCCGGCGCGGCGCAAACACCAGTTCCACCCGGGCCGCCCGTAGCGAGCGCGTGGAGCGGCGGACCCGCCGCACCGAGCGCACCGTCGATGCCGATGCGATGCTGCTCGACCCCACGTTGCCGGAAAAGCAGCGCGCGCGGCGGCGGCTCGTCGGCGCGATCGCGATGGTCGTCGCGGCAGTGGTCGTCCTGCCGATGGTGCTTGACTCGCATCCGAAGCCCGTTACCGACGACATCTCCATCGACATTCCCAGTCGTCCCGCACCGAAACTCGCAAAGCACGAAATCGACACGCAGGCTGGCGTCGCGCCGGACAATCCGACGCCGGACGCGGCACTCGCCGCTTCCAGCCTCGCGCCGGCCGCGCAAGCGCCGTCGAAGGACACCAGGCGGGCCGACGCGAACGCAGCTTCGGCGTCCGCCGCGAAGCCTGCTACGAAGCCGCAGGCGCCCGCCGTCGCAGCGAACACCGCGCCGACACCGGCGCCCGCCACATCGACAGCGCCTGCCGTGACGGCCAAGCCGACCAGCAAGCCGGCGACCCGCAGCAATGCCACGGCCGCCGCGCCATCCGCGGACGAAAGCAACGTCGCCGCGAGTGCAGACGCGAATTCGGGCACGCCGGCCTCGCCGCCGGGCAACCGTTTCGCCGTCCAGCTCGGCGCTTTTGCAAACGACGCCAATGCGCGCAACTGGGCAAGCAAGTTGAAAGCGGCGGGAGTGCCCGCATATACCGAACATCGGAAGCAGGCTGACGGCTCGACGCTCACGCTGTTGCGCGCCGGACCATTCGCGGATCGCGCGGCGGCAGGCGCCGCCATCGCGAAGGTTCGCGAGGCGGGTCTGGGTTCGGGCACGAACAACGGCGCTGGCCAGTAAAGCGAGCGATGTTCACTGCCTTCGACTACGCTGTAATGGCGGTGATCGGTTTGTCGGCCTTGCGCGGCACATGGCGCGGGTTTTTGTCCGAGGTGTTCGGGCTGATCGGCTGGATCGCGGCGTTTTTCATTGCCTGCCGCTTCGTCGGTTATGTCGTGCCGTATATCCCGTCCACGTGGCCGGGCGGCGCGCTGACCCAGTGGCTGTTGGCCTTCGCGCTGGTGGCGATCGGCGTGGTGCTGGTGGCGAGCGTGCTGAATGCGCTCCTGAGCCGCATCGTGCAGGCTTCCGGCTTGAGCGGCGTGGACCGCTCGCTCGGTTTGATGTTCGGCCTCGTACGAGGGGTCGTTCTGGTGCTGATTCTGGTCGCCCTCGGAGGCCTGACCGAACTGCCCCAACAGGAATTCTGGCGCAACGCCTTGCTGCGGCCATATGCGGTAGAGGGCGTGCACGTAATGAAACCGCTGCTTCCGGAAACGCTCGCTGCGTACGTCCGCGTGTGACGATCAGTTAAGCGAAAAGGGAACGCGGCAGGACTCCGGCTCAAACCGGTTGCCTTGTCATCATGTCGCGAACCGTCGCGGCATATCGCGCGCGCTTCGCGAGGCACCGGCCGCTCTGACGAATTTCGTACCTTTGAAGGACATGCCATGTGCGGCATCGTAGGCGTAGTTTCCCATTCTCCGGTCAACCAGCTGATCTATGACAGCCTGCTGCTTTTGCAGCACCGCGGTCAGGACGCCGCCGGCATCGCGACAGCGAACGGCAGCAATTTCCACATGCACAAGGCCAACGGCATGGTGCGCGACGTGTTCCGCACGCGCAACATGCGCAGCCTGCCGGGCAACACCGGCATCGGCCAGGTGCGCTACCCGACGGCCGGCTCGGCGTCGAGCGAAGAAGAAGCGCAGCCGTTCTACGTGAACGCGCCGTTCGGCATCATCCTCGCGCACAACGGCAATCTGACCAACTGGCAGCAGTTGAAAGATGAGATGTTCCGCATCGACCGCCGCCACATCAACACCAATTCCGACACGGAAGTCATGCTCAACGTGCTCGCGCACGAATTGCAGCTTTCGAGCTCGGGCCTGCAGCTCGATCCGGCGGCGCTCTTCAAGGCGGTGTCGGGCGTGCATCGGCGGGTGCGGGGTTCGTATGCGATTGTTTCGCTGATCGCCGGTTACGGCCTGCTCGCTTTCCGCGACCCGTTCGGCATTCGCCCGCTGTGTCTCGGCAAGCAGGAGACGGCGGAAGGCGTCGAATGGATTCTGGCGTCGGAGTCGGTGGCGATCGAAGGTATCGGCTTCGAATTCGTACGCGACGTGGCGCCGGGCGAAGCGGTGTTTATCGACCTCGACGGCAACCTGCATTCGCAGCAATGCGCGACGAGCCCGAGCCTGAACCCGTGCATTTTCGAACTCGTGTATCTCGCGCGTCCGGACTCGGTGCTCGACGGCGTGCCGGTTTATAACGTGCGTCTGCGCATGGGCGATTACCTCGCCGAGAAAATCAGGCGCGAATTGCCCGACGTCGCGATCGACGTCGTCATGCCGATTCCCGATTCGTCCCGTCCGGCCGCGATGCAGGTCGCGAAGAAGCTGGGCGTCGAGTATCGCGAAGGCTTCTTCAAGAACCGTTACGTGGGCCGCACCTTCATCATGCCGGGCCAGGCGGTGCGCAAGAAGTCGGTGCGCCAGAAGCTCAACGCAATGGGCATCGAGTTCAAGGGCAAGAACGTGCTGATCGTCGACGATTCCATCGTGCGCGGTACCACCTCGCATGAAATCGTGCAGATGGCGCGCGATGCCGGCGCGAACAAGGTGATCTTCGCTTCGGCGGCGCCGCCGGTGAAGTTCCCGAACGTCTACGGTATCGACATGCCGACGCGCGGCGAACTGGTCGCGCATGGCCGCTCGGACGAAGAAGTCGCGCGCATGATCGGCGCGGATCATCTCGTGTATCAGGACGTCGACGCCCTCAAGCAGGCCGTGCGCGACATCAATCCGGCGCTGAAGGAGTTCGAGGCTTCGTGCTTCGACGGCAACTACGTGACCGGCGACGTGACGACCGAGTATCTCGACCGCATCGAAACCGCGCGTCTCGCGCCGTCGTCGCAATCGGATCGCGATGCCGCGAGCGAAGCCATCGACGGCGGCGGTCCCGCTCGCTCGCAGTTGCACTTGCAGTTGTCGGTAGGTTAAATGCCGAGCGCGCGTTCGCGGCATCGCGTGCGTCGCTGCACGCCGCGCCGCGAGCGTGTTAGCATGATGGCTTGCGTCGATTTGATCTCAGCTTGCGGACGCGGGGCAACCCGAAACAGCTAAAGCGAATGGTGGAAAAGCCGCACTTGTCCGCCTCCGCTCCAGCTTTCCCCGCACATGAAGCCCGTTTGTACCGACGCAAAAAGCGCCGGCGCAAAGCGGGCTTTTTTGTTACTGCCGTTCGACCACGCGGTCTGGTTGCATGACGCAAACCGCGCGCCGAATGCAGTCATGGAACTTTGGAAACCACAACGACTATGGACGACTCCCTGAACTTCGATACGCTGGCAGTCCGCTCCGGCACGGTGCGCAGCGACTTCAACGAGCATTCCGAAGCGATCTTCCTCACTTCGAGCTTCGTCTTCGCGAGTGCCGCGGACGCGGCCGAGCGCTTCAAGAAGTCCGAGGACTATTACACGTACTCGCGTTTCACGAACCCGACCGTCTCGATGTTCCAGGACCGTCTGGCCGCGCTCGAAGGCGGCGAAGCCTGCATGGCGACGGCTTCGGGAATGGCCGCGATCATGTCGGTGGTGATGTCCACGCTGCAGGCCGGCGACCATCTGGTCAGCTCGCAGGCGCTGTTCGGCTCGACGCTCGGCATGTTCTCGCAAATCTTCAGCAAGTTCGGCATCACGACCACGTTTGTCGATCCGACCGATCTCAATGCGTGGAAAAACGCGGTGCGTCCCGAGACGAAGATGTTCTTCCTCGAAACGCCGTCGAATCCGCTGACCGAGATTGCCGACATCGAGGCGATCAGCAAGATCGCGAAGGCGGCGAATGCGCTCTTCGTCGTGGATAACTGTTTTTGCAGCCCGGCGTTGCAGCAGCCGCTGAAGCTCGGCGCGGACGTGGTCATGCATTCGGCCACCAAGTTCCTCGACGGCCAGGGGCGCGTGCTCGGCGGCGCGCTGGTCGGCTCGAAGAAGTTCATCATGGAAAAGGTCTTTCCGTTCGTGCGCAGCGCCGGGCCGACGCTGTCCGCGTTCAACGCGTGGGTGCTGCTCAAGGGCCTGGAAACGTTGTCGCTGCGCGTCGAAAAGCAGTCGGCGAATGCGCTTGAACTCGCGCGCTGGCTCGACTCGCATCCTGCCGTGAAGCGCGTGTTCTATCCTGGCCTCGAATCGCATCCGCAGCACGCGCTGGCCATGCGTCAGCAGAAGGCGGGCGGCGCGATTGTTTCGTTCGAGTTGAGGGGCGACACGCCCGAGCAGATGCGCGCGAACGCGTGGCGCGTGATCGACAGCACGAAGATTTGCTCGATCACGGGCAACCTCGGCGACACGCGCACGACCATCACGCATCCGGCGACGACAACGCATGGCCGGGTGACGCCCGAAGCGCGAGAAGCGGCCGGCATCACCGAGGGCCTGATTCGTCTCGCGGTGGGATTGGAGAATCCGGCGGATATTCGCGCCGATCTGGAGCGCGGCCTCGCTGGCTGAGTGCTGAGTTATCGCAGAGAGTAGGTATAGGGCGCGCTGAGCTTATTGGCCAGCGCGCTTTTTTATGCGGCAAGGTTTGATGCTTCGATGGGGCCGCGCCTGGTAAGTCGCCTGAAGCTCAAGGCTCTCGAACTAAAACCCTCAATGCCGCAACGCGCGCCACTGCCCAGGCGCTAACCCGAACCGTCGCGTGAATGCGTGCGTATAAGCGCTCTGATCGCCGAAACCGATGTCGAGCGCGATGTCCGCCAGCGAAAGCCGCGGATCGGCGAGCAGCGTGAGCGACGTATCGAGCCGCAGCCGCTGCAAATAGCGATGCGGCGTTTCGCCGAACGCGTCGATAAAAAGTTGATGGAAGCGCCGCATGCTGAAGCCGCAATGCGCGGCAAGGTCGGCAATACGCAGCGGTTCGGACAGATGCGCGCGCAACCAGCGGTCGATCCGCGCGAAGTCGAGCCCGGCCGCGGGCGCTTCCGCGCCTTGCATGCCGGCGCCGGCAATCAACGCTGCGCCGAGGCGCGCAGCCGCGTCCCAATGAAAACGCCGCACATCGAGATCGTCCGCCGGCGCGTCGTGCGTGTCGTCCACGCCCTGCGCCGCGTGTGACGCAATGCGCTGCACGAGTTCGGTAAACGGTGCATCGACGATAACAGCCCGTGCCCGGTCGAACAATCGCTCGGGCACGGCGAGCGTCGCGGCCGGCAAGTCCAGCACCAACTGCCGGTTTTCGCCGAGCCCCGCGTAATCGTGCCGCGCGCCTGCTGGAATCAGCCACGCGCAGCGCGCGTCGATTCGTTGCGCGACGCCGTCCACCGCCATCACCATCGCGCCGTCGAGTCCGAGCACGACCTGGTGGAAGTCGTGCACGTCCGACGCCTGCGACGCGCCGAAGCGGCGCAGCGAAACGCTAGGTGCGGTAACGGCGGCGTGCGTCATCGAAAATCAGGCAACAGACCAGCGGCGAAACGGATGGCCGAAGCCTCAAACGTCGAGCAGTTCGACTTCGAACACGAGCGTCGCATTCGGCGGAATCACGCCGCCCGCGCCGCGCACGCCGTAGCCGAGTTGCGGCGGAATGGTCAGCTTGCGCGTGCCGCCGACCTTCATGCCTTGCACGCCTTCGTCCCAGCCCTTGATGACCATGCCGCCGCCGAGCACGAACGCGAACGGATCGTTGCGATCCTTGCTCGAGTCGAACTTCTGGCCGTCGGTCAGCCAGCCGGTGTAATGCACGCTGACGGTCTTGCCAGCAACCGCTTCCGCGCCCGTTCCTTCAACGATGTCTTCATACTTCAAGCCGGATTCGGTAGTCACAGTCGACATATGTCGCTCCTTGGTTCACAAACGTAAAACCGACATTGTAGGCGCGTTGACGCAGGCCAGTCGAACAGCGCGGCGTGGCACGCGGATTGCGGCCAGCAATAGCCATCCGGCCAGGCTGGTGGCGTCCGGTGGCATGCCTATAATGGGACTTTCCCAATCATGATGCATTGCCTGAGAGGTCGATCGTGACAACGTCTACAACGGGAACGGCCGGGGCAACCGGGACCCAGCCGGCGGCTTCCACGTTCGCCGTATCCGAACGCACCGCGCATCTGCGCGCCGAAGCCGCGCTTTTCATGCGCGACCATGTGTTGTCCCTGGTGTCGCACGACTTGCGCGGTCCGTTGAACGCTATTCATAGCTGGGCTTATGTGCTGGAACGCAAGCTCGACCCCAACGATCCGAATTCGCAGCGTGCCGTTACCGGCATTCGCAACGGTGTCGATCAACAGGTGAAGTTGCTCGAAACGGTCGTCGACGCCACGCGCGCCGAAACGAAATCGCTCGCGCTCGCGTATGCACCGTTTCCGCTGCATCCGCTGCTGGACGAAACCGCGGAAGAAGTGCGCTCGGGCCTCGCGCGCACGCGCGGCGTCGAAGTCGTCGTCAATTCTCAACTCGGCACCGAGCAACTGAATGGCGACCGCGAGCGCCTCGCCGCCGCGTTATGGATGATGCTCACCTTTGCGGTCGAATCGAGCGCGCAAGACTCGGCTGTCACGCTTGAAGCGCGTGCGGATGCAACGGCCTGGCATGCCGCGGTCACGTACGAGGCGAGCGCCGCGCTGGTCGATGCGTCGCTGCCTCATCTGCTCGAAGCGTTTGCGCGGAAGCAGGCTCGCGAGCCGCGCGAAGCCAATCGCATCGCGTGGGTGCTCGCGCTGTGCAAGCGCGTCGCGGAAGCGCATGGCGGCGGCTTCGAGCAACAGGACGCCACCGACGCCGCTCCCGCCACCCTGTCGTTGCGCGTTCCGTTGAGCGCCCCGGCAGCGCGATGAACGCTTGCAGCGCTTACGGCGCTTACGGCACTTACTCATGGCACGCGTCATCGGCGATTAACTTTTCGACGAGCTTTCACCCTCTATACTGACAACTTTTGTTGCCGGAGCCCGCCGCTTTGATCCAGGTTGTCGCCCTTCTCGGGGCATTGCTTCTCGTCGCCCTCAACGGTTTCTTCGTTGCCGCCGAATTCGGCCTGGTCAAGTTACGGCAGACGCGCGTGCGCAGTCTCGCCGAACACCACGGCATGCGCGGGCGCCTGCTCGCCAAGGTGCATGGCCGCCTCGACGCGTATCTGTCCGCGTGTCAGTTGGGCATTACGCTCGCCTCGCTCGGGCTTGGCTGGATCGGCGAGCCCGCGTTTGCCGAACTGCTGACGCCGCTCTTCAGCATCGCCGGTGTGCAGTCCGAGCAGTTGATTCACGGCATTTCGCTGTTCTTCGCGTTTTCGTGCATTTCGTTTCTGCATATCGTGGTCGGCGAACTCGCGCCGAAGTCGCTCGCAATTCGCGAAGCGGAAAAGGTCTCGCTATGGGCCGCCACGCCGCTCTATGGTTTTTATTGGGCGATGTATCCGGCGATCTGGCTGCTCAACACGAGCGCGAACGCGGTCCTCAAACTCGCCGGCCTGCACGCGGAGCATGCGCACGACTCGCATTATTCGACCGACGAACTGAAGCTCATCCTGCGCAGCCGCCGCAATGTCGCGTCGGAGCGCGGCGCGCCGGAAGACGCGTACAGCCAGGACGAGTGGAACACCATCGCGCATTCGCTGGATTTTTCGCGCATGACCGTGTCGGACCTGATGCGTCCGGCCTACGAAATGATCGGCCTGCGCGTCGATCTGCCGTTGCGTGAAAACATGCAGGTGGTCGCGCGGCATCGCTTCAGCCGCTACCCGCTTTTCGAGGATGCGTCTGGCGAACGCGTGGCCGGCATGATCCACCTGAAGGACTTGCTGCTCGCGCGCCATGCCGGCAGCACGCTCGACGATCTGTCGCACTACGCGCGGCCCGTTCAATACGTGAAGCCCGATATGCCGGCACTCGAACTGTTTCGCCGATTCCGCAAGGGCGCGCCGCATTTCGCGCTGGTGGGCCACAAGAATTCGAAGCCCATTGGTTTTCTCACGCTCGACAATCTGCTCGGCGCGCTAGTCGGCCAGATTCACGACGAATTCCGCCAGGGCGACGCCGACTGGTCGCGCATGGACGACGGCACGTTGATGGGCAAGGGCAGCTTGCCGGTCGTGTCGCTCGAACGCGCACTGGGCATCGACATCGACGAAGGCAAGGCCGAATCCGTTGGCGGCCTCGTGATTCAGGCGCTCAACGATTTGCCGACCGAAGGGCAGCGCGTCGAATTCGACCGCTTCGACGTGGTCGTGAAAAAGATGAAGGGACCGCGCATCGTGCTCGTGCGCGTGTACCCCAAGGTGTTCGACGACGAAGGCGGTTAGCGAAAGCGCTAAACCCGCCATCAACTCCGCGGCACACCGTCTTCAACCAGCACCGCAATCGGCATCGCGGCGAGCGCATCGCGCAGACACAACAAGCCGTTCTCATCGACCTTCGGCGCGGCCGGACTCAGCCAGTCGAAGAGCGCTCGCGCGGACAGATCGGCGGGCATTTCGACGGCGGTGTCCTGCCACTTGTCAGGCTCCACCATCGGCAGGTCGCCTTCGCCGCCGAGCAGCCCGGCCGCAAGCCGGCTCGCGACGACAACCGCCCACGCATTGCCATGCCGCCGCGCAAACGCGATCACATTCGACGCATGCGCGCCGCGCACCGTCAGCGGCAGATAAGTGCCTTGGCTCAGCAACTCCGGCAAATGCGCGCGCAGCGCGAGCACGCGCTGCACGACCGCGAGCTTCACGCGTCCGTTGCGCCACGTCGACAGAAATTCGGACGGCGGCGTTTGCGCGAGCAACGCGGCGCGCGCGTCGAAATCGACTGGCCTGCGATTGTCCGGATCGACGAGGCTGAAGTCCCACAACTCGGTGCCTTGATAAAGATCGGGAATCCCAGGCGATGCAAGCCGCAAGACGGTCTGCTGCAGACTGTTGAGCGCGCCGGCGCGCGAGATGCGTGCGACAAACGCGGCCAGTTCCTGGAGGAACCCGTCGCGCCGCTGCGGCGCGAGAATGTCGAACAGGAAGTCGCGGCAACCGGCTTCGTAGGCTTCGTCGGGCGTGAACCAGTTGGTTTGCAGCTTCGCCTCGCGCAGCGCCTTCAACTGCCATTGCGCGACGCGCTCGGCCAATGCCTTGACGCCCGCCTGGTCGTCGGGCTGCAGGTCGGGCGGCCAGCAACCGACCAGCGTCTGATACAGCATCGCCTCGGCGGCGGGACCGGGCGCCCAGTCGTAGCTCGTGTCCTGGCCGACGCTGCTGACCGGCTTGCCGTCGAGCGAGCGGCGCTGCGGCGCGTTCAATGTCGACCATGCGCGCAACGTCGCCGTCCACTCGTGCGGAATTTCGCTCAGCACCGCGAGCCGCGCGCGCACGTCTTCACCGCGCTTGTGATCGTGTGTGGCGGTGGTCAGCATCGCGTGAGGCAATCGCTGCGAGCGCTCGACGTTGCCCGCGTGAAACTGCTCAACCGACAACGCAAACTCGCCCGGATCGGCACCGACTTCACACCGCGACAACAGCCGTCCATAGCGATAGCAGGCGGTGTCCTCGACGGCCTTCGCGGCAACCGGCGCGGTCAACTGCGAGAACAGCGTTTGCGCGGTGCGCCGCGCGGAGCCGGCGTGATTGGGCGGCGCGCCGTTCTGGCCTTGCTGCGGCTGACTGTGGCGCGCGCTCTGCGTGTCGTCGACGCCGCCGCCGAGCCACGCATCGACACGTTCGAGCACGCCATGATCGGCGCGCGAAAGCGTCGCGCGCGCGCCTGCCAGCGCCTGTTCGAAGAACACGTTGTCGGCGGCGCTGCGCAAGCCGCTTTGCGGATAGATGCGGTACACGGGAAAATGCACGACCAGTTCGGTCAACACGCGGCGCAGGCTGGTGAACGTGTAATCGCGCGTGGCCAACGAATCGCGCGCAATGCGATGCAGCGCGCGCGCGGCGCGGTCCAGTTCCGCCGACAGATTCTCCGCGACGATCTTGCGCCGCGCGGCCAATGCTTCATCCGCGAAATTCGGGCTGCGGCCCGTGAGTTCGGCCCACGCGTCGGCAAGCGGCTCTGCACCTGCCGGGTCGTGCAGCAGCGCGCCCACGTCGTTCATGAAGTCATAGCCGGTCGTGCCGTCCACCGGCCAGTCGTCGCGCAGCGGTTCGCCGCGCGCCAGAATCTTTTCGACGACCACATACGGCGTCGTATCGCGCAATTCCGTCAGACGTTGCCGCAGCCGCTGACAGTACTCGCGCGGCTCGGCGAGGCCGTCGACATGATCGATCCGCAGACCGTCGATCACGCCTTCCTGATACAGACGAAAAACCAGCGCATGCGTCGCTTCGAAGACCTCGGGCCGTTCGGCGCGCACGGCGGCGAGCGTCGAGATGTCGAAGAAGCGCCGCCAGTTGACTTCGTCGGCGGCGGCGCGCCACCACGCGAGGCGGAAATGCTGGCGTTCGAGCAGCCGATGCAGGCGGTCGCGCGTCAGCGGATCTTCGGGCGAATAGGTTTGCAGCGCGAACTGAATCGCCGACTCGCCGTTTAGCGCAACGAACTCGCGCAGCATCTCGCGGCCTTCGGCGGCGCGCGGCTGATCGGTGGGCTGCGTCGTCAGTCCCTGGAAGCGCTCAGCAAGCGCGCTGAGATCGGCGCGATCGGCGCTTTGCAGGATCGACGGGTAATCGACCGGACACACCGGAAACACGTGCGGTCCGTAGCCGACATAAAAGCGCCCGCTGTCCGCGGCGAAATGCAGCGCGATGCGGCCCGACGCCAGTTCGTCGCCATACGGCGCGCCGAGCGTCGGCAGCAGCACCTTGCCGCGCAACGCCGGATCGGGCGAATGCCAGTCCACATCGAAGTGACGTGCGTACGTGCTGTGACGGCCCCATTCGAGAATATCGAGCCACCACACATTGCTCGAGCCGCCGACGCCCATATGGTTCGGCACCATGTCGACGATCAGCCCCATGCCGTGCGCGTGCAATTTTTCGACGAGGCGCTTCAGGCCCGCCTCGCCGCCGCATTCGGCGCTCACATGCGTGTAATCGACGGTGTCGTAGCCGTGCATCGAACCGGGCTCGGCCGTGGTGATCGGCGACGCGTACACATGGCTGATGCCGAGCGCGGCGAAATACTCGACGTGCTTCGCGGCATCGTCGAAAGTGAAGCCCCGATGAAACTGGAGGCGAACAGTGGAGCGTGGGACGGTCATGGCGTATCAGGCTCCGAAGCGGTATTGGCTGAAGGAGTGGAAACGGTTGCGGCGCTGCGCGCCCGGTCGACTGCGAGCAGCCGGTCGCAGAAGGCGTCGTCGAGAAACATTTCGTCGATGGGCAGATTCATGCGGCGGCGCCAGTTCGGATGCTCGTCGATCGAACCGGGCAAGTTCGGCTGTTCGCTCTGCGCGAGCAGGTCTTCGAGCGGAAACGTGACGAGCGGGCCGGGCGTTGCCGCGACAAAGGCGAGGGCTTCGTCGACGGGCGGGCTCTCGAGCGGCGGCGCGTCGACATCCGGCGCGGCCACGCCGGCTTCCTGGAACGCGCGCCACAAGTCGGCGCGGTCGCTCGCGCGCTCTTCCTGCGCGGCTTCTTCGGGATCGCGGCCATCGGGGCGCGCCATCGTCTGGCCGATCTTGTTGCGCCAGCTAATGTCGCTGCCGGCCCACCAGCCGGCGACGGTCGGCAGATCGTGCGTGGTCGTCGTGCCGACCGCATTGCGGTCCCACGCCTGCGGCGGCTTGAAGCCTGTGCCGTCTTCGCCGCGTTCGAACCACAGCACACGGATGCCGGCAATGCCATGCTCGTTGAGCCGCTCGCGAAAGCCGGGCGGCACGGTGCCGAGATCTTCGCCGATCACAATCGCGCGATGCCGCCACGATTCGAGCGCGATCAGACGCAACTGGTCTTCGAGCGGATAGCGCAGATACGCGCCGTTGCGCGCGCTCTCGCCTTCCGGCACGAGCCATAGACGCCGCAAGCCGAGAATATGATCGATGCGAATTCCGCCCGCATGCGCGAACGCGGCGCGCAGCATGTCGATGAACGCGGAGAAGCCTTGCGTGCGCATCGCACGCGGCGAGAACGTGGTGAGGCCCCAGCTTTGTCCCGCCTGATTGAAGAGGTCGGGCGGCGCGCCGACGGACACGCCTTGCAGCATGTCGTCGCGGTAGGACCATGCATGGCTGCCCGCGCTGTCGCATCCCACGGCGAGATCGGCGATCACACCGACGGCCATGCCCGCTTCACGCGCCGCGTGTTGCGCGTGCGACAGACCTTTCGCGGCAAGCCATTGCAGAAAGAGATGAAAGTCGACTTCATGGCGATGCGCTTGCGCGAACGCATCCACTTCCGGGCTGCGCGGATCGCGCAATGCTTCCGGCCAGTCGCGCCAATGACCGTTGCCGCCTTGCGCGAGTTGCGCGGCCTGCAGTGCTTCGAAGCGCGCATGATCTTCGAGCGCTCGTCCCGCGCGTTCGCAAAAGCCGTGAAATTCGAGCGCGCGCGGCGTATCGGGCGTGCCGTCGTGGGCCCGCTCATGCGCGCAGAAATTCTCGAACAACGCGCGCAACACCTTCAGCTTCAGCACGACCGCCTTCGGCCAGTCGATCAGCGGCAAGCCTTCGAGTCCGGTCCACGCATCCGCGGCTTGTGCGGATTCCATCGCGGCGCGCGCAGCATCCGCGCCGAACACCGCTGCCGGATCGATATGCGTGACGTTCAACCACAAACGCGACGACGGCGAATACGGACTGAAGCGGTTCGGCTCCGCGCTGAACATCGCGTGCGTCGGGCTCACGGCGAGCGCATGCGCGCCGCGTTTTGCGCTCTCCGTCGCAATGCGGGCGAGCGCCGAATAATCGCCGATGCCGCCGTCGCCCACGCGGCGCAAGCCATACAACTGGGCGGCCACGCCCCATAGCGGCGGCGCCTCGGCGCGCTCGTCGTCACGCAACGTGCGCCATGCGTCGGCGACGGTATAGCAGCGCGACGGCGCGATCGCGAGCGTCACGCGCTGTTCGTGAATGACGAGCGTGTGATAGCCGGGTTCGTCGATGGGCGCGAGCAACGCCTCTTCGCCTTTGGGCGCGGTAAAGCGTCCGTCGATGATGGAGCCGCTTTCCAGTTCGATGCGGTAATGGCTGCCCGACTTGAGCGCGGTCGCGGGCAACGCAATGCCGCGCCCGACTTCGGCGGTCATCAGCGGCGGCAGTTTGCGGCCCGACAATTCGGCGTCGAGCGCGGCCGCGCTTTGGCGGATTTGCGTCGCGTTGCCGCACGGCAAGCCCATGCGTTCGAGCAGAACCGCGAGCGTCTTCTCGGGCACGCGATGCACCTTGTGATGCGCGTCTTCCCACTCCACCTCGAAGCCGGCGCGCGCCGCGAGCGTGTCGATCGTATCGCCAGAGCGTCGGGTACTCACGAGCGGCGCTCCTCTTTGCCGACGATGCGCGCATCATGACCGATCGCATAGTCGTTGATGTCGCCGGTCAGCCACGCGACGAACGCGTTGGCCGGCAGCACCTTCGCGTCGATCTGCTCGCGCACGCGCGGCGGCGTTTCGAAAATGACCTTGCCGGCAGGCACATCGTTAAACGGCACGCTCTGCTTCGACAGATTGAGCGCGAGCGACAGCGTCTCGCCATCGCCGAGTTTCCAGCGTGCTATTAGCGCATTCGCGTCCGTGCCGTTTTCATCCACAAGCACCGTTGCGTTGAGCGCCTTGCCGTGCTTCAGACGCGGCGTGATCAGTTTTGCGCGTACCGTCAGCGCGGATTTGTAGAAGTGCATCCAGTCGAGGCGGTCTTTTGCTTCGTCATCCTGCGCAGTAGAAGACGAGGCGGTCACGGGCTCGGGCGGCGACGATGCGGCAAACGTCTTCACGTCGTTCGGATCGGGAATCTGCGCGCGACGCTTTTCGTCGCTGAACGACGAGAAACGCGCGAACTCGCGGCGACGTCCTTCGCGCACGGCGTCGGCGAGATCGCCGGTGTAATCGGTGAAGAACAGAAACGGCTGCGTCGAGCCGTATTCCTCGTCCATGAAGAGCAGCGGAATTTGCGGCGACAGCAGCAGCAAGCCGGTGGCCGCGCGCAAGGCGTCGTCCGACGTGAGCTTGCGCAGACGCTCGCCGAATGCGCGATTGCCGATCTGATCGTGATTCTGCAAAAACATCACGAACGACGTAGGCGGCAAATGCCCGCTCGATTCGCCGCGCGGCGCGCCGTCGTGCAGCGGCGACGGATCGCCCTGATACGCGAAGCCCTCGGAGAGCACGCGAGCAAGACGGCGGATCGGCTGATCCTCGTACGCGTGGTAATAGCCTTCGGTCTCACCGGTCAGCAGCACATGCAGCGTGTTGTGCGCGTCGTCGTTCCATTGCGCGTTGAAGTGGTTCTCCAACAGGCTTGCACTGTTGTGCTCGTTTTCCAGCACCAGATGCACATGGCGGCCATGCTGCACATGGGCGCGAATATGATCGGACAGCTCGCGCAGCCAGCGGTGATTGTCGATCGCGTGAACCGCGTCGAAACGCAGGCCGTCTATCCGGTATTCGTTGATCCAGTAGACGGCGTTGTCCATGAAAAAGTCGCTGACTTCACTGCGCTCGAAGTCGATGGCCGGGCCCCACGGCGTATGCGTGCCTTCGCGGAAAAACGAGCGCGCGTATTCGTGCAGATAGTTGCCGTCAGGGCCGAAGTGGTTGTAGACCACATCGAGAAACACCATCAGGCCGAGACCGTGCGCGGCGTCGATCAGCGCCTTCAGTTCCTCGGGGCGGCCGTATGCGGAATCGGGCGCGTAGGGCAGCACGCCGTCATAGCCCCAATTGTGCTTGCCCGGAAAGTCGTTCAAGGGCATCAGTTCGATCGCCGTCACGCCGAGCGCCGCGAGCGCCGGCAAGCGTTTTTGCACGCCCTGATAGCCGCCCATCGCACCGACGTGCAGTTCGTACAGCACGGTTTCTTCCCACGGCCTGCCATGCCAGTCGCAATGTTCCCAGCGATACGCGCGCGGGTCGATGACTTCGCTCGGACCATGCACGTCTTGCGGCTGAAAGCGCGACGCCGGATCGGGCACCGCATTGCCGTCGTCGAGACGAAAGCGGTACAGCGTGCCCGCGCCGCTCTCGACGCTCGCTTCGAACCAGCCGTTGCCGGCCGGCGTCATTTCATGCGCGCCTTGCGCGGCGCCGTTCTCGATTTCGACCTGCACGCTTTTGCACGAAGGCGCCCAGAAACGAAAACGCGTGCGCGGATTCGCGCCCTTGGGCCCGAGCAATTGCGCGCCGAACGGCAGGCAATGCGCGTAATGATGCGCGTGAGGATCGATTGGATGTTCGGACATGACTCTTCACCATTCGGTTTTGCTGTCGGATTGCTCACGCATCGTTCGCAAACGGATGCTCGCCCGGACGCGGCGGCAACGCCGTCAATAGCCGCTGCCCGTGCTGCGCGCCGGCTTTCCAGCCCGCTTGCCAGTCGGCTTCGCCGACCGGGTGCGCGGCGAGTATCACGAGCCCGCGAGCGGCCACTTCCAGATCCATTGCGGCGAGCCGGTGCGGGGCGCCTTGCGTATCCGCAGTGTCTAACAGCACGTGCCATTCCAGGTGCGGCGGAGGCGGTGTAAAACGCAGAGTTTCCGCGCTCGCGTTGAGCATCATCAACAATACTTCGGTTTCCCCGTTCAGACCTGGGCCCGCGCGCCGCAAGGTAAACGCGCGGCCTTCCGGGTCTTCCCATGCTTCGATCGTCAGCGGCTCGCCGTTTTCGTCGAACCAGCCAATGTCGAAAAGACCCGGCAGCACTTCGCGGTCGCCGAACAGAAAACGCGTTTCGCGCAACAGCGGATGCTGCTTGCGCAGCGCCACCACGCGCGCGACGAAATCGGTCATCTGGCGTCCGTCCGGCGAATCGGCGCGTTCCCAGTCGATCCACGATATTTCGTTATCCTGGCAGTACGCATTGTTATTGCCGTTCTGCGTGCGCAACGATTCGTCGCCGGCAAGCATCATCGGCGTGCCGAGCGCGACGAACAGCGTCGCCATCATCGAGCGCGCCACGCGTTTGCGTGTTTCGAGAATCGCGGGGTCGTCGGTCGGTCCTTCGACGCCCCAGTTGCTGCTGCAGTTTTCGTTATGGCCGTCGCGGTTGTCTTCGCGATTCGCCTCGTTATGTTTGTCCTCGTACGCGGTCATGTCGGCGAGCGTAAAGCCGTCATGCGACGCGACGAAATTGATCGACGCCCACGGCTTGCGAAAGCGGCGGTTGAAGAGATCGGCGGAACCCGTCAGGCGCGCGGCCAGGTCCTGGCGCAGGCCCGCGTCGCCGCGCCAGAAGCGGCGCACCGTATCGCGGAAACGGTCGTTCCATTCGCCGAAACCCGGCGGATGGTTGCCGAGTTGATAACCGCCTGGACCGATGTCCCACGGTTCGGAAATCAGCTTGCGTTGCGAGAGGACCGGGTCCTGGCGCAACGCGTCGAAGAAACCGGAGCCTGGATCGAAACCGTGCGGCTCGCGCCCGAGCGTCACGCCGAGATCGAAACGGAAGCCGTCGATGTTGAACGCGGTCGACCAGTAACGCAGCGAATCCATCACCATCTGCAACACGCGCGGATGCAGCAGATTGACCGTGTTGCCGCAGCCCGTGTCGTTGATGTGATGCCGCTCGTCGCCGGGAATCAGGCGGTAGTAGCTCGCGTTGTCGAGACCGCGCCACGAAACGGTCGGGCCCATTTCGTTGCCTTCGCACGTGTGGTTGTAGACCACGTCGAGAAACACTTCGATGCCGGCCGCGTGCAACTGGCGCACGGCAATGCGCATTTCGTCCAGCCGGTGCGTGCTCAGATACGACGGCTCGGGCGCAAAAAACGCCGCCGTGTTGTAGCCCCAGTAGTTGCGCAGGCCGCGCTCGACGAGAAAGCGGTCGTTCAGAAACGCATGAACGGGCAGCAGCTCAACGGCAGTCACGCCGAGCTTCAGCAGATGCTCGATAAATTCCGGCGACGACAGCGCGGCAAACGTGCCGCGCTCATGCTGACGCAGATCGGCGCGCAGCATCGACGCGCCGCGCACATGCGTTTCATAGATCACAGTTTCGCCCCAAGGCACATTCGGGCGCTTGTCGTGCGACCAGTCGAACGCTTCGTCGATCACCACGCATTTCGGCATGGCAGGCGCGGAATCGCGCCGGTCGATGGAAAGATCCGCGCGATTCGAATGCACGCGATAGCCGAACAGCGCGTCCGACCAGCGGAATTGCCCGACCAGTTTGCGCGCGTACGGATCGAGCAGCAGCTTGTGCGGATTGAAGCGATGCCCGTGCTGAGGCTGATACGGCCCATGCGCGCGAAAGCCGTAAGCGGTGCCGGGATGCGCGTTCGGCAGATAGCCGTGCCAGACCTCATCGGTGCATTCGGGCATCGGGTAGCGTCGGATTTCCTTGCGGCCGGTGGGATCGAACAGACACAGTTCGATTTTCTGCGCGTTCGCCGAGAACACCGCGAAGTTGACACCTAGACCGTCCCAACTCGCGCCGAGCGGATACGGCGAGCCGGGCAGAAGCCGGTCGGGCATTGCATGCGACATGGTTCCCCTTCCTTGTTCTGATTCGATGGAGCGCGAGCGCGGTGCTTCATGCGACGAGCGCGCGGCCTGTCATCGCACAGGCCGCGCGCTCGCCTTCTGCGGACTCGGGCGGAATCGGGCGGCGCTGCCGGATTCCGCGGTCAGTGCCGCTCAATCGGCGCGCAGCACGATCGTCGCCAGCGGCGGCAAGGTCAGTGAAGCCGAATGCGGCCAGCCGTGGCTCGAGATCGCCTCGGTGTGAATCACGCCGCCGTTGCCCATGTTCGAGCCGCCGTACACGCCTGCATCCGTGTTCAACACTTCCGACCAGCGCCCTTCGCGCGGCAGGCCGATGCGATAGCCGACGCGCGGCACCGGCGTCATGTTGCAGGCCACGACGAGTTCGCGGCCCGCGCCGTCGGTGCGTCGATACGCGAACACGCTGTTGGCGCTGTCGTCGCCGATCAGCCACCCAAAGCCGCCTGGCTCGCTGTCGAGCAGATGCAGCGCCGGCTCGTCGTGATACAGGCGATTCAGGTCGCGCACCAGCAACTGCACGCCGTGATGATGCGCGTCGTCGAGCAGATGCCAGTGCGGCGACGCGTCGTGATTGAACTCGGCGATCTGACCGAATTCGCCGCCCATGAAGAGCAGCTTCTTGCCCGGATGCGTCCACATGAAGCCGAAATACGCGCGCAGATTGGCGAACTTCTGCCATGTATCGCCTGGCATCTTGCCGAGCAGCGAGCCTTTGCCGTGCACCACTTCATCGTGTGAAAGCGGCAGCACGAAGCGCTCCGAATACGCGTACACCATGCCGAACGTCATGTTGTGGTGATGGTATTGGCGATACACCGGATCTTCGTGCATGTAGTGCAGCGTGTCGTGCATCCAGCCCATGTTCCACTTGAAATGGAAGCCGAGGCCGCCGTCTTCGACGCGCGCCGTCACGCCCGGCCATGCCGTCGATTCCTCGGCGATGGTGATCGCGCCAGGCACGCCGGGCACATAACCGACTTCATGATTCAAACGCTTGAGGAACGCAATCGACTCGAGATTCTCGCGTCCGCCATAGATGTTCGGCACCCACTCGCCGGCCGCGCGCGAGTAATCGCGATACAGCATCGACGCGACCGCATCCACGCGCAGGCCGTCGACGTGATAGCGCTTCAGCCACGCGAGACCGGAGGCGACGAGGAACGCGCTCACCTCGTTGCGGCCGAGGTTGTAGATCATCGTGTTCCAGTCCTGGTGGTAGCCTTCGCGCGGATCGGCATGCTCGTAAAGCGGCGTGCCGTCGAACTCGATGAGACCGTGCGCGTCGTTTGGAAAGTGCGCGGGCACCCAGTCGAGAATCACGCCGAGCCCGGCTTCGTGCGCCTTGTTGACGAACGCGGCGAACTGCTCCGGCTTGCCGAAGCGCGCGGACGGCGCGAACTGCCCGAGCGGCTGATAGCCCCACGATCCGCCGAACGGATGCTCGGCGACCGGCAGAAATTCGACGTGCGTGAAGCCCATCGTCTTCACATACGGAATCAGGCGCTCGGCGAGCTCTTCCCAATTGAGACCGCGCTGACCTTCTTCGGCGACGCGCAGCCACGACTCCGCATGCACCTCGTAGATCGAGATCGGCGAACGCGGCGTCTGCTTCGCGCCGCGCGACTGAATCCACTCGTGATCGGTCCACGGAAACTGCTCGATCTCGTCGACATGCGCGACCACCGACGCCGTGCCTGGCGGCTTCTCGCTTTGCATCGCGCAAGGGTCGGCCTTCAACGGCAGCGGATGACCATCGCGCGAGAGCAACTCGTATTTGTAGCGCGTGCCCGGCCCGACGCGCGGCACGAACAGTTCCCACACGCCCGCCTGATGACGCAGACGCATCGGATGACGACGGCCGTCCCACGCATTGAAGTCGCCGACCACGGAGACGCGCCGCGCATTCGGCGCCCACACGGCGAAGCGCACGCCGGGCACGCCGTCGATTTCCATCGGACGCGAGCCGAGGCATTCGAGCACCGCATACGGATCGCCGCCCGCGAGACGGCCGAGCGGTTCATCGCCGAGAACTGGGCCGTACGAGTAGGTATCCTCGATTTCCTGCACGACGCCATGCCAGTCGATGCGCAAGCGATACGGCGCCGCCGAACTCACGCGGCCCGCGAACAGGCCAGGACGCAACTGCTGAAGCTCGCCGAGCAGCGCGCCGTCGGCGCGCGAAATCACGCTGACGTGCGCGGCATTCGGCAACAGCGCGCGCACCACGGGACCGCCGTCGGTGTGATGCGGCCCGAGCTGCGAGAAAGGATCGGGATGGCGCGCCTCGACGAGCGCGTCGATGTCGAGCGGCTGGAGGCCTGCGGCCGGATCGTGTTCACTCATGATCGCCCTCGGCCGGATGAGGCGGTGTGGCGGCGTCTGGCGCCTGGGTTGAGGAATCGTGCGGCGCGCCGGTGTCGCCGAGCAGCCGGCTCGCGAGCGCCGCAAGGCCTCGCACCGGCAAGCTGAGCCACGTCGGACGGTTGGCCGCTTCGTAGCGGATTTCATACGCGGCCTTCTCGATCAGGAACAGATCGAGCAGCGCCTGCTCCGCCTCGGGCGCGACGAGCGGCGTCGGCGCTTCGGCGGTGGCCGCGCGGTATTCCTTCAGGAAGACGTTGGTGGCTTCCGCGCGGAAACGGTCGAACAGCGCGCGCTTGCGGTCCGCGGTCTGTTGCGGCGCGGCTTCCGTCGTGGACTGCGCCGCGGCGCTCGCATACGACAGCGAACGCATCAGGCCGGCCACATCGCGCAGCGGGCTCGACTTCTGCCGACGCTCTTCGAGCGAACGCGCGGGCTCGCCTTCGAAGTCGATCAGATACGCGTCGCCCTGCGCGACCAGCACCTGGCCCAGGTGGAAGTCGCCGTGAATGCGAATGCGCAGCGCCTGCGTGTCCGGCGCGATGAGCTTGTCGACAGCTTCGACGAGCGCCGCGCGCCGGTCGATCAGACTTTGCGCGAGCGCCTTCGTGTCCGCATCGAGCAACTGGTCGATGCGCGGCGCGAGCAGATCGAGCGCGCTCGCGAGCATCGACTGCGTGCCGTCGACCCACGCCTTGACCTGCTCGGCGCTCGTCGGTTCGGGGGCGAACGCGGGGTCGTCGGTCGGCGAAGCGAGCGCGACGTGCAACTCGCCAAGCCGTCTGCCGATGATGCCGGCCAACGCCGCGTAGCCTTCGAGCAGAATCGCCTCGTTGCCGCGATCGGGCGCAGACGACGCTTCCGTATCGATCGTGATCGCGAGTTCGTCGACGGAGCGGCGCAGATAATCGAGCGACCAGTTCCACGCATCGCCCTGGTTGTCGACGAAGCCTTGCACGATCGCGAGCGTATGCGGCACGCCCTCGGGGTCGACGCGCACCACTTCGCCAAAGAGCGGCGCCGTGTTCGCATAGCCGAGTTGCGTCAGATAGCGGCTGATTTCCGCTTCCGGATGAATGCCGCTCACGAGACGCCGCACGAGCTTGAGCACCGCGGCGTCGGCAATGATCAGCGAGCTGTTGCTTTGCTCGGCAGCCAGCCAGCGGATTTCGGGGCGTTCGCCGAGATTGTCGAGTTCCGCGAAACGGTCGGTTGGAATGAACCTGATCTCGCTCTTTTGCACGGTCGGCACGACCGCGCGTTCGCGCAATTTGCGCAGCACGCCGTGCGCGAAGATCGGCAGCGCGAACGCGTCGGTGAGATGCCCGACGTTGCGGCCGCGCCGTACGCGCGCCAACGCAAGCTGGAGAAAGAGCGGCGTCGTCGTCTCGCCGCCCCACGTGATCGCGATCGGCACCACGTAGCGTTCCGTGTGCTTGCCGACGTCCGCTTCGATTTCGGTGAACGCGAAGCCGCCGTTCGGGATCGTGGTCAACGCGGCGAGCCGCACCGCATGCATCTTTTGATCCTTCGATGCAAACCAGCGGCGCCGGCTCAACCACGAAGGCAGCACTTCCGATTCGAGCAGCCGCACGTTTTCAGGCGTCGGGCCGGCCTGGCCTTCGCGGATCACGATGGTCACGAATTCCGGCAACGGCTCGGGATGCGCCTGCGCCCACGTCGGACGCTGACCGCCTTCACACAGCAGGAACCACAGGAAGCCATACGGCGGGAAGGTCAGCAGATAAGTCAATTGGCCGATCGCGGGGAACACGGAATCGGCGGTCATTTCAATCGGCACCGCGCCGTTGAATTCCGACAGATCGAGTTCCACCGCTTGCGGCGCACGCGACAGATTCGCGACGCAAAGAATCGGCGGCTCGCCGGGCAATTCGCGCAGATACGCGAGAATCTTGCGGTTCTCCGGCTTCAGGAAACGGATCGTGCCGCGCCCGAACGTCTGTTTCGCGCGACGCGTGGCGAGCATGCGCCGCGTCCAGTTGAGCAGCGAATGCGGATCGCGGCTTTGCGCTTCGACGTTCACCGCGTCAAAGCCGTAGAGCGAGCCCATCACCGGCGGCAGCACGAGTTGCTCGGGATCGGCGCGCGAGAAACCGCCGTTGCGATCCGACGACCATTGCATCGGCGTGCGCACGCCGTCGCGATCGCCGAGGTGAATGTTGTCGCCCATGCCGAGCTCGTCGCCGTAATAGATCACGGGCGTGCCGGGCATCGACAGCAGCAGCGAATTGATCAGCTCGATGCGGCGGCGGTCGCGCTCCATCAGCGGCGCGAGACGGCGGCGAATGCCGAGATTCAGGCGCGCGCGGCGATCGCTTGCGTAGGTGTTCCACAAGTAGTCGCGCTCGGAATCCGTGACCATTTCGAGCGTGAGCTCGTCGTGATTGCGCAGGAAAATCGCCCATTGGTTCGACGGCGCGAGGTCCGGCGTTTGCCGCATGATGTCGGTGATCGGAAAGCGGTCCTCGCTCGCAATCGACATGTAGATGCGCGGCATCAGCGGGAAGTGGAAGGCCATGTGGCATTCGTCTTCGTCGCCGAAATATTCCTTCACGTCTTCCGGCCACTGGTTGGCTTCGGCAAGCAACATGCGGTTCGGATACTCGGCATCGATGGTCGCGCGAATCTTCTTCAGCACTTCGTGCGTTTCGGGCAGGTTCTCGTTGTTCGTGCCTTCGCGTTCGACGAGATACGGCACCGCGTCCAGACGCAGCCCGTCGATGCCCATATCGAGCCAGAAGCGCATGATCTGCAACACCTCGCGCAGCACCGCGGGATTGTCGAAGTTCAGATCGGGCTGATGCGAGTAAAAGCGATGCCAGTAGTACGCGCCCGCGACCGGATCGTGTGTCCAGTTCGAAGGCTCGGAGTCGATAAAGATAATGCGCGTTTCCTGATACTTCTGATCGGTATCGGACCACACATAGAAGTTGCGATGATTCGAGCCTGGCTTCGCGCGGCGCGCGCGCTGAAACCACGGGTGCTGGTCCGACGTGTGGTTAATTACCAGTTCGGTAATCACGCGGATGCCGCGCGCGTGCGCTTCCTGAATGAAGCGCTTGACGTCGGAGAGCTGGCCGTAGTCCGGATGCACGTTGCGGTAATCGGCGATGTCGTAGCCGTCGTCGCGGCGCGGCGACGGATAGAACGGCAGCAGCCAGATCGCGTTCACACCGAGTTCGGCGATGTAGTCGAGCTTCGCGATCAGGCCGGGAAAATCGCCGACGCCGTCGTTATTCGCATCGAAGAACGACTTGATGTGCACCTGATAAATGATCGCGTCCTTGTACCAGAGCGGATCGTCGCTGAGCGCTGCCGGCTTGCCGCGGCGACGCGTGCGCGCGTTGGTTGCGCTGGCGGTCGCCGTGCTCGCATGGGCTTGCGACGCGGCCTGAGAGGGATCGTCACGCTTCATATCGCACCTTCCGTCGGGGTAGGGTTGCCGGCGTTTGCGTGAAAGGCGCCAGGCGGGGCACTGCTCGAATCGCTGTCGGCTTCATCGGGACGTTCGGCGGGCAGGCCGCCGAGCGGCGCGATGCGCCAGATCGAAAAAGGCTGACCCGTGCCGAGCCGCACATGCTGCCAGCGGCCATGCCATTCGAAACGGGCGCCCGTCATCTGGTCGGTCACTTCAAGCGGGCCGTGGTCATGCAGATTCCATTTCTGGAAGGTCTCCCACGACAGCTCGATGTCCGCGCCCTGTTCGTTGAACGGATCGAGATTGATCGCGACCAGGATCACGTTATCGCGCGCTTCGGTCGCCTTTTCGAAGAACAGAATGTTGTCGTTGTGCGCGGGCAGGAACGTGAGACCGAGATGCGTTTGCAGCGCGGGATTCGCGCGGCGAATCCGGTTCAGCGTGGTGATCTCGGCCATGATGTTGCCGGGCCGGTTCCAGTCCCACGCGCGCAACTGGTACTTCTCGGAGTTGAGATATTCCTCGCTGTTCGGCAACGCCGCCGCCTCGCACAGTTCGAAGCCGCTATACACGCCCCACAATCCGGCGAGCGTCGACGCGAGCGCCGCGCGAATCAGAAAGCCGGTGCGTCCCTGCGATTGCAGATGACGCGGGTTGATGTCCGGCGTATTCACAAAGAAGTTCGGCCGATAGAAATCGCGCGCGCCGGTTTGCGTGAGCTCCGTCAGATACTCGATGAAATCGCGCTTCGACTCGCGCCACGTGAAGTACGTGTACGACTGCGAGAAGCCGATCTTGCCGAGCCGGTTCATCATGCGCGGCCGCGTGAATGCCTCGGCGAGGAAGATCGTGTCGGGATAGCGCGAACGCACGTCGTTGATCATCCACTCCCAGAACGGCAACGGCTTCGTGTGCGGATTGTCCACGCGGAAAATATGCACGCCCGCTTCGATCCAGAACAGGATCACGTCGCGCAATGCGAGCCACAAGTCGGGCTTAGCGTCGTGTGCATAGAAGTCGGGATTGACGATGTCCTGATACTTCTTCGGCGGATTTTCCGCGTAACGCAGCGTGCCGTCGGGACGCCACGCGAACCATGTCGGATGCTCCTTCAGCCACGGATGATCCGGCGAGCACTGAATCGCGAAATCCAGCGCGATTTCGAGTCCGTGCGCGTGCGCGGCCGCGAGCATCGCCTTGAAGTCGTCGAGCGTGCCGAGCTGCGGATGCACGGCGGTATGGCCGCCTTCCGCGGCGCCGATTGCATACGGACTGCCCACGTCGCCCGGCTGCGCGTTCAGCGTGTTGTTGCGGCCCTTGCGATTGGTCACGCCGATTGGATGAATCGGCGGAAAGTACAGCACGTCGAAGCCCATGTCGCGAATGCGCGGCAGTTTCCTCGTGACATCGGAGAAGGTGCCGTGGCGCGCTTCGTCGTCGCTCATCGAACGAGGGAAGATCTCGTACCAGCTTGCAAAGCGCGCGGCCGTGCGTTCGGCGTCGATCTTGTAGGTCACCGGATCGCGGCTCAGGAACGGGCGATGCCGCGCGGCGGTCATCGCCTTCGCGGTGGCCGGATCGAGCAGCAGCTTGAGCTTCGTCTCGTCGTCGGCCTTCGTGAAGTCCTTGACGATGTGTTCGAGCGGTTGCCTGTCCGCGCCTTCGGCCGTTTCGACTTCGGCGAGCACGAGCGCGAACAGATGCGCGGCTTCGTCGAGTTCGGTTTCGACCGTTTGCCCCGCCTTCAATTTCTTCTCGACATGTTCGACGAGCGAAGCGAAGTCGTCGCGCCACGCAATCACCGTGAATTCATGACGGCCCATGCGTTCGAGCGGAATGCGCGCCTTCCAGATGTCGAGGCCGGCGGGTTGCGCCGGAGTCATCAGCACTTCGTGCCATGTGTTTTCGTCGGCGGCGCGCCACAGCACCGCGGCGGCGATCTTGTCGTGGCCTTCGGCGAAAATCGCGGCGCTGATCTCGGCCCGCTCGCCGACGCTGCGCTTCGCGGGAAAGCGGCCGTTGTCGACGGAAGGCATCACGCTTTCGATTGCCACGCGCGGCGCGTTGAGTGCTTCGAGCACGGTCTTGCGGCCGCTGCGCTTGCTGTTCGCCTTGTCGATGGGCGGCGCGAGGCAGATCGGTTTTTCCGTCACGGCCTGAAAGAGCCGCACGGCGCCGGGCGCGAGCGTGAACGGCGTTAATGTCGTGGGCGACGCGTGGCCCGGTGCATCGAGCGGAATGAAGCGCGTGAAATTGCCGGGTACGCCCGCGAGAAAGCGCGCCGGGTCCACGCGAACCGGCGCACCGAGTTCGGGATTGATCGCGATCAGGACCGCTTCCCCGGCATCGCGCACGTCGGGCCGATCCGCGCGCAGCAGCACGGCGGCGGGCGCGCCCGGTCCGCTCAACGGACGCAACTCGCCGTTCGCGTGCAGCGCGCCGGCCGTGCGTGCGAGTTCGTTCGCGCGCGAGATCTGTTGCGAGAGGTCGAATCGTTTGGATTGGCAAGCGAGCGCGAATTGCGACGCGTCGCCGCGCGTTTGCGACATCGGTTCGCTTACGCCGTATTCGAAGCCCATCGGCATCATCCAGCCAGCGCCGATTGACGCGGACGTGAAGAGCGCGCGCCGATAAGCCCGCTCGACGATGCCCGAATCGTGCGGATCGCTCAGTTCGGCGGCGAGCCGTGTACCGTAAGGCGCTTCCGGAAAAGCAATGGGCCCGCCGATGCGCGCGAGCGCCGCGTACTCGTCGGCCATCCAGCTTTCGCGATAGTCCCACCAGCGCAGCGACGAGAACACGCTGTCGAAGCCGGCGCCTTCGAGCGCGGGAAGGTCGCTGCGGGAGAGGCCGGGCGTCGCGGCGAGAAAGCGCACGTCGGGATGCGCGGCGCGCACCGCATCGCGCAACTGCCGCCACACGTCGGCGGGCACGCGATGCGGCGAGTCGAAGCGAAAGCCGCCGATACCCGCATCGGCGAGCGCGAGCAACTGCTGCGTCCACCATGAGACGAGCGCGGCGCGCGTGCCGGCATCGTTGAAGTTGGCGTACGCGACGTTGTCCTCGCGATGCACGTGGCGCGGATCGAGGCGCGCCTCTTCGGTCTCGAGTGGATGGAACCAGTCGTGATGCTCGGCGTAAAGCGCGCCATCAGCGGCCACGCGATCGATCACGAGATCCACCAGCAATGTCAGGCCATGCTGGTGCGCGGCGTCCGCGAGCGTGCGGATAGCGTCCGTAGCGGACTGCCCGGCTTCGAACACCGGATGCAGGCGCGCATGATTGCCGACCACCTGGCCATGACTCGCCCGGCCCGGCTCGAACAGACTGCCGATCAGCGCATGATCGAAGCCGAGCGCGGCCGCGTGGGCGAACTGCGCCGGCCACGCGTCAAGCGGCCCAACAAGAAGTGAATGAAAAAAATAGATCCGCGGCGCGTACCCTTTTGGAGGTTCCATCGGTCGTTTCCAGATTTGTCCTGCTGCGGTGTGGATGCAGTTGGCATGCGATCACAGCGCTCATTGGGCTTCCAGAGCCGGCGGCCGCGCGATTCGTGAACTGTCGGCGCGTACTTGGTCAATGTAGTGCAAAGATCGTCACGCCGCTGGCCAGTTACGGGTGCCTCGCCGCCAGGCGTCGCGACGCGAGCCGGCCAGAACGTCTGCGGAAGTCAGCAAGGCCTGTGCCAGTGAACTCGGCCGGCGCGCTATGAAGGGGTGCGGGTGCCCTTATGGGGAGGCTTGCTCCGGGGCTTGCGGCCCGACGCTGCCGCAGAGGGCGGGCGCGTGTAAAAGGCGCTGCAATCGTCCGCGTTTTACACGGGACTCGTCTGCGCGGAATTCAGCGGAGCGGAAAAGGAGAGGTTGCCGGGCGGCGATGCGCGCGCCCAGCGGAGCAGGTCACGAGCCGAGCAAGCCCGCTGCGATGTTCACGCACAAGCCGAGCACGGCAACGTTGAAATAGAACGACAGGATGGATTGCGCGAGCGCCGCGCGGCGAATGGTGCGTGAGCGCAGCACCACGTCCGACGTCTGCGAAGCGACCGCGATCGTGAACGAGAAGTACAGGAAGTCCCAATAGTCGGGCGTGAGCGAGCGGTCGGGAAACAGCAGCGGCGTCTCGGGCACGTCGGTGTCGTAATAGAGCCGCGCATAGTGCAGCGTGAAGATGGTGGGAATCATGAACCACGCGCCGATCATCGTGAGTCCGGTCAGCGTGTAGTGCCATACCGTCGACGCGCCCGCCGTGCCTTTCGCCGACGCAAGCTCGAGCACGATCGCGGCAATGCTGGCGACGGTGGCGGCGCAGATCACGAACAGCACGACGCCTGCGTTCTCATCGTCGCGGCGCGCGGAATCGCGCACGTTGCCTTCGTCGGCGCGGACCATGTGCGCCCAGATCAGCACGAGGTAACTCCACACGGTAATGTCCCAGCCGACGAGTACGCGCGCCATCGGGCGTATGTGCGCGGGGATCAGCACGGCAGCCGCGACGCCGAACGCGAGAGCGATCAGCATGCGTGGGCGGTTGCGAAGCGTTTGCGGATAATATTTTGTGAACATGGAATGGCGAGCGAGGCGCTGAAGTGGCGCTGAAGTGGCGCGGAGTCTGTTGATGCGCCCGTAGTGTTCCGTAACGGCCTTGCGGGCCGCTTTCAATCGAAAGCGCATTGCAGGCCGAGCCTACGCGTGGCGCTTCCCGCAACTTTAGCCGCGCATGGGCGTCGAATCGGCGTTTATCGGCCAATGCGCATAGCCAGTTGGCAGTTTGCGAAGCCAGCAAGGACGCGCCTTCAAGTCGGCCATTTTCCGGCAAAATCTGCCCGGAACCTGTCGTTTTCGCGTGATTCTGTGTCAACTTTGCGCTTTCGATTGCCGCGCTACGAGAGGCAGCGCGCATACGCGTCGGACATTGCGCATTATCATGGGCTTATGGCTTCCGTACTCGACATCTCGGTTCAGCACCACCCGGCCAACCGGAGCGGCCGCGACTTCGTCGTCGGCGACTTGCACGGTTGTGTCGATGCATTGCGCTATCTGCTGCGCCTGGTTTCGTTCGACCCGGCGTGCGACCGGCTCTTTTCAGTCGGCGATCTCGTGGATCGCGGCGAGCATTCGGAGCAGGCGCTCGCGCTGCTCGACAAGCCGTGGTTCTTCGCCGTGCTCGGCAATCACGAAGACGCGCTGTGCGCCGTCGCCGATGGCCGCTTGCGGCGTCAGTGGTGGTACGGCATAGGCGGCGCGTGGGCCGCCAACCTGCCCGACGAAAGTTTGCGCCGCTACGCGGAGCGGCTGCGCACGCTGCCGCTCGCGCGCGTGGTGGGCAGCGGGCCGGAGCGCTTCAATGTTCTGCACGCCGAATTTTTCGGCACCGACGCCGAACTCGACGCCGGCAATTTCTCTTCCGACACGCGCCAGCAAATGCTGTGGGGACGCGAACTCGCGATGGGCAACGGCGATCCGCAACGGCAACGCGGTTTGTCGCTCACTTACTGCGGCCATACGCCGATGCGCGACATCAAGCAGATCGGCTCGCAGGTGTTCGTCGATACCGGCGCGTTCGGGCCTGGCGGCAGGCTGACTTTGGTCGAGCCGAGGGCGCTGCGGCGCTGGTCCATTTCCGTCGAAGAAGCGCGCGCTGAAGGCGCGGCGGCGTTGGCGCTGCCCTGATCGCGCGTTGCTCGACGCGTGTCAGCCGACCTGGCTGAGTTCGAACACCATATCCACGCTGCTGCCGTTCCAGTTGTATTCCAGGTACGCCGCGTGATGGCAATCGCGCAGCAGCGTCGTTCTGAACGCGGCGAGGCATTCGCCTTCGGGGTCGCGCACCGACGGATACGCAATGCCCGGCGCTCCCGCTTCGCGCACCGCACGTCCGAGCGACTGGCCGGCGAGATAGTCGTCCGGCGACAGCACCGCGAGGTCCAGCTTCGGGTCGCCGCGCAGATCGACCACTTCGCCTTGCGCCGCCACCGTGTAGAGACGCATCTGCTGACGCATGGGCGGCTCGGCGGTGGCTTCCAGGAATTTTCCCGTGTGATAACGCGTTTCGGCGATGGCGGTCGCGCGCGAGCGGGCGCAATAGAACACGCCGTACGTGCCGTCGGAAAAACGGCTGCCGAGCGGATTGAGATGCGTGAGCGCGGCCATGATCGGTCCATAACCCGGCCCGAAGCGGCGTTCTTCGCGCGGCACTAGATCGAGTTCGCCGATTTCGGTGCGCAGGCGGTCGTTGGTCATGGCTTCGAGCGCGTAGAGCGCGTCGAAATCTTCCGCCGATGCAACCCGGTCGAACAGATTGACGGCCGGAAAGCGCGTGGGAATCACGCGATACGCGGGCGACCAATCCAGTGGCGCGCTGCGCCAGCGGTCCTGCCAATGCGGTTCTGTCACGCCCAGCCGCCTCGCATTGCGTCGAGATACTGGCGCACGGCGACGAGGTCGCTAATGTTGCCGGCCAGCATGCGATCCAGCGCGCGGCGGCCGCCGAACGGCGGCGCGCTGTTGGGACGCTTGACCCAGTTGTCCGCGGCGCTGGGTTGCGGCAAGAGAATTTGCAGCGCCTTGTAGATGCCTAGCAGCAGCGACAGACGTTCCAGCGTGTCGCGGCCTAGCCGCGCCGTTTCCGGCGCCTGCTTCCATTTGAAGAAAGTCGAGCGGCCTGGCGAGCCGAGCAGCACGATCTGTTCGTCCGCGCTCAAGTCCCAGTCTCGTGCGATGTTGAAGAACGCGCGCAATCCCGCTGCGGACATTTCTGCAAACGAGGGTTCCTGAAGCGGCCGACGAATCGGCGCTTCAGCTTGGGCGGCGCGGGCGGCATGTGCCATGAGTGGGTAAGTCCTTATATGTACTTATTGCCTATGCTAGTCCATTTTGGGATTTTTGCAAGGGAATATAATCCCGGCTCGTCGTAAAGGAAAGAATTCAGGAGTTCGAGAGATGAGGTTTCGTGCAGTAGCAACGGCGGTTGCGGTGTGGTGCGCGTCCGGCGCGGCAATGGCGAGCGGTTATAGCGAAGTGTGGAATCCGCCTGAGGCCGCGGCGCACGGGAAGCATGGGGCGGCGAAGGGGCGGGCGAAGAGTGCTGCGAAGCATGTGGCGTCTGCGGGGGCCGCTAAGTCGAAGACAGACGTAAAGCATGTGGCAAGCGCGGGCGCTAATAAGGCTTCGGGCCTCGCGAGCGGCAAGGCAAAGCCGAAGAGCGCGGGCGTCGCGGATGCCGCCAAACGCCCGGCCCAAGTCGTTCAGACGAAGTCCGATCACGCGAAGGCCATTCACGCGAAGGCCATTCACGCAAACATCGCGCAAGGTCAGAGCGCGCATGGCGGTGTAGTGAAGGTTGCCGGCACAGCGAAAGGCGCGGCTGCCCGCCCGGCGCCAGCGGACCACAAGACGCCGGCGCTCGCCGCTAACACTTCCGCCGATCAGTTAGACGCAGCCGCAAACCCGGCGACAGCCCGCAGCGGCTCCCTTCCGCCGATCTTGCACTGAACGCCCGAGCCGGCGCGCGCTCAACCGCCCGCCAGCCCGCTCGTCACCAGCCGCAGCGTTTCCCTCAAACGCCCGTCCTTCACGCGCGAGTGCAGCGTCACGCGCGATTCCGGCAACGACGGCAAGCCGAGCCGCGCGCCGACATCGACTAAACCGCGCGGCGCAACTCTTCTCGCCAGCGGCGACACCGCGAGCCCTGCTGCAACGGCCGCGCCGACAGCCGCGACGCCACCGCCGACAAACACCTCTTGCCATGCCACCGACGCCTCCGTCAGCGTCCGCAGCGCCACGTCGCGCACATTGCACGGCGCGCTCAACAGCGCCAGCGGCAACGGCTCGCCGACGCGCGGCAGCCATGCCGGCGTCGCGAGCCAGCAGACCGGTTCGCTGAACAGCACCTGTGCGTCGTCGCGCGGCGGCTCGTCAGCGCCATAACGGACGATGACCGCGTCCAGCCGGCGCTCGTCGAACTGGGCCAGCAGCGCGGCGGACGTGCCGAGGTGCAGTTCCACCACCAGCGCCGGATCGTGTGCGTTCAGCCGCGCGAGCAATTGCGGCAGATCGGGCCCCGCGACGTGTTCGCTCAACCCGAGCGCCAGCCGCCGACGCTCCACCGACAGCGACCCCAGCGCCCGCTCATGCGCGCCCAGCAGTTCGCGCGCGGCGCCGAGAAACGCCTTGCCGTCGACGGAAAGCCGTACGACGCGCGGCGTGCGCTCCAGCAACTGCTTGCCCAGATGCGCTTCCAGCCGCTTCAGCTTGAGGCTGACGGCGGATTGCGTGGTGCCGAGCGCGTCGGCGGCGCGGGTGAAACTGCACAGGTCGGCGACGAGCACGAACGCGCGCACGGCGTCCAGATCGAGGACTTTCATTTCAATCCAACATAGATGAAATAGCGAAAGATGTCTGTTTATTATGGCTGAGCGAGCCTACGCTGTGTGCATGTATTCACCACCTCGAAGGAGAACGTCATGCCTTTCACCCGCATCGCTTTGCGCGCCGGCAAGCCCGTCCAATACCGGAAGGCGCTCACGGACAGCATCCAGCGCGCGCTTGTCGCCACCTTCAACGTGCCGAAAGACGACATCTTCATGCTCATTAGCGAGCACGACGCCGCGAACTTTGTCTATGACAATCAGTATCTGAACGTCCAGCGAACGGACGATCTCGTGATGATTCAACTGACCGTGAGCAACACCCGCACGCTCGAGCAGAAGAAGGCGCTCTATCAACGCCTGGTCGACGAACTGCACGAGTCGCCGGGACTGCGGCGCGAAGACGTGCTGATCAGTCTCGTGGAAGTGGTCAAGGAGAACTGGTCGTTCGGCAACGGGATTGCGCACTACGCGCTGTGAGCGGTGGCCGGAAGGCCGGTCGCTATAATGATCCGCTGCCTTTCCTCAATTCCGACCCGCTCATTCCCGACCGCCCGCGCCATGGCATCCGACCGCAACGATTCGTCCCACGAGCCGCTGGAACTCGGCGGCTCCGTCTGGTTCCAGGCGGGCGCGAACACGCTCGGCGGCGCGTCGCGAATCGCGCTGCTCGCGGCGATCGGCGAAACGGGCTCCATCACCAGCGCCGCGAAAGCCGTTGGCATGAGCTACAAGGGCGCGTGGGATGCCGTCGACGCCATGAACAACCTCGCCGGCGAGCCGCTCGTCATGCGGCTCACCGGCGGCAAGGGCGGCGGCGGCACGACGCTGACGCCGCGCGCGGTCAAGCTCATCGAGACGTTTCGCGCAGTGGAGCGCGAGCATCGGCGCTTTCTGGAGCGCGCGGGCGCGGCCATCGAAGGCTTTGCGACGGACTGGGATCTGATCGGCCGCATCGGCGTCAAGACGAGCGCGCGCAATCAGCTATACGGCACGGTGTCGCAGATCACGCGCGGCTCCATCAACGACGAAATCTCGCTGACGCTGCCCGGCGGCCACACGATCGTCGCGGTTCTCACGCACGAAAGCACCGAGGCGCTTGGCCTCACGGTCGGCGCGGCTGCGTTCGCGCTGATCAAGGCGTCGTGGGTCGTGCTGCTCGTCGACGATGAAAGCGGCGCGCCGCTGAAGCTGTCCGCGCGCAATCAGTTGCGCGGCAGCGTGCAAAGCGTGAAGTGCGGCGCGGTCAATGCGGAAGTGTCGCTCGTGCTCGAAGGCGGCGCGGTCATTACCGCCGTCGTCACGAACCAGAGTGCCGAGGCGCTCGGTCTCGTGGAGGGCGCGAGCGCGGTCGCGGCCTTCAAGGCATCGAGCGTGATACTCGGCGTAAAGGAATGAAGCGGACTGAGCGGACTGAAGCGGACTGAAGCGGTGAAACGCGCGACGAAAGTGCGCTCAGATCACGTTCACGTCTCGCTGCGCACGTAGCCGCTGAATGCCTGGTGTTCGCGGACGCGTCCGTCGCTGATCTGCACGACCTGATCGCCGAACGCGGCGACGTCGTCGGGATCGTGCGTGATCAACACCATCGGAATGTCGAGCCGCGTTTGCAACTCCGATAATTCCTGGCGCATGCGCTGGCGCAAATGGCTGTCCAGCGCGGAAAACGGCTCGTCCAGCAACAGCAGTTGCGGGTTGGCCACCAGCGCCCGCGCCAGTGCGACACGCTGCTTTTGTCCGCCGGAAAGCTGCGCCGGATAGTGGCCGCCGACGCTGCGCAACTCCAATGCATCGAGCCAGTAATCGACTTGCGCGGAACTGTTGCGCGCGCGCGGATTGAACCAGCCGCGCTGCAAGCCGAAGCCGATGTTCTGGCGCACGTTCAGATGCGGAAACAGCGCGTAGTCCTGAAAGAGATACGCGACCTGGCGCGCTTGCGGCTTCAGATCGATTTCGCGCGCGCTGTCGAACAGCGCTTTGCCATGCAGCGTGATCGTGCCTTCGTCGGGACGCAGCAGGCCGGCGATTGCCTGCAGCGTCAGGCTCTTGCCCGCGCCCGACGGGCCGAACAGCACCACCCGCTGCGTGGTCGCGGTAAAGGCGACGTCGAGCGTGAAGCGGCGCTCGGCGCTCTCGAAAGTCTTGCGGATGTCGACGGCTAGCGGCATATCAGCGGGAAACCAGAAGCGTGCGTTGCGGCACGAGGCGGCCGGCGAGCAGCAGGATGACGACGCACGTCACCGAAGTCACGACCACGAGGAAATTCGCGGTGCTGTCGTCGCCGGCTTGCACGGCTGAGTAGACCGCGACCGAAAGCGTCTGCGTGCGCCCCGGCAAATTGCCCGCGATCATCAGCGTGGCGCCGAATTCGCCGAGCGCCCGCGCGAACGCCAGCAAGCCGCCCGCGAGAATGCCGCGCGCGGCAAGCGGCAGGCTCACGCGAAAGAACACCGCTGTTTCGCTGACGCCGAGCGTGCGCGCTGCGCGCTCGAGTTGCGGATCGACGGCTTCGAATGCGGCGCGCGCGGACTTGAGCACCAGCGGGAAGGCGACCACCGTCGACGCGATCACCGCGCCTTGCCAGGTGAAGACCAGTTGAATGTCGAAGCGGTCGAGCCACGCGCCGATCACGCCGCGTCGCCCGAGCAGAACCAGCAGGTAGTAGCCGAGCACGGTCGGCGGCATCACGAGCGGCAGTGTCAGCAACGAATCCACGATGTCGCGCGCGCCCGAGCGCCAGCGCGACAAGCCGAAACCCGCCGCGACGCCGAACACGAGATTCAGCGCGGTCGCCCAGCCCGCCACTTTGAGTGACAGCATCAGCGGAATCCAGGCTTGTTGCATGACTTGCGGTTCCTCTGGGCGTAAGTGGATGGGCGGTGATGGCCGATCAGTGAGCGGGCTTGAAGCCGTACTTCGCCAGCACCGCCTGGCCCGCCGGCGACAACACGAAGTCGACGAAAGCCTGCGCATCCGCGGCGTGACGGCTGCCTTCCACTTGCGCGATCGGATAGGTAATCGGCGTTTGCGTCGGCACGCTCAGCGCGACTTTCACCTTGCCCGGCACGATCGCGGCGTCGGTGCCGAACACGAAACCGGCGTCCACTTCGCCGCGCGACACGTAGTCGAGACTTTGACGCACGTTCGCCGCCAGCACGGCTTTGGCGCTGACCGCGTCCCACACGCCCGCAGCTTGCAGCGCGCCTTGCGTGTAGCGGCCCACCGGCACGGACGCCGGATCGCCATACGCTATCCGTTTCACGTTCGACGATGCCAGTTCATTCAGGCTCGACGGCGCAAAACGGCTGTCCGCCGGCACGATCAGCACCAGCGAGTTGGCCGCGAAATCCTTGCGCGTGGCCGGCACGATGACCTTTTCGGCGGCGGCCTTGTCCATCGCCTTCTGATCGGCCGAGGCGAACACGTCGGCGGGCGCGCCTTTGGCGATTTGCTGCATCAACACGTCGGACGCGCCGAAGTTGAGCAGCACTTTGGTGCCGGCGTGCTGCTTTTCGAAGGCGTCGCTGACGGCCTTGAATGCGTTGGTCAGACTCGCGGCGGCCGAGACGATCAACTCATCGGCGCGTGCGTTGGCGCTCAAGGCAACGGAAAACGCGCTGGCGACAAACAGCGCTTGTTTCAGCAGGCGGCGGGAAGGCGTCATGAACGTGTGAGGCTCGGGCGTGTGCCGGAGCGGTGGTTAAAACGCTTATCGTAATATAGACGAGGTTATAGCGCTGGCATGACGGACATTCGGCCGGTCAAATACAGCAGCGAGCCAGAGCGAAAACGCGTTTAAACGTGGGAAGAACTGATGAGCGCGAGCGTGTCGCGCGTCTGCGAGACCGGCGCGGCGCCCGGCTGGACATCGCGCACGGCCTTCCATTTTGCGCGGATGAAAGGCCGGTCATGCCCCGACACTTTCAGCGCGATGTGAGTCACCCAGCGCTGCGTCGGCACGTGCACGCCGTGCATCAGCACCGCCAGCACCACCAGGCTGACCGCGACCGGAACCGCGGAAAGGCGCTCGGGCTGGGCTTTCCATGCCATCCGCACGAAAAGCAGCGCGGCAACGGCGCCGACGAGACAGCCGGTAATCGCTTCCGAAGGCGAGTGCGCGCTCAGGACGACGCGCGACACGCCCACGGCCATGCCTGCGGCGAGTCCGAGCAGAACGCCGAGCACGCGAGCCGGCGGACGCGTCCACAGCAGCATCAGGAACAGCGCGACGGGATAGACCGCCGTGGACAGCATCGCGTGGCCGCTGACGCCCGTGAAATCCAGCTCGCGCACGCCGACGCCCCAACCGAGGAACGCCAGCTTCGTGACGGTCACGACGCCGATCGCCGCGCCGAGCAGCACCAGCCAGCCCGCCGCCATGCGCCACGTATAGCCGACCGCGAGCCACAGCGCGATGGCGAACGCGAGCGGCAGCGTCATGCCGGCACCGCCCAGGCTGGTGATGGAGTACCACAGATAGTCAGGCAATTCAGGCATCGGAAAAGGCGATCAGGGCCGCATAGAATCGTTCATATCAGACTGCAACGCGCGAACCGGGCAAACCGACGACGCGCGGGACAACCGCCAGTATAGACGGCGGCCATCGACGGCTCGCGCCGTACGAAAAGCCTTTTTGTTTCGGGACGTTAGGTGGCCAACAGGGGCCGGCAGCGCTGCGCGCGCGTCGTCACCGCACGGGTTCATCGCAAAAAAACGGGGCGGCGAATTCGCGTGACGCGTTCTGCATCGCTGCTCGATTGATGTTATTGTGCATTGCACAAGAAGCCGGTTTCACCCGGCAGTCCTGCCCCTTTTTGCGAGGTTTTTGCGCCGATGGCAAAAAGTCTATCGAAGATCTGGCTCGGCGGTCTTAAGCGCCTGCTGGCGATTCAGAGCGAGCACGCCCACAAGACCACTAAGCGCACCACGACGCGCCCGGCCCGGCCGGCGTCCAGCAAGCCGTCGACGAAAGTTCGTCCGCTCAAGTCCGCCGCGCTCCGTACTCCCGCCAAACGCGAGACGCCGCACGCTGCCGCGCGCGAATCGCGGGTGCGTCCGCGCGCGGCCGCGTGGGCGAGCGGTGCGTGGACGCGCTCCTTTCACTCGGCGCCCGCGGCGCCGGGACGGCTCGTCAATCATCTCCAATATGGGCTGTACGTGCCGTCGGGCCACGCACTCGAGAGCATGCCGCTCGTCGTGATGCTGCACGGCTGCACCCAGTCCATCGACGAATTCGCGCAAGGCACACGGATGAACGTGCTGGCGGATCGCTACGGCTTTGCCGTCGTTTATCCCGAGCAATCGAAGCACGCGCACTCGCACCGTTGCTGGCACTGGTACGACGCGGGCGAGAACGCGGGCGGCGCGGAGGCGCGCGCAGTGGCGTCGCTCGTCGATTCGTTGATCGTGCAGCACGGCTTTGACAGCGAGCGCGTGTATGTCGCCGGCATTTCCGCCGGCGCCGGGCTGACGGCGTTGCTCGCGCTGCGTTATCCCGAGCGCTTCGCCGCGGTCGCGCTGCATTCGGGCCCCGCTTTCGGCGAAGCCCGCTCCGGCATCACGGCGATGGACGTGATGCGGCGCGGCGCACGGCGCGATCCCGTCGAACTCGCCGACGAAGTGGCCGACGTCACCAATTATCCGGGCATGCCGGCGATCATCCTTCACGGCGACGCCGACCATGTCGTTGCGGCGGTCAACGCCGACCAGCTCGCGACGCAGTTTCTGCGGCTGAACCGGATGGTCGATCCGAAGGGCGCGCGCAAAGCCGGCGAGTTGCGCGAAGAGCGCAAAGGCGGCGTGACGATTCGCGACTATTTCCGCAGCGGCCGGCGCGTGGTGCGCGTGTGCCGCGTGCAGGGACTCGCGCACGCGTGGGCCGGCGGCGACGACGCCGTGCCGTTCCATTCGTCCAAGGGTCCGGACGCCAGCGCAATGGTGTGGGAGTTCTTCAAGCATCAACGGCGAGTGGGCGCGGGCGTTGTTGAAAGCACCGCCGACGAGGCCTCTGCTCAAGCCCGGTGACATCTGAGCAACACTTCGAAAATGAATGCTGGCGCGCGTCTAGGGTTTTCCCTATAATACGGGTTATCCCCTAGGCGTTAACACCAAGCGAACGCCAACACTCATTGCCGAGGTTCACCATGTACCTGCTTAGCCGCCTGTTCCTGTTTCTGACGAAGTCGCCCGAACAACTCGCCAAAGAACGCGCTGACGCGTTCCTCGCCGAAGCCACTGACCTGTACGACCTGGAATTCCGCATGCGCAAGCTGGATCGCGAAGCGAACTTCCGTCAGCCGTCGTGGATGAGCCAGCACTAAGCTGCGCGTCAGTTGAAGCATCGGCGGTAGTGAAGGACGCCGGTGCGGGGCTTGAGCGACTTTGCTTTTTGCCCCCGAGTTTTCAAGCTTTTGAGCTTTCGCACTCAATTAAGCCGAAGCGAGCCATCCTCCGGCTGCATCGTTAGTTTCACGTGAGCGTGTGCTCACTTGCCGAATCGGGCCAACGTCCGCGCCCTTGCTTGCGCGTGATCCACGATCGGCTGCGGGTAGTCTTCGCCCAGCACCACGCCGAACGCCGCCAGTTTTTGCGCGCCAGCCAACCACGGCGCATGAACCCATTTGGCCGGCAACTTCGCGAGTTGCGGCAAATAGCGCTTGATGAACCGCCCGTCGGCATCGAATTTCTCCGACTGCGTGATCGGATTGAAGATGCGGAAATAGGGCTGAGCATCGCATCCCGTCGACGCCGCCCATTGCCAGCCGCCGTTATTCGCTGCCAAGTCGTAGTCGTTCAATTGGTCGGCGAAATAGCGTTCGCCGCGCCGCCAGTCGATACCCAGATCCTTGACCAGAAAACTCGCCGTCACCATGCGCAGGCGATTGTGCATGTAGCCGGTGCGGTTCAGTTGCAGCATCGCCGCGTCGATCAGCGGGTAGCCCGTGCGGCCTTCGCACCATGCGGCGAACGCGGCATCCGCTGCCGGGCCTTGCTCCCAGCGCAGCGCGTCATATTCCTGCTTGAACGATGCGCCGCTCGCGAGCCTCGGGTGATGCGACAGGATCATGAAGTAAAAATCCCGCCAGATGAGTTCCGACAACCACGTCGCCGCTCCCCGGCCATCCGGCTGCAGCGATATCTCGTGAGCGAGTCGCGCGAGCGTGCGGATCGACACCGTGCCGAAGCGCAGATGCACCGACAAGTAGCTCGGCCCCCTGGCCGCCGGAAAATCGCGCCGCTCGGCGTAGCTGGCGATTCGCGTCACGAAGTCGTCAAGCAGACGCTGTGCGCCGCTCATGCCCGTAGGCAAGTCCAGTTCCGCGAGGTTGCCCGGCGCGAAGCCGAGTTGTTCGAGCGTCGGTAACTGTCGGTTCAGCCCCGGCGGCAGCGCGGCGAGACGATTCGCGTAAGTTTCGACCGGGTAGGGCTTCAGATAGAAGCTCGTCAACTGCTTGAGCCAGGCATTTTTGTATGGCGTGAACACCGTGAACGGCTTGTTCTGGCCGGTCAGCAATTCCGCGCGCTCGAAGATCACCTGGTCCTTGAACGTCAGGCATGCACGGCCCGCTTCCGCGAGCCGCTCGCGAACGGTCTCGTCTCGCTCGATCGCGGCGGGTTCGTAGTCGTGGTTCGCAAACACCGCGTCGACGCGAAGCTCGTCGGCCAGTTTCGGCACGAGATCCGCCGGATCGCCGTATAACACGATGAGGCCGCCGCCTTGCGCGCGCAGCGCGTCGTCCAGTTCGCGCAGCGACGCAAGAATGAACTCGACGCGCCGGTCTTGCGCCGGCGCACCCGGATGGCGGGCCTGCCATGTATCGATGAGCGGTTGCAGGATCGTCGTATCGAACACGAACACACACCAGACGCGCTCGCAATGTTTGAGCGCGTGGTACAGCGCGGCGTGGTCGGTGGTGCGCAGGTCGCGGCGGAACCAGACCAGCGCGGTATCGAAAGTGTCGTTCACGACGGACGCGCGGCGCCCTCAGGTCGCCGGTGTGCTCGGCAGATCGGGCGTCTGCGGCGCCTGTACGCCGTAGCAGCCGCGATAGGTCGCGTAGAACGAGCAATACAGCATGGTCGTGACGATCATCGTGGCCGGCATGAGCACGGCGAACGCGAAGTCGCCGGCGCCGAGCGCCTGCATCAGCACTGACAAGCCGAGCGATACGGTTGTCGCCACCGCGAACCACAGCGCGCCGAACACGACAAACGCGCCGCGGTTGCGCCAGCAACTAACGAGGCTGAAGAACATCGCCTTGATGGGCGGCACGTCATGCCAGGCAGCAAGAATCGGCGAGAACCAGAAAAGCATGGCCACCGGAATGTAGAACGCGAAGGCCGTGACCACGGCCAGCGGCATATTGCTGTTGGCCATCGCCTCGGGGTCCATTGCGCCGGCCGCGCCGAGCATCACCTTGAGCAGCATGCCGCCGTCGGCGAGCGCCGAGCCCGCCAGCACCAGCGCCATCGCGATCACATAGAACACGCCGAGCACGATCAGCCGGCGTGCGACTACCGAGCCGTAGGAACGGAAACCGTCAGCGAGAATCGTCGGGAACACCGGCTTGCCGGCGATCGTGTTGCGGCACGCGGCCATGAAGCCGACCGCGACGCCGGGAATGAACGCGAGCGGCAAAACGCTGCCGATCAGCGGAATTTGCGCGACGAGCGTCATCACCAGCAGATAGGTGAAGAAGAGCGTCAGGAACGCGAGCGGATTCTTGCGGAACAGCCAGATGCCTTGCCGGAACCACACATAGCCGGTTTTCGCGGGGACTTCGATCAGTTGCATGAGGTATGGATGCCAGGAAGTGCGACGCCGGACAGGCGCTCGCGCAGAATGCGCTCGAAATGGCCGGGGTCGTGCGGCTTGAGCAACTCGGCCGCGCGCGGCAAATAAAAATCATACAGGCGCGACACCCAGAAACGGTACGCGCCTGCCCGCAGCATGTCGCCCCAATGATGGTTTTCTTCGACGGTGAAAGGACGCACGGTCTGATACGCGCGCAGCATCGCCTCGGTACGCGCGTGATCGAGCTTGCCGGTGGCGAGGTCCACGCACCAGTCGTTGACGGTCACCGCCACGTCGAACAGCCACTTGTCGCAGCCGGCGAAGTAAAAATCGAAGAAGCCGCCGAGCCGCACTTCGTGGCCGGTGTCGGGCGCGGCGTGCGCGAACATCGCGTTGTCGCGGAACAGATCGGCGTGGCACGGGCCTTCGGGCAACGCGGCGTAATCGGCGGATGCGAAGAACGCTTCCTGATACGCGAGTTCCGACGACAGCAGTTCACGCTGCTCGCCTTCGAGAAACGGCACGATGGTCGGCACGGTTTCCTTCCACCACGGCAGGCTGCGCAGATTCGGCTGATAGCCGCTGTAATCGCGCCCGGCGAGATGCATGCGCGCCAGCATCTGGCCGACTTCGATGCAGTGTTCGACGCCCGGCGCGAGCTCGGGCGCACCTTCGAGCTTCGTCACGATCGCCGCGGGCTTGCCGTGCAACATGCCGAACAGCGAGCCGTCCTCGCGCGGCATCGGGTCCGGCACGGGTACGCGGTGCGCCGCCAGATGGCGCATCAGGTTCAGATAGAACGGCAACTGCCCGGCCGTGAGCTTTTCAAAAATGGTGAGGACGTATTCGCCGCGCGTCGTCGTCAGAAAAAAATTGCTGTTTTCGATGCCGGATGTGATGCCGCGAAATTCGACGACGTCGCCGAGATCGTAATGGCGCATCCATTCTGCAAGTTGGGATTCGGTGACAGCGGTGAAGACAGCCATGCGGGGAACGTCGGATCAGGTTGGTCGGGCTGGCGCGGTGCGGCCAGCAACATACGTGCGGTGGTCAAGGCAGTGGCGAACGCGCGAACAGCGGGTCCGCAAACGGCAGCGGGATTCACGGCAACAGCGGCATCGAAACGGTTACAGCGGCTAAAGCAGCGGAAGCCGCACAAGCGGTCAGGCGGCCAACTTCGCGGCGCCATAACCGCGCGCGCGTTGGCCAAGGCGGGGCGAGGCCACTGCCCCGCGATTCATCAGTACCTCAGATTCACCGACGGCAAGCGCGTGCTCGCGCGACCGTTGTCGCGCACGGATGGCGACGTGTCGAGCGGCGCGCTCATCTGATAGCGCGTGCCGAGGTTCGAATGCACATTGATTTCGACCGGCTTGCCCTTGTCGCGGTATTCGGTGATTTCGGTGCCGTTCGCGCTGCGCTCGTAAAAGCTCGGCGTGCGCGGGACGTTGATCTCGACCTTCGAGCTGACCTCGGCGGCCGGCCGGTTGATCTTGTCAAGGTCGGGCAGACCGGCGCGTTCGTTGGCGGACTGCGGCGCGCCCGGAGGCGGCGTGGCGTCGACAGGCTGAGCAGCCATCGCGGCGTTGCCAAAGGCAAGGGCCAGTGCAACGGCGACGGGAAGGAGCGGCTTCATGGTGATTCTCCGGAAGGGTGCCCCGATTCTAGCAAATCCAGACCTCTGCCACGGGCGCGATCCCTTATTTTGCGCCGCTTTCGCGCGACGCGTCCGCGATTGCGCGAACGCCGCGACGGCGTGTGTCGACGAGCGGCGCGGTCATTTGGCGATCACGGGTTCCGTGGTAATGTCGTCTCATCAATCGAGGCGAACGAAGATGAACAACGATACCAATCAACGCGCGGTGCAAACTCCCGCGAACAGCTTCCCGACCGAATCCTTCGACGACGCTGCCGAAGCTGTCACCCGCCTGTCGGCGATCTACGAAGCGAACACCTCCTTTTTGCGCGACGCCTTCGCGCGCTATCGCCGCAACGAACTGTTCGAGCGGCGGGTGCGCGCATGCTATCCGTTCGTGCGCGTCTGCACCGAAGTGAACACGCATATCGATTCGCGCCGCTCGTATGGGTTCGTCGCGGGGCCTGGCGTGTTCGAGACCACGGTGACGCGGCCGGATCTGTTCGGCAACTACTATCGCGAGCAATTGCGGCTGCTGGCGAAGAACCATCATGTGAAGATCGAAGTCGGCGTATCCGATCAGCCGATTCCGATTCACTTCGCGTTCGCCGAAGGCATTCACCTCGAGGGCGATCTCGATCGCGAGCGTCTGTTCCTGATGCGCGACGTGTTCGACACGCCGGACCTCGCGCTGCTCGACGACCGCATCGTCAACGGTACGTATGAGCCGTTGGCTGGCGATCCGCATCCGCTCGCGCTCTTCACGGCGGCGCGCGTCGATTTCTCGCTGCATCGGCTGAAGCATTACACGGCGACTTCGCCGACGCATTGCCAGAACTACGTGCTGTACACGAACTATCAGTTTTATATCGACGAGTTCGTCAAGCTGGGCCGCACGATGATGGCCCATACCGACGACGAGGAACTGCGCGCCTATCGCAGCGAATACACGTCGTTCGTCGAACCGGGCGATGTCGTCATGTACAACGAGAATCTCGGCGAGCAGGCGCAGGAAGGCACGGCGCCGCCGCGTCTGCCGCAGATGCCCGCGTATCACCTGAAGCGCGCGGACGGCAGCGGCATCACGATGATCAACATCGGCGTGGGGCCGTCGAACGCGAAGACCATCACCGATCACATTGCCGTGTTGCGTCCGCACGCGTGGATCATGCTTGGTCACTGCGCGGGTCTGCGCAATACGCAGCGTCTGGGCGACTATGTGCTTGCGCACGGTTATGTGCGCGAAGACCATGTACTCGACGCCGATTTGCCGCTGTGGGTGCCGATTCCGGCGCTCGCCGAAGTGCAGGTCGCGCTCGAGCGCGCGGTCGCGCAGGTCACGCAACTCGACGGTGTGGAACTCAAGCGCGTGATGCGCACGGGCACGGTCGCGAGTGTGGACAACCGTAATTGGGAGTTGCGCGATCATCGTGAGCCGGTGCAACGGCTGTCGCAAAGCCGCGCGATCGCATTGGATATGGAGAGCGCGACGATCGCCGCGAACGGGTTCCGTTTCCGTGTGCCTTACGGGACCTTGCTATGCGTGTCCGATAAACCGCTGCACGGTGAACTCAAACTGCCCGGCATGGCGGACCAGTTTTATCGCGCGCAGGTCGATCAGCATCTGCAAATCGGCGTGAAGGCGATGGAGCTTTTGCGCGAGAACGGGCTGCATCGTTTGCATAGCCGCAAGCTGCGCAGTTTCGCGGAAGTGGCGTTTCAGTAACGCGGCGTTTTCGGGAGCGCGCAGTGGTTTTCGCTGCGCGCTTCTGCGTTTGCAACCGCGACCGCAACCCGCCTTACTGCCCGAAGCCCGTAAGCCCGATCAAGCTCCCGGCGGCCAGCAGCCACAGCGGATGAATGCGCGTCTTCAACGCGACCGCCGCGGTCAACGCGGTAATTGCCCATGCGATCGCCGTCGAATCCGACGCTTGCGCAATCAGCGCCGCGCTCGCCGCGACGATGCCGGCCGTCACCGGCACGAGTCCGACTTGCGCGTAACGCCGCCACGGGCGGTCCTTGAAACGGTCCCACGCGTGCAGCGCGAATATCGTCACGATCGACGACGGCCCGAACTTCGCAATCGACGTGACCAGCATGCCCGGCCAACCGGCCACGTGCCATCCGATCAATGTGACGATCATCAGGTTCGGCCCCGGCGCGGCTTGCGCGAGCGCGAACAGCGCGCTGAATTCGCTGGCCGGCATCCAGTGATGCACCTCGACCACCTGACGCTGCATCTCCGGAAGAATGGTGTTCCCGCCGCCGAATGCGAGCAGCGAAAGCTGGCTGAAAATGATCGCGAGGGAAATCAGCGTGTCGTTCATTGCGCGTTCCTCGATGCGACGTAGATGCTGAGCGGCGTCAGCACCAGCATGGTGGGCAAGAGCGGCAGCCGCATGATCGCAATCGCGATGAAGCCGAGCGCGGCGATCAGCGCGGCCATCGGTTTATTGCGCAACGGCAGCACGATTTTTATCGCCATCGAAATCAGGAGGCCCGCCGCGGCAGCCGCAAGCCCCGCGAACAGATGGCGCACATGCGGGTCGTCTTGCGTGCGTTCGTACAGCACGCCCAGACCGATCACGACCAGCGACGGCCCCGCGATCAACCCAAGCAATCCGGCAAGCGCGCCCGCAATTCCGCGAAAGCGCATGCCAACGGCGACCGAAAGATTGATCACATTGCCGCCGGGCAGGAACTGGCAGAGGCCGAGCAGATCGGTGAAGTCTTCGGCGCTCAGCCAGCGGCGCTGCTCGACGAGCGCGCGGCGCGCGAGCGGCAACGCGCCGCCGAACGAGATCAGGCCGAGGCCGAGAAAGCCGCTAAAAATTTCCCGCACGGTGGGCTTCGGGCCCGTGGCGGAATCGAGTGAGGTGAGGTTGTGGTCCATGGCGCTTCGCTTCCAGTTCAAGCTCAGAAGGTTAGCGCCGAACCGCCGCGCCACAAAACGATTTTTGCGCCGCGCCTTGTGATCTACAATCACAAGCATGGCTCGTAATCTCCCTCCCTTCCCCGCGCTGCGCGCCTTTGAAGCCGCGGCGCGTCACGAAAGCTTCAGCGCCGCCGCGAACGAGCTGCATGTGACTCACGGTGCAATCAGCCGGCAGGTCGCCGCGTTCGAGTCCTGGCTCGGCGTGCAGGTGTTCCAGCGTCACGGCAAGCGTGTGCGGCTGACGGCCGACGGCCGCCGCTATCTGTCGACGGTGCAAGCCGCGTTCGACAGCATCGCGCACGCCACCGACCAGTTGCGTGACACCGGTGTCGTGCACGTGCTGCGCGTGAATGCGCTGCCCACGTTCGCGATGAAGTGGCTGCTGCCGCGTCTGCACCAGTTCCAGCGCAAGGTGCCGAACGCCGAACTGCGGCTCGCAACGTCGAATGCGCCCGTCGAGACATTGGACAGTTTCGACGTCGCGGTGCGGCGCGGTCCCGCGCATTGGGCGAACTGCGTGAGCGGCCATTTTCTCGGCGAGAGCGAGCTGCCCGTATGCAGTCCCGCGTTGCTGCAGCGCTCGCCGATCCGAATCGCGGACGATCTCGCGCGGCATGTGCTGCTGCATTCGGACACGCGGCCCGATGCGTGGAGCAACTGGTTATCGGCGGCGGGGGTGACGGCGAAGTGTCGCAAAAAGCAATCGTTCGATCACTTCTATCTGGCGTTGCAGGCCGCGGTGGATGGACTCGGCGTGGCGCTCGGCCCATTGCCGCTGCTCGCCGACGAACTCGCGTCGGGCCGGCTCGTCGTGCCGCTCGCCGGACCGCGGATCGACGCGCGCGGCTATTGGTGGGTCGCACGCAGGGAAGTTGCAAATGCGCCGCTCGTCGCGCAATTCTGCGAATGGTTGCAGGCGCAAGGCGATCAGACGGACGAGATGCAAATGCAGGTGCAGGCGCAGACGTAGGCCGTTAAACATTAAACATGAAGCACAAACGCAAAACGGGCAGCACAAAGGCTGCCCGTTTTGTTTAAAGCTCGCGCGTGCGTACGTTACAGATAGAACATCCGGTCTTCTTCCGACTTGGTCGGCTGCGGCTCGGCGCCTTCGCGATCTTCGTAGAACTTCAACACCGCTTCGAGCACCTGGTCCGGATCGTCGATCACCTGCATCAGGTCGATGTCGGTCGGATTGATGAGACCCATTGGCGTGAGCGAATTCTTGAACCACGCAAGCAGACCTTCCCAGAACTCAGCGCCGACCAGAATGATCGGCACGTGGCGCGACTTCTTGGTTTGAATGAGCGTGAGCACTTCGGCGAGTTCGTCCAACGTGCCGAAACCGCCGGGCATGACGATCACTGCGTCGGAGTTCTTGACGAACGTGACCTTGCGCGTGAAGAAGTGACGAAAGCGCAGCGAGATGTCTTGCCACTGATTGCCCGATTGCTCGTGCGGCAACTCGATGTTGAGGCCAACCGACGGCGCCTTGCCTGCATGCGCGCCTTTATTCGCGGCTTCCATGATGCCGGGGCCGCCGCCGGAGATCACGGCGAAGCCTGCATCCGACAGCTTGCGCGCGATTTGCGTGGCGAGTTTGTAATACGGCGAGTTCGGTTTCAGGCGCGCTGAACCATAGATGCTGACAGCCGGGCGAATCTCCGAGAGGTACTCGGTCGCCTCAATAAACTCTGCCATAATCGTGAACATCTGCCACGATGCGCGGGCCTTTTTTGCCGTTGCGCGCTCTTGATCTGCGAGTGATCGCAGACTCGGAATCACTTTTCTCTTAGTCATAATGCCTGAAGAACGAAGCCTTGAAGGTAAGACCCTGCTATTGGTCGACGGTTCGAGTTATCTGTACCGGGCCTACCATGCGATGCCTGATCTGCGCGGGCCCGACGGTGGTCCCACGGGTGCGCTCTACGGGATGATCAACATGCTGCGGCGCATGCGCAAGGAAGTCACAGCAGAGTATAGCGCGTGCGTGTTCGACGCCAAGGGCAAAACGTTTCGCGACGACTGGTATCCCGACTATAAGGCGAATCGTCCCTCCATGCCCGACGATCTGTCGCGGCAAATCGAGCCGATTCACGTGGCCGTGCGCGCGCTCGGCTGGCCGCTTCTGATGATCGACGGCGTGGAAGCCGACGACGTGATCGGCACGCTTTCCACCGAGGCGGAAAAGCGCGGCATGAACGTGATCGTGTCGACTGGTGACAAGGATCTGGCGCAGCTCGTGTCGGATCATGTCACCCTCATCAATACGATGACCAACGAAAAGCTCGACCGTGCCGGCGTGCTCGCCAAATTCGGCGTGCCGCCGGAGCGCATTGTCGACTACCTGTCGTTGATCGGCGATACCGTCGACAACGTGCCGGGCGTCGAGAAATGCGGGCCGAAAACCGCGCTCAAATGGCTGACGCAATATGAGTCGCTGGATGGCATCGTCGCACATGCGGACGAGATCAAAGGTGCGGTAGGAGACAATCTGCGACGCGCGCTCGACTTTCTGCCGATGGCGCGCAAGCTCGTCACCGTCGAACGCAATTGCGATCTGACCGAACATATCGCGTCGATCGAGGAAAATTTGCAGAGCCGCCCGGAATCGCGGGAGGAATTGCGCGACGTGTTCACGCGCCACGGCTTCAAGACCTGGCTGCGCGAGGTGGAAATTGCCGACGCGGTGGAAGGTCCGGAAACCGACGTGCCGCCGGCGCTCACCGTCGATCACGAACGGCACTACGAAACCGTGCAGACGTGGGAGCAATTCGACGTGTGGCTGCAAAAGATCAACGCGGCCGAGATCACTTCGTTCGATACGGAAACCACGTCGCTCGATCCGATGGTCGCGCAAATCGTGGGCCTGTCGTTCTCGGTTGAAGCCGGTCATGCCGCTTATGTGCCGGTCGCGCATCGCGGCCCGGATGCGCCCGTGCAACTGCCGCGCGACGAAGTGCTCGCGAAGCTCAAGCCGTGGCTCGAAAGCGCGGAGCACAAGAAAGTCGGTCAGCATCTGAAGTACGACGAACAGGTGCTCGCCAATTACGGCATTGAAATGCGCGGCGTCGAACACGACACGCTGCTGCAATCGTACGTGCTGGAATCGCATCGTCCGCACGACATGGACAACCTCGCGCTGCGCCATCTCGGCATCAAGACGATCAAGTACGAAGACGTCGCGGGCAAGGGCGCGCAGCAAATCGGTTTCGACGAAGTCGCGCTCGACAAGGCCGCCGAATACGCAGCCGAAGACGCCGACATCACGTTGCGTCTGCATCAAACGCTGTATCCGCAGCTCGCGGCGGAAGAGACGCTCGAGCATGTGTATCGCGACATCGAAGTGCCCACGTCGCGCGTTTTGCGCAAGATGGAGCGCAGCGGCGTTTTGATCGACGCGGAAAAGTTGCGTCAGCAAAGCAGCGAAATTGCAACGCGGCTTATCCAGTTGGAGAGCGAGGCATATGTGCTGGCCGGCGGCGAATTCAACCTCGGTTCGCCGAAGCAGATTGGCCAGATCTTCTTCGAACGACTCGAGTTGCCGGTCGTGAAGAAAACGCCGAGCGGCGCGCCTTCGACGGACGAAGAAGTGCTGCAAAAGCTCGCCGAAGATTATCCGCTGCCCAAGATTCTGCTCGAACATCGCGGCTTGTCGAAGCTGAAGTCCACGTACACCGACAAGCTGCCGCGCATGGTCAACGCAAACACTGGCCGCGTGCACACGAACTATGCGCAGGCCGTCGCGGTCACGGGGCGTCTTGCGTCGAACGATCCGAACCTGCAGAACATTCCTGTGCGCACCGGCGAAGGCCGCCGCATTCGCGAAGCCTTCATTGCGCCGCCGGGACACAAGCTCGTTTCCGCGGATTACTCGCAAATCGAACTGCGCATCATGGCGCACATTTCCGGCGACGAATCGTTGCTACGCGCCTTCTCGGAAGGTGAAGACATTCACCGCGCGACCGCAGCGGAAATTTTCAGCGTGACGCCGCTCGAAGTGTCGAACGATCAGCGGCGCGTGGCGAAGGTCATCAACTTCGGACTGATCTACGGCATGAGTTCGTTCGGACTCGCGTCGAATCTCGGCATTACGCGCGATGCCGCCAAGCTTTATATCGACCGCTATTTCGCACGTTATCCGGGCGTCGCGCGTTATATGGACGAGACGCGCTTGAGCGCGAAAGCCAAGGGTTATGTCGAGACCGTTTTCGGCCGACGGCTGTGGCTGCCGGAAATCAACGGCGGCAACGGTCCGCGCCGTCAGGCCGCCGAACGCGCGGCTATTAACGCGCCGATGCAAGGCACGGCCGCCGACCTCATCAAGCTCTCGATGATCGCGGTGCAGAAGTGGATCGAAGAATCGAACATCGGCACGCGCATGATCATGCAGGTGCACGACGAACTGATCCTCGAAGTACCCGACGAAGAACTGTCCGACGTGCGCAAGCGTCTGCCGGAGTTGATGTGCGGCGTCGCCGCGCTGAAAGTGCCGCTGGTCGCGGAAGTCGGCGCGGGGCTCAACTGGGAGGAAGCGCATTGACGCAGGTGTGACGGCGCGCAATAGCGTCGTTTGCATGTCACACATGCAAATTGGCAGCTTGTGACAACCCGTGCGGCTCACGGACAATCGGTAAGAACGCGTGCCCGCGGCGCGCGATTACGACGCACAACCCATCGGCAAATACGGAGAGTTCAATGCATCGTTTTATCGTCGTTGGCGGAGGCGCAGGAGGACTCGAGCTGGCAACTCGCCTGGGCGATCGCTATGGTCACAACAACAAGGCGGGCACGCGTGCGCAGGTCACGCTCGTCGACCGTAACCCGACGCATATCTGGAAGCCGCTGTTGCATGAAGTGGCGGCCGGCAGCATGGACCCGTTCACGCAGGAACTCGAATATGCGGCGCAAGCGCGCTGGCATGGCTTCGAGTTTCAGCAGGGCGAGCTGACGGGACTCGATCGCGCGAACAAGCGCCTCACGCTCGGCACCGTACTCGACGACGACGGCGCCGAACTGCTGCCCGTACGCCAGCTCGAGTACGACACGCTGATCATCGCGATCGGCAGCACGACCGCATTCTTCGGCGTGAAAGGCGCGCCGGAATTCTCCCTTGCACTCGATACCGTCAGCCAGGCCGAGCGCTTTCGCAAGCGCCTGATCGCGGCTTGCATGCGGGCCGAGCATCAGGCGCATGAACCGGTCGAGTCGGGACCGGGCACGTCGCCTTCAACCGAGCCGCGCATTCAGGTGGCGATTGTCGGCGGCGGCGCGACCGGCGTCGAACTGTCGGCGGAATTGCGCAATACGGCGCAGGTGTTGTCCGCGTATGGTCTGCATAAGCTCGATCCGCGGCATGACGTGGGCATCGTATTGATCGAAGCGGGGCCGCGCATTTTGCCGGCCTTGCAGGAACGCGTGTCGACGGCAACGGCCGAATTGCTGACCAAGCTCGGCGTCAGGCTGATGACGAGCGAAACCGTGGCCGAGGTCGCGCCCGGCATCATCCGCACGGCAAGCGGCAAAACCGTGCGCGCCGATCTGACGGTGTGGGCGGCGGGCATCAGGGCGCCGGCTATTCTGAGCCAGCTCGACGGCCTGCCCGTCAACCGTCTTGGTCAACTCAACGTGCGCCGCACGCTGCAAACCGAAATCGACGACAACGTGTTCGCGCTCGGCGATTGCGCGGCGTGTCCGTGGCCGGGCAACGAGAAGAATGTGCCGCCGCGCGCGCAGGCCGCGCATCAGCAGGCGAGCTTTCTGTTGAAGGCGCTGGCGGCGCGGCTCGAGAACCGGCCGCTGCCCGAGTTCACGTATCGCGACTTCGGCTCGCTCGTGTCGCTCGGGCACTTCAGCGCGGTCGGCAATCTGATGGGCGGGGTGATCGGCGGCAATATGCTGATTGAAGGGCTGTTCGCGCGCTTCATGTACATGTCGCTGTACCGGCTGCATATCGCCGCGCTGCACGGCTATGCGCGCATGGTGCTCGACACGTTCGCGCACTGGCTGCGGCGCACCACGTTGCCGCGGGTCAAGCTGCACTGACTGCGCGGCATGTTGGACGTTCGCACGTTCGCGCGTGGTTGCATGTTCGCATGTTCGGATCTGCAACGGGACACGCGTGAGGCGTATCCTGTTGCCTCCACCGTTCAACGAGGAGCGCCCGCATGCTGAACCCCGATGTCGACAGCCTCGCCCCGCACGTTCCCTTCAATCGACGCACCTTCATCAAGGCCGCACTCGGCACCGGCTTCGCGGCTGCGGTGTTGCCGGTGTCGGCGCAAACCATCCATACCGATAGCGAAGGTCTCGAGGCCGGCGAAATTGCCGTGCGCTCGGGCGGCACGCTGGTGCCCGCCTATCGCGCGCAGCCGAAGGGCAAGACGCATCTGCCGGTGATCATCGTGATTCACGAGGCGTTCGGCGTGCATGAGCATATCGCCGACGTTTGCCGGCGCTTCGCCAAACTCGGCTATCTGGCCATTGCGCCGGATCTGTTTGTCCGCGAAGGCGATCCGATGGCGCTGCCGACCATTGCGCAGATCAGTCAGCAGATCCTCAGCAAAGTGCCGGACGACCAGGCGCTGGCCGATCTCGACGCGACCGTTGCATGGGCCGGCGAGCACGGCGGCGATCTGAAGCGCCTCGGTGTGACGGGCTTTTGCTGGGGCGGCCGCATGGCCTGGCTGTATGCCGAGCACGAGCCGCGGCTGAAGGCGGCGGTCGCGTGGTATGGGCGCGTAGCCGGCGATCACACGGCCACCAACCCGGCGAATCCGCTCGACCGCGTGGCCGATCTTCACGCGCCGGTGCTCGGTCTTTACGGCTTGCAGGATCAGAGCATTCCGCAGGAATCGCTCGAGCAGATGAAGCAGGCGATCGCGCAAGGGCCGAACGTCGCGCGCGGTTCGCAGTTCGTTGTCTACGACGATGCGGGCCATGCGTTCTTTGCGGATTATCGGCCGAGCTACAAGAAGGCCGATGCCGAAGACGGCTGGCGCCGCGCGCTCACCTGGTTCAAGCAGCACGGCGTGGCTTGACGGGCGATTCGGAGTGTTTGGAGGCGGGTGCGTTTGCTGAATGAAAAAAGGCCGTTGCCGCTTATAAGCGGCAACGGCCTTTCGTCTTTCAGACTTAATCTTCGCGCGGCCTCAAGGCTTCGGCCCGGTCGCGACGGGCCGCTTCGCGTCCGAACTCCATTCGCTCCAGGAACCCGCGTAGAGCGCGGCGCCATGCAGGCCGGCCACTTCCATTGCAAGCGCATTGACGCACGCTGTCACGCCCGAGCCGCATTGCAGGACGACGTGTTCCGGCGGCGTGTCGCCGAGCAGCACGTGGAACTCGTCGCGGAGCGTGTGAGCCGGCTTGAAGCGGCCGTCGGCGGTGAGGTTGTCCTTGAAGAAGCGATTGAGCGCGCCGGGAATATGGCCGCCTACGCGATCCAGCGTCTCGTTCTCGCCGCGATAGCGGTCGGCCGCGCGCGCGTCGACCACCACGCGTTCCTTCGAGCCGAGATTGCGCTCGATCATGTGCGCGTCGACGGTAACGGACAGCGGCGCGCCGGCCTTGAAGTCGCCGGTGTTTTGCGGCGGCACGTCTTGCGTGAGCGGCTGGCCCGCGGCTTCCCACGCCTGCAATCCGCCGTCGAGCAGCGCGACCGCGTCGTGGCCGAGCCAGCGCAGCAGCCACCACGCGCGCGCGGCGTACATGCCGCCTTGCGCGTCATACGCGACAACTTGCTGGCCTTGCTTCAGGCCGCGCGATTCCAGCGTTTCGACGAGCCGCTCGCGATCCGGCAACGGATGGCGTCCATTGGTGCCGGTTTTCGGCCCCGACAGGTCGCGGTCGAGATGCAGATAATGCGCGCCCGGCAGATGTCCGGCGAGATACGCCTTTTCGCCGGCTTCGGGATCGGCCAGATCGAACCGGCAGTCGATGACGAACACGCTGCCCGGTGCCTCGGCGAGCCGTTCCGCGAGATTGGTCGCGGAGATCAAAGTGGTGTAGTGAGTGTGGGGCATGACGTCTCCTCGATGCGGGCGATGGCGGCTCCCTTGCCGGCGGCCTCATGACGCGACCGGATGGCTGGGCTACATCGTTAGTCTAAACAAAAAAAGACGGGCCGAAGCCCGTCTTTCCATGCGTTCGTGCAAACGCGAATGAGGCGATGCGTGAGCGCCGATTCTAGATCGTGCCCAGTTCGCGCCGCAGGAACTCGTGGAAGTGCTGCATGCCGTCTTCCATCGGGCTCTGGTATGGACCAACCTGCGACTCGCCGCGTTCCATGAGTGCCCGGCGGCCCGCGTCCATGCGTTCGGCGATCTCGTCGTCTTCACGCGCCGTTTCCATATACGCGGCGCGCTCCGCTTCGACGAACTCACGCTCGAACAACGCGATTTCCTCAGGGTAATAGAACTCGACCACGTTGGTGGTTTTCTGCGGACCGCGCGGAATCAGCCATGACACGACCAGCACGTGCGGATACCACTCGATCATGATGCCGGGGTAGTACACCATCCAGATCGCGCCGAACTCGGGCGGATGCCGCCGCGAAAACGCAGGACTTCGTCGTGCCATTTGCGGTACGTCGGACTGCCCGGCTGCTCGAGGCCTTTGTGCACGCCCACCGTTTGCACGCTGTACCACTCGCCGAATTCCCACGCGAGGTCGTCGCAATTGACGAAGCTGCCAAGGCCCGGATGGAACGGCGCAACGTGATAGTCCTCCAGATAGACCTCGATAAAGGTCTTCCAGTTGTAGTTGCACTCGTGCACTTCGACGTGATCGAACATGAAGCCCGAGAAGTCGAAGTGTTGTCTGGTGCCGAGGTTGGACAGATCGCGCGCGACGTCGCGGCCTTGTGCTTCGAACAGCAGCCCTTGCCAGTTCTGCAGCGGCGTGGCGCCGAGATTCAGACAGGGGTTGTCCGCGAAATGCGGAGCGCCGAGAAGCTGGCCGTTGAGGTCGTATGTCCAGCGATGCAGGGGACAGACGATATTCTCCGCGTGGCCGCGGCCGTTGAGCATGATGGCCTGCCGGTGGCGGCACACGTTCGACAGAAGTTCGACTTGCGACTGCTGGTTACGAACGAGCACGCGCCCCTCGCTTTCGCTGGGCAAGGCAAAATAATTCCCCACTTCCGGCACCATGAGTTCGTGCCCGACGTAACGGGGACCTTTCCTGAAAAGGGTTTCGATTTCGCGCGTTAGAAGCGCTTCGTCAAAGTAAGCCGTGACTGGCAGTTGGCTGTGAACAGACCGCAACTGCAATGCATTGCTCAGATTGGACATTCCCACTCCCGATGAAGACGTGAAAGCAGTGAACAACCCAACCATCGAAGATTCGATTTAGGGAGCCCGAGATTATACCTGTTTCCCCCTCCTTGGGACAGTTAAGTCACTGATTTGGGTCAAAAATGTCGGGAAAGTTCGGCCTTTTCGGCACAGACCGATCGATTTTTTTCTGCGAGACTGACAGGGCGGCCACCGGAGAACACGCAGCCCGAAGGTGGGCTGGGAGATCGGATTTATCGCTTTTGCCGTAGAATGTCCGACTTGTTTTAATTTTTGCGACTATTCATGGCGAAGACCGCGTCGAACGATACCGCTGCCGCGCCAGCCGAGGGCGTCGACAACACGCCGCTGCCCGAGAATTACGAGGCGGCGCAGGCGGAGCTGGAGGGCCTCGTTGCACGCATGGAAAGCGGCAATCTGAGCCTCGAAGAGTCGCTGTCCGCGTATCGGCGCGGCGCGGCTCTGGTGGCGTTTTGCCAGCAGCAGCTCGAGAAGGTCGAGCAGCAGGTACGGGTGCTCGACGGTGAGACGCTCAAGCCACTGCCCGTGAATACAGCAGGAACAGCCGCTACTGAAAGCGGGGACGACCTATGACATTCGAACAATGGACTCGCTCGGTGCTCGAGCGCGTCGAAGCGGCACTCGAACACTACTTGCCGGCTGAAACAACGGAGCCTGCAAAGCTTCACGAAGCGATGCGCTACGCGGTGCTCGGCGGCGGCAAGCGGGTCCGCCCGTTGCTGTGCCATGCAGCGGGCGAACTCACCGGCGCGCGCGCCGAGTGTCTCGATGCGGCGGCAGCGGCGCTCGAAATGATCCACGTGTATTCGCTCGTGCACGATGACATGCCCTGCATGGACGACGACGCACTGCGTCGCGGCAAGCCCACGGTACACGTCAAATATGACGAAGCCACGGCACTGCTGGTTGGGGACGCGCTGCAATCGCAGGCGTTCGTTTCGTTGACGTCCGATGTGCTGGCGCCGGCGCAACAGGCGGCGCTCGTGCGCGAACTGGCTCTCGCGAGCGGTTCGATCGGCATGTGCGGCGGTCAAGCCATCGACCTCGCGAGCGTCGGTCATACGCTGACGCGCGCGCAGCTCGAAACCATGCACCGCATGAAGACCGGCGCGTTGCTGCGCGCCGCGGTGCGCATGGGCGCGCTGGCCGGCGAGGCACCCGACGCAAACGCGATGCGTTCGCTCGACGCTTATTCGGCCGCGGTCGGTCTCGCGTTTCAGGTCGTCGACGATATTCTCGACGTCACGACCGATTCCGCGACGCTCGGCAAGACAGCAGGCAAGGACGCGAAGGACGGCAAGCCGACCTACGTGTCGATTATTGGGCTCGACGCATCGCGTTCGCTCGCCGCGCAGTTGCGCAGCGACGCGCACGCCGCGCTGGCGCCGTTCGGCGCACGCGCGCAGCGTCTTGCCGAATTGGCCGACCTGGTGGTGAACCGGGTTAGCTGAACGCGAAAGCCCGCCGCCGCGCACCGTCCCACAAGGTGCGTGTATGAAGTGCGGGCGCGTAAGTTTTCCTACAATGGAACGACGATGTACGACTTGCTGAAAACCATCGACGACCCGGCCGCCCTGCGCCGCCTCGATCGCCGCCAATTGCAACCGCTTGCCGACGAGTTGCGCGCTTTTGTGCTCGACAGCGTGTCGCAGACGGGCGGCCATCTCTCGTCCAACCTCGGCACGGTCGAGTTGACCATTGCTCTGCACTATGTGTTCGACACACCGCACGACCGCATCGTGTGGGACGTCGGCCATCAGACGTATCCGCACAAGATCCTGACGGGCCGCCGCGAACGGATGCACACGCTGCGCCAGTTGGGCGGCATCTCCGGCTTCCCGAAGCGCGACGAGTCCGAGTACGACACGTTCGGCACCGCGCATTCGAGCACGTCGATTTCCGCGGCGCTCGGCATGGCCATCGCGAGCAAGCTGCAGGGCGACAACCGCATGGGCATCGCCGTGATCGGCGACGGCGCCATGACGGCGGGCATGGCCTTCGAAGCCATGAACAACGCGGGCGTGGAAGACGACGTGCCGCTGCTCGTGATCCTGAACGACAACGACATGTCGATTTCGCCGCCGGTCGGCGCGCTCAATCGCCATCTCGCGCGGCTTATGTCCGGACGTTTCTACGCTGCCGCGCGCGCGGGCGTCGAGCGCGTACTGCGCGTCGCTCCGCCCATGCTCGATCTGGCGCGCAAGCTCGAAGAGCACGCGAAGGGCATGATCGTGCCGGCTACGCTGTTCGAGGAATTCGGCTTTAACTACATCGGCCCGATCGACGGCCATGATCTCGATTCGCTGATCCCCACGCTGCAAAACATCAAGGAACTGCGCGGTCCGCAATTCCTGCACGTGGTGACGAAGAAGGGCCAGGGCTACAAGCTGGCCGAGGCCGATCCGGTCCTGTACCACGGCCCCGGCAAGTTCAATCCGGCCGAGGGCATCAAGCCGGCCTCCGCGCCGTCGAAGAAAACCTACACGCAGGTGTTCGGCGAATGGCTGTGCGATGCCGCTGAACTGGACGCGCGCGTCGTCGGCATCACACCGGCCATGCGCGAAGGCTCGGGCATGGTGGAGTTCGAGAAGCGCTTCCCGGATCGCTATTTCGACGTCGGCATCGCCGAGCAGCATGCGGTCACGTTCGCCGGTGGCCTCGCCGCCGACGGCATGAAGCCGGTCGTCGCGATCTACTCGACGTTCCTGCAGCGCGCTTACGACCAGTTGATCCACGACGTCGCGCTGCAGAATCTGCCGGTGGTGTTCGCCATCGACCGTGCGGGTCTGGTCGGCGCGGACGGTGCGACGCACGCGGGCGCCTACGACCTCGCGTTCATGCGCTGCATTCCGAACATGATGGTGATGGTTCCGTCGGACGAAAACGAAAGCCGCCAGATGCTGTACACGGCGCTGCAGCAGTCGTGCCCGACGGCGGTTCGCTATCCGCGCGGCGCCGGCACCGGCGTGGCGACGGTCAAGCAGATGGCCGCGCTGCCGGTCGGCAAGGGCGAAGTGCGTCGCGAAACCTCGCAACCGGCGGGCAAGCGCATTGCGATCCTCGCGTTCGGCACGATGGTCGCGCCGTCGCTCGCGGCTGCCGAACAACTCGACGCCACGGTGGCGAACATGCGTTTCGTGAAGCCGCTCGACGCAGACCTCGTGCGTCAACTGGCGGAAACGCACGACGCCATCGTCACTGTCGAAGAGGGCTGTGTAATGGGCGGCGCGGGCTCGGCGTGCGTCGAAGCCCTGCTCGAGAGTGGGGTTATGCGTCCGGTACTACAATTGGGCCTTCCCGACCGCTTCATCGATCATGGCGATCCGGCCAAGCTGCTCGCCGCATGCGGACTGGACGCCGCGGGCATCGCGAAGTCGATTCGCGAACGCTTCCTGTCGAGCGGTGCGGTCGGCGCGCAATCGTCGGTTAAGCGGGTTGCTTGAGCGGGGGCTTAGGCTGGTCGATCGCATCTGTTGACCAGTCAGGCTAGCCGCTCGCTCAACGCGCCGGCCGCCACGATGCGCCATCTCTAACTTGAGTCGATGGGCGTGTGCCCATCATCGAACGCCGGCAGGGGCCGGCGTTTGCCGTTGCGGTTTTTGCTTCGCGCGGCCGCTGACGACTCCCAGACCTGTCGCTTCGCGAACGCCTCAAAGGGGCGATTCTTCATCCACGAAGACTTGCTTCAAGGAGCGGAGATTTTCTGCGAAGTTGAACACAGGGTGGCGGGTCAGCGTCTTCCTGAAAGGACAAGAACATGAATCAGATGAATCCCGCCTTTGTGATGCCCGACGTGCAAAGCACGCCGGATACCCGCCAGATTCCGATTCAGCGGGTTGGCGTCAAGGCGGTGCGCCATCCGTTGACCGTGCGCACACAAAGCGGTGACGCGCAGCCGACGGTCGGCACGTGGAACCTCGACGTCCATTTGCCCGCCGATCAGAAGGGCACGCACATGTCGCGCTTCGTCGCGTTGCTCGAGGAGAACAAGGCGCCACTCGAACCGGCGACGTTCCGCACGATGCTCGCCGCGATGCTCCAAAAGCTCGAGGCCGAGGCGGGCCGCATCGAGGTGTCGTTTCCTTACTTCGTGAACAAGACCGCGCCGGTGTCGGGTGTGCAAAGCCTGCTCGATTACGAAGTGACGCTGACCGGCGACACGCGCAACGGCGAAACCCGCCTGTTCCTGAAGGTGCTCGTGCCCGTCACAAGCCTCTGCCCGTGCTCGAAGAAGATCTCGCAGTACGGCGCGCACAACCAGCGCTCGCACGTCACGATCAACGCAGAACTGGCAGGCGAGGTCGCGGTGGAAGACCTGATCCGTATCGCCGAAGAAGAAGCGTCGTGCGAACTGTGGGGCTTGCTCAAGCGCCCGGACGAGAAGTTCGTCACTGAGCGCGCGTACGAGAACCCGAAGTTCGTCGAAGACCTCGTGCGCGACGTCGCGCAACGTCTGAACGCGGACGAGCGGATCGTCGCTTATGTGCTCGAGGCCGAGAACTTCGAGTCGATCCACAATCACAGCGCGTATGCGGTGATCGAACGCGCTAAGCGAGTGGTTTAACGCCGACTGATAGCCGGCAATGACTGAATGAAAAGCCGCTTGCTGAAGCGGCTTTTTTGTCGGCATTTACACGGGATGCGTCGGGCGCTACGTGAAAATCTGACTCACGTTCAGCGCGCGAGCGAGCTCAGATCCCAGCGCGGCTTCACGGTAAATGCGTAGTCCTTGCCCGACTGATCCGGCCAGCGCTGAAGCCGCAATGCACCGGCGAGCGCGATCATTGCACCGTTGTCCGTGCACAGCGACAAGTCCGGGTAATGCACATAGAAGTTGCGCTTTTGCGCCGCCGCCGAGAGCGCTTCGCGCAACTGCCGGTTCGCGCCCACGCCGCCCGCCACGACGAGGCGGTTCAGCTTCGCGCGCTTGAGCGCGGCAATCGACTTCGTTGCCAGCACATCGACGGCTGCGTCGACGAAACCGCGCGCCAGGTCCGCTTTCGCCTGCTCGCAGATGTTCGCGCCGCCGAGCTTTTTCGCGTGCGTGAGCACAGCCGTTTTCAGACCGCTGAAACTGAAGTCGAGGTCACCGGAATGCAGCATCGGACGAGGCAGCACGACCGCGCCCGGCGTGCCGAATTCGGCCATGCGCGAGACTTCCGGGCCGCCCGGATAGCCTAGGCCAAGCAACTTGGCGGTTTTGTCGAAGGCTTCGCCGGCGGCGTCGTCGAGCGTCTCGCCAAGGGTTTCGTACACGCCCACGTCGGTCACGCGCATCAACTGTGTATGGCCGCCCGACACCAGCAATGCGACAAACGGAAACGGCGGCGGTTCGTCGACGAGCAGCGGCGACAGCAAATGCCCTTCCAGATGATGAATGCCGATGGTCGGCTTGTCCCACGCCATCGCCAGCGAATTGGCGACGCTCGCGCCCACCAGCAGCGCGCCCGCGAGCCCCGGCCCTTGCGTATAGGCGATCGCGTCGATGTCGCCGCGTGCCGCGCCCGCGCGCTCCATCACCTCTTCGAGCAAGGGCAGCGCACGCCGTATATGGTCGCGCGACGCGAGTTCGGGCACCACGCCGCCATACTCGCGATGCATCGCGATCTGCGAATGCAGCGCATGCGCGAGCAGGCCGCGCTCGGTGTCGTAGAGCGCGAGGCCGGTTTCGTCGCAGGAGCTTTCGATGCCGAGAACGAGCATGTCTGGTGGGGCTGAAACGGACGCTTGAGAGCGTCCGCAACGCAGAGAAGTAAGCCTGAAAGTATAGCAGCGCGGGCAAGCCGCCGCCGGCCCGCAGGTACAATGCGGCCCCATGGAATCCTTCGATATCGCAGTGATCGGCGCGGGCGCGGCCGGCATGATGTGCGCGGCCGTGGCCGGGCAACTGGGCCGGCGTGTCGTGCTGATCGATCACTCGCAGCGTCTCGCGGAAAAAATCCGCATCTCGGGTGGCGGCCGCTGCAACTTCACGAATCTGTACGCGGGCCCGGCCAATTATTTGTCGGCGAATCCGCATTTTTGCCGCTCCGCGCTCGCACGCTACACGCCGCGCGATTTCATGGCGTTGCTCAAGCGCCATCACGTGACGTGGCATGAGAAGCACAAGGGCCAGTTGTTCTGCAACGAGTCGAGCGACGCGGTCATCAACGTGCTCAAAAGCGAGTGCGACGCGGGGCACGTCGCCTGGCGCACGCCGCTGTCCGTCGAACATGTGAGGCAGGACGCCGAGGGCCGCTTCACGCTCGACACGAACGCGGGTCCGATTGCGGCGCGCGCGCTCGTCGTCGCAACGGGCGGGCTGTCGATTCCGAAGATCGGCGCGACGGATTTCGCTTATCGTCTGGCGAAGCAATTCGGCCACAAGCTGATCGACACGCGTCCCGCGCTCGTCCCGCTGACTTTTGCCGCCGCCGACTGGGAGCCGTTTTCGGCGCTGTCGGGCGTGTCGCTGGAAGTGCGGATCGCCACGGGGAACAAGAAGACGGGCGCCGAATTCGAAGAGGATTTGCTGCTCACGCACCGCGGGCTTTCCGGCCCTGGCGTGCTGCAGATTTCGAGCTACTGGCAGCCGGGCGAGCCGATCCACATCGATCTGCTGCCGAATCAGGATGCGGCTGCCGCGTTGCTCGAAGCGAAGACCGGGACCCGTCGCCAGATCGCGAATCTGTTGTCGGAATGGGTGCCGCAGCGGCTCGCCCACGTGTGGCTCGACACCCATCAGATTCCCGCCGAGGCGCGTGTGGCCGATCTGCCGGACAAGGCGCTACGGCGCATCGGCGAGGCGCTGTCGCGCTGGACGCTCACGCCCAACGGCACCGAAGGCTACCGCAAGGCCGAAGTGACGCGCGGCGGCGTCGACACCCGCGACCTTTCGTCGACAACGATGATGAGCGCCCGCGCGCCGGGCCTGTACTTCATCGGCGAGGCGGTGGACGTCACGGGCTGGCTCGGCGGCTACAATTTTCAGTGGGCCTGGGCGTCGGGCGTGGCGGCCGGCCAGGCTGCCGCCGAGTACGCCCGGGGGGCTTGACGGCGCAGTGGCTTTGTGTAAAAGCTCTGCTATACTCCTGAACCTTTACAAAGTTCCGTTATTGAAAAATGACGACCATCCGCGTAAAAGACAACGAGCCGTTTGAAGTCGCCATGCGCCGTTTCAAGCGCACCATGGAGAAAAGCGGGTTGCTGACGGAACTGCGGGCGCGCGAGTTTTACGAAAAGCCTACGGCTGAGCGCAAACGCAAGAAGGCCGCCGCGGTGAAGCGTCATTTCAAGCGTCTGCGCAGCCAGATGCTGCCAAAGAAGTTCTACTGATTCTGGTGTTGCCGCTGTTGCAGTCCAACGGAACAACGACAACGAACCGGTGACGGCGCAACCAGTGCCGTCACGGAAAACACGGTCTCTTCGGACCAGCCAGCAGGGTCGCATCCACTACGCACAATTGCGTCAACCCGCTTGAGGAAGCAGTCCCAAGCGGGCGTTTGTGTTCATGCGCTGCTTGTGCGTGCTTGTGCGTATGTCCGACGCGGCCGGTTCTCAATTTTCAACGCATTCAGGTGAGTGATGAGCCTCAAAGACCGGATCAACGACGATATGAAAACCGCCATGCGGGCACGTGAGACCGAGCGTCTTGGCACGATCCGGCTGCTGCTCGCCGCGATCAAGCAACGCGAAGTCGACGAGCGCGTGACGCTGGACGACGCCGCGGTGACCGCTGTCATCGACAAGATGATCAAGCAGCGCAAGGACTCGATCAGCCAGTTCGAAGGCGCGGGCCGCACGGATCTCGCCGACAAGGAAAAGGCGGAGTTGGCCATTCTTTCGGCATACATGCCCGAGCAGATGTCCGAGGCGGAAATCGTCGCCGAGGTGCAGGCCGCCGTCGCGCAAACCGGTGCCGCCGGTCCGCAGGACATGGGCAAGGTAATGGGCGTGCTCAAGCCGAAGCTCGCGGGCCGTGCCGACATGACGGCGGTGTCGGCGCAGGTCAAAGCCGCGCTCGCGAAGTAAGGCGAAAGCGCGGGCTGTGTGTGGTTCGCGTGCCCGCGGTTGAGCGTGGCGCGCGCCGCATCGGGTGTTTCAGGCAGTCATTCAGGCAGCGTCATCTACCTTGATTCCTCCGTCATTCCTGCAGGATCTGCTCAACCGCGTCGATATCGTCGACGTGGTGGGCCGGTACGTGCAGTTGAAGAAGGGCGGCGCGAACTTCATGGGGCTTTGCCCGTTTCACAACGAGAAAAGCCCGTCGTTCACCGTTAGTCCGACGAAGCAGTTCTATCACTGCTTCGGCTGCGGCGCCCACGGCACCGCGATCGGTTTCCTGATGGAACACGTCGGCGCCTCGTTTCCCGAAGCCGTCAACGAACTTGCGCAATCCGTCGGCCTGACAGTGCCGAACGAGCCTTCGCCCGGCTACGGAGGCGCAGGCGGCTCGGGCGGCGGCTATTCGCCGGCCGCTTCCAAAGCAGTCACCACCGCGCTTTCCGACGTCATGCAGACCGCCTGCGATTACTACCGCAAGCAACTGCGCGGCGCGCCGGTCGCCATCCAATACCTGAAGAAGCGCGGTTTGACCGGCGAGATCGCCGCGCGCTTTGGCCTCGGCTACGCGCCGGACGGCTGGCAGAACCTCGAAGCCGCGTTTCCGAACTATCGCGATGACTCGCTGGTCGAATCGGGTCTCGTGATCGTCAGCGAAAAATCGGACGCGCAGGGTCAGAACCGGCGCTACGACCGCTTTCGCGAGCGGATCATGTTCCCGATACGCAATGTGAAGGGACAGGTGATCGGCTTCGGCGGCCGCGTGCTGGACGGCGGTGAGCCGAAATATTTGAATTCTCCGGAAACGCCGCTATTTAACAAAGGCAGCGAGTTATACGGCCTCTTCGAGGCGCGTCTCGCGATTCGGGAACAGGGCTACGTGCTGGTCGTCGAAGGCTATATGGACGTGGTCGCGCTGGCTCAATTGGGGTTCCAGAACGCGGTCGCCACGCTCGGCACGGCTTGCACGCCGGTCCATGTGCAGAAGCTGATGCGCCAGACCGACACGGTCATTTTCAGTTTCGACGGCGACTCGGCTGGGCGGCGCGCCGCGCGTCGGGCTTTGGACGCCTGCTTGCCGCATGCGGCGGACAACCGGACCATCCGCTTCCTGTTTCTGCCCACGGAGCACGATCCGGACAGCTACGTGCGCGAATTCGGCACCGAGGGGTTCGGCGAGCAGGTCGAGCGTGCGATGCCGCTGTCGCAGTTCATGCTGAACGAGGTACTCGCCGGCAAGGAACTGGATCAGCCCGAAGGCCGGGCGCGCGCGCTGTTCGACGCGAAGCCGCTGTTGCAGGCGCTGCCGGCCAATGCGTTGCGCGCGCAGATCATGCATATGTTCGCCGACCGGCTCGACGTGCCGTTCGACGAGGTGGCCGCGCTCTGCGAGGTCGATTCGCGCATCGCGGCGGCCGCGCGCCTCGCGCCGGCTCGCAAGGACCGGCGCAGCGTCACGGGCATCGAGGAAAAGACACTGCGCAATCTTGTGATGTATCCGCGCACGGTCGCGGTGCTCGACGAGGAGGCCGAACAGGCGCTGCTGACCGTCACGCGGCACGGCGAGCTATTCGAGGAAGTGACGACGCACGCGCGCGCACTCGGCGATTCGGCGGAGTTCCAGTTGCTCTCCGACCTATTGCGAAACGGTGCAAACGCCCCAACTTTCGAGGAAATCTTTCGCAAAATTCTGGACTATGATGAAAATGTCCGGGATTTGTTGCTGAAGGACCCGGAAGATGCGACCGTCATCGAGGAGCGGCGCGAGCAGGAACGGATCGTCGGGGAGGAACTGAAAGCGGCGATTCTGAAGATGCGTTACGACGCTTATTGCGATCGTCTCGAGCAGCTTTCGCGGCAATCCCGGCACACGCCGGAGGAGTTCGCGGAACTCGCGGAGCTTAATCGTAAGCGAGCTGACATGAAGCGCCAGCTCGGCTTGTAGGCGGAGCCGCAGAAGCCTGAGTGGTATAATAAAAGGTTTCCAGCGGTTTGTTTTTCAAGGGTTTTCCTAGCAAAGGCGAAAAGGCGATGCGATGGCAAAGACTACAGGTGGAAAGAGCAAAACAGGCCCACGCTCCACGGAGCAGACCGCAAAGGTCGCCTCGGCCAAGTTGGTTTCTTCTACCCGGAAGGTGTCTGCTGCCAGCGTGACACCGGCTGCCAGGAGAAAATCATCGACCACTTCGCCCGCGCAAGCGGAGCCGGCAGGCAAGGCAAAAGGAGTGGCAACGGCGGTCACGAAGACGGCGCAAGCCGTACCGCCTCCGGCTGCGAGGCGGCCGGGTGTCAGAAGCGCAAGGGAAGCGGCTGTCGCGCAGGACGATGCGGCAGTGCGCGAGACTCCAGTATCCACGGTTCAACCGGCTGTTGTCCACCAGCCGCGAGTCGAGACTACAGCCGGTACGGCGAACTCCATGACGAAAAAGCTGAATGAAGTACCCGTCGATGACGACGCAACCCAAAGCGAAGAAACCCCTGTGGCCGCTCCCGGCAAAGTGGAAAAGGCCAAGGCTCGCGACCGCCGTGCGAAAGAAAAGGCGCTGCTGAAAGACGCGTTTTCGTCGTCGCAGCCCGGCACGGTCGAGGAACTGGAAGAGCGTCGTTCGAAACTGCGCGCGCTGATCAAGCTCGGCAAGGAGCGCGGCTTCCTCACGTACGCTGAAATCAACGATCACCTGCCGGACAACTTCACCGAGACCGAGGCGATCGAAGGCATCATCAGCACGTTTAACGACATGGGCGTGGCTGTCTATGAGCAGGCGCCCGATGCCGAAACGCTGCTGCTGAACGACAACGCTCCGGCCGCTTCGTCGGACGACGAAGTGGAAGAGGAAGCCGAAGTCGCGCTCTCCACCGTCGACTCCGAATTCGGCCGCACGACGGACCCCGTGCGCATGTACATGCGCGAAATGGGCACGGTCGAGCTGCTCACGCGTGAAGGCGAAATCGAGATTGCGAAGCGGATCGAAGACGGCCTGAAGCACATGGTGATGGCCATCTCCGCGTGCCCGACCACGATCGCCGACATTCTGGCCATGGCCGAGCGCGTCGCGAACGAGGAAATCCGTATCGACGAACTGGTCGACGGCCTGATCGACGCCGACGCGGAAGACGCGGACGGCTTCTCGGTGCAGGAAGCGGAAGCCATCGAGAGCGAAGACGAGGAAGAAGAGGAAGAGGACGAAGAGGACGAGGAAGAAGACGACGGCACCGCGCAGGCCACGGCCAACGCAGCGCAAATGGAAGCGCTCAAGCGTGCGTCGCTCGAAAAGTTTGCCCTCATCAGCGAATGGTTCGACAAGATGCGTCGCGCGTTCGAGAAGGAAGGCTACAAGTCCAAGTCCTATCTGAAGGCGCAGGAAACCATCCAGAACGAGCTAATGACGATCCGCTTCACCGCGCGTACCGTCGAGCGTCTGTGCGACACGTTGCGCGCGCAAGTGGATGAAGTGCGTCAGGTCGAGCGTCAGATTCTGCACACCGTCGTCGACAAGTGCGGCATGCCGCGCGCCGAATTTATCGCGCGTTTCCCGGGTAGCGAAACGGATCTCGAATGGGCCGACAAGATCGTCAGCGAAGGGCATCCGTATAGCGCGATCCTCACGCGGAACATTCCGGCCATTCGCGAGCAGCAACAACGTCTGCTGGATTTGCAGGCGCGTGTCGTGTTGCCGCTGAAGGACCTGAAGGAAACCAACCGGCAAATGGCGGCGGGCGAACTGAAGGCGCGTCAGGCCAAGCGCGAAATGACCGAGGCGAATTTGCGTCTCGTGATTTCGATTGCGAAGAAGTACACGAACCGCGGTCTGCAGTTCCTCGACTGATTCAGGAAGGCAACATCGGCCTGATGAAGGCGGTGGACAAGTTCGAATATCGTCGTGGCTACAAGTTCTCCACGTATGCAACGTGGTGGATTCGCCAGGCCATTACGCGTTCGATCGCGGACCAGGCGCGCACCATCCGCATTCCGGTTCACATGATCGAGACGATCAACAAGATGAACCGCATCTCGCGTCAGATCTTGCAGGAAACCGGTCTCGAGCCGGACCCGGCAACGCTGGCCGAGAAGATGGAAATGCCGGAAGACAAGATCCGCAAGATCATGAAGATCGCGAAAGAGCCGATCTCCATGGAAACGCCGATTGGTGACGACGACGATTCGCATCTTGGCGACTTCATCGAAGACACGAACACGGTCGCGCCCGCAGACGCCGCGTTGCACGCGAGCATGCGCGATGTCGTGAAAGACGTGCTCGACTCGTTGACGCCGCGCGAAGCCAAGGTGTTGCGCATGCGCTTCGGTATCGAGATGAGCACCGATCACACGCTCGAGGAAGTCGGCAAGCAGTTCGACGTCACGCGTGAGCGGATTCGTCAGATCGAGGCGAAGGCGCTGCGCAAGCTGCGTCACCCGAGCCGGTCCGACAAACTGAAGTCGTTCCTTGAAGGCAACTGATCGGCGCGATTGTCTGAAGCGTTGTTAGCGGCACATGATGTTGAAGGGGCTTCCCGGTCGTTTCGCAAAAGCGAAGCGGTTGCGGAAGCCCTTTTTCATGTAGTCGGCCAGTCAGAAGGCGGGCCGCACGCGAAGCCCTTCGTTGTTTGCATCCGATACGGTAAAATCCCGAGTTCTCAGGGCCTCTAGCTCATGCTTGGTTAGAGCAGCGGACTTAGCAAAGGCTCACCTAAACCATGCAGCTTGGCATGGTGAGTCGTGAATGGGTTGCCTTGGGGTAAGTTAGCTCTGCCCCCTGGTAGAACTGCTCAAATTCGGGGAAACCTCTGCTGCTCGCAGCGTGGCAATCCCGAGCGAAGCTCTCTTTGAGAGAACGTGTAGAGACTGAACGGGCAGGTCGTAAAGACAAGAGACAGTCCAGACCACAAACCCGAAAGGGGCGGCGAAAGCCGTAGCTGGTTAGCATAATCCGTTGGTGCCGTGTTCGACTCACGGGAGGCCCACCAAACATTTCGAAAGCCACTCATCGCGAGTGGCTTTTTTCTTGGTGCGTGCCTGCGCGTTGCCGTCTACGCATTGAACAGTTCGCTGCGCGCGGCGTCGATGATCATCGCGACAGCCGGATGACTGATGCGGCGCTCGATCGAGATCGCGAAGAATTCCTCGACGATCGTGTTGATCTGGCCGACCGTCGTCAGTTTGTGTTCCGCCTGCAACTGCGCCTCGAGCACGGTCGGCGCGAACAGCAGACCGCGTCCTTCGCGGCCGAACGCGAGGGCCATCGCGCCATCATCGAATTCGCCGACGATCCGCGGTGAAATCGCGCGCGACGCGAGCCAATGATCCAGCTTGCGGCGCACCGCCGACTCCGTGCCGGGCAGCAGCAGCGGCAACTGACCGAGCGACAGCGGGAAGCGTTTGCGAACGCCCTGCAGCAGCGACTCGGCGCCAAAGCAGCTTAACGTCGAACGGCCGAGCCGGTGATTGAACGCCTTGATGTTGACGTCGGCGGGAATGGGCGCATCGGCGATGATCAGATCGAGCCGGTGCACGGCCAGTTGCGCGAGCAATGCATGCAGCTTGCCCTCGTGACAGATCACGCGCAGCGACACCGGCGCGCTCAGCGCGGGTTCCAGCAGCCGGTAGGCGATTGCCTTCGGCACTGAGTCCGCGATGCCGACGCGAAACCGCGATTGCGTGCCGACCTCTTTCTCGCGGCGCACCGCGCTTTCCAGTTCCGAACCCAGCGAAAAGATCTCGTCCGCATAGTCGAGCGCGAGCCGTCCCGCGTCGGTGAGTTCGAGCGTGCGTCCGCTCTTTCTGAACAGCTTCTTATCCAGCGCTTCTTCGAGGAGCTTGATCTGACCGCTCAGCGTTTGCGGCGTGACATGCAGTTGCTCGCCCGCGCGCACGATCCCACCCGCGTGCGCCGCGACCCAGAAGTAATACAGATGCTTGAAGTTCACGCGTTCCTCCGTCGATTCAGCAACGTTACGGTTTTTACGAACGATCAGCAATAAAAATACGAATTTTCCGTCGTCTGGACTTCGGCTAGATTGAAGGCTCGCAGGTCGTACATTGCAAATTGCCGGCAGACCAGCGGCAAACATGGCGACCGAAGAAAATTACCGTCCGTAAGCTAGTCGCGTGTGAAGACGACGCGCGAGGCGGGCGCCCCGGTTCATCAAGAGAGGTTTATATGCATACGCAAGCCATCAATCAGTTCCGCCGTGTCGCCAGTAAGGTGACGCGCGGCACCGCGACGCTCGGTCTCGCGGCCGTGCTGGCGCTCGGCGCGCTGGCGGCCAACGACGCCGAAGCGAAGCGCGTCGGCGGCAGTCAAAGCATCGGACGCCAGTCGCAGATGGCGTCGCCGTCCGCTCCGGCGCAACGAGGCCAGCAGGCTCAGCCGGCGCAGCAGGCCGCGCAGGCGCCGGCCGCGGCGCCCGCGCGCAACCGTTGGCTCGGTCCGCTGGCCGGTCTCGCCGCCGGCTTCGGCATCGCCGCGTTGCTGTCGTCGCTCGGACTGGGCGCGGGGCTCGCGCAAATGCTGTCGAACATGCTGCTGATCGGCCTCGTCGTGATGGCCGGCGTGATGCTGTTCCGCTTTATCGCTAATCGTCGTCGTCCGGATCTGGCTTATGGACAGGGCGCCGCGAGCCGGTCGCAGGGCAACGGTTCGCCGTTCCAGCACCCGAACCAGAACGGCCAGGCGCGGCCCGATACGAATTTTTTCGGCACGCAGCGCGCCGCGACGAATCCGGTTGCTGCAACGGGCGCATTCAGCGCGCCGTCGCAGCCGCTCGGGCTCGATCAGGCTGAACTGGTGACGTCGGCGAAAACCATGTTCATGCGTCTTCAACGTGCATGGGACGCCAACGAGCAGGGCGACCTGTTCGAGCTGACCACGCCTGAGATGTTCGCGCAGCTCAAGCGCGATCTGGAGGGCCGCGGCAGCCAGCCGAGCCGTACGGAGGTGCCGCAACTCGATGCGGAAGTGCTCGGTGTCGAAAGTACGGCAAACGAAACGTTCGTCAGCGTGCGCTTCTACGGCCAGATGCGTGAGGACGATGCACCGACCGCGCAGCCGTTCCAGGAGGTCTGGAATATCGTCCGAAGCGCGCATACCGGAGATACGTGGCGACTCGCGGGCATTCAGCAACTGGATCGTTAAGCGAGCGAAGGAACTACGCCTGACCGGATGCAATCGGTCGGGCGTGTCTGCGAGGGCGTGCATCTTTTGGTGCGCGCCCTCGTCAAAAAGAACAACGTCAATCTATGCGCTACATGCGCGCCTCTCCTAATACACCGTTGTCGGCGGACCGCATCTGCCGCGGCATCGTCGGCAGCGGTCCCCACGGCACAACCTCTTTCCCCCGGCCGTAAAAACATTTTCTGCGTGCGGTTTTCGCCGCCTCAACGACGAGACACGCACCCGGTTACCGGCTAAGTTAACGTCGGCACCGAAAGACGCGCCCCGCGTCGCGCCACGCAGAGGACGAGCGAATGCATACGGACACTTTGAGCTTCACAAAAACCAACGCCGGAGTGGACTGGGCACGCGTGCGCGAGTCATACCCGAAGCAGCATCCGCTGCTTAATCTGAACAACGCCGCCGTGAGTCCGCCGCCGCTGGTTGTCGAGCAGGCGGTCATCGACGCCTATCGCTTCGTCAGCAAAAATCCGGACGTCAATATGTGGACCGGTCTGGATGCGAAGCTGCCGGACATCAAGCGGCAGTTGGCTGCACTAGCCGATTGCGCCGCCGACGAAATCGCGCTCAACCGGAACGCAAGCGAAGGCCTGAGCGTGGCGATTTTCGGCATTCCGTTGTCGGCCGGCGAGCGGGTGCTCGTGTCTCCGTGGGACTACCCGAGCGCACTTGGCGGCTGGCAGCAGCGGCAGACGCGCGAGGGCATTGTTGTCGACACGGCCGCGTTCGATCCGCTTGCAAGCGACGACGAAATCGTCGCCGCGTACTTATCCGCGATGCGTCCCGGCACGCGCGTGCTTCACCTGACGCATATGCTTCACTGGACCGGCAGAGTGCTGCCTGTCGGCCGCTTGTGCGCGCTCGCGCGAGAGCGCGGCATCATCACCGTTGTCGATGCAGCGCAGTCGTTCGCGCAGATGCCGGTGAGCTTCCGCGAACTCGGCTGCGATTTCTTCGTCACGAGTTTGCATAAGTGGCTCGGCGCGCCCGTCGGCAATGGCATGCTGATCGTCAATCGACAGCGCATACGCGAGACCTGGCCGCTGCTCGCTCCGTTCGATGCCGCGCCGGATGCCATCGACAAATTCGATCACTGGAATCTCGGCACCTATAACTCGGCGCTGCAAGCGGGCATCGAACCGGCGATTCGCTTCCATCAGGCGATCGGCGCCGCCAACATTCATGCACGGCTCAGCGCGCTGACCCGTTACTGGGCAGCACGCGCCGCGGACATCGCCGGCTTACGCTTTCACACGCCGCTCGACACGGAAACGCTCGGCGCCGTGAGCCTCTTTTCTATCGAAGGCGTCGACGCCCTGCGCGTCGAGCGTACATTGCGGGAATCGTTCGCGATTCACGTCAAGTACCGTTGCGTCGGCGAGCTGCAAGGCCTGCGCGTGTCGCCGCATATCTACATGAACGAAGCGGACCTCGATATGTTCGTCGATGCCCTCCGCGCGGCCGTCAGGGACGCGCGCGCATAAATCGCCGCCTCGCCTAGCAGCAAACGGACGGGCGCTTTCGCGCCCCGTCGGCCATCGTCACCTTCCCACGCCATCGCCGAAAAGCCACCGCGCTCGACGGTGTATACCCCATTGCCAGCATTTTTTTCGCATGAAACACTGCGTCTATCTGCTGTACCGGACACAATTCCGATATACCAGACGATCAACTTTAACCGCGCGATCACTTCTGTTCCGCCGATAGCGGACATGCCGCGAAGACCATGCTGATCGCCGTTTCTTCCACGCACGAAGCTTCAACACCAGACCGGGATCGAAAATGAGATTTGTCAGGGAAAGCGCACGACTTGCCTCTTTGTTTGCCGTGGCCGCGTTGCTCACGCTCGTGGGCTGTACCAAGGTCGCGCCGCCGGAACAAAGCGCCGGAGCCGATTCGACGCTCAAGCAGGTCTTGCAGCGCGGCACGCTGCGAGTCGGCGATTGCCTGACCTTCGCGCCGTTCGGCTTCTACAACAAGGACGGCCAACCCGACGGCTACGACGTCGACCTCGCGAAAGAACTGGCGAAGCAGATGGGCGTCAAGCTCGAGGTCGTCAACACGACGAGCGCGAACCGCATTCCGAACCTGCAAACGAGCAAGGTCGACGTGGTGTTCTGCAACTTCACGCGCAACCTGGAACGTGCGAAGGAAATCGCCTTCACGAATCCGTATGTGGTGGCGAGCGAGGCGCTGCTGGTCAAGAAAAGCAGCGGCATCAAGTCGATCAACGATATGGCCAATCGCACGATTGCGACAGTCAAGGGTTCGACGAACGGCGACGAAGTGCGCTCGCTGAACATGCAGGTCAAGATCCAGGAATTCGACAGCTCGCAGGCCGCGATTCTCGCGGTGAAGCAGGGGCAGGCAGACGCCATGATCGAGGACAACAACTTTCTGGCCTATCAGGCATCGCTCGATTCGAATCTGACGGTCACGAACGAAGCGCTTGTGCCGCTGGAGTACAACGCGTTCGGCGTGAAGGCGGGCGATCAGGTGTGGCTCAATTACCTGAACCTGTTCCTCTTCAACATCAATGCGTCCAAGCAGAATGCGCAGCTCTACAAGAAGTGGTTCGGAACAGAGCCGCGTTTTCCGCTGAATCCGCAGTACTGAATGCGCGCATGCAAGTTGTTGTTCGACGGACGGAGGAACCATGAGCTATGAATGGATAACCCTCGCGGGTTATTTGAACGATTTCGTTCGCGCGTCGTGGCTGACGCTCCAGGTCACGCTGCTGGCCTTCGTTCTGTCGATGGTGCTCGGCTTGCTGACCGCGCTGGCGAGCGCGTCGCGCGTGCGGCTGCTGAGAGGTATTGCGAGCGTTTATATCGAGGCGATCCGCAATACGCCCGTGCTATTACAGATCTTCATCGTGTTCTTCGGGTTGCCGTCGCTCGGCATCACGCTCAACGCTTATACGGCCGGCGTAATCGCATTGGGTGTGAACGTCGGCGCCTATCTCGCCGAGGTGTTTCGCGCGGGCATCCAGTCGGTGCCGCGCGGACAACTCGAGGCCGCGTCGATTCTCGGGCTCGAACGCTCGCAAATTTTCATGGAGGTTGTGTTGCCGCAGGCGGCGCGCGCGGTTTATCCGGCGATCGTCAACAACCTGATTCAGTTGCTGCTGGGCACGTCGCTTCTGTCGGCAATTGCGCTGCCTGAATTGAGCGGCACGGCGACTGTCATCAATGCTCGCACGCTGCTCTATATCCAGACGTTCACGATCACGCTGATTGCGTATCTGTTCCTTAGCAATGTGCTGTCGTGGGTCGCGGGCCAAATCGGCGTGCGCGTTTTTCATCCGCCGCTCGAAGTGAAGAAACGCACGCGGCGACTCTTTCTTGTCGCACGACAGGCCGATCGCACCTGATCGCTGAAACCGGAGACCGAACATGTCGAGCGAATTGTTAATGACGAGCCTCGCCATCCTTTTTCAGGGATTGCTCGCGACACTGCTGTTGTCCGCGGCGGCGATTGTCGGCGGAACGTTGATCGGCCTGCTCGCAGCCGTGCTGCGTTCGTTCGGGCCGTGGGGCACGCCGACCGTCGCACGGCTCTATACCGAACTGTTTCGCGGCACGCCGGTGCTCATCACGCTGATGTTCATCTACTTCGGCGTGTCCTACTTCGGCTACGCGATCGATGTCTTTGCCGCGGGCGTCGTCGGCTTGAGCGTTTATCAGGGCGCCTACATTGCCGAGGTGTTCCGCTCGGGCATCGAAGCTGTGCCGAAAGGCCAATGGGAAGTCGCGCAGATTCTCGGGCTCAGCAAGACGCAGGCGTTCTTCTCGGTGATCTTGCCGCAGACGGGAAAGATCGTGATGCCGCCGCTCATCGGCCAGTACTTATCGCTCATCAAGGACACGTCGATTGTGAGCATGATCGGCATGTCGGAATTGATGCATGGCGGGCAGGCCATCGTCGACCGGATCGGCAAGCCGGTTGAGATTTATGGACTCGTTGCCGTGCTTTATTTCATCGTGTGCTTTCCACTATCGCAGTGGGTGCGCCACCATGACCGAAGAAGGAGCCTGCTGTCATGACCACAGTCACTACGTCGAAGCCGATTATCAAACTCACGGGCGTCGGCAAATCGTTCGGCGCCACGCAGGTCCTGAAGGAAATCGATCTCGACGTGCGGCCGGGCGAAGTACTCGTGCTGATCGGCGCATCGGGTTCCGGCAAGAGCACGGTGCTGCGCATCATGAGCGGCCTTGAAACAGCCGATGCGGGCGAAGTCTGGGTGAACGACGTGCCGCTTCACGATGCACGTCGCGCGAAGGAAATTCGCGGGCACGTCGGCATGGTGTTCCAGCAGTTCAATCTGTTTCCGCATAAGACCGCGCTCGGCAACGTGACGCTGGCGCTCATCAAGGCGCGCAAGATGAATGCGGCCGACGCGCGCAAGCGCGGCATGGAGGCGCTCGACAGAGTAGGTCTCGCGGACCGCGCCGAACACTATCCGAGCCAGCTCTCCGGCGGCCAGCAACAACGTGTGGCCATTGCAAGAGCGCTGGCCGTCGAACCGGGCATCATGTTCTTCGACGAAGCCACGTCCGCGCTCGACCCGGAACTCGTCGGCGAAGTAACGGAAGTCATGCGCGGACTCGCGCGCGACGGGATGACGATGGTCGTCGTCACACATGAAATGGGTTTCGCGCGCAAAACGGCCGACCGTGTCGTGTTCATGGATAAAGGCGTGATCGCGGAGCAAGGTGCGCCTGAGCAGATCTTCGTCAATCCGCAGAACGAACGCACGCGGCAGTTCCTGCATCGCGTGCTCGACCATTGAGGCGCCGCACGGCGCATCGCCCGCCGCATGCCAGACTCGCGTCACATAACAGATACAGTGCGAACCCTATCGCTGACGGAGTTGAATGAATGTCTGCACCGGAATCAACCAGGGCCAGGGGAGTCGATCGCGTGATCGGCATTCTGAAGCAGTTGCATATTGCGCGACGCCCGATGACGATGCGCGAGCTGATCGAAGCGACGGGCGCGCCGCGCTCGAGCATCTACGAACTGGTGACCATGCTCACGGAAGCGGGCTGGCTCGAGACAACGCCCGACGGAAGCGTGTTCTTCGGCCGCGAGATGCATTACTACGGCGCCGACTATGCGGTTCACAATGACCTGATCAGCCGCGCGCACCAGGCGATTCTCGGACTCGTGCGAACCCACGACGAGACCGCGCAGTTGTGCATGCTCGAAGGCAACAAGTACACGGTAGTGCTGTCGGAGAACAGCTCGCGGCCGTTCAATATCAGTTCCGACATTGGCGTGAAGGTGCCGATTCCGTGGACGGCGTCCGGACGCCTGTTGCTCGCTCATTTGCGTGCCGACGAAATTCGCAGCCTGATTCCAGACGATGACTTCGTGCTCGACAACGGCAGACGCATTGACTTCGACGATTTCGTTCATGACGTGCAGCGCGCCGCCGAACAGGGATATTGCTGCACGGAAGGCTTGTCTCACACTTTCCGGCTCTGCATGGCCGCGCCGATACGCGACCGCACGGGTCTTCCCGTCGCGGCGCTGTGCTTCATGACGAGCCGCGATACCGATCCCGAGAAGCGCGCGACGATGCTTGAAGATCTGATCAGATCGGCGAAGGCCTTGTCGCAACCCTATGGGCGGTTGTAGATCTCAGCGTGGTTCGAAGTGCAACGACATATGCACTTCGTCGTACCGCTTTCCTTCGACAATCATCGAGCCGGACTCGAGTCCGAACTGTTTAAATCCGAGCGATGAATAAAGCCGGATAGCGACATCGTTGCATGCGTTGGCCGTGATGTTGACTTGCGTAATGCCAGGCACGGACTGCGCAAAACGGATCGCCTCGCTGACGAGGACTCTGCTCACACCGCGGCCTCTTTGTTCCGGTGCGACGTAGACGCCCCACACGAACGCCTTGTGGCGCAACTTGGTGTGGTTCTCGCGTCCGAGTCCTGCAATGCCTATTAGCTGCGTGTCGTGGAACGCGCCAAAAACTCCGCGGTCGTCCTGCTTCGTTAACTGCCTTTCGATGTCATCGGATGAACGATGCACTTCTTCTTCATAGCTCGACGCGAACGATGTGGGCGTCTCCTTCAGTCCTGAAAGACGCAGGGCTTGAAAGGACAGCGCGTCGGATGGAACAAGTTGGCGAATGAGCAATTTGGCGATCTCCGTGACGGGCGAAGAAGGTGTAGCAAAGCGCGACTGTTGAGCGGAAGAAAAATCCTCGTTGAACTCGTCTTCGCCGTGAACTTCAGCGCTTACTTTAAAGGATCACGAGTAATCTGCCGAGAGCCAATGCGAGGCTTGCCATTTGATCCCTTGCATGGTGTGCACAGGCACTCAGGCACAATACGAAGCACGCGGCGAATTGCGTTGTTCTTCATCTGGTTTCCGGGTAGCGGCAATGCGGCCGCGTTTCGAATCTCCTTCAGGAGCTATTCAATGGAAACCAGCATCACAGTCATCGCAGCCGCGCTTGCCTTCGTGGGTAGTCGCTTCGCGCGCACACGTTGCTCGGCGGCCTGGTTGTGTGGCTTGCCGCTACGTGGGCGCATATTCCGCTTTCGGGCTTCGCGGCAGGCATCTGGCGCTGGCTTTGAGTCGGACGCAAACATCGATTCTAATGGTTACGATACATAGATGATTCGTCATCCGAACAGTTTAACGCGCGAGATATGCTGATCTCCTATTTCTCCAGCGGCGATGCTATCCGCAGTCGGCGCGTGAGCGACGTCGTGCTGTCAAGCGTCGTCGATATACCCGTGCCCCCGCAGCGTGTGCTAATGGATTGGGAAAGAGAAACGTCGTCGCGCATGAACCTGGAACCCGGCGACGTCGAGGCGATGCCTTTCGCGCGAACGCGCGTGCGTTGGCCGGACTACCCGCGTTGCGTGCAGGCGATGTCGGACTGGACGCACTCACTCGGATTACCCGGCGTGCTGGCCTCGAGCGACGTCGCGTTGATGGCGTGCCGCGGCGCGAGGTATCACCACGACGCCGAGCAGTATGGCGGCGCGGCGTTCTGCAATCTCTTCCTCACCGAAGACCAGGGCTTCGACGTGCATTTCGCGGCCACAGGTCAGCGTATTCCGTTGACGCGCGGCACGGCGCTGATATTCGACACCGGCCAGCCTCATGGCGTGATCCGTCGCGACAGCAGCGGTTTTAGTGCGAGCGACTTCACGCTGGATCAGCATTGCGTGCAGATGTTCCTGACGTGGGAGCTTCCCATCGAAGACGCGCATGTGGCACGCGCGCTCCACATCGACTTCGACGTTGCCGCATTGCCCGCCTCGCATCCAGACACAGAGCAAGTGTTGCTGGACGGCGAACCGGTAGTGGTATGCGCGGAGTCTGGCCGCTGGCGCCGGGCCGACTGATCCGCAGCGCGATGCGCATGTCGTTGCACGGCCGCGCTCGCCTGTATCATGGCGGGCTTGCATTCGACCGCACGCTTGCGTCGATGGTCGGCGCAAAATGCATACAGCAGCGCTGCCGCCACGCGGCGCACGCGCATTCTTTCACGACGACTCACAGGAACACCGCCATGACGGCCGCTACTCAATTCGATCAGGTTTCCGTTATCAAACGCGCCAACGTCTACTTCGACGGCAAATGCGTGTCGCACACCGTTCTGTTCGCCGACGGCTCGCGCAAGACGCTCGGCGTGATCCTGCCCGGCACGCTGAACTTCGGCACCGACGCGCCGGAACTGATGGAAGTGCAGGCGGGCCAATGCCGCATCCGCCTCGAAGGCAGCGACGAGTGGAAAACCTATAGCGCGGGGGAGTCGTTTTCGGTGCCGGGCAAAAGCCGTTTCGACATCGACGTGGTCGAGACGCTCGACTACGTTTGCAGCTATCTGTAAGCGCAATCGAGCGACGTCATAGGGAAGAATGAAGATGCTGGAGTCCCGGAACAGGACTCCAGCCAACGCAGCGATGCGTGCGTCGATGTGTGCGTGTCAGACAGTGCGGCGAACCATCAATTCCTTGATCTTGCCAATCGCCTTCGTCGGGTTGAGCCCCTTCGGGCAGACGTCGACGCAGTTCATGATCGTGTGGCAACGGAACAGACGGTACGGATCTTCGAGGTTATCCAAACGCTCGCCCGTCGCCTCATCACGGCTATCCGCGATAAACCGATAAGCCTGCAACAGACCCGCGGGACCCACGAACTTGTCCGGATTCCACCAGAAGCTCGGGCACGACGTCGAGCAGCTCGCGCACAGAATGCACTCATACAGACCATCCAGCTCGTCGCGCTCTTCCGGCGACTGCAGACGCTCCTTCTCCGGCGGCGGCGTGTCGTTGATCAGGTACGGCTTGATCGAGTGATACTGGTTGAAGAACTGCGTGAAGTCGCAGATCAGGTCGCGCACCACCGGCAGTCCCGGCAGCGGACGCAGCACGATCTTCTGCGGCAGATCGTTCAGGTTCGTCAGACACGCCAGACCGTTCTTGCCGTTGATGTTCATCGCGTCCGAGCCGCACACGCCTTCGCGGCACGAACGGCGGAACGACAGCGTTTCGTCGAGCGCCTTCAGTTTCACCAGCGCGTCGAGCAGCATGCGCTCGTGCGAGTCGATCTCGATCTCGTACGTCTGCATGCGCGGCGCCGCGTCCCTGTCCGGATCGTAGCGGTAGATTTCAAATGTACGCTTGGCCATATTGTGGGTCCTTTGACTTGTGCGTGTGCCTTAGAAGGTCCGCGCCTTGGGCGGCACCGATTCAACCGTCAGCGGCTGCATGTGCACCGGCTTGTAGTCGAGGCGGTCGCCCTCGCTGAACCACAACGTATGGCGCAGCCAGTTTTCGTCGTCGCGATGCTCGAAGTCGTTCTGCGCATGCGCGCCGCGGCTTTCCTTGCGTGCCTCGGCCGAGACCATCGTCGCGCGCGCGACTTCGATCAGGTTCGCCACTTCCAGCGCCTCGACGCGCGCGGTGTTGAACACCTTCGACTTGTCCTTCAGGTGGATATTCTCCACACGCGCCGCCACTTCGCGGATCGCCTCGACGCCTTCGGACAGCAGCGCCGACGTGCGGAACACGCCCGCATGTTTCTGCATCGTGCCGCGGATGTCGTTCGCCACCGACTGCGCATACTCGCCCGACGACGAGCTCTCCAGCTTCGCCAGACGCGACAGCGCGAAGTCAGCAGCGTCCGCCGGCAGCGGCTTGTGGTCCTTGATTTCCTTCACATGCTTGACGATGTGATTGCCCGCCGCGCGGCCAAACACCACCAGGTCGAGCAGCGAGTTCGTGCCCAGGCGGTTCGCGCCGTGCACCGACACGCACGAGCATTCGCCGACCGCGTAGAAGCCGTTCACCGGCTCCTCGTGACCGCGCGCCGTGCCGACCACCTGACCGTGGATGTTCGTCGGAATGCCGCCCATCTGGTAGTGAATGGTCGGCACAACGGGGATCGGTTCCTTGATGCAGTCGACGTTGGCGAACTTCAGCGCGATTTCGCGGATCGACGGCAGACGCTTCATGATCGTCTCCGCGCCGATGTGCGACAGGTCCAGCAGCACGTGGTCCTTGTTCGGACCGACGCCGCGGCCTTCCTTGATTTCCTGGTCCATCGAGCGCGAAACGAAGTCGCGCGGCGCGAGATCCTTCAGCGTCGGCGCGTAACGCTCCATGAAGCGCTCGCCGTCCGAGTTACGCAGAATGCCGCCTTCGCCGCGCACGCCTTCGGTGATCAGCACGCCCGCGCCCGCCACACCCGTCGGGTGGAACTGCCAGAACTCCATGTCCTGCAGCGCGATGCCCGAGCGCGCGGCCATGCCGAGGCCGTCGCCGGTATTGATGAACGCATTCGTCGATGCCGCGAAGATGCGGCCCGCGCCGCCCGTGGCGAACAGCGTGGTCTTGCCTTCGAGGATGTAGACGTCGCCCGTTTCCATTTCGAGCGCGGTCACGCCGAGCACGTCGCCGTCGGCGTCGCGGATCAGATCGAGCGCCATCCATTCGACGAAGAACTGCGTCTTCGCTGCAACGTTCTGCTGATACAGCGTATGCAGCAGCGCGTGACCGGTGCGGTCAGCCGCGGCGCACGCGCGCTGCACGGGCTTCTCGCCATAGTTTGCGGTGTGGCCGCCGAATGGACGCTGGTAGATCGTACCGTCGGCGTTGCGGTCGAACGGCATGCCGAAGTGTTCGAGTTCGTACACGGCGTTCGGTGCTTCGCGGCACATGAACTCGATCGCGTCCTGGTCGCCGAGCCAGTCGGAGCCCTTGATCGTGTCGTAGAAGTGGTAGTGCCAGTTGTCCTCGCTCATGTTGCCGAGCGACGCGCCGATGCCGCCTTGCGCGGCGACCGTATGCGAGCGCGTGGGGAACACTTTCGAGAGCACGCACACCGACAGACCCGCGCGCGCCAGTTGCAGCGACGCGCGCATTCCCGAGCCGCCCGCGCCGACGATAACCACGTCGAACTTGCGACGCGGCAGGGCATTCTTGATTGCAGCCATGCTTTTACACTCTCCAGAGAATCTGCGCGGCGTAGCCCGCACACGCGAGCAGCCAGACGATCGTCAGCGCCTGCAGCAGCAGACGCACGCCCACGGGCTTCACATAGTCCATCCAGATGTCGCGGATGCCGACCCACGCGTGATAGAAGAGCGAGAGCAGCGTGACGAAGGTCGCGAGCTTCATCCATTGCGTCGCGAAGATCGACGCCCAGCCTTCGTAGGAGAAGTCGCGCGCGCCGAAGAACCACGCGAGCAGGATCACCGTGTAAAGCGCCATCACGCAGGCGGTGATGCGTTGCGCGAGCCAGTCGCGCAGACCGTAGTGGGCGCCGACGACCAGACGCTTCGAGCCGATTCGGTTATTGGCTGCCATGTTTAGAATGCTCCGAAGAGTTTGAGCGCGAACACGATGGTCAGCAGCGACGACACCACGAACACCACGATCGAGGTCTGCTTGCCTTTCTCTTTGGTGACGGCTTCATGGTTGGTGTCCATCAGCAGGTGGCGAACGCCGGCGCAGAAATGGAACAGGTAGGCCCACGCGAGCACCAGCGTGATGAGCTTGACGATGATATTGGAGAGAAAGCCCTTGAAGACTTCGAAGCTCAGCTCGGAAGTCAGGCTCTGGTCGAAGAGGTACAGCAGGAACGGCAACGCGACGAACAGCAGGCCGCCGCTCAGTCGATGCAGAATCGACACGCGCCCCGCGAGAGGCAGGCGATACGCCGTCAATATCTGCCCGATACCGATGTTCCGGAACTCCGGCCTCGGTTTTTTTAATGTGTCAGCCACAGTAGACCCCTTCGCTTCATTAGATAAACACAACGGCGCATACCGCCGCGCGCTCCCTGAAGAGCGGCTCGTCCTGCCTTCATCGTCGAAGATAAAAGCCCATGTATTGCGGGACAGACTTATAGGACGCGGACTGCGCGATGGCGATATTTTGTCGCACCGCTGATATACTGTCCAATATCTATCGCGTCTTACTGAAATAGCTTTTACAGATATCGCATGGAGCTGCGTCACATCCGCTACTTTCTCGCGGTCGCCGAGGAGCGCAACGTCACGCGCGCGGCCGAAAGACTGGGCATCGGCCAGCCGCCGCTCAGCCAGCAGATTCATGCGCTCGAAGACGAAATCGGCGTGCGGCTGTTTCGCCGCACCGGCCACGGCGTCGTGTTGACCGAGGCGGGCGAGGCCTTCGCCGCCGACGCACAGCGCATCCTGCACGACACGCGTCTTGCGGTCGAAAAGGCGCAGAGCGCGGGGCGCGGAGAAATCGGGCAATTCAACATCGGCTTTACGGGCTCCGCCGCGTTCAACCCGGTCGTCTCGAAGCTGATTCGCGCTTATCGGCAGGATTATCCGAACGTCACGCTCACGCTTGCCGAGGGCAACACCGCGCAACTGCTTGCCTATCTCGGCGACGGCCGCGTGGATGTCGCCTTCGTGCGCCTTGGCAGCCAGTCGCCGGCGGGCGTGCAGTTCCATCACATCGCCATCGAGCCGATGAAGGTTGTCTTGCCGGCAACGCATCGTCTCGCGAAGAAACGCAGAATCCCGCTGTCCGCCCTGGCCGACGACCCGTTCGTGATGCTGCCGCGGGAGGCGAGTCCGACGCTGCACGACGTCATCGTCGGAGCGTGCCGGGAGGCGGGATTCGAGCCGATCGCCGGGCAACAGGCGCCGCAGCTTTCGTCCGTGGTGAATCTGGTGGCGGCGGAGTTCGGGGTGTCGCTGGTGCCGGCTTCCGTCTGTCAGATACGCGTGGAAGGCGTCGCTTATACCGACGTGCTCGGCAACGCCATTTCGATCCGGCTGTCGCTGGCTTCGCGGATGGAGGCCGCGCCGGCAAAGACGGCGAATTTTCTTCAGAAGGCGTTTGCGTTGGGGGCGTCGATTACGTGAGGGTTCGGCGCTTTGCTTGGGCTCTGGCTATTCGCTAATCGTGGCCGCAGACGTCGCGGCCCGCGGGCGCCGCGCTTCTATCGCCTCCGCTTTGTGCGCGAACGCCTCCACGATCGCGCCGGCGAGTTCGTCGGCGATCTTTGGCGAGGAAGCCCCCGACGCGAACATCGTGAACTCGACATCCGGCAGCGCGGGCAAACCGGCATCCGGCGGCATCACGCGCAAGCCGTTCACCAGTTGCGTGTGAACTATCGGCGTCACCGCGAAGCCGGCCTGCGCCGCGGCACGCAGACCTGCGACGCTCGAGCCCACGAGCGCGATCCGATACTCGACGCCGCCGCGCGCAAGCGCAGCGAGCGCGGCCTCGCGATAAGGGCACGGTTCGGGGAACAGCGCGAGCGGCACCGGCGCGCCGTGCGTCAGCGAAGACCATTCCGCTCCCGCCCACACGAGCGGCTCGCGCCACAGCACTTGCCCTGGGCGGCCGCCGTCGCAGCGTCCGCCGATTACGACGTCGAGTTCGCCGTGATCCATCGCGACCAGCAGATCGGCGGGAATGCCGACGCGCACACTGAACGCGATGCGCGGGTAGCGCACGGCGAACGCCTGCATGACGTTCATCAGCCGCACGTTCGACAGGTCTTCCGACAGGCCGACGCGGACTTCGCCTTCGCTCGGCGCACGCGACAGTTGCGCCTGCGCGTCCTGATTGAGCGCGAGGATGGCGCGCGCGTAGCCGAGCAGCAATTCGCCGTCGGCGGTGAGCGCGACCGAGCGTGTGGTGCGCGCGAGCAGTTCGCGGCCGATCTGATTCTCGAGGCGCCGCACGTGCGCGCTCACCGCGGACTGCGTCAGATTCAGGCGGGCGGCGGCGTGCGTGAAGCCGCCTTCCTTGACGACGGCCACGAATGAACGCAACAAAACGGTATCGAACACGGCGCGTACTCCTCGGTTCAGGGATTCAGTGCGATTGCGACTGAATCGGCTCACTATACTTCGTTTAAATTTCGCGTCGAACTATGTTGAGATGGCTGCACCTTAACCCGTGTGGAGCAATCTCATGCCGACTCTGCTGCATGTCGAAGCGTCGCCGCGTAAAAAGCGATCCGCGTCGCTCGAAGTGGCGCGCGTTTATCTGGACACTTACTGGGAGGTTCATCGGGACGCGCGAATCGACGTGCTCGATTTGTGGTCGACCGAACTGCCGGAATTCGACGGCGATGCCCTCGACGCCAAATATGCCGATCTCAGCGGCACGCCGTTCACCGACGGCCAGCAGAAAGCGTGGTCGCAGATCCGCCAACTCGCGCAGCGGTTGCACGACGCGGACACGCTGCTGTTCTCGGTGCCGCTCTGGAATTTCTCGATTCCCTACAAGCTGAAGCACTTTATCGACGTCGTGTCGCAACGAAACGTGCTGTTTTCTTTCGACGAGCGAGGGCTCAACGGGCTGCTCAAAGACAAGAACGCGGTGGTGATTTACGCGCGCGGCCTCGACTATTCGATCGACTCCATCACGCCCGCGCATTCGTTCGATTATCAACGGCCGTTCATGGAAGCCTGGTTGCGCTCGGTGGGCGTGACGGACGTCGAATCTATCGTCGTCGAGAAGACGCTGTTGGGGCCCGAGGTCGATCATGCGGCGCGGCAGGCTGCCTGCGAGCGGGCCGTTGCGCTGGCGAGGTCGCGGGCTGAGTGTGCTGTGAAGTGAGGTTTGCCGCGTTTTGATGAGGCGTCGCTGAGCGGTCCCGGCGACGCTCGTTCGGCGTGCATGCAGCTTCCGTCACTTTACGTAATAAATGTTACGTTATATCATTCCGCCGACATTGGGCGCGGTCGGGCGATGGCCTGTCGGCATCGGCGATAGTTCGGGTCGCCCAGTGTGAGCCCGGCGGAAATGCGTCTTTCTAGTGAAACGTTATAACATTTCACGGAAACGCACGGCCGACATAAAAAGACAATTCTCGAAAAGACCGTGAACAAAAAACCTCCACGCGCTTCCGTGCGCGCGCTTCGGCTGTCGCCGCTTTCCTTTGGGCTCCTCGCCGCGTTGGCTCATGCGCAGTCCGGCAACGTCAATCCCACGCAGAATTCGACGCAAGCGCCTGGCGGCTCGCTGGCGCCTGTCTTCGTCACCGCGAATCCGTTGGGCGAAACCGACCTGATCGCTCCGGCCACCGCGCTGTACGGCGACGCGCTGACGCGTCGACAGACGAACTCGCTCGGCGAGACGCTCAACGGCTTGCCAGGCGTCTCGACCACGACGTATGGACCGATGGTGGGGCGCCCCATCATCCGCGGCATGGATGGCGACCGCATCCGCATTCTGCAAAACGGCGTGGCCGCGTGGGATGCGTCGTCGCTGTCCTACGATCACGCGGTGCCGCAGGAGCCGTTGACGATCGAGCGCGTCGAGATCGTCCGCGGACCGGCAGCGCTGCTGTATGGCGGCAATGCGATCGGCGGCGTGGTGAACACGATCGACAACCGCATTCCGCGCGAGCCGATCAACGGACTGACGGGCGGCGTCGATGCCAGCTACGGCGGCGCAAACGATGCGCGCGCCGGCGCGGCCCAGGTCGAAGGCGGCAACGGGCGCTTCGCGTTTCACGTCGACGCGTTCGATCGCGAGACCAGCAAGGAGCGCATTCCCGGCTTCGCGCACTCGGACCGCCAGCGCGCGCTCGACGGTCCCGATGCCAACGAGGCCTACGGCAGCCTGCCCAACAGCGACGGCCGCTGGCACGGCGGCGCGCTCGGCGGCGCCTATACGTGGGCCGACGGTTACGCGGGCCTGTCGTACAACGGCTTCGAGGCGAACTACGGCTCGGTCGCCGAAGACGACGTGCGTTTGCGCATGCACCAGGACCACGTCGCGTTTGCGTCGGAAGTGCGCAATCTGCGCGGGCCGTTCTCGCAGCTCAAGTTCGATTTCGGCTACACGGACTACGAGCACAAGGAGATCGACAACGGCGAGACCAGCACCACGTTCCGCAATCACGGCTACGAGGCGCGGATCGAGGCGCGTCATCGCAAGATCGGTCCGTTCGAAGGCGCGATCGGCGTTCAGCTCAGCCAGAACACGTTTTCCGCGTTAGGCGACGAGGCGCTCGTTCCGACGACGCAAACAACCAACGTCGCGCTCTTTGGCCTCGAAGAGTGGAACGTGACCGACGCGTTCAAGCTGAGCGCGGGCGCGCGTTACGAGCACGTCAAACAGCAGCCGACGGCAGCCGGCAACGACAAGTTCGCAAGCGCTCACGACCGGGATTTCAATGCGGTCAGTGCGTCGCTCGGCGCGCTCTACAAGCTGACGTCGCTCTGGTCCGTGGCGGGCAATGTCGCCTATACCGAGCGCGCGCCGGCGCTCTATGAGCTGTATGCAAACGGTCCGCACGACGCGACCGGTCAGTATCTGATCGGCAACCCGGATGCGCAGAAAGAAAAGGCCGTGTCGACCGACCTGTCGCTGCGTTTTGCGAGCGGTCCGAACAAGGGCAGCGTCGGCGTGTTTTACAGCCGCTTCAAGAACTATCTGACCGAGTTCAACACAGGGCGCCTCGTGGACGACTCCGACCAGGTCGTCGCACCCGGCACCGACGATGCGTTGAACGAAGCCGTCTATCGCGGCGTTCGGGCGGAGTTCTACGGCATCGAACTCGACGGCAAGTGGCGCGTGTTTCAGAAGGGCGCGCATCAGGTGGACGTGGAACTCACCGGCGACTACACGCATGCGCGCAACATGGACAACGATCAGCCGCTGCCGCGCATTTCGCCGTTGCGCGCGACGCTCGCGGTCGACTACGGCTATGGGCCGTTCGGCGCGCGTGCCGAACTGCAGCACGCATGGGGACAGCACCGCGTGCCCGAAAACGATCTGCCGACAGCCAGCTATACGAAGCTCGGCTTGCTCGTCACCTACAAGTTCCACGTCGGCGCGACGGACTGGCTCGCCTATCTTCGCGGCGATAACCTGACGAACCAGGACATCCGCTATGCAAGCTCGGTGGTCCGGGACATTGCGCCCGAGGGCGGCCGAAGCGTGATGGTCGGACTGCGCACGAGGTTCTGAGCCGCGCGTCGATTCGATCAAACGCGGCGCTTTTTCCACGCGTAGTCCGGTGGCGGATCGGCGACGCCCGGCCGTCCCACCGAATTCGGATTCTCCGAGCACAGCGTGACGAAAGACACGGACTCGCCGCGCGACTGACGGCGTCGCAACGTTTCGGTGAACGCCAACGCGTCCGCCATCGCATCGGCGGGAAACGACGCGCAGCGCGGCACGATGCCGTCGTCTATGGTCTCCGACCAATAGACCATGTAGACCGGCCTCACGGAGCAGGCGACTGGCTGCCGGGCGTACCCACGCCGGGTATATCGCGCACGGGCTGCTGGTCCGGCTCGAGATCCGTTTCCGGGAGCGACTCGGGCGTGCGGGCAGGCGGCGTACCGCGACTGACTTCGGACTGCTGGGGATCGGGCTTGTTGGGCGCGGGTGTTTCGCTCATCGGTGGCTCCTTGCAGTGCTGCGATTGAAGTGAGGCTGTCGTATGCGCAGCATCGGCTATGCCGACGCTCGGCCAACCGGCCCGCCGAGCGCGCGGACATCGTCCGCGCATCGCGCTTTCTCAGTTATTACAACGGCTTGTAAATTCCACGCCGGCAACGCAATGCGCGCGGCGCCTTTACAATTCAGCACTTCAATCCGACAGACGAACATGCGCGATGAGATACCACTTTGCATTGACCTTGGCATTCACCTTTGCGACGGCCGTCGCAGCGAGTGCGGCCGCTAACGCGCAAACGCCCGCGAGCGGCGAGACGGGCGCGCTGCAATGTGCGATCGGAAAAGTGACAGGCGTCGGCGGCTCGGAGCAGAGCGTGCGCGAATACCTTGCGACGCCCGGGCGCGATCAGTATCGCTACCTCGCCGATCATCCGATTCAATGCCGGATCTCCGACGAAGGCCGCGCGTCCGCGTGTACCGGCATTACGACGCTTCGCCGCGAACAGGTGAGCGTGTACGACCAGATCGACAGCTCGTTGACCTCCGTGGTTGCGCGCGTCGACCTGGATCACGGCACGTATCCTGTGCTGATCGTCGTGCCGAGCAAGGACGTGCAGTGCCAGGAGTGAGTGGCGAGAGTGCGCCGCATTTCGTCGCCGGCAACATGCTGATAAGAACGCTTGCCTGAAGGCCGGGTTATTCGCTCAGCTCAGCGACGAGACGCGACAGACGATCGAGGCGCTTGTGGTACATCGGCGCCTGGGGAGAGCTCTTCAGATGTTCGATGCGGTCACGCCAATAGGTCGGCGGAAAAGGCTTTTGCGATGCCCATGCGATCACGCGCTCCAGGTGAAGGAGCTCGTTTTCCAGAATGTGGTGATGCATTGTGAACCCCCGTGGGTGGCCAGCCTTGGTCTATTCGCGGCGTCGCTAACGGTCTGACGCTGCGTGGACTGCTCGTGCAGCTTGCTCTTTGCGACTACTGCAAAGGACGAGCCGCCGTTGCTGCTCCCGCAGGCGCAGGCAACGGCGGCCAGACCAACCCCGCAGCGGATCGTCTGGTACATAGCCAAAAGATTTTCCGCCATTCAGTGCGTTGCAACTCGAGCTGCTTCTCTGTGGAAGCATGCCCTCGCGATGTTTCGACACTGTCACTGCTACAGCACAGCCCTCTCTCAATCTGATGCCGACAACCTTTTGCTATCGGCGGAATTGGCGCATCACACTCGTTCGTATAACTAACCGAATCATCGCGATCATGTGCGGCGATCGCTCGGTTAGCGGCGGCGCGACGCAATCTTGTCTGGTCTCTCAGGCGCCCTGCATTTCGGACGAATTCGTTGGCATTTCTTTGGGCTCAAGGCCACGAGCATTTGTATAAGCAATGACCGTGCCATTCGCCGATACCGCTGTGCGTAGGGCATCGGCGAAATTCGCTCGATGATTCTGGTCAAACCCGTCCAGGTACAGCCCTAAAAGTGGACGTTTTCGTCCAGGTGGCCATGCAAGGGGCGTGGAGCGGCGATTTCGTCCGTTAGGATCGAAAGGCGAGGGCGCGATGGACGCAAAGCGAAGCCGAAAACGGCCAGAACGCGGCCACAAAGCGGCCACGGCGGGGACATCCGGCGGGGCGACGAAGCGCCGCGCCGGACCAACTGAAACGAACTGGAAAGAACTGGAATAAGCAGACGCGAGACCTACGACTGCAGGCTGACCTTGCTGTAAGTCAGCCGGCTCGGGCGCAACTGCATGCGCACCAGCGAGACGAGGAAGCTGAAGCCCGCCTGATTCGGATCGATGACCGGCACGAAGCCGCCCATTTCGTCGCTCAACATTCGTGAGACGCGGCTCGCGACGTCCACGAAACCGGTGCAGCCGAGCAGAATGGATTGCGCGCCGTCCTCCTTGATCGCCTTCAGCGCGGCTTCGAAGGTGCGGATGATGACGACGTCGATATCCTCCAGTTGCGCGACCGGGCAATTGATCGCGCGGATCGACGCGAACGTATCCTCGATGCCATAGGTCTGCGGATGAGCGCGCTGCATCGCCAGCGTGCTTTGCAGGATCGTGACGATCGAGAAGCGCTGGCTGAGCGCGAGCGCCGTGAACGCCGAAGCCGGAAAGCCGCCGATGATCGGAATGTCGATCACCTCACGCGCGGCTTCCACGCCGCACATGTCGAAGTCGGTCAGCCAGATGCCGTCGAAGCCGTCGTTGGCGATGGCTTGCGCGAGCTCGACCACGGGCATGCCGTTTTGCAGCCAGTTAGTGCGGTTCTCGATGTCGGGATGCCCTTCGGCGATGTTGCGAATCTCGACATGCACGTCCGGCGGCACGACCGGCGCGATGGCCTTCATGATGCGCTCGTTGTATTGCGACGTGGCGACCGGCACGAGCACGCAGATGCGAATGGGCGAGTTCAAGATGCCTCCCCCTTGCGCGCGGATTGCAGCGACTGCAGTGCTTCAAGCGGCACATACGGGCCGAGGTAGTTGAGCGAGTTCAGCAACTGCATGAAGCTGTCGAGAATCAGCCCCGGCTTGCGCAGTTCGGCTTCGGCGCGCCAGGCGATCAACGTCACGGGACGCTTGCCGATCGCCGGATTCAGCGAGCCGTCGGCGTTCACGAGATCGCCATTGCTGAACACAGATTGACCTTCCCCGCCGACGTAATACGCGACGCTATCGGGCGCGAGCACGATCGGCTGCGGACGTTCGCTGTCCCATACGAGCAGCGACTCGTTCTGATACATCACCGTGTAGGTACGCTGCCCGGCCTGAATGCGGATCTTGCCGACGTCGAAGCCGCCGCTCGTGTCCACTTCCGCGGAAACCAGTTCACCCGGCTCCGACACAGCGCGCGCCGCAAGGCCGCAATATTCGACGAGATAGTCGGTCATTTGCCGCGCACTGCCGATTCGTCCCGCGTGCAACGCGCGCCCGAGTGTGAGCGCGCGTGTCAGCGTGCCGCGGATCGGCGTCGCGCGGCCGATGTCGGCCGGCTGCATGACCCACATTGCGAGTCCGCCGAACTGCCCGAATTCCGGATCGGCGACAACAGGGCGCATCATCTGCTCGACAATCGCCGACACGTCGCGCTGATGAGTCGGCGCACCCGCATTGCCGCTGCGCGGCGTCACGTCGAGTTCGACGCACAGGCCGCCCTGGCTCACGAGGAACGCCGGGCGCGGGTCGATCTCCGCGGCGGCGAAAGTGAGCATCGGCAAAGAAGGCACCGCGCGGCCGGCGCCGTCGGCGTCGATCACCGCGAGGCCGAGCTTTGCCGCCACCAGCGCGGCGACCGTGAAGCCGAGCGCGCCGCTTTCCGGCGGCATGACGTAGGCGAGTTTCGTCGATTGCGACCCAAGCCGTGCCTGCACATTCTGCACGGCCGTCACCGGACCCAGCGGATAGGTCGCCGAATTGATCGCTTCGGGCGCGCCGAGATAGGCGACCATGACGGCCGCGCCCTCGGTGGCTTCTTCAACGGACACGACCTTCACTGTGTCGCTCGGGTAGTAGTCGCCGGCGACGAAATGCGCGGCCAGATGCCGCGCGGATTCGATCGTGCCGCCCCCGCCACTCCCGAAAAAAGCCGCGCCCAATAGCAGCGGCTCCAGATCTTCCCGGCGTAGGTCAAATGCCATTGACGATTCCTTTAGTGTAGTTATCGAAAGAACTCTGTTGCTGAAGTTCGGCAAGCAGTTTGGCCGCGCCCGTGACGCGCGGCGTGGCGTCCGCGGGCAACGAACGCAAGCCGCGCTCAAGCGTCTCGATCGCTTCCGGCACGCGATCAGTCGAGCGCAGCAGATCCGCGAGGTAGTGCGCCGCGTCCACGCGCGCGGGCACCGAGCCGAACGCGAGCGCGGTCGATAGCGCGGTGCGCAGGCCCAGTTCCGCCGCGTTCACATCGCCGAGCGCCCACTGCGCGCGTGCGCGCGTGACCAGCAGCTTGCCGAGATAGACGCGCTCCTGACGGGCGAGCGTTTCATCGATCGCGGCTGCGAGCATTGCTTCGGATTCCTTTGCACGTCCAGCGCGCAGCAGCAATTCCCCGTGATGCCACGCCTTGAACGAATAGAACAGCGCGCCGCCATTGCAGACGACGTGATTATCGTAGCCGTCGAGCATGATCGTTTCCGCTTCGTCGGTTTGACCGAGCGCGCTCAGATGACAGGCACGCAGCACCTGGCCGACGCCGCGATAGAACGCAAAGCCGTACGCGATCGACACCGATTCCAGTTCGCTCGCAAGCCGGCCGAGCCGCTCGACGTCGTCGAACAGCGCGGCGAGCCACGCGGCGCCCTGCAGATTGACGACGTGAGCGAGCGCGTGCACGCCGGGCTCCGACGCGCGCAGAATCAGCATCTCCATCGCGCGGCGTGCCTGCGCGAAGGCGCCGATCTGATACGCGGCGAGTCCTTCGAAAGTCAGCGCCAGACTCGCGAGGTCGATGCCTTGCGAGCCGGTGCGCACGTCGTTGCGTCCCACGCCGAGCAGATTGCCGCGCGCGAGACAGGCAAGCGCTTCCTCGCTGTCGCCGAGCCAGAACAGCGTGTTGGTCATCGCGACGTGCGCTTCGTCGAGCGAGACGCGGTCGCCGCCGTTTTGCGCGCGCTCCAGCATGTTCTGCGCGGTCGCGCGCGCCTGCTTCAGTTCGAGCGTGGTCAACTGCGTGGTCCAGATGCCGAACTGGATCGCGGCGATTTCCGCGGGCGTGCAAACGCCTTCGCCGATCGCGAGCGCCGCGGCGTAGCAGGCGGTGGCTTCCGCATACAGCCAGCCGTGCACGCTGCGCAAACTCATCCCAAGCAGGCGATATGCGTCGAACTGCAAGCGGCGCACGGCGCCCTGTTCATTCGGTGTCTGCAGCACATCGAGGCAGCGGCGCAGCGGTGGAATCGCTTCGGCGAATTTCGATTCCTCGATCAGCGCTCTCGCATGTTCGAGGCATTTGCGCGCTTCGCGGTGATGTTCTTCGCGCGACTTCAGACGCCGTTCGATGGTCTTGCGGCCCACGCCGAGCAATGTCGCCGCCGCGCTCTTGTTGCCGCTCGTGCGTTCGAGCGCGCGGTCGATCAGCAAATCTTCAGCGGCGCCGAGCTTGTCGCGGCCTTCGAGTTGCAACAGCATGTCCGCGAGACTCGCGCGCGACACCGGCCCGCTCGCCTCGTTGGCGAGAAACGGCTCGAGCGTATCCACGTCGATCTGCGTGGTCTCGGCAAGCACGCTCAACTGACTGATCAGATTGCGCAATTGCCGGATATGGCCCGGCCACGGATGTTGCGAAAGACGCCGCAGCGCGGTCGGAGAAAACTCGAGGCGGCGCGTGTGCTGTGAAGCGAAGTGGTTGACGAGCGCGGGAATGTCTTCGACGCGCTGTTCCAGTCCGGGCACTGCGAGGACGAACACCGCGAGCCGGTAGAACAGATCCTCGCGAAAGAGTCCCTCGCGTGCGAGCTCGCGCAGGTCGCGATGCGTTGCGGCCACCACGCGTCCGCCGAAGTGAAGGTTGGTGGTCGATCCAAGCGGACGGAAAGTGCGCGTCTCCAGCACGCGCAGCAGTTTCGGTTGGAGCGCGAGCGGCAACTCGCCGATTTCATCGAGCAGCAGCGTGCCTTTGCCGACCTGCTGCAACAGCCCCTGGCGATTTTCGCCCGCGCCGGTGAACGCGCCTTTGACGTGCCCGAATAGTTCGGCTTCGACGAGATGCTCGGGAATCGCGCCGCAATTGACGTCGACGAAGGGTTGATCCTGGCGCTGGCTGTGCGCGTGAACACGGCGTGCCACGAGTTCCTTGCCGGAACCGGTCGGCCCGAAAATCAGCAGCGGATGATCGGTGGGCGCGACGCGATCGATCATTCGAACCAGTTGGCGAAACGCCGGCGCGCCGCCCACGAAGGAGCCGGATGCGGCTTTGTCGTGAGCGAACGGAACGACAGGGCTATAACTCATTTAACAAGTACGCTCCACATGATCCGCGTGCGGCGCTACGCGGAGAGTGCCGTCAAGCGACGGCGGTCATGCATCGATCTGGTGTCTGGCGAAACTTCCGATTCCGCTGTCGGAATGTTCCGCCCCAAGGAGAGACAGAGTATGACGGCTTGCTGTCGATGTTGTCTTTCGAAATTAATCCTTGTGCCGGTGGACTTGCGCGTGTCGTCCCAACGTCTTGCGGCGCTGACGCAAAGCGCCGCGCGAAGACACTGCAGCGATGCCGCGCGTGTTCGATCGCGAGCTGAAACTATGCATATCGGGCGAGTTACAGCGGCTCGCTGCAAGCGCGCCAACGTGGCTTGTATGCATGACGGATATAACGGCGGCGCGGCGAGGATTCTTTAGGAGCTGGACGGAATTGCGCAAAGATAGCCGCTTGCGTGGCCGAGGTACGAGGCGAGAGCGTTTGAGCAGTCACTGCGACGCTTCGGTTTGCGTTAAACCGCGTCGGGCCTGCCGCCGAAATGTGACGAGCGGGCGATGTTTCATCGCCACGCTCAAGGGGATGTTGAACGGTCGCATGCGGCGGCCGCCGTGCGATGTTGCCGCTTACGGTCCGACTCGCAGAACCACGCCGGTGGACAACTGCACCATCAGATAGTCGCCGCCGATGCCGACCCACGAATAACCGCGCGGCGGCGGCGCGAGCCGATACCCGCGCCAGTCGTCGATAACATACTGACGGTCGCGGTATTCGGGAGGCAGCCGATCACCCTTGCGCCAATGTCCGGGCGCGTTCGCCGAGTTGCCAGGACCCTCGGGGCGGTGTCCCGGCGGCATCGGCTTATGGCCGTGGCTGTCGTAGCTATCGTGACCCTTCGGTCCCTTGCCGTGCTTCGGTCCCTGCCCGTGATCTCCGCCGTGGCCGGGGTTGTCGTGCGGCGGCTGTGCAAGCGCGAGCGGCGATGCGAGCATACCCGCGGCCATCATCGACACGAGCAATAGACGGGATTTGTTCATTAGTTCGTTCCTGTGAAAACGTTTGCTAAAGGCTAACGACGGGTTAACGAAGCGCCGGAACCACCGCGTTGGCATCCGCGATACGGACAATGCCGCGCGCCCACAATTCCTTTGGAAAACTTGCGCGCTTTATTGTGGCGTATTGTGGATTATTAGCTCGTGCTGATTGCAACGCCGTGAGCGTGGCTATTCGAGCTTTGCGCTTCAAGTTCGTCCAGTTGGAGCAGAAGGACGTCGATAGAACGCAATTGCGCATTGGTCAGGTGCTGGGAATCGAGCAGTTGATGAAGCCGCTCGCGCCAGTAGGCGGCCGGAAGAATGGGCCCCGCGAGATCTCCGGCCATTGATGCACTCATGACTCGCGCAAGATGCGCGATCTCCAGGTCGATTAGCGTGTGCATGCCTCACCTCGCAACGTTCGTTCTTGTTGTGTAACCAAGAGCTACTAAACCTTAGTCCAAATGCGGCAAATAACCAATTCGATCGGCTATTAACCACGCCGCTAAAGCGCGGATGCTACGTTTTAGCTCACTCAGAAAGCATGATATGCGAGCCGCGAGTCCCAGTCTCGCCCGTTATGACAAAGAATGTCAAATCGGCCGAAGTTACCGTCCGTTTCAAATTGGCCGATCTCTTTTACGTAGAGTTTCCATATCCTTCAGGGCACAACAACGATGATGGAGGAATCGCCAATGAAAACCGTGTTTAAAACGCCGACGTGCGTGCTTGAATTTCCGCTTGTCGCGCAAGCCCTTCGTCGGGGAACCTCATGAAAAAAATCATTTACCTGCTTGCCGCAAGCGCCGCGCTGTTGAGCGGCTGTGCGCTTTATGTGCCCGATTCGCCGGGCGTGGTCGTCGTGCCGCAAGGCCATCCTCAGGGCGGTCCGGGCAATGGTTTCTGCCCGCCGGGACAGGCGAAGAAGGGGAACTGCTGATCGTGAGGGAGTCGGTCCGCGCGCACTAGCGGCTTTGCGCGTTGTACGCGGCGGCTTCCTCGAGCAACCATGTCCTGAACAGTTCCAGTGGTTTGCCGTGACTGAGCTCGGTTGGATAGACCAGGTAGTACGCGGATTCTTCGACCGCCGTGGCCGCGAACGGAATGACAAGACCCAACTGCGTCAGTTGTTCGTCGACGAAAAATTTGGGCACCAGCGCGATGCCGAGCCCTGCGGCGGCCGCGCTGATCAGCATCGAATGCAGTTCGTAGCGCACGCCCTGCATCGTGGCGTTGTCTTCGACGCCGAGATTCGCGAACCAGCGCGACCAGGCATCGGGGCGCGTGGTGGAATGCAGCAGCGGATAATTCAGCAGTTCGTGCGGCTTGCGGATGCGCTTTGCAAGCAGCGACGGCGCACACACCGGCACGACTTCCTCGCCGAACAGATAGTCCGACGACGTGCCCGGCCACGTCGGCTTGCCATAGTGAATGGCGGCTTCGAAATGCGACTCCTCGAAAGAGAACAGGTCGGTGCGAATGCCCATGTTGATTCGAACGTCCGGATTGCGGTCGTTGAAATCCTTCATTCGCGGAATCAGCCATTGCGACGCGAACGTGGGAAGCACCGCGAGTTCGAGGTAGCCGCCGCCGCTGCCGTGCGCAATGATGGACAGCGTGTCGCGATCCAGATTCTCCAGCGCGCGGCGCACCTGTGTGCCATATAGACGTCCGGCGCGAGTGAGCATCACGCGCTGCTTCGAGCGAACGAAAAGACGCACGCCGAGATTCGATTCGAGCGTCGCGATCTGCCGTGAGATCGCGCTCTCCGTGAGGAACAGTTCCTTTGCCGCATGAGTGAAGCTCTCGTGCCGCGCGGCAGCTTCGAAGGCGAGCAGCGCACTCATGTTGGGAATCTTGAACTTGCGCATGTTAGTTCCGAAAAGTCATCAAGTGACAATTTAATCTCGCTTTACGAGGTGCGCAACAGTTTGAATAATGCGGTTCACGTATGTCGGGCTAGCCCGTAGTGAGAGAAAAACCAATGCGCAATTCGAACGTTGAACGCCTGTTATTGAAGCTGCTGGGTCCGGCAAAAACGGAGTCGCTCTTTGCGACGCTGACATTCCCAACCGCACTGAGCGACTGGGAAGACGGCACGGTCACCCGAGCCGAACTCGCCCAGGCCATGAACATGGCGCTGTTCGAAGATCTGCTCGAGCGTTCGCCGAATGGCCGCGCTTACACGAACGAGGCAATCGCGAACGGCGGTTCCGTCTACTTCGATCACGGCGCATTGCGCACGGTGCGTTGGGACAACAACGGCGCATTGCCTCCGGGCGAGGCGGCGTTTACCCGCATCCTCCGGCCGCTTGGCTTCAAACTGAATGGCCGTTATCCGCTCGACAAACTGGGCATGACCGGCCGCGCGTACGCGCACGAAGATGCACCGGACGAAATCGCGCAGTTCTTCGTGAGCGAGTTGCATCCCGAGCGCTTCTCCGCGGAATTCCAGCAGGCGGTGACGAATGTGGTGAGTTCGTCGAAAGATCCGTTGACGCCGCTCGCCGTTTCGCAGCTTTGGGAGCTTGAGCGCGAAGGCTCGCTTCCTATGGACGCGGCTCACAAGCTGCTGCCGGTGATTGTCGGCGCGTTCGCGCGTCAGCACGGTGTGCCGAACGAGGCGGACTACGAAGTGCTGTTGCGCGAATCGGCGGAAATGGCATGGATTTCAACCGAAGGCAATGCGTTCAATCACGCGACGGATCGCGTCGAAGACGTCTTCACGCTTTCGGACGAAGAGAAGAACAAGGGCCGGCCGATGAAGCCGGAGGTCGAGCGTTCGCGCTCCGGCCGCGTGTTTCAGACGGCCTATCGCGCCGATACGGTCGAGCGTCAGTTCAGGTCCGTCGGCGGCAAGCTCGTCACGCGCGATGTTCCTGGTTCGTTCTACGAGTTCATCACGCGTAAGCGCACGTTCGATCAGGCGTCGCGTAGCTGGGTGACCGATCTGCGTTTCGATGCCGGCAACGCACAAGGCATTTTCAAAATGACCGCGAACGCGGCGCAGTAGAGTGGATAATGCGCTGAACGAAACGGTCGAGGGAGCGATGAGCGACGCACCCGCAAATGCATCAAAGCCCGCCGCGCCGTTGCCGGCCGCACCGTTCGTCGCAAGCACGCGCCTGCTCGAACACGTCCAGGCCGATCTGCGCGCCGCGCTGCGAGGCGAAGTGCGCTTCGACGCGGGCTCGAAAGCGTTGTATGCATCGGATGCGTCGAACTATCGGCAGATTCCGTTGGGCGTCGTCGTGCCCGCGGACGTGGACGATCTCGTCGCAGCACTCGAAGTCTGCCGCCGCAACGACGTGCCGTTTCTGACGCGCGGCGGCGGCACGTCGCAAAACGGGCAGTGCGTAAACGTCGCGGTCGTGGCCGACACGAGCAAGTATGTGAATCGCGTCGTCAGCGTCGATCCGCAAGGCAGAACGGCGATCGTCGAGCCGGGCGTGATTTGCGACACGCTGCGCGATGCGGCCGAGGAACACGGCCTCACATTTGCGCCGGACCCTGCCACGCACAGCCGTTGCACGCTCGGCGGAATGATCGCGAACAACTCATGCGGCGCACACTCGGTAATGGGCGGCAAGACCGTCGAGAATATCGAGGCATTGGAGATCGCGACGTATGACGGCGCGCGCTTCTGGGTCGGCCCGACCAGCGACGCAGAACTGGACGACATCATCGCGACAGGCGGACGCCAGGGCGAAATCTACGCGAAGTTGCGCGACTTGCGCGACCGCTACGCCGAGCGCATCCGCGGTGAGTTTCCGCAAATCAGACGCCGCGTGTCCGGCTTCAATCTCGATCAGTTGCTGCCGGAAAACGGCTTTAACGTCGCGCGTGCGCTCGTGGGCACCGAGGGCACCTGTGCGGTGACGTTGCAAGCGAAGGTGCGTCTCGTGCATAGCCCGGCGTGCCGTGTGCTGCTCGTGCTCGGTTTCAACGACATCTATACCGCCGCCGATGCCGTCCCGCACTTCAACCGTTTTTCTCCGATCGCGATTGAAGGACTCGACCGCGCGATCATTCGCGGCTTGCAGGCGCGCGGTTTAAAGAGCGACGAAATCGCGCTGTTGCCGGACGGCGACGCATGGGTCGTGCTCGAATTCGGTTCGGACACGGTTGCCGACGCGCTCACGCAAGCGAACGACGCGGCTGCGTACTTCAAATCGGGCGCGGCGGGCGCGGACATCAGCGGGCTTGTCGTCGAAGACAAGCACAAGCAGCAGAAGATCTGGTCGATACGCGAGACGGGCGCGTCGGCGGTCGCTTTGTCGATCGATCCGTCGAAGCCCGACCCGGTTGTCGGCTGGGAAGATGCGGCAGTCGATCCGCTGCGGCTCGGCGATTATCTGCGCAAGTTTCAGGCGCTCGTGGACCGCTTCGGTTACGAGACGTGCCTCTATGGTCACTTCGGCGACGGCTGCGTGCATGCGCGCATCACGTTCGATATTCGTACCGCCGAAGGCGTCGGCAAATGGCGAAGCTTTCTGCGCGAGGCGGCGCAACTGGTGGTCGATTTCGGCGGCTCGCTGTCGGGCGAACATGGCGACGGCCAGGCCAAGGCCGAGTTTCTGCCCATCATGTATGGGCCCGAAATCTTGCAGGCGATGCAGGAGTTCAAGGCGATCTGGGACCCGCTCAATCGCATGAATCCCGGCAAGGTGGTTCATGCGTATCGCGCCGATGAAAACCTTCGCATGGGTCCCGCTTATAAGCCGGTCACGCTGACAACGAAGCTCACGTTCGCGAGTCGCGAGGGCGACGGCATGCAGCGCGCGGTGGAACGCTGCATCGGCATGGGTAAGTGCCGTTCGCTCGACGGCGGCACGATGTGCCCGAGTTTTCGCGCGACGCGCGAGGAGAAGTTCTCGACGCGTGGCCGCGCGCATCTGTTCTGGGAAATGCTTCAGGGCGAAGTAATCGAGGACGGCTGGAACAGCACCGAGGTAAAAGAGGCGCTCGACACCTGCCTCGCGTGCAAGGGCTGCAAATCCGATTGTCCGACGCATACCGACATGGCCTCGTACAAGGCCGAGTTTCTGTCGCATTACTACGAGCGGCATCGTCGGCCGCGTCAGGCGATGTTCATGGGCCGCATCGGTCAGTGGGCGCCGCTTGCGAGCCGCTTTGCGCGCGTGACCAATTTGATGACGTCGGCGAAACCGCTGGCTCATATCGGCAAGTGGATCGCGGGCGTGGCTCGCGAGCGGCATCTGCCGGTCTTTGCACCGCGCACGTTCCGCGCTATGGAGGCGCGTCGCGTGAAGCCTGGCAGCGCCGCGGCAAACGAGTCTGCGCGCAAGGTCATTTTGTGGGTCGACACGTTCAACGACCACTTCTCGCCCGAGATCGCGACGGCCGCGCTCGAGGTGCTGACGCGCATCGGCTATCACGTCGTATTGCCGCGCAAGCGTCTTTGTTGCGGCCGGCCGTTGTACGACTATGGGCTGCTGGACGAAGCGCGCACTTTGCTCCGCAGCGCCGTGAATGAACTCGCCGACGACATCAAGGCCGGTGTGCCGGTAGTCGGACTCGAACCCGGATGCCTGTCCATCTTCAAGGACGAACTACTCAAGCAGCTTCCCGACGACCCTGTTGCAAAGAGGCTGTCGGACCAGACGTTTCTGTTCGCCGACTTTGTCGCGCGTGCTGATTTCGAATGGCCGAAGCTCGACGCGGATGTCGTCGTGCATGGACATTGCCATCAGAAGTCGATCTTCGGCATGAAGGGCGACACGGAGTTGCTCGACAAACTGGGCGTGCGCTGGACGCTGCTCGACACGGGCTGTTGCGGCATGGCCGGCTCGTTCGGTTTCAGTGCCGACCACTACGAACTGTCGATGAAAATCGCCGAAGACAAGCTCTTGCCGCTCGTGCGCAACGCTCACGCTGAAGCGATTGTCGTGACGAACGGCTTTAGTTGTCGGGAGCAGATCGAGCAGGGAGCGGGCCGACAAACGCTGCATATCGCGCAGTTGGTCATGAAGGCGCTCGAACCGATGCCGCAGACGGCGCCATTTCCGATCAGAAATGACGGCTCGCAGCCCGCGCACGCCGCGCAACCCACGCCGCACGCTTAGTGTTGCCGCCTAAAACCGGGGCGTGTATAGTTTCCGAACGTACCAAAATTTCGTATTGGAAATTCAAAGAGGTCTCAATCGTGAAAGCATCGACAATTCTCTCCGAACTCGGCATTTCCCACCTCGCGGAAGCGGGCGACATCGCTGTTCACTCGCCGATCAATGGCGAACTCATCGGCCGCGTCGCGAGCAACACGGTTGCCGACGTCGACGCCGCGCTGGCCAACGCGCAGAAGGCTTATGCAAGCTGGCGCAGCGTGCCCGCGCCCCGCCGCGGAGAGTTGGTGCGCCTGCTCGGCAACAAACTGCGCGAGCAGAAGCATGCTCTGGGCAGCATCATCACGCTCGAGACCGGCAAGATTCTTCAGGAAGGCCTCGGTGAAGTGCAGGAAATGATCGACATCTGCGACTTCGCGGTCGGCCTGTCGCGTCAGCTTTACGGCCTCACCATCGCGTCCGAGCGTCCGGGGCATCGCATGGCTGAAACGTGGCATCCAATGGGCGTGTGCACCGTCATTTCCGCGTTCAATTTTCCGGCGGCCGTGTGGTCGTGGAATGCGGCGCTTGCGCTCGTGTGCGGCAATGCGGTGATCTGGAAGCCGTCCGAGAAAACGCCGCTCACCGCGCTTGCCGTCGACAAAATCCTGCAAGACGCGTTGAAGGAATTCGGCGATGCGCCGGAAGGCCTGACGCGCGTCGTCAATGGCGGCCGCGATGTCGGCGCGAAACTGGTTGCGGACCCGCGCTCGAATATCGTCAGCGCGACGGGCAGCACGGAAATGGGCCGCACGGTCGGCGTCGAAGTGGCGCGCCGCTTCGGCCGCTCGATTCTCGAGCTCGGCGGCAATAACGCAGGCATCGTCTCGGGCACCGCCGATCTGGAACTGGCGCTGCGCGGCATCGTCTTTTCGGCGGTCGGCACGGCAGGTCAGCGCTGTACGTCGCTGCGCCGCCTGTTCGTTCACAAAAGCGTGTACGACAAGGCCGTCGAGCGACTGAAGACGCTCTATAGCAAAGTCGTGATCGGCAATCCGCTGGAGCAGGGCGTGCTGATGGGACCGTTGATCGACGAGCAGTCGTTCAACCGCATGCAGGCCGCGCTGGAACAGGCGAAGAGCGAAGGCGGCAAGGTATTCGGCGGCGAGCGTCACGCGGTGGCCGGCAATGAGAAGGCGTTCTATGTGCGCCCCGCCATTGTCGAGATGCCTTCGCAAACGCCGATCGTACTGAAGGAAACCTTCGCGCCGATTCTTTACGTGCTGAAGTACAGCGACTTCAACGACGCGATCGACGGCAATAACGCAGCCGTGCACGGCCTTTCTTCGTGCGTGTTCACTACAGACCTGCGCGAAGCCGAGCGATTCCTGTCGGCGTCGGGCAGCGACTGCGGTATTGCGAACGTGAACATCGGACCGAGCGGCGCGGAAATCGGCGGCGCGTTTGGCGGCGAAAAGGAAACCGGCGGCGGGCGCGAATCGGGCTCCGACTCGTGGAAGGCGTATATGCGCCGCGCGACCAACACGGTCAACTATTCGTCGGCACTGCCGCTTGCCCAGGGCATCGACTTCAATATCGGTTAAGCGGGTTTCCTTGCATATAACGGCCGTTGCGAGACGGCCGTTTTTTTAAGCCGGCCCCGCTTTTGCGGGTCTGTCGGGCAAGGTCGATTACTCTGCGTCGGCTGGCGCTTTTTGAAATCGCCTCGCCGTGTGCAATCGGGAGCAAGTCTTGAGTTCTCAAGTCGTTATTGTCGGCGGCGGCGTTATCGGTAGTTCTATCGCTTACTTCCTGCGCGCTTCCGATCCGACGGTTTCGGTGACGGTGATCGAGCGCGATCCGAGTTATGCGAGGTCGTCGTCGGCGCTATCGGCCGCTTCGATCCGGCAGCAGTTTTCGACGCCGCTATCGATTCAGATGTCGCTGTACGGCATCGAATTTCTGCGCAATATCGGCGAGCTTCTCGAAGTGGACGGGAATAGGCCGTCGATCGATCTGCATGAAGGCGGCTATCTGTTTCTCGCGACGCCCGCCGGCGACGCGACGCTGCGCGAGAATCACGCGTTGCAGACGAGCCTTGGCGCGGACATCAATCTGATGGACCGGCAAACGCTGAAGGCGAGATTCTCGTGGCTGAATGTCGAAGATCTCGTGTCGGGTGCATTCGGCGAAAGCGGCGAAGGATGGTTCGACGGCTACGGACTCGTGCAGGCGCTTCGCAAGAAAGCTCAGTCGCTCGGCGCGCGCTATGTCGCGGCCGACGTAACAGGCGTGGTTCGCGAGGGCCGCAAGATTACTCACGTAATCGCCGGCAACGGCGAGCGCTATCCATGCGATACGGTAGTGAATGCCGCCGGCGCGTGGGCGCGCAAGATCGCCGGCATGATGGACATCGACATTCCGGTGTTCGCGCGCCGCCGCAGCATTTTCAACGTGTCGTCGCCGGCGCGGCTCCAAGCTTGTCCGCTGCTGATCGACCCGACTGGCGTGTACTTCCGCCCTGAAGGAAAGACCTATATTTGCGGCACATCGCCGGGCGCGGATAACGACCCGGACGATCTGCCGCTCGACGAAGTCGATCACGCGCTTTTCGACGACGTCATCTGGCCGACGCTCGCGCATCGCGTACCGGAGTTCGAGGCGCTGCGTGTCGAGAACTGCTGGTCGGGCTACTACGAGTACAACGTGTTCGACCATAACGCGATCATCGGCTATCACCCGCAGATCGAAAACTGTGTGTTTGCCAATGGCTATAGCGGACATGGTCTTCAGCAAGGTCCGGCGACGGGGCGCGGTGTGAGCGAACTGATTCTGAACGGACGCTATGTGTCGCTCGATCTCTCTTCGTTGAGTTGGCAGCGCTTGCTGGAAAACCGTCCTATTGTGGAAAAGAACGTGGTGTAGCGCGCGTTTTATCCACGTAGTCTGATCGCCCGCTTCGAGCCCATCACAACATGTACGAATTCACCGCGCCTTTCCAGAATCCCTCGGGCTCTCCGATTCGCGAACTGTTCAAGTATCTCGGCGAGCCCGGCATGATTTCGTTTGCCGGCGGCTATCCCGCAAGCGATCTGTTCGATGTAGACGGTCTAAAGCAAGCAGCGGCCCGCGCGTATCACGACCCGAACCTGTGTCTTCAATACGGACCCACCGACGGGCTACCCTTACTCAAGCACCAACTCATCCAGTTGATGGCGCGCCGCAATGTATCGTGCGAGCCGAACGAGATGCTGGTCACAACCGGATCGCAGCAGGGACTCGACCTGTTGCTTCGCGTGCTGGTGAGTCCTGGCGATGTCGTGGTGACTGAGCAGCCTGCATATCCGGCGACGCTTCAGGCACTTCGGCTTCAGCAGGCAAAAATCGTTACGGTTCCCGTCGATGCGCACGGCATCGACGTCGCCCGTCTCGCCACGCTTCTTGCGTCCGGTACGTTTGCGCGACCGAAGCTGCTCTACACGGTCCCCACGTTTGCAAACCCCACTGGCGCAACGATTACGCGCGAGCGCCGCATCGCATTGCTGAAGCTGGCGGTGCAGTACCAATTCCTTATCGTCGAGGACGACCCATACGGCGACCTGCGTTTTTCCGGCGACGCCGTGCCGTCCATCCTTTCTCTCGCGTCCGAAGTCGACGGCGCGCGTGACTGGGTCGTTCATTTCGCGAGCCTCTCGAAGATCGTTGCGCCTGGCCTGCGTGTAGGCTGGACGATTGCACCCACCGAAATCACGCGCCGCTGCGTGATCGCCAAGCAGACAGTCGACCTTTGCAGCGCACCGTGGACGCAAGCCATCGCCGCCGAATATCTCGCGGACGGCGCACTCGAACGGCATCTGCCGCGCATTACCGCGATGTACGGACGCAAATGCGAGGCGCTATGCAACGCGCTGCACGCACAAGTCGGCGATGCGCTCGAGTTTCATCGGCCCGAAGGCGGCATGTTTGTGTGGGCGCGTTTGAGTGAGAGCGGCAACGGCATCGACGCGTCCGCGCTTCTTCAACGTGCGATCGGCAACAAGGTGATGTTCGTGCCAGGCAAGGCGTTTTTCGCGGACAACGTCGACGCTGCGTCGCTGCGCCTGTCGTTTGCAGCGCCGGGTATTGCCGACATCGAAGAAGGCGTAACGCGGCTCAAGCGCGCATATGGCGAGGTGACGGCAGGCGGTGCTTAGCCGGCCGCGCGCGTAGCCGCCGGCCCCGACGACTCTCTCACATGCAGCAGCGCCCGCACTTCATGGCTGCGTTGCGGCCGCTTGCCGTCGAGCGCGTCGAGCAGATGTTGCGCGGTGAGCTGTCCGATTTCATAGGTGTCCACACGCATTGTCGTGAGCGTCGGCCGAATCGCTTTGGATATTTCGAGGTCGTCGAAGCCCGTCACCGAGAGTTCATCGGGAATCGCAATGCCAAGTTCTTGCGCTTCACGCAGCACGCCAAGCGCGATGTGATCGTTGCCGCAGATGATCGCAGTCGGACGTTCGCATGGCGCTTCCCAGATCGCGCGCAGACTGCGGCGCCCGAATGCAATGGTGGATTCGCCTTCGCACATGTGTTCCGGCCGCACCGCGAGGCCGTGGCGTTCGAGCGTCGCGCGAATGCCGGCGACGCGCGCCTGCACGCGGTCGTTGTCGCGCGTCGGTTGGATGCACACAGCGAACGAGCGATGACCGAGGCCAATCAGATGCTCGGTCATCTGCACATAGGCGGCGAAATTATCGAAACCGATGCAAACGTGCGGGCTTTCCTTGCGATACGCGTACGTCACCGCATACGGCACGCGGTAGAGCCGCAACGCGTCGAAGAGTTCGGGTGGATGCGCTTCGCCGACCACGGCCATCGCCTCGGCGCCGCGCGCGAGCATCGCCCGCACCTGCACGAGCGCCTGCGCGGGATCGTAGTTCGAGCAGCCGAGCACGAGCGTAATGCCGCGCGCCGCGAACGCGGCCTGCATGCCGCTCACCTGCGACGCGAACACCTGATCGTCAAGCGTGGGAATGATGATGCCGGCAATGTGGCTGCGCGTGGACGCGAGCGCGCGGCCGGCGGCGTTGGGAAACCAGTTGAGCGTGACGGCGGCCTGCTCGACGCGCTCGCGCACGGCGGCGGATACTTTCTCGGGCTCGTTATAGACACGCGATACGGTCGCCGTCGAAACGCCCGCGAGCTTCGCGACGTCCGACAGCACCGTGCGGCCCGTGCCGCGGCGCACGCGGTTCGTCTGGGTTCGGGCAGTGGAAGCGGGTGACTCGGGCGTGTCGGACATGAGTTCGAAAAGCAAACGCGAAGCGGGAAGCCTGCCATCTTACCGCCGCGCTTCGCACAGCGTAATCGCGGCGATGGAACGCATGGCGCGGCATAGCGCGCGCAGTACTAGCGGAGCGCCGCGATGTGCGCGCGAAAATGCTCGGTGCCGGCGACGATCTTGTCGAGGATCGCATCCAGCGCCCAGAACCGTTCGCGCACGTCGTAGTCGATCACGCGGCAGCGGATCGAGCCGAACGTGCCGATGCGCTGGTGGTACATCTTCGCAAGCGCGGGATAACCGAGCGATTCGCTGACGGCAGCCAGCACGAGGAACGTCGCGAGTTCTTCGGCGAGTGCGGGATCTTGCGCCGCGTCGTTGCGCAGCCATTTGTACAGGTCAGGATGGAAGTTCGTGAACACGCCGTTAAAGCCCGCGGAGCCGGCTTTCATCGCGTCCCACGCAATGGCCGCGTTGGCGTTGAGGATCTTCAGCGACGAGCCCTCTGCAAGTGCGACGCGGCGCTTGACCGTCGGCAGATCGCAGCTTACGTCTTTCAGCATGATGAAGCGACCGGTGTCGATGCAGAGCTTTAGTTCGTCATCCGAAAGAAGCCGTCGGTAGGGTGCGGGACATTCATAGAGACCGAGCGGCACGTCCGACGGAAGGCGCGCGAGCAGCCGCTCGAGATTCGCGGCGAATGCCTGCGTTCCTTCGCGAGCGGGGTCGAGTCTGTTGGTCACGAGCACGACGCCTTGCGCGCCCGTGGCCGCGGCTACGTTGAGTTCCTCGGCTTGCGCGTCCGGATCGTCGCTGATGTGGCCGGAAACCACGACAGGAATTCTGCCTGCGACTTTCTCGACGACGAAGCGCCCCAGCGCGCCGCGCTCGGCGAGCGTGAGGAACTGCATTTCGCTCGACTGCGCGACTGCAAAAAGCGCGTCCGATCCATTCGCGATGTACCACTCGATCAGACGTTCGAGGCCGGGGTAGTCGATTGCGCCGGAGTCGTCGAAGGGAGTCAGCATCACCGGGACGATGCCTTCGATTGACGAGGTAGTTTGCTGCGCGTTTGTCATGGTGTGATGCTCCTGAAGTGGGTTCGTGAGTCCGGCGCGCTCATGCCGGCGCCTGCATCGGTTCGTTGGCGGCGGGTTCGTCGGCGATGGGTTTGCGCACCAGCAGCAGGTAACTCATTGCGCCGATGAACGCGATGCCCGCGGCCGTCAATAGCGCGGGCACGAACGACCAGGTCTGCGCGATGTAGCCGGTGAAGATGGGCGCGAGCGCACCGCCGAGAAAGCCGCCGAAGTTCTGGATCGCGCCGAGCGAGCCGACGCGGTTCGGCGGCGCGGCCGCTGTCGCGAGCGCCCACGAACTGGCGGACGCCGCGTTGGCCAGAAAGATCACGACGGAGATGCACACAATCGCGAGCGTATTGCTCTGCACGAGCGCGGCCGGAATCGTGAACGCGACCATGCCGAGCATCGCGATGACCACGGAATTGCGACGGCTCGCGACCGGGCTCGCGCTGCGGCTCGTGATGAGGTCGGAGAACCAGCCGGCCGTGAGCGAACCGAGAAAGCCGCAGAAAAACGGCACCGATGCGGCCACGCCGGTGTGCATCAGGCTCATGTGACGCGCCATCGTCAGATAGCCGGGCAGCCATGTCAGGTAGACCCAGTTCAGATAGACCGAGCCGAAGAAGCCGATCAGCATGCCCCACGTCGTGCCGTGCGAAAAGAGCGAGCGCCATTCCGCGAACGTGACGGTCGGCTGCGACTTGCGGTCCGCTTCGTCGCCTTCCAGATAGAGGCGCTCGGCTTCGCTCATCGTCGCTTTCGCCGGGTCGCGATAGAGCGCGAACCAGACGGCCGCCACGATCAGCCCCACGACGCCGGTCACGATGAACGCCCAGCGCCAGTGAAATTCCACGACCAGCACCGAGAGGCAAAGCGGCGCGAGCGCGGTGCCGAGCGGCGACGCAGAATTGAAGATGCCGGTCGGCTTGCCGCGTGCGCGCAGCGGAAACCAGTTGCTGACCACGCGAGCCGCCGACGGAAACTGCGGCGCTTCGCCGATGCCGAGCACGATCCGCGCAAGCACGAACCAGCCGAAGGTGGACACGAAGCCGCCGGCCACCTGCGCGAGCGACCAGACGATCAGGCCGATGCCGAGCAGCTTGCGCGGTCCGATCCGGTCGACGAGTCCGCCGACTGGCAACTGAAACAGCGCGTAGCTCCACGAGAACGCGGAAAGCAACAGGCCCATTTGCCCGAGCGACAGGCCCATGTCGTGACGGATCAACGGATTGGCGACGGCCAGCGTCCCGCGGTCCAGATAGTTGACGATGCCGCTCACCATCAGCAGCGTGAGCGCCACGACCTGCGCGCGGCGGATGGTGGGCGGGGCCTGCTCGTGGCTCGGGGTTGCGCTCATGATCGTCGTCTCCGTTTCATGTTTGCGGTTTTGCTGGGCGACCGCGCCGATGCGATGCCGGGCGGGCGGATGTTGCGCGTCGTGGCGGGCGGCGCGCGGTGGTTCGGGGCCTTGGCGGCTTGTCTTGCTGTGCTGCTGCCGCGGTTGTTGCTACGTTCCAGTGTTGTGTTAGCGCTTACATTACGAGTCGTCGGGCGGCGTTCGAACACAGTGGCGTCGGCATATACAGTGTGCGCGTCGCGATGATAGCGCTTACATTTTGTGTTGCACTGAGCGTGTGTGCAAGTCGAAAAACGCGGTTGGCGGGTAAACACCGACCTGCCGCGCGCCCGCCGTCAGCTCTCGTCCGAACGCTAATAAGAACAGTGGCAAGTGCGGCACGCGCTTTGCTATAGCTCGGCGCACAGATAGAAGTCAAATAACGAGAACCGCCATGCCACAAGACCAGACCGCTACAGAGTTTTCACAGTCCCAGCCCGTGCTCGTCACGCCGTTGCACGGCGTCGTCGACAGTGCGCCGTCGCGTCAACTCGGCCTGCTGGCGTGCATCACGTTCTGCTTTGCGTGGCTGTTCGGGCTGGAGCCTTTTCTGACAGGCGCCGCCGATAATCCGACGACGTCCGGCGCGGATCGCCCTTAAAGGAATGTCGCCGCAGCAACGACGCGGGAAATTTCCGCTACGCGCAAGCGCAGTTTCTACATCGACGATCAAGGGCTTCGGCCCAAGCCGCTGAAGCGGCACACCGCGGGAATAGCCGTTGCGCGGCTCACGGTGGGAGATGTTCCCATCCGCAGGAGGCTGACCATGCAAACCGATCCCACCATCGACCCCATTGCCGACCCGTCGAACCAGCCGCTCGACGCGCCGGAAGAGCAGCCGCGTCCGTTGCCGGACACGCCGCCCGACACCGATCCGCTGGCGCCCGGCAGTTCCCCGGAGGACGAGGACGCGCTCGGGCTGCCCGAAGACGACTCCTAGATCACGGAGTCCAGCCGACGGAATTGGGGAAACTACTCGTGAAAAGGCGAACGGCCGTGCCGTTAATGTAGATGGAAGGCTGTTCGATGCATTGCCGTCCGCTTTCAGCACCGGGTTTGTCACGCGGCGGTCGGCGCCGCAGTTCACCTCCGGGCAACGCCCGTGCTGAAGGCTTCACTTATCATTCACTTATCAGCATCGAATAATGTGAGTGCGGCGTCATTCCGCAACCGCAATAAGCCGCCTAATGGGCGGCTTTTCATTTTCTGCGCGAGAACTGGATACGGTTTTAATAGGCAATCCACGCGAGAAGACAGTATTAATTCGATTTAGTTCCCGGAATTCGTAAATAAACCTAACCGCGCATTACCCGCTGGCAATGCTGCTTAATTAATAAGCAAACTTCGCGAGCGGTTAATTGCCCGCCTGCTCCTCATATTGCTTCGCGCGTATTACAACCTGTTGCATTTGCGCAACTTGAGTTATTGAAAAGTTGCAAATATTTTATGGCGAAGGCAGTCGGCCCGCCTGTCCCTTATTCCGGTTAATTCTCCAAAAACAATAACTTAGCGGAAACGGCCGTTCGATTATTGCGGATCGGGCAAGACCGTGTTGCGTGAATTGCGCGCGCCGCTATTAGGGTGACCCCCTACACTCACGCTTCGTTTCAAGGGTGCCCGGCCGTCCCAGAACGGGGCGGCGTCAAGGGCGGCGGCGCCTCCGTGCACCGCCGAGGCTGGTCCCGCTCCCCAACGAAAATTTATCGAACAGGAGTCCCACGCATGAAAAAGAGTCTCATCGTCGTTGCGGTTGCCGCATCGTTCGCATCCGTTGCTCACGCACAAAGCAGCGTTACCCTGTACGGCCTGCTGGACGCTGGCGTGACCTACACGAGCAACGTTGCTCACAACTCGAAGTGGGCAGCCGGCAGCGGCGGCATCGATCAGAGCCGTTTCGGTCTGCGCGGTTCGGAAGACCTGGGTGGCGGCCTGAAGGCAATCTTCACGTTGGAAAGCGGCTTTAACATCAACAACGGCCGTTTCGCTAACAACAACGGCATGTTCAACCGTCAGGCATTCGTCGGTCTGTCGAGCGCGCAATTCGGTTCGGTCACGCTGGGCCGTCAATACGACGCAGCGCAAGACTACCTGGCACCGCTGACCGCAACGGGCAGCTGGGGCGGCACGTACTTCGCGCACCCGTTCAACAACGACAACCTGAACACGAACGGCGGCTTCGCAGTCAACAACTCGGTCAAGTACTCGAGCGCTAACTACGCTGGCTTCACGTTCGGCGGCACGTACGGCTTCTCGAACCAGGCTGGCGCATTCGCAAACAACCGCGAATACAGCTTGGGCGCTGCTTACCAGTGGCAAGGTCTGCGTTTGGGCGCTGCTTACGCACAGCAGAACAACCCGGGCGCAACGAACGCAGCAGGCACGGCTAGCAACGGCGGCGCTTCGGACGGCGCGTTCGCAGGCTTGACGGGCAACTTCCGTCAGCGCGAATTCGGCGCGGCAGGTTCGTACTCGTTCGGCCCGGCAACTGTCGGTCTGGCATGGACGCAATCGCGTATCGACAACGTTGCAGGTGTTCAGCAATCGCTGCGCGCTAACAACTACGAAGTCAACGGCAAGTACAACCTGACGCCGGCTCTCGGCCTGGGCGTGGCGTACACGTTCACCGACGGCAAGGGCTATGGCGTTGCCGCAAACGGTGGCTCGACCTCGGTTCGTTACCACCAGATCGGCCTGCAGGCTGACTACTCGCTGTCGCGTCGTACGGACGTCTACGCTCAAGCCGTGTACCAGCACGCAATGGGCGACGGCGGTGTCGCTTCGATCTACAGCGGCGATATCACGCAAGCTCCGTCGTCGTCGAAGAACCAGACGGCTGCTACGGTCGGTCTGCGTCACCGCTTCTAAGCTTCACCAGAAGCTGCTTGTTGTACAAAAAGGTGCCGTTCGCGGCACCTTTTTTTATGCGTGCGAGAAACGTGTGGGCGTGCGTGTGTCGTCGGCAACGATTAGCCGGCTTGCCCGACCCTGAACACAGCGACGGCCTCGCGCAGCCACTCGGTCTGCTCGTCCAGCGAGCCTGCGGCGGCCGCGGCCTGCTCGACAAGCGCGGCGTTGCGCTGCGTGACGTCGTCCATCTGGCGAATCGCGAGGTTCACTTCGCCGATGCCCGAGCTTTGCTCCTTCGACGCCGCCGAAATTTCGTTCATGATCGCCGTGACGCGGCGCACCGCCTCGACGACCTCGCCGATCGTGCTGCCGGCCTTGCCGGCCAGCGTCGAACCTTCGCCGACCTGCTCGACGGACTGGTCGATCAACACCTTGATTTCCTTGGCCGCCGTCGCGCTGCGCTGCGCGAGATTGCGCACTTCGCCCGCGACAACCGCGAAACCGCGGCCTTCTTCGCCGGCGCGCGCGGCTTCGACCGCGGCGTTGAGCGCGAGGATGTTCGTCTGGAACGCAATGCCCTCGATCACGCTGATGATCTCGCCGATCTTGCGCGAACTATCGGTAATGCCGGCCATTTTCTCGACGACGTCGTTGACGACCTCGCCGCCGCGCGCGGCGATGCTCGACGCGTCTCTCGCCAGTTCGGACGCGGTCGCCGCATTGTCCGCGTTCTGCGTGACGGTTTTGGTGAGTTCGTCCATGCTGGCGGCGGTTTGCTGCAACGACGCCGCCTGTTCTTCGGTGCGGCTCGACAAATCCAGATTGCCCGCGGCGATTTCCTTGGAAGCAACCGTGATCGTCTCGGCCGAATTCTTGATGCGCGCGACGGTGGCCGCGAGCTGATCGCGCATTTCGCGCAGTGAGAAGAGGAGGCTGGAGGTATCGTCGCGACGCAAGTCGATAGGCGTCGCGAGATCGCCGCGAGCGATGCGCATGGCGATCTGCGCAGCCGCGGACGGCTCGCCGCCAATCGAACGCGAGACATTGCGCACCACGCGCGACGCGACGAACGACACGAGCACGCCGAGCACGAGCAGCATGCCGCCCGAGCGCAGCAGCGTCTCGTAGAACTGCGCCTGAATGTCGTCCATATAGGCGCCGGCGATGAAGTCCCAGTTCCACGGCGCAAAGCGCTTCACGTAGCCGATCTTTTCGCTGGGTTTGGTCTCGCCGGGTTTCGGCCACCAGTAACGCAGGTAGCCCGAGCCGGCCGACGAGCCGCCCGCCGCGGCGATGTCGTGATAGAGCGCGGAGCCCTTGGCGTCGCGAAAGCCGCTCATGTCCTTGCCGTTGAGCTGCGGGCTCATCGGATGAGCGACCATTACGGAGTCGCTGCGCACGATCGTCACGTAGCCCGATTTGCCATAACGCTGTGCCGTCACGCGGGCAATGGCCTGCTGCTTCGCGTCTTCGACGGAAAGCTTGCCGGCGTCCGCCTGCTTCGCGTAGTCCGCGACAATCGACGCCGCCATGTCCGTGACGTCGGCAAGCGCCGAGCGACGCGCGTCCATTTGTGCGCTACGTGCTTCGAGCGCGTTGACGACGGTCACGATCAGCAGCGCTACCCAGCAAAGCAGCAGGGGCACCCACAACTTCTGTTTTAGTGTCAGACGGTTCATTTATCGGATTCGACGGTGCGTTGAGCGCGAAATAGGGAGCGCGGGCGAGGCCGCGCCATAGTTCGCATAACGGCTGTCGAAGCGGATTCTTTATCCGCGTGCCGATAAATTGGGCAGGAAAAGCGTGGCCGTTCTGGCCTGTGCTTTTGACGATAAGCGGCAATAGATCAGAGCTTCTGACTTCGCGCGCTTATCGTGGCGTCAACCGCGCGTATCGACCCACTCGCGTGCCCAACGTGCAGAATGCTCCAATGCCTGTTCTTCGTCGGCGAAGTAGTCGAGCGAATAGAACTGGTAGAGGCCATCCGCGCGCGCGCTGTCAGCGCGTTCGAGCAGCAGGTTGGACGAGAAGGTGCCATCGGGCAGACGGTGCGCCGAAGGTTGAACGGCATAGCCGTTGTAATGATGAATATGTTTGTTTTGCATTTGTATTTTAATAATGTACGGGTGCGCGGCCGCCATGCGAACTGTCATTGAGTCGCGCGGACGAGCCGATTCAAAGCCATTGCGAGCCGAATCAGTACGCAGCCGGAAAGCTAAAAGGGCGTTGAAGCCGAAAGGGGAATGAGGTGCAACGAGGCGTTTGGCGCTCGGGCGAGTTGCCGACATAGCTGCAACTCTGAAGCGATCGCGCGCCAACTGTGGGAGACGAAGCTCCGCGAGGATGTCGCTGCAGCCCGATGTCCGTTGCCGGACACCGAGCCCTTCAAACTTTGCTTAGAGCGGCGTGATGTTGGCCGCTTGCAGACCCTTCGGGCCTTGCTTGGTTTCGAAGCTCACCTTCTGGTTCTCAGCGAGCGTCTTGAAGCCGTTGCCGCTGATTTCGGAGAAGTGCGCGAACAGGTCGTCGCCGCCCTTGTCCGGGGTGATGAAGCCAAAGCCTTTGCTGTCGTTGAACCACTTAACGGTACCGGTATCCATGAAGAATCCTTGAGGAAAGAAATAGAAAATATGCTCTTGCGAAAGAGCGGCTGAAGCGTCAAGGAGGGAGAGGACAACGAATACCGCTGAGGGAGCGAGACATTGATGAACAGCAATCGAACTTCTTGAACTTCGGATGCAACAGTAACCGCTGGGGCATACCGGCGTCAACACTTATCTTGTAACTATCGTTGGAGAGTCGTTCGACAGTCGTTCGCTCGCAGCCGGCCGCGGGCTGGCAATGCGGCCCTGGTAGCCGTCCCCGTTTGCGGCCAACGGCTTTTCGTGGATGCAAGCAAAGCCGTTGGTCCGCACAATGTCAGATGCCGACCTTGTGCGCGGTCACGATCAAACGCAAGCCGAGTGCCGCGACGGCGCTTGCGGCGATGCGGTCGATCCACGCTTTCCACTGCAGATAGATTTCGCGCGGGCGCTTGCTCGAAAAGCACAAGGCGACGATCGTGTACCAGCCCGCTTCGATGGCGAAGATGGCGGGCGGCAACGCGAAATAACACCAGAGCGGCGGATGCTGCGGCAAAAGCGCCGCGAAAATACTGCCGTAATAAACCGCTGTCTTGGGATTGCTGAGTTGCGTGCTGAGACCGATCCAGAAAGATCGACGTGGATTGGTCGGCACGCTTTGCGTCGCGTCGAACGCAAGCGGTTTGGCCGCGCCGCGCCAGATCTTCGAGGCCAGATAAATGAGGTAAAGCCCGCCGGCCACTTTCAGGCCGATATAAAGCCATTCGACGGTCGCCAGCAACGTGTATAAGCCGAGCAGTGCAATGCCGCTAAAAAACACGCCGCCGATGCCCATGCCGAGCGCCGTGGCCAGACCGTCGCCGCGCGACAGACCAATCGCATTGCGCGCGACGATGACGAAACTCGGTCCCGGACTCATTGCGCCTAACAGCAGCGCCGCGAGAATAGTGAGGATGGCGGTTGAGGCAGGCATGATTGTGTCTCCTGTGCGTTTCTATTGGGTATGAACAGAGGATGTGCCGAAACATAGCACGGGCGTGAGCGTGCCGCTTCTGCTTTATTGAATCGGTTTCACATCGGCGATATTCGCAATGCGATAAACAATAAGCGCCGCGCAATGCAAAGAAGTACACGCTGGCTGCAAGCAGAATTGTTTGAATGCTAGAATTGGTTTCATACGCTGAAGCTGCTTCGGGATACCGCCCATGCGGTGTGCGATTCGAGCAGTAGCGGCGAATTCCCCTTAAATCCGAGACTTGCTGGGCATGATTTCCAGATGCGTTTCTTTGCGCATCGGGAGAGGCATTGCAAGCTCAATTGCACGCGGCTCATCTCAATCATGCGTGAATAGCGCATAGGCTTCGCGTTCTTTTAGCCAAGCCATTTTATTTCCATCACAAACATTATTAGCTGCAACCGGTCATGATGAAAGAGCGAGAAGAACAACAACGGCTGTTCGACCTCGACGGGAATGCGCGTGAGCGCCTGATCGCGTGGATACGCCGGCGCATGGACGAATACGGCATCACGATCGAAGCGCTCGGCGAGTCGATAGCCGCAGACGCCGCCGCGACGCGCGCGGTCATGTATCGCGACGCGTTCGGCAATACGTGGGACGGCCACGGCGACAAGCCCGACTGGCTCGCGCGCGCCATTTACGCCGGACAGAACATCGACCACTTTCGCTGCTAAGCGTTCGCGGTGCTGTCGCGGCATCCACGCCGCTTACGACGAACCGGCGTGGACATTTGCCGTTGATCGTGTGCGCGATCTCCCTTAACATCCCCGGGTCGTTGCCGGCCACGCGCTCCGCTGCAGTTCTTCATCACGGGCGCGCGCGGCACAGAACTGGAAGCTGAATGCCGTACCGTCGACCCACTCCTTCATCGTCATTCCCTGAATTCCGTTTTGCTGCGTGGCTCCGTTATGTCGCCGTGCTCGGCCTGTTGTGCCTGAACGTCGGCTGGACCTTCGGCGCGACTCACGAGCCTGTTCGGCATGCGTCGGTTCGCGTGAGCCGTCATATCTCGCCGCCCGCGCGGCATACGTCGAAGGCCAAAGCGCGAAGCGCCGGCAAAGCGAACAAGGTTGCCACGCGCAAGGCGCACAGGCGCAAGCATGTCACCGACGACGAGCGTTCCATGCACGCAAGCAAGCTCGCGCCGAAATCGCGCCGCCACGCCGCACGCATTGCGCGCGAGCCGCGCAATGGACGGCGTACTGCCGGAGTGACCGCGCATCGCAACCGGCAGCCTCGAGAACCCGCATCGCGTACATCAACGAATGCGGCGCAAGGAGCCCATGCGGCGCTCCGCCTGTTGCCCCGCTGCGGATATACGCCAAAGTCCCGCGCATTGCTGCGCGCGCGTTCAGTCTTCGTGGTCGACGAACGAACGCAAACCGTGCTCACCGAAAAGCAGGCCGATCGCGTGATGCCGATCGCTTCGGTATCCAAACTAATGACGGCCGTCGTCGCGCTCGATACACGGCACGCGCTCGATGCACCGCTGAACGTCACCGTCCAAGATCAGGATTTCGACAAGTTCACAGGTTCGCGTCTGAGCGTCGGCTCGGTTCTGTCGCGCCACGACATGCTGCACATTGCGCTGATGTCGTCGGAAAATCGCGCGGCTGCCGCGTTGAGCCGCGATTACGCCGGCGGCAGACCGGGCTTCGTGGCCGCGATGAACGCCAAGGCGCGCGCGCTCGGCATGCGTCATACGTCGTTTGTAAACGGCACGGGCTTGTCGCCGCATAACGTGTCGACGGCGCGCGACTTGGCTCGGCTCGTGGCGGCCGCCAGCCGCTATCCGCTGATTCGCGCGTATTCGACCGATCGCGATCAATGGGTATTTCCTGGCGGTCCGCGCGCGCGTTTGAGTTATCACAACTCGAATGCGCTGGTGAGAAGCGGCGACCGGTCGATCGTATTGCAGAAAACCGGCTTCATTAACGAGGCGGGACACTGCGTTGTCGTGCGAATGATCGTGCACGGCAGACCGATCGACATTGTCGTGCTCGGCGCGCCAGGTCCGCATGACCATATTGCGGACGTGATCAGAATCCGCCGCTGGCTGCGTTGCTCGTTGTGATGATCGAGCCTCCAAATCGAGCCTGCATTTTCAGCGGACGCAAAAAAAGCCCGCACTAAGGCGGGCTCAACTACTCGGAGTTTCGCGATCCAGTCGCTTGACGGATCGCTTTCAGTGTAGGCGAAAGCTATATGAAAGCATAGGGATTCCGCGTTACAGGTCGAAAAAAACCGTTTCCTTGTCGCCCTGCATGTGGATGTCGAAGCGATACACGTTCGCCGTATTCGCGTCGCGCCGCGCGATCAGCGTATCGCGGCGATCGGCCGGAACCGCTGCCAGTACCGGATCGCGTTCATTGGCATTCGCTTCGTCCTCGAAATAAATGCGTGTGAACGTGTGCAGCAGCATGCCTCGCATCGTGACGATCACGTTCAGATGCGGCGCCTCGTCCGCACTCACGCGGCCGGGCTTGATCGTCTCCACGACAAAGCGCTTGTGCGGGTCCGTGCCCGTGCCGACGCGGGCAAAGCCGCGAAAACCGGTCTTCAGGATGTCCTCGCGCGATTCGGGGTAGTGCCCGTTCGCGTCCACTTGCGACACTTCGAGCATCGCATCGCCAATCACGTTGCCGTCGCCGTCGAACACCTGGCCCACGATCGTGATGTGCTCGCCGGCCGCCTCGCGGTCCGCGAGAACGGGCGTGAACAGGCTCTTGAAGTCGAAATCGTATTGCTGCGGGCACAGGCCGTACGCGAAGTACGGTCCGACCGTCTGCGAGGGCGTTTGCTTGAGAGTGGTCATGGCTTAGCGCTCCATCGGAGTTTCGTTGCGGCCGCGCAGCACGATGTCGAAGTCGTAGCCGAGCGCGTACGACTCTTGCGTCGTGTCGAGCGAGAAGTTGGCGATCAGCCGGTCACGCGCATGCTCCGGCGTGCCCTGGAAGATCGGATCGAACGCCAGCAGCGGGTCGCCCGGAAAATACATTTGGGTGACGAGGCGCGAACCGAAATGCTCGCCGAACAGCGAGAAATGGATGTGATTCGGGCGCCATGCATTCGGATGATTGCCCCACGGATACGCGCCGGGTTTGATCGTCAGAAAGCGATAACGGCCTTCGTTATCGGTGATGCAGCGGCCCGCGCCGAGAAAATTCGGATCGAGCGGCGCGTCGTGCTGATCGACCTTGTGCACGTAACGGCCCGCCGCGTTCGCCTGCCAGATTTCGACGAGCGTGTTGCGCACCGGTCGGCCGCCCTCGTCGAGCACACGGCCCGTCACGATGATACGTTCGCCGAGCGGCTCGCCATTACGCACGGCGTTGCGGGTCAGATCGTTGTCGAGCGCGCCGAGGTCTTCGGTGCCGTAGACGGGCACGCGCTGATCGCGCAGCTTTTCCTTCAACGGGATCAGCGGACGCGTGGGACCGCGTTTAACCGACGAACCGTAGCCGGGATAAATGTACTCGGGATGCGACGCGAAATCGCGTGCGCTGAGAAAGGAATCGTCCATCGATGTCTCCTTCGGGGATTGTGGGATGCAAGTTTATGAAGCCACTTTATCCAAACTGTCCGGTTATGAAAAATGACGTTTTGGCGTTTTTCGTATAACCTGCCGTTATGCAACGCAGCCTCGCGGACAGTCGCGTCAAATTCCGTCATCTTCAGTGCTTTCTGGCCGTGGCCCAGTTCGGCAGCGTCCAGCGGGCCGCTGACAGCCTGTCGATCACCCAGCCCGCCGTCTCCAAGACGGTCGCGGAACTCGAAGCCATTCTCGGCGTGAAACTGTTCGAACGGGGCCGTCACGGTGCCGTGCCGACGCGCGAAGGTCAACTCTTCATGCCGCACGCGAGCGCCTGTGTCAGCGCATTGCGGCAAGGCGTCGATCTGCTTTCGCGCGCCGAAGGCGCCGCCGCGGCCACGCTCGAAGTGGGAATTCTGCCGACCGTCGCCGCCGCGCTGATGCCGCCTGTCCTCAAGCGGTTTGCGTCGCTCTGGCCGCGCGTGATCGTGCGTCTGGCAACCGGCGCGAACCCGGAATTGCTCGAGCGTCTGAAAGCGGGCACGATTGAATTCGCAGTCGGCCGGCTCGCCGATCCCGAGCGCATGGTCGGCCTCAGCTTCGAGCAGTTGTTCAGCGAACCGCTGATCGCCGTCGTGCGGGCGGGGCATCCGCTCGGCGACACGCCGGGCCTGCCGTCCGCCGCATTGCAGGATTTCCCGGTGGTGTTGCCGCCGTTCGGCACGCTGATCCGGCAGTCGGCGGACAGTCTGCTGAGCGCATGGGGCTTGCTGCCGTTGTCCGCGTTTGTCGAAGTGTTGTCGGTGTCGACGGGGCGCGCGTTGACGCTCGAGAACGACGCCGTCTGGTTCGTGCCGCTGAGTGCAGTGGAGTACGAGTTGGCGCACGGCATGTTCGTGCGTTTGCCGTTGCCGTTTGCGGGCACCGACGAACCCGTCGGTCTGATCCGGCGCTCGGACACGCAGCCTTCGCCAGTGGGACGGGCGTTTATCGACGCGGTGCGAGAGGTCGCGCAATCGAGGATGGCGGCGAGCGGCGGCAAACTGGCGAGCAAGCCTGTGCGCAAGCGGGTGCGCCGCACGGCGGCGGCGAAGTAACAGAGTTGGCGTTTCAGGCTCATTGCGCTCACCGGAGCACCGGATATTCGAGCGCGCGACTCACGGTGTTTGTGAACCATCCAGTACAAATTCAAGTTGCGAACCAGGCGCGAGCCGGTGTAAAAACACGGTGCGAAAGCCGTCGACAACCGCGCGCGGTTGCGTCACGCGCAGGCAGTGTCACACTGCGAGTTCAGCAAAAGCTTGCACAGAAAACAGCGTCGAAACACAGTACAAGGAGATTGCCATGCCCAGCGACTTGCCCACTCCAGAGGCCGCGCTTCGCGCTGTGTCGGCGCCTGAGCATAATCCGCTCGGCACTGCCGGCATCGAATTCGTGGAGTTCGCCTCGCGCGATCCGCAGGCGCTCGGCGACACGTTCGTCAGGCTCGGCTTCAAGGCGATTGCGCGCCACATCAGCAAGGACGTCACGCTATACCGGCAGGGCGAAATGAATTTCCTGATCAACGCGGAGCCGGATTCGTTCGCCGCGCGCTACGCCGAAGAATACGGCGCCGGCATTTGCGCAATCGGCATTCGCGTGGCCGATGCGCAGCGCGCTTTCGACCGCGCAATCGAACTCGGCGCGTGGGCGTTCGAAGGCGAGCGAATCGGCGCTGGCGAGTTGCTGATTCCGGCCATTCAGGGCATTGGCGATTCACACATTTACTTTGTCGACCGTTGGCGCGGACGCGGCGGCCAGCGCGGCGGGCTTGGCGATATTTCCATCTTCGACATCGACTTCCGTCCGATCCAGATCGACACCGCGCAGGCGGATCTGAGCCATGCGGGCACCGGCCTCGTCGCAGTGGATCACTTGACGCAAACGGTCGGCGAAGGCCGCATGCAGGAGTGGCTCGACTTCTATCGCGATCTGCTCAATTTCCGCGAGATTCACGAACTGCACGCGAATTGGCATGTGTCGGCGGAATCGCGTGTGATGGTGTCGCCGTGCGGCGCGATCCGCATTCCGCTTTACGAGGAAGGCACGCGCCGTACGGACCTGATGCACGAATACTTGCCGGATCATCCGGGAGAGGGCGTGCAGCACATTGCGCTCGCAACCGACGACATCTTCGCTTGCGTCGAGCAGTTGCTTGCCAACGGTGTGCAATTTGTCGAGCCGCCGCCGCGCTATTACGAGCAACTGGACGCGCGTTTGCCGGGACATGGACTCGACGTCGAGCGCCTGAAGCGCACGCATGTTCTCGTGGATGGCGAGATTGGCGCGGACGGTATACCGCTATTGTTTTTCCAGACTTTCGTGCGCCGCGGACCCGGCGAGATTTTCTTCGAGATCGTTCAGCGCAAGGGACATCATGGTTTCGGCGAAGGCAATCTCAGTGCGCTCGCACAGGCGCGAGGACAAGCGAACGCTTGAGACGTCGCGCTATTTCCGGGGCGATTCGTCTATTGCGGGTGCTTGCGGAATGTCGGCGCTTGTCGCCATCCATAATACTTCGGCATCCTCTTCACTCGTCGACACTGCGGCGTGGCCGGTGCGGCTGTCGAAGTAGAGACTGTCGCCGGCGTTCAGATGCGTCGGCGCATACAACTCGGAATAGAGGCACACGCTGCCGCTAATCACGTAGAGAAACTCTTCGCCTTCGTGGCGGCCCCAGTCGTCGAACGCATCGAGCGTGTGCGCCGAAATGCGGATGCGAAACGGCAGCATGGCTTTGTGCGCGAGATCGGTCGCGAGCAATTCCATTTGATAGCCGCGATATGCGTGGCGCTGTCCTTCGCCTTTGCGCGTGAGTGCGCGACGCCCATTTGCGCTGATCTTCGGCGCAGAGCCAAACAATTCGCCGATTTCGATCTTCAGTCCAAGGACGATTTTTTGCAGCACGTCGAAAGTCGGGGACATGAGGCCGTTTTCGACTTTCGAGAGCGTCGAGCGTGAGACGCCGCACAGGCGGCTCGCGGTTTCGAGCGTCAGGTCTTGCGACTGACGGGCGGCGCGTACGCGACGGCCCAGATCGGTCGTCAAGGGTTCGGCGGGCTTCGTGATGTGCGTGTCCATGAGTTGCTGCTTTGTTTGCGACTGAAGGGCGATTGTATTGCGTGTTTCCGATAATAACATTCGCCGTGGCTGAGCATGCCGACGCGGCGCTCGTCGCAAACCGGCGACGGCGCTGGTGCTTACTCGTTGCCTTTCTGATTGGAAACGCGCAGGCGAAAGATTGAGTCGCCGCGCGCGAATGAGTTGTCGCGACGAGCGTGCGCGCCCGCGTCTGATTGGATCAAAAAGCAACCGTCGCGGTTGCCATAAAACTCGCCGTACTGCGCAAGCGGGTGCTTTCCGTTTATCTTCGTGTCGTAGGTGACGATGGGACCCATCGCGAGATGTCGATCGCGTGCCGTCAGACGAAGCGATTCTTTTTCGCGCTCTTCTTTCTTGCCGCGGGCTCGACGCCGACACGCGAGTCGCGCCTTCCGACTACTTCAACCACCGCGCCCGCTAGCGCTTCGAACTCTTCATGCGTCTGCGACAAATAAAGCCACTTGCCGAGTACAGGATGCGGCGCCAACTCAGGGAACTCGCGAATAAGATCTGCGTGTCGATCGCGCGATGTACATACCAGCAACCCATTCCACGGCTCTTCGCCATTGCCGACCGAGAGACAAAGCAAGCCATCGACATAAGCTGCTTCAAAGCCGAATAAGCGCTTCCTCATGAAACCGGGATCGTCCTCGATAGGCTCGAACACCCACAGCAATGAATTCTTGACGGTTGATCCCATGACCGCTCCTCCTTTCGAGCGGTCATCTTAAAGCGAATCTGTGCGATGTCGTATCTACGGAAAAGCGGTTGTCACTGAGCCGGCGCGGCCGCTCCTGTTTGCGACGATCCTGTTGCCGTCGATCCGTAACCCGTCGTGTCGCTCTGAGCCATTGCATTCTGTGCGGCAACGCGAGCCTCGGCCGCTTGGATATCGGCGGGATAATTGGCATCCACTGCAGCCGCCGGGTTATAACCGGCCTGTTCGATCTGCTTTAACTGAGCCTTCACTTCCGCGCGCGTGAGCGGCTGTTCCGATTGTGCAAACGATGCAACTGGCGCGGTCAGCACAACAGCAAGAGTCACTGCCTTGATCAGCGTGTTCATGATGCTTCCCTCCGGGAATGGTGTCGTCCGATGCCGCTGTGGATCGTCGGCACCATGCGCGGATTGTAGGAAGCGGTTATTCGAGGGCAAACCCCCAATGCAGTAATTCACTCTTGCAGCAATTGATAAGTCGGCGTGCTGTAATCCCGGCGCCTGAAAATGAAGGCGTTTTGTCAAACGCCCTCGCGCACACCCACGCGGTACGCGGTGACTTGCCGGTACGTGTCGCCGGGTCGCAGGATCACGTCATTCTGTTCCTCCGGCATGTTGACCTGGTTCGGAAAGCCGCCCGCTTCCAGACACAGTCCCGCATGTGTCTGATAGCGAGCTCCGCCGCGTCCTGCATCGCCTTTTAGAAAGTTGCCGCTATAAAACTGCAAGCCGCGCTGATCCGTCGACACAGTCAGTTCGCGGCCGCTGCCGGGGTCGTAAAGACACGCGACTTCTCGCACCTTGCCTGCGCCGCCAGGTGCATCGCGCAACACATAGCAATGATCGAATCCGCCCGCTTGCACGAGTTGCGCATGCGGCCATTCGAGGCGTGCGCCGATCGGCGCGCTTTGCCGGAAGTCGAATGCGTTGCCCGCTACGTCGGCCAACTTCGAAGGGATCATCGCTGCGTCGACTTCGAAGAACCGGTCCGCGTCGATTGACAGCATATGTCCGCGAATATCGGCACCCGCGCGGCCCGTCAGGTTGAAGTACCCATGACTCGTTAGATTGAGCGGCGTCGCGGCGTCGGCAATGGCCTCGTATTCGATGGTCAAGGTGCCGTCGTCGTCGAGCGTGTAGCGCACTTGCGCGGTGACATTGCCCGGAAAACCGGCGTCGCCTTCCGGCGACTCGAGCCGCATCAACAGCGAGCCATTGTCTTCGCTCACGTCCCACATCGCGCGATGAAAACCGACGCTTCCACCATGCAGCAGCTTCGTGCCTTCATTGCGGTCGAGTGTGTATTCGATGCCGTCGAGCGTAAAACGCGCGTCGGCAATACGGTTCGCCCAGCGGCCAATCAGACCGCCCATAAAAGTCGTGGCCGCGAAGTACTGAGCCGGTGTGTCGTGGCCGAGAAGAATATCGCCGAGACGTCCCGCGCGATCCGGCGCATGCCATGAAACCAGCGTCGCGCCGAGATCGCTAATCGCGACCTTCATGCCGTGCGCGTTACGCAATGTAAAGAGCCGTACCGGATCGCCGCCATTGAGCGTGCCCCACGGCTCGGAAGAAAGTTGTGCGATGCTGATCATGTCGTCGATAGAAAATAAAAAAGTAAAGGCATGCTCAGCCTGGCGTCGAAGCCTGAGTCAAACTCGCGCGCTCCTGGTACTCGCGCGGCGTACACCCAAGCTCCCGACGAAATACGGCGTACATGTATTGCAGCGACGTAAAGCCGCAACGTATTGCCACTTCCGCGCTCGACGCATCGCGTTTTGCAAGCAGCGCTTTCGCGACATCGAGCTTGTGGCGCAAGATCTCCTGATGCACCGTGCACTTGCGCTCGCGTCGAAAGTACTCTTCGAGCGACGAACGCGACACGCCGACATAGTCGGCCACCTGTTCAGTGCGAATACCCTGGCAAGCATACTGGCGAATAAAATGCCGCGCGCGCATTACATAGGGACTCGCGAGCGGCTGATGCCTGGTCGATTCGAGTACGTTGATGCCAACAGGCGGCACGAGAATGCGCCGCCCAGGAAAGCGCGCGCCATGCAGCATCTGATGCAACAGGTGAGCCGCGGTGCGGCCCATTTCCTCAGTACCCTGAATCACGGAAGAAAGTGGAATACGAGTGAGCGTGCGCGTGAGCGGATCATTGTCGATACCGATAATCGCCACTTCTTCCGGCACCGGAATGCCCGCAATCAGACACGCTTGCAGCAAATGCCGCGCACGCGCGTCGGTCACGGCAATAATGCCGACCGGCTTCGGCAATTCGCGCAGCCACGCGGTGAGTTGTTCGGTCGCCTGGTTCCATGAAGGCGCGCTCGTGGAAAGACCGCGATAGATCTCGCTTTGAATCTGCTCGGCACTGTGGCCGTCCGCATTGCGCAAATGTGCGAATGCAAGTTCGCGCTGCTGCGCCCAGCGGTTTTCTTGCGCCTGCGGCAGGCTGTATAGCGCAAAGTGTTCGAGGCCCGCGCCAATCAGATGCGTGTACGCGAGCGAGACGAGCTTGCTGTTGTCCGTTGCGATATAGGGTAAATCCGGGGGATATTGCGCCGGGTCCTCGAATGACGACCCCACTGCGACCACCGGCAATGGACAATCGCGCAGTGCTTCGCTTACGGCAGGATCGTCGAAATCCGCGATGATGCCGTCGCCGTCGAAGCGCTCGATGCCCGTCAACCGGCAGCGAAAGTCGTCTTCCAGAAAGAGGTCCCACGCTACGCGTGTGGACAGCAAGTAGTTGCCGATGCCGGTAATGATCTCGCGGTCGTAGACCTTGTTCGCGTTGAAGAGCAGCGCGATTCGATGCGTCGTCTGTGGTGTTTGCGGACGGGTCATGGCGGTGAGCGGCCGGCGGACGTTGAAGCCCGCACAGCCTTTGTCTCCTTTGAATCCGTATTTTTAAGCGTCCGGTTATTCTAGGCCGCCAATAGCGCACGGGGGCAAACAAAATGGCGGGCGGTAAGAAACATCAAGCACACTGCGCAATTTCGCAATTGCCGATGCCTCCGGCAAGCGGCAGCATGGCGTCACCTTATCGACCGCCCCGGCCACGTCGCACGGGTTGCGGTGCAACATAATCCCTTTAGATGGGAAGGAGACGCTGATGTCCTACTTCGAACATATTCCCGAGATCCGTTATGAAGGCCCGCAATCGGACAATCCGCTTGCGTACCGCCACTACGATAAAAGCAAAAAGGTACTCGGCAAAACGCTCGAAGAACATCTGCGGATAGCGGTGTGTTACTGGCATACGTTTGTGTGGCCGGGCGTCGATATTTTCGGGCAGGGCACCTTCAAGCGCCCCTGGCAGCAACCGGGCGACGCGATGGAAATGGCGCATCTGAAAGCAGACGCCGCCTTTGAATTCTTCTCGAAGCTCGGCACGCCGTACTACACTTTCCACGACACCGACGTTGCACCCGAAGGTGCGAACCTGAAAGAATACAGCGAGAACTTTTCCCGCATAGTGGACTACCTCGCGCGCAAGCAGCAGGACACCGGTATCAAACTGCTATGGGGCACCGCCAATCTGTTTTCGCATCCGCGTTATGCGGCCGGCGCCGCGACGAGTCCCAACCCGGACATCTTCGCGTTTGCCGCGACCCAGGTGCGCCATGCGCTCGACGCGACGCAACGGCTCGGAGGTGATAACTATGTATTGTGGGGCGGGCGCGAAGGTTACGACACGCTGCTTAACACGGACCTCGTGCGCGAACGCGATCAACTCGCGCGCTTCCTGCATATGGTCGTGGACCATGCACACAAGATCGGCTTCAAAGGTTCTCTGTTGATCGAGCCTAAGCCGCAAGAGCCGACCAAGCATCAATACGATTACGATGTCGCGACCGTCCACGGCTTCTTGCTGCAATACGGTCTCGAGAAAGAAATCCGCGTGAATATCGAGGCGAATCATGCGACGCTTGCGGGCCACTCGTTTCATCACGAGATCGCGACGGCCTATGCGCTCGGTATTTTCGGCAGCGTCGACGCCAATCGCGGCGACCCGCAAAACGGCTGGGACACGGATCAATTCCCCAATAGCGTGGAAGAACTGACGCTCGCCTTCTACGAAATCCTGGGCCACGGCGGCTTCACGACAGGCGGCATGAACTTCGACTCGAAAGTGCGGCGGCAAAGCGTCGATCCGGAAGATCTCTTTTACGGCCACGTTGGCGCAATCGATAACCTCGCGCTCGCCGTCGAACGCGCGGCCGTATTGATCGAAAATGACCGTCTCGGTCAATTCAAGCGTGAGCGTTATGCCGGTTGGGACGCCGACTTTGGCCGCAAGATTCTTTCCGGCGACTACTCGCTGTCGACACTCGCCGCAGACGCACTGTCGCGCGACCTCAATCCGCAGCATGCAAGCGGCCACCAGGAGCGCATGGAAAACATCGTGAATCAGGCTATTTATAGCGGACGCTAAAGGGCATCATCGTTGCAAATGAAGAAAGCGCGCGGGTGCAACTCGCGCGCATAAAAAGAAGCTTTGGGTTGTCGCTTGTCCGGACCTGCGGCTCGCAGCGCAGGCCGTCCAATCCGGAATTCCGGCTATCAGAAGAAGGAGACAGAGATGAAATTCGCAACGCGTCGTACTGTATTGAGTTCGCTCGTATGTGGAGCGGTGTTGGCGAGCCTTTCGCTTATCGCGCCGCTTGCGCACGCAAGCAAGGATCACCCTGAAATCGGCTTCTGTATCGACGACCTGCGCGTCGAGCGCTGGTCGCGCGATCGCGACTATTTCGTCGCTGCTGCGGAAAAACTCGGTGCGAAAGTATCCGTGCAATCCGCCGACGCCAGCGAGGCGCGGCAAATCTCGCAGATCGAGAACCTCATCTCGCGCGGCGTGGATGTGATCGTGATCGTGCCGTTCAATTCGAAGACGCTCGGCAACGTCGTGGCCGAAGCGAAAAAAGCGGGGATCAAGGTCGTGTCGTATGACCGCCTGATTCTGGACGCCGACGTGGACGGCTATATCTCGTTCGATAACGAAAAGGTCGGCGAATTGCAGGCACAAGGCGTGTTTAACGCGCAACCGAAGGCCAACTACTTTCTGCTCGGCGGCGCACCGACCGACAACAACGCCAAGATGCTGCGCGAAGGACAGTTGAAGGTACTCAAGCCTGCCATCGACAAGGGCGACATCAAAGTGGTGGGCCAGCAGTGGGTGCCGGAGTGGAGCGCATCCACGGCGCTGCGCATCGTCGAAGACGCGCTGACCGCGAACAACAACAAGATCGACGCCATCGTCGCGTCGAACGACGGCACCGCAGGCGGCGCGATCCAGGCGCTCGCCGCGCAGCACATGGCGGGCAAGGTGCCGGTGTCGGGTCAGGACGCGGACCTCGCCGCAGTCAAGCGCGTGATTGCGGGCACGCAGACCATGACGGTCTACAAGCCGTTGAAGCTGATTGCCGGCGAAGCCGCCAAGCTCTCGGTGGCATTGGCGAAGGGCGAGAAGCCCGCGTTTAACGCGCAGTACGACAACGGCAAGAAGAAAGTCGACACGGTGCTGCTGCAGCCCACGTTGCTCACCAAGAGCAACGTCGATGTAGTCGTCAAGGACGGCTTCTATACCCAGGCCCAGCTCGCGAGCCAATGAGCGTAACGCGCGCGCGGTTTGCGCCGATACGGCTGTCGCGTATCGGCGCGATCGCGCGCCTTGCAGCGAGGCATAGCGAATGACGCAACCGTTACTGACGATGCGCGGCATCGTCAAGGCATTTTCAGGCGTGAAAGCACTCGACGGAATCGACCTGACGGTCGCGCCGGGCGAGTGCGTCGGCTTGTGCGGCGAAAACGGCGCAGGCAAATCGACGCTGATGAAAGTACTGTCCGGCGTATATCCGCACGGTACCTGGGATGGCGAAATAACGTGGGAAGGCACGCCGCTGAAAGCAGCGGGCATACGCGACACGGAGCGCGCCGGCATCATCATCATTCACCAGGAATTGATGCTGGTGCCCGAATTGTCGGTGGCCGAGAACATTTTTCTCGGCAATGAAATCACGCTGCCCGGCGGCCGCATGAATTACGCCGCGATGTACCAACGCGCGGACGAATTGCTGCGCGAGCTCGGCATTCAGGGCATCAATGCGGCGCAACCGGTGATGAACTACGGCGGCGGCCATCAGCAGCTGATCGAGATTGCGAAGGCGCTCAACAAACGCGCGAAGCTGCTGATTCTGGATGAACCGTCGTCGTCGCTTACTTCCTCGGAGATTGCGATTCTGCTGGACATCGTGCGCGATCTGAAGCGGCGCGGCGTGGCCTGTGTCTACATCTCGCACAAGCTCGACGAAGTCGCCGCCGTTTGCGACACGATCAGCGTGATTCGCGACGGACGCCATGTCGCCACCGAGCCCATGCACGCATTGACGACAGACCGCATCATTTCGCTGATGGTCGGACGCGAGATCAAGAACCTGTTCCCGCGCGAGCCGCATCCGATTGGCGACGTCGTTTTCGAGGCGCGCAACGTCACCTGTTTCGACGTGACGAATCCGCGCCGCAAGCGCGTGAACGATGTGTCGTTTGCATTGCGGCGCGGCGAAATTCTCGGCGTGGCCGGGCTCGTCGGCGCGGGGCGCACGGAATTGATGCAGGCGATTTTCGGCGCCTATCCCGGCACGAGCGAAGCGACGGTCGTCATGGAAGGCAAGGCCGTGAAAATTCGCGCGCCTATCGATGCGATTCGCGCGGGCATCGGCATGGTGCCGGAAGATCGCAAGCGCCACGGCATCGTGCCGGGCCTGAGCGTCGGCCACAACATTACGCTCGCGGTGCTGCAGCGCTTTGCATCGGGCGGACGCATCGATTCGGCGGCCGAGCTCGATACGATTCATACGGAAATGAAGCGGCTTTCTGTGCGCGCCGCTCATCCGATGTTGTCGATAGCGAGCCTTTCCGGCGGCAATCAGCAGAAAGCCGTGCTCACGCGCATGTTGCTGACCGATCCCAAAGTACTGATTCTCGACGAACCCACACGAGGCGTCGACGTCGGCGCGAAATTCGAAATCTACAAACTCATTTTTCAACTGGCGCAGCGCGGCATGTCGATCGTGATGGTGTCGTCCGAATTGCCGGAAGTACTCGGCATTAGCGATCGCGTGCTCGTGATCGGCGAAGGCGAATTGCGCGGCGATTTCGTCAACGACGGCCTCACGCAGGAAGACATTCTCAGCGCCGCGATCCGTCCCGTGCAGCGAGTCCCGAACCCAACCGCAGCGAGTGCAGCATGACGCCCGACGTTACTTCCCAACGCGCCGACAATACTGCGCCGCGAGGCGCATTCGGCGGTCCGCAACGCGTTCAGCAACTGTTCGCGCGCTACAAGATTCTCGCGCTGCTGATTGCCGTGGCCGCGATCTGGATTTTCTTTTCGGTGCTCACGCACGGCGCCTTCGTGACGCCGCGCAATCTGTCGAACCTGCTGCGGCAGATGTCGATCACCGGCATGCTCGCGTGCGGCATGGTGTTCGTGATCATCGCGGGCGAGATCGATCTGTCGGTCGGATCGCTGCTCGGTTTGCTCGGCGGCGTGGCCGCGATACTCGACGTCAACCGTCACTGGCCGATAGGCGTCACGTTGCCCGCCGTGATGCTGCTCGGCGTGCTCGTCGGCCTCTTCAACGGATGGTGGTCGACATACCGGCGCGTGCCGTCGTTCATTGTCGGTCTCGGCGGCATGCTCGCGTATCGCGGGATTCTGCTCGGCGTGACAGGCGGTTCGACCATCGCGCCGGTCTCCGACAGTTTCGTGTTCGTCGGCCAGGGCTATCTGCCGAAACTGGCCGGCGATACGCTTGCCGTCGTGCTGTTTATATTGCTCGCGTTTCTGACGATACGTCAGCGCCGCAATCGCGAGCGCTATCAGTTAAGCGTGGTGCCGGTCTGGCAGGACGTTGCAAAAGTGGTCGGCGCGGGCGCGATTCTCGCGGGCTTCGTGGCGACGCTCGATCGTTACGGCGGCATTCCGGTGCCCGTTCTTCTGCTGCTCGCGTTGCTCGGCATCTTTACCTGGGTCGCCACGCAAACCGTCTTTGGCCGACGCATTTACGCAGTCGGATCGAATCTCGAAGCGACGCGCCTGTCCGGTGTCAACACGAATCGCGTGAAGCTCGCCATTTTCGCGCTGATGGGATTGATGTGCGCGTTCGCCGGCATCGTGAATACGGCGCGCCTCGCCGCAGGATCGCCGTCGGCGGGCTCGATGGGCGAACTGGACGCGATTGCCGCGTGCTTTATCGGCGGGACGTCGATGCGCGGCGGCTCGGGCACGGTCTACGGCGCATTGATCGGCGCGCTCGTGATGGCGAGTCTCGACAACGGCATGTCGATGCTCGACGTCGATGCCTACTGGCAGATGATCGTGAAGGGCGGCATTCTGGTGCTCGCCGTATGGATCGATGTCGTGTCGGGCTCGAACCGGCGCTGAGCCCGTTGACCAAAGCAAGGCAGAGCAAAGCCGCACGCTCTGCACATTTAATGAAACGCCCCACGGCACGCTAGCCAGGCGGCCTGCCTGCCTAACGTGCTGCTCGCGCCCGCCCCGCGCGCGCACGGCTTCATCCGACGAATTTAAGTCCGCGGCCGTTCCTCCGTCTTACTAATATTGCGTGGGGACGCAGGGCGCGCATCGCGCCCTTGCAGCTTGTTACCGGCGGGCAAGCCGATGGGCCATTCATCATGAAGCGCAGAACCTTCGTCATCGGCGGCGCCGGCGCGGTGGGTGCGTTGCTGGTCGGCTGGTCCGTGCTGCCGGCGCGGCAGCGCCTCACGACCGACGCGCCGTTACCCGTCGAAGGCACGCAAACGGCGCTCAACGGCTGGGTCAAGATCGCCGCCGACAACAGCGTGACGATCATGATGAGCAAGGCGGAAATGGGCCAGGGCGTTCACACCGGTCTCGCGATGCTGCTTGCCGAAGAACTCGACGCCGATTGGTCGCGCGTGCGTGTCGAGGACGCGCCGATCGACAACATCTACAACAGCGTGCAGAACGTCATCGACGATCTGCCGTTTCGTCCCGATCACGACAGCATCACGAAGCGCGCGGTCGTCTGGTACACGCGCAAGCTCACGCGCGAAGCCGGCACGATGATGACCGGCGGCTCGTCGAGCATCAACGACCTGTGGACGCCCATGCGCGAAGCGGGCGCCTCGGCGCGTGCGATGCTGATTGGCGCGGCCGCCGCGCAATGGCACGTCGCACCCGGCGAATGCGCGACGCAAGGCGGGTATGTCACGCATCCGTCGGGACATAAGGCGAGCTTCGGCGAGTTGTCGTCGATGGCGGCGCAACAACCGCTGCCTCGCAAGGTGGCGTTGAAAAACCCCGCGAATTTCACGCTGATCGGCAAACCGTTGCGCCGCATCGAGGCCGCGTCGAAGATCAACGGCAGCGCGCGATTCGGCATCGACGTGTTGCCCGACGGCCTGCTCTACGCGAGTGTCGTGATGTGTCCTACGCTCGGCGGCACGGTTGCGAGCTTCGACGCGAGCGCGGCGCAGCGAATGCGCGGCTTCGTGAAGGCGCTCGCTTTCGAGCCGTATGCGGGCGGCACGGGCGGCGTCGCCGTGATCGCGGACAATCCATTTCGCGCGACCAACGCCGTCGACGCGATCAAAGTGACATGGCAGCATGGCGCCGCGGCCACGCTTTCGAGCGCGGAAGTGGAGCGCCGCCTCGCGCTCGCCCTCGACGACGGCGACGGCCACGCGTACTACCGCCGCGGCGACATCAACGATGCGCTAAGCGGCGCGGCGCGCACCATCACGGCTGAATATCACGCGCCGTATCTCGCGCACGGCGCGGTCGAGCCGCTCAACTGCACCGTGCAGGTCGCGGACGGCGCGGCGACCGTCTGGGTATCGACGCAAACGCCCGCGCTCGCGCGGCGGCACGTCGCCAAAGTGCTGCATATCGACGACGACAAGGTTCATGTGCATGCGCAGTTGCTCGGCGGCGCATTCGGGCGGCGCCTCGAAACCGATTACATTGCGCAGGCCGCCGCGATCGCGCGCGAGGCCGGCGGACGTCCGGTGCAAACGCTATGGTCGCGCGCGCAGGACTTTACGCACGACTTCTATCGCCCCGCATGCGTATCGCGCCTGAAGGCGGGCTTCGACGATAACGGCAAGCTCGTCGCGTGGCACAGCGCGTCCGCGAGTCAGGCCATCGTGCCCGAAGCGCTCGCGCGTTATTACGGCGCGCCGCGCATTCCGCTCGACAAGACGACAGCCGAAGGCGCGTTCGATCAGCCCTACGAGTGGCCCACGGCGCGCGTCGCGCACAAGATCGTGGACTTGCCGGTGCCGGTCGGCTTCTGGCGTTCGGTCGGCCACTCGCACCAGGCCTTCTTCACCGAGAGCTTTACCGATGAGATCGCCGCCGCCACCAGCCAGGACCCGATTGCGTTTCGCAGCGCACTGCTTGCGCAGCATCCGCGGCATCTGGCGGTGTTGCAACGAGTCGCTGCATTGTCCGACTGGACGCATCCGTTGACGTCTGCCGCCGATGGCGCTCCGCGCGCGCGTGGCGTCGCGCTTCACGAGGCATTCGGCAGCGTGGTCGCGCAGGTCGCGGAGGTATCGATCGGACCGCACAGGATGATTCGCGTGCACCGCGTGGTTTGCGTGATCGATTGCGGTTTGCCGGTGAATCCGAATCTGATTCGTCAGCAGATGGAGAGCGGAATCGTATTCGGCCTCTCGGCCGCGTTGCAGGACGAGATCACGATCGTCAACGGCCAGGTCGAGCAGAAGAACTTCGTCGACTTTCCGGTTGTGCGAATCAACGATTGCCCGATCATCGAAGTCGACATCATGCCGAGCCAGTTGCATCCGCAAGGCGTCGGCGAACCGGGCGTGCCGCCGATTGCGCCGGCTGTTGCCAATGCAGTGTTTGCACTGACCGGCAAGCGACTGCGTACGTTGCCTTTGAAGTTCACCTGAAGCCGGAGACCGATATGGCAGCGCTCAACATCAACGGACGCGCGGTGGCCGTGCAAGTCGAGCCGGACATGCCGCTATTGTGGGTGCTGCGTTGCGAGCTCGGCATGACGGGCACGAAGTTCGGCTGCGGCGTCGGCATTTGCGGCGCCTGCACGGTGCATCTGAACGACAAGGCGTGCCTGTCGTGTCAGACGCCCATGTCCGATTTGACGACGCAGAAGATCACGACCATCGAAGGGTTGCAAGGCGGCGAAGCGCAGGCACTGAAGGCCGCGTGGATCGATCTCGATGTCGTGCAGTGCGGCTATTGTCAAAGCGCGCAACTGATGGCCGCTTGCGCGCTGCTCAAACAGAAGCCGCATCCGAGCGACGCCGACATCGACGCGGCCATGAGCAATATCGTCTGCCGTTGCGGCACGTATCCGCGGGTGCGCGCCGCGATTCATCAAGCGGCGAAGCGCCGGCCTGCGTAGCGCAAGCCGGCGCTTCGCGAGCGAGCAACGGGCTTAGCCTGCCAGAATTTCGACGATGGCCACGACCGCCGTGAAGATGCCGATGCATCCGCCCAATGCTGCTGCGCTTTTCATGAATGACGACATACCTTGGCCTCGTAACGTGTGGTGAGTGCCAAGTATTTAACCGTAAATGAAAGGCAAAAGAAAGTTATTCAAAAATAAAACGTAAGGTCGGGTGATGCGGCTACGGGGCTTGGGTTTTTGCTGCCGATGTCCGTGCCGAAGCCGAAGCCGGTGTCGAAGCCGAAGCCCCCGCCACCCCAGGCGCAGCTTGCCCATCCCGCTCCCACCCGCCGCCGAGTGCCAGAAACAGATTCACCTGGTCGATCGCCACCTGACCTTCAGCCGCTGCGACTTGCGCTTTCGTCGACGTGAGCGTGCGCGTCGCGTCCAGATCGGAGATGAAGGACTCGCGGCCCGCGCGATACAGCCGGTGCGTTTCGTCCGCGGATTGCGCCGCGGATTTCAGCGCGGCCTGTAGCGCTTCCGTGCGAGCGTAGTCCGATGCATAGGTGGCAAGGCTGGTCTCCGTTTCGCGCAACGCGGTCAGCACGACGCCGTCGAAGCGCGCAAGTGCGACCTGGCTCGACGCCTGCGCTTCGCGCACGCGGCCGCGCGCGCCGTTGGCGGGGAACGTCCAGCTGATCAGCGGACCGAAGCCCCAACGCGCTGTCGGTGACGTGCCGAGATCTTCGAGAACGCCCGTCAAACCCGCCGATGCGCCGATGCTCACGGTCGGATACAGCGCGCCGGTCGCAACGCCGATACGCGCCGTCGATGCCGCCAGTTGACGCTCGGCTTCGCGCACGTCGGGCCGGCGCCTCAGCAGCGCGGCGCCGTCGCCGACGGGAATCGGTTGACGGATTTGCGGCAGCTTCTCGCAGGCGAGAACCGCGGGCGGCAAGTCGGACGGTGCGCGCGCGAGCAGTGCCGCGAGCCGGTATTGCGCGATCTTGCGACGTGCGGTGTAGCGCGGAATGTCCGCGGACAACGTATCGACCTGGGTTTGCCCGCGCGTGACTTCCGTCTGATTGCCGCGGCCCACGTCACGCAAACGCCGCGAGACATCCACGCGCTGTCTTTGCAACGCGAGCGACTGCTGCGCGATCTTCAGTTCCTCGGCGGCCGAGCATTGCTCGACGTAGGCGCGCACCACGTCGGCGACCACTGAGATGCGCGCGAGATCGCCCGCGGCCTGCACGGCGTCGGCGTCGGCCTGCGCCGCTTCCACGCCGCGCCGCAGCTTGCCGAACAGATCGATTTCATACGCGACGCTGATGCCGACGTCGCCTTCGTTCACGACCGGCAGTTTCTCGGTGAGCAGGTATTGTTCGGCCGATTCCTGCGCGCGCTCAAACACCGCCGACGTCTTGCCGGAAAAGCCGCCTTGCGCCTGAGCCACGCCGAGCGCCTCGCGCGAGCGCGCGAGATTCGCGGCGGCGACGCGCAAGTCGGTATTGGATTGCAGCGCTTCGTCGACGAGACCGTTGAGCACCGGATCGTCGTACAGCTTCCACCACACCGCGGGCACGTCGGCGTGTGACGTGAGCGCCGAGTCCGCGCCTTCGATCGGCGCATTCGCAAGCGGCGCGTTCACGAGTGCGTCTTTCGGCAGCGAGTAGTTCGGGCCGACATTCATGCAGCCGTTGAGCAACGCGGCGAGCGGAACCAGCGCGAACGCGCGCAAAGGCAGGCGCAAAAACGCCACGAAGCGAGACGCTTTCATTGCGAGGCGCCCGAAGTCGCCGCGGCAGTCGCAGGCTGGGTTGCGGAGACACTCGACGCCTCCGACGCCTGCGCGGGACGCGCGGCGCGCGCCTCCGCCAGCTCGCGCACCGATACGGTAGCGGTGCGCCCGGCGATCATGCGGAAATCGGGCGGGACTTCATCGAGCGCGACACGCACCGGAATGCGCTGCGCGAGCCGCACCCAACTAAACGCAGGATTCACATTGGGCAGCAGATTCGTGCCCTGCGTGCGGTCGCGGTCCTCGATGCCCGCGACGATGCTTTGCACATGCCCGCGCAGCACCTGCGGCTCGCCCATCACGCTGATGTCGACCGGCTGTCCGATGTGGATGCCGCCGAGCTTCGTCTCCTCGAAATAGCCGTCGACGCGAAACGAGTGCATGTCCACCACCGACAGCACCGCGCGTCCCGCCGCGACGAATTCGCCGGCACGCGGCGCGCGATCGTTCAGATAACCGTCGACGGGGCTCACGATCGTCGCGCGTTGCAGATTCAGCTTCGCCGTGTCGATGGCGACGTTCGCATCGGCGAGCGCCGCTTCCGCCTGGTCGACGCGCGAGCGGCTCTCTTCCGCGACTTCGGCGGCGACGAGGTTGCCGAGCTTGCGATTGCGCACGTCTTCGCGGCGCGCCTGGTCGAGCGTGGCGCGGCGCTGCTGCGCGGTGGCCTGCGCCTGACGCAGCGCGAGCGCGTAGCGGGCGTGATCGATCACGAACAGCACCTGGCCTTGCCTGACCTGCTGGTTGTCCACTACATCTACCGATGAAATCAGCCCCGACACGTCCGGTGCCACCTGGATCACGTCGGCGCGCACGTGTCCGTCGCGAGTCCACGGTGCGAACATGTAGTAGCCGATCAGCTTCCACAGCACGAGCGCCGCGGCCACGACGACGATCAGGGTCAGCAGAATCTGACCGACGGAGAACCAGGTTTTTTTCACGTTGATTTCACGAAACGAGTCTGTGCGAAACGACGACGACAAGGCCCAGCACCAGCACATAGATGCCGAGATCGAAGATCGAGCGATGCCACACGAAGCGGTAAAAGCCGACACGCGCGAGCACCGCGCGAATCGCGAGATTGATCAGATAGGCGACCAGCATCAGCACGAGCACGGCCGGCACAAATACGCCGAAGATGTCTATTTCACCGATCATCGTGGGAATGGGGCCAAGGGGTTGAACGGCGCATCAGGCGCTTGCCTCCTGCGCGGGTGGCGTTGCGGCTTGCAGCGTGGCCGGAAAGAGCGAGAGACGCAAGCCGATCAGCGCGTGCAGCGCGTCGCGCAAGTGACGTGCCGAAGTTTGCGCGGTCGCGTCGTGCGTGCCTGCATCCGTGAGTCCTTGCGCGGTGACGCGCGCGACGGCCGAATCGATCGACGACATCAGGCTCGCGGGCACGGGCTCGCGCGCGTGGCGGTTCGCGCAGCTTTCGTAATAGCCGCGCACGCCGTCGAGCACCTGCTCGATCGCGGCCGGCGCCTCGCCGCCGAGCTTGCGCGTGAGACGGCGCAGATCGAGGGAATTGAACGCGATGCGCAGATCGCGAAAACTTTCGATGGAAGGATGACGATGGTCGTCGGTCGCGGCGAGCCGTGGGATCAGTTGCATCAGACGATCCAGCATGCGCGCGGCGTGATTGCGCGGGTCTTCGATGGGCCGCGTCGACGCCGTCAACGCGACATCGCTCCAGCTCGAGCGCAGCAGGCGAGCCGCCGCGAGTTCGGCGCCGAATGGCCGCGTCACGCGAGTCCACAGATAAGCGTAAAGAAGTCCCGCGAGGCCGGCGAGGTTGCTGTTGAGGAAGGTCAGAAAGTTGGCGTCGTACGCGTCCTGAATGCTGATGAACGTGGCCGTGTTCACGGCGACGAGCACCGTGACCATATTGAACTGCGGGCGCGGAATCAGCGTGCCGACCAGAATGAACGGCGCGGCGAACAGGATCACGAGCATCGGAAAGTCATGCACGTGCGGCAACACGGCGAACAGATAGACACCTGCGGCCAGCACGCTGATCGCGGTCGCGACGAAGAAGCGGAACACCATCGGCGCGGGTTCGTCGAGTGCGGCGAAGAAGCAGCAGGCGACCGCCGCGAGCGTCACGGCGCTTGCGCCGTCCGCCCAACCGGAGGCGATCCACAGACTGCACGCGAGAATCACCGCGGCCGCGGTCGAGCCGGTCGAGAACAGCATCATGCCGCGATCGAAAAAGCGCTCGGTGCCGCCGAGCCGCCAATGGCGAAAACGCGGCCGCCACAAGCCTTCCTCACGCGTGATGATGATGCGCAGCGAGCGGCAGTCCTCCCATACGTCGATCACCTGCTTCATGCGCCACAACGCGCTGGACAGCAATGCGCCGTCCCAGGTGGTGAGCGCCTCGGGCGGCGGCTGCATCGCGGCAATGCGTTCGCGCAGCGCATTCGCGGCCGGGTCCGCGTGATGGCCCGCGCTCGCGGCCGGCAGCGGCGCATTGAACCATTTGACGATGTCGGCGAGCAGCGCCTCGAGCCCTTCCGGCCACTTGTAACTGCCGGCGTTGTAAAGCGCGATCAGCGGATCGGCGAGCGCCGACATGAGCGGCAGCAGCAACTGCATGCGTCCGCGAAGTTCATGCGCGCGCGTGAGAAGGTCGGGGCGCGTGTGATCGTAGGCGAGCTGGCTGAGCAGCAATTCCAGACCGTTGATGGTCGCCGCGAGCCGCTGCCGCGCGCCGGAAATCGCCGCGCCTGCGATGCGGCCCGACAGCGTTTCCGTCGAGTAGAAAGCCGCGTCGCGAAACCATGCATCCGTCCGCTCGATGATGGTCGGCGCGAGCCGGCTCGGAAACACCACGCTGCCCACGATGCTCGCGCAGACGATGCCGAGCGTGATCTCTTCGGTGCGGCTCACCGCAAGATCGAACACGCCTGCCGGATTCGTGACCGCGGGCAGCGCGATGATCGGCAGCGTATAGCTCGCGAGCAGAAACACGTAGCTGCGCGCCGTGCGATCCGAGATCGCGAGAAAGAGCAGGGTGCCGACCCACAGCGCGAGGACCACGCTGAACAGATACGGCGATTCGACGAAGGGCGGCACGAGGAGCACGGCCGCCGACGCGCCGAGCGCGGTGCCGAGCGCACGATAAATCGCCTTCGAGCGCGTCGCGCCGACGAACGGATTCGACACGATGTAGACCGTCGCCATCGCCCAGTAAGGCCGCGGCAACTGCAGTGCGAGGCCGATGTACAGCGCGATCATCGCGGCGGCAAACGTCTTGACCGAGAAGAGCCAGTCGCGAAGGGAGGGGTAGATCATGGCGCGTTACGCTGCACTGTCAGACAATCGTTAGCCAAGCAATGTAGTTGGAAAATTTTCTGCGCGCCGGCTGAAGCAGGCGGTTTTTTTCAGCCAATCAATCCGAGCCGGACGGTCCGCGCGAGATCGTCGAGCTGGAAAGGTTTGCGCAATACCGTGCAGCGCTCGACCGAAAGACCGGATATATCGACGTCGGCGTAACCGGTTGCGAGAATCACCGGCAGATCGCTGCGCATCTTACGCGCTTCCGCGATTACGTCGATGCCATTCATGCCAGGCATCGCGAAGTCGACCATCAGCAGGTCGGGGTTGTCGTCCGTCAGACGGGCGAGTCCGGCGCGGCCATCGGGGGCTTCCGTCACGTTGTAGCCGAGCATTTTGAGCGACTCGACGAGCATGGCCCGCACCTCGCTGTCGTCTTCGATCACGAGCACGCGCTTTTCGCCGACGGCGTTCGCTTCGGTATCGGACGCCTTGGCGTTCTGCGGCGCGACGCGCTCGCGCAGCGGCAACCACAGTTCGACCGTGGTGCCGACGCCTTCCTGGCTGAAAAGCCGCGCGGTGCCGCCGGCCTGGCGCGCGATGCCGTACACCTGGCTCAGGCCGAGGCCGGTTCCCTTGCCGATCGGCTTGGTCGTGAAGAACGGATCGAACACGCGCGTGACGAGGTCGGGCGGCACGCCCGCGCCCGTGTCGGCGACTTCGATCACGACATAGCGGCCCTCGGCGAGTGTCTGGTCGGGCGCAGTGCGCTCCTTCACGCGCACGCTGAGCTCGCCGCCGCCCGGCATCGCATCGCGCGCGTTGATCGCGAGATTCAGCACCGCAAGCTCGAGCTGGTTCGCGTCGGCGTGCGTCCACATCTCCTTGCGTTCGAAGTCGTTGATGTAGCTGATACCCGATCCCAGCGACACGGTAATGATGTCGCGCATGCCTTGCAGCAGCGTGACCACGTCGACGGCCTTCAGGTCGAGGTTGCTGTTGCGCGAGAACGTGAGCAACTGGCCCGTGAGTTTGGCGCCGCGTTCGGTCGCGCGCTTGACGGTCGCGGCCATGCCGCGAATGCGCTCGTCGCCGCTCACGCGCGCGATCAACTCCGAGTTGACCATGATGACGTTCAGCAGATTGTTGAAGTCGTGCGCGATCCCGCCCGTGAGTTGGCCGAGCGCTTCCATCTTCTGCGATTGCACGAGCACGGCCTGCACCTTCGCGCGCTCGTGGATCTCCATCATCAGCCGGTTGTTGGCCGAAGCGAGTTCATGCGTACGTTCGGCAATCCGGCTTTCGAGCGAATCGTTTAGCTGGACTAATGCTTCTTGCGCTTCGATCCGTTCGGCGAGATGGCGGCGCGATTCGTATTGCCGTGCGCGCGCCCGCAGCGCCGACGCCACGGCTCGCCGCAGCGTCTCCGAGTTCAGCGGACGTTCCAGCACGACGACGTTGCCGAGCCGCTCGAGCACTTCCAGTCCGCGCGCCGACCGATGACCGACGCGCGTCGCCGCGAGCAGGATAAACGGCAAGTCGGACCATGCGGGCTGATGTTCGAGCCACTCGAACAGGCGCGTTGCACGGCTGTCGGCGAGCGCTTCTTCGGCAATCAGCGCGGTGCCCACGCCGGCGTCGAGCGCTTCGGTCAGCGCGTCCGCATCGCTAAAGGCGACGCACGTCCGCTTGTCCTTGCTCAGGACTTCGGCAATGACATCGGCGTCGCGGCCAAACGGCGCGAGAATCAGGACGCGTTGCTCCATGAGCTTACTGCCGCGACGTATCGATGAGGTGATCGGTCGCACCGAGCAGCGCGGTGCTGCCGCTATAAGACGGCAACCCGGAGAGCACGCCTTCGAAGTCGCGCAGCGCTTCGCCCACCTCCACGCCGTTGTTCGACAGCCTGAACTGACGGATCGAGCGTTCGTGCGCGTTCGCGCGGCTCTTCACGGCGGTCACGGCGGTCAGGACTTCGCCGTGGTGCTCGAAGTAACGGAACAGAACGACCACGTCGCTCAGATAGCTGATGTCGATGTCGGTCTGAATTTCGCCGATGATGCCGTGCTGCCCCAGCACAAGCATCGTGATAACGCCTTGCTGGTTGAGATAACCGAGCAGTTCGTGCATTTGCAGCAGCAGGTAGCGTTCGCCCGGCATCGCTTGCAAGTACGCATTCAGGCTGTCGATCGCTACGTATTTCACGCCTTTTTTCTCGACGGACATGCGAACGTCGCTCGCGAATTCTCCGGGAGAGATTTCGGCGGGATCGATCTGACGCAATGTGAGCAGCCCGCTTTCGACATAGGGCTGCAGGTTCAGGCCGACCGTCGTGCAGCGCGCGATCAGCGTCACCAGCGTTTCGTCGAACACGTAGTAGACGCAGCGCTCGCCTCGCTCGAGAGCCGCGATCAGGCATGAGACCACGGTCGTGGTTTTGCCCACGCCCGAGGGGCCGACGATCAGCGCGTTGGTGCCGGGTATCAGGCCGCCGCCGAGCAGCACGTCGAGACCGGTCGTGCCGGTGCTCACCGTCTGCGTGTCGAAGTCCGCGTGATGTTCGGCCGCGACGAGCCGCGGATAGACCTTGATGCCGCCGGTGTCCAGCGAGAAGTCGTGATAGCCCTCGCGGAACTTGATGCCGCGCATCTTCGCGATGCGCATGCGCCGCCGGTTGCCGCCGTAATCGTGCACGACGTTGTCGAGCGAGATCACGCCGTGCGCGATGCTATGCAACTGAACGTCGGACGGATCGGATGTGTTGTCGTCGAGCAGCAGCACCGTGCATGCGCGCGTGGCGAAATAGCGCTTTAACGCAAGGATCTGCCGACGATAGCGCAGCGTGTTCTGCGACAGCAGCCGCAGCTCGGAGAGACTGTCGAGCACGATGCGCGCGGGCTTGAGTTCTTCGACTTGCTTGATTACGTTGCGCACGGTCTCGCCGAGTTCCACTTCAGCCGGATGCAGCACGGTCTGCTCGAATTGCGGGTCGAGGCCTTCGTCGGAAAGCAGCTCGAGAATGTGGAAGCGGCCGAGATCCCAGCCGTGACTGTCCGCGACCGAGATCAACTCGGAACGCGTTTCCGAGAGCGTAATGTACAGACCTGCCTCGCCTTGCTCAACGCCTTTGAGTAAGAATTGCAATGCCAGGGTAGTTTTACCCGTACCCGGCGCGCCTTCGACGAGGTACATGCGGTGCGGCGTGAGGCCGCCTCCCAGCACGTCGTCGATCCCGTCGATTCCCGAGCAAAGGCGTTTAGGCGTGTGATTGTTCGCGTCGTTTGACATGGCGTAGTCGTGGCGTCAATGAATAAACCGGGCTCGGTCAGCCGGTATCGCCAGGATGCAAGTTGCATGCCTATTTGCAGGGTGCATTCGCTTTGCTTCGCCGCGAGGGCACGAAGCCTGCTGCTTTGGCGCAATCCATCAGCCACTTTCAAGCACGCGCGCCGCTATGAAAACCAGCACGCTGTTCACCAGCACGCTCGCTGTCGCGCTGCTCGCAAGCCTCACGCCGTATCGCGCGAGTGCCGATGATTCGCCGAGCCCGTGTTCGTCGTTGAAGCGGATCGTGGCCGCGGCGCCGGACGGATTCACTGCGCTTTCGCCGGACGACGGCAAAGGCGTCGCGCAACCGTATGGCGACGACGCGCAATGCTCGGCGGCGCGGGGAAGCTATCAGTGCATGTGGACGCCGCATCGCGATGCAGGGTCGAGCGCGGACGCATTGCAAGCGGTCGCCGCCGACATTGCTTCCTGTCTGCCGGACGCGACGCACGATCAGAATTCGCCGGGACGTCAGCATTTTTATCTTGGTGCGCCGGCGAGGCGCACGCAGATCACGTTGACGTCTGCGGGATCGGGAAAGCTGCGTTTATCGGTATCGGGTAAATGACGATGTGTGTTCTGCGAGACTCACGACGATGCGGGCCACCATGTCCAGCCGCGTTGTTGCGAGCGATGCAGTTCGACCACTGTTAGCGGTGCGATTTCGATGCGTGGGAAGATGGCCGGCGAGGCGCTCAACGCATGTATGACAGCGGCGCGGATGATCGGGGCGTGGGTGACGGCGATGACGTCGCGCGCGTTGCCTGGCGCTTTGCCTTGTGCATCGTGGAGCGCAACGTCGAGCGTGTCGAGCCATTCGCCGATGCGCTTCACTGCCTGACTAAACGACTCGCCGCCGTGCGGGGCGGCGTCGGGATTGTGCATCCATGCGCTCAGGTCGATTGGCGTTTGCGCCGCGAGGTCGGCAAGACGACGGCCTGTCCAGTTGCCGTAGTCGATGTCGGCGAGCGCTGCGTCCACCTTCGCGTTGAGACCCAGGGCCGAGGCCGTATCGCGGGCGCAAGCGGCCGGGCTGACGAAAGCGGGTGCTTCGTTGAGCGCGGTCAGATGCGATAGATGCGACAAGCGCGCTTGCGCGGCTTGCGCTTCAGCGAGGCCGCGAGCGTCGAGTGGATCGTCGGCGGGAAAGCGGCCCGCGGGCATGGCCGCGGTTGGCGCATGGCTGATCAGCAGCAGCCGAAGGTTCATTTTTCGCGTTCCATTCAATATGCGCGCGCGTCAGTCCGCGCTAGCTGGCGCCGAAGTTTACCGCGTAGAATAGCCGGACTGCGAAGCGCGGAAGCCGGTGAGAGCCCGGCGCGGTCGCGCCACTGTAATCGGCATCGCAAGCCGAAAGCCAGACCTGAGCTTCGCACCATTCCTCTGCAATCGACTACGGGGCGCGTTACCCCAGGAGATGTCCTTCATGACTGAAGCTGTTTTCGATCCCGCTCGCGAGCCCGCTGTTCAGCCCACGCCGATTCCGCTGCGCGAATTGTTGCCTTGGGCCGTGTTCGGCGGATTGCTGTTGCTGCTCGCGCTGTACTTCGTCGGCGCGGAACAGGGCGCCACGTCTCTCGTGCCTGGCATGTACGTGCATGAGTTCGTGCACGACGGCCGCCATCTGCTCGGCTTTCCCTGCCACTAACGGAGCAGAACATGGTCGGTAAGTTGTTGTTGCGCGGCATGCTTGCAGGCATCGCCGCAGGACTCGTCACGTTCGCGTTCGCCCGAGTGGTGGGCGAGCCGCAGGTCAATCAGGCGATTGCGTTCGAAGAGAAAGCCGGCGAGGCGGGTGGTGCAGCGCATGGGCATGAGCATGGACATGCGGGTGCGGCTACTGCTGCTGCCGATGCCGATGAGCACCAGCATGCACATGAGGAGGAACTCGTCAGTCGCGATACGCAAGCCGGTTTGGGATTGCTGACCGGCGTGGTCGTGTACGGCGCGGCGTTCGGCGGATTGTTCTCGCTCGTGTTTGCCTACGCTTACGGGCGAGTCGGCCCGATGAGTGCGCGCGCGTTGTCGGCGTGGCTCGCGCTTGGTGCATTCGTCGCGCTGGTGATCGTTCCGAACATCAAGTATCCGGCGAATCCGCCCGCGGTCGGCGACCCCGCGACGATCGGACCGCGCACGGGACTCTTCTTTCTGATGATCGCGATTTCGCTGACCGCGCTGGTCTTTTCGCTGAAGGTCCGACGCCGCGCGGCCATCAAGCTCGGTGCATGGAACGGCTCGATCGTGGCTGGGCTCGTGTTCGTCGCGATCATTGCCGTTGTGCAGGTGTCGATGCCGGTTATCGATGAAGTCCCTGCGGGTTTTCCGGCAGCGCTGCTGTGGAAATTCCGCGTCGCTGCGCTTGGCATGCAGGCGATTATGTGGGCGACGATTGGGTTGCTGTTTGGGGCGGTTGTTGAGCACAGTTCATTCATGCGTGCAGATAATCGGCGGGTGGGGGCGAGGGTGGTTTGAGGTTGTTGGGCGACGCTATTCGGTCCATGACAGTTCTTTGGCGACAGGGCGACTTCGGTCGCCCTTTTCCGTTTGACAACAGACTACGGACTTTCAGACACATCTGATTGAAGTGAATCACCCCGCCAGGTAAAAACGCGTGAAGAGCTGAAATGGCTCCAGATCGCGGCCAGCCTGACGTTTGCAGTCCTCATGTACCCGGCCGCGTCTCCCACAATCAGCAAGGAGGCCGGGTCATGGCAGACCTGCAAGACGCGCTGCGTGCCATAACCGGGCGCCAGGCATATTTTCTCGACGTACCTGGCACGGACAGCGCGGCGGCGCTGTCGGTCGTGTCGTTCACGGCAATCGAGAAGATGGGCGCGCCCACCGAGGTGCGCATCGAGTTGACCCACCCGCAGCAGCTTGCACGGGCTGACTATCTGAACCTTGATGCGGTTTTCGGCATCGAGAATGACGATGGAACAGTGCGGAAATTCAGTGGTTTCATCGAGCGCTTCTCCACCATCCGGACCACGAAGGACTACGTAAAGTACGAGGTCGTGGTGAAGTCACACTTCGGACGGCTCCAGGCGGTTACGGACACGCACGTCTACCAACGCGTCACCACACCGCAGATCCTCATGGCGGTGTTGCGCCGTCATGGCATCCGGGATCACCAGACATCGTTCCGTCTGCGCCGTCAGTATCCGGTCCATCTCTGGCGCTTCCAGCACCAGATGACGGATTTCGATTATGTCCACATGCTGATGGAGAAGGCTGGGATCTACTGCTTTATCGTGGAAACGGAATACGGTGACCAGATCGTCTTTGCAGATGACATCGATCATTACCTCTACGACGATCCACAGCGGATCGTGCCGTACCGCGAAGCGGCCGGTCTGGAAGCGGGCGGCGTGGAGGCGGTGACGAAGATCGAGACGCACACGACGACCGTGCCGCAGTCGTTCATGGTCGCGGACTACAACCCTGAGAGCGCGTGGGAGCGCTTTCGGGACAGTGCCAATGTCGCACCGCAGGACCCGACGACGTATGGCCAGCCGTATGTCTACGGCACGCATCATCTCGACCAGGCGGGCGCCAGGTGGGAAGCGCAGTTGCGCCACGAGGCGGTCATCGCACGACAGGTCATTTACGAGGGCGAAAGCAACGTACTCGCATTGCAGTGCGCAAGCGTGCTGGAGACGGATATTGTCCTGCCCGACGCGCCGAAAGGTATGGTGATTACCGAGGTCACGCACAGCGGCGCGCGCGATGCGTCGTATTCGAACAGCTACAAGGCGATCCCCGCCGACCGGCGTTTCCGGCTCCCGCTCGAACCCGACAAATGGGCCCGCATTTCTGGCACGCTCAGCGCCCGTATCTGCAGCCCGGACAAATACACCTACGGCTATCTGAATGCCGCAGGCTATTACATCGTCCGTCTGGATGCTGACTTCGGCAACTGGCCCAAGGGTGCTGAGAGCGTACCGCTGCGGCTTGCAAAGCCGTTCGCGGGCAAGCTGCAAACCGGCATGCACTTCGTCGCGCTGGACAACGACGAGGCCGTGATTGCCTTCCGGGACGGCGATCCTGACAAGCCCGAAATCACCGCGTTCCACCATCACAGCCAGGCGCGCGACCTGGTGACGAATGACCGTCGCTGGCTCTCACGCAACATGATCCGCACGCAGGCGAACAACAAGCTGCGCATGGAAGACTGGGCGGGCCAGGAAGGCATCAAGCTGAGCACCGAGCATTCGGGCAAGTCGCAACTCAATCTTGGTTACCTCGTCAACAGCAAGCTCGAATATCGGGGCGAAGGCTATGAGCTAAGGTCATCGGGTTGGGGGGCGCTGCGCGCGGGCAAGGGCATCATGGTCACGACTTATGACCGCCCCGGCGCGAGCGGCAAGCAGCTCGACATGCAGGAAACCATTGCGCAGCTTGAGAGCGCGCTGGAACTTGCAAAGGCACTCGCTGCGTCCGCCAGCAGCGCAAAGGCCGAGCCTGCCGACACGGCCGCACAGCAGCAGATGAAGGAGGATTTCGACGGCCTGAAGAAGCCGGGACTGCTGATGAGCACGCCCGCATCAGCGGGCATTGTCGCGGGCGACGGCGTGCAGTTCGCGGCGCAGGAAAGTATCTCAACCGTTGCCGGCAAGAACGCCGACTGGAGCGTGACGAAACGCTTCACGGTTGCAGCGGGCGACAAGATCTCACTGTTCGCGCAGAAGCTCGGCGTGAAGATTTTTGCGGCCAAAGGCCCGGTTGAAATTCAGGCGCAGAGCGATGCCATGTCGCTGATCGCCGCACAAGACCTGACGATGGCAAGCGTCAACGGCACAGTGCGCATCAGTGCGAAGAAGGAACTCATACTCGAGTCAGGCGGCGCGTTCATCCAGTTGAAGGACGGCAGCATCACGCTGGGCGGCCCGCTCGATCTGTTCATCAAGACCATTACCGTTCAGAAGAAGGGGAAAGCGTCGCTGAACATGCCGCTCGACTTGAACCATCCTTCGCTGGCCGGTCTGCCGACCGTGCCGTTCACGGTAAATACAGCGGGATCGCCGGCGACGAGAGCAGCTATGTCGGCCGGCATGCCCTACAAGCTTTTCGCTGGCGGCGCGCTGGTTAAGCAGGGTGTATTCGATGAAACCGGGCTGCTTCAGATCGATCACCATCCCACGACGCAGGAATACTCGCTGAAGCTCGCGAACGGCGTCAGCTACACGATTCCCGTTGCGGAAGAATACCGGGGCAACGCTGACAACGGCGCACTCGCCAATCAGGGCATTCCGTTTCACCAAGGCCGGCCCGGTACGGCTGCTGGGGCGGTTGATCGCGCGGAACACCGCACGAGTTACAACAAGCTGCTCAACCCTGATACGGACGTCTGAATGACAAAACAACAATCCATTACCGTTCCGGTCGCGCTGTCCAGCACCCGCAGTGCAACGGTCCCGTCCCCGTGGTTTGTGCAGAACACCGAATACAACCCTGCGCCCGCAACGTACCTTCCGCTCGTGAACGGCGAGGCGGCATTTGGGGCTGTGTTCGACGCGATACGGCAGGCGGAGCACAGCATCGATATTTTGTGCTGGGGTTTCCAGCCGTCGATGTATTTCAGACGCGGCGGCGATGCGCACGGTTCGCCGTCAATTGGTGAACTGCTCGAATTCAAGGGGCTCGAAAAACCCGGCATCAAGATCCGGCTGCTGGTCTGGAGCGATTCGCTGCACGTGGCTTCCTTCTCGGAAGACATGATGCCTGGTAACCACGGAATATTCGGCTTGGCGGGTGCCGCAAGCGACGGCCGTACCCGTGCCCAGCAGGAGTTCGATCAGCTCTGGTACCGACGAGCTAACCTGAATAATGTGACGCGGACTTCAGCCGAGACGAGAGTTAATCCGTTGTCGAAGGCAAAGTCTACCGCCACGGCGGTACTCGGCGCATTGCCGGGCGCGTTGAAGCCATTGAAGAACATCGAATTCGCCACGCGCGATTTCGATCTGAGGGAACGCGCTGAAATCGCATGGCGGACGTGGATGAGCGGCCCGCACGGCGATCCCAAGCTTAGAGATGTCAACACTGCGGCGATGACGGCTGAGCCCTCGCATCACCAGAAGATGGTGCTTGTCGATTACGAGGTTCCGGAACAGGCAATCGGGTTCGTGATGGGGCACAACACGCTTGACGAATACTGGGACAGGGACGACCACACCTACCTGAGGCAGGCGCCGCGGATGGGGCGCAACGGCCTTCATCCCAGACAAGACATGTCCGCCAAGGTAACGGGGCCGATCCTCGACTGCCTGAACCGTAACTTCTGCCAGGCTTGGGACGACGCAACCGGCCAGAACCTGACTCACGCTCGGGCGGCACTGGCTGGCAGACTGACGCTGCGCCGCGACCCGAAAAACGGTACGCCGGTCATGGCGCAGATTGTGCGCACGCAGTCACAGTTCGGCAAGAACGGCAAGGGCAGCAAGGACGCCACCAAGGACATCTCAGCGCTGTACCTCCAGGCGGTGAACAACACGACGAAGTTTGTGTATATCGAAAACCAGTATTTCCGCTACATGCCCGTGGCGGACAAGCTGCGGAAGAACGTCAACGCGCAGATAGCGGGCGGACGCAATCCCGCGAAGCACGGCGTCGTCTATCTGTTCGTGATCACGAATTCGAACGACGACGGCATCGGGCTCGGGACGGTCAGCACCTACCAGATGCTCGATGCACTCGGATACGGCGACCGGATGCCGGGTATCGAGAAACTGGAGAGGAACGACCAGCTTGCGCAGCAGGAACAGGCGCTGGAGAAGCAGCTCGCCGACGAACAGGCCGCCAGCAAGCACGCGATGATGCAGGGCGCGGATTTCTCGCATATGCAAGGGCTGGCCAACTACCTTCAGGACGGACAGGCCCGGCAGAGCGAGTTACAGCAGAAACTCGAGCAGACGAGGCAGGAGCAACGCCGGACGGCGAGCGTCAGCGCGGACGGCTTGACGAAGGACGGGGATCTCGTGCCGCCGCAGGATATGCCCGGAATGAAAGTGCTGGTCTGTACTTTGGTCGCCCCGGACATGCCGGCAGGTAAGGAGTGGGATTACGTCTACATCCACCAGAAGCTGATGATTGTCGACGACGTGTTTACGACGCACGGCTCGGCCAACGTCAACCGGCGCAGCATGGAAGTCGACAGCGAACTGAATATCTGCCATGAGCACGGCGGAGCGACGCGCGCTCTGCGCAAGCAGTTGTGGGCGCTTCATACGAACGATCTGGGCGCGCAGGACGACATTCCGGAGGCGTACAAGCAGTGGAGTCGCGTCATTTTTCGGAACACTCAGAACCAGGGCAATAAGCTGCCCCCGGTGGCATCTGTCGTGGGCTTTCTGCGTACGTCGCCCAAGCGCACTTACGCGGACTGAGCCGTGAGACGAGGCATTTTTATCGCCCTGCTGGCGGGCCTTGCGTGCGCCTGCACAAAGGAGAACTCATTGACTTCACTGCCTGACCTGAGCGCCGTGCGCGCAAATCTCGCCTTTACCTGCGTGCATGAGGCCGATCATTTGCCGTCGCTCGATTCCGATGCGGACCAGTTGTTCAGATACGCCCGCTGGCTGCAAAAACAGGATGGCCCAAAGGACTTCAGCGATGTCGCGCGGTATTACCGGATAGCGGCAGCGCACGATCACTACAAGGCCAACACGAACCTTCAGGCGCTGGTGTCGACGGGACTGGCCGATTCGCCTAACGCACAGAAAGAGACAATCGACCTTGCGGTGCAACTGGTGAAACAGGGCGTGCCGGGCGGCTATTATGATATCGCGCATTACCTGGAACTCGGCTACGGCCTTAAACAGGATAGCGTGACGGCCTTGCGCTATTTCCGCAAGGCGGCGGATCTGGGTAATGCGGATGCGCAGTATTACATCGCTCAACAACTGTTTCCGATCGACAGGGCGCCGGATGTTGCCCAGCAGATGTGGCGATGCGCAGTGGACCAGGGACACGGCAAGGCGGCGCTCGAACTAGGGATTGACCGTACGATACATAAGTCCTACGGCGAAGCACTCATAGCCTACCAACGGGGGGTCATGGCGGGAAACAGCCTGGCTGCGTCGTCTATGGAACACGGCTTCAAGGGCCCGCCTCCGTCCAATACTCTGGACTACCTCGCTGTTCCCAACGATCCCGAACGCTCGCGCCGCTACAAGGCGATCGGTAAACTCCTCGACGACAACGAAGGTCTGAATCCGAAAGTCCCCGATGTCGACCAGATCGTGCCGCTGCCGCCGGCGCAACTGCCCGCATGGGACGGCACGTTCCAGTGGCAGAAGGAACAGGACGCGGCCCAGCCGCCGCAGAAGCCTGCCGAATCGCTCGTTGCAAAACTGGCGCGTGAGAAGAATCTCGACCCGGCGACAGGGCTGCCACTCGTGCCCGCCAAAACCGCGGAAGCCGAACGCGTGCCGCTCGGCACGGTGGTGTCCACGGGCGCGGTATGTCCGCAGGACGGCATCTGGAGCGACGGGCGCTGGGCAGACCGGAATCTCGAAGCGACATGCCGTTTCAGAAAAGGCGAGACGATGCCGCAACTTGCCATGAAGAATCCCCGGCCCATTCCGGGACTCGACGCGCTGCTCGGCATGCGCATTTACCGGACCAATGCGCGCTGGCGTCTTGTGGCTTACACCGACGAGACAGCCTGAACCATGTATGAAGCCGTTGATAATTCCGGGGCAATTTCATGAGGCGAGGCGTTGTTGTCGCCGTGCTGGCGAGTCTTGTCTGCGCGTGCACGAAGGGGAGCCCATTGGCTTCACTGCCTGACCTGAGCGCCGTGCGCGCGAATCTCGCCTTTACCTGCGTGCGTGAGGCCGACCACCTGCCCCCCCTCGATCCGGATGCGGACCAGTTGTTCAAATATGCCCGCTGGCTGCAGAAGCAGGACGGCCCAAAGGATTTCAGTGATGTCGCGCGGTATTACCGGATTGCGGCAGCCCACGATCACTACAAGGCCAACACCAATCTTCAGGCGCTGGTGTCGACGGGCCTGGCGGATTCACCTAACGCACAGACAGAGGCGGTCGATCTGGCGGTGCAACTGGTGAAACAGGGCGTGCCGGGCGGCTATTACGACGTCGCGCATTACCTCGAACTCGGCTACGGCCTTAAGCAGGATAGCGTGACGGCCTTGCGCTATTTCCGCAAGGCGGCGGACCTCGGCAGCCCGGATGCACAGTATTACCTCGCGGAGAAGCTGGACCCAATTGATGCCGCCCCCGCGGTTGCGTTGCAGATGTACCGGTGTGCAGCCGACCAGGGACATGGCAAGGCCGCGACCTCACTGGCTCTTGATCGTTTGACGGATAAGTTCTATGTCGAGGCCCTTAGGGCTTTCCAGCAGGGCGTCTTGGCGGGAAACAGCCAAGCTGCGTCGTTCATGGAAAACGGCTTCAAGGGCCCCCCGCCGGACGATCGCCTGTACTACCTTGCTGTTCCCAACGATCCCGAACGCTCGCGCCGCTACAGAGCGATCGGTAAACTCCTCGACGACAACGAAGGTCTGAATCCGAAAGTCCCCGATGTCGACCAGATCGTGCCGCTGCCGCCGGCGCAACTGCCCGCATGGGACGGCACGTTCCAGTGGCAGAAGGAACAGGACGCGGCCAAGCCGCCGCAGAAGCCTGCCGAATCGCTCGTTGCAAAACTGGCGCGTGAAAAGAATCTCGACCCGGCGACAGGGCTGCCACTCGTGCCCGCCAAAACCGCGGAAGCCGAACGAAGCCGTTGACCATTGAGAACATGCAGGCCATTGCGGTCTCGCGTGGTGGGCGTTGCCTGTCCCGGCACTACGTCGATTGGCAGCAGGTAACCCGCACAACCCCCTCAACTGGCATCATGAAAAATAACCCCCACCGTACACCTCCGCCCCGACCGTAACCGGCTAACCCCATGCCGCAGATTCACCCGATACGCCCCGCGCGTGCCCTGCACAGGCCGATGATGAACTGCGAACACCACGGCGTCTCCCTTGCGCAGCGGCACGACTTCCGTCCGCGATTGCATCCGCGGACGCTGCTCGGTCATGACGAATTCGCCGCCGGTAAAGTCGTCGCCGGGCTCCGACAGCAGAATCGCAACCTGCAGCGGGAAAACATGCTCGCCGTAAAGGTCCTGATGCAGGCAGTTGTAGTCGTCGGTGGCGTATTGAAGGATCAGCGGTGTAGGGCGCGTCTGCCCCGCGGCATGACAGCGCTCGATAAACTCCGGGTGCGCCGCCGGATAGCGCACATCGATTCGCATCACTTCATTCCAGCGATTCGCCACCGGCACGAGATGCGGATAAAGCCTGTGGCGCAATTCCGCGATCAACGGCGGCAACGGATACGCAAAGTACTTGTATTCACCCCGCCCGAAACCGTGCCGCGCCATCACAACGCGGCTGCGATACAACTCCTCGTGCGGATATAACGCGGTGAGCGCGTCGCATTCGTCGCCGGTCAGCAGCTTGGGCAACATCGCGCATCCATAGCCGTTCAGTTCTTCTTCGACGTTGAACCAGTCGATCGCCTCGATGCGCGGTGCAAGCGAACTTGCGTGAGCCGGGTTATGGCGGGACGGCTTCGCCACCGTATTCATGACTGTCTCCCTCTGCGATATACGAACGATGATTCAGTGTAAGCGCGTGTCCGCCGCCGCGCACTCCGACTCTTGCTCTGCAATTCTCATCGATGCGATAGAACGTTGAGCTTTGCGGAACCGTATCGCGTCGTCCATAGTAGGTGCTGTGAATCTGAATGCTCACCGGAGGCATGCCATGTCCGATGTAATAGAAAAACTCGACGATTGGCTCGGCGCAGAGCAAGTCGCCAAAGACCACATCACCGCCTTTCCGCTGGCGGCCCTGGCCGCGACGCTGAATCGCGAGGAAACCGGCGATACCATTCCGCCGCTTTGGCATTGGCTTTATTTTTTGCCGATCTCGCCGCTCTCCGAAGCCGGCCCCGACGGCCATGCGAGGCGCGGCGACTTTCTGCCGCCGGTGCCGCTGCCGCGTCGCATGTGGGCGGGCGGCCGCTTGACCTTCCATGCGCCGCTGAAAGTGGGGGAGCACGCCACGCGCACGTCGACGATTGCGAACATCGAAGAAAAGACGGGGCGCTCCGGCCGCCTCGTTTTCGTGACCGTGCAGAACACGATCGAGGTCGACGGTCAATTGAAGCTCGAAGAAGAGCACGACATTGTCTACCGCGATGCGCCGCCGGCAGACGCGCGGCCGCAGCGGCCTCAACTCGCGCCGGAAGGCGAAACGTGGAGCCGCACCATCGACGCCGACGCCGTCATGTTGTTCCGCTATTCGGCGTTGACCTTCAACAGCCATCGCATTCACTACGACCAGCCTTATGCGACGCAGGTGGAGGGCTATCCTGGGCTGGTTGTGCACGGTCCGTTGATTGCGACGCTGCTCGCCGACCTCGTGCGCCGCGAACAACCGGAAGCCACGCTGCAGAGTTTTGCCTACAAGGCGCTTCGCCCGACTTTTGCCGGTCAGCCTTTCAAGGTGTGCGGCGCGCCGTCGACGGATGGTAAAACCGTCGAATTATGGGCAAAAGATCATGAAGGATTTTTGACGATGCGGGCGACGGCGGCAATTGGCTAACTTCAGAACGGAAGTGATTCCGTTCTGCATACGCTGCGCGACGTTTAAAATTGCGCGTAATCAAAAGACTCGGCTCGTGTAGGTTTTTTGCCTCTAATGAAAACGATATTGCTGCACGAGTTGTGGGGCGACTACCGCATTAGCCGACTGGCACGGCGACGCACGGTTTTATAATCTCCTGCTGCATTAATCGAGGTCAGCTCGATTTTGTTAAATGCAGTTTCGGCTGTTGTGCGGTTAAAAATATCGGTTATCATCGCTGCCTTCAGCGATCGGTTACGGCGGCTTAATGCGACCGGCATCGACGTTAATATCGTCGCATCGAACAGAAAAAATCAGATGAAGATGTCGCGTAAAAAGTTTGCAATCCTCGTGGCCGTGCTTCTGATCGTGGCTGCCGTCGTCATTCAGGCGGTGTGGCGTCCATTCGCACATCGCAAGGCGGCCAATACGGGGGAAGTCGTTCTCGATATTCACCATCCCGACGCGGTGATCGACAGCGAAGCACTCTCGCGTTTGCCGCGCGATATGTTGCGTGTGCCATTACTTCACGACGTGCTCACGCAAGACTTCGTCGACTATTACGAATCGGCCAATACGCGCCTTTCCGCCGAAGGTGCTTTGCGGCGCCTTGCATTCGAACATCAACTGGACTGGCGCGACGAACTGATTCGCCGCGTTTTCGATGAACCCGCGCATGTGCTGCTGTGGCGCTCGCCGGACGGCCGGCTCGGCTACTGGATCATGTCCATCCGCCGGAACGGTCTTGCGAAATTGCTGCAAGGCGTGGGCAACGTCGCTGCAAGCGACTCGCAACTGAGCCAGGTCGCGAAGCTCTCGGGCGACGTGCCGGTCTATGCATTGAAACTTGCAGTCGGCCGCACGCTTTTGTTCGCGACGAAAGACGACCGTCTGGTCGTGCTGTCCGCGCCGGGCGTGCTGCTCGACGAAAAGGGCAATGTGCTGAGCGAACGCGCCGATGCTGTGTCCGACATGCTCTCGTCCGGTCGCGACGATGCGGCGCGCGCCTATCGGCTGGATGCGGCCGGCGATGCGCCGAAGGGTCATCGTCTGATCGTGTCGGCGAATTATCTGTCGTTCGGCTATCAGGCGTTCTTTTCCGGCATCGACGCATTGCGTTTCGATTTTTCGCCGAACGGCAACGCCGCGGCGAGCTGGCGCACCTCGGCGTTGATCGATCCTGGCAAGCTGCCGCAGCAGTGGCACAGCGCTGACTTGTGGCGCGCGTTGCCGGCCAACGCCGCGGCGTGCACGAGCGTGCCGGCGGACTGGAAAGAGGCATCGGCGCTATTGGGCAAGGTCGCCGATGGCGGCGATGCGGCCGCGGCAATCGGCGATCGTTTGACAGGACCGGCGGCTGTCTGCTGGTATGCGAAGTCGGCGCTGGTCGCGCCGGTGTTCATCGCGCGCGTGAAGGCGCAGGATGCCGCGTCCATCGCGGCGCTCAAAAGCGCGCTCGGCAAGACGTTCGGCGACGTGATCGGCGCCTATGAAGCGAAGGCGGCGAAGGCGGACGGCAACGACGCGGGCTATCGTCGCTTGCCTGTCAGCACGCGCGAGCAGGGCGCGGATGTCACCGTGTGGCAGCGGCCGGTCAGCGCTCGCTCGGGCACGGCGTTGAGCAGCAAGGCGTCGTTCGCTTCGCAGTTATCGGCGGAACGCTATTTCCCGGTGACGCTCGCGCTCGCGCACGGCTATGTGATTTTTTCCC
>NZ_ABLD01000001.1 GCF_000172415.1 Paraburkholderia graminis C4D1M
GTCGACGTGACGATCCCACAGCGACTCATGTTCAACTGCAAACTGCACGGCTCGTTGCAAATCTTCTTGCATTCCAGATTTCCTGCTATTAACGGGTTCAGCGTGATTGGACGATCAGCGCGCGTTCAGCCGCGCACGCGCCCATATGAGGGTGCCGAGGCTGATGACAGCCGCGAGCATCAGATAAAGACCCGGCGCGAGATTGTTGCCGGTTGCCGCGATCAGCGCCGCCACGGCGAGCGGCGTAAAGCCGCCGAATACGGTGGTGCCGATGTTGTAGCCGAGCGCCATGCCGGTCGTGCGCGTGCGGGTCGGGAACAGCTCCGACATCAGCGCGGGAATCGGCGCGAAGTAGGTGGCCTTGAGCAGCGCGACCCACACGACGGCGGCGAGCAGCGTCACGAGCGACGGATGCGCGTTCATCAGCATGAAGGCCGGATAGACGGTGACGAGGAACAGCACGCCGGCGCCGAGCATGATGCGCGTGCGGCCCACTTTGTCGGACCAGTGACCGACTATCGGCGTGAGCACCATCATGATGAAGCCGGCCAGCAAGGTCGCGACGAAACCCGCCCACGGCGCGAGGCCCAGTTGACGCGACGCATACGTCGGCATGTAAAGCAGCATGTAGTTGGCCGTGGTGGTCAGCACGAGCGTGCCGATCGACACGAGCACGCGCGACTTCTGCGTGGCCAGCAGTTCGCGCACGGGCGAGGCGGCTTTTTCAGCGCGCTCGAATTCCGGCGTTTCGTCGATGCGTCGGCGGATATAAAGCCCGACCGGACCGATTAGCATCCCGAATAAAAACGGAATGCGCCAACCCCAGCCTTCGAGTTGATCCTGTGTCAGCGTACTTGTCAGCACGGCGCCGAACGCGGACGCGAGCAGCGTGCTTGCGCCCTGGCTTGAGAACTGCCAGCTTGCCATGAAGCCTTTGCGCTGAGGCGCATGCTCGATCAGAAACGCCGTCGAACTGCCGAACTCGCCGCCGGCCGAAAAGCCTTGCAGAAGCCGTGACGCGAAGATGCCAATCGGCGCGAGCACGCCGATCGCCGCATACGGCGGCATCAGCGCGACGAGCCCGGTGCCGAGCGTCATCAACGCGATGGAGAGTGTCAGCGATGCCTTGCGGCCCTTGCGGTCGCTGAACGAGCCGAGCACGAGCGCGCCGACAGGCCGCGCCAGATACGACAGCGCGAAGGTGCCGAGCGTCAGCAGAAGCGACACGGTCTTGTCGTGAGCCGGAAAGAACAGCCGCGATAAAACCGTCGCGAAGTAACCGTACACGACGAGGTCGTAAAACTCGAGCGCGTTGCCGATGGACGTCGCGAGAATCAGACGCGACAGGTGCGCGTTCGATGCAGGCGCCGCGATCGTGCCGGCTGCGGTGGCGGTATCGGTGCTCATGACGGTTGTCCTTGTGCAACGTTTCGTGGAAGTTGCGATGCACCAGCTTTCGCGCGATGAGGCGCGTCGGCATCCCGCGCGCCGAGGTCCCAGAAAAGCCCCGCCATGATGCCGAGTCCTTCCCGCACCACCGGACCGAGCAGATGCTCGTCGGGCGCATGTTGCGAGCAGCCCGGATACGAATGCGGAATCCACAGCGTGGGCATGCCGAGCACGTCGGCGAACGCGTCGTTGGGCAAGGTGCCGCCGAGATTCGGCAGCAGCACGGGCTCGACGCCGGTCGTTTGCCGCAGCGAGCGCAACGCCCACTGGACCCACGGATCGAGAGGATCGACGCGCGTTGCGGGCATGCCGCGTTCGACGTCGATATCGACCATGCTGAAGCCGTTCTCGTCGAGATGCCGCCGCAGGATTTGTTCGAGATTTTCCCAATCGGTGCCGACCACGAAGCGGATCTGCATGTACGCGAACGCGTGCGGCGGAATCGCATTGACCGGCTTCTCGGGATTACCCGTACGGAATGCGAGCACCTCGAGATTGTTCCAGCCGAACACGCGCTCAGTCGGCGTGAGGCCAGGCTCGCCGTAGTCGGCATCGACTTCCGGCTCGCCTGGATTGCCGCCTACAGCGATGTCGGCGAGCGCCTGGCGAACCGCGTCGGGCACGGGCGGCGGGCGCAAGCCTTCAACGAGGATGCGGCCGTTCGCGTCGACCATCGACGCAATCGCGTTCGAGAGCACGACCGCGGGATTGCGCAGCAAGCCGCCCCAGTTGCCCGAATGATGGCCGCCGTCGCGCAGCTTGACGTCGAGGCGGAAATTCACGAGGCCGCGCGAGCCGAGGAAAATCGTCGGACGTTGTGCGGCGAGGCGAGGGCCGTCCGAGGCGATCAGCACGTCGGCGGCCAGTTCGTCGCGCAACTGCGCGCAGACCGCGTGCAGGCCCGGCGAACCCACTTCCTCGCCGGTTTCGAACAGCACTTTCAGATTGAAGCCGAGCTTGCCGCCGCGCGCGCGGAGCACCGCTTGCAGCGCCGCCAGGTTGATGCTGTGCTGGCCCTTGTTGTCAGCGGTGCCGCGGCCGTACCAGCGCTCGCCCTCGACCGTCACGCGCCACGGTCCCAGGCCCTCGCGCCACTGCGCGTCGTAGCCGCGCACCACGTCGCCGTGGCCGTAGGTCAACACGGTCGGCAAGCCGTCGCCCTCGTGGCGGTGCCCCACCAGAAACGGCCCGGCGCCCGCAGCGGGATTGTCGACGATGCGGCAGGTGAAGCCCATTTGCGTCAGCGTCGGCGTGATTTCGTCGCGCAGATAAGCGTGCAGGCGCGCGCCGCTGTCGGCTTCCTGGCTTTCCGTGCGAAGCGCGACGCGGCGCTGCAGGTCGTCGAGAAAACGGCCGGAGTCGTACTGATCCGTGGCCTGCTGGATGGCGGTGTCGCGTGTCAACATGGTTCTCCAATGGCGCAATGACGCGCCGCGGCGCTAACGGTTGATGAGGCGTTATCTGCAATCCTGGCGTGGACGATATTTGTGGACAATTACAATATTTGGCACCGATCGTTGCCGAAACGGCAAAGGGCAGCTCGACCGATATGGACAACACCGCACTGCGTTATTTTCTGGAGGTGGCTCGCAGCGGTTCGCTCAGCCAGGCATCGACGCGGCTGTACGTGGCCGTGTCCGCGCTGAGCAGGCAGATCGCGAAGCTCGAGGAAGAGGTGGGCGCGGCGCTTTTCGAGCGGCGTCCGCGCGGCATGGTATTGAGCGATGCCGGGCGTTTGCTGGCCGAACACGCGCAGCGCAGCCTGCTCGACGCCGAACGCGTGACCGAAGAAATTCGCGGGCTGACCAACGGGGGACGCGCGACGATTCGCGTCGCGAGTTCGGAAGGCGTCGCGCCGCATTTCTTGCCGCAGGTGTTCGCGCGCTTTCTGAAGACGCATCCGGCGACGCATTTCCAGCTCGACGTCGCCGCGCCGTCGGCCGCGACGCAGCGCGTGCGCGAAGGCACCGCCGACATCGCCGTGTGCTTCAGCATCGCGCCCGAGAAAGACATCAACGTGGTGTACTCGCAGCGCGCGCCGATCTTTGCGCTTCTGCGGCGCGATCATCCTCTTTGCAAGCAGGACTCCGTGACGCTCGCGGATCTTCTGCAGTGGCCGTTCGCGATCAACAACACGGGCGTGACGATCCGTCAGCTATTCGACATTGCATGCAGCCTCGAAGGGCTCGTGTTCGATCCCGTGTTCGTGAGCAACTATCACCCGGCGCTGCAAAGCTTCGTGCGCCAAACGGATGCGGTGACGTTGACCGGACTGCTGACGGTGCGCAGCCGGCTCGCCGCGGACGGCCTCGCCGCGCTGCCGATTCGCAACCCTGCATTGCATCAACGCACGCTTCAGATTCAGACGATGGCAGGCCGATCGTTGCCGGTCGCGATGCAGGCGTTTCTTCAATTGCTGACGGGCGCGATTGACGACCCGCAACTGGTCGACTGACTTGCGCCGTTCGACGCCTCGTTGAGTTGACGTGACGTTCCTTGGGACACTCAACGCAACACGGCTTCACGCGCGGTCGTCACCTGCATGCGCGTGCTTTATGAGTTGAGCTTCGTCGCAAATCAGCCGCGGATGTCGCGGATCACTAAGGTCCATCTGGTCCCACGCAAGCCGATGGCGGCGCGACTGATTCCTGCGATGGACCACTTCACGCAGCCACTGCGGCAATAATCCCACCGCGAGACGCTCAAGCAACGCATCGGGGCCGATGTGGAATTCGCTGATGAATAGCGAGTCTCCGTCGCGTGCGAGATGGATTGCTTCTATGTGTCCGAGTCGCTTGCCATCGCGAGAGCGCACTTCGCGGCCGAGCACAAGTTCGATGTTGAGTTGCGTCATCGCCGAGCCCCCGGAATGCGTCCGACAATATGTTCGCGCAACCAGTTCTGCCGCCTGCCAAGCGGCGTATCGGCCACGTCGGCGTCCACGCCGATATCGATCTCGATGCGGCGCACGCGATTCCACGGAATGCGGTACGGCTCGCCGTTCTGTGGGCCGCCGATACGGATCATGAGACGCGTGACCCAGGCCGCGGCACGCTTGCCGATGCGTCGCCCTATGGTTATCGGGCCGGTCTCGAGCGCAATCACCTCGGGCGGCCGGCCGTGGCGCAGCTCAACGACGATTCCATCGACGCGGCCCATCTTCGCGCCGTGCCGATCCACCAGTTGTTTGTCGAGTACATCCCGCACGAGATCCATCATGTGCCTCCGGCTATCTGCAGCGGCAGCGTGACGATTGCCAGCACGAAGCTCAGCGCGACGATCGCGGTGACTACCGCATTGGAGAACGCGCCGTTGCGATGACGTCCGACATAACTCTCGTCGTTCATCAGCACGAGAAACGGAACGACCGTGAGCGGCAGGCTAAACGCGCTCAGCGCCATCGAGAACACCGTCAGTTTCAGCGGATCGGCGCCCGCGGCAATCGGGATCGCGCTGATTGCGAGCGCGCAGGTGTACACGAGGCTGAACCCTGGGTCGTCGCGCGGCTTGCGATTTTTGCCCCAGTTCCAGCCGAATCCCTGTGCGACGAAGTACGCCTGCTCGAGCGCCATTTCCAGCGTCGCGCCGAAGCACGCGAAAGCGAGCGACGCGATGAACAGCACGAAACCCCAGAAGCCGAACACCGCGACGAGCGTCAGCGGCAACTGCTGATAATCGTCGACGCGCGTGATGCCGTGCGCCGGAAAAACGACGGCGGCCGCAATCAGAACAGCCAGTGAAATCCCGCCGCCGAAGGCCATGCCCAAACCGGCAATCGCCCGATTCGCGCCGAGATAGCCGCGGTCCCAGTGATCCTCGATAGCGCCTGACGAATAGAACAGGTACAGCGAAGGCGTGATCGACGCACCGAGAATGCTGACCACCGTGAACCAGTAGTTCGCGGGATCGTGATGCGGCGCGCTGGGCACGAGACCGCGTGCCACCTGATGCCAGTCGGGCTTGAGCAAGATAGCCGCGGCGACAAAGCTTAATGTGACGAGGCCGAGCAGCGAGGTTCCTTTTTCGATCACACCGAAGGTGCTGCGCCACAAGACACACCACGCAAGCAATGCAACGGGAAACGCCCACCACGGATGCTTGATGCCGGTCGCCATCTCAAGCGCAACGCTGACGCCTCCTATTTCCGCCGACATAACCAGCGCATTGACGAGGACGACCGCGATGAGCGGCAACAGGAAGAACTTCACGCCGAAGCGGTCGCGAATGCCGTCGGCGATCGTATGCCGGCTGACCGCGGAGAACCGGCCTGCCATCTCCGTGAGAAAGACGAGGCACACGGTGCCGACGAGGATGGCCCAGCCAGGCTGAAAGCGAAACGCGGCACCGCCTTGTACGGCTGTCGCCAGCGAGCCCATCTCCAGAAAGCCGCCGACGCCGGTCACGACGCCGAGGCAGATTTCGAGCAGTTTTTTCATCACCCGGCCCGGCAGGAACTCAGCCGTCATGCAGCATGATTTGTTCCCGGCGTGATGACTTTACGTAGGCAAAAGCATCGGTCGATCAGTTGTTTGCCGACACTGCCGCGACTGCGTCATGCACATCCCAGCCGCCGCCAAGCGACCGATACAACGAGACGGCCGAAAGCGCATGCTCGCGTTTCGCCTGGTTCAACGACTCCGCGTCACGCAGATACGCCTCCTGCGCGGCGAGCACATCCAGGAAGCTCGACGCGCCGCCCTTATACAGTTCGCTCGATAAACGCAGCGCCTGGTTCGACGCATCCAGCGCACCGCCAAGGCGCTGCACCTGCACTGCGCCGTTGACCAGATCGCTGCGGTTGTCCTCGATCTCCTTTAGCGCTTGCAGCATGGTCTGCTGCAACGCGAGCTGCGATTCGCGCATGCGGCTTTCGCTCGCATCGATATTCGCGGTGATGCGGCCCGCGTTGAAAATCGGACTCGTCGCGTTCAACGCGGCACTGAACAGGTTGTCGGTGAGCGTCGGCAAGCCGAGATAAGACGAGGCCAGCAGGCCGTCGGCGAGATTGAGGCGGAACTGCGGATAGCGCTGCGCTTTCGACACGCCGACTTCCGCGGCGCGCTGTTCGACCGTCGCGTAGGCGGTGTGTACGTCCGGCCGCTGCAACAACGCTTCTGATGGCAACGTCTGCGGCGCGCTTTGCGTCGGCACCGGAATCTCGCGCGCGCTGGCGAGCACCAGCGTATCGACGCTCTCTGGCGTGCGCCCCGAATACACCGCGATCAAACTCAATTGATGCTGTACCGCCGATTGCACGCGCGGAATCTGCGCCCGCAAATCCTCAAGCTGATTCTGCGCGCGCGCCACGTCGAGTTGCGTCGACAGCCCGTAGCGCAGGCGCTGTTGCGTGAGCTTCAGCGCGCGGGCGCGGATCGTCTCGTTGTCGCTGAGAATCTGCAACTGCGCTTGCGCCCAGCGCAGATCGATATAGGCTGCGGCGGTATTCGCCGCGAGCGCGAGGCGCACTTCGTTCAATGCCGACTGCCGTCCCGAGACCTGCGCCTGAGCAGCCAGCACCGCGAGACGTTCGCCGCCGAACACGTCGGGCGTCCAGCTCGCCGTCAAGCCGACGCCGGCCTCGCGCACATAGCCGAGGGGCGGCGGCGTGTTTTGGCGCGAGTTCGACGCGGTGGCGCTCGCGTTGAGTTCAGGCAGCAGCGCCGCGCGATTCTGCTTCGCCAGGTCTTGCGCCTGCCTGACGCGCTCCACTGCCGCCTGCACATCGAGGTTGCCGGTCAACGCGGATTCGACCAGTTGATGCATGACGGGGTCGCCGAATTGGGCCCACCATGCGTTGGCGCTCACGGCGTCTTGCGGCGCATCGACATTCCACGCGGCAGGTGCGACGGTCTTCACGGTGAGCGGCAAATCCGCATGCTTTTCCGGTTGCACCGCGCACGCCGCGAGCGTCAGCAACGCGGCGCTCGCCAGTACTTTGACAAAGTTCGGTTTCATGTCGAATTCCTTAATGGGCATCGGGCGGCGGCGCTGCATTACCGAACGGCCGCGATAACAGCACGCTCAACAGCCCGACCACGAAACACAGCGACAACGCGAAGAACGTGTCGGAGAACGTGAGCACGAGCGCTTCGCGCATCAGCAGCGCGTGCAGTTGCGCGAGTCCGGCGTTGGCCGCGTTCAACGCGTTGCCGCCGACTGCCGCGAAATGCGCAGTCTGCTGTTGCAACACCGATTGGACGACCGGGCGCCCCGCGTTCAGATGTTCATCGAGCCGCTCGTAGTGCAGGTTCAGGCGGTCGTTCAGCATCGTGCTGCTCACCGCAATGCCGATCGCGCCGCCGAGGTTGCGCATCAGATTAAAGAGGCCGCTAGCGGAACGAAGCCTCGACATCGGCAACGAACCGAGCGCCATCGTCACAATCGGCGGAATACAGAACTGCTGGCCGATGCCGCGTAACGCCTGCGGGATCAGCAACTCACGCCAGCCCCATTGACTGGTCAACGGCACATACAGATAGCAGCCGAGGCCGAACAGCACGAGACCGATCACCAGCAGAATCCGCATGTCGACGAAGCGCGCGACGACCGAGTACACCACCATCGCGGCCAACTGAAAACAGCCGACCGATAGCAAGGCCACGCCGATCTGCAGCGAATCGAAACCACGCACACGCGACAGGAACACGGGCGTCAGAAACACCGCGCAGAAAATGCCGATGCCGGTAATGAACGACAGCAGACTGCCGATGCCGAAGTTGCGGACGGCCAACGCGCGCAGATCGACGATCGGCTCTTTGGCGGTGAACGCATGCACGATGAACAGAAAGCCGCAAATCGCCGTGATCCACGTACACGTCACGATCACGTCGTCGCCGAACCAGTTCTTGCGCGGCCCTTCCTCCAGCACGTATTCGAGGCAAGCCAGAAAGCCTGACATCAAAAGGATGCCGAAGTAATCTCCCTTCTTCAGCAGCGACAGGTCGGCGTTGTCGAAGTGCACATATTTCGGCACCAGCAGCGCGACGGCGACACCCGGCACCAGGTTCAGATAGAACAGCCAGTGCCACGACCATTGCGACGTAATCCAGCCGCCGATCACCGGGCCGATGGTCGGCGCGAGCGTGGCGAGCGCGCTGATCGTGGTCGATGCAATCAGCCGTTGCTTGCCGGGAAACAGCACGAACGCGGTAGTGAACACCGTCGGAATCATCGCGGCGCCGAGCGCGCCTTGCAGGCCGCGAAACAGGATCATCGAGTTGATGTCCCACGCGAGGCCGCACAACATGCTCGCAATCGTGAAGCCGAGCGCGGAAAACGCGAACACCCAGCGCGTGGAAAACACACGCGTGAGCCAGCCGGACATCGGAATCACCACGATTTCGGCGATCAGATACGACGTCTGCACCCACGAGAGTTCGTCCTGACTCGCGGACAAGCCGCCGCCGATGTCCTTCAGCGACGACGCAACGATCTGGATGTCGAGCGTTGCCATGAAAAAGCCGACGCACATCAGCGTGAAGGCGAGGACTTTGATTCGCGTCGGCAGCTCGGCGGGATTGGCGGGGGCGGCGGGCGTGGCGGGGGTGGCAGGGCCGGCGGAGTTGGCGAGAGCTTGCGTCATGATGGGCTCAGCCGCGCGCCGGCGTCTTGCCGCTATCGACATGCACTTTCACCGTGGCCGACAGGCCCGGACGCAACGCGCCCTCCATGTTCTTCGGCACAGTAAGATGCACCCGCACCGGCACGCGCTGCACGATCTTCGTGAAGTTGCCGGTGGCGTTTTCCGCGGGCAGCACGCTGAACGTCGCGCCGGTGGCCGGCGCGAGACTTTCCACCACGCCGTGGATGGGCGTGCTGAAGGCGTCGAGATCGACGTCGACGCTGTCGCCCACGCGCATCTTCTTCAACTGGTCTTCCTTGAAGTTGGCGTCGATCCACAATCCGCCCGACGGCACCACGGTCAGGAGCGGCACACCCGCGCTCGCCAGCACGCCGACACGCGCGGTGCGATTGCCGATATAGCCGTCGATCGGCGCACGAATGGTCGTGTACTCCACGTTCAACGCCGCCACGCGCTCGGCGGCTTGCGCTGTCGCGATGCGCGCCTCGGCGTCGCCGATCTGCGCATCGAGCACGGCAATCTGGCGTTGCGCCGCGGTCAACGCGGCCGCGCTGCGATCGACCGCCGCGCGTGCCTTGACGAGATCGGCATCCGCGCGTTCGACGACCTGATTCGACACCGCATCGTCCTTCACGAGTTCGCGGTAGCGCGTCTGATCCGCGGCGCTGCGCGTCAATTCGGCGCCGGACGCGCGCGCTTCGGCGGCCTGCTGGTTGATGGTGGCGAGCTGCAACGATTTCTTCGCCTGCAGCTCGATCACCGCGGCTTGCGCGCTCCGCACTTCCGCTCTGGCTTGCGCGAGCCGCGCGTCGTAATCGCGTGCATCGAGCTGGATCAGCACGTCGTTCGCGTGGACAAACTGATTGTCACGCACGAGCACGTTCGTCACGAAGCCGTTGACTTTCGGCGCCATCACGGTGACGTCGCCGCCCACGTAAGCATCGTCCGTTGTCTCGTAGAAGCGGCCGACGAAGAACCAGTACGAGACCGCAAGCGCGAGCACGGCAAGCACGGTGATGATCGCGAGCAGCATCCACGGAATGCGCCGTGCCGGTCTCGCGGTCTGCGCCGCGCTCGGCGGGGCGATAGTCGATGGAGTAGTGGACATGTTGTCGGCCTGTGTGTATGCACTCTTTACGTTGAAAAAAAGCGGCCCGACGATTGCGCGAGCCGCATGTCGCTGTGTCCGCGACTTCAGTTGGAATCGTGGGTGACGGCAAACAGTTCGCCGCGCAATGCGGCCGCGCGCCGTTCGCCGAAACGATGCTCGAATTCGGCTTGCGCGGCCTGCCAATGTTGACCGCCCGCCTTCAGACGTTCTTCGCCCGCTCGCGTGATCGTGACGGTCAGCGCGCGCGCGTCGGCGCCGAGTGCGTCGCTCGACACGAGGCCGTTGCGGCGCAGCGGCTGAACGGTGCGAACGAGGGTCGTGCGTTCCATGCGCATGGCTTCGGCCATTTGCTTCATGGTCATCGCGCCAGTGCGTCTAAGCCTTCCCAGCAGCGAAAACTGCGTAATCGTGAGCCCAACATGAGCGAGGTGCCGGTCGTATATTTGCGAGACATAGCGCGCAGCCTGGCGGATTGCGAAGCAATCGTCGTCGAACAGTTCTTGCATTTCCGCGTTTCCTTATCAGTTAGTGCATATGCACATTTAAGGGCGAGCTGATCGCTGTTTGAACGAGCAGGCGAGTCGCTAATTAGTCGGTGATGCTAAAGAGTTCGGTACGAAGAATTTTGGCGCGCGCACGGCCGAACTTCTGTTCGAATTCGTCCTGCGCGGCGCGCCACGCAATGGCGGCCTGATCGAACATGGCTTCGCCTTGCTCCGTCAGGCTGAACAGAAACGTGCGGCCGTCGTGTTCCGCCGATTCGGCCACCACCAGTCCGTCGCGCTGCAAGGGCTTCATCGCGCGCAGGAGCGTGGTGCGCTCCATCACCATGGCGTCCGCCAGGTCCAATATCGGCAAATTGGGCGTGCGCGCGAGCTTGGCGAGAATCGTGAACTGGGCAGCCGTCAAGCCCACTCGGCCGAGATGGCGCTCATAGATTTGCGTGACATGACGTGCCGCCTGGCGCAGCGCAAAACAGTTGCATTCGTCGTAGGAGATAGGGCGGTTCATGGGAAGCACTCTATGTGTGTATAAGCACACTGTCAAGCAGATCAACGGTCGATGCGTTGAAACGCTGCATTGCTGGAACTACAACAGCGGTGCTGATGGCGGCCTGGAGGCGCTACTCGCTACTCGCCGCCGGGTTCGTAGCGCGCGCGGCCGTTTCACGCGTGGCTTCGTCGAAACGCCGATTGGCTTCCGCCACTTCCGCGCGGAACTGCTGCAATGCATTCACCGCGGGATCGGGCGGCGTCAACGCGGCCCACAGGACTTCGATCAACTGATCCGCGGTGGCTTCGATGTCGGTATGCCGCTTCGCCAGCGTCGCGTCCCACAACACGTGTTCCATCGGGCCGAACACCATCGAGCGTAATAAACGCAACGGCATGTCCGCGCGAATCTGGCCGCTTTCCTGGCCTTGCGCCAGGACGCGCATCAACGGTGCGGTGTAGCGGCGCTGCAATTCGGTCAGCGCTTCGCTCAATTCATGATGCCGCGCGCGGCCTTCCGAGAGCACGAGCGCGCAGAGGTCGGTGCCGTTCACGAGCATCAGCCGCAAATGCGTGCGCACGATGAACGCGAACTGTTGACGCACGGTGCCGTCGCGCGGCAGTCCGGATTCGATTGCGCCGATGATTTCGTCGTACCAGTCGCCGATCACCCGCGCGCACAACTCGCGCTTGCCGCGGAAATAGCTGAACACGGTGGCCTCGGAAACGCCTAGCCGCTGAGCGATCTCCGCGGTTGTCGCGCGTTCATAGCCCTTTTCGGAGAACACGTCGCGGCCCGCCTGAAGGATTTCCTTCACGCGCTGCTGCGACTTGCGCCCGGCCGGCTGGCGGCGCGACGCGGGCAGTTCGGGCTTGATAGCAACCGTCATATGAGTCGGGGTCAAATTTATCGGCGAGCTTCGTATGGAAAACCCGGTCGATTCGATGCTATCACAAGCGGCAAGCCAATGAACCGGGTCAACCCGTTTTCTGAGTGACACTCAAAAATACCTATTGACGCTTACGTGAATCTGGCGTGAAATGCGCGTTGAACGTCGCGCCTTAAAGATCGGAAGATGCGATTCCGCATACGGCCGCAGACGTGGCCACACACGAATTCGCCGGCAAAGCCAGCCGGTCGCCAATGAACTCTGGAGACACAGCAATGAGCAACCTGCCCGGTTTGCAATTCCCACTCGGCGAAGAAATCGAAATGCTGCGCGACAGCATTGCCGGGTTCGCTGCGAAAGAAATCGCGCCGCGTGCCGGCGAGATCGATCGCACGGATCAGTTTCCGATGGACCTGTGGCGCAAATTCGGCGATCTCGGTGTGCTCGGCATGACGGTCTCCGAGGAATACGGCGGCGCGAACATGGGCTACACCGCGCATATGGTCGCGATGGAAGAGATCTCGCGCGCGTCGGCGTCGGTCGGTCTTTCATACGGCGCGCATTCGAATCTGTGCGTGAACCAGATTCATCGCAACGGCACCGACGCGCAAAAGCAGAAGTACTTGCCGAAGCTCGTCTCCGGCGAGCATGTCGGCGCGCTCGCGATGAGCGAGCCGAATGCGGGCTCGGACGTCGTGAGCATGAAGATGCGCGCCGACAAGAAAGGCGACCACTACGTGCTGAACGGCACGAAGATGTGGATCACCAACGGCCCCGATTGCGACACGTTGGTTGTGTATGCAAAGACCGACGTCGAAGCGAATTCGCGCGGCATTACCGCGTTTATCGTCGAAAAAGGCATGAAGGGTTTTTCGGTTGCGCAGAAGCTCGACAAGCTCGGCATGCGCGGCTCGCATACGGGCGAACTCGTGTTTCAGGACGTCGAAGTGCCCGAAGAAAACATTCTGGGTCAACTGAACGGCGGCGTGAAGGTGCTGATGAGCGGGCTCGATTACGAGCGCGCCGTGCTCGCGGGCGGCCCGACCGGCATCATGGTCGCGGTGATGGACGCGGTCGTGCCGTATATCCACGACCGCAAGCAGTTCGGCCAGTCGATCGGCGAATTCCAGTTGATTCAGGGCAAGGTCGCCGATCTCTACACCACGTTGCAGGCGTGCCGCGCGTATCTGTACGCGGTCGGCCGTCAACTCGATACACTCGGCACGGAGCACGTGCGCCAGGTTCGCAAGGACTGTGCGGGCGTGATTCTCTACACGGCCGAAAAAGCCACGTGGATGGCGGGCGAAGCGATCCAGATTCTCGGCGGCAATGGCTATATCAACGAGTATCCGGTTGGACGTCTGTGGCGCGATGCGAAGCTCTATGAAATCGGCGCGGGCACGAGCGAGATCCGTCGCATGCTGATCGGCCGCGAGCTGTTTGCGGAAACGATGTAAGCCGGGCCAACGAGGAGAACGACGCGATGCCGATCATCGAATCCAAGCTGAATCCGCGCTCCGACGACTTTCGCGCCAACGCGGCCGCGCTCGAGGCGCTGGTCGACGATCTTCGCGCGAAGGTCGAGAAACTCGCGCTGGGCGGCGGCCAGGCCGCGCGCGAAAAGCACACGGGCCGCGGCAAACTGCTGCCGCGCGAGCGCATCGAAAAGCTGCTCGATCCGGGCACGCCGTTTCTCGAGTTCTCGCAACTCGCGGCTTACGGCATGTATAACGACGACGCGCCGGGCGCGGGCGTCATCACCGGCATTGGGCGAATTGCGGGCCACGAGTGCGTGATCGTCTGCAACGATGCGACGGTCAAGGGCGGCACCTACTATCCGGTCACCGTGAAGAAGCACGTGCGCGCGCAGGAAATCGCCGCGGAAAACCGCTTGCCGTGCGTGTATCTGGTCGACTCGGGCGGCGCGAATCTGCCGAATCAGGACGACGTGTTTCCCGACCGCGACCACTTTGGCCGCATCTTCTACAACCAGGCGAATCTGTCCGCTGCGGGCATTCCGCAGATTGCCGTGGTGATGGGCTCGTGCACCGCGGGCGGCGCGTATGTGCCGGCCATGAGCGACGAGTCGATCATCGTGAAGAACCAGGGCACGATTTTTCTCGGCGGTCCGCCGCTCGTCAAGGCGGCAACCGGCGAAGTGGTGAGCGCGGAAGACCTCGGCGGCGGCGACGTGCATACGCGTCTTTCCGGCGTGGTCGATCATCTCGCGCAGAACGACGCGCATGCACTGGCGATTGCGCGCAGCATCGTCGGCAATCTGAATCGTACGAAGCATGTGCCGGTCGCGTTGCAGGAACCGAAGCCGCCGCGCTATGACGTGAAGAGCATGTACGGCGTGATTCCCGTCGACACGCGCAAGCCATTCGACATTCGCGAGGTGATCGCGCGCATCGTCGACGACTCGGCATTCGACGAATTCAAGGCGCGCTACGGCACGACGCTTGTGTGCGGCTTCGCGCATATCTGGGGGCATCCGGTCGGCATCATTGCAAACAACGGCATTCTGTTTTCGGAGTCCGCGCTCAAGGGTGCGCACTTCATCGAACTATGCTGCCAGCGCAAGATTCCGCTCGTGTTTCTGCAGAACATCACGGGTTTCATGGTGGGCCGCAAGTACGAGAACGAAGGCATCGCGCGTAACGGCGCGAAGATGGTGACGGCCGTTGCCACGGCGAAGGTGCCGAAGTTCACGGTGATCATCGGCGGATCGTTCGGCGCGGGCAATTACGGCATGTGCGGCCGCGCGTATTCGCCGCGCTTCCTGTGGATGTGGCCGAACGCGCGCATTTCGGTGATGGGCGGCGAACAGGCCGCGTCGGTGCTTGCCACGGTCAGGCGCGACGGCATCGAAAGCCGCGGCGGTTCATGGAGCGCCGACGAAGAAGAAGCCTTCAAACAGCCGATTCGCGAGCAGTACGAGCATCAGGGGCACCCGTACTATGCCAGCGCGCGCCTGTGGGACGACGGCGTGATCGACCCGGCGCAAACGCGCGACGTGCTCGGCCTCGGTTTGTCGGCGGCGATGAATGCGCCGATCGAAGACACACGCTTCGGCGTGTTCCGGATGTGACAGAGCGCGACGCATGGGAGCCGCCACGATGCACTATGAAACGCTGAATGTCGAGATCGCCGGACACGTCGCGACCGTCACGCTGAATCGTCCTGACGTGCGCAATGCGTTCAACGAAACGATGATCGCCGACATCACGTCGGCCTTCACGGCGCTGAACACACGCGACGATGTGCGCGCAGTCGTGCTCGCCGCGAACGGCAAGGCGTTCTGCGCGGGCGCCGATCTGAACTGGATGAAGAAGATGGCCGGCTACTCGCACGACGAGAACCGCGCCGACGCAATGTTGCTCGCCAACATGCTGTCGTCCATCTATCGCTGCAACAAGCCGGTGATCGCGCGCGTGAACGGCGACGCCTACGCGGGCGGCATGGGCCTCTTGTCCGCGTGCGACATCGTGGTCGCGGTGGAAAGCGCGCGCTTCTGTCTTTCTGAGGCGCGTCTCGGCCTGATTCCGGCGACCATCGCGCCGTACGTGATACGCGCGTTGGGCGAGCAGGCGTCGCGGCGCTACTTCATCACCGCCGAGCAGTTCGACTGCGCGACCGCGCTGCGCCTCGGGCTCGTGAGCGAAGCGGTCAGCGCGGAGCAACTCGACGCCACCGTGCAGCAGATCGCGCAAACGCTCTGCGCCAACGGTCCAGAAGCGGTGCGCGCGTGCAAGCAACTCGTGCAGGACATGGCCGGCCGCGAGCTGAACGATGCATTGATCGAAGACACGGCGGCGCGCATCGCTCGCACGCGAGCCGGTGCGGAAGGCCGCGAAGGCGTCGCGTCGTTCCTCGAAAAGCGTACGCCCGCCTGGCGCGACTGACGTGCGGCTCACCGACATTGCGCGGCGCCTTGAGGCGTTCACCAGAAGAATATCCCGAGATCGAGACAACATATGTTCAACAAGATCCTGATCGCCAACCGGGGCGAGATTGCGTGCCGCGTCGCGGCGACCTGCAAGCGGCTCGGCATCGCGAGCGTCGCTGTCTATTCGGATGCGGATGCCGATGCCAAACACGTGAGCGCGTGCGACGAAGCTGTGCATATCGGCGGCGCGAGCGCGGCGGAAAGCTATCTGCGCATCGAGCGCATTATCGAAGCGGCACGCGCGACGGGCGCGCAGGCGGTGCATCCGGGCTACGGTTTTCTGTCGGAGAACGAAGACTTCGCGCACGCATGCGAAGCGGCGGGCATCGTATTCATCGGACCGCCGGTCGAAGCGATTGCGGCGATGGGTTCGAAAGCCGCCGCCAAGGCGCTGATGCATGCGGCCGCGGTGCCGCTCGTGCCCGGCTATCACGGCGACGATCAGAGCCCCGAACTATTGCATCGCGAGGCGGATTCGATCGGCTATCCGGTTCTGCTGAAGGCCAGCGCGGGCGGCGGCGGCAAGGGCATGCGCGTGGTCGAGCGCAGCGAGGATTTCGTGGCGGCGCTCGCTTCGTGCAAGCGCGAGGCGGCGAGCAGCTTCGGCAACGATCGCGTGCTGATCGAAAAGTATCTGACGCGGCCGCGCCACGTCGAAGTGCAGGTTTTCGCGGATCGTCACGGCGGCGCGGTCTATCTGTTCGATCGCGACTGCTCGGTGCAGCGTCGTCATCAGAAGGTGCTGGAAGAGGCGCCCGCGCCGGGATTGTCCGCGGAAATAAAGCGTGAAATGGGCGAGGCCGCGGTCGCTGCCGCGCGCGCGGTGAGCTATGTCGGCGCGGGCACGGTCGAGTTCATCATGACGGCTACCGGCGAGTTCTATTTCATGGAAATGAACACGCGTCTGCAGGTCGAGCATCCGGTCACGGAGATGGTGACGGGCCAGGACCTGGTGGAATGGCAACTGCGCGTGGCCGCAGGCGAGCCGTTGCCGCTGACGCAAGATCAGTTGAAGATAGACGGCCATGCCATCGAGGCGCGCATCTACGCCGAGCATCCGGCGCGCGGCTTCTTGCCGTCCACCGGCACGCTCAAGCATTTGCGCATGCCTGAAGGCGTGGAATTCGCGATCGACGCGGCCGGCCTTGGCGAGCCGGGCCGTAAAGCGCCGGTACGTATCGACAGCGGCGTGCGCGAGGGCGACACGATCACGCCGTTCTACGATCCGATGATCGCAAAGCTGATCGTGCACGGCGCGACGCGAGAAGAAGCACTCGCGCGAATGAGCCGTGCACTGCACGCATGCGAAGTGGTCGGGCCGCATACGAATGTGGAGTTTCTGCAGCGCATTGTCGAAAGCGAGCCGTTTGCGAGCGGCGATCTGGACACCGGTCTGATCGAACGGCATCACGAGGCCCTGTTCGCGCCTGTGAAAAAGCCTTTCAAGGAAGCGCTCGCGCTCGCATGCGGCGCGTTGCTCACGCGCGAAGGCGGCACCGCGCATGGCGCGTCGCCCTGGGATGCGCTGTCGCACTGGCGTCTGAATGGCGGCTACGCGCAGACGCTAGGCTGGCGCAGTGTCGAAGACGACAATGCGTTCATGGTCACGTTCGCGCGCGACGGCGGCACGCAAACGCTCGAACACGACGGTCTGCGCGAAGGCTTCACATGGTCGAGCGGTTCGGGCTTGCATGAGTATCGCGCGACCATCGGCGACGCGCGGGCCACGGGGCGCGTGTTTATCGACGGCGATACGTTTCATGTGTTCTGCCTCGGTCACGCACTGGCGTTCGAGTGGCAGAACCTGCTCGCGCACGCCGCGGATGCGGAACACGGCGAAGGCCGCCTGACCGCGCCGATGCCGGGCAAGGTGATCGCGGTGCTCGTCGAGCCGGGGACGGTGGTGGAGAAGGGCACGCCGCTCATCGTGATGGAAGCGATGAAGATGGAGCACACCATCGGCGCGCCGGCGGCCGGCGTTGTGTCGGAAGTGCTGTATGCGGTGGGCGATCAGGTTGCCGACGGCGCGCAGCTTCTGGTGCTGGACGTGCAGTAGCGCGGGAATAAGCGCGCCGACAGGCTGAGCCAATCGGCGCCGTATCAACCAAGCCGCGTATACCCCACCGCGCGCGCCTCGCTCTCAAGCTGCGCGATGCGCTCGTAGTCCTCGAGCGGCAACGCGGAAAACCCCTGCAAACGCAGGCGTTTTGCGCGTTCGGGATGCAATGCCAGCGCTTCGTTCAGTGCGTCGCGCAGTGCTTCAACAGTCGCGGCCGGCACGGTGTCGGACGCAATCAACGGCAGACCCGGCGACGCCGCTGTCATGCCGATGCGTCGAACCTGCCGCGCCAGTTCCGGCATTTCATCGCAGACGAAAGCGAAGGTCACGCAATCTATCGCGGCGACGTCCGCGTGATTGTCCGCGACGGCCCGCAACGAACCGACATGCGAGCCGGTGCGCAGCGCTGCGCGAAAAAACGCACCTTCCTGCGAGTGTGGCGCCACTGCATGACGCAGCGCGTTCATGCCGCTATTCGAATCGTCCTGATTGTAGGCAACGCGCGCGCCGCGGCACGAGGCGAGCGTATCGAACGGCGCGTCGGCGCGCGTGACGATGACGCTCGAGTAATGCGCGCCTTCGCAACCGGGCGCGTCGAAACGCGGCGTCGCGACGAGTTGCACCTGCTCGCGCAGACCGTGCATCAACGGATAACCGCAGGTTTGTGAAATCAGCAGATTGGGCCGCCGCCAGAAGCCGTGCAATTCTTCATCGGGATCGACGATGCGGCACGCCGGCTTGACCATGCGCAGCACGTCCGCAAGCCACCCGCGCCACTCGTTTTCCAGCGAGGGCGTGACGTTGTACATCGGCAGGGCGGCGATCCAGGTCATGGCGCAGTGCTTGCATGGCGAATGGGTGGACTAATGCATGATCATACGGAATTCGTCGACGCCTAGTGGCACTGGCTCTGTCGGCCGGAACGTCCACTTGCGCGCGGCCACCGTGAGGATCTCGCTTTGCGCGCCCTCGAACGCGAGCAGCAAGTCTTTCTTGCGCGCGCTTGCCGCGCCGCAATAGGCAATGAGCGCGTCCGCGCTGACTTCGAAAACCTGCGCCCGGTCGTCCCAGCAGACCCTGAACGCGACCGTTGCGCGCTCCGTGACACAGGGCCGGAATCCTTCATCCACATAGACCGACATGGCGACCTCCTTTTCGCGCGCGCGCCTGAGTCGTCAGCATGACAAGCTCCGCACCGCCAGTATGTGGGAGAGCCAGCATTCGCGAGAAAAAGCCAGTGCATGCCGACGGGCGCGGCGCGCGGGCCATGGTTGTGCAATAGGCTGTCACTGAACCGGGATTCTCTTGATTCGATCGTCCCGCTTTGATAATTAGAAATGGAAAGGCGAATTAATAAAATGAAATATAAAGCCGCGATAAAGAGAGCGTGAAAAGATCAGGAAAGGAAACTCAATCGACCGCCGCTTGACTTCACACTATCGCGCTGGCTAAATGCATCCCGTTCGGTTCTTTCTCCACGTCTCCACGCAGGGAAAGTCGTTGCGCCGGGCTCGGGGCTATGTGTTCGCACATAGCCCTTAATTATTTGTAATCAATTGGCGATACTAATCGTGTTGGAATTTCCAAACGCTTTTATTGATTTTTAAATTAATCAAGGTATGCTGCGCGTCCGCAATGTCTTTCTGAAACGTGAATAAAGGAACAAGGATGAAAAAGACAGCATTGACTTCCGCCTCTCTCGCACTGCTGGTCGCGGCGGGGTCCGCCCATGCACAGAACAGCGTGACGTTGTACGGCGTGATCGACGCCGGCATCGGCTATGTGCATAACGCCAGCTCGGGCAGCAATCTCGCGGGCATGCTCAACGGCAATCTGAGCGGCGACCGCTGGGGCCTGAAGGGCCAGGAAGATCTGGGCGGCGGCCTGAAGGCGATCTTCACGTTGGAAAATGGCTTCGACGTCGGCACGGGCAAACTCGGTCAGGGCTCGCGCGAGTTCGGCCGCCAGTCGTTCGTCGGCCTGACGGGCGCGACGTGGGGCACGGTGACGGCCGGCCGCCAGTACGATCCGATCACGGACATGGTGCAGGGCGTCACGGCCGACAACTTCTTCGGCTCCGCCTTCGCAACGCCGGGCGACGTCGACAACAACGACAACAGCGCGCGCGTATCGAACGCGGTCAAATACGTGTCGCCGAACTACGCCGGCCTGCAGTTCGAAGCACTGTATGCATTCAGCGGCGTCGCGGGTCAGGCGGGTCAGGGTTACACCTATAGCGGCGCGGTGTCGTACTCGAACGGTCCGTTCTCGCTCGCCGGCGGCTACCTGCGCGCGACCAACGCATCGTCCACGACCGCGCGTTCGAGCTGGGCGAGCAGCACGACCGATTCGATCTTCGACAGCCATATCAACGACGGCTACGTGACGGCGAAATCGGTCAGCATCGCGCAGATCGGCGGCCAATACGCGCTCGGCCCGATCACGCTCGGCGCTTCGTATAGCAACACGCAGTTGAAGAGCGACGGCGCGTCCACTTTCACCGGCACCGAGAAGTACAACAGCGGTAAAGCCTTCGTTGCGTATCAGGCGACGCCGGCACTGGTCGCGGGTCTGGGCTACGCGTACACGGCTGCATCCGGCGACACGTCGGCGCATTACCACCAGTTGAGCATCGGCGCGGACTACAACATCTCGAAGCGCACGGACTTCTACGCGGTCGCGGCCTATCAGCACGCGAGCGGCACGCAGCGTCTCGCCGATGGCACGACGCAGGACGCGCAGGCTTCGATCGGTTCGTATGGCTACAACGGCACCGATTCGCAGGCGCTGGCGATCGTCGGTATCCGTCATAAGTTCTGATGTTCCGCTGCGGTTGATTCTGCTGTAGCGGCTTGTTGACGAGCTTGTTGGCGAGCTTGCTTGCAGCAGAGAAACCGACGACCCGGACGCGTAAGTGTCCGGGTCGTTTTCATAGTGGACTGCGAGAACTACGACCCTGCATCGGCGTTCAAGCGCTCATCGCGCAGCGCAAGCAGATCGGGCAACTGCGCGAACGAATCGATTAACGCATCGCACTGCAAGGCCGTCGCGCCATCCGGGCCGCCATAGCCGTAGCGCACGATAAACACCGGCACGCCCGCCGCGCGCGCCGCGCTGACATCGACGGGCGAATCGCCCACCAGAACGCTGCATTCCACGTCTGCATCCAGCAACCGGCACGCGTGCCACAGCGGTTGCGGTGCAGGCTTCATGCTGTCGATCGAATCGCCTGCGACCAGTACGTCGATATCTTGCGCGAGTCCTGTCATGCGCAGCAGCGGTGCGGCCAACGCCTCCGGTTTGTTGGTCACGCACGCGAGCCGATAGCCGAGCCGTGCGAGCTCGCGAAGACCTGCGGCGACGTGCGGATAAACATGACCGAAGCGCCCATTCGTCTGCCGATAGTGCCGATCAAACACCGCGAGCGCGGCGTCCATGTCGACTCGTCCATCGAGCGCCGCCGTTTCGAGCGTGCGCTTAACCAGGTTCGGCACGCCTTTGCCGATAAAACTGCTGACCGTGTCGAAGGGCAACGGCGGCTGATCGAAATCGGCGAGCATGCAGCTCACCGCTTCGACAATATCCGGCGCTGTGTGGACCATGGTGCCGTCGAGGTCGATCAGCACGGCGCGCGTTCGTGATCGCGGCAACGCTTGCGTTAGCGTTAGCGCTTCAGGCGAAAAAACCGGCGGCGTCGTCATACGGCCGCAGCCTCGCTCAACGCATTGCGATGCCAGCCGCGCAATGTGTCGAGATCCACCCATGCGGGCCGCTCATTCTCGTTCGCAGCCGTCGAAGCGAGCGGCGCATGCGGATCGCCGAGATGAGGCAGCACGGCGAGCGCGCCGTCGAAGGAATGATGCGCCGTGTACGCTGTCGGCGTCACGATAGTCGGAACAAACGCTGCACGCGCCGCGCGCAAGCCGTTCGCGGAATCTTCGAACGCGATGCAGTCCTGGCCTTTGAGGCCGAGTTGACGAAGCACGTCGAGATAAACATCGGGCGCGGGCTTCTTTGACTGCGTCGTGCTTGCATCGCCAATCGCGGCAAAGCGGCTGCGCCATTCGGGGCCGAACGGTCCGTGCAACAGCGCGTCGAGATTCGCGGGCGTTGTGGTGGTCGCGATGGCGACTGGTATGGAGGCCGCACGCGCTTCATCGATCAGGCGCGCGATGCCCGGCCGCAACGGCAAGCCGCCATCGCGAACATGCGCCGCATAGTGACGCGTCTTGATCGCATGCACCGCGTCGATCACGCGGCTCACGCCGGGGCCTTCCGCCTCCTCGGGATCGACGATGCGCCAGTAGTGCAGCAGACGCTCCTTGCCGCCCGCTACTTCCAGCAGGCGCACATAGAGCGCTTCGTCCCAGTGCCAGTCGAGACCGGCTTGCGCGAACGCCGCGTTGAACGCGTGCAGATGCGCGCTTTCGGTATCGGCAAGCGTGCCGTCGACATCGAAGATCAGGGCTTGCATGGGCCGGTCCTCTCGCAGTGATGGAGAGCCGGCGCGATGCGTGACTGCATGAGTGCATGACTGCATACCGCCGGTATGCAAGCCACGATAGCGGAGCGCGCACGCGATTTGAATTCAGAGATTCTTTGACGGGCGATAACGCATCGTTTAACGGTCCATCATCCGTGCGGCAATTGCAGACCCGTCACGAAGTACGCGTGCAGTCCATGTGCGAAGCGCTTGAGCCGCGTGACGATCGACTTGTTTGCGCGCGTGAGCCCGTTATACCCGAGCACGGCCGGTATCGCGACGAAGAGCCCGAACGCGGTCATGATGAGTGACTCGCCGACCGGTCCGGCCACATGATCGATCGACGCCTGACCCGTTTCGCCGATCACGATCAGCGCATGATAAATGCCCCACACCGTGCCGAAGAGCCCGACGAACGGCGCGGTGCTGCCGATCGACGCCAGCACCGCGAGGCCGCTTTGCATATGCGCGACGGCGTCGTCGATGCTGCCTTGCAGGCGGCGCGCGATCCAGTCCGATACGTCGATGCGATCCTGCAAATGCGGCCTGGTGTCGCGATGATGCGCAGCCGCCTCAGATGCGGCCATCGCGAGAGCGAGCAGCGGATTGTCGCGCAGCGCCTCAGCCGATGCCTCACTACCGTGGCCCGCAAGGCCGCCCAGGTTCCTGAGCCCATGTTCGAAGTTGTCGGCCTGCCAGAACTGCGCGTCGGTGCGCCCGGTTACTCGCTTGATGCGCAGCACATGCCACAGCTTGACGACGATAACCGTCCACGACAGGATCGACATGATGAACAATATGCCGAGAATCGCGCGCGTGATGAAATCGCCGCTTTGCCAGACATTCGCGAGACCATAGTGCTGCATGACCGTTTCCTTCGACTCGTCGAGCCGCCGCGTTCATTGTCCGCCGCGGCCCGGTGTTTTAGTACCGTTAGCGGCCTTGCCAGGTCAATTCGGGAAAATCTCCCGCCTTCGTCCGTTGTCAAACGATCCTCTAATGAACTACTTTGCTTGAATGCCGGCCTTGTGCGGCACAGTGCTTTTACAACGGAGCAGAACACATGCTGGAGACACGGTTTCGCAAAACAACACGGGGACGCCCCATCGTTTCAGCCTTGATCGCGGCCGGTATGGTCGCGGCGACGGCGTTCGGCGCCGCTTCGGCGCATGCCGCGGCGCCTCTCGCCTATGTGACGAGCGAGAAGGGCGGCGTGGGTGTGATCGATCTCGACAAGATGACGTTGACCCGAACCTTCCCCGTAGGCGCGGACGGCCCGCGCGGCCTGAGCCTCAATGCGGACGGCTCGCGCCTGCTGGTCGCCAACAAGAACACGGGCGATCTTGCCGTGATCGATACGGCTTCAGGCGAAGTCGTGCAGCGGGTGAAGATCGGTCAGAACCCGGAGTTTGTGCGCGTGCACAACGGCTATGCGTATGTGACGTATGAGCCGGGCGAAGACGGCGGCCCGCCTGCAGCGAGCGGACAGTCTGGGAAACCAGCCGAGAAGCCAGGCGAAGCGCAAGCCGGCAAACCCCACGCCGACGACGATGACGACGCCAACAAACCGCCCGCCGAGATCGCTATCGTCGATATGAAAAGCTGGCGCGTGGTGCGCTCGGTGACGAGCGGCCACGAAACCGAGGGCATCGAATTTTCACGCGACGGCAAGAACATGCTCGTCACCAACGAAGGCGACGATACTGTCTCCGTCTATCACGCGCGCACGGGCGCGCCCGTGAGGACCGTGAAGCTCGCGGCGGGCGGGCGTCCGCGTGGCATTCGCCTGTCGCCGGACGGCAAGGACTACGTGGTCACGCTGGAGTCGCTGAGCAAACTTGTCGTGATCGACGCGCGCACGTTCAAGGTGAAGAAGACCGTCGATACCAAACTGGGTCCTTACGGCGTCGCCTACGGTCCCGACGGCAAGCGGCTTTTCGTCGCGGCGGCACGCGACAAGACGGTGCAGGTATTCGACGGCAAGAGCTACGAGCATCTTGCCGACGTGCCGGTCGGTCAGCGTTGCTGGCACTTCAGTTTTACGCCCGACGGCACAAAGCTGCTGGTCGCATGCGGGCGCTCCGATGCCGTTTATGTGCTCGACGCGCGCAGTTATCAGCCGGTCACGCAGATTGGTCAACTGCCGCTCGCGTGGGGCATCGTCACCTATCCGCATAGCGACGGCTCGATCGAATCGCACTGAGCACGCGGAGGTCATGCGCGAGCCGACGCATGACCGCCCTCACTTCCACCTACTTCCACGCATAGCGCAGGCCGACCCAGAACCCGCGCGGCGCGCCCGGTCCGACGAACTGCTCGTTGCTCGGATTCCCGCCGTCGAACGTATGGTTCGGGCCGTTGAAGAAGTTTTCTCCGAGCGAACCGAAGCTCGCATAGCGCTTGTCGAGCAGATTCGAGACGCTCGCAAACACCTGCAACTGTTTGGTGACCTGATACGACGTGTCGAGATCGATCAGAAAATAGCCGGCGATCTTGCCATTGACGTCCTGATTGTTTTCGTCGCCCTGTGCATAGATGCCGCCGCGCCACGTGAGGTTCGCGCCGACTCTCCACTTCGCGGTCGCCGCGTAGTCGAGTTGCAGCTTGACCGTGTTCGCCGGAATGCCTGGCAGATGATCGCCGGGCTTCACGTTGATGTTGCCGTTCGCATCCGCGCTGGAATTGCTCGCGCTGTTCTCGGTCCACGCGGTGCGATACGTGGCGTCGATGTAGTTGTAGCTCGCAGTCACCGCGAGCGGGCCTAGCTGGCTGCGTCCCGAGAGTTCGAACCCTTGCCGGCGCGTGCGGCCCACGTTCTGAAAGAAGCCGCGATTGCTCGCCGCGCCATTGCTGGCGATGAATTCGATGTCGTTATCGAGCGTGGTTCGGTAGACGGCGGCACTCCAGCTTGTCGTCTGGCCGATTCGTCCGCGTGCGCCGATTTCGAAGGTCTTCGAGATCACCGGTTGCAGCGGCGGGTCGGACACGAAGTCGTTCGGCAGCGAGCAGGGCGCGGCCGGGTCTGCACACGCGAGTTCGATCGCAGTCGGCGAGCGCATGCCTTCGTTGTAGGTTGCGTAGGCCGTGAACGCCGAGGTCGGATTCCAGTTGATGCCGACCGCCGGATTGAAGCGCGAGAACGTATGGTGTCCGTCCAGTTGCGGCTGAAGGCCGCTCGAATCGCCGATGGTCGCTTCGGCCCAGTTATAACGTCCCGCGAGCGTCAGCGTCCATTGCTTCGTCAGCGATAAAGTGTCTTGCAGATAGATGCCGTAGTTGCCGTTATGCGTTTTCGCCGCGGTTTCCTGCGTGAAATCGCCGATGCCGACCGTCGCGCGCGAAGCCGTGAAAACCGCATCCTGCGACGATTGCGTGTAGCGCGAATTCGCGATGTCCGCGGATACGCCCGCAACGAACTGGTTCTGCATGCCGCCGAGTTTGCCGAGCAGCGTGAGTTGCAGGCTCGCGCCGAAACTATCGGTAGAGACGACGGATTTCTCGTTGGTCGCCTGCGTGGTGTCGACGTCGCCGTCGTCGTCGATCGAACCGAAGTTCGGATTCGTGTTGCTGCTCACATTGCTATTGCGGAAGTGCCGGTAGTACGCATTGCCGCTCAGCTCGACGTTATCGCTGAAGTAGTGTTCGCCGGACAGCGTCACGTAGCCAGCGCTGTTCAGGTTCTGATCGGGATACGTATAGGGCTGCTTCGGATTGCCAAGGAATGAGCGCGGAATGGTTTGCGTGCCGTGCAGATCGTTGTCCGCGCCGCCTGCGGATAACGACAGCGTGGTGTCGGCATCGGTATAGCGCAGCTTGCCGAAAATCTGCCGCACGCGGCTCGCATTCTGCTCGGCCCAGCCGTTGTCGTTCGTGACGTTGCCGGTCACGTAGTAATCGAGGTTCTGGCCGATCGTGCCGCCCTGTTCGATCTGCGCGGTCTTGCGGCCCCACGAGCCGAGCGCCACTTCGGCCTCGCCGCCGGGACTGGTCTTGCCGTTCTTCGTCGTGATGGCGAGCGCGCCGCCAGCGTATTCAGCCCATACGTCGGATTCGAACCGGGAATCAATTGAATGGTGTCGATGGCCTGTTGCGGCAGCACGTCCCAGTTGACCACGTCGCCGAAAGGCTCGTTCACGCGCACGCCGTCGACGAACACCGAAATGCCCTGCGGTGTGCCGAGCAGCGGCGACGCCGTGAAGCCGCGATAGTTGACGTTCATCTGATACGGGTTGCCTTGCGCATCGGCGATGTCGACGCTCGGCAGATTCTTCGCGAGGTAATCCGTGAGATTGAAGCGATGCTGCGCTTCGATGTCTCGCGCGCGAACGGTCTGCACGTTGGCGGGCACCTGCGCGAGCGGCGTGCCGATGCCGAGCAGCGGCGTCGTGCCGACCACGACCACGGGCGCGAGCGTGGTCGAGGGCGTATCGTCTGGCGCATCGGCTGCGGCTTTCGCGGAGGCGGCTGCCGAAGCGGGAGCCGCAGCCGCAGCCGAAGCCGGTACGCCAGCCGCCGGCTCCGCTTGCGCCCATGCGCCTATCGACATGCTCGCGAGCGCGCTGCCGAATCCAAGCGTGATGCCGGCTCGCCGCCTGAAGCCGAGGCCGGGTTTTCCGCGGCGCACGCGTGATGGGATATTCATTATTCTGTCTCCTGCCGAATCGACGCTTTCTTCGGACGCAGCCGCGTGGCGGCATACGTAGCGCTTTCTTTCAAGGTGTGCAAAGCTTCGCATGCGCGCTCGCGTGAAGGCTCGGGAGCTTTTCCCGAAATCGCGAGGAAGCGTTCCCAAACTGGTTGCGACGAACTTCGTGTCCGATTGGCCTGACTAGAATGCAAACGTGATGTCGAGCGAATCCACCCAACCTCATCAAACGCGCCGCAATATGCCGCGCAATTCGCCGCATTCCGCGGTGCCGCGCGATCTTGCCTGCGTGCTCGCGCTGACCTTGCTCGCGGCCGCGCTCGGCTCGCTGTTCGATGTGAGCGAGCGCGCTTATCGGTGGACGCGCGGCGTCGAGCGCTTTCAACTCGACGAGTTGCCGCTCACGCTGTGCGTGCTGTCGCTGGGGCTTGCGTGGTTCGCGTGGCGCCGCTATCGCGAGACGCGCAGCGAGCTTGCGCATCGGCGCGTGCTCGAAGAAGAGGCCGAACGTCTGCTCGCCGACAACCGGCGTCTTGCGAACCAGGCGTTGCAGGCAGAGGAACTCGAGCGCCGCCACCTCGCGCGCGAACTGCACGACGAACTCGGCCAGTACCTCAACGCCATTTCACTCGACGCAGCACGTATCCGCGATCTCTCCGCCGCGCGCGAGCCGGAGATTCATCGCATATCGGTGGAATTGATGCGGAGCGCGAGTCATGTGTATCGGCAGATCGGCGGAATGATCCGGCGCTTGCGGCCTATCGGTCTCGACGAATTCGGCTTGCCGAGCGCGCTCGAGCATTGCATCGACGGATGGCGCGAACGCTTGCCCGACGCGTCGTTCTCGCTAACGATAGAAGGCGATTACACAGGGCTCAGCGACGCGCTCACCATCACGCTTTACCGGCTGGTGCAGGAAGGGCTGACGAACGTGTCGAAGTTCGCGCGGCACTCGCGCGTGGAAGTGTTCATGGTGCGCGCGCCGCGCGAGGCGCAAGCGCCGCAGAAAAATGCCCTAAAACGCCGGCCAATCGACGAAATCGTCGTAACGATGGCCGACGACGGTCCCGGCGTCGACCTCGATGCGCCGCGCGCGGGCCTGGGGCTCATCGGCATGCGCGAGCGGGTCGAAGCGCTAGGCGGCGAGTTTCATGTCGCGAGCAAGCCCGAAGGCGGCTTCCTGTTTTGCGCGCGCGTGCCCGCTCAAGCGGGACTGGCGGAGCCGGTGAACTGAAGGCCGAGGCGGCTTGCCATTTGTGCGAGTTGCACACCGTTGTCCGCGCCGAACTTCTGCCGGATCACCGACTGATGATTGGCCACGGTCTTCTGACTGAGGCCCAATTTTTCGGCGATGCTCGGCAGCGTGTAGCCCTGCACGAGCAAACGCAACACCTCGAATTCGCGCGCGGACAACTGCCGTCCTGGCGGGCCTTCGCTGAATGCATTGCGCAGCGCGAGTGCCTGCGAAATGTCGGGGCTTAGATAACTGGCGCGCCGCGCGATCGTGCGCACCGCTTCGACCAGCACGTCGGGCGCGCTGGCTTTCGTCACATAGCCGAGCGCGCCGGCGTCGAGCGCGCGGCGCACGAAAATCGCCTCTTCATGCACGCTGAAAATCAGCACGCGCGCATCGGCCTCGCGCGCGAGCATGCGCCGCATTGCTTCGATTCCGCTTGCGCCCGGCAACGAGACATCCATCACGACGACATCGGGCCGCAGCGCGCAGAAGCGCTGATAGGCCTGAGCGGCGTCGGCTGCTTCACCGCACACGTGCACGTCGGCATTCACTTCGAGTAGCCGCCGGTAGCCTTCGCGCACTACGGCGTGATCGTCGACGAGCAACACTGAAATGTCCGCCGCTGTCATGGTCAACCCCTGGTGTGGCCGTTGTCGTTTGGCTCGTCGTGCGCCGTTTTTTGCACCTTGTTTTGCGGTGCATGCGCGCCCGTCAGCTTGCGCGAGTTTGCATCGTTACGGAACATGATGGGCTGCTCTCGTGGTTCATGCGCCGCCGCCGCGAGACGCGTCACGTCGACCACTTTTTCATGCAACGGCGACTTGTCGCACACAGGGTCCGCATTGGCCGCATCGCCGGTGAGCAGATACGCCTGGCAACGGCAGCCGCCGAGATCGTTTTCCTTCTCGTCGCAACTGCGGCACGGCTCTTTCATCCATTGCAGACCGCGGAAACGATTGAATGCGTCGCTCTCGTACCAGATCTCTCGCAGGGGCATGTCTTTCACATTCGGCAGCACGAGGCCGGGCAGCGCGCGCGCCGCGTGACAGGGCAGCGCGGCGCCGTCCGGCGCAACGCCGAGGAACACCGCGCCCCAGCCGTTCATGCAGCGCTTCGGGCGTCGCTCGAAATAGTCGGGCACGACGAAGAAAATCTTGCAGCGATCGCCATGGGTGCGCCGATAACGTTCGACCACCGCTTCTGCTTCCTCGAGCTGCTCGCGGGTCGGCATGAGCTGCGCCTGATTGTGATGCGCCCAGCCGTAGTACTGCGTGTTCGCGAGTTCGAGGTATTCGGCGCCCATCGCGAGCGCCATGTCGATGATCTTGTCGACGTGGGGCAGGTTATAGCGATGCAGCACGCAGTTCAGCACCATCGGAAACCCATGCTGTTTGATCGATGCCGCGACGCGCTGCTTCAGATCGAACGTGCGCGTGCTGCTCAAGAAGTCGTTGAGTTCCTGAGTCGAGTCCTGAAACGACAACTGGATGTGATCGAGCCCGGCCGCTTTCAGGTCGCCGAGGCGCTTGTCCGTGAGACCGACGCCCGAGGTGATCAGATTCGTATAGAAGCCGAGCTTGCGCGCTTCGCCGACCAGCACTTCGAGGTCGTCGCGCATCAGCGGTTCGCCGCCTGAAAAGCCCAATTGCGCGGCGCCGAGCGCGCGCGCCTCGCGCAGCACGCCGAGCCATTGTTCGGTGCTGAGTTCGCGATTGTGATTGGTGTAGTCGACGGGGTTGTAGCAGAACGCGCAATGCAGCGGGCAGCGATACGTCAGTTCCGCGAGCAGCCACAGCGGCGGCGCGACGCTCGCGGGCGTCGCTTCGGGCTGTGCTTCAGTGTGAATGTCGGCAGCAGGTTGCGAGAGATCGGTCATTGCGCTACTCCAGCCATCCGCGCGAATGCGCTTCGGTCACGAATGCGCGTACTTCGGGGCCAAGTCCTGTTGCGTTGAACGCCTGCTCGAGATCGGCGATAAGCGTTTCGATATCGCGCGTGCCGTCGCAACGTTTGAGGATTTCCGCCGCGCTCTGATTGAGCTTCACCATCCCTTCCGGATAGAGCAGCACATGCGCGTTCTGCGCCGGTTCCCATTGCAGCCGGAACAGCTTGTTGAGCGCGGGACGATCGGCGTTGGACATGTCGTTCATTGCGGAAAGGCCTTTTCGATCGAGTCCAGCATGGTCCACAGAATGTCGAGCTTGAATTGCAGAATCTCGAGCGCGCGTTCCTGTTGTTCGCGCCGCGTGAAGTAATTCAGCGTGACTTCGAGGCCGTGCTCCACGTCGCGCTGTGCGAGCGTGATGCGCGAGCGAAAGTAGGCGAGGCCGGACGCTTCGATCCACGGATAGTGTTCGGGCCAGCTCGCGAGCCGGTCGCGATGAACCTGCGGCGCGAACATTTCGGTGAGCGACGAGCACACCGATTCCTGCCACGGCGCGCGGCGCGCGAAGTTCACGTACGCGTCGACGGCGAAGCGCACGCCAGGCGTCACGTGTTCGAGCGACCACAGCTCGTCGCGTGAGAGGCCCACTGCATCGCCCAGGCGTGCCCATGTTTCGATGCCGCCTTCCTCGCCGCCGTAGCCGTCGTGATCGAGAATGCGCAGCACCCAGCGGCGGCGCGTTTCGCGATCCGGGCAATTGGACATCACGGCCGCGTCCTTCAGCGGAATGTTGATCTGATAGTAGAAGCGGTTCGCGACCCAGCCGCGAATCTGTTCGGGCGAGCAGCCGCCGCTATTCATCTTCACATTGAACGGATGATGAATGTGGTACGCCGTGCCTTTCGCGCGCAACTGCGCTTCGAATTCCTCACGGGTCCAGGCTTCGTCGCGGGCGCGCTCGCTGCCTGGCGTCGTACCCAAGGTGTCTTTCGCGTTCATGCAATCTCCCGTTCCTGCGCGACGCGTGCTGCGTGGCCGCGCTTCATAGTTCGAAGGTCATGCCGTCGTAGGCAACTTCGATGCCGTGCTCCGTGAGAAGGCGGCGCTCGGGGCCATCCTCGACGAGAATCGGGTTGGTGTTGTTGATGTGGATCAGCACCTTGCGCGCGCTTTTCGCGTCGAGCGAATCCAGTACTTCGATCATGCCACCAGGTCCCGATTGCTGCAGATGACCCATATCCGCAGCGGTTTTCTTCGAGAGGCCGAGGCGGATCATTTCATCGGCGGTCCACAGCGTGCCGTCGACGAGCAGCAGATCCGCCGCGCGCATCGCCTCGAGTACGTGCGGTTCGATCTCGCCGAGACCGGGCGCGTAAAAGACGCGCTTGCCGGTCTGCCGGTTCGTGAACACGAGCCCGATGTTGTCGCCGCGCTCGGGCGAGTTGCGATGCGGCGAGTAGGGCGGCGCCTTGCTGGTGAGCGGCAGCGCGTCGATCTGCACGCCGGGCAATGCGTCGACGCTGAGCGGCGCGCCGTCGAGCGCGATTCGCCGATGCTCGACGCCGCAGTAGTGCGAGAGAATCGGCGCGATTGGAAAACCGCTCGTCAGGTCCTGCCAGACGGCGTCGGTTGCATGGAGCGGCAGCGGCGTGTCGCGCTCGCGCAGCATCAGGAGGCCGGTGACATGATCGATCTGCGCGTCGATGACGAGCACCGCCGCGATGCCGCTGTCGCGCGCGCGGCGGGCCGGTTGAAGCTCCGAGTTCGCGGCGATCTGCGCGAGCAGATCGGGCGACGCATTCACGAGCAGCCAGTCCTCGCCGTTCGCGCTCACCGCAATCGACGATTGCGTGCGGCGCGTGGCCTTCAGCGTGCCGCGCCGCACGCCGTCGCAATTGCGGCAGTTGCAGTTCCACTGCGGAAAGCCGCCGCCCGCCGATGAGCCGAGTACCTTGATTTTCATGCCGCGCGGCGCAGCGTGCGCCCCTCGTCGGTGAGTGGAAGAAACAGTGTTGTCAGTGCATCGGCCACGCGTGCATGCAAAGCGGGATCGCTTGCAAGATGGCCGGCGCGCACGCATTCAATGTGAGCATTGGGAACCGCTCGCGCGAGGCGCCGCAGGTTATCCGGCGGACACACGGGATCGCGCGAACCGTGCACTGCAAAGAGCGGTACGCCGGCCGCGGCGGCGCGGCGCGCGAACGACAGCAACCGCGCTTCGCCGAGCCAGCAGCGATGCATCAGGTAATGCGCCTGAATGCGGTACTTGCCGATGAGCTTGCGGCTGTCCTTATGCGAGAGCCTGGCCGGTACGAGCTGCGCCGCGTGTTCGCACTCGCGAGCACGGCGTTTTCATAGCCGCGCCATGCGAGCGCGAGCTTGCGCTGCGGGGCCTCGCTTGCGCGGCCGCGTTGCAGCCGCGCATGGCATTGCGAAAGCAGCGCAGCGGGCCGCTTGCAATGCGCAGCGGCGCAGAGCTTTTGCCATGCGCGCGGCGCGCGTTTTTGCGACGTGACGAACAGGCCGCGAACCTCGCGCATCGACGTGAGAAAAAGGCCGCGCAGCACCACGCCCGTCACCGATTGCGGATGCCGTCCCGCATAGGCGAGCGCGAGCGCCGCGCCCCACGATCCGCCAAGCACGCCCCAGCGTTCGATGCGAAGCCGCACGCGCACCGCTTCGATGTCTTCGATCAGGCGGTCGGTGCGGTTGCGGCGCACGCCGCCGCGCGGCGTCGAAGCTCCAGTGCCGCGCTGATCGATCAGCACGACCCTGAAGCGCGTCAGGTCGAAGAGCCGCGTTGCGTCAGGCTGACTGCCGCTGCCTGGGCCGCCATGCAGGACGACGACCGGCACGCCGTCGTCGGCGCCCGCAACCGTGAACGACACGCGATGCGCGTCGCGCGTGCGTAGCGTGCCGGTTGTTCGCGCCCGCGTCATGGCAGCATCCTCGCGAGCAGATTGTCGCGGTCGATCCATTGATGCTTGATCGCGCCCGCCACATGCAGCACGATCAGCGCGATCAGCAGATACGCCGTCACCTCATGAATGCCGAAGAACAGCTCGCGCAAGCCGTGATCGTCCCAACCCCACTTCGGCAGCGGAATGCCCCAGAAGCGCGTCCCATAGCGATTGAACGACGAGCCCAGATAGCCCGACACAGGCATGACGACCATTGCCACGTATAAAAGGCCCTGCGTAGTGCGCGCGGCGGCGCGTTGCCACGGTCGCATCGGCGGCAGGGGCGGCCGATGAAAGGCCGCCCGCGCCGCGATGCGTAGAAGCACCAGCAGGAAAACTGTGAGTCCGATGGATTTGTGAAGGTTCAGCAGCGTCGCCTTGAGCGGCAGGCCCTTTGGCAGTCCGACCATGTAGAGCCCGAGCGCAAGCAGGCCGATGATGCCGAACGCGATCAGCCAGTGCAGCGCGATCAACGAGCCGGCATAGCGCGGCGTGGACGTGTCGGCGCGGCGTTGTGCGGAAGAAGCATGCGCGGTCGTCATCTCTGCCTCCCTGGTTAGCTCATCACAAGTATTTCGCCGCGCCCGTCGACGGCGGCGTCGCCCGCATAACGGCGCGGCAGCGCGGCCGCGCGCCACTGCGAAAACGGCGCGATTTCGCCCGCGAGACTGCGTACGAGCAAGGACCAGAATACGTCGAAGCCGCGGCCGCCGTCGGCGAAAGTGGGCGGCAGACTAGTGGGACGCTGCGCAAGCAGCAGGGTTCCGCGCCGCATACCGTACGCATAGTGTGCGCCCAACCGGCCTGCAATGCCGATGGTCCCCGCCACGAGCCGCGACGCCGCGAAGTCGCCCGCATCGCCGCCGACCAGCACGAGCCCGCGGCGCATCCGGTCCGCGAGCCGCGCGCCCGCGTTGCCGTGAATCGTCAGCGTGCCGCCCGTCATTCCTTCGACGTCGCCGGCGAGCGCGCCCGCCGCGAAATCGCCGCAATCGCCCGCGACGGTCAGCCGTCCGCCGCGCATTTCGCAAGCGGTGAAGTGGCCGGCGTCGCCGTCGATACGCAATACGCCGCCCGCCATCTGGAAGCCGCTGTGATCGCCCGCCGAACCGCGCACGATCAGATGGCCTTGCGTCATCCGTGCGCCGAGACGGTCGAGCCACGGGACGGCGTCTTCGATCACGAGCGCGGCTTCGGCGTTCTGTGCGTTCTGCTCGTCCTTTGCATCGGGCGCTGCGTCGCCGTTGCGCGACACATCGAATACATCGCCGACGACGCAACGATCGTTGCCCGCGGGCAGCACGAGGCGCTCGATGTCCGCGACCGCGAGCGCCGCGAACGTTGCGGGCAGCAACGCCGAAGCATCGACGCGAAAACCCGGTGCGGTACGCACGCGCAATGTCGTCACGACGCTCATGCGCTGCTCCCGCCGAGGCCGCCGGCCAGTTGATGCAGATGGAAGTGATACGGGCCGAGCTTGCCGCCGTAATTGCCTGCGGAAATGCGCAGCAGGCCGCCTGCGCGCCCGAGTCCCGCAGCCGCGACGATGCCCGCCGTCATCGCCGCGCCGACATCCGCCTCGGTGAGTCCGTCGATCACGATTTCGAGCACGCAGCCCACTTCCGCGCTCAACTCGCTGCGCGCGGAGAGGCCGGCGAGCGTGGGACAGAACGCGTCGTTGGTGGACGCGGTCGCGCCTTTGTACTTCGAGCCGACTTTCGATCCCGACCGCACGACGCCGCCAGGAAACGGCAGGATCACGCTCGGCAGGCGGCGCATCGCGTCGACGGCGGCCTCGGCGGCTGCGAGCGCCGCGTCGATGTCGCGCGCGAGCAGGATCAGATTGCCGCCGCCCACCGCCTTCACGGTGGGCGCTGTTTCTTCGCAGACGAACTCGCCGTCCATCACCGGCACGCGCCAGTAACGCGTGTCGCCGAGCATCTTCGAAATCTGCCAGCCGTCGCCGAAAAAGCGCAGGTTCTTGCCGAGCGGCGCGAGGTCCGACAGCGGCGCGCGGCTCGTTTGCGGATCGATGCCGCGATACACGGCCGTGGTCGGACACGCGAGCACGCATTGACCGACGCGCCGCTCGATCTGCTTCGCCAGTTCCTTCGACGACACCGCGAACAGCAGCACGGCGACGCCTGGCCGACCATCCGGCGTGTCGTCGCCCTCGAGCGTGCGTTCGATGCCCGCCTCGCAGCCGCAGCCGATCACCGAGGTCGCGAAGCCCGTCAGCGAGTGCGCTGCGTTCATCGCCCACGCCGGCGTATGCGCGGTGATGACGAGCCGCGTCGCCTTCATCGGAAACGCTTCGGCGAAGGTGGCGTCGATCGTGGTGCCGTTGATCTGCAGGGTCGGCGTGTCGCTCATCGTGTGCGTGTCACGGTTCGGGGTGACGGTCGTCGGGTCAGCGGTTTCAGCCATGTCGTTGACCGTTCGCGAAGCATTCGACCGGCAACAGCTTGCCGCCGCGGCAGCAGTGGCAGATCTCGTCGTCGCCGATTGCGGCATGCGCGAAGTTGCTCGCGAGATTCGCTTCGCTGTAGGCGCGGATTCGCTTCTCGATGCCGCGGTCGAATTCGGGCGACACGAAATGGATGCCGCCCGTTGGCGTCGAGACCAGCGTGCCGTCGCGCGCGACCAGTTCGCCGTCCTTGAACACATAAGCGGGCGACGTGAACATCCGCTCGCGGTCGGCATCGTCGCGATACACGGCGATGTCCGCCGCCGCGCCCACGCCGAGATGGCCGCGGTCCTTCAGGCCGAGCAGACGCGCCGGCCCCGCGCGCGTGATGGTCGCGATCTCGTACAGCGAGAATTCGCGCGTCAGTTGCGGCAACGCGCTCGCCACTTGCGCGTCGGGATGCAGCTTCGCGAGTTGCTCGTCGCGAAACGATTTGTCCATCAGCAGACGAATCAGATGCGGATAGCTCGTAAACGGTCCGCCGTTCGGATGATCGGTCGTCATCGCGACGCGCCACGGGTCGTCCACCAGCAGAAAGATTTCGAGCCCGATGATCCACTGCAACGCATTCACGTAGCTCTGCTCGCGATAGCGAAACGGCACCACGCCGCAGCCGGCGTCGCATTCGATGTCGCCGACCACCCACTTGTGCGGCCGCGCGAGCGGCGCGTTGCGGAACTGCATCATGGTGTCGCCGGAAGCGGTGACGGTTTGCCCGAAGATGATCTGACCGACGTCGATGGACACATTCGGCCGCGCATTCACGGCTTCCGCGATGCGCCGCGCGCCCGACGAAAACTTCTGCGGCCCTTCTACGCCATAGCTATGAAACTGGATATGCGTGAGGTGGATCGGCAGGCCGTCGGCGGCGTCCATCGTCGCGATGGTCGAATCGATGTTGCCGGGCACGCCGAGATTGCTCGCGTGCACATGCAGCGGATGCGGCACGCGCAGTTCGGTGAGCGCGCGTGTCAGCGTGTGCAGCACTTCGCGCGGCGTGATGCCGTAATGCACGTGCGGTTCGTCGACATCGAGCGAGCGCTGGTTGAACTTGAACGCCGAGATGCCGCCCGGATTCACGACCTTCACGCCGAGCGCCTTGCTCGCATGAATCGTCCAGCCGACGTAGTCGCGCAGATGCTCGAAATCGTCGCGCGCGGCCAGCATTTGCAGGAACAGTTCGTCGTTGCCGAGCATCACGTACGCGCCGTGATCGATGATCGGCGTGTCGCCCATCTCGAGGTGCGTGTGGCGCGCGTTGGAGGCGATCATCGCCGGTTCGAATGCGGCCGTGTAGCCCATTTCGGCGTAACGGTAGCCGGTTGCGAGCGTGCCGGGCGCGCAGACGCCGCAAGACGGCAGGCGCAGATAGCGGCCGTTTGCGTCCTGCACGGATTCATAGGATGCGTCGCGCACGGGATCGTCGCGATGATCTTCGGGCAGCAGGAGGCGCGACAGATTGGTCTTGCCGCCGCCGATATGCGAGTGCATGTCGATGCCGCCCGCCATCACGATCATGCCGGTCGCGTCGTATTCGCGGTCGGCTGGAGCGTTCGCGGGGACGTCGACGATGCGGCCGTCGCGGATTGCCAGGTCGCGGCGCTCGCCGTCGACGCCGTTGGCCGGATCGAAGAGGGTGCCGCCCTTGAGGCGGATGAGCGTCATGGCTGGGCCTCTGCGTGAGACGCGGCGAGCGGCGTGGCCAGCAGCGCGCCAAGCTTTGCGGCAATCGTTCCGACCGACGGAAGCGCAGCGCGGCGCGCGGCGGTGAGCGGCATCACGACTGAGCTGTCCACCCGGAACAGATGCCCGCCGCTGTCCACAGCCGGTGTCGCCACCGGAATAAACACGGTGTTCTTGCCGCGAGCCGCCGCGCGCTGCGCGAGAGCCGGATGCCCGAGCACGATGAGCGGCACATCGTCGGGAAGCGCTTCGGGCCACGCGGGCGGCGCGAAACTCGCGACCCACAAGAGCGCGTCGACTTCGCGATCCGCGAGCAGTCTTTCCGTGCGATAGCGATACGGATCGTAGTCGAGCGGCGTAGTCCCCGCGATACGCGCCGGTGTCGATACGCGCGTGCGAAGCGGCAGGCCCGAGAGCCATGTCACCGTCTGGTTGACCGTCAACGCGCCGTCATCGCCGCCGAGCGCGAGGCCGCCCGCGCGCGACTTCAGATTCGATGCCTTCACGATCCGGTTCAACGCTTCGATCAGCAACGCCGCATGAGGGCCGGGCAACGACGCGGGTTCGTACACGAGCACCGTGTAGCGCGCGGCATCGATGCGAGCCTGTAGCGCCTGCAACGCGGCAAGCGTGCGCTGCGCGTCTTGCGCATCGGCGACGTCCTGATGCAGCGAAGTCGGCGGACGGCGGTCGCTGATCGTCGACCACAGCGCGAGGGTATCGAACGGATCGGCGTCGGGCAAAATCGACTCGACCCGCACATGCTCGCAGCCAGGTCCACTCGCCGCCGGGTCCGCTTCGCAGCCGATGAATACGAGTTCGCGCGGCGTCGTCGTTCCCTCGATGGTTCGCGTGAAAAAGCGCGGATAGCGCCGCGATGGCTGGCAGCCGAAAAACAGCAGCAAATCGGCGCGCGACCGCACTTCGGAAAGCGTCGTGAAGAACGAGCCGCGGTCCTGAAGCGCGAGCGTCGCGGCGCTCATTGCATCGCCATGCCGATGATCGAGGATCGCGCCGCAGCCGGCAGCGAGCGTGTACAGCGCACGCGCGCCGGCCACATCGGTCGCCAATGCGCCGAACAGCGGCCGCGGCGCTGACGACAGAATGTGCGCCGCGCGCGTGAGCGCCGCGTCGAGGTCCACCGCGTTTCCGTCGATGCTCGCACTGCATTGCGCATCCGCGGCGCCATAGTGCGTGAGCGCTTCCAGGAGGCGCGGGCAGTCGGTGTTCTGCGCGGCGAGCGTCGCGTCGTCACGCGATTCGATCGCGAGGTCATCGCAAAGCAGCGGACAGAACGGGCAGGTCCAGTCGCGCGTGATCGACGCGGCGGCCGAGGGGGCCGCGCCCGAGGGGCTGGTCGTCGACGGATCGGTGGGCGAGAGGTGCATGGGGCGACTTTTAGCAAGCTCCATGCCGACGCGTTTCATCGCGCGGCAATAGTGCGGTGCAAATGCATGGTGCTTAGGTCGCGTTGTGCTTGAATGTGTATGCCGGGCGAACGGCCGCGAGGGCGCGCCGTGTCCGAACTCAGACCCACAAACGCCTGCCGATTGAACAGCGTGCCCGACTTCGCGAAGGCCGCCCGCTGCGCCGCGCCGCGCTATGCGCCTGCGTTGTCCGCGTACAGGTTGTGTGCCGTTCTGGAGCAGAGTGTCACCCGTGGCCGGCGAAAGCACGATAAAGCCTGGCCGTTGTTTACCACCGCACCGCTTCCGCCGATTGGCATGGAACTTGTTTTGCTCGCCTACGTCGACGCTGCGAGCGGCAGGCCGATGCGGCCATCGTGCAGCGCCGACGCGACGAGCCAAGCGCTTGCGCCGGTACGGGCCGCAGCAGCCAGATCGCCGCGATCGCGAATGCCGCCCGCGCCGATCACCTGAGTATCGGCAGGCGCGCTGGCTCGGATGCGTTCGAAGGTGGCGAGATCGGGACCGTCGTAGCTGCCGACCTGATCGAGCGTCATCGCGATGACTCTGCGCGGCCACCATGAGCGCGCGGGCTCCTGGCATTCGTGAGCGGCAGCGGCGCTAAGCAGTTGGCCGGCGCGATGGTCGAGCGAGAGGATCGGCGAGGTTGGCGAGGCTGGCGAGGTTGGCGACGCGGCTGTTTCGGCGGCGCGCAGTGCGTGAATGTCTTGCAACGATTCGGTGCCGAATACCGGCACGAGCGTCGCGAGCGCGTGCTGTGGGTGTTGCGAGTGCTGCGGGTGCTGATTGCTTGCGTCGATGCGCGCGAACAGCGCCTGCATCGACGCGAAGTCGGCATAGCCCGCGTCGAGCCAGATGTCGATGCCGGGCAGCGCGGCGCGCAACGCGGCAAGCGTTTCGATGTGAGCGCGCTGCTGAAGGATCGCGCCGAGGTCGGCGATGTAGAGCGTGCGGGCGCCGCTTGCAGCAAGCAGCGCGCGGGCGATGGCAAGCGGCTCGCTGGTGGCGGCAAGCGACGAACGTATCGGCAGATAGGCGCTCCGTTCGCCGCGCACCGCGCGCACGACTTGGCCGTCGAGCAGATCGAGAACCGGTATCACCTGCATAGGGGCGCGTCCTTTGACCAAGATCTTTGTCTTCGAGTATCTCACCGGCGGCGGCATCGACCCGGCATTGGCCGGCGCGGCGAGTCTCGCCGACCTGAGCGCGCTGATCGTCGAAGGCCGCGTGATGCGCGACGCGCTGGTCGCGGACCTGCGCCAACTCGACGATGTCGAGGTGAGCTTCGCAACCTCGCGCTTTGAAAACGTCGACCCCGCGCTCGCTCATTGTATGGCCGCGCCGGGCGAATCGATGACGGCTTTCGTCGCGCGCGCGGCTCGCGAACATGACTATGCATGGATCGTCGCGCCCGAATGCGACGGCTTGCTGCTGCATCTGTACGACGCGGTCGGCGCGGCGCGCTGGCTCGGCTGCGCGAAGGAAGCGATCCGCGTCACGTCGAGCAAGAGCGCGACCGCCGCGTGCCTCGCCGCGAAGGGCATTGCGACCACGCCGGCCATCGAGCCCGGTCATGCGGCGGCCAATGCAATGGCCCACGCGGGGCGCAAGTGGGTCGTGAAGCCGGACGACGGCGCGGGCGGACTCGACACCTTCGTATTCGACGATTTCGCCGAAGCCTGCACCGAATACGATGCGCGCGCGGCAGCGGCGCGTAATCCGGTGTTGCAGGAGTGGGTCGACGGCGAGCCGCTGAGTCTTTCGCTGATCTGCGACGGCAAAGGCGTCGAACTCGTCAGCATCAACCGGCAACGGATTGGGCTCTCGGAGAGCACGGCGCCGGGGCAGCGCGCGAGCATCGTCGAATTCGACGGCGTGACGGTCAATCAGATCGACACGGCCAGCGACCAGGGTCGGACGCTGCGCGAGCTCGCTCATCGCGTCGCGGAGGCGATACCGGGGCTGCGCGGCTTTGCCGGAATCGATGTAGTGTGGCATCCGTCGCGCGGTCCTGTGGTCATCGAGGTCAATCCGCGACTGACTGTGGCTTATGCGGGTTTGTCGGCGGCGCTTGGGCGCAACCTTTCCGCGGTGTTGCTGGGCGCGCATGGGGTTCGGGTTGGCGAACCTCGCGAAACCACGAGCGCGGCGCGCGAGTTCGACACTCACTCCGCTTGCGGAGCGCAGCCATGAACGCGCCGCGCATGGAACCGGTAGGCCGCTCGCCGGTGTTCGGCTGGGACGTCGGCGGCGCGCATGTGAAGGTGTCGATGAGCGATGCCGGCGGCGTGCTGCTCGACGTCGGCCAGTGGGCCTGCCCGTTGTGGCAAGGGCTCGAACATCTCGAGCGCACGATCGAGCTTGTATTCGAGCGCTGGCCGGTCGCGAAGACCTACGCGGCGCGTCATGCGGTGACGATGACCGGCGAAATGGTCGACCTCTTCGAGGACCGCTCGCAAGGCGTGCGCGCGATCGCCGCCGCACTTGCGCAGCGGCTCGGGCCGCGCGTCGCTTTTTACGCGGGCGACGCGGGCTGGTTGACGCGCGAGACGTGCGCGGCCGGCTGGCGCAGCGTCGCGTCGGCGAACTGGCTCGCGACCGCGCACTGGCTCGCGACGCGCGTGCCGAATGCGTTGCTGATCGACATCGGCAGCACGACGACCGACATCATTCCGGTCGCGAACGGGCGTGTGGTTGCGCGCGCATCGACGGATGCCGGGCGGCTCGCGACCGGCGAACTCGTGTATCAGGGCGTGGTGCGCACGCCGCTGTGTGGCATCGCGCGGCGCATCGAATTCGGCGGCGCAGCCGTCAACGTGATGAACGAATGGTTCGCGAGCACCGCCGACGTCTACCGGCTCACGGGCGAACTCGCGCCGCAATACGACCTCTACCCGAGCGCCGACAATGGCCCGAAAACCGAATTGGCGAGCCGAAGGCGGATCGCGCGGATGATCGGCCGTGACGCGCACGAAACGAGTCCCGCCGAATGGCGCGCGTTCGCGTTGCGCTGGCGCGAGCTGCAATTGCGCGAGATCGGCGCGAACCTGACGCGCGTCACGGCCGCGCATCCCGAACTGGCCGCCGCGCCGCTGGTGGGCGCGGGCTGCGGACGTTTTCTCGCGGCGGCGCTCGCACGCGAGGAGGCGCGCGGCTACATCGATTTCGGCACGCTCGCGGGAGGCGCGGCGGATCAGGCGGAGTGGGCGGAGTGGGCGGCGACCTGCGCGCCGAGCGTCGCGGTGGGTTTGCTGGCAGCGGCGCGGTATGGGAAAGCGGGCGACGTGACGGCCGGCGAGGGCGCCGCGAGCGTCGATGCGGCTTTTCGGGCCGCGTGAAGGGGACGCGGCCGATGCAGTGATTGTGGCTAGAGGAAAACGCAGGCAAACGGCACAAACCATCCACAGGAGGACCGGCATAGAAGCAAACAGGCAGCGAAGCGGACAAGCAAACGAGGTTAATCGCAAACGAGGACGACGATCATGTGGGTGGTCAAGATCGGGGGCAGCCTGAGTCATGAGCCGGCGCTGCGCCAATGGCTCATGGAGCTATGCGAGGTGGGGGGCGGGCGCATCGTCATCGTTCCCGGCGGCGGCGATTTCGCGGACAAGGTGCGCCAGTACCAGAGCGAGTGGTGTTTCGACGACCTCGCCGCGCACAACATGTGTCTGCTCGCGATGACCCAGTACGCGCTTCTGATGCAGGGCGTGCTGCCCGAACTCGTGCTGGCATCGAGCGAGGCGAAGATCCGCCGCGCGCTGCGCGATGGGCACGTTGCCGTCTGGGTGCCGACCGCGCTGATGCGCGACACGCCCGACGCGATGAGCAACTGGGACACGACCTCGGACAGCCTCGCCGCCTGGCTCTCGACGATGCTCAACGCCGAGCGCCTGATCGTCGTGAAGTCGTGCCCGATAGCGGGAAACGAACGGCTCGACGCGCTCGCTGCGTCGGGCGTGGTGGACCGCCGTTTCGTCGATTACGTGAACGAAGCGAACTACGTGGTCGAGCTTTTCAACAAGGACAACGTCGAATTGATGAGAGACCGGCTGTTGAATACGCCGGTGATTTGAAGGCTGCCGCAGTGGTGCATGCGTTACCTGCACGACATGCGGCTCTTGCAGCGAGCCGTTGTCGCCCCGCGCGCTCATTAAACGCCGAGCGTACCCACCACCACAGAATCCACGTCGCTACCCGTACCGCGAACGCCGCCCGATCCGCTATGCAGCGCATCCGCCCAATCGGCGACGCGTTGCGGATCGAGCCGCGAGCGCCGGCCATCGACGCACAACGCCGTGCGAAAACCCGCCACATCCGGCGCAAGCGCGCGAATCTGTTCCAGTTGAGCGAGGCCCAGCGAGCCGGCGAGGCCGCACATCGCGCCTTGCTGACGCACGAGCCGCAGCCAACGCGCGAGCGAATCGCTGTCCACATGATCGAATAAAGTGCTGCCGTCTTTCGTCGAGGTGTCGAACATCACGCCGACAAAACCAAGCGACGCGGCATGCGCGACCAGTTCACCCTCCATGCCGCCGTCGCACAGCAGCACCGGCACGACCGCAGCCGGCAGATTCGCGAGTTGTTCGAGGCAACGGCGCGCGGCCGGTCCGGGCGTCACGCCGACCTTCACGTAATCGACGCCCGTATCGCTCACATCGATCACGCGCGCGGCGATTTCGTCGAGCGCTTCCGGCGGAAGGTCGCCGATCGTCGCGCTGATCGGCTTGACCGGATAGCGGGCGCGAAGCTCGCGGACGATCCGCGCAATATCGCCAATCGACAAACCGCCCAACGCGCCCGCGTTCGGCTCTTTCAGGTCGATCAGGTCCGCGCCGGCGCGGGCCGCGTCGAATGCTTCGTCGTGCGAGCGGACGCTCGCAAGCAATGCCGTCATCGGTGTTCTCCGAAAAAAGCGGAAAAAGCGGGAGGGATACGAAATAAGCGAACTAGGCGGCCTGGCCGCCGGGCGACGCAAGCCGCTCGCGATGTCGCGCGATCGCCGAAGTGAGCCATCCCCACGCGGTGCGTTCAATCTCGCCGGCAGTTTTGTCGATGGCGATCTGCAGATAGGCCATCTCGCGATCGACCTTGTCGGCCGGCAGCATGAAGAGCCGGCTCACGAGAATCGAGCCTTCGACGACCGCCGCCTGCGCGCGGTTAAAGCCCGTGAAGGGCGCATGCGTTTCGCGGTGCGCGCATTTCATCCGCAGCACGGGGCGCTCGTTGTCGTCGCGTAGTTCGTGCAGTTCGAGCTCGGCGTGCGCGAGCGATTCGGCGAGTCTCACGCTCGCGACGCGGCTCGCGGCGAGCGTCGGCCAGTCGGTTGCGCAATGCGTGACGCAGCCGGCGAAAACGCGGACGTCGGTGGTGAAGTTGAGAACCGCCGCGCGGGTGGCGACGATATTGTCGAGCGTGACGGACGGACGAAAAGGCGACAGGACGACGAAGTCGCCCTCGTAACGGGCTCCCATCGGCGCGACATGTGGACGGCCATCGCTCGCTGCGGTAGTGACGATCGTTTCGTGGATCATGGATGGGAACGCATGTCGTGGCAGCACGTCAGGCCGCCCGTATGGCTGACGATTAACAATCGGTCCGCAGAGGGGCCGCATTACGCGGCCCATGCGGGCTTAACGCGTAGCGATATACATCGTGATTTCGAAACCAAAACGCATATCGGTGTAGCTCGGAGTCGTCCATTGCATATGTGCTTCCTCCATCGGTTGATACAGCGTCACGCCGTCGGCCCGGCAAGGCGCCGGACTTCATGGGCATCATCGGCTACGCAAGGTTCGTGCCGCAATGGCAATCGCACTCGATGCAGCCGATGCCGCGCCGCGACACGGTTTTCGCCGGATAGCGGCGGCGGTAGCTTCGCACGCCGCGTGGGTGCCTGACGGCATTTCGTGCGGCGCACTGTTCCGATAATGCAGCAAAGTGTGCCACCGCGCAGCAAAGACCCTTGTGCGGGTGTCACTTAGGGTTCGTCCTGAGCACTAGCGTCTGGTGCTGGTCGGTGAGGACGGCATTTGAGTTCACCTGCCAAAACCCCACACCACCCTATGCGATGAATAACCGATCGCTTAACTCTGCCAAATAAAATCGTGAATTCCCGTCGATGACGACCTTGCCTACAGTGCACACAAGCGCTTCGTTCTTCCGGCAGCGCGCCTGTCCACCATCGAGGATACGTCATGAACGATTTCAGTCAACCGGCGATCGAGTCCCTCCACAAGCCGCGCAATGCGGGCGATCCTCGCGAGCGTTATGCCGCGGGCGTGATGAAGTATCGCGAGATGGGCTACTGGCAACCGGATTACACGCCGAAAGACACCGACGTCATCGCGCTGTTTCGCATCACGCCGCAGCCGGGCGTCGATCCGGAGGAAGCGGCCGCCGCGGTGGCCGGCGAATCGTCGACGGCAACCTGGACCGTGGTCTGGACCGATCGCCTCACCGCGTGCGACATGTACCGCGCAAAAGCGTATCGCGTCGATCCGGTGCCCGCGTCGAGCGCGAGCGAGCCGCAGTACTTCGCGTACATCGCGTATGAACTCGATCTCTTCGAGGAAGGCTCGGTCGCGAACCTGACCGCGTCGATCATCGGCAACGTGTTCGGCTTCAAGCCGCTCAAAGCGCTGCGCCTCGAAGACATGCGCATACCTGTTGCTTATCTGAAGACTTTCCAGGGACCGCCGACGGGCATCGTCGTCGAACGTGAACGGCTCGACAAATATGGCCGGCCATTGCTGGGCGCAACCGTGAAGCCGAAGCTCGGCCTCTCGGGAAAGAACTATGGCCGCGTCGTCTATGAAGGTTTGCGCGGCGGGCTCGATTTCTTGAAGGACGACGAGAACATCAACTCGCAGGCTTTCATGCACTGGCGCGACCGTTTCCTCTTTTCGATGGAAGCGGTGAACCGCGCGCAGGCCGAAACCGGCGAGGTGAAAGGGCACTACCTGAACGTCACCGCGGGCACGATGGAGGACATGTACGAGCGCGCCGAATTCGCGAAGCAACTGGGCTCGTGCATCGTGATGATCGACCTTGTGATCGGCTGGACCGCGATTCAGTCGATGGCACGCTGGGCGCGCAAGAACGACATGATTCTGCACCTGCATCGCGCGGGACACAGCACGTACACGCGGCAACGCAATCACGGCATTTCGTTTCGCGTGATCGCGAAGTGGCTGCGCATGGCGGGCGTCGATCACGCACATGCGGGCACCGCGGTCGGCAAGCTCGAAGGCGATCCGCTGACCGTGCAGGGCTTTTACAACGTGTGCCGCGAGGCGCATAACGAAGTGGACCTGTCGCGCGGCATCTTCTTCGATCAGCCGTGGGCCGGTTTGCGCAAGGTGATGCCGGTGGCCTCGGGCGGCATCCACGCGGGGCAGATGCATCAACTGCTCGACCTGTTCGGCGACGACGCGATCCTGCAGTTCGGCGGCGGCACCATCGGTCATCCGGGCGGCATTCAGGCGGGCGCTGTTGCCAATCGCGTCGCGCTCGAGTGCATGGTGAAGGCGCGTAACGAAGGGCGCGACATCCGTCAGGAAGGGCCGGAGATTCTGGAAGCAGCGGCGCGCTGGTGCGGGCCGCTCAAGCAGGCGCTCGATACGTGGCGCGACGTGACCTTCAACTACGCGTCGACTGACTCGCCGGATTTCGCGGCCACGCCGACGGCAGCCTAGGTCGTTAAGCAGCTTAAACCCCGCATCAAAAGATCACGGATGCAAGTTCGCAGCGGTGCCGACCCACCGCGCGTGACACCGCTTGCGCCGTCCGAACGTTGCAGTCAATCAATCGCGAGGTACGTCATGCGTATTACACAGGGCACGTTCTCCTTCCTGCCGGAATTGACCGACGAGGAAATCGGTCTGCAGATCGACTATGCATTGAGCCAGGGCTGGGCCTGTTCCGTCGAATTCACCGACGACCCGCATCCGCGCAATACGTATTGGGAAATGTGGGGTCTCCCGATGTTCGACCTGCACGATGCAGCCGGCGTGCTGCAGGAAGTAAAAGCGTGCCGCGCGGCAAGGCCCGATCATTACATCAAGGTCAATGCGTTCGATTCGGTGCGCGGCTTCGAGACGATGCGCCTGTCGTTCATCGTCAATCGTCCCGATCATGAGCCGGGTTTCCGTCTGACGCGTCAGGACGGGCCAGGACGTTTGCAACACTACGGCCTTGCGGGCTATGCGAGCGACCGGCCTTCGGGCGAACGCTACGGCACGGAGCATTGACACATGAACCTCGCGCTGCCGCCCCATATCGATCTCGCCGCGCTGTATCGCGACTCGGGCATCGGCGACGTGCTCGCGGAACTCGACCGCGATCTCGTCGGGCTCGTGCCGGTCAAGACGCGCATCCGCGAGATTGCCGCGCATCTGCTGGTCGAGCGTGCGCGCGAATCGCTCGGTCTCGCGAGCGGCGCGCCGACGCTGCACATGTGTTTCTCGGGCAATCCGGGCACGGGCAAAACCACGGTTGCACTGCGCATGGCCGAAGTCTTGCACCGGCTCGGCTACATTCGCCGCAATCATCTGGTGTCGGTCACGCGCGACGATCTGGTCGGCCAGTACATTGGCCACACCGCGCCAAAAACGCGCGATGTGCTGAAGCGCGCGATGGGCGGCGTGCTGTTCATTGACGAAGCGTATTACCTGTACCGTCCCGAGAACGAACGCGACTACGGTCAGGAAGCGATAGAAATCCTGCTGCAAACGATGGAAAACCAGCGCGACGATCTCGTCGTGATCCTCGCCGGTTACGCGTCGCGGATGGAAGTGTTCTTCGAGAGCAATCCGGGTTTTCGCTCGCGCATCGCGCATCACATCACGTTTCCCGATTACGGCGACGCGGAATTGCTCGACATTGCCGAGCGCATGCTCGCGACGATGCATTACCGCTTCGACACGGATTCGCGGCGCGCTTTCGCGGACTACCTCGCATTGCGCACGCGTCAGCCGAATTTTGCCAATGCGCGCTCGGTGCGCAATGCGCTCGACCGCTCGCGGCTGCGCCAGGCCAATCGTCTTTTCGCGAGAGCGATCGACGGCGGCGCGCCAATCGACGCAGCCGCATTGACGCTGATCGCGGCCGAGGACATTCGCGCGAGCCGCGTGTTCGCCGAAGCGTCCGCCCATGCGTCGAACGCAGATACGCCCGACGCGCCGGATGCGCCCGAAGCGCACCACACCGCCCCCGCGCCGCCAGGCTGAAACAGAACAACCTCAGGAGATCGCCATGCAAGACGGACGCACGACCCTTTCGAAGTTTCTGATCGACACGCTCGACCGCCAGCCTTGCGCGGCGGGAACCGCGCAAAACGCGGGCCTTTCCGCGCTGCTGATCGACGTGGCCGCGGCCATCAAGTCGATTTCGGCGATGCTCACCAAGGGCGCGCTCGGCGGGCATTACGGCTCGGCGCACAGCGTCAACACGCATGGCGAGGAACAGAAGAAGCTCGACGTCGCCACCAACGAAGTCTTCGTGCAGCACTGCGAGTGGGACGGTCTCCTCGCGGCGATGGCCTCCGAAGAAATGGAGCGCGTCTACACGATTCCGCAGCACTATCCGCGCGGCGACTATCTGCTCGCATTCGATCCGCTCGATGGCTCGTCGAACATCGACATCAACGGCGTAGTCGGGTCGATCTTCTCGGTGCTGCGTCATGTGGACGATCGTCCCGCCGACGCCGAAGAACCCGTGGGCGAATCCGCTTTTCTGCGGCCGGGCCGCGAGCAGGTCGCGGCGGGCTATGCGATCTACGGTCCCTCGACCATGCTCGTGCTGTCGGTCGGCAACGGCACGCATGGCTTCACGCTCGAACGCGACATCGGCAATTTCGTGCTCACGCATTCGAACATCCGCATTCCCGCGGAAACGGCGGAGTTCGCGATCAACGCATCGAACGAACGCTTCTGGGAGCCGCCGGTGCGCCGCTATGTGCAGGAGTGCAAGGACGGACGCACCGGCTGCCGGACCGAGGACTTCAACATGCGCTGGATCGCCTCGATGGTCGCGGAAGTGCATCGCATCCTGATGCGCGGCGGCGTGTTCATGTATCCGCGCGACTCGAAAACGCCCGGCATGCACGGGCGCCTGCGGCTTCTGTACGAAGCGAATCCGATGAGCTTTCTGGTCGAGCAGGCGGGCGGTCTTTCGATTACAGGCCGCGAACGCATTCTCGACGTCGTGCCGCACACATTGCATGGCCGCGTGCCCGTGATTCTCGGCTCGCGCAACGAAGTCGAGCGCATTGGCCGCTATCACGGCGAGTACGACCGTGGCGAGGACCAGCCGTTCACGTCGCCGCTCTTCGGCCGACGCTCGCTGTTTCTGCCGGGCTTCACGGCCTGATTGCGCGCAATGCAGGCTCGCACTGACGCAGAGCGGCCGAACACAACACTACTATCCGGAGACAAGCGCATGTCAATCAAACACCCGATCATCGCGGTGACCGGTTCGAGCGGCGCCGGCACGACGACCGTGATGAAGAGCTTTGCCCATATTTTCAGGCGCGAAAAGATCAACGCGCAGATCGTGGAAGGCGACGCGTTTCACCGCTACGACCGCAACGGCATGCGCGAAGCAATGAAGCAGCACGAGCGCGACGGCGTGCCGAACTTCAGCCACTTCGGACCGCAAGCGAATCTGCTGGAAGAACTCGAAGCGCTCTTCGCGAGCTACGGAGAGACCGGCACCGGCAAGTTTCGTCATTACGTGCACGACGAAACGGAGACGCGTCTCTACAAGCAGGATGCCGGCACGTTCACGCCTTGGGAAGACGTGCAGCCCGACACTGACCTGATGTTCTACGAAGGTCTGCACGGCGCGGCGGTGACCGACCACATCGACATCGCGCGGCATGCGGATCTGCTGATTGGCGTGGTGCCGACCATCAACCTCGAATGGATTCAGAAACTGCATCGCGATCAGACCATGCGCGGCTACTCGCATGAAGCGGTCGTCGATACGATCTTGCGGCGCATGCCCGACTACGTGAACTACATCTGCCCGCAGTTTTCCCGCACGCATGTCAATTTCCAGCGCGTGCCGACCGTGGATACGTCGAACCCGTTCATTGCGCGCGAGATTCCGCAGCCCGACGAGAGCTTTGTCGTGATCCGCTTCGCGCGGCCCAAAGGCATCGACTTCCAGTATCTGCTGACCATGTTGCACGACTCGTTCATGTCGCGGCCGAATGTGATCGTCGTGCCGGGCGGCAAGATGGGCCTCGCCATGCAACTGATCTTCACGCCGATGATTCTGCAACTGATCGACCGGCGCTCGCGAGCGTAAGCCGTAGCCGCGGCCCCGCCGCAAAGACCCGACGCGAAACACCGGCTTGCTGTTCCAAGGAGACATTCGATGAGCGCCGTCGCAGAATCGCTTGCATTACCTGAAACCCGCCTAATGGCCGACGCGCTGCGCATGCTCGCCATCGACGCCGTCGAAGCGGCGAAGTCGGGCCACCCCGGCATGCCGCTCGGCATGGCCGAGATCGCCGTTGCGTTGTGGGACCGGCATCTGAAACACAATCCGCGCAATCCCGCGTGGCCCGACCGCGACCGCTTCGTGCTGTCGAACGGACATGGTTCGATGCTGTTGTACGGGCTGCTGCATCTCACCGGCTACGATCTGCCGATAGACGAACTGAAACGCTTTCGTCAATTGCACAGCAAAACGCCGGGGCATCCCGAAGTGGGCGTGACGCCCGGCGTCGAGACGACCACCGGTCCGCTTGGCCAGGGCCTCGCCAACGCGGTCGGCATGGCGCTCGCGGAAGCGCTGCTCGCGCACGAGTTCAACCGGCCCGGCCATACGATTGTCGATCACCGTACCTATGTATTCGCCGGCGACGGCTGCCTCATGGAAGGCATTTCGCACGAAGCGGCATCGCTTGCGGGCACGCTGAAGCTCGACAAGCTCACGGTGCTCTATGACGACAACGGTATCTCCATCGACGGCCATGTCGCGCAGTGGTTCAACGACGACACGCCCGCGCGTTTTGCCGCATACGGCTGGCAGGTGGTGCGCGACGTCGACGGTCACGATGCGGACGCGGTCGACCGCGCGCTGCAAGACGCGCATGCAGCCGGCCGGCCCACGCTGATCTGCTGCCGCACGGTGATCGGCAGAGGCTCGCCTGGCAAAGCGGGCACGCACGATGTGCATGGCGCGCCGCTGGGCGCCGACGAAGTCGCGAATACGCGGCGCGCGCTCGGCTGGCCATATCCGCCGTTCGTCGTGCCCGAGGAGGCTCGCTCGCAGTGGGATGCGCGCGCTCGCGGCGAGGCGGCCGAAGCCGACTGGAGACGCCGCTTCGAAGCGTATCGCAATCACTATCCGCATGAAGCCGCCGAATTCGAGCGCAGGACGCAAGGCAGGCTGCCCGCGCATTGGCACGATGCCGTTCGCGCGATGCTGCGCGACGCCGACAGCGCGGCGCAAACCATCGCGACGCGCAAGGCTTCGCAGCAGACCATTGCCGTGCTGGCTCGCGCGCTGCCGGAATTGCTCGGCGGCTCGGCGGATCTGACAGGCTCGAATCTGACCAACTGGCAGGCGGCGGTGGACATCCACGCGGACGAAGGCGGCCTGCGCGGCGGCAACTATCTGCACTACGGCGTGCGCGAGTTCGGCATGAGCGCGGTGATCAACGGTATCGCGCTGCATCGCGGGCAGATTGCGTTCGGCGGCACGTTCCTCACATTTTCCGACTACTCGCGCAACGCGCTGCGCATGGCCGCGTTGATGAAGACGCGCTCGATCTTCGTGTTCACACACGATTCGATTGGTCTTGGCGAAGACGGGCCGACGCATCAGTCGGTCGAGCACGCGGCGAGCTTGCGGCTGATTCCGGGGCTCGACGTCTGGCGACCGTGCGATACGGTCGAAACCGCGCGCGCGTGGGCCAGCGCGATCGAACGCAATGGGCCGACGTGCCTGCTGCTGAGCCGGCAGAACCTTCCGTTCGTCGCGCGCGACAGCGAACAGATCGACGCAATCGAGCGAGGCGGTTATGTGTTGCGCGATTGGCCGGAGGCTAATGCACAAGCGCGCGTCGTGCTAATTGCTACGGGTTCCGAAGTATCGCTCGCGCTCGATTCGCTCGCGCTGCTCGCCGAAACGGGCATCGCCGCACGCGTCGTGTCGATGCCGTCGACCAGCGTATTCGACCGGCAGCCGGATGCATGGCGCGAAGCGGTGCTGCCGCCGGGCGTGCCGCGCGTCGCCGTCGAAGCGGGCGTGCGCGCGTTCTGGCGGCAGTACGTGGGGCTCGAAGGCGGCGTCGTGGGTATCGACAGCTTCGGCGAATCCGCGCCCGCTGCCGCGCTGTTCGAACATTTCGCGCTGACCGCGCAAGCCGTGGCCGACGAAGCGCGCCGCGTCGTGCAGCGCTTCGCTTCGCACGAGCGGCACAACAGAATCCAATGATTCGTTCCCGAGGAGTTTGCAATGGCCTTCATCGCACTGCGTCAACTACTGGATCACGCGGCCGAACACGGCTACGGCGTGCCCGCGTTCAACGTCAACAACATGGAGCAGATTCACGCGATCATGCAGGCCGCGGAGGAAACCGCGAGCCCGGTGATCCTGCAAGCGTCGGCTGGCGCGCGCAAGTATGCGGGCGAGCCGTATCTGCGTCATCTGGTGCTCGCCGCGCTCGAAGCGCATCCCGACATTCCGCTCGTGCTGCATCAGGATCACGGCGCGAGTCCGGCCGTGTGTCAGCAGGCAATCCGCTCGGGCTTTACATCGGTGATGATGGACGGCTCGCTGCTGCCCGATCAGAAAACGCCCGCCGCCTATGACTACAACGTCGACGTGAGCCGTCGTGTAGTAGAAGCGGCGCACGCGGTCGGCGTTTCCGTTGAAGGCGAACTGGGTTGCTTAGGTTCGCTCGAAACGGGCACGGCCGGCGAGGAAGACGGCGTCGGCGCGCAAGGCCAGCTCACGCGCGACGCTCTGCTGACCGATCCGAGCGAAGCGCAAATTTTCGTCGATGCAACCGGCGTCGATGCGCTCGCCATCGCGATCGGCACATCGCACGGCGCGTATAAATTCAGCCGCCAGCCCACCGGCGATATTCTCGCGATCGACCGCATCGTGCAGATACACGAGCGCATTCCGAATACGCATCTCGTGATGCATGGGTCGTCGTCGGTGCCGCAGGAATGGCTTGCGGTGATCCGCGAATATGGCGGCGAGATTCCGACGACGTATGGCGTGCCCGTCGAGGAAATTCAGCGCGGCATTGCGCACGGTGTGCGCAAGGTGAATATCGACACCGACATCCGGCTCGCGATGAGCGGCGCGATGCGCAAGTCGATGGCGAATGCGCGCGGCGAATTCGATCCGCGGGCCGCGTTGAAGGCGGCGACGGCGGCGGCGCGCGGCATTTGCGTCGAGCGCTTCGAGGCGTTCGGTTGCGCGGGGCAGGCGCCGCGCATCAAGCCGTTGCCGCTCGAGGCAATGGCGCGCCGTTATCACTGAACGCAAGGAGACATCATGCGTGATTTTCTGATTGCTCCTTCGCTGCTGTCCGCCGATTTTGCGCGTCTCGCCGACGAGATTCGCGACGTCACCGTGGCCGGCGCGGACTGGGTTCATCTCGACGTAATGGACAACCATTACGTGCCGAATCTGACGGTCGGGCCGCTCGTGTGTTCGGCGATCCGGCCGCATACGCGCGTGCCGATCGACGTGCATCTGATGACCATGCCGGTCGATCCGCTCGTCATCGCCTTTGCGGAAGCGGGCGCGAACACGATCAGTTTTCATCCGGAAGCGTCGCTGCATGTGCACCGGACGATCGAGCTCATCAAGACGCAGGGCGCGCGCGTCGGACTCGCGCTGAATCCGGCCACGCCGCTCGCGGTGCTCGATCATGTGATCGAACGGCTCGACGTGGTGCTCGTGATGTCGGTGAATCCCGGCTTCGGTGGCCAGGCGTTCATACCCGAGACGCTCGCGAAGTTGCGCATGCTGCGTGAACGGGTCGACGCCACGATGCAGCGCACGGGTCGTCCGTTGCTGATCGAAGTGGATGGCGGGGTAAAGGCGTCGAACATCGCGCAGATTGCGGCGGCGGGCGCCGATGTGTTCGTGGCCGGTTCGGCGGTGTTCGGCGCGGACGACTATGCGCGGGCGATCAGCGACATGCGCGGCGAACTTGCGCAAGTGAGCGAATCGGACGAAAGGGCTTTGGCGGAAGTGCGCTGAAAAACTCGGGCGGCTGTTCGGTTTGGGAGAAATCGAACCGAATGGCGTCAGCGTTTTTTCATCGTCTCGCCAGGCGCGCACCATGCCGACAGATCCTGTTCCGGCCGTTCGACGGCGCAACCCCAATCGAGCGGCTGGTCCTGATCGAAGCGCTTGCCGAGACGCCACGCAATCTCGGCGCGCGCCAACTGTACGCCCATATAGAACGCGTGGCCGCCGTCGGCTTCGAGGTGCAGGTCGGGATAGAGCGCGAACGGGTCGCCGGCTTTGAGATGACCGTCCCGGTTATAGACGTGGATGCCTTCGTCGCTGACCTGCACACGAAAGTTAGGATCGCGAACATCGCGCGCGAATTCGTCGATTTCCGCCGCGCTATAGGGGAAAGGGCGCTTTGCGTGAACGGTCGCGAGATCGCCGTTGATGCCCTTGGGCAGCATGTGCGCCTCGCGTGCGGCGTGCATCACGCGGCGCGCGACGTCCGCTTCGCGCACCGCGCGCCGCGCGTGCAGGCTGACGGACGTCGTGAGCACGGCCCTCACGCGAAGCTCCGCGGCCATGCCGAGCAGTACCGCGTTGATGCCGCTCGTGTCCGCTTCGGTCAACTCCGTTACGTTGCCGATGCCCATCATGATGGCCACGTCCGGATAGCGTTCGCGCAGCCTGACATAGCGTGCAATCGACGTCGCGAGACCGAACGGAATTGGATCGAGAATCGGATCGGCGAGAAACGCGCGGCCGCGCGCGGCTAAAAGTTCGATGGCTGCGTCGAGCGAAGCAGGGTCGCCCGGATCGCGCGCGACGAGGATCGGTGTGGACGGCACTTCGTCGGCGATCCATAGTGTATCGAGGTTCAGGCTCATCAGATAGTCCGCGCCCGCCCGGCCGCCGCGCAGCAATTCGTCGGTGCGCATCGAATCGACGCTCACCCGATAGCCTTCGGCTTTCAAACGGCGCACCGCATCCTCGAGATGCGGAAACGGCGTTTCCGGCAGACAGCCGATGTCGATCACATCCGCCCCCTGCGCCGCGTAGTCGCGTGCGCGCGCGGCGATGCCGTCGAGATCGAGGCGCGGCGCATCGACGATCTCCGCGAAAATCTCGGTCTCGTAGCGCGACAGGTCGACGGGTTTCGCCTCGCGGCCGAAGAATTGCGGCAGGTCTTTCACTTCTTCCGGTCCGCGCTCGAACGGCACGCCGTAGTGTTCGCTCAGCGCGGCGAGATCGCCACGGCAGCGCCCCGGCACGATCACGCGTTGCGCGGCGAGCGGCGCGGGCACGCGTCGGCGGATCATGTCGGCCGTCATCAGCGCCGCAACCTGCAAACCGATTTCGCGGATTTCCCAACTGAACGGCGTCGGCGCCATGCTTTCGAGCACGCGCACGAGGCTCTTTTCGGCGAGCCGGCCTGTCAGGAAGAGGATGTGTTCCATATCAGTACGCGCCGGGCCGCCGGGCAGGTTTTTAGCGTGAGAGTGCTTTCATGCAAGATCGAGCATCGCGACCCGTTGATCCAGCGCGGCCTTCAACTCATCCAGCGAGCGCACCACCGTCGTATATTCGAAGCGCGACAGGCGCTCCACATTGTCGAGCTCGATCGCCCGCGGCCGCAGTTCGACCCATTCGTTAGGGCTTTGCGTGACCACGGTCGGCTCGGTATCGCATGCAAAGACGATGCCCGGAATGCACTGCTTGCCCGCCTGAGCGTACATGTTGGTCGGCAGCGTATCGGAGATGCCGAACGCGCACTTGGCCACCGTGTTGCTGGTGGCCGGCGCAATGATCACAGTGTGATACATGCCGTGATACAGCATGCCAACCGGCACGCCGCTCGCGCTCTTGTCGCGGAACACGTTGAAGCGCTCACGCAGTCGCGGCAGCTTCCAGCCGTAGAGCGGCAGCACTTCCTCGGCGGCGGCCGAGAGAAAGAGGTCGGTGCGCGGCAAGGCGAGCGCGAGCTCGATCGACTCCTCGAGCAGATGGCCCGAGCCGGTCACGCACCACGCAAAGCGCGCATCGGGCTTGAAGTCCGCGAGATGACGAGCCGGCGCCTGACTCATGCGTCATGGGCGCGATGCGCGGCATCGCCCGGCGAGCCTTCGGGTGCGGCCGCATCGGAGGTGATTTCGTCGGCCGCGTCGTCGGCTTCCAGGCCGTCGTTGCCCGAGCCGTCGTGCGACAGACGGATCTGCAGGCGCCGCATCTTCCGGTACAGCGTATTGCGGCTGATGCCGAGCGCCTTGGCGACGTTGCTCACGTTCCAGCGGTTTTCCTCGAGCATTGCAAGAACCGTCTCGCGTTCGTTCAACTGAATCGCGTTCAGCGCGGAAAGGTCCGGGTCGTCGTCTGCATGCGGGGCGGGCTGCGCCGCCTGTGGCGCGGCGGGCGACGCCACCTCCGGTTCGCGCTGCGTGACTTCGACGGGCAAATCCTCGCAGCGGATCGGTTGTCCGTCGCATAACGCAATCGCCATTTGCAATACGTGACGCAACTGACGGATGTTGCCGGGCCATGCATAGCTCAGCAACGCCTGCTCGGCTTCCCTCGTCAGCTCCGGCGGATCGTCGTCGGTCTCGGCCGCGAGCAGATGATGAATCAGCGGGAGCTTGTCGACTCGCTCCGCGAGCGGCGGCAGATTCAGCTCGACGCCTTTGAGCCGGTAATACAGATCCTCGCGGAATTGCCCGCTGTGCACGAGTTCGAGCAGATTGCGGTGACTCGCGCTGATCAACTGGAAATTGACCTTCACGGTGGTCTCGGCGCCGAGCGGCGTGACCTCGTGTTCTTCGATCACGCGCAGAAGCCGCGCCTGCAGTGCGAGCGGCATGTCGCCGATTTCGTCCAGAAAGAGTGTGCCGCCATTGGCCTGCACGATCTTGCCGCGCCGTCCTTCGCGCTGAGCGCCGGTGAACGCGCCGGCCCGATAGCCGAACAGTTCGCTTTCGATCAGGTTCTCCGGCAGCGACGCGCAATTCACCGGCACGAACGGCCCCGACGAATGCGGGCTGATGCTGTGCAGCGCCTGCGCGAAGACTTCCTTGCCGGTTCCGGTTTGTCCTCTGAGGATGATCGGGATCTTGCGTTGCACGACGCGCGCGCCGAGCTGAATCTGCGAGGCCATGCGCGGGTCGCCGAATTCCAGGTGCGCGATCTCGTCGAGCCGTGCGGGCGGCGGCCGCTTGTCCGAGGCGCTCGCGCGCGGCGCCGATGCCGATGTCGATGCAGATGCCGGACCCGCCACCGCGACGCGCGCGCCGCGGCCCGAGGCGTTTTGCGCGGCCTGTGCGATCAGGAAGAAACGATTGGTCGCGTTCGCGCTGTACACGGTGACCGGATGGAACGAGCCGCGAATGCTGCGTGCGATCATGTCCTCGAGCGATGCATTGAACGCCTCTTCGATACGCCGTCCGCGCAATTCGCCAAGCGAGCGGAAGCCGAGCTGGAAAAGCGCGCTGCGGTTTGCGGCGAGCACGGTGCTGTCGTCCGCGACCGCGAGCTTGCCGCCGTGCAGCGTGCCGACGAATTCCGGCCGGCTATGAAAGTGGATCATGTTCGCGTGCCGGTAGCGCGCGTCGATCAGACGGTTTTCGATCATCTGCCGCGACATGCCGACGAGCACCAGCGAGTGTTGCTGCAACAGTTTGGAGCGGCTTGTCACGTCGAGCACGCCGGCGATCTCGCCGCTGTCGTCGAAGATCGGCGCGGCGGAGCAGGTGAGCGACGTATAGCGCGGATAGAAATGTTCGTGCTGGCACACCGCGATGCAATCGCGCTCGGCGAGACACGTGCCCATTCCGTTGGTGCCCGCTTCGCGCTCGCTCCACAGCGCGCCGACGCGAAAGCCGTCCGAAGCGACGGCTTCTGCAAACGGCACCGACGAGACCTGATGCACGATCACGCCGCCCGCGTCGACCAGCACGACCGCGAGTTCGGGGTCGGCCAACTGCTGATAGAGCGTGGTCATTTCCAGCTTCGAACACGCGATCAGATCGCCCATCGCCTCGCGGCGCGAGCTTAGTTCGTACTCCGTCAGGATGGGCGGCGTGACGAAACGGGAAGGATCGAGCTGGAATTCATTGACGCAGCGTGCCCACGATTGAGCGACGGGCTCGCTCGTCGGCCGCGTCGCCAACTGATGATTGACGACGTTGAGAATTTCACGGACGTGCATGGAGCTGTCAGCGAGCAACGACATGGGGTTCGTCTCCGTTGCGGCACATTCATGCGCGCCCTGCGTTGCCCTGCGTATTGCTGCTCGCCCGGACTTCGCGTTGCGCGTCTACGTGTACCGCTTTATCGATAATGTCATCCCCTCGCGCCGCGGCTTCTGGGTCCGTATGCGCAGTGAGTAATTCGCCTGTTACGGGTGCTGCTATGGATGCTGCTACTGGTGCTGCCTGCGACCGTTGTCAGGCGTTGGCTTAAAACTGTACGCCCGATGTCGTTCGTGTTCAATACGAAGTCGCATCAATAGTACAGGCTGCGCCCGCTTTTTGCTTTTAATCAATGCACGCCGCACCGTGCTGCGCGCGCGGCTCATCCTGTACTACTTGCGTTTACCCGGGTTGCATCATTTAACTTGTTGCCGCTAGGCGGCGGAGTACACCATGGACCGTATCGACATCGCTCGCCTCGCGAGCTTCCCAATCGCCGCCTCGACCGCCGACACCGCCGCGCCACGCGCGAGCGCGCCGTGGGGCGCGCCTTCCGAAGCGCCGCCGGCGGGCCGCATGGACGTCGTGTTCATCGAAAACTTTATCGGTCAGACCATTATAGGAATCGACAGCAGCGAACTGCACGTGCCGCAACCCGTGCGCATGAATCTGGCGATCGGCGTACCGGCGCTGCGCGCGTGCGCGACCGATCGTATCGAGGACACCATCAACTATGCGGCGGTGCGCGCGGCGTTGCATGCGCTGCTGGAATCGCACGGCGTGCGTCTGCTGGAGGCGCTCGCCGAAGCGGTGGCGCGCCTGCTCATCAACGATTTCGGCGCGCACTGGGTACGCGTGGCGCTCGCCAAGCCGGCCAAATTCGACGACGTCGCGGCGGTCGGCGTGCAGATCGAACGGCAGCGCAGCGACATGCCGAAGCCGGCGGCTGCGCAAGGCGGTCTCGCGGATTATGCGTCGCTAGGTCAAGGGCTGATTCCGAATTGACGTGACGCGCGGCCGAACCGCATGCAATGGCATGGCCGGTTCGGTAGCGCACACTGTGGCGAACATAGTGCGGGCCGCGTGCCCGCGATTCTTCTACTTCGAAGCCGCCGTCTTGTCGGTGCCGAGCCCGCAGCTACGATAAGCGTCGGCCTGCAGCGCGCGGAATTTCTTCGTCTGAGCCTTCGCGTGGTCGACGCGAAACTCCGCGCCGCCTTCGCCGCCCAGCGACGCGTATCGGGAAAACGTGGATTGATCGACGAACTCGTCGTAGGGCAGCGCGGTCGCCATTCTGTCGATCACGCACGAGCATTTGTAGACGTTGGCGAAATCGTGTCCGTTGTCGTCCATGCACGCGAGCACGTATTCGACGCGGCCTGTCGTCGGGTAGTTGTAGCCTCCCGCCGGGCCAGCCGCTTTGGGCGCATCGCCGTCCGCCCAGGCGAGCGGTGCGGCGAGCGCGATGCAGGCACACGCCGCCAGCGCGCGACATCGTAGGGTCATCTCATGCCTCTTCAAAGCAATTGCACCGTGGCGCACTGCGAAGGTCCGCGCGGCAGCGCTGTGCGGCGGCGTGCGCGCGGACCCGAGCCATCGATCAGTTGGGTGCAAACGGATGGGCGACGCTGCTCTTCTTCTGTACCACTTCGGCAGCAGTCGGTTCGCCTCTCACCGCGCGCTGGATCGCCTCGCGCGTGGCCTTATAGTTGTACTCCTGAATTTTCTTGTCGTCCTCCGCCTGCCAGTGAATGAACACGCCGACGCACAGGAACAGGTCGTCGGCTTCGTCGGCCGGGATCGTGCCGTCCTCGACGCTGTCCGCGACGGCGAGCGCCACCGCATGCTGCGCTGGCCCGAACATCTGCACGGCCTGCTTCGCGCCCTTGATCGTCACCTTGTTGAAGAGGATCGTGTTCGGCTTGGCTAGCAGATTCGGCGCGACGACCGCGAGCAGCGATGTGAAGCCATCCTTATTGTTGGTGAGCGCATTGCAGAATGCGGTTTCCGCAGCGGAACCTCGCGGTCCCATCAGCAAGTCGATGTGTGCGACCTCGTTGCCGTCGCCGACGAGCGACTCTCCTATCAGGACGCGATTGATCTTGGCCATGCTGTTCCTCCGATGAGTGGAATGGGGGACTTGCCGACTGACTGACACGCCGCCCGCGACGCTCCTGGTCCGCGAACGCCCGGCGGCGGTTGATGCACGATGGCATTCACTAACAGGTTCCGTGCCAGAGCGTGGCGGGTTGGCGCTTATGGTGCGCTGTGAGTGCGGCTCGTGTTGTTCTCGTCGTCGAGACAAAGGGCAACGAAGAGCGTCGCCACGGTCAGGTCCGCGCTCGTGCCGGGGTTGATGGCGGCGGCTTTGAGTTCGGCGTCCCATGCGCGCAGTGGGTCGAATGCAGAGGGCGCTTCGAGTGTTTCGAGCGATGCGCCGGTCGCGCCGAGGCGGGCTTGCGCGAGCGTGCTTCGCCATTGCGCATGCCGTTCGCGTGCCGCAAGCGTGACACTCTGCGCCACGGCCGCGCCGTGCTTACGCACAATGTGCGAGTCGGGCCACGTGCTGAGGAAGGTGAGGAATAGGTTTAGGGTGGCGGCGAGCGTGACCTCACGCGCCGCGTTCAGCGCTTGCTCGCCATAAACTTCCCGCAAAGCGCCAAGCCCTGTTTCGAAGATGTCGCGAAAGCCTTCCGCATACTGACGCGCGATGCTGTCGCGCGCGGCGGCGAGCGCCATCGCGTCGCGCAGGCCGACCGTCGGCGCGTCGTGCACCGATTGCTCAGGCGCGTCGCCGAGACCGCCGGGATTTGCCAGCGCGATCGCACGGTACGCGAGGCGCGCGTCGTTAATGTCGAGCCGCGCGAGCACGCGTTCGGTCGCGGCTTGCCATGCGGGCGCCGACAGCGGATGCGCAGTCTGTTCGAGCGCCGCCGCGAGCGGCGCAACCAGCAGCAGAATGCCGAGATTCGTATTGCAGCCGACGGCCGCGCGCGTGCGCGTCACCGCGTCGAGCAGGCGCTGGCCGACCGGCGCACCGCGCGCGAGCAGCGCGTCGGCGGCGGCGTCGGCGCTCGCGAGGAACTGCGCCGCGCTCATGCCGTGTCCTTCGCTGTCCACGCTGACGTTGCCGGGCTTCGGCGTGTCGACGTCGAGGCGGCAGGCGGTCAAGAAGGCAGCGCGCATGCGCTCATGCGCCGTGGTGTCGGCATCGCGATGAGCGTCCGGATTCAACCAGCGGCCCGTCGAGCCGCCTGGCTCGTCGGCGCGACCGGATTCCGGCTCAACCATGACGCCCATGCAGCGCCACCACGGCCGCGTCGCCGGTTTCGGCAAGCGCGGACGTGCTGCGCTGCGCCGGCAGCTTGCGAAACAGCAGATCGTCGACGAGCGCAGCCGCAATATCGATCGGCGTCACCGATTGCAGGCCGCGCCACGCCGCCACGCCGTTCACTTCGAGTACGAGCGGCCGGGCGGCGTCGTGCGGATCGGGAATCAGATCGACGCCCGCATAGTCGAGCCCGAGCGCCTCGGCGGCGCGCACGGCGGTTTGCGCGAGCGGCGCGTCAAGCTCGGCGGGCTCGCACGTCGCGCCCTGCGCGAAGTTATGAATCCATCCCTTTCCGCCGGTGCGGCGCATCGCCGCCACCGCGCGCGCGCCGATCACCAGCACGCGCCAGTCGAAGCCGGCCCGTCCGCCGTCGATATAACGCTGCAGATACGCGACCTGGCTATAAGGTTTCAGCGAAGGCAGCGGCGCGAGCAGCGCAGACGCCGCGCGGCGCGCGCCGAGCCGCTTGAGCCCATGACCCTGCGAGCCGAACAGCGGCTTGAGCACGACCTGGCGGCCCGCCGCGGCCTCGCGCATCAGCACGCGCTGCGCGAACGCCGCCGATTCGCCCGCCCACGTCGCGGGCGTCGCCACGCCGTGGCGATGCAGCAGGAAGCTCGTCATCGATTTGTCGACGCTGCGTTCGATCGCACGCGCATCGTTATAGACCGGCACGCCCGATTCGCGCAGCGCGTGCAGGATGCCGAGCCGCAGCGTGACCTGCTCGAACGTGCCGCCGGCGATGCCGCGCACGAACACCGCATCGGGCAGCGTATGGCCGAAGCCGGGCAGCACGAGCCCGTGCGGTTGCCATGTCGTATCGATCCGGCAGTCGGCGAGGTCGACGCAGCGCGCCTCGGCGCCGCGCGCGCGAAACGCTTTTTTCAGGCGTCCGGTGTGCCAGCCGGTTTCGTCGGTCATGATCGCGATGCGCAGCGGGGCCGGCGCGGCTGACGTGTTCGTGCCGCCGTCGTCCTTTTCGGCCTTTTCGTCCGCTTTGGGGCATGCGAGCGGCAAGGGCAAGCTCATGGCTTGCCGCTCCATTGAGCGTGCAGCAGGTCCGCGTCGACGCTGCCGCCGTGATACGTCGCGCCGCTTTCCAGGCTGCTGACCCACACCTCGGCGGGAGCGAACAGCGCGGGATCGATCTGATAGAAGTCGTAGTTAAACGACGTGAAGATGTCCGCGAACGGGCGGCCGTGATCGCGCGAGTTCGACGCGGGCAACTCGGCGGCGAGCCGTTTTGCCACCGCATCGTGCCTGACCGTGAGATGCACCCGGCCGCCGTAGAGGATTGCGTCGTTGGTGCGGCCCATCGCCTGAACGCCGTCGGGCGCGGGCGGCGGCAACGGCGCGGAGCCGCCGGCTTCGACCACTTCATCCAGCGCGACGCCGAGCACGTGCGTCTTGTGCAGCGCAACTTCGACGACGCGCGCCACCACCTGCACCGTTCCCGCGACAGAGTGTGTCGGCGTGGTGACAAGCGTGAGCCGCTCGGGCGCGAGACCGCAGTCGGCGAGCACCTTGTCGATGATCACCTGAGGCGGCAGACGGTCCACTTCCAGCACCAGCGCGCCCCGGTCGTGATGGTCGCGATAGCCGAGTTCCGCGAAGAGCGGTTCCTTGACGGCAAGCGCGCGCGCCGGGCCCGAGCCCAGCGAGAAGAACTTCTTGCCGCCGGTCTGCTCCTTGGTGGCGGCGAGGCTCCATCCCGCGTATTGGCTGCCGAGGCAGGCGAGCACGGGCCACGAGGTGCGCACTTCGATCGTGCTCGGCCACAGCGGCCTTGCGTCCAGGCTCTCGCGCACGGTCACATGGCCGAGGCCCCCCATGCAGATGCGCGCGATCAGCACGCCCGCCGCGACGCTGCCCGGCGCGGCCACGCCCGCGTCGACCAGCACGGTGCCGTTCTCCGTGCGGCTGACGGCGGCGCCAAAGCGCGGCGCGTCGTCGACGAGACGCGCGACGAGGCGTTCGCTGAGCGCGTTCACGCTGAGCGCGGCTGCCAGCGCGGCTGCCAGCGGTGGACGGTTATCGTCAGGTGTGGCAGTGGAGGATGGCACGGTCGGGCTCATGGAAGGGCTCATGGCAGGTTTCGATTCGTTCAAGAACCAGCGTGTGCTGCGCGTCGAGCGCGTGCCGAACCGCGTCCACGGACGCTGCGCGCACGAGCAGCGTGCAGACCGGCTGGCCGGCTTCGAGCCGCGTGCCGGGCATCGGCACGTCGCGGCAGCGTGGATCGCGCAGGCAGGCGTCGCTGAATGCCTCGGACGCCGTGAACGGATGCGGCGCGAACAGCACCTGCTGGCCGGCGCAGCAGGCCGCGCGCGCGGGCTCGGCGGGCAGGCGGCCGAGGCGGCACGCGTCGATATGACAGGCGAGCAGGCCGCGCGGCCAGGCTTCGGGCGACGCGGTTTCGTAGAGCGTCATCGTCGACGACGGACGCGTGTTGATCTCGAGCACTTCGAACGACTCGCCGTCGAGCAAAAAGTCGCAACTGTTGATGCCGACGAGTCCGACTCGGGCGCACAGTGCGGCGATCGCCGCGCGCACCCGCATTTCGACGGCCGGCGGCAAGCCGATCGGACCGATGGAGCCGGCATGCACGAAGGGCAGCGTGCCCATCCTGCACGTGAGTTGTTGCGCGAAGCCGATCACGCGAGCGCTGCCGCGCGCGGCGACGAAGAGCGCCGACATCGGGCGGCCGCGGCTTTGGCGCTGGAAGTAGGCTTGCGGCGGAGTGTCGTGGGTGAGCGGGTCGCGCGCCGCAACCGCCGCAAGCGGCTCCACATGCGTCCCGCCGCAGCCATCCGCGCGTTTCATCAACCAGCCGTACGCCTCCCGAGGTCGTGTGAACGCAACCTGCGGATGCGGAATCTCCAGCTCGTCGAGCAGCGCAAAAAAACGCCGCGGATCGCGCACCTGAGCGCTGGCGTCGACGGAATTGCCGATGAAGCGCGGCAGACCCGGCGTGCTGCACAACTGCGCGATAAACGGCTCGAGCCCGCTTCCGTCGATCCAGCCGATCAGGCCCGGCAAGCGCGCGCTGCGGGCGAGCGCGTCCGTGAGCCGCGCGACGTCGATCGACAACGGGCCGCCGCCGATGTCGAACCACAGCTCCGACGCCTCGCGCGTGTCGCGGTCACCGAATATATCGAGCGCGACGACGCGCAGGCCCGCGCGCGCGGCGGACTGCGCAAGCATGCGCGCGGACAGCCCAGCCACCGCGACAAACGGCGCACGCGCCAAAGACGTACGCGCCGTCATGGCTGCTCCCGCAACGGCGCCACGCCGCGGTTGTGGTCGTGGTCCGTCAAGCGTGACATGACAAGATCCTGTCGCACGGCGCGCCGCTCAGCCGAGTCCGGCCGCGACGGCGCGGGCCTCGTCGAACGCCTGCGGAAAACTCAAATACACGGGCTTGCCGCCGGTGCGCATCCGCGTGAAAAGCCGGTGCTCGACCTGATACTTGACGTTGCCGATCGCGAGCGCGCCGATGCCGATCGCGCCGCCCGCAGTCGGCACGCCGTCGATCGGCTTGCCGTCGTTCATCACGTTCACGCCGGCAATGCCTTCGGGCGGCACGGCGTTGACATCGGCGGCGATCAGCAGGTGGCGCGCGTGGGCGAGGTCGTCGCGGCTCACCACCTGCACGCCGGCGACAGCCGTCGCCAGTACGATCTCGGCCTCGCCGAGCGCGGCGCGCAGTTCGTCGGACGTCGCCGTGCCCACGCCTTTCGTCACAATCTGGAAGCGCTGATTGAGCTCGTCGCTCACCCGCGTGGCGCGCGCCGCGTCGGTGTGGCTGGCGATGCAAACGTCGGCGCCCAGCGACGCCGCCATCGCCGCGGCCACACGCCCGACCGCGCCGGTGCCGCCGAGAATCAGCACGCGCTTGCCGCCCAGTTCCATGCCGTACGCCTTCGCGAGATGCCGCTCGGCGAGCGCGACGAGCGCGGCGGCGGTCGTGTACGCGCCGCTCGGGTCGGCGAATACCGACACCTCGAACGGCGGCACCATTGCCCGGCGCGCGCTGTCGAGCATGTCGGCGGCGAGCATCACGTCGCGTCCGCCGATGAAGATGCCGGTGCGCGCCACGCCTTTCGGCCCGCGCGAAAAGATCGCGTCCTGCGTAAGGTTCGCCACCATCCCCGCGTCGACGTTGCAGTACGGCACGATGATCTGGTAGCCGGCATCGGCGGCCATGTTCACGTCGAAGGGGCTCATCTGCGGCGTGGCCGTCAGCATGTGCAGGATGTACGGCCGTTCGGCGGGTTTTTCAGTGGTGTCGGACATGGCAGGGGGCTCGTTTCAATGGCGATGTCGTGGATTGCGCAAGGGAAGGGCCGAGAGAAGCCGCGCTCCCGTCGAGAGGACGCAAAAGGCGCGGGCTGGTACGCCATGCTGTTTGCGCGAGTCGCATGTCGTGGCGCGCGTCACGCTGGTGACGTTGATGGCGTTCGTGACGTCCGGGAGTTCGTGACGTGCGTCGCGTCGCGCGCGGTGCTGCGGCATCGCCAGCACGCGCAGCCCGTTCGTGAGCCGCCCGGTGCACGAATCGCGGCGCGGAGTAAAAGCACTTCATGCTGCGCCGATGCGGTGGTGCTGCCGCGCCTCGCTCGAGCGCACGGTGGCGCCGCGATTGCGTCCGCCGACGATCGTGCATTCGATCTGCGGCATGCCGCGCGTCGCTTCGCGCGCGGTGGCGAGCGCGGCTTCGGCGTCGCGCGCGCTGCCGACGATCGCGAAACCCGTCGGACCCCATGAACTCTGGCCGATGCCCGCGGTGCGTTGCGCGGCCACCGCGCGCAGCGCGCGCTCGACGCCGGGGCTCGTGAACACGCCGCCCTGCACGGGCGCGAAATATTCGCCGATGGTCTGCTGCATCTCCGTGAGGCCGTGCGCGAACGGCACGATGTTGCGTTCGGCGGCGCCCGGCAGGATTTTCATCAGCACGAGGTGGCACAGATGCGCGGCGAGTCGCTGAGGAAACGGCGCGAGCGCCGCGAGACCGCGCCGTTCTTCGGGGCCGTGCAGACCTTCTCGCGCGGTGTCGCTGACGAGCAGCACGCGCCAGTTCTCGGGAAACGGCTGGCGTGCAAGTAGCGGCGGCACGCCCGGCCGCAAATCGCCGGACGGCCCGCCGTCGACCAGCAGGCCGCCGGAATCGAAGCCGAGCACGCCGATTCCCGAACGCGCGCCACGGCCGAGCAGGCTCGCCAGTTCGGCCGTCGTCGCCAGATGGCCGAGCAGCCGCACGAACGCCATGCCGACCGCAAGCGCGAGTTGCGTGCCCGAGCCGAGCCCGGTGTGCGCGCGCGGCATCTGCGTGACCTGGATCGCGACCGGCGTGGGGTCGAACGCGGCATGCAGCCGTTCGAGACAGATCGCGATGCGCTCGCGCTCCGCGTCCGATAGCGCGCCGCTAATGCTGTCGCGCTCGGCGAAGCGCGCTTCGATGCGAGTGCCGCCGCCGTCGATCATCAGTCCGACGCTGCCGAACGCGCGCCCAAGCGACGCGTTCGGATCGAGAAAGCCCAGATGCAGCCGCGCGGGGGCGTCGACCGTCACGGTGGCGTCAGGCGAAAGGCGGCGAACGTGAAGCTGCATCGCGAGTGTCCTTGTTCATGCGTGACCCGATGGCGCTCGAGCGGGAGGAATCGTCACGCGGCCATTGGTGTGGCCGTGACTGTGACTGTGGCCACGAGCGCGGCCATGAGCGCGGCCATGAGCGCGGCCATGAGCGCCATCGCGCGACGCTCGGCGCAGGACGTCAAGCGAAAGGCGTACCAGGCTGCCGCGCGATGCGTCGCGTCAACCGCCTTCCGATGTTTCCGGCGCCTGCGATGGCTTCGGCGCGTCGTACTTGATATAGCGGAAGCGCTGGTCGTCGGTGGGCGTGCCTTCCAGTGGACCGCCCTCGGTGGCCGGCTGCCACTGGATGAACGACTCGATCTTGCCGGCGAGCGCGAAGTCCTTGTCGGTGATGCCCTTCGCCGAATGCGTCTTGAGCTTCACGATCACGAATGCATAGGAGACCGTCAGATCCGGGTGATGCCAGGCGGCCTCCGCGAGATGACCCACCGCGTTTACCACCATCAGCGTTCCCTTCCAGCCTTCGGTGCGGTATTTGCGCCGCAACCAGCCGTCTTCGACGTACCAGTGCTGTAGCGGACCGACGAGACGTTGCTGGATCTCGTCGTCGGAATAGACCTTTTCTGTGCTTGCCATGATCGCTGCTCCGCAAATGTTGGATCGCAAAGTCGGATCGCAATGTTGAATCGATCGCTCGGCCTCATGTTGCGCTGCAATTGATGCGCCATGCGACTGGCGGATGGCCCGACGCATCGCGCGAACCGCTTCGCATGCAGCCTGCCTCGCGACGGACACGCTTCGTATCGGGCCATGACACAGTATGTCCCACATGCCGCGCATCGGTGGTGTCACGGCGTGACACAGTTGGGCGGCGTCGAGCGTGATCGTCCGCCGTTGCCGTTTGATCCACGTGTCACATGCCAAGGCCGACGACGCCCGACGCGCCGCGCGCGGCTTGATGCGATGTGACCGCGCGGCGTTTGACGCTCGCCTCGTAACAGCGCCTGCGCTGTGCGCCGCTGCCGCATCGGCATGGAATATGCGTTGGCCGACATGCGCCGCAAAACCCGACAACGATCGGGAATGGCGTTGATCGTTACCCTGCTCCGTGGTGGCGCGCCCGGTGCTGCGAGGTAGCGTGGGTCATTCGTGAGTTGAACAGCAAGACCATTCTGGAGGAGACATGAACTTACGCACCACGGTTCTTGGGCTCGCGATCCTCGCGTCGGCAGCCTTGAGCTCTATCGTTGCACAGGCCGATTCGCAGCTCGACGGGCTCATGAAAAGTCCGTCTAACTGGGCGGCTCAGGCAGGCGATTATGCCAACCACCGCTACAGCCCACTCAAGCAGATCAACGAAAGCAACGTCGGCAAACTTCAGGTCGCATGGACCATGTCGACCGGCGTGCTGCGCGGCCATGAAGGCGCGCCGCTCGTGATCGGCGACACCATGTATATCCACTCGCCGTTCCCTAACAAGGTGATTGCGATCAACCTCAAGGATCAGACTTTCATCTGGCAGTACCAGCCGAAACAGGACGACTCGGTTGTGTCCGTGATGTGCTGCGACACCGTTAATCGCGGGCTCGCTTATGGCGACGGCAAGATCTTCCTGCAACAGGCCGACACCAAGCTCGTCGCGTTGAACGCGAAAACCGGCGACGTCGTGTGGAGCGCGCAGAACGGCAATCCGAAAGCCGGCGAAACCAACACCAATGCGCCGCACGTATTCGGCGACAAGGTGCTGACGGGCATCTCGGGCGGCGAGTTCGGCGTTCGCGGACGCCTGATCGCCTACGACATCAAGACGGGCAAGCCGGTCTGGACCGCATTTAGCACGGGCCCGGACAAGGACATGCTGATGGACCCCGACAAGACGATGACCTACACCGACGGCAAGATGGTGCCGGTTGGCGCAGACTCGTCGCTGAAGTCATGGAAGGGCGATCAGTGGAAGCTGGGCGGCGGCACCACGTGGGGCTGGTATGCGTGGGACCCGAAGCTCAACCTTGTCTACTACGGCACCGGCAATCCGGGCACATGGAACCCGACGCAGCGTCCCGGCGACAACAAGTGGTCGATGTCGATCATGGCCCGCGATCTGAATACCGGCATGGCGAAGTGGGTCTATCAGATGACGCCTCACGACGAGTGGGACTATGACGGCGTCAATGAAATGATCCTGTCGGATCTGACCATCGACGGCAAGAAGGTGCCCGCCATCGTTCACTTCGACCGCAACGGCTTCGGCTACACGTTGAACCGCGAGAGCGGCCAACTGCTCGTCGCGCAGAAGTACGATCCGGCCGTGAACTGGGCGGACAGCGTGGACCTGAAGAGCGGCAAGCCGATTCGCAACGCGGCGTATTCGACGCAGGCAGCCGGTTCGGATCACAACGTGAAGGGCATCTGTCCGGCGGCGCTCGGCTCGAAGGACCAGCAGCCCGCGGCGTTCGACCCGAACTCGAGCCTCTTCCTCGTGCCGACGAATCACGTTTGCATGGACTACGAACCGTTCGATGTCGATTACGTGTCGGGTCAGCCGTATGTGGGCGCGACGCTGTCGATGTATCCGGGTCCGAACGAGAACAACGCGATGGGCAACTTCATCGCGTGGGATGCGGCGAAGGGCAAGATCGTCTGGTCCAAGCCGGAGAAGTTCTCGGTGTGGTCGGGCGCGCTCGCCACCGCTGGCGGCATCGCGTTCTACGGCACGCTCGAAGGCTACCTGAAGGCAGTCCGCATCAAGGACGGCAAGGAACTGTGGCGCTTCAAGACGCCGTCGGGAATCATCGGCAACGTGTTCACGTATCAGTATCAGGGCAAGCAATACGTGGGCGTGTACTCGGGCATCGGCGGCTGGGCCGGCATCGGCATGGCGGCAGGACTCGAGAAGTCGACGGAAGGTCTGGGCGCAGTGGGCGGCTATCGCGAACTCGCGAAGTACACGGCGCTCGGCGGCACGCTGTTCGTGTTCGCCATTCCGGGCGGTGCCGGCGGTTAATCAACGGCTGGTTCAATAACAGTTGGTTCAATTGAGTCATGGGTCCGCGTCGCTGCACGAAGCAGCCGGCGCGGCCCTTTCCCGAGGATCGAGGAGACATCTGCATATGAAAGGCCGATCAATCTTGTTGGGAGCGGCGTTGCCGGTCCTTTTCGTCGTGCTGCCTGTCGCGTACGCTCAGACCAATCCCGCGATTGCCCAGGTGGCGTACAAGGTGGTCGACGGCAGCAAGGTGGACAGCAACACGTTGCAAGGATGGAAGACCTGGCGCGCGCTTGCCTGTGAACGCTGCCACGGCGCGCAGCAGCAGGGCATGGTGGGGCCGTCGCTCGTCGAGGCGTTCAAGACGCTCGACAAGAACGAGTTTCATCGCACCGTGTTTGGCGGGCGGGTCGAGAAAGGCATGCCCGACTTCAGTTCCAGCCAGATGATGCAAAAGAACTGGGAGAACCTTTACGCCTATCTGAAAGGGCGTTCGGACGGGCAGATCAAGCCCGGCGATCTGCAGGCCATCGACGCAAAATAGCGTGCGGCTTTACTTCAGGAGGTGATCGATGCGTCATCGTCATTCAATGCACGTGCATGCGGCGCTCGTGGCAGGCGCGCTTTGCTATGCGGCGCTCGCAAGCGGCGCAGTGCGCGCCCAGGGCGAGGCGCTGCCCAACAACGACGGCGCCGACGGCGTGCTGCGCGTCTGCGCGGACCCGAACAACATGCCCCTGTCGAACAACAAGGGCGAAGGTTACGAGAACCGCATCGCGAGCCAGATGGCGAGCGACTTCGGCTACAAGCTCGAATACACGTATTTTCCGCAGCGCATGGGCTTCGTGCGCCATACGTTGCGCGAGAAGGTGGCCGATACCGGCGCGTACAAATGCGATCTGATCATCGGCGTGCCGAAAGGCTACGACATGACATCGACCACGCAGCCCTATCTGCGCTCGACCTATGCAATGGTGTTCAAGAAGCGGCCCGAACTGGCCGGCATCAATACGCCCGACGATCTGCTCAAGCTGCCGCCCGATCAACTTCATAAGCTGCGTTTCGGCATCTTCACGCAGACGCCTGCCGTCGACTGGCTGCTCGGTCATAACCTGATCGATCAGGCGGTGTCGTATCAGGTGCAAAGCGGCGACCCGCAGGAATATCCCGGCCAGATGATCGAACGCGATCTGCAGGCGGGCAATGTCGACGTGGTGTTTCTGTGGGGGCCGATTGCCGGTTACTTCGCGAAGCGCTCCGGCGATTCGGTGAAGCTCGTGCCGTTCCCGGCCACGCCGGGCATCCGCTTCGACTATACGATTTCGATGGGCGTGCGCTACGGCGAGAAAGCGTGGAAGGACAAGGTCGATCAATGGATCGGCGCGAACCATGACAAGATCGACAGCATTCTCACGAGCTATGAAGTGCCGCTGCTGAAACCGGTCGACGCACCGGCGGGCAAACCCGCGGACGCGTCGCCATGACGGCGGAGTGTGGTGGGTTTCCCGGCGGTATTCCTGACGACGGCGTGAGCGGCGGTATCAGCAACGGCAGGCGGCGCGTGCTCGCGGCGTGCGCCGCGAGCATCGCATGCGTGACGGGCGCAATGGGTGCGATGGGCGTCGTTGTAGCCAACGCGCAAGCGGCCACGCCTGCACCCGCATCCGCGCCGGGCGCGAGCGATATTTCGCCCGCCGAGCGCCTCATCTTTACGACCGATCATCTGCACGGCGTCGAGCAGCAAACCGAACTCGACTACGCGTTGCTCAGCTCCGACGCGTCCGCGCACGGCAGCGACACCGTCAAGGTACTCGTGACGAGCGCCGACAATGCGAAGGGCGACGCCCAGGTGTCCGATAAACGCGGCGCGGTTCCGTTGCCGAACGGCGGCTTGCAGTGCAATCCCGTCATCATCTATTTTCTCGAGCGCGACATCGCCGAGATGGAGCAGTTGACGGGCGGAAAACGCCGCTATTTCCAGCAGCGCCTGCGGCTCGCGCTCGCCGCCGGGCCGAAGATCGAAACGGTGACGAGCCAGATCGGCGGCAAGGCGGTGAAGGCGCAGCAGATCGTCGTGCAGCCGTATCTCGACGATCCCAACGCCGCGCGTTTTCCGCAATACACGGGCAAGCGCTATACGTTTCTGATCGCGAGTACGGTGCCGGGCCAGGTCGCGATGATTCGCACGGAAGTGCCGGGCGCCAACAACGATTTCGCGCATCCGCTGCAAAGCCGCGCGCTCAGTTTTCAGGCTGTGTTGCGCAAGCTGACGCCGCCGGGGAATGCACCGAACGCGCCTGGCGCGCCGAACAACGCGCCGCGTTCGCCGAACGAGCCCGTCACGCCGTCGAACGCGCCGCGCGCGAGCCGGTAGCGGCGCATGGCCTTGAATTTCATCCGCTCGCTCACGCTGCGTCAGTTGCAGATTTTCGTCGTGGCGAGCCGCTATACGAGCTTCGCGCGCGCGGCCGAGGAGTTGCATCTGACGCAGCCGGCCGTGTCGATGCAGATTCATCAACTCGAGGAAGCCGTGGGCCTGCGTCTGTTCGAACGGATTGCGCGCAAGCTCGCATTGACCGAGGCCGGCGAGAAGTTCAGCCATCACGCGAGCCGCATTCTCGGCGAGATCAAGGACGCCGAAGATGCGATGACCTCGCTCAAGCAGGCCGACAGCGGCTCGATCGCGGTGGGCATCGTCAGTTCCGCGACGTATTTCGCGCCCAAGCTGCTCGCGATGTATTCGCGCATCTACCCGAAAGTCGACGTTCACTTTTCGGTCGGCAATCGCGACGCGCTATTGCGTCTGTTGCAGGACAACGCGATCGATCTCGCGATCATGGGCCGGCCGCCGCCGGAGTTGGACACGACGACCGAGCCGCTCGCATGGCATCCGCAAGTGGTGATCGCGCCGGTCGATCATCCGCTCGTCGGCGCACAACGGTTCGATTTGCAGGAGCTGCGCGGCGATACGTTTCTGGTGCGCGAGCCCGGTTCGGGCACGCGCATGGCCGCGGAGGAAATGTTCCGCCAGCATTTGTTCACGCCCGCGAAAGTCGTCACGCTGGGCAGTAACGAAACGATCAAGCAGGCGGTGATCGCGGGCATGGGCGTGAGCCTCATTTCGCTGCATACGCTGCTGCTCGAACTGCGTACCGGCGAACTCGCCCTGCTCGATGTGAACGGCACGCCGATCGAGCGGACGTGGCAGATCGTGCATTTGCGCGCCAAGCAGCTTTCGCCGACCTGCATGATCTTCCGGCAGTTCCTGCTCGAGGAGGCCGCAGCTTATCTGGAGCGCGAGTATGCGGGGTTCGTGCCGTCGCCGGGAAGATCGAAGGTTCTGTTAAAGGCAGTCGACGACGCATCCGCGTGAAGCGTTTTTCTTGCCGGCGGCGCGGTGTGTGCCCGCCATAGGAGATTGCACCGATGGGTTCCAGCGAACAGCTTCAGGATTGGCGTCTGCACGCGCTGCATATCGAGGAAGAAGTCGCGGGCGCGGTGATCGGCCAGTCGCAGGTGATCCGGCTCATCACCGTGGCGCTGTTTGCGCGCGGCCATGTGCTGCTCGAAGGCGGCGTCGGCGTCGGCAAGACGACCGTGTTGCGCGCGTTTGCGCGCGTGGTGGGCGGCGAGTTCGAGCGCGTCGAAGGCACGATCGATCTGATGCCGGGCGATCTCGTCTATCACACCTATGTCGATGCCGAAGGCAGGCCGCGTATCGATCCCGGTCCGCTTCTGCGGCACGGCGAGCGGCTCACCACGTTCTTCTTCAACGAGATCAATCGAGCGCGTCCGCAGGTGCAGTCGCTGCTGTTGCGTGCGATGGCCGAGCGTTCGGTGTGGGCGTTCGACCGCGAATATCGTTTTCCGCACATGACGGTGTTCGCGGATCGCAACAAGGTCGAGAAGGAAGAGACGTTCGAACTGGCGTCGGCGGCGCGCGACCGTTTTCTCTTCGAACTCGGCATGCCGACGCCCGACGACACCGAGGTGCGCCGCGCGCTCGTGTTCGATGCCGACTATCACGACGTCGACCGGCTGCTCGCGCGTCTTTCTCCGGCCATCGTGCCGTGGGAGCAGTTGAACCAGATCGGCGCGGCGATCCAGCACAGCGTGCAATCGAGCGAGACGATAGAGCGCTACGTGCTGGACATCTGGCAGGCTACCGAAACGCCGCAGCGCTTCGGCATCGCGCTCGACGGCGTGGACATGGAGCGGCTCATCCTGGCGGGCGCGAGTCCGCGCGGGATGAGCGCGCTCTTGCGCGCGGCGCGTGTGGTCGCGTGGCTCGCGGGCCGCACGCATCTGATTCCCGAGGACATTCACGCGGTGCTGCTGCCCGCGCTGGGCCACCGCGTGTTCTTCACGCCGATCTACGAATTGCGCCGCCAGGAACTCTCGGAGGCGTTGATGACGCAGATCGTCGGCAGACTGGCGGTGCCTTGAGCGATGAACGAGATAGCGGAATTCCACTACCGTTTGCCGATGCGCTCATCGGGCGTTCGGCCCGGCTCGCATCGTGGATCGAGCTTCGGCGCTGGCCAGGAATTCGCGATGCACGGGCGCCTCTTCGACTATCCCGATCCGCGCCGTCTCGATCTGCGGGCGAGCGTGCGCGCGGCGCGCTCCGAATGGCTCGTGCGGGTGCATTTGCAGCGCGCGGCGGTGCCGGTGCAGGTGCTTGTCGATGTGTCCGCGTCGATGCGCTTCGGCAGCCGTCAAACGAAACTGGAGGTGGCCGCGGATTTCGTCGAGGCATTGGGTTATAGCGCGTTTCGTGTGGGCGATCCGTTGGGCATGCTCGCCTTCGATCATGCTTCACGCGACGATCTTTTCATGCCGGCGCGCTCGGGCCGCGGCATCGGCAATCTGCTCGCGACGATGCTGCGCGGGAGTGAGAGCGCGGCGTCGAATGACGTCGGCGAAAGTGCGGACGCACTGCGGCGCGTCGCGTCGACGCTGGCGGGCCGTCAGGCGCTGGTCTTTATCGTCTCCGATTTCCACTGGCCGCTCGCGGCCTTACCCGCCGCGCTCGACTTGCTGGTGCATTCGTACGTCGTGCCAATCGTCATATGGGACGCAGCGGAGACCGTGCCGCCCGCGGGCGGTCCGCTGCTCGCGGTCAGCGATGCCGAGTCCGGCGCGCGGCGCACGCTGTGGCTGAGCGCCGGCGTGCGGGAGCGTTGGCGCGAAGGCGTTGCAACACGCCGCGGCGAACTCTCGCAGATGTTCGGCAAGCGCGCGATCCAGCCGTTTTTTATCGAAAGCGCTTTCGATCCGGAGGCCATGTCGCGCTACTTTCTGGAGGCCGTTGCATGAGATTCGGGGGAACGCTACGCCGCATACGGGCCGCGACGATCGTCGCTATCGTGCTGCTGCCTTCGCTATTGCCGTCCACGAACGCAGCAGCCGCGAGCGGCGCCGTATTCCAGCCGACCGTGCAGGAGCCGCGCGCATTCGGCTATCTGCTCGGCGATGTCCTCACGCAACGCATACTGCTGCAAGACGGCGACCGCGAGATTGGCTCGGTGACGCCGCCTTCGCTCGGCCGCACCGATACGTGGCTCGAGCGCCGGCGCGTTCGCACCGAGACCGACGACGAGGGCCGCCGCTGGATGGCGATCGACTATCAGCTCGTCAACGTGCCGACCGCGCTCACGCAGATTGCGTTGCCCGCGTTGACGCTGCCGTCGTCGTCGGGCGCGACGCTGCGCGTCGCCGAGTGGCCGATCAGCATCGGTCCCGCGACGCCTGCGAATCCGTTCAATGCCGGCGATCTGCAAGCGCTGCGGCCCGACCGCCAGGCTTTGCCGCTGTCCACTGCGCCGCTGCGCCGGCAGGCCGGCATCGCTGCGGGCTTGTCGTTGCTGACCTTGTTCTCGTGGGCCGGCTGGTGGTGGTGGCGCAATGCGCGCGAGTCGGCGCGGCTGCCGTTCGCGCGCGCGTGGCGGCAAATGCGGCGCATGCAACGCGCGCAGCGCGACCCCGAGCCGCGCATGGATGCCTCCACGGATGCGTGGCTTTGCCTGCATCGCGCGTTGAACGAAACGGCGGGTCATGTCGTGCATGGCGGTTCGCTGCCGGCGCTGTTCGCGCGGGCGCCGTATTTGCAACCGTTGCGCGCGCAACTGGAGCAGTTCTACCGGCAATCGGCGGAACGCTTTTTCGTGCGCGCGTCGACCGCCGAGGCCTATCCGCTCAAGACGCTGTGCGAGGCGCTGTATCGCGCGGAACAGCGTCATCAGCGATGAACAATATGGCGCTCGACTTCGCTCATCCCTGGCTGCTCGCGCTGCTGCCGCTCGCATTGCTGCCGCTGCTGCCGCGCCGCGCCGACACGCTCGCGTTTTCGTGGATCGCGTGGCTGCCGGACGATCGCGCGGGACGCTGGATCGGCGCCGTCGCGCAGGGCAGCGCCGTGCTGGCGATGCTCGCGATCGTCGTCGGTCTGGCCGGTCCTGGGCGCTCGCATCGCGAGGTATTGCGCACGGGCAGCGGCGCGCAGATTCTGATTCTGATGGACCGCAGCGCCAGCATGGACGAGCCGATCAACAGCAAGGGCGTTGAGGTCAGCGCGGGCGAATCGAAGAACAAGGTGGCGCGCGCTTCGTTGACGGAGTTCGTCGCGCAGCGGCCGAACGACCGGCTCGCGTTCATGATGTTCGGCACGAGCCCGTTGCTGGCGATGCCGTTCACGTACGACCATCGCGCGATCGACGCCGCCATCGCCGGTACGAGCGTGGGCCGCGGCATGCCCGACACGCAACTCGATCTCGGGCTGCTGACTGCGATCGGCGAATTCAATCAGCAACATTCGTCGAGCCGCCGCGCAATCGTGCTCGTCTCCGACGGCGGCGCGAAGCTGAACGCGCGTGTGCGTCAACTGATTGAAGACGGCCTGCTGCGCAATGACATCGCGCTCTACTTCATCTACTTGCGAAGCAGCATTTACAGTCCCGACCTGAATGCGAAGGTGCCGGCGAGCGAGTCGTCGGCGGAAGCGGAATTGCACCGCTATTTTCTTTCGCTGAAGACACCTTATCGTTTGTTCCAGACGGGTAATGCAAAAGCAATGAGGGACGCGATGGCCGAAATCAACCGGCAGCAGAATGCGCAGACGACGTTCGTCGAGCGTTTGCCGCGCGAGGATCTGAGTTCGTATTGCTTGGCGGCAGCGCTTGCGAGTTGCGTGCTGCTCATCGCATTGCGGTTCTTTCAGGTTCGGGTGTGGGCATGAAGCGCGCGTCGGTGCATGTCATCTTCGGGGCCGTCGCGCTGTGCTGCGCAGCGGTGGCCGCTTATGACGGGCTGCGGTTGCGTCACGCGGAGGAGGTGAACCAGGTCGTGGCCGCCAGCGCTACCGCTACCGCCGGCAAGGCAGCCGCGAAGCAGGCGCCGCGCAGCGCCGGCAGCATGGACGACGCGCCGCAAGTCAGACTCGCGCGCGCGATCGCGCTGTCGAAAGAGGGCGCTTACGACACGGCGGGTCCTCTCTTCGAGTCGCTGATTCGCGAGCAACCCGAGAGCGACACTGGACGCGCTGCGCTGTTCGATCTCGGCAATCTGTATCTGCGCCAGGGCATCGGACATAGCCCTGCGGGCGCGGTCGAATCGCTTGCGATGGTCGAGGAAGCGAAAGCCCGCTATCGAAGCCTGCTGCGCATTGCACCCGACGATTGGGACGCGCGCTACAACCTCGAACGTGCGTTGTGGCTCGCGCCCGAGACGCGTTCCGCGTCAAGTGCGCCTGACGTCAAGGAGCAGCACGACATCAAGGTGCGCGACCCCGAAAGCAGGGACTTGCCGTGAGCCTGCGCGCATCCATGCGAGGCTTTTTCACCGGACGTCACTGGATGACGGCAGCCGCGCTCGTGCTGCTGATTCTCGCGCTTGCGATGCCGCCGGTCGCGTTGCCGCGCAATACGTCGAGCTACATCGTCACATTCGATATTACGCAGAGCATGAACGTAGAAGATGCGATGCTCGACGGTGCGCCGGTGAGCCGGCTCGTGTTCGCGCGTGCGGCGATGCGCGAGGCGCTCGGGCAACTGCCGTGCGGGTCGAAAATCGGCTGGAGCGCGTTCACCGGGCAGCGTAGTTTTCTGCTGCTGCCGCCCGTCGAAGTGTGCGGCAACTACGATGCGCTGCTGGCGTCGCTCGATCGGATCGACGGGCACATGCGCTGGACGAACTACAGCCGCATCGCCGAGGGCGGTGTTTATTCGGCGGTTCGCGTGGCGCAGGAGATTGGCGACAGCACGGCCGTCGTCTTCGTCACCGATGGCCAGGAAGCGCCGCCGCTGCTGCCCTCCGATGCACTCAAGCAGGACATCAATCCCGCGCACGTGAAGGGCTGGCTGATCGGCGTCGGCGGCGATCAGCCGGCGCCGATTCCGCGCAGTGACGCGCACGGCAATCGCATCGGCTACTGGCAGGCGGACGAGGTCGTGCAGGTTCCGCAGATGCATGCGTCTGCGGCTCATGCGGCCAGTCACGAGGAACGGTCCGCGTTGCAAGGGCATTATTTGAGCGCGGTGGCCGGGCAGGTCGGCTTCGGTTATCGGCGTTTGATGGACGCGGAGTCGTTGCGCGACGCGATGCTCGATACGCGGCTCGCTCACCGCGAAACGGTGCCGACCGATTTGCGCTGGTGTCCCGCGGTGCTGGCGCTGCTGCTGCTCGTCTGGCGCTTTCTGCCGGGGACTGCTGTTTCTTTAGAGACGATGCGGTTTGGTACGACGCCTGTTGCGCGAATCTTTGGCCCGGCGCGGCGCGCTCGCGCGATTAGCTCATCGCCTGCCGACAGCGCTCACTACGCCGCCGCGGCTGCCGCCGCGCACAACCGCGATCTGGTCGAATAGCGCGCTGCATACGCCCACTTACGCGGCCGCGCCGCGCAGATCGCGGATATGCTGATAGACGGTGGCGCGGCCCATTCCCAGCACGCTCGCCACATAGTTCGCCGCGCTCTTGCCTTTGAACGCGCCTTCGGCCCACAACGCTTCCACCAGTTCGCGTCGATGGTCGCGCGTCAGCGAATTCAGCGCGAGTTGACGCTCCTGGAGCCACGCGTGAAGAAACGTGTTGATGCGCTCCTGCCAGTCGTCCTTGAAGAGTTCCTCGGGTTGCTTAACCACGCCCGCGCCTGAAATCACGCGGTCGATCACATGCTTGACGTCCTCGAACACGGCGATGTTGTAGTTCACGCACATCACGCCGACCGCCACGTCCGCGTCGTCGAATAGCACGGTGCTCACACAGCGCATGCGCCTGCCGTCCCAGTTGATCTTTTCATAAGGCCCGATCGTGCCGGACTCGACCGTGTGATCGATTTCCTCCAGCGCGGACTCGTCGCCGATCTCGCGCTTGGACAGATTGTTCGCGATGTACGCGACCGTCTGACTGTGCAGGTCGTGAATGACGATCTCGACGTAGGGGAAAAAAAGCAGCGCGATGCCGTCCGCGACACGGCTGTATCGATCCAGAAGCAGGCGGCGCGTGGCCGTTGTCTTGGTCTTTCGCATAGGGCAGGTGGGTTCCGGTTTCGCAGAGGCTACAACGCGTCGGCTCGCGCGTCATTTTGCCATGAGCGACGCGTGCGGCCGCTTAGGCGGCATCGCTGCATAGACGCTATTGCGCGGTCAGATGCCTGAAGAGTTCGAATGCGATTGCCACGTCTTCGAGTCCAAGCCCAATCGAGCGGAAAAACGCGTGCTTCTCATAGGACGGCCGCGCCGCGATACCGGCGACGAGTTCGGGCAGATCGCCCGCCACGTTGCGTGCTTGCCAGCCGTGCTGCTCAATGGCCAGTTTCATTTCGCCCGCGCTTGCCGGAGTGGTTTGTCTGTAGTCGCAGTACACGTCCATTGCGGGAATCCACGCGGGCGGGACCTCGTGAGCGTTTGCCGCGTTCGTGCTGATCGATGTGATGAGCGCGGGCTTGCCGAGCATCCCGTCCGCCAGCACGGGCGTACCGGACGACGTGCACAGCGCGACGACGTCGGCGTCTGCCACGCAATCTTCAATGCGCGTGCAGATATGGATGCGCTCATCGAGCGCCGTGATTTTCTTCTGCGTTATCTCGTCATCCTTCAGATCGCGCGAGAAGACGCGAATGGCAGTCCACGGCCTCAGCGCCGCGAGATGGCGAATATGAGCCTGCGCCACCGCGCCTGCGCCGACGACCGCCAGCGTGCGCGCGCCGGGCGGCGCCATATGCTCGACGGCGAGCGCCGTGGTGCCGGCCGTTCGCTCGATGGTCAGCAGCCCCGCATCGCACCACATGAGCGGCTGGCCGGTTTGCATCGACATCAATGCGGTCCACGCGGTGATCACCGGCTGCGAACCGGTCACGATGTAGGGCGACAGCTTCGCGCCGAACACCTGCGCGTCGGACATCGCGCCGAGGTACGTGATGAAGTCGCCCGCGCCGCGCGGAAAGAGCGTGAGCGTTTGCGGCGGCTGCACGGCCGCGTCGTTCGCGAGCGCACGAAACATCCGCGTCAAGGCTCCGCGCACGTCGAGATGCGGTAGCGCTTTGCGAACGGTTTCTTCGTCGACGATCAGTGGAATCGCTTTGTCCGTATGTGTCGTGCTCATGTGCCTGCTCTCCGCAACGTTTGCCGGTATCCCGCGTCACGGCCATTCTAAAGTCAAAAAGTCCAGACTGGACTTTTATTTTGAAAATCGCTTGCTTTTGCCCGAGTCCAGAATAGACTGTTGTTCCAGAGAGCGCGCGGACGCGGGTTTTCACCGACATTCGCGCGGCCTCTCCAGGCAGACAGGCGACGCCCATTCGTGCCGCTGATTCGCGATCCCCAACAGACAGGGAACCACCATGCTCCGCAAGCTCCAACTCTCTCTTTTCGTCGCCGCTGCTGTTGTGGCCGGTGCTGTCGGCTCCGTCGGCACGGCCAGCGCGGAAACCCAGAACACGTTGCGCTTCGGCATTGAAGCCGCCTATCCGCCGTTCGAAAGCAAGACCGCCACGGGTCAATTGCAGGGCTTCGACGTGGACGTCGGCAATGCGGTGTGCGCGAAGATGGCCGTGAAATGCGAGTGGGTCGAAAACGCGTTCGACGGCCTGATTCCCGCGTTGCAGGCGCGCAAGTTCGACGTCATCAATTCGGCGATGAACATCACGGCCAAGCGCAAGCAGACCATCGACTTCACGCGGCCCATCTATATCGTGCCGATCGTGATGGTCGCGAAGCGCGGCTCGGGCCTGATGCCGGATGTGAAGAGCATGCAGGGCAAGCGGGTCGGCGTGCTGCAAGGTTCGTCGCAGGAAGATTTTCTGAAGGCGCATTGGGCGAACGCGGGCGTCTCGGTCGTCTCGTACGCGGATCAGGACCAGGTGTACACCGATCTCGTCGCGGGCCGGCTCGACGCCGCGGTGCAGGAAACGCAAACGGTGGAAGACGGCTTCCTGAAGAAGCCGGCCGGCCACGACTATGCGATTGCCGGTCAGCCGCTCAGCGATCCCGCCACGCTCGGCGAAGGAACCGGCTTCGGCTTGCGCAAGGGCGACAAGGCGCTCGCGAAGAAGGTCGACGCGGCGCTCGAGGCGCTGAAGAAAGACGGCACGCTCAGCGCGCTTTCGCAGAAGTACTTCAATCGCGACATCATCGCGAAGTAATGTATTGCGTAGCCAGCAGAGCGAGCTTATGGATTTCGATGTGATCGTGCTGGGCGCCGGGATCGTCGGCGTGTCGGCTGCGCTGCATTTGCAGAGCCGGGGCCGGCGTGTAGCGCTCGTCGACCGGCGTGCGCCCGGCGAGGAAACCAGTTTCGGCAACGCCGGGCTGATCGAGTCGTCGTCGGTCGTGCCTTACGCATTTCCGCGTAATCTCGACACGCTGCTGCGCTATGCGCGCAACCAGTCGACGGATCTTTACTGGGACTATCGCGCGTTGCCGTCGTTCGCGGGCTGGCTCGCGCGCTTCTGGTGGGAGTCGTCGCCCGAGCGGCTGATGAGCGCCGCGCGTGACATGCTGCCGCTGATTCGTCAAAGCGTCGCGGAGCACGATCTGTTGATCGACCGTGCCGGTCTCGCGGATCTCGCGATCAGCAAAGGCTGGATGGAGGCGTTTCGCACGCCCGCGGAATTCGCGCGCAATGCGGCGGCCGCCGAGGCCACCGCGCGAACGCATGGACTGCGCGTGGTCGCGCTCGATGCAACGGTATTGGCGACACACGAGCCCGGTCTCGCGGATGGATTCTGCGGCGCGCTGCACTGGCAAGACCCGAAAAGCATCGTGAATCCGGGGGCGTTGACGAAGGGTTACGCGCGTCTCTTCGAACAGGACGGCGGCACGTTGTTGACCGGCGATGCGACGACGCTGCAAGCACAAGCGGGCGCGTGGACCGTGCGCACATCGGCGGGCAGCATCAGTGCCAAAGAGGTGGTGGTCGCGCTCGGTCCGTGGTCCGACCAGGTGTTCGAACCGCTCGGCTATCGCATTCCGCTGCGCGCAAAACGCGGCTATCACATGCACTATCGGCCGACGAAGCCCATGCTGTCCATGCCCTACGTCGACTCCGAACAAGGCTACGTGGTCGCGCCGATGCAAGGGCGCCTGCGGCTCACCACAGGCGTCGAGATCGCGCGGCGCGACGCGAAGCCGACCGGCATTCAGCTCGAACGCGCGGAGCGCTCGGCGAAGTCCGTGTTTGGACTCGGCGAGCGGCTCGATGCGAACCCGTGGCTCGGCTTGCGTCCGTGCACGCCCGACATGCGGCCTATCATCGGCCCCGCGCCGCGTCATACAGGTCTATGGTTTTGTTTCGGCCACAACCATCATGGATTGACGCTCGGTCCGGTGACCGGGCGGCTTCTCGCCGAAATGATGACGGGCGCAGAGCCTTTTGTGGATGCGCGTCCGTTTCGGGTCGAGCGGTTCGGGTAGACGTTTCGCGTTCAGTTGCGTCCGCTTGCACGCAACGTCTACGCTGCAATCGTTCCCGCAACGCGTTGCAGCACATTCATTGGACCGAGCCGCGTGATCGTTTGCATTTGCGCATCGTTCCTCACAAAAAGAGAACCGGCAAAACCCAATGCGTTGACTGCGATGCCCTCAGTGCTTTCGACAGAGCGCGGCACGAGCATCATCCATCGCGTGGTGACGAGCAGATTGTAGGGCGCCGACTGCCGCGGTTCGCCGTCCACGTCCACAGCGTGCAAACCGCTCGCGTCGAGCAAACGCAGATACGTATCGAACGCAATGCGGGCCAGTTCCTGCGGCCTATCCGCGAGCTTCTCATCAAGCGCGGCGAACGCATGCACAAAGCCGAGGCCGGGCACAGTGCAGACCGCGCCGTCGTTGCGCGCGGCCGCGAGCAACGGCTCAATCGGCAGATGAGGCGCGCTTTCGTCGAGTGGCAGCGGCACGATCTGCAAGTGCTTGTGCGGCTGACTCGCGCCGGCAGCCGGGCCGCTATTGTAAAAACCGAGGCTCTCGAACTGCGTGATGCAATCGAATAACGCGCGGAAATCCGCTGGATTCAGCAGGTTTTCCTGCAACTCGAAGCGGCGCGTCACGATCAGCAGATGGTGGTCGATGACGTTGAACTTGTTGAGCAGGACGAGATGCGTGTCCGATAAATCGGCGACGAAGAGATCGGGCTCGCAGGGCAGAAAAGGATTGGCTGCGCGATTGCTTGGCGATTCCGTCTTGCGTTGTTGCGCGTGCTGCTCCTTGCGTTCGAGGCTCGACACTTGCCGGATCAGGAACCGCACGCCGCCGTCTTCAATCGTCACGAGGCGCGTCTGTATGCGACGCAACGCGCCGCAAGCCAGTGCATGCGCGGTTTGGCGCACGATGGCGGACCACAAAGTGCCGGATGATTCGCGAGAAGGCGTGTTCATGGCAATGAGCGGCTTCGGCTTTGCGCGACATTTAGCTTACTTTATACGCTCGTCGCGCGAACGACGACCTAGCGCCTCAACTCCGCAATGATCTTCTCCGCGAGAAAATCGCAGGGCGGGCGCTTCGATGCCGTGCTGCGCGCGAGCACCACTTCGAGCGCCGCGATTTCGGGCAAGCCCTGCGCCTGGCCGAGCAGCGCGAAGTGCGCGGGAACGGCGCATTGCGCGAGCGGAACGACCGCAAGACCAGCCTCGGCCATCGACACGAGTCCCATCAGGCTCGGGCTTTCATACGACGTGCGATAGCTGATTCGCGCCTGTTCGAGGCTGCGGATCGCATTTTCGCGCGCGACGCTGCCAGGCAAGAACACCGCGATCGGCAAGGGCCGTTCGCGCCAGATGTCGTGCGCGCTCGGCGACGCGGCCCACACCATCGGCTCGAGTCGCAGAAACTCTCCTGCCAAACCCTTCACGCGCGTCGCGCAGACGAGATCGACCGAACCGTCCTTCACCATCGGCGCGAGTGCGACGCTCGGCAGGCCGACCACCCGAATCTCAACCTTCGGATAGGTCGCGGAAAATTTCTTGAGGATGGGCGGCAGCAGCGACGACGCGTAGTCGTCCGGCACGCCGATGCTCACGCGGCCGGTCACGTCCGGACGGACCACGGCGGCCCAGGCTTCGTCGCGCAACGCCAGCATGCGGCGCGCGTAGGCGAGCAGCACTTCGCCGTCTTGCGTGGGCACGACGCTTCTCGGCTTGCGCACGAAAAGCGGCTTGCCGAGCGCGGTTTCGAGCGTTTTGATCTGCATGCTTACCGCCGACTGCGAGCGGTGCACGACTTCGGCCGCGCGGCTGATATTGCCGGCGTCCGCCACGGCGACGATCATCGTCATGACGTCGAGATCAAGAGCTTTCAAGGCGTGGTATCAGAAAAGTAGATGGATTCCATCAATATTACGCGATTTTCTTAAATGTTGACGTGCGGCATAGTGCTGGCAAAGGAGCCAGTGTATGAACGCCCGAACCGATTTCTCCCTGCTAGCCGCGCCCGAGCTGTCGTTTGCGACGATTGCGTCGGGCATTTGCGTGCCGTACGTCGAGTGCGGACAGGGTGAGCCGCTCGTCTTCGTGCACGGCTCGCTGTGCGACTACCGCTACTGGAGCGCGCAGACGGCGGCGTTGTCGGAGCATTTTCGCTGCATCTCCGTGAGCCTGAGCCACTATTGGCCGGCGAACGAGGCGTGCATTCAGGGCGAATTCGGCTGGCAGACGCATGTCGCCGAACTCGCGGAATTCATCGAGGCGCTCGACATCGCGCCCGTGCATCTGGTCGGGCATTCGCGCGGCGGCTGCGTCGCATTTCACATGGCGCGCGAGTATCCGCGGCTTGTCAAGACGCTGACGCTCGCCGATCCGGGCGGTCCGTTGCAGATGGACGGCATGGCCGAGGCCGCGCTGCCGGCCGCGACGAATGCGCTGCGCGCGCGCGTGGCGGAGTTGATCGAAGGCGGCGAGATCGAAGCGGGGCTCGAGCTTTTCGTCGACTCCGTGAGTGCGCCGGGCTCGTGGCGCAAGAGTTCGATTGCGTTTCGCACGATGGCCGCCGACAACGCAGCGACCTTGCCGAAGCAGTTTCGCGATCCGTTGCCCGCGTATTCGCGTGAGGCCGCGCGTAGCATCCAATGCAGAACGCTGTTGATCGAGGGCCAACGGAGCCCGCGTATGTTCCGCAACAACGTCGAGAAGCTCGCGGAATGGATCGATTACGCGGACAAGCAGACAATCGCGGGCGCGTCACACGGCATGAATGTGTCGAACGCGGGCGCCTTTAATCGGCTCGTGCATTCGTTTGCGAGCTTCTGAGCGGTAGCGTAAGTTCTCTCAAAGACTTCTGGCGCCGGCTGCCGGCGCGCGCGGCCGCGTCGTGAGGAATCGGCTGCGAATCCAGTCTCTTAACGGCGCGACCAGCCGCTCCTGAAAGTACACAGCCGCGATGACCGTCCCGATCAGATACAGCGGATACGTCGCCATGCTAGGTATGACTTCTTTCGACGCCGCGACGCATTCGGAGAAATGCGCAGCGCACCATAGCGGCGACTTTCCGATCGAAAGCAGCTTCAATACTTTCATGAGAACCAGAAAGATCGGGACGTGAATCGCAAAGATGGACAGCGCCGAGTTGCCAAGACGAGTCGACAGTGCCGCGAATCGCGCGGGCACCGCGAGTCCCGCGAAGACGATGACGAGCACCACTTCGGCCGGCATCAATGCGCCGTTGTGAACGACATAGCGCGTATTGAGCGGCCCGTGCGACTCGAGCCACGCGGCAATCGCAAATGAGCCTGCAAAGAAGAGCAATGCTGCGACGACCTTCGCCCGGCTTTCGTATAGTGCATTGAGTTGCCCCTCGCGAAACAGTCCATAGGCCACGATACCCGCGAGAAATTCAGGCAGCCGCAGCACCGGATTGCGCGTGACGAAGCCGACCGCGGCTGGACCGTACCAGTGCATGAGCGTGGCCGCGACAGGCGGAATCAGATAAAGAACCCACAGCACGACCAGGAGCCGGTACTTGTTCCTGGCCTTGAGAAGACGCGGCGCAAAGAACGGAAACGCGAGATAGAAGAAGAACAATGTCGCCAGCGACCACGACGGCGGATTCACCGACCCATATAGCGGATACCACACCTGTAGCAGCAAGAGGTTCAGCACGTAATGGACGGCAGTTTCCGCGGGGCTCAGCGTAACGAAATGCTCTGCATCGTCGAGCGACATGATTGCGAACTGTTGAAACCCACGCGTGCCTGTGACTGAGACGAGAAGCACCAGCACAAGCGCGATCAGATGCACCGGGTAAAGATTGGACAGGCGCTTCACGAAGAATTCACGGGTGCCGCCGCGCAGTTCAGTCGTGCGTCCGAAGTAGACGTGGGCCAGAATAAAGCCCGACAGAATGAAGAACGAACTGGTGGCGAATCCGCCGAGATTGGCCAGTTCGATCAACGGCAACGTCACGTACTGCGGGTACTGATGTATCGAGTGAAAGACCATCAGATAAACGGCGAGTGCGAAGCGCAGCACGTCGAGGCCAACGAACTTGTTCATCATCAGGTCCATGCGAGATGGGTTGCGATCTCAATCGGAATTCGTTTGGGATGACTAAAGGCGACGCCGGGCAAGAGGGTTGGCAATATAGCGAACGGCAAAATCGGAGAGTGCGGAAAAGGGTAGAAGGCAAAGGCTTGAGAGCGCCAGCGTGCCGATCTTTTTCTTGTAGCTCCAGAATGGATTGCCGAGGATCGAGCGAAAGTAACTATGCGACTGTCGGCTCACCCATCGCCAGCGCTTCGCGAACGGCGCCTGATAGACGGCGGAACAGAAGTACGACTTTTCGAGCGAGAAGTCATAGAAGCAAAGAGGGAGTTCAATGCCCAAACGCGCGCGCGCCATCTGCCGCAGAATCGCCCAGCGTTTGGTCAACGCCTTCGGTGCCTTGTCGTTACTTTCAGAGTTCGCGAAATCGATCCCGCAGTTTTCCGTGCGATGCACGCGGTATGCGCCGAGCGATTCGGAAATAGTCGCGACGGCTCCGACCAGCGCGACACCGTAAATCGCATAGAAGTCCGCGCCGTAACGATTCACGTTGGCTTCGGGCACGGGGAAGATCTTCCTCAGTGCGCTTGTCCGGTATGCGTTACCCGATGCCGGCGGCGACGGATACAGCCAGCCCTGGCGCAGCAGGCTGCCGCAATCGCTCGGGGCCGCCGAATGCGGCACATAAGTACCCGAAGGTTTGCCCGTCGGATCGATAACGTCGAGCCGGAATTGAACCTTGACGAAGTTGCCCGTTTCAAACACTCGCATCACGTTCGACACCGCGTGCGCATAGAGCAGATCGTCGGAATCGAGCAGCATGACGAATTCGGTGTCGATGATATTGACCGCGTCGTTATAGACGGAGACCTGGCCGCCATTCTGCTTGTAGAACACTTTAACGCGGGAGCCGTAGCTTTCAATGATGTCGCGAGAGCCGTCTGTCGATCCGTCGTCGATCACGAGCACCTGCGTCGCGGGATAATCCTGGGCGAGCGCTGAGTCGATTGCCTTGGCGAGAAAGCGGCCATAGTTGTAATTACAGATGACGATCGTCACGTTTTGCATATTTATTCACCACTGTCGTGAACCGCAACCGCACATCGGGTCGCATGGGACATTTGCCGAACTAGCACAAATCAATTTACCTTTCCGTTGGTTGCGCCGCCAACAAACGGTAATGCGATATGTGCGGTCGATAACACAGCGGGCAGCGACTCGATTTGGCTTCGGTAAAGCAGGGAACAAGCGCCCAGACGCCACGCAGACGAGCGACAAATTTGCCGAAAAAATCGGCAAGCGTTACGCAGCGCTGACCGAATGCATCGGTAAAGGCGGCCTGGTCGACAGGAATGCGTCAGGCACGAGTCGACCCCACTCGTAGTCGATCCGGTCGGGCGTGAAGGGCAGCACGCCGGCCCCCGGCGTGAAGGTCAGCTCGCCGAAGTAGATCTGGTTATCCGGCGCGTACAGATCCACGCGAACATAGTCGAAATCGCCGCATAGCGTGGTTGCAGCGGCCAGAATCGCATCCAGGTTCTCGGGACGAGGCGCGGGCTTCGGGCTCGGCTTATACGCCCCAATGGCCATGTCGAGATGGTTCCAGTCGGCGTCGTAGATGTCGCCGCGCGTGTCGGCGCCGAACCTGTCGGAGATCACGAGAATATAGATGAGCGGCTTTCCGCTTCGCCCGCCGAAGCAGTGCAGCTTGTAATCCGCCGGTATCTGCCCGTTATTGTCGAGCAACAGTCGTTCGAAGAAGATGCGCGGCTTGATCTCGCGATAGTGTTTTTCGCGCGCGATCTTGTAGAAGTCGAGCGTCAGCCAGTGATTTGCAAGCTGACTCAGTTGTTCGAAAGAGCGTGTCGATTTGTCTCTCACCACTTCGACATACGTGCTGCCGTGATTCGCCTTCATCACGAACGAGTTCGGCAACGCATCGAATACTTCTCTCGTGAAGATCTCGGGCGCCGCGAGTAGCGGTATCACATGTTCTTCTCCGAGCTTTCTCGCGACGTACTCGCGAACCGTGAGCTTGTCGGTCAACTCCGCGAACCACGGGTCGGGCCGCAGGCTTTTTTGCAGGATCTTTTCGTTGAAAGTAGTGGGGCGAAGCAGATTCGGATAACGACCTATTTCCTTGTGATGCAGCAGGCTTAGAAACACCGGCGTCGGCAGTAGCGACTTGGCTGCTTCCTTGAGCTTGCGCAGCGTCGATTGCCGCCGCACTGGAGCCGTGCTTTCCGCTAACCTGGCTGGTTGTTGCGGTACGGAAGTACCGGCTTCACCCGGAAATTGTACTGAGTTGGTCGTCGTCATTTTTCGAGTCCCGTAAGTAGTTCGCGCGACAATCGGAGCCCGGCCAGGCTTCCCGATGTATCACGATGCGAGGTTAACGCACGGAACCCTGCGCAATTGAAGGCGTCGCTAAACGAAGGTGTTTTGGCCTAATCCAGTGAAAGCGGCCGTTTTTGTGGGAGGTGGATAGGCCAGCCGCGGCCAACGGCCAATCACCAGGCATAACGGTGTCTGGCAATCGAAAGAAAGTGGCCGAAGCGAACAGCGCAAAGCTGCTAATTGGCGAATGATTTTCAATTCGCCGGCCGTAATGCAGGGAGGCCGTAAGCCTATCGACTTTAGAGCGACGCGTCTGATGCGTTGTCGATTACTTCCAGTAAATCCGCGGGCTTCAGCGGTTTAACGAAGTGATGATCGAAACCCGCCGCATGGCTGCGGTCGCGGTCTGCCTTTTGACCGTAGCCCGTCAACGCGACCAGCACGCACGGCCGGTTGCCCGAACGCAGTCGCAACTGCCGGGCGAGTTCATAGCCGTCCATGACAGGCAATCCGATGTCGAGCACGGATACAGTGGGCCTGAAAGTATTCGCCTCGGCAAGCGCCGCCGTTGGGTCGTAGACAGTCTTTACCGAATGACCATAGCTTCGGAGCAGTTCCGCGAGTGCGTCCGCGGCATCGACGTTATCGTCCACTAGCAATATGCGCCGTTGCTGGGTGCTGCTGTCTGGCTCATCACGAGGCACGACGACTGGCGCAGGCTCCGCGACACGGATGGCTTTACTCGCATTGCCGGTCGTTGTCTCCGACGACGCGCGCGGCAGCACGATCGTAAACTCGCTGCCGCAACCGGGGCCGCCGCTCGCTGCTTCCACGTGTCCGCCATGCAGCTTGACGAAGTTCTTGACGAGAGCGAGGCCGATACCGAGCCCGCCTTCGGCGCGGTCGATTGTCTGCGTGCCTTGATAGAACGTATCGAAGACGTGAGGCAACACGTCTGGCGCAATGCCCATGCCGTTATCGCACACGCGGATGCGGATATGGTCAGCGTCTGCGGCCATCGCGCTGACCGTGATCTCGCCGCCCGCTTGCGTGTATTTCGCAGCGTTGATGAGCAGGTTAGCGATGACCTGCGCGAGCCGCATCGGGTCTGCCACACATTCGAGCGCCTCATCGACTTCGATCTTCAAACGATGAGCGCGTTGCTGCACGAGTACGCTCGTCATCTCCACGGCCTTCGTGATGACTTCGTGCACGTCGACCCGGCGCTTGTCCAGTTCGACATTGCCGCGGATGATGCGCGAAACGTCGAGCAGATCGTCGACGAGGCGCACGAGATGATCGACATGACGCTGAATAACGGCCCGCTCGCGTGCGGCCGAATCAGTGCCGCGCCGCTCCATCAATTCAAGCGCGCTGACGATGGGCGCGAGCGGATTGCGCAGTTCGTGTCCGAGCATCGCGAGAAACTCATCTTTTGCGCCATTCGCCTTGCGTAATTCCGCAAGCAGAAGCTCACGGTCTGCACGCGACTTTTCGAGCGTTTCGCGGGCACGCACGTAGCCGGTGACTTCCACCGCACTGAGAATGACGCCCTCGATCTTCCCCGACGATGCACGCAACGGTTCGAAATGCAGCGTATAAACGCGTGCCGAAAGCGAATTGCCGATGCTGCCGATATCGCCGATATTGCCGGTTCGATACTCCTCGTGCACGATCGGCAAGCCATGTTCGTAAACGTGCTTGAGCGCGGCGGCAATCGGCCCGCCGCGCTCGTGCGGAAACGCGTCGAGATACGCGCGGCCGAGCAGATCCTCGCGCTTCACCATGTCGAGATAGCGCGGGTTAGCGAGCTGGAACGTGTGCTTGTCGCCAAGAAGAAGCGCCGACGCGACCGGAGAGTTCATCAGCACGGCGTCGCGCTGATGCTCGGCGGTCCTTCTGCGGTTCATTTCATCTTCGAGCGATCTTGCGCGCTGCTCGGCTAGTGCGAGTCGCAGATGCAGTTCCTTGCTGCCGGCATCGCGCAACGGGCTGCCGGCCAGAACATGATGGTGTGCGTGGCAAATGTGGCGAAAGAGTTGCGTCTGCTCGGCACCAGGAAAGAGGTGCTCAGGATAGGCGCAAAAAAGCGAGAAGCTGTGATGCGCGGCGAGGCGGTTCCAGAGTTCCTCGAGTCGCAACGCGGCATCGCCGAGTCCTTGCTCGCAGAGAACCGCGACCATCTCTCCGAACGCATGCAGTGGCTGTCCGCGCTGAGCCGCTTTGGCGACGACAGCGCCGACCGTCGAAATAAAGCGCGCCTCGTCGGGCCAGCCGTCGACCATGAAGCGATCAAGCGTAGCCTGTGCATCGAGCAGGATAAGCGCGTCATGCGTGGCGGATTGCGCGGGCGCAGTCAGGCGCGCATCGAGCCATGAAGTGAGCGACGCGACGTGATCGGCCGTGGCGATGACGATCGCGCTGCCGCCTGCGTCGAGTGCTCGCAGCAGAAAGACGCCCACGTCTTCGGTCAAGCTCGCGTCGGATTCGTAGAATTGGACGAAATGGCCGGTGTCGTGCGTGTCCTCGTGAGACGGGTTGGTGCTAGTGAGCATCTTTGACTGCCATGACGAGAGCTTCTCCTTTCGAAGAATTTACCCGCCGGTTGTAATGCGGAACATGCGTTGCAAAGGGCGATGGCGCTTTCCTGAAGAAGCGCGCTCGGCAGATGCAGCGCAAAACGGTCGGCGTCTCTAACGGAACGGCCGCCGACCCAACCTGCATTGGCAGCAAGGCCTGTGCCTGCGCGGCCGCAAGCGGTTCAGGCTTGTTGGGCGGGCCTTTTGTCGGCTTTTAATGTCGCCAGCTTTCGCTTTGTTATTTTTAAGAACGATTAAGGACCTGGACAAGGACTCCGCAGAGGGCCGCCGATAGACTGCATTGCAGTTCCTCGCAGCAGAAGCAAGTGCGGCGCGCGTTCCCGCTGACAGTCAACCCCTCAGTCGACCTGTCAGCAGACCCCTTTTCGACCTTCAGGATCTACAAAACCATGGCTAATCCGAAACTCCAAGTCCTCACGCCTGCGAACTCGCAGATCATCTTCATCGACCAGCAGCCGCAGATGGCTTTCGGCGTCCAGTCGATCGACCGTCAGGTGCTGAAGAACAACGTAGTGGGCCTCGCGAAGGCCGCGCGCGTGTTCAATATTCCGACCACCATCACGACGGTGGAATCGGAGAGCTTTTCGGGCTATACGTACCCCGAGTTGCTGGATGTATTCCCGGGCCACAAGGTGCTCGAGCGCACGTCGATGAATTCGTGGGACGACCAGAAAGTGCGCGACTCGCTCGCCGCAAATGGCCGCAAGAAAGTCGTGGTCGCGGGCCTGTGGACGGAAGTCTGCAACAACACCTTCTCGCTGTGCGCGATGGACGAAGGCGACTACGAGATCTATATGGTTGCGGACGCATCGGGTGGCACGTCGAAAGAAGCGCACGAATATTCGATGCAGCGCATGATTCAGGCCGGCGTGGTGCCGGTGACGTGGCAACAGGTGCTGCTCGAATGGCAACGCGACTGGGCGCACAAGGAGACGTACGACGCGGTCATGGGCATCGTCAAGGAGCACTCGGGCGCGTACGGTATGGGCGTCGACTACGCGTACACGATGGTCCACAAGGCAGCGCAGCGCGCGGCCGGAACGCATGAAGTGCTCGCGCCCGTGCCGGCACGCAAGTAAGTAAGCGAATGGGCCGCGATTCGCGGCCCTCGGGGCTCTTACGGTCTCGTAGCCCGCGCGCCGCGTCGTTTGGCTTTACACCCAAACGTGCGGCGCGTAAATCGCGTCCGGATCGCGCCGAACGGGATCATGCAACGCGTGCACGAGCTCGGCGCGATGCGTGAGCACGGCGCGCTGGTTGATCGAACCTTTGTCGGTGATTTCGCCGAGATCGAGCGATGGCGCGACGTGGAGCAGACGCAATCGCGCGATCGTGGTTGCGCCGCCCGTCGATTCGCGATTGAGCCGCTCTAGCAGTTCCGTGAAGAACTGCCGCACGGCAGGTGCATTCACGATCTCGGATGCACTCGCCGATTCAGGCAGTTGCGCGAGCCGCCGGCAATCGTCGAGTCGCGGGAACACCAGCATGCCGACATCGTCGCAATTGAGTCCTGTCACGACCACGTCTTGCACATACGGAGCGCCGGCTGAGATAACGCGCGCCCGCATCGGCCCCACGCTAACGAACGTGCCCGAGCTCAGCTTGAAGTCTTCGGCGATGCGGCCATCGAACATCAGACCCAGTTCCGGCTGCTGCGGGTCCACGAATTTGAGCGCGTCGCCGCTGCAGTAATAGCCTTCTTCGTCGAACGATTTCGCGGTGGCCGCGCTGTCCATGCGCCAATAGCCGCGCATCACATGCGGTCCGCGAAAGCGCGCTTCGAGCTTGCCCGCCACGGGCACGAGTTTCACTTCGCAACCGGGCGCGGGCACGCCGACATAGCCCGCGCACATCGCGGGGAGCGTGGTGAAGAGACACGACGGCGACGTTTCCGTCATGCCGAGGCCCGCCATGATGCGAATGCGCTCGCCGCAATGGCGCTCCGTGACCTGCTGCAAACGATCCCACGCCGCCTGCGAAAGTCCGGCTCCCGCGAAGAAATACACCTTCACGCGTGAGAAAAACGTCTCGCGCAGTGTTGCGTCGCTTTCGAGCGCGCTCGTCAATTCCTCCCAGCCTTTCGGCACATTGAAGTAGATTGTCGGCGCGATCTCGCGAAGATTGCGCAGCGTCTCGTCGAATTTCTTGCCGACAGGTTTGCCGTCGTCGATATAAAGCGTGCCGCCGTTATAGAGCGCGATGCCCGCGTTATGACTGCCGCCGAAGGTGTGATTCCACGGCAGCCAGTCGACCAGCACGGGAGGCTCGTCGGCGAATTGCGGAAACGTTTCGAGCAGCATCTGCTGATTGCTGCACAGCATGCGATGCGTGGTCGGCACGGCCTTCGGCAACATCGTCGAGCCGGACGTGAAGAGAAACTTGGCGATGCTGTCCGCGGCGATGGCTTCGTGCGCGGCATCGACCGTTGTGGGCGCAGTGTCGAGCAGCGTGGACAGATTCGTTATCGCGCGCCCGCACGAACCGGTGGCCGCGACGACTTCGACATCGGCGAGCAAGGTTGTGTCGATCGCGGCGGCGAACGCAGTGGCGTCCGTCGCGAACACGAGGCCGGGCGTGAGCAGTTCGAGCGCGTGGCGCAGCTTGCCGTAGTCGCTGGAAACGAGCGAATAGGCCGGCGAAATAGGGGCGTACGGCACGCCGGCCCACATTGCGCCGAGCGCGAACATCATGTGTTCGAGATCGTTGCCCGAGAGAATCGCGACGGGCCGCTCAGCCGACAGCTTGCGATCGAGCAGCGCCTGGCCGATTGCGCGCGCGTGCTCGAGCATCTGCGCATAGCTGATGCCGCGCCATGCGCCGTCCGCGCCGCGGCGCGCGACGAGCCAGCGATCGGGATGCTGTTGCGCGCCGCTCGCGAGCCGGTCGGTCAGACGCTTCGGGTACGCGCCGGGTTGCGCGGTCGACTCCATGTACCAGACGTCTGCCTCGCGGCGAACGCGTGCGGGCGCCGAACCGATCCGCACGTCGCGATAACGCACGGACGTTTCATTGTCGACACTGGATTGCGTCGGCTGCAAATTCACTGATTGTCTCCTTCCTGCCGTCTTTCGTCTGTTGCGAAGAACGCGGATTCGAATGATGCCGATACACGGCGTGCGTGTCAGATCGGATAGTGGCGCGGGCCTGTCTGAATCGTAATCCAGCGCAGGTCGGTGAACTCCGCAATCGACGCCTTGCTGCCGAAACGTCCATAGCCGCTGCCCTTCACGCCGCCGAACGGCATCTGCGCTTCGTCGTGCACAGTCGGCCCGTTGATGTGGCAAATGCCCGACTCGACGCGTTTGGCGACGCCCATTGCGCGTGCAATATCGCGGCTGAAAACGGCCGCCGACAAACCGAACTCGCTGTCGTTCGCCCGTTGCACGGCTTCGTCGTCGCTGTCCACGCGCAGCACGGTCACGACCGGCGCGAACGATTCCTCGGCGTATAGCTTCATGGCCGGACTCACGCGATCGACGATAGTAGGTTGCATGATCGCGCCGCTCAATGCGCCGCCGCCGAGTATCGTCGCGCCATGTTCGCGCGCATCGTCGACCAATGCCGTTGCGCGTTGCGCGGCCTGGGCGCTGACCATCGCGCCGAGCACTGCGCCGTGAGCGGTCGGTGCATCCGCAACGAGTTGGCGGGTCTTTTCGGCAAGCTTGCCGACGAGCGCATCCGCCACGCTGCGATGCGCGATCACGCGTTCGGTCGACATGCAGATTTGCCCCTGATTGAAGAACGCGCCGAACGCGATAGCATCGACGGCCGCGTCGAGATCGGCGTCGTCCAGCACGAGCACCGGCGCCTTGCCGCCGAGTTCGAGCAACGCGGGCTTCAAATGCTTGGCGGCATGCATCGCGATGATGCGGCCCACGTGAGTGGAGCCGGTAAAGTTCACGCGCCGCACGGCAGGATGCGCAATCAATCGTTCGACGATGGCGGCTGCATCTTCCGGCGCGTTCGTCACGACATTGACGACGCCGTCTCCGAGGCCCGCTTCCTGCAGCACGCTGCCGATCATTCTGTGCACGGCCGGGCAGGCTTCCGACGCCTTCAACACGACCGTATTGCCGCACGCGAGCGGCATGGCGAGCGCGCGCGTGCCGAGAATTACCGGCGCATTCCACGGCGCGATGCCGAGCACCACGCCGCACGGCTGGCGAACGGCCAACGCGATGTTGTCGGGCGTGTCGGTGGGAATCACGCTGCCGTCGATTTGCGTGGTCATGGCGGCCGCTTCGCGCAGCATGTTGGCCGCGAGATGCACATTGAAGCCGTACCAGTTCGCCATCGCGCCCGTTTCCGCCATGCCGCATTCGATGAATGCGCCGGCTCGTGCGTCCATGATGTCAGCGGCTTTTAGCAGACGCGCGCGGCGCTCGGTGGGCCGCAATGCGGACCACGCGGGAAACGCGGCCGCGGCGGCCTCAACCGCGGCGTCCGCATCGGCGAGCGTCGCGGCCGGCGCACGCGAAGCCACCTCGCCGGTGACGGGATTAATGCGCTCGAACGTCGCGCGGTTCGACGCCGGATAGTTCTTGCCGCCGATCAACATGCTTACTTCGTTCACAATGGCTGTCTCCTTCATGTTGTTCCTGCTTGCGTGCCGTGCGCGTCGAAAGCGCCAGCACGCAGACTAGCTTCATTCACGCTTCATTCACGTTTCATTCGCTGCGCTTGTATGCCTGAAGCCCCGGCTTGATCGACTTCTGATCGAGGAACTGCCGCAGTCCTTCCTCGCGGCCTTTTTCCGGATCGCGCAATTGCGCCTGGTCGAGCTTCGCGTACAGATAGTCTTCATTCTGCTCCCAGGTCAGTTCGCGCGAACGCTTGAAGCCATGCTTCGCGGCGCGCAGAACGACCGGGTTCTTTTCGAGCAGCTTGCCCGCCAACGCGACCGTCTCCGCGCGCAACTGCTCGCGCGGCACGCTCTTGTTGACGAGGCCCATTGCCGCGGCTTGCGCGCCGTCAAACGTATCGCCGGTCATGATGTAGTAGAGCGCCTGGCGATGTCCGACCGTATCCGCCATCGCCTTGCTCACCAGATTGCCCGGCGGAATGCCCCAGTTGATTTCGGAGAGGCCGAACACCGCTTCATCGGCTGCGATCGCGAGATCGCACGCGACGAGCGGCGAGAAGCCGCCGCCGAAACACCAGCCGTTGACCATCGCGATGGTCGGCTTCGAGTACATGCGCAAGAGCTTCCATTGCCATTGGCAGGCGTCGCGACGAATCTTCTCTTGCAGGATTTCCGGGCCCGCGTCGACTTCGCGGAAGTACTCCTTCAGGTCCATGCCGGCCGTCCATGCATCGCCCGCGCCGGTCAGCACGAGTACTTTTGCATCGGCGTCCAGTTCCAGCGTTTCCAGAACCTGCACCATTTCGCTGTTGAGCGTGGGGCTCATTGCGTTGCGCTTCTCAGGACGATTGAACATCACCCATGCAATGCCTTCCTGGACCTTTACGTCGACCGTTTTCCAGCGACCCTCATAACTTGCCATGTTCGTAGCTCCAGCGCTTTTTGCGCGTATCAATGTGTGTCGTGATGTGCGAGTACCCGATAACGTTTCCGCTTGCGTCCGAAGCGGCGTTTCGTATCAGGTAACCTGATACAAGTCTAGTATCAAGCGGCCTGCGACACAATCGCTATGTGATCGGGGAAAACCCTTGGCGCTGCCATTGCGTTTCGTCATTGCGCTCGATACCTGGGGTATTCACCAAACACGCGGTTCTTGTTTTGTCAGGGTGCCTGATATTTAATATGCTCGATCGCAGCGAACTTCCGCGCGTTCTCCCGAACGCGCTTTTCTTCGCTCTGAATCTCAGGTGGCCTGATACATACGACGTTGAAGCATCGGCGGACATCGACATAACAAGCAGCAATCAACTTGCATGAGACCGCGGTAAGACGCTCGCGCGTCGGCTCCGGTCGAAAGGAGACAGACATGAAATCCACCCGAACAGCCTTGCCGGCAGACGGCATCACGCAGCCCGCCGCGCGAACCGGCGCCGTCGTGACATTGAGCCTTTGTTTTGCGGTTGCCCTGCTCGAAGGACTCGACCTTCAATCGGTGGGCGTCGCGGCGCCGCGCATGGCGCGCGAATTCGGCCTGAGCGTCGCGCAAATGGGGCTCGCGTTCAGTGCCGGCACCTTCGGACTGTTGCCCGGCGCGATGCTCGGCGGACGGCTCGCGGACCGTATCGGCCGCAAACGCATCCTGATTCTATGCGCGTGTCTGTTCGGCTTGTTGTCGATCGCGACGGCGCTCGTCAGCAGCTTCGGCATGCTGGTGTTCGTGCGCGTGTTGACGGGCATCGGTCTTGGCGGCGCGCTGCCGAACCTGATCGCGTTGTCGTCGGAAGCGGTGTCGCCGAAGTCGCGCAACACGGCGGTCAGCGTGATGTATTGCGGCATTCCGTTTGGCGGAGTGATCGCTTCGATCGTCGGCATCGTGAGTATCGGCGATACAGAGTGGCGTCACATCTTCTATGTGGGCGGCGCGGGGCCATTGATTCTGGTGCCGCTGCTGCTGGCGTGCCTGCCCGAATCGAGCGCATTCCAGCGCGCGTCGCACGGCATGAATGCAAAACCAGCGCCTATCGGCGAAGTGCTGTTCGGCGCGAACCGCGGGCTTTCCACGCTGCAAATCTGGGTCAGCTACTTCTGCACGCTGATCGTCCTGTACTTCCTGCTCAACTGGCTGCCCTCGCTGATGGCGGCGCGCGGACTCGCTCGCGCGGAAGTGGGCTACGTGCAGATCTTTTTCAACATCGGCGGCGGACTCGGCGCGCTCTTCATCGGCATGTTGATGGATCGTCTGCGCGGCGGCGTTGTTGTGTCCGGTATGTACGTCGGCATCATCGCGTCGCTCGCGGCGTTGTCGATCGCGCCCAGCTTTGCGGCGCTGACCGTGTCCGCGTTCTGCGCGGGGATGTTCGTGATCGGCGGGCAATCGGTGCTGTATGCGCTTTCCGCCGCGTTCTATCCGACGGCAATGCGCGGCACCGGCGTCGGCGCAGCGGTGGCCGTGGGCCGCGTGGGTTCGGTGGTCGGGCCGCTCGCCGCAGGCCAACTGCTCGCGATGGGCCGCAGTTCGTCGACGGTCATCGGCGCAAGCATTCCCGTCACGTTGATTGCGGCGGCAGCGGCGTTGTTGCTGATTCGCCGGCCGCGTGCGGCGGACTGATAAGCCATCCTGAGTATCGACATTGAAATAACAACACTACGTTTGGAGACAATCGCGATGCAAACAACCACGACCCGGCTTCTGATATCGAGCGCGCTTTGTGCGCTCAGCACGACGGCGTTCGCGCAGTCGAGCGTCACGTTCTACGGCATCGTCGATACGGGCATCGAATACGTATCGCATGCGAACGCCGCAGGCGGTCACGTGTTTCGCATGCCTGCCGTGACGGGCGAGCTGCCGTCGCGTTGGGGCCTGCGCGGCGTCGAAGACCTGGGCGGCGGCTATAGCGCCGTGTTCACGCTCGAAAGCGGCTTCAACGTCCGCGACGGCAGTTCGGGACAGGGCGGCCGGTTGTTCGGACGACAGGCTTTTGTCGGCCTCAAGGGGCCTTATGGAACGCTTGCATTCGGCCGGCAATACACGATGACGTATCTCGCGCTGCAAGGCGCGGACATTATCGGACCGGACATCTACGGCATGGGTTCGCTCGACGCTTATGTGCCGAATGCGCGCGCCGACAATTCGGTCACTTACATGGGCACGTACAAGGGCTTTACGCTCGGCGCGGGCTACTCGTTCGGCCGCGATTCGGCGGGCACCGGCAATTCGCCGGGACAGGGCACATGCGCGGGCTCGGTCGCCGGGCATCCGACGGAATGTCGCGACTGGTCTGTGATGCTCAAGTACGACGCGCAGTACTTCGGCGTCGCGGCATCGTATGAGGAGCAGCGCGGCGGTGCGAGTGGACAGGCGAATTTCTTCGACGGCGTGCCGCCCACAGTGCTCTCCAACGGCGCGGACAAGGACGCGCGCACGCATGTCAGTGCCTACGCGCAATACGCAGGCGCGAAAGTCGGCGCGGGCTGGCTGGGCCGTCGCGTGGTAACGGATTCGCCCGCGGTGCCGAACGTGCGCTCCGATCTTTTCTTCGTGGGCGCGTCGTACTTCGTGACGCCCGCGTTTGTCGTCGATGGAGAAGTGTTCCGCATCATCAACAGTGCGCACGATTCGCGAGCGACGATGGGCACGTTGCGCACCACGTATCTGCTGAGCAAGCGCTCGTCGGTGTACGCGCAAGCGGCGTATCTCGCGAATAGCGCGAAGGCGCGCTATTCGGTAAGCGGCGGCGGTGGCGGCACCACGCCCGCGGCGGGCATCGGACAAACCGGCGTGATGCTCGGCATCAAGCACGCATTCTAGGAGACATCGAATGAGAAAGTCTGTGATTGCGGTATGTGTGTCGGCCACGTTGAGTGCATGCGGCGGCTCGACGGACGACACGTCGACGTTGCCGCGTCTGAGCGCGGCGACACCCGCGGCGCTCGTCGGCAACTGCGCGGCGTTGGCCAGCAAGTTGTCGTTCGCGAACACCACCTTCAGTTCCGTGCAGGACGTGCCCGCTGGAACACTGAAGGTGGCGGGCAAACCGATTGCCGAACATTGCCTCGTGCAAGGGCAGATGAATCAGCGCGTGAGTGCCGTCGACGGAAAAACGTATGCGATCGGCTTCGAAATGCGTCTGCCCGTTGCATGGAATGGGCGCTTCTTCTATCAGGCCAACGGCGGACTCGACGGCAACGTCGTGACGGCGACGGGCGAGATCGGCGGAGGCGGCCCGCTCAACGACGCGCTGAACATGGGATTCGCCGTGATCAGCTCGGACGCCGGCCACTCGTCGTCGCAGAACCCGCTGTTCGGTCTCGATCCGCAGGCGCGCATCGACTACGGTTACAACACGGTCGCCACGCTCACGCCGATGGCCAAGCAGGCGATTCGCACCGCGTACGGCAAGGTGCCGGATCGCAGCTATTTCGAAGGCTGCTCGAACGGCGGGCGTCACGCGATGGTGGCGGCGGCGAGGTCGTCGGCGGAATACGACGGCATCATTGCCGGCGATCCAGGCTTTCATTTGCCGAAGGCGGCTATCGGCGAGATGTGGGGCGCGCAGCAACTCGCCAAAGTTGCGACCGCAACGACCGCGAATGGCCTGCCCGACATCAAGACCGGTTTTACCGCTGCGGAACGGCAACTGGTGGCCTCGCGAATCATCGCGAAGTGCGATGCGCTCGATGGCGCCGCCGACGGCATGGTGCAGGATATTAAGGCATGCCAGGCGAACTTCAGCCTGGCTGCGGACGTGCCGACCTGCTCGGGCGACGTGCGCGACGGCACATGCCTGACCACCGCGCAGAAGGACGCAATCGGCAACGTGTTCTCCGGCGCGCGCAACAGCGCGGGCACGGCGCTTTACGCAAGCTTTCCGTACGATGTCGGCGTGAGCGGCGCGGGCTGGGCGCAGTGGAAGCAGACCAATTCGATCACGCTCGATCCCGCCGCGGCTGCGTTCACATTTACGACGCCGCCGCAAAGCGCGTCGTTGCTCGCGCAGTTGTCGTCTTACGCGCTCAACTTCAGCATGGATACTGACGCGCCGAAAATCTTCGCGACGAGCGGCGCTTACGCGGAATCGTCGTGGTCGTTCATGACGCCGCCGGATGAAACGAACCTCGGTGCACTCAAGCGCCGCGGCGCGAAGCTGATGGTGTATCACGGCACGAGCGACCCGGTGTTCTCGTCGAACGATACGACCGACTGGTATCAACGTTTGATGGCGGCCAATGGCGGCGATGCGAGCAATTTCGCGCGGCTTTATACCGTCGCCGGAATGAACCATTGTTCGGGCGGTCCCGCTGCCGACCAGTTCGACATGCTGACGCCGATGATCGCGTGGGTAGAGCAGGGCAAGGCGCCCGATAGCGTGATCGCGACCGCGCGCGACGCGAGCAACGCGCTACCGAACAGCGAAGTGCCTGCGAATTGGGGCGCGGGCCGCACGCGGCCGCTGTGTCCTTATCCGAAGGTCGCGCGCTACAAGAGCGGGGACGTCAATTCGGCGGCCAGCTTTTCGTGTAGTTGATGTGTGATCGCGCGGCGCCGGCGTCGGCGCCGCGTTGACACAGAGACACCGTCACATCACTGCGGCTCGTACCACGAATAAGTCGCGAGTGTGCTTATCGGCGGCGTGCCGATCTGCAGCGTGACGTCGCGCAGCGAAGTCAACTCGATGTTGCGCAGGTCGCCCATATAGCGGCGCGAATCGCCGTTGTCGTTGATATACGCCACCACGTCCCCCGTGATGCCCGCGACATTCGTGCTGGAAAGCGGCTGCCCCCAGATGTCGAAGAACTGACCGAGCGTGAACGTCTTGAGCGTCGGCGTTTCGATATGGATGATGCCGGTCTGGTCGTGCGTATGCATCTCGTAGTTGCACTGCGAAAGAATGCCCACGTTGGCCGGCAGCGCGAGCCATTGACCGTCCTTGATGATCGCGAGATGCGCGTGCACGTGATACAGCTCGGCCATGCCCGCGGCACAGATCAATCCGTCGACCGCTGCGCCGGTGCCGCCCGTCGACGTATTGCCGTTCGGCCAGAACGTCGTGCCCACCACGCCGCCGTAGGCCAACGTGATCGGCTTCGGATCGAACGGCGGCGGATCGGTCCATGTGTAAGTGGGAATCTGCGTCAACGGCGTGCCGACCATCACGGTGACTTCGCCATGTGGCGGAAGCACGAGGCTCGCAGGATCGCCCGTGTATTTCGACAGTGTGCCGCCGTCGTTCACATAGATCGTAACCGGCGATCCGCTCAGCCCGGCGACGCTCGACGCGCCCAGCGTTTCGCCCCAGATCGCAAAGAACTGACCGAGCGTGTACGACGCGCCGGTCGTCGTATCCATATGGATCTTGCCGCTTGCATCGACGGTATGCAGCGGATACGCACAACCCGTTTGCGCGGCCATCGTCGGACCGACCGTGCCGATGTTGGCCGGCACCGCGAGCAGGCGGCCATTCTGATAGATGGACAGATGCGTGTACGTGTAAGCCGTGCTGCGCACCGCGCAGTTAAGCCCGCTGACCGGCTGCCCGGTTCCGCCCGAAGACGTGGAGCCTGTCGGCCAGTTCGCGTCGCCAAGCGTGGTGCCGTCGATCACGGGCGTCGCGGCGGCCAGCGTGGGGGTCGTCGCGTTCGTGCCCGATGCGGCGGGCGCGGGTGCTGCGGCGCCCGCACCGTTGGCTCCGGGGTTCGAGGCTCCGCCGCCGCCTCCACCGCCGCAGCCGGCAAGAATCAGTAAGGCGCCAATCAGGGCGGATCGTGAATACAGCCGTTCCAACATTGCGTGCTCCATGCCTTGGTTGAAATTGAATACGTGGAAGCAGACGCCGCGTTAACTGCGCGGCATGCCCCTCGCTGCGCAGACCGGCTGCAACGGAATGGCGAAGCTGGCGCACAGGCGCCCGCTCATACAAATCGGCAATTTGAGGTTAGCAGATGCATTTGCGAAATAAACGGATTGAATAACAACGTTTTGCGACTTTTTATGTCGCATTTTGGTGTATCGGGAGAAACCGGGCGTCATTTAGCTCACCTGCATCGGGGAATGCGGCGGCACGGTAAAATGCCGCAGCCGCCGCAATCTGCTGGCGTCGAACCCTTCCGTCAGCGATGCATGTCGATCTTCTTACCCTCTATCTCCTGATCATCGGAACGCTTTTCGCGAGTTCCGGAATGACGCTCTGGGAGCACCGCAGTCATCCGAAGCGCAGCACGGAGTTGAGAGTACTGGCAGCCGCCTATGCGACGCTCGCAATCGGTTGCGCGGCGGCAGTGTTTCGTCGCGACGTGCCCGGCCCGTGGGGTTCCGCGCTGAGCAATCTGGTCATTTTGACGGGCTATCTGCTGGTGCTGCACGGTGTCGCGTTGCTGAACGGGCGGCAATATCGAGCCGCGTCTTTCGGGCTGCTCGTCGTGATGGCGCTCGTCTGGATGGCGAGCGGCGCGCATTGGGAGAGCACGGTTTGGGCCTACGTTAGCGCGATCCCGATCGCGCTCGCGAGCGGCATGACGTCGCGCGAACTACTCCGAAGCGACGACTTCAAAGCGCTGCAATCGCGCTATATCGCCGTCGGCGTGACGGGCATTCACGCGCTCACTTATGCGATGCGGGCGCTCGCTCTGCCGTGGCTCGTCGGGCGGTATGGCAATGACCTGTTGCTGATCGCCAGCGCGATAACCATGTATGAGGGCGTGCTCTATTCGGTCGTTCTGCCGATGACTCTACTCAAGCTCATCCGCGAGGAAACGCATGGCCGGCTCCTGCAGGAATCGCAAACCGATTTTCTGACGCGTCTTGGCAATCGCAGATGGTTCTTCGAGGAAGGCGAACGCGTTCTCGGCGAGGGCAGCAAGAACCGGCCGTTGTCGCTGCTCGCGCTTGACCTCGATCACTTCAAGAAGCTCAACGACCGCTACGGTCACCATGCCGGCGACGAAGTGCTTCGGTCGTTTGCTGAAGTGGCGCGCCGCGTGGTGGGCCATGAGGCCGTGTTGGCGCGCATCGGCGGAGAAGAGTTCGCCGCACTGTTGCCCGGTCATGACGAAGCGCGCGCGAAAGCGGTGGGTGAGGCGATTGTCGAGTGCTTCGCGCAGACGGTCTCGCATCGCGTGAACGGCGCGGAAGTCCGGGCCACGGTCAGCATCGGCCTCGCGCATTCGACGCACGCGGGTCAGCCGCTTGCCGAACTGCTGTCCGCTGCCGACGGGGCGCTCTATCGCGCGAAGTCGCTGGGTGGGAATCGGGTGGAAGAGGCGGGGAAGGTGGTGCATCTTACGGTTGCAAGATGACGTGTTGCGTGTGGTGTTCCGGGCGCGGTCGACCCGCAATCGGCCGCTTTACAACGGCACCTGTTGGCGACATACCGACAACACCAGTTGTCTCAGCCAACGATGAACCGGGTCCACTTCGACACGCGGATGCCACATCTGCGAGACGGTGATCTGCTGCGTCGCGACCGGAAGTTCGAACGCGTGGATGTCGGCGCTTGCAGCGCCTTCGCGGCATGCCGTGTGAGCGCCGACGAATGAAGCCGGTACGAGCGCGACGAGATCGGACATGCGCGCCACGGCGAGCGCGGCGGGAAAGCCCGGCACCACCGCGACAATGGTGCGTTCGAGGCCGAGGAGCGCCAACGCGTCGTCGACAGGACCGCTTGCGTTTGCGCGTCGCGACGCCACGACGTGGCCGAACGCGACATACCGTTCAGCGGTGATCCCGCCGTCCCGTTCGAGCGGATGGCCCTTCCTGACGACGCCCATGAAACGATCGCGGAATAGCGCCTGTAAGCGCACTTCCGGGCCCATCTCACCGAGTACGCCGATTTCGAGGTCAGCCGAACCGTCTCGCAGCGGGTTCGCGTTCTTCTCCGGCTTCGATGCAAAACGCAAGCGGACGTGCGGCGCAATTTTTATTGCCGCGGCGATGAGCGGCGAGCCGAAGGCTTCGACGAAACCGTCGTTGGCGCGAATGGTGAAGGTCTGCCGCAACGTCGACAAGTCGGGTTCAGTATGCGACGGACGAAGAACGGCGCGTGCTTCACAAAGAGCACTTCGCGTGCGTTCGCGAATTGCCTCGGCATACGGCGTCAACACCATCTCGCGCCCCGCGCGCACCAACAGCGGATCGCCAGTCGTGGCACGAAGCCGCGCAAGCGTTCGACTCATTGCCGAGGCACTCAGGCCCAGGCGGCGGGCAGCGCCGGCCACGCTTCCATCGTCGAGCAGCGTTTCAAGCGCAATCAATAGATTGAGGTCGGTTTCGGGCATGTCCGATCGTAACATTCGCGTGCGGGACGAGGCGTTTGCCGCAGGTTATGAATGCATCTGTCGCGCCTTCCGGCAGTCGTCACGAGCGACTATATTTTCCCGATCGAATTGCTTAACGACGGGGAGATGATTGTGGAAACCATCAATCGGCAAAAGACGGTTCTGCTTGTCGGTGCATCGCGCGGTCTCGGCCTCGCGATGACCGCCGAATATCTGAAACGCGGCTGGCGCGTGATTGCGACCGGCCGCGCCCATTCGATGCAGAAGCTTCGCGATCTTCAAGGCGCACTCGAAATCGAAACGCTCGATATAACCGTGCCTGAGCAGATTGCGGATTTGCGCGCGCGCCTTGCAGGCCGTCGACTCGATATGCTCTTCGTGAATGCCGGCGTCAAGAACGACGATCGCGAAACGATCGCGGACGTATCGACCGAGGAATTCGTGCGCGTGATGGTGACCAATTCGCTCAGTCCGATGCGGGTGATCGAGCGCTTGCACGATCTGGTTGAACCGGGCGGCACCATCGGCGTGATGTCTTCGGGCCAGGGCAGCGTAACCAACAACGTGAACGGCAACTACGAGGTTTACCGCGGCAGCAAGGCCGCGCTGAACATGTTCATGCGCAGCTTTGCAGCGCGCCATGCCAACGATCCGCGAACCTTGCTGCTGATGGCGCCAGGCTGGGTACGCACGGACATGGGCGGCCCCGAAGCGCGCCTGAGTATCGAAGAGAGCATTCCGAATCTGCTCGATACGATGGAGGCTTACGAGGGCCGCGGCGGTTTGCATTACCTCGATTATCTCGGGCGAGTCGTGCCGTGGTGAAAGCCGGACGATCGCGCGTGTCCTCGCATTCACGCTAGAACAGCTTGCGCCATTGCTCCTGCATGTCCTCGCGAGTGTTGATCTCAATGAGCACGCCGCCGGGCGCGCGGCAGAAAAAGCGGGACCCGCGTGTGTTGTTGAAGACGCCTGTTTCCATCTGAACGCCGCCCTTCAGGAACTCGTCGTGAAGCGTGTGAAGATCCTTCAGGGTGGCGACTTCGAGACCGAAGTGGAAGTTTTTGGGCCAGACAGGCGTCTCTTCGCTGACGTGCTCGAGCACGATGTCGAAGCCGTCGCGCTTGAGCAGGCGATGCTCGCCGGCAGCGGCGACCTCGCAGCCCAGGTACTTTTCGAAGAAGGCGGCTGTTTCGGCGACGTCGTTAGTGGGAAAGCTGAGGTGGTTCAGCTTGGCTTCTTTGTGAAGATTCATGATCGAACTCGCAGAAAACGTTAATAGGTGCGGTGGAGCGCGCGAACGTTGCCGCGCTTCACAGAACCCATTTTGCGAGCAAGCGCTCAGTTTTGAAACTCGCATTAGAGAGCGGGTGTTAGCAGCGCTTAGTCCGCCGCGGGCAAAGGCTTTCGGGCGAAGAGTAGATAGCAAGCTGAGCGACTACTCGTATTTTGTCCACGCTCTATTTGCGGCTCCGCGGCTTCGGAAGAGGGTTATCCACGATGCCAAGATAGCCCCACAACGCGCGCCCAACGCGCCTTTCCAGCGCTGCGCGGTCCGTTTCGCCGCGCTCTCCGGCGCCGTCCACGATCGCGCGAACGATGGCGACGAGATCATCCGTGGCAATCTGCATGTCGGGCTGCGGCGGGATGTCGTCGCGCGCCAGAATCTGCTCGATGACCGCGCGAAATGCCGCTTTGGACCTGGCCAGTTCTTTGGCAATGGCAGGGCGGTTTTCCTCGAAATCGAGCACGCGTGCAAGCGCCGGACGGCGCAGTTGCTGGCGTACCGAGACGGTGATCAGGTGCTTCAATGCGCTCTGACCCGTCGGCTCGTTCAACGCGCCTTCCGCTTCCGCAAGGAACACGGCCAGCTCGCGTTTGCTCAGCGCGACAATGAGCGCGTCCTTGTTCGGGAAGTACTGATACAGCGTGCCCACGCTGACACCGGCGCGCTGTGCGACCAGATTGGTGTTGAGGCCGTCTGAGCCTTTGGTTTCGAGAACGAGCGCCGCGGCCTCGAGTATCGTCGCCACGGTTTGTTGCGCGCGCGATTGCTGGGGAAGCTTGCGCGGTTTTAACGAGGGACGTCTGGCAGTTTTCATGGTGCGGCGTGGCAGGAAGCGAGTGTTAGCTCGGATTCTACCGCGCCACGAAAAGCGGGACTATTTTCGGTTCCGGCAGCTAACGGTTCTCGGATTCATCGCGCGATGCAGCGATGAGCAGCGCCTTCCCTGCATACATCGCAGGTTCCTTGAATGCAGGCGCAAACCCGCGCGGCCGGTCATGCACCGGGTTCTCAGCCGGGACGAAGGCGTTGTGCCTTACCCATTCGCCATAACCCGCGACCAGAAATCCTCCCGACCGCTCGATGTACTGCTCGCGGGACGCCTCATAGACCGTCCTCAGCGCGAACCACGGAACATGCGGCAAGTCGTGGTGGACGAGATGGAAATTGTTGTTCAGATAAAGCAGCCGCCAGAACAGACCTGCTTCATTGATAACCGTGCGGTGTGCACACTCGTGTGCCGCGCGATGCTCGCGGAACGAGCGAAGCGAGCCAAGCGACAGTGCCCCATAGCCGACGCCGAGAATGAACACCCAGGCCGGAATCGAGCAAACGTATTGCAGCCACGCGGTTAGCGCGGCGAGCGCGGCGAAGTGCGCAAGCCAGGCGGGCAGGTCGCGCCAATCGCCGCGTTTGATTTTGCGCAGCGCATCAACGCCCGTCGCCGCAATGGCGAAAGCCGGTCCCAACAGCAGGCGGCCGGCCAGCGTGTTGCGGCACGTGAGAAGCGCGCGCATTGCCCAGCCGGCGCGTTCCCACACTTCACCGTCGACGAAATAGCTTTCCGGGTCGTGCCCTGGCTTGGTCAACTGTGGATCGTCGTGATGCTGAAGATGCGAGTCGCGATAGACGCGGTACGGAAACCACACCGCCAGCGGCGCGAAGCCAAGCAGTGCATTCAGGTGCGCCGAGCGCGTGGGGTGGCCGTGGAGCAATTCATGTTGCAACGACATATACCACGCGCTCACGAGGGCGAGCAGCGCGGTGGTGAGCGGCAAGCCCAGCACGCGAGCGTGCGTCGCGAGGCCGAACCATCCGCCGTAGATCGCGACGATGAGCGCCCATGTCGGCCATTGTGTGCGCCAGGCGCGGCTCATGGAGAGCCTGGCGATTGCGTTGCGCTGGGTGTCGTCGAGGTAAATCGCCATCGGCTGAATCGATCGGATGCAAGTTTGGACCGATGCTAAAGGCCAATAGACGACGCCGGAACCAATTTGTTCGGGATTGCATTGCGCTACGGCTGCGAAAGAACCGTTCTGCTGACCAACGACTCAGCTCCGCGTCTTTGTACCCGCGACCTCACCCTTAAGGAATCTTAAGAAACGTCGTTCAACGATCGGCTCAACGGTTGAAAAAAGTCGCCGCGCAATCGCGAATTGTGCAATTGCTTCACTATGCATCATGGATTTCCCCTAAGGAAAACGGGTCGCCATGAAAGCGGAGAGAAGGATTTGCCCTCCCATAATCGCGGCGTGATTGCAACGAGGCGGAGCGAAGCAGTACGACGAGGCTACGTTGAGAACCGGCACCACAGGATGCAAGCAGTCGTCCGCTTACAGCATGCTGTCTGCGTGACGCGGGAGCGCGACTTTCTGAAAGAAACTCACGTGGCATGGCGAGCGCCTTCTGGTCGATTAATCAATGGAAGGTCCGATGAAGCTACTACTGGTTGAAGACAACAGCGAGCTTGCACACTGGACCGTCAATCTTCTGCGCCTCGCAAATTTCGCGGTGGATTGCGTTCCTAACGGCGAGTGTGCGGACACCATGCTGACGACGCAACACTACGACGTCGTCGTGCTCGATCTTCGGCTGCCGCGAATGGACGGCAAGGAAGTGCTCGCACGATTGCGCCGCCGCGGCGACATGGTGCCGGTCATCATGCTGACCGCGCATGGTTCGACCGACGACAAAGTGGATTGCTTCAACGCAGGTGCCGACGACTACGTCGTCAAGCCATTCGATGTGCGCGAGCTCGTCGCGCGTATCAAGGCGCTGATTCGCCGGCAATCGGGCGGCATGTCGTCGTGCCTCACCTGTGGCGACTTGCAATACATCTCCGATACAAGGGAGTTCTTTCACAACGACGAGCGTCTCGCGCTGCGGCGCCGCGAGCATACCGTCCTCGAAACATTGATGTTGAGGCAAGGCAAGACAGTGTCGAAGTCCGTGCTGATGGAAAGCGTTTTCAGCCTGGACGACGAGCCAAGCGCGGACGCCATCGACATCTACATTCACCGTTTGCGCAAGCATCTCGCCAGGTCGAGCGCGCAGATCATGACGCTGCGAGGTCTCGGCTACATTCTCCGCGCGAAGCATTTCTAATAGTCGCAAGCGCCGTAATCCGAAGCATCGGTGAATCTGCTTAGTTATCCAAAACACGACCAGAACAATCAGATTTTCAACGCAGCAACTTGAGGAGACGAACTTGAAGAAACGATACCTGACTCTCGCGGTCGCAGCCGGTGCTTGCGGGGTAACCGGCGCTCACGCTCAGTCCAGCGTGCAGCTTTATGGATTGATGGACCTGAGCGTGCCGACCTATCAGTCGCATGCCAATGCGAACGGCGCGCACGTCATCGGCATGGGTATCGATGGCGAGCCGTGGTTCAGCGGCAGCCGTTGGGGCTTGAAGGGTGCGGAAGATATTGGCGGCGGCTCGAAGATCATCTTCCGGCTCGAAAGCGAATACGTGGTAGCTAACGGCGAGATGGAAGATCCGGGTCAGATCTTCGATCGCGACGCGTGGGTCGGTATCGAGAACGACAGCTTCGGCAAGATCACGGCGGGTTTTCAGAACACCATTGCTCGCGATGCAGCCGCCATTTATGGCGATCCGTACGGCAGTGCGCGCCTGACTACCGAGGAGGGCGGCTGGACGAATTCCAACAACTTCAAGCAGATGATCTTTTATGCGGGCAGCGCGACGGGTACGCGCTATAACAACGGCGTTGCGTGGAAAAAGATCTTCGATAACGGCATCTTCGCGAGCGCCGGCTACGCGTTCGGCAATTCGACGAGTTTCGGCTCGAACTCCAATTATCAGGCGGCACTGGGCTACAACGGCGGCCCGTTCAACGTGTCCGCGTTCTATAGCCATGTGAATCGCGCGGGCATCACGAACCAGTCGTATTCTGTTGGTGGAAACTATACATTTGGAATTTTGCGCGCCAACGCCGGCTATTTCCGCTACCTGGGCAACCAGGGCGCGCTCGGTCAGCGTCAGGACAACGCGTGGACCGTATCGCTCAAGCTGGCGCCGAAAGGCCCGTTCGATTACGAACTCGGCTATCAGCAGATGCGCGTGAAGAATGCAGCGTATAACGCCGACGGCAATATTCCGAACGCGAACATTGGCGCGTTCGATCCGACTTCCGGTCTGCACAACGGCTACAAGGAGACGCTCTACTGGTCCGGGTTCTATCACCTGTCCAAGCGTACCGAGGTGTACCTTGCCGGCGACTACATGAGGCTGCACGGCGGCTATACGGTCGGCAGCACGTTCGGTGCGTCGAATCAGCTTGAATTGACGACAGGTGTCCGCACTCGCTTTTGATGCAGGAAGCAGGAAGCAGGAAGCAGGAAGCAGGAAGCAGGAAGCAGGAAGCACGAAGCACGAAGCACGAAGCACGAAGCACGAAGCACGAAGCGGCGGATAAGTCCGTTCGCCGCTTCCTTTGCCATTCGCATGAAGAGATGAAGAAACGTCGAGACGCATCGATCACGTAAACAGGCGTGGTCTTTCAGAAAGGTATGATGGCGGTGTGAACAAATAAACAAGTAAAGAAGTCGCAACTCACACTCCGCCGTCCGCACATCTTGCCTAACTAAAAGACAACATGAAACGACTGTTCGTTGCCGCATTAGCGGCCGTCTCTCTCGCCACCGCGGTTCATGCACAGAGCAACGACCCAGGCCCGCTCGATACACGCGCTGGAAAACTGCAATTCGCGCACGACGGCCGCGATTTCACCGTACTGCTTGATAGAGAAGTTCTCGATCGCTTTGCCGCAAATACTCTCGCGCATTTCGACGACGTAAGCAGCGCAAACGACACGCTCACGCGCATGCTTGTGCAAACCGACTCCGGCCCGGTGCTGTACGACTTCCGGCGTCGTCCGCCGCAGGTGCAGCGCGTCGGTGTACGCATGACGGTCAAGCGCGTGTTCTGGCAAGGCGACGAGGTCGTGATGCAAGGCTCGCAAGGCTGGTTCCGTTTTCAGCGCGGCGTATTGACGAAACTGCAGTCGTCCACGACGACCTATCATTGATCGCGCGCCAGGCCGCGAAACACGCGGCAATCCCTTAGCACGGAAACTCGCTTGCTTTTCAGTAAACCTTGGTTGGGCGGCAAATGGCCGGTTGCTACCATTTCGGGCTCGGACAACCACGGTCATATAACAATGCAGAGTTCCAGGTCGCAGCGATCAACGTTCCCAACCGTTCCCAGGCTGCGGGCAGTCGGTGCGGCCATTGCCGGTGTCATTGCCAGCGTCGTCGCGCTCTCTGCCTGTTCGGACGGTGTGTCTCCCACGCCGCCGGTTTCCGCGCCTGTCGCCGCGAAGCGCCCGAACATTCTGTACATCATGGCAGACGACCTGGGCTACTCGGATATTCACGCGTTCGGCGGCGAAATCAATACGCCAAATCTCGATGCGCTCGTGCAATCCGGACGCATTCTCACGAACCATCATACGGGCACCGTTTGCGCGATCACGCGCGCGATGCTTATTTCAGGCACCGATCACCATCTGGTCGGCGAAGGCACCATGGGCGTGCCGACCGATGAACGCAAAGGTCTGCCAGGCTACGAAGGCTATCTGAACGACCGCGCGTTATCGGTCGCGCAACTGCTGAAGGACGCGGGCTATCACACGTACATGGCGGGCAAGTGGCATATCGGCTCGGGCATTGCCGGCAGTGCAACGGGCAGCGGACAGACGCCCGACCAATGGGGCTTCGAGCATAGCTATGCACTGCTCGGCGGCGCGGCGACCAATCACTTCGCGCATGAGCCTGCGGGCTCGAAGAACTATACGGAAGACGGGCAGTACGTGCAGCCCGGACAGCCGGGTCAGCCCGGCGGCGCGGGCGGCAATCCGGCCGTGTTCTATTCGACGGACTTCTATACGCAAAGGCTTATTTCCTACATCGATTCAAATCGAAAAGACGGCAAGCCGTTCTTTGCATATGCCGCATACACATCTCCGCATTGGCCTTTGCAGGTGCCGGAACCGTATCTGCACAACTATGCCGGTAAATACGACGCCGGCTACGACGTCATTCGCGCGGCGCGCATCGCTCGGCAAAAAGCACTCGGCATTATTCCCGCCGACTTTAATCCCTACGCGGGCGCCGCAGAAACGCTGACTGCCACGCCGGCCAGCGCGAATAACGGCACCACCAACGCGAAATACGTGAGCGCCGTTCATAGTGCAGCGCAAGGGTATTCCGACTATGGTCCGGGCTTTGTGAACAAGTCATGGGCAAGCCTTTCCGCGGATGAAAAGAAAGCGCAGGCGCGCTATATGGAGATCTATGCCGGCATGGTCGAGAACCTCGACCACAACATCGGTCTGTTGATCCAGCATTTGGAAGACATCGGCGAATACGACAACACGTTCATCATGTTCCAGTCGGACAACGGCGCCGAAGGCTGGCCGATCGACTCCGGCGCGGACCCGCGCGCGACCGACACGGCGAATGCCGCGGAGCCTGTCTATTCGACGCTCGGCACCGACAACGGCCTGCAGAACGCGCGGCGTCTGCAATACGGCTTGCGCTGGGCGGAAGTCAGCGCAACGCCGTTCCGTCTGACGAAGGGCTATTCGGGAGAAGGCGGTGTATCGACGCCGCTGATCGTGCGCTTGCCTGGCCAGACCACGCAGAAGCCGGCATTGCGCGTCTTTACGCACGTCACCGACAACACGGCGACGTTCCTTGCCGTCGCGGGCGTTACGCCGCCGACGCAGCCCGCGCCTGCGCTGATCAACTCGCTGACAGGCGTCGATCAGAACAAGGGCAAGGTGATTTACAACAACCGCTATGTGTATCCCGTCACGGGGCAATCGTTGCTGCCGGTCTTGACCGATCAGTCGAATGCGGACGTGCACACGGCATCGTTCGGGGATGAAGCGTACGGCCGCGGCTATCTGCGCAGCGCGGACGGCAAGTGGAAAGCCTTGTGGACGGAGCCGCCGCTCGGTCCCGTGGATGGTCACTGGCAGCTTTACGACATGACCTCGGACCGCGGCGAAACGACGGACGTGGCCGCGCAGAATCCTTCGATCATCGACGGACTCGTGCAGCAGTGGAATGCCTACATGTCCGGCGTGGGCGGTGTCGAACCGTTGCGGCCGCGCGGCTACTACTGAGCGAGCGCGTGAGTGCAATCATGTCGGGCACAGCATCATGAGTAGGACGCGCATCCGAGCAAGAACACTTGCTGCATTTGGCGGCCTCTTCGTCGCGGTCTTCATTGCGGCCTTCGGCGCGGCTTTCGCGGTGGCGGCAGCGTGGCCTGCAAGAACCAGCGGTTTCGACGAGCTGAACCGCGCGCGTTCGCTCGCGCCGCTCGGCTCCGAAACACAGTGCGAGCGCTACGCCGGCTTACCCGCCGGATGGCGTGACGATCCGAAGGCCGGCATGGTGCATCTGCATGGCGGCACATTCGTGCTCGGCAGCACGCGCGGCTATCAGGACGAACGACCGGCGGGCGACGGCCGCACGCGCGTCGGCGGCTTCTGGATCGATCAGACGGACGTGACGAACGCGCAGTTCGCCGCTTTCGTCAACGCGACCGGCTACGTCACCGACGCGGAAAAGCAGGGCGGTGCAGCCGTCTTTCACTCGCCGACGCGCGCGGAAATGGACGCACGCGACCTCGCATGGTGGACGTGGGTGAAGGGCGCGTCGTGGCGGCATCCGCAAGGCGAGGGCAGCGGCATCGACCGTCTGATGAACCAGCCGGTGACGCTCGTCACGCAGGCCGATGCATTGGCGTACGCGCGGTGGCTTGGCCGCGATCTGCCGACCGAAGCCGAATGGGAATACGCGGCGAAGGGCGGCAACGAAGGCGCCGATCTCGACACGGCGCCGCGCAATGCACAGGGCAAGCCCGCCGCGAACTACTGGCAAGGCGTATTCCCCGTGCTCAATACGAACGACGACGGGCATGTGGGTCTCGCGCCCGTCGGCTGCTACGCGGCGAACGGCTTCAAGCTGTACGACATGATCGGCAATGCATGGGAGTGGACCAAGGACGTCTACACCGGCGCGCATCAGTCGCATACCAACGGCGATACCGCGGCGGTCGCGCCGTCCACGCGCAGGCACGACACGCCTATGGTCATCAAGGGCGGCTCGTTCCTCTGCTCGCGCGATTACTGTGTGCGCTATCGCGCCTCGTCGCGTGAACAACAGGAAGCGGATCTGCCGGCGTCGCATATCGGCTTTAGAACTCTCTTGCGGGATGTCGACGGATGACACTGCGAGGTTATATGCGTGCCACGATCGCTGCCGCATTGCTCGGCGGGGCGGCAATCGCCGCGTATGGCGTGCAGCCTGAAGCAAGAAGCAGCGATATCAAAGCCGCCGTCAAAGTCGGTGTAACGCGCGGCACGCACGCTGAAATCATGGCCGAAGTGCGGCGCGTGGCAACGTCGCGTGGACTCGACATCGACGTCGTGACATTCGACGACGGTGCGCGGATCGATGCCGCGCTAGCCGCGCATCGGATCGACGCCGCGAGCTTCGAGGACGGCCCGGCGTTCGCAGCGTCGCGCGAAAAGCATGGCTACGCGCTCTCCGAAGTAGCAACGACCGTCACGTTACCGATGGCGCTTTATTCGCGCAAGCTGACGAGCCTCACGCAGATTCAGCGAGGCGCGACGATCGTCATTCCCGCCGATCGCGACGGTATGGCACGCGCGCTGATCCTGCTGCAAAACTACACGCTGCTGACGTTCAACGACCGCGCCGGTCTTCACGCGACGCTGCGCGATGTGACCGCCAACCGCCTGAATCTGAAGCTGCGCGCGCTGCCGCGCGAGCGGCTCGTAACGGCGCTGAACGATGCGGCCGTTGTCGTGATCGACAGTGCGAGCGCGCAGCGGGCGGGACTCTATCCGGCGCGCGACAGCATCGGCATGGAAGACGCGCGCTCGCCCTATGCCGGCGTGCTGACCGTGCGCGACGCCGATCGCGGCCAGCCGTGGGTCGCGCAACTGGTGGCCGCGTATCACTCGGACGACGTCGCGCATTTCATTCTCACGCACTATCAGGACTCGGTGCGCCGGCCCTGGTGATGGCGTGCGTGCTCATATGCCGCAACAGCAACACTTGAGACGGCTACGACGCGTCCGCCACACGGCACGCATGATCGAGCAAGCCCTCGGCTGAACCGCTGCCGTTATCCGCATCGAGGCCGCTGTTCACGACCAGCCAGCCGTCTTTCTCCGCAGACGCCCCCGCGCCCGTCACGAGGATGGTTTGCATCGCCATTGCGTCGGAGTCCGGGTTGTCGAGCGAGACGAGGCGAAACGGATCGCTCGCGCCGGTCAGCGCGGTCACGCGCATGATCCGGTATCGGTCGCCGTCGAGCGTGTCCCAATGCCATGTGCCGGGCGCGTCTTTCGCGTGCCGCGCGAGTGCGTCGCTGATATCGGCGCGCATGCAGTCGATGTGAATATGCAACTGGTTCTGCGTGCGGCGAAATTGCGAATTGATTTCCAGGCCCAACTGATTATCGGGGAGCGTCCGTTTGACGGCGCCGTTCACGTAGCTCCGCGCGGCCCACGCGTCGGCCCAATAGCTTGGCGCATGCGGCGCGAGCACCTGCGGACTTTCGATACCGCTCACGTGATCCGTCGGAATCAGCAAATACTGCGAGCGTCCGACAATATCCTTTAGGATCGCGTAGCGTTTCTCGAGGTTCACCGCCGTGCATTGACCCGGCGTGCCGGTCGCCTGTTCTGCCGGCACGCAGCGAATATCGACGATCTTCCATAACGCGTTGGAATCGATGGCTGCGAGACGCGCGCAGCCCGCAGCGGCAAGCGCAATGCCGAGTAGCGCCGCGGCTCGCCTGACATGGCGCGCGCCGCGATTTGCAGGACTGCGGTGATGAGATTGAACAACGGATTGCGGATTCGCCAGTGTGTCGGTCGGCGCGTGAATCAGAGCTTTTTTTAGCGGCATCTTGTGTCGGGTCTATAACACGGGCGGCGGTATTTCGCCGAGTAGCTGTTCGATTGCAACGCCGATGGCGAGCAGGCGCCGGTCGCTGCCGAGCGGCCCGTCGATTTCGAGGCCGACGGGCAAGCCTTGCGCGCTGATTCCCGCAGGCAACGACAAGCCAGGAATGCCGGAGGTGCTCGCAGGGTCGGTGTTGCGCAAGAAGGCTTCCATCGTGTCGATCGGCGGCGCGCCGTCTATCGACACCGTCGACGAACCGTTGATCTCGTCGATCTGCACAGCGGCCAACCGCGTGGTCGGAAACAGCAGCGCGTCGAGACGCTCGTCGGCGAAAGTGGCGGCGATATAGGCCTGCAACAGCGGCCGCCAGTGATTGAGCGCTGCCTCATAGTGCGAGTCGAGCGTGCCGGCGAGCACTTCGTCGTAGATCGCGCGCACGTCCGGACTCGCGATGCGGGCCGCGATCTCCGCAACGGTTTGCACCGGCGCCTGATTGGCCGCGAGCCACGCTTGCAGGTCGACGCGCGCTTCATGAATCGCGATCGGTCCGCCGACCATGCCGTTGAGATCCGCGAGTTCGCTCATCGCGACCGGTACAAACACGACGCCTGCTGCTTCGAGCTTTTTGAGCGCCGCGCGCGCGACGTCCTCAACCTGTCGTTCAAGTCCTGCCCACAATGGCGCGGGCAAGCCGATGCGCAAGCCGTTCAGCGCGACGGCGGGCAGCGGGCCGGCGCCGGTAATCACGCCGTCGAGCAATGCGATGTCGGCTGCGCTGCGCGCCATCGGACCGACCGTATCGCGCGTGTGGCTGATCGGCACGACGCCGTACGCGTCGTCATAGCGCCGCTCGGCGCCGCCATTGCCGACTGACGGACGAAAGCCCGCGGTGCCTGTCAACGCAGCGGGAATGCGCGTCGAGCCGCCGGTATCGGTGCCAAGTCCCGCGGGCACGATGCGCGCGGCAATCGCCGCCGCGGTGCCTCCCGACGAGCCGCCCGGAATCAGCGCAGGATCGTACGGATTGCGCACAGGGCCCGCATGCGTCGCGAGGTTGCTGCTCGTGATGCCGAACGCGAGTTCATGCATGTTGGCCTTGCCGAGAATGATTGCGCCCGCATCGAGAAGCCGTTGCACCGAACGCGCATTGGTCTGCGGCACGAAGCCTGCGAGAGCCGGTGTGCCCGCCGAGGTCGGCAACCCTACCGTATTGATGTTGTCCTTCACGACGATCGGCAGGCCGGCAAGCGGCAGTTGCGCTTTTGCTTCGGCGGGCAGCGCGTCGATGCGCCGTGCCGCGGCGAGCGCGCCGTCGAGATCGATCACGGTCAGCGCGTTGAGCGTTTGCAGCGCGGCCGCGCGCGCGAGCAACGTCGCGACATAATCGGTTGCATTGAGCCGGCCCGACTGGATCGCGGCGACGGCTTTGGTTGCGCTCAACGCGAGCTGTTCATCGACGGTCCATGTCATGGCCGTTCTCCTTATGGTTCAGTGTCCGGGCCGCGCGAACGCCGGATAAAAAAGCGCAGCGCGAATCGGGCAAGCGCGGGCACGAGTCGCGGACGCAGCAGCCGCACGTCGTAGCCGCTCATGCGGCGCTCGTTTTCCGCGAGACATAGCTCGATGAGTTCGGGCGTGTCCAGCCCCTTGCCGATCACGCTGCTGTTCGCGGGCAGAAAATTCGAATCGCGTGCCACGCCGTTTGCGTCGATGCCTCTCGCAATCGCCACGCGATCCCAGATCAGCACGACCCAGATCGCGGCTACACGCAATGCGTGCCACGGCCTGCGCCATAGCGGCATGTTACGTCGATGCCATGCAACCCAGTTGACGAAAAACAGAATGTGACGCGCTTCTTCCTGAATCACGGGCTCGAAAGTCTCGACGAGCGCTTCTGGAAAATAGCCGGATTGCTGCGCGGCGCGAAACAGGCCAAACGCAAAGAAACTGTCGATGCACTCGCTATAGCCTGTGCGCATCCACGCCCATTCGGGATCGCGCGGCGCCGGATAATTCGGCTCGGGCGCGATCTCGATGCCGTAGGCCGCAATCAGCTTCGCGAGCACGCGCTTGTGACGGGCTTCTTCGTCGCCGTCCATCGTGATGGCTTCGCGCAGCAGCGGGTCCTGCAATTGCGCGGCGTAAGTGTGAACGTTGATCGACGCGCGGCCTTCCGTTTGCACGGCGATGTCCCAGATGGGCAGCGAGCAGAGCCGCGCGAGCGCGTCGGGCGGCAGCGCCGGCCAGTCGATCACGGCGGGTTTGTAGGGATCGTGAGTTTCCAGCAGCATGCGGCAGAACATGTGCTTGTGCGCCTCCGATCCGATCTTCACGCGGGCAGTGCCCGTGAATGTCCAGTGGCGCAGGCTGGGGTCTTCGGCTACATCTGTCAATGTGTCGGACATGGCAAGCATACAGAGAGCGAACTCGATGTGTCGCCTATTCTGTCACATTGCCCCGCAACGCGGCGTCTACGGTGCACGATCGCGGGCGCGCGTCAGCGTCGATGCCGCCTCATTGGCGTTGGGTTACTGCCGATGGGTCACTGCGAATAACTCACTGGTGATTATCGACCCACATGCGTCCCCAGCGGAATGCATAGGCGAGCGCGTGTTCTTCGTCGAAGAAATAGTCGAGCGCGTCGAAACAATAGGCCGGGCCGTCGCTTGCGCTGGCTTTTTCGATGGTCAGGTTGGCGGCGAACAGCCCATTGGGCAAACGCTGCGCGGCCGGCGCAACTTCGTAGCCTTTATAGCGGATGTGTGAATTCATGATCGTGGCAGTGGATATGCCCGCGTTTTTACAGGAAGCCGGTACAGATGACGCGTGGCATGCGCGTTTGCATCAGGCGGCGGATGAGTCTGCGGGCTGGCTCAAGCGTAGGCCGCACTGAAGGGCCCGTGAACCAATCATTCTTCGCAAGCAAATCAGGGGAGTTCCGCAACGCTCTTCGGAACACCGGATAACGGCGCGTTTGGTGGGTTCGCAGACACTATGGCGCCTGGCGGCCGATGAGTCTGTTATGTGCCGCACGGTCCACATGATCTGCACCATGCGCACGAATGCAGGCGCCCCTCGTTCGCGTAGCGAGACGACGCGAAACGAGGGGCGCTGTAAACGATAACTTTCTAACGGGGGCTTCGAGCCCGAGCTTTAAACCGCGTGCAGCAGACGCGCGGACTGTGCTTGCTGAACCGGAACGCCCGATGCGCTCGGACCTGGCGCACGATGAGCGGTGAACGCAAGCGCGAATTGCGCGGCTTGCTGGCCGACGGTGGCGAGCTGGTCGACGACCTTCGCGTCGGAACAGGTATCGACACTATCGAAGCGCGTCTCGAGCGTGTTGATGCCCGCGCCGAACGGCGTCGGCCAGCCGCGCAACGCGTGGACGATCGAGCGCAGCGAAGTCAGCACCGAACCCGCCGCTTGCCAGCCATAAGCCGTGACGATGCAGCCAACCGCACGGCCGTCGAGATACGGACGCTCGTCGGCGCGCAGTTCCTCGAGCGTGTCGAGCGCGTTTTTGACGAGACCGGAGACGCCGCCGTGATAGCCCGGCGTCGCGATGATCAGCGCGTCGGCGTGGCGCACGGCTTCGATCAGTTCGAGCTGTTCGTCGGTGCGTTCGCTGTGTTCCGGCGCATAGTGCGGCAGGCTATGCAGAAACGTGCCGCCAAAGAGCCGGGTCCTGGCGCCCGCGGCTTCCGCGCCACGCAGCGCAAAGCCGAGTGCGCGTTCGGTCGACGAAGCTGCGCGGGTCGTGCCGCCAATGCCGACGACGAGCGGGCGGCGGTGATGATCGAAACTGGTCAACGAAATGCTCCTTCGGTAGCGGCTCACGGCGCTTCGCGCGGGTTGCGCACAAGCGCGCCGGGGCGAACCGGACTATGAAGCACCATCTTAATCAGCGAGGCGTGCCGCACGAAGCGACTTTTTGTTCTAACGATATAACCGCGACGTGCATGCCGCGATGGCCGCGATGCGTTATGGCCGACCACCCCGCGCCGATAAGCATATGGCGAACAATTGTTTAGGTTGGAGCGGGCAGGCCGCTATGATCGAAGCGTCTCCTCCATGACACTCCTTGACATGGGACTCGGCCTCGCCATATTGCTGGCGAGGCCTTTTTTTTTGGCATTTTTCGTGGGCTCTATTGGCGCGTTCTGCAGTCAGGCGCATGCGCGCCGCTTCACGATCGCGCCGTTTATCGCGTGCTACGATGATCCGCGACACGATACCCGGCAAGGTCCAGCACGCAAATGGCAACTCTCTATGACACGCTCGGCGTGCCCATGCACGCCACCGACGAAGAGATCAAACGCGCGTACCGCAAGGCCGCGATGAAGTGGCATCCGGACCGCAACGCGGGTTCCGAGGAAGTTGCGCGCGCCACGTTTCAGGAGATCAGGGACGCCTACGCGATCCTCTCCGACGCGGCGCAGCGCAAGATTTACGACGCCGTGTACACCGAGCAGATGCGCGAATGGGAAGCGCAGCGCGCGCGCCATCAACAGGCGCAGGCGGAGCGCGAGGCGGCGGCGCGTGCCGCGGACGAGGCCGCGTACGCCGAAATGGTGTCGCTCGCGATGCGTTTTGCCGACGAAGGCCACAACCGCGATGTCGTGTTCGGCGTATTGCTCGGACGCCAATGCGAGCCGGGGCGCGCCGCGCAGATTGCCGACAGTGTGGCCGCCTTGCACGCTTCGCGGCGCGAGGCGGCGGCCAATAATGCTTCTACAGAGGCCGCGGAAGCGGCAGATGCCGCCTCGCACGCAAAGGCCGCCGGCTCGCCGGAATCGGCCACGATGGGCGCCGGCGCCGAAGAAACGGCCGGTCGTCGCGCGCGTGCCGCAAAAGAACCCGCTAAAGAACCCGCTAAAGAAACGGCGAAAGAAGCCGATACAGCCGGTGGCTTGTCCAGTCTCTGGTTCCAGTTCCTCAACGGGCTGCGCTTCTGATCATCCGGTCGGCGGTTTCTTGATCCGCCCGCTCCAGGGGCAAATTCCCGTAGCGCGCGGAATAAAGACATCGTAGTGTCACGGGGGCGCAAGACTCTGCGGGCACAATCGCACATACAAGAGACTAAAAACACGGTACGGGGTAAGCGTGACCAAGAAATATAAAGTGCTGTTTCTCTGCCGAGAGAATTCAGCACGCAGCATCATGGCCGAAGCTTTGCTGCGGGAACTGGCCGGACACCGGTTCGAGGCTTTCAGCGCGGGCCCGGAACCGGCCGCGCGAGTGCATCCGCTTGCGATAACGCAATTGCGGCCGGGCGTTTCCGACCTCGGCGTGCTATGCCCGAAAAGCTGGCTTGAATTCACCGGCGAATGGGCGCCGCGCATGGATTTCGTGGTCGCGCTCGACTCGGGCGTCGCTGCGCCGCATGCGCCGGTCTTTCCCGGCAGTCCCGCGCTTTCTCAATGGAATCTCGCCAATCCGCTCGCGGACGACGTCATCGAACCCGAACGGGCTCGTTTATTCGACAAGGTGTTCTGGCAAATCGTGCGTCAGTTGAGCGCCTTTATCGACGCGCCGCAATATGCCGTGCCCAGAGCGAGCGGCGCCGCGACGCAGTGCAAGCACTCGTGCACCGGCCAGTTTGCCAACCTGTGATGTGCCGCGTTAGCGCGGCGCTTGCCGCTTAGTGTTCGTTCGAGCGCGCGAGCGGACTGCCTGCGAACGGGTCGTTTTTCCAGTCGACGCGTTTTTTCGGCTGCGGCGTGGGCGCGGGCGGCGCCGATAATTCAAAGTGGTCGATAGATTGTCCTGCGCTAATGGCCTGCTTCAACCATTGAGGCATTTCGCCCTGGCCGTCCCAACTGTCTCCCGTCGCGCTGCGGTAGCGTGCGTTCTTTTCCGCGACCGGTTCGGATGCCAGCACGGCGGCAAGGTCTTCCGGCTTGATGCCAAACTCTTCCATGCGATGGCGGAGATACGCAATCATGCTATCTCGCTTCCTTTCGTCCATAAGATATTCGTCCTTCTAAAGCGTCAGCGTTCTGTCAAATGCAGATTGCGAGGAAAACCCGCGAAAGATTGGAGTCCATTTAAATGGCGTCCGTCCGCGGTGAGGTCATTAATCGAAATTGGAAAAAACGATGGGGGCGATGCACTGACATTGGGCGGCCGTCTCATGTGCACGCTCCGTTTCGCAACGGTGCATGTGCGGGGCCAGTCTTGTGGTTATGTCGTCATCATAACGCACTGCGAGCGTAATGCACGCACCGTTTGAACTGATTTTCTCGCATTTAAGCGTCGACTGGGACTGCCGGCTGCGCAACCGGGATCGTTCACCGGTTCCGCGTCGCCGGATTGAATTCCGCGCCGGCCGAACTATAAAAGAAATAGCGGAGAGGACAATCCGTGTTTTTCCGGCTGCGGCGTCCGAGCGCCAATCATCGTAGGCGCAGGTACGCCGGCCGCCATGTGCGGGCGACTCGCTATCCGTTTCATTCGACGAGTCCATGCAGCAGGCCCGCGTCACAACTGGTTTTTCGTTGGTCCCAGGCTTGGCCACGCTGGCTTTTTACACGGATCGGTTCTCGAGGAGGGACGACACTGCTGCGCCGGATTCAAGGAGTCTGGACATGAAACTACGATTATTGATGGTGTTTGTGAGCGCTCTTCTTTTTCTCGCGCCGCGCGCTGCGAGCGCAGGCGACATGACGAGCGAGCCTGGCGTTGGGACATCGACGGCGACGCCCGCCAGCGAAAGGCTGATGAACCATGCGAACGAATCGGCACAGGCCACGACCGACATGTCGTTGAGCGAGCCCACCGGAGGCGCTTCGCAGCCGGCGCAAAACGTTTCCTATGGAGGCGTCGCGGCAGGGCGCTCAGAAGCCGGCAGCCGGCAAAATATGCGCTGTTCCGGCGGCCCGCAATGCACTATTTACTTTGGCCAGTGAAATAAAGGCGCTCGGCGTTGCTATTCGAAGCAGTGCATGAGGCAGCGGGTTTCGACGCCGCTGCCTCGCGGTTCTTTTATGCCAAAGCGGATTGCGTCGTCGAGTGATCGGTGCTGTCGACGATGCGGCTCACCATTGCCTCCACGCCCGGCCCTTGCATCGCCGCGCGCTCGCCGAAGCGGCGGAACTCGTCCAGCAGCGAGCGCCACGACGCGTGCCAGCGCGTTTCCTTGATGCACGCGCCCGACGGATCGGCGATTCGCAGTATGCCGCTATCAGGATAGAAAGTCAGAGTAACCGGCATGCCGTCGATAACGCAGGTCGCGGTGCAAGGGCGGTTGTTCACCATGTTCAATGTCCTCTAATCGAGCAATGAGTACGTTGGATGTGGTTTCCCGTCAGCAAGCACCATGCCCAGCCCGTTAGCGTGTCTAGTGCGTCTTTCCTCTACGCGTATTTATCGCCGACCGTGCTGCGAATCGGATAGGTGTCGTAGACGATGATCATCCGTTCGATGATTGCGTTCTCATCGAATTCGAATACATCGACGCATTCAAAGCGCACCGCCGAGCCGTCTTTCAGTCCCCAATCGTAGATGAAGTAACCCGTCGCGCGCGGAGCTCCTGTCGCACTCACGCAAATGTCGATAGGTGTGATCGTGCTTTTGCCAGACGCCGCATTGACCTTTGCAAAGAACGGCGCCGGCTTCATCCAGCCGAGAAACGGCGAGAAGATTTGCGCGTCCGGTGTGAACAATGCGCAAATCGCGCCGACGTCGCCGCGTTCCAGCGCTGCGAGGTAAGTACGAATCTGCTCCGTGTATAGTTCTTTCGACGATGAATTCACGATCGTCCTCCTTATTGGCAATCCGACCCGTCTGAACAAACGGGCATCCGGTATCGACACCATAGCGATGCACCGATGACCGAACCATCGAAAAATTTGCAAGCCGGGTATGCCGCGCTCGCATATCCGCTTGCCGACCTCACGCGCCGCTTGCCGACACTCGCGGCATTGCAGTCATTCGTGGCGGCCGGGCATTTCGGCAGCGTCAGCAAAGCCGCGGATCATCTGTGCCGCACGCAAGGCGCGGTGAGTCGCCAGATTCAGCAACTGGAAGCGCACTATCGCTGCGCGCTTTTCGTGCGCCATGCGTCGGGGCTGACACTGACCGCCGAGGGACAGGCGCTGCAGGCCGTCGCAGTCGATGTACTTGCGCGGCTCGTCGAGCATGCCGATCTACACGCTGCAACGGGCGCGGTTCTCACGCTGCGATTACCATCGACGTTTGCGATCCGATGGCTGCTGCCGCGGCTTTCGGACATCAATAGCGCGCTGAAGGGAATCGAGTTGCGCATCTCGACTTCATCCGACGACACGCCGGAATTCACTACGCCCGACATCGACGCGATTGTCGTGCGCGGCAGTGGACAGTGGGCGGGACTGAATGCGATACCTTTGTTTGCAGAGACGCTGACTCCAATGTGCACGCCGGAGGTGGCCGCATCGCTGACATGTTTAGCCGACCTCGCGCGCATCACGTTGCTGCATCCCGGGCCCAGTCATGACGAATGGCGATGCTGGCTAGACAGTGCGCTTACTAAAGATGTCGATGCCGACAGGGGACTGGTCCTCGACACACTGGAATTGACACTCACCGCCGCCGCGCAAGGACACGGTGTCGCTATCGGCGATGCAAGGATGGCAAGAGACCGAATCGAAGCGGGAGTGCTCGTCACGCCCTTCGATCACGTCGCGCGCAACGGCCTCGGCTACTTTCTCGTCTATCCGTCGCAACGCGCGCCGCAGCACAAGATTCGCGCGCTTGCCGAATCTCTCGCGACGATGGCGGAAGAAGAACAATCGATACCGTCTTCGTCTTTGACCGCGCGTGCAAAGCTTCCGCTTTAATGCATCGCCACGCGTCGCGATGCATCGCACATGCATTAAGCGCGCGTGCCAGCGCCCCTCCAGACAAACCCTGATTGCTGCGCCAAAGAGCCCACTGATATTGTTCGCGGGCGCTTGTGTGGAAGCGCTTCCAGTCTCAGGTCTTTCGACGTCCAACGCAGTCGCTTTTCGTCATTGCCGTACCCGGTTCAGTCAGTTCAGCCGAGCAACTCGCTTGCATGGAGAATCCGTGGCACACGACGCACTTTCCTCTCATTCATCCGCCGATCCGTTCACGCCGCCCGCCGACTCGACTTTGTGGCGCGAGAACTTTCTATTAGGCGCGGCCACTGCCTCGTATCAGATCGAAGGCGCCGTCAACGAAGACGGCCGCCTGCCTTCGATATGGGACACCTTCTGCGCGACGCCCGGCAAGGTGCTTGCCGGCGACAGCGGTGAAGTGGCCTGCGATCACTATCATCGTTGGGAAGCGGATGTCGACATGCTCGCGGGACTCGGCCTCGAAGGCTATAGATTGTCGATCGCGTGGCCGCGCGTGATGCATCTGGACGGCACGCCCAATCGCAAGGGACTCGACTTCTATAAGCGCCTGCTCACGCGTCTGAAAGAGAAGGGCATCACGACGTTCGTCACGCTTTATCACTGGGATTTGCCACAGCATCTGGAAGATCGCGGCGGGTGGCTGAATCGCGAAACCGCGTACCGTTTCGCCGATTACGCGGATTTGATGAGCCGCGAACTGGCCGGCAACGTCGATGCATGGGCGACGCTCAACGAGCCCTGGTGTTCCGCGTATCTCGGCTATGGAAACGGTCATCACGCGCCGGGTCTTGTCAACGCGCGCTTTGCCACGCAGGCGATGCACCATCTGCTGCTCGCGCACGGTCTCGCCGTACCTGTATTGAGCGCGAACGATCCGGCTTCGCAAAAGGGCATTGTCGCGAACATCGGGCGCGGCACGCCGAATAGCGATAGTGCCGACGATCGCCGCGCCGCGCATCTGTTCGAGGTTCAGCACAATGCGTGGATTCTCGATCCGTTGCTAAAGGGCACGTATCCGCAGGCGCTTTTCGAACTGTGGCCAGGCACCGAGCCATTGATACTCGATGGCGACATGCAGACCATTTCCGCGCCGCTCGATTTTCTCGGCATCAACTATTACTTCCGCACGAATGTCGCGAGCGATGGTGCGCACGGCTTCAAGGACGTGCCGCTGCAAGGCGTCGAGCGTACACAGATGGGCTGGGAAGTGTATCCCGACGGTTTGTGCGATCTGCTGATCAGTTTCAGGCGCGAGTATGCGAACTTGCCGCCGGTCTATATCACAGAGAACGGCATGGCCTCCGACGATAAAGTGATCGACGGCCGCGTGGACGACACACAACGCATTTCGTTTCTGAAGCGCCATCTTGCGGCCGTCGACGAAGCCATCAAGGCGGGCGTCGACATACGCGGTTATTTCTTGTGGTCGCTGATGGACAACTTCGAGTGGGCATTCGGATACGAGCGCCGCTTCGGCATCGTGCATGTCGATTACGCGACGCAGAAGCGCACGATAAAGCGGAGTGCCGAACTGGTGTCGCGCTTCCTGAAAGAGCGCAAGGAACGGAATCTACGTATATAAGCAACGCGTCTGAAGCAACACATATAGGCAACGAAAGCTGGTTTGCATGTCGACCTGGAACACGGGCGCGAGCCTTTGGAGGAGACGGAATGAACAGCAGAAAAACGGTCTTGCGGGCGATGGTTGCAGCACTCGCGTTGTACGGCATCGTCGCGCACGCCGAGCCTTTGAAGGCGAATGTGATTCACTGGTGGACCTCGGGCGGCGAGTCAGCCGCGATTCGCCAGTTCGCCGATGCGTATAACAAAGCCGGCGGCCAGTGGGTCGATAACGCGGTCGCGGGCGCGGACCAGGCGCGCTCCACGGCGATCAACCGCATTGTCGGCGGCGATCCACCCACGGCCGCGCAGTTCAATACGTCGAAGCAGTTTCATGATCTGATCGATCAGGGACTGCTCAACAATGTCGACGACGTCGCCGCAAAAGAAAACTGGAACGGCGTATTCCCGCAATCGATACTCGACAGCATCAAAGTAAAAGGCCATTACTATGCGGCGCCGGTCGACATTCATATGCCCGCGTGGTTCTTCTACTCGAAGCCCGCATTCCAGAAAGCCGGCATTACCGCCGAGCCGCAAAACTATGACGAGTTCATCGCCGATCTCGGCAAGCTCAAAGCCGCAGGCATTATTCCACTCGCGTTCGGCGGCCAGCCCTGGCAGGAAAAGATCACATTCGACGCCGTGCTCGCCGATGTTGGCGGTCCCGACCTCTACCTGAAGGTGTATCGCGATCACGACGCCAATGCGGTGAAGTCCGACGCGTTTAAAAAAGTACTGGTTGCATTCAAGCGCCTGCACGATTTCGTCGACCCCGGTTCGCCCGGCCGCAACTGGAACGATGCGACGGCACTGGTCATTTCCGGCAAGGCCGGCGTGCAGATCATGGGCGATTGGGCGAAGGGCGAGTTCTCCGCGGCGAAGCAGAGCGCGGGTAAGGAATTCGGCTGCTTCCCCGGATTCGGCCCGCATTCGCCGTATCTCGTCGCCGGCGACGTATTCGTATTTCCAAAGAGCGATAACGCCGCCACGGTGAAAGCGCAAAATCTTCTGGCCACGGTGATGACCTCGCCGTCCGCGCAAGTCGCATTCAGCGCAAGGAAAGGCTCGATTCCGATTCGCCCCGACGTGGATGCCGGCACGCTTGACATCTGCGCGAAGGAGGGCATTGCGATCATGAAGGACAAGTCGCGCCAGTTGCCGAATCCGGAAATGCTGTTGTCGCCGGATATGCAAGGCGCGCTGATCGACGTCGTCACTAACTTCTGGAATAAAAACCAGTCGGTCGACGACGCGCAAAAGGCGTTCGCAAGCGCGCTCAAGAGCTAGGCTCGACATGCACGCGCTCAAGCTGCATGCGTCGTCGCGCTCGCGTCCGGGATTGCGTAAAAACCCCGCGGAAAAGCCGCTAAAAAGGCGCTTTTCGTTGGCAGCATGGCTTGCATTGCTGCCGATGGCGCTGACCGTCGTGTTCGCCTATCTCGGCACGATGATCTGGACCGCGCGGGTTTCGCTCAGCAACTCGCGCACGTTTCCATCCGGCGACTTCGCGGGCCTCACGCAATACGCGAGGCTTTTCAACAACGGCCGCTGGTTGTTGTCGCTGCAAAACATCGTGATTTACGGCGCGTGCTTTATTGTCGCGTGCATGGTGATCGGCTTGCTGCTCGCGATCTTTATCGATCAACGCGTGGTCGCGGAAGGCGCATTGCGCACGGTGTTTTTATATCCTTACGCGATGTCGTTCGTTGCGACAGGTCTCGTCTGGCAATGGATTCTGAATCCGCAACTCGGCGCGCAGGCCGTGCTGCACAAGCTGGGTTTCGTGCATGCGCGCTTCGACTGGATCGTCGATCAGGACTGGGCGATCTATACGATCGTCATTGCCACCGTGTGGCAGGCTTCCGGACTCGTGATGGCTTTGCTGCTCGCGGGCTTGCGCGGCATCGACGAAGAGTTGTGGAAGGCCGCGCGTATCGACGGCATTCCGCGCTGGCGGGTCTATGCAAGCATCGTCGTGCCGATGCTCGGGCCGTCGATCTCGACCGCCTTCGTGCTGCTCTTCGTGATGGTCGTGAAGCTCTACGACGCCGTCGTCGCGATGACGCAAGGCGGCCCCGGCACCGCGAGCGAAGTACCGGCGAAGTTCATTATGGACTATCTGTTCGGTCGCGCGAATATCGGCCTCGCGTCGGCGGCGTCGATCGTTTTACTCGCGACCGTGCTCGCGATTCTCGCGCCGTTCTTCTATGCGCGCAGCCGTGCGGCATTACGCAAGGAGGTGTGATGAACACGCCCGGCTCTGCACTGAAGAGCGGCATGCCGCGACCCATGCTGAAGCACCGGCGCCGCGCGGCGCTCACGCCGGCGCGCGTCGGCGTGTACGCATTTCTGCTCACCGCCGCGCTGTTCTTTCTACTGCCGCTTTATGTGATGCTCGTGACGTCGGTTAAACCGATGAGCGAAATCCGCCTCGGCAATCTGCTCGCTTTTCCCACGCATTTCACGCTGCAAGCATGGAGCGCCGCGTGGCAGTCCGCATGTACCGGACTCGATTGCAACGGTATTCAAGTCGGCTTCTGGAACTCCGTGCGTATCGTCGTGCCGAGCACGGTGTTCTCTATCGCGATCGGCGCGGTGAACGGCTATGCATTGTCTTTCTGGCGGCCGCGCGGCGCGGGCGTGCTGTTCGGCGTATTGCTGATGGGCGCCTTTATCCCGGTTCAGGTGATGGTGTATCCGCTTGTGCGCGTGCTGGCGAGCGTGCATCTGTTCAGTTCGTTGCCGGGCATCGTCGTGATTCATACGATCTTCGGCATGCCGGTCATGACGCTGCTGTTTCGCAACTACTACGCGTCGATTCCGCAAGAACTGTTCAAGGCCGCGCGCATCGACGGTGGCGGTTTCTGGCGTATCTTTATCCAGTTGATGCTGCCTATGTCGACGCCGATCATTGTCGTGGCGATCATCATGCAGGTGACGGGTATCTGGAACGACTTCATTCTCGGCCTCGTGTTTGCCGGCACTAAAAACTTGCCGATGACGGTGCAACTGAACAACATCATCAATACGACGACCGGCGAGCGGCTTTATAACGTCAACATGGCGGCGACCATTCTGACTTCGCTGGTGCCGCTCGCGGTGTACTTCATCTGCGGCCGCTGGTTCGTGCGCGGCATTGCGTCCGGTGCGGTCAAAGGATAGGGCGATGACATACGTGGCGAAAGAGACAAATGCGCTGACCAGTCCGCTGGGAAGCGTGCCGCGCAACAGCGAGGCGCCGGGCGTGGCGAGTGCGGCGGACGTCGCGCACGCCGCAAACGTCGCGGTGCGCGATCTGACTATCCGGCTCGGCGCGAATACCGTGATCGAAAACCTCGATCTCGACGTTCAGGCGGGCGAATTCGTCGTACTGCTCGGGCCTTCCGGCTGCGGTAAATCGACGCTGCTTCACAGCATCGCAGGGCTGATCGACGTGACCGAGGGCAGCATTGAAATTGCCGGCGAGGACATGACGTGGGCCGATCCAAAAGATCGCCGCATTGCGCTCGTATTCCAGTCGTACGCGTTGTATCCGACGATGAGCGTCGAGCGTAATTTGTCGTTCGCGTTGCGCATCAACGGCACGCCGAAGGCGGAGATCGCGCGGCGCGTGGCGCGCGCTTCCGAGATGCTGCAACTCGGACCGCTGCTCAAGCGCAAGCCGGCGCAATTATCGGGCGGACAACGGCAGCGAGTCGCGATTGGCCGCGCGATCGTGCGTGAAGCGGACGTGTTTCTATTCGACGAGCCATTGTCGAATCTCGACGCGAAACTGCGCACCGAATTGCGCCGCGAACTCAAGCAATTGCATCAGCGGCTCGGCGCAACGATGATTTACGTGACGCACGATCAGGTCGAGGCCATGACGCTCGCCACGCGCATGGCCGTGATGCGCGGCGGCGCGATCCAGCAGTTCGGCACGCCCGCCGAAGTCTATGCGCGGCCCGCCAACCTGTTCGTTGCAACGTTTCTCGGCACACCGGCGATGAATCTCGTCGACGGTACGCTCGAGCAGCCCGACGGGGCGCTGCATTTTTGCAATGCGCACTGGCGGCTCGATGTGTCGAAGTATGCGTTCACGAATCCGCGTAGCGATGCACGAGCGCAGCCTCAGTCATGCGTGCTCGGTGTTCGCGCGGAAGACGTGCGCATTCACACAACGCAGAGCGGCGAGCAGGCCGGCGAGCGCGCGAAAGTTTCGCTTGTCGAGCCGATGGGCAACCACCGCGTCGTCTGGCTCGACTATCATGGAGCGCAGATCGCGTCGATCGATCAGAGCAAAGCGCCGTTGATGCCGGGCGACACCGTATCGTTCTCGCTAGACAGCACACACGTCTCGCTCTTCGACGCAGCGGGCGGCGCGCGTTTATAGCGCCGGTCAGAGTAGGATGAAACCCGCCTGGGTGACGGAGAACCGTGTGGCAACACTGAAAGATGTCGCGGCGCTGGCCGGTGTCGGCATGTCGACCGCGTCGCGCGTTATTTCCGGCAAAGGGCCGGTTTCCCGGCGATGCCGCCGCGCGCGTGCGGGCGGCAATCGAGCAGCTCAACTTCCGCCCATCGTCCATCGGCCGCGCAATGGCGACGCAGTCGCTCGGCATGATCGGCATTTTCGTGCCGACGTTTTTCGGCTCGTATTACGGCACGATCCTCAAGCAGACCGACACTGAACTGCGCGCCGTGCGACGTCATGTGGTCGTGGCAACCGGCTGCGGCGAAGTGTCGCCGCGCGAGCAGGCCATCGAGGCCGTGCGTTTTCTGATTGGCCGCGACTGCGACGGCGTCGTGGTAATCAGCCACGATCTGCATGACGAAGATCTCATCATGCTGCATCGGATGCACCCGAAAATGGTTTTTCTGAATCGCGCGTTCGATCAGTTTCCAGAAGCGTCGTTTTGCGCGGATCATCGGCATGGCGGCGAGCTGGCTGCGCGCACACTGCTGGACCACGGGCATCGCGAAATCGCCGTGATTTCAGGGCCTTTTACCGCGTCGGACAATATGACGCGGCTCGAAGGTTTCTTTGCCGAACTCGCGCGCGCGGGCATTGCGCGGGGCGACGTGACCTTGATCGAATCGGACTTCTCGCCGGAAGGCGGCTATGCGGCCGCGCAAAAACTGCTTGATTCGAAGCAGCGTTTTACGGGTCTCTTCTGCGCGAACGACACGATGGCTGTCAGCGCGCTCGCGCGTTTTCATCAGGCGGGCGTTTCAGTGCCGCACGAATTGTCGGTGATCGGTTACGACGATGATTACTCCGCTGCCTATGCCGCGCCCGGCCTCACATCGGTGCATATTCCGACGGCTGAGCTCACGCAAAACGCGGTGCGCTGGCTCATCAACCAGTGCTATCGAACCACGTGGGAGATATTCCGCGAGTTTCCGGTCAGCGTGACGATGCGCGAGTCGGTCGGGCCGGCGCGTGGAGTGGAGGCTGTTCCCATCGGTGAATCGACGCAGGCATGATGCGATGCAGCCGAACGCATCATCTGCAATGACGCAGCCGCTACTGCGTCGGGTCGTCGCCGGCGTCGCTCTGGCAAACGCCGCGTACTTTTTCGTCGAGTTCTTTGTTGCCCGGAAAATTGGATCGGTTTCGCTTTTCGCCGACAGCATCGATTTTCTCGAAGACGCCGCGGTCAACTTTTTAATTTTCGCCGCTCTCGGATGGTCCGTGCGCAATAGAGCGCGTGCCGGCATGGTGCTCGCGGCAATTCTATTAGTCCCTGCGTTGGCGCTGCTCTGGACCGCATGGCAGAAGTTCAATGCACCGACACCGCCGGAGCCTTGGCTGCTGTCGGGCACCGGACTCGGAGCTTTAGCGGTCAACCTCGCGTGTGCGGTTGTACTCGCCAGATTCCGGCACCATTCGGGCAGCCTTACTCGCGCGGCATTCCTGTCGGCTCGCAATGACGCCTTCGCGAACATCGCGATCATTCTCGCGGGACTGGTGACGTTGTTCTGGCGTTCTGGCTGGCCCGACCTTCTGGTTGGACTCGGAATCGCCATTGTCAATGCGGACGCCGCGAAGGAAGTTTGGCTCGCTGCGAGGGATGAGCATCGGTCTGCGCAGACATGAGCGGGCAGCGCCGCAATTGATCCGTCACACCGCACGCTTTGCGAACACATCCTTGAACATAGGCATTGCCGAGAATACATTCGGCCATCCCGCGTAGAAGGCCAATTGGGTCAATGCCTCGGACGCTTCTTCCTTTGTGAGCCCATTGTCCATCGCGCGGTTCAGGTGATACGGAATCTGCGCGACCTGACCGTTTGCAACCAGTGCGCTCACTGTCACGAGACTCCGGTCTCGCGGCGCGAGTCCCGGACGCAGCCACAAATCGCGGAAGAGTGCATCGGTCGTGTATTGAACGACCCCGGGCGCGACTTCGCCAAAGTTCTCCTCGACCATCCGCGCGCGCTGCTGTTCCGAGCTTTCGTTTAAAGGCAGCAACGTCACGTCGGCGTCAGGAATCTGATCAGGTCCAATGCCTCTTTCGTCGAAGATGCGCGTCGCCACGCTCGATGCAGCGGTTGCATTGCCCCACCCGGAATAGAACGCCAGATGCGCGATCATCTCCGAGATCTCGGCTGGTTTAACGCCATTGTCTAGCGCAAGCCCGAAGTAAAATGGCATGTCGGCAGTCTGCCCGCGCGAGATCATTACCGAAAGCGTGACGATGCTGCGGTCGCGCGGCGAGAACTGCGGCCGCTTCCATAGACCGTCGAACACAGTGTTCGCGGTGTATCGCGCGAAAGCCGGCGATGCCGATTTCAAGTCCGCAACGGACGGTGCTTGTTCCATACTTCCACTCCCTTTAATAGGTGCGCAGGCGCAGACGAAGAGCGACGCGCTCAGTGCCGCGATTAACGCAGGCCGGCGGAGAACGAGGTTATGGCTGGCGGTGTTGCGCATCGCCGACCGATTGGAGGTACTGCTCGTCCGTCACCTTCTCGAGCCAATTGACGTTCTTGCCGTCGAGCGCTTCCTGAATTGCGATGTGAGTCATCGCGGTAGTCGATGTCGCGCCATGCCAGTGCTTGTGGCCGGGCGGGCACCAGATCACATCGCCGGCACGAATCTCGACACGCGGCTCGCCCTCGCATTGCGTCCAGCCACAACCGGCCGTCACGAGCAGCGTCTGGCCAAGCGGGTGCGTGTGCCATGCAGTCCGCGCACCCGGCTCGAACGTGACGCTGGCGCACGACACGCGTGCGGGCGGCGGCGGAGCATTCAAAGGATCGATGCGGACAGTGCCGGTGAACCATTCGTCAGGGCCTTTAATAGAGGGCTGCGAGCCCGCGCGCTTCAATTCCATCGTGCTGCTTCTCCGTCGAGGTGGGTCGGTGCATTACATCAATGTAACGTCTCGCCATTCATGCGACTAGGTGGCAAACTTGGCATGGTCTTATGCAATGGTGCATGAATCGAAATGGAAGACTTCAACGAACTGGCCGCGTTCATGCGAGTCGCGCATGAGCGGAACTTCACGCGTGCAGCCGCGCAGCTAGGCATGTCGCAATCGGCTCTGAGTCGCATGGTCCGCGCGCTCGAAGCGCGAATGGGCGTGCCGTTGCTCACTCGCACGACGCGCAGTGTCGCGCCGACAGAGGCGGGCGAGCGGCTGCTTTCGTCAATCGGACCGCGCCTTAGGGAGATCGAGGCAGAGCTAGAATCGCTGCGTGCAATGACGGACCGGCCCGCCGGAAGCGTTCGGATCACGACGACGGATTACGCGGCAAACGAATACGTCTGGCCGCGAGTACAAACGCTATTGCACCAATACCCGGAGATCAAAATCGAGCTCGTGTACGACTATGGTCTTTCCGATCTGGTCGCGGACGGGTACGACATTGGCGTGCGCCTCGGCGACCAGGTCGCCAAAGACATGATCGCGATGCGCATTGCGCCCGATATGACGATGTCGATAGTCGGATCGCCGGAATATCTCGCGTCGAGAATCGTGGCGAAAACACCGCAGGATCTGACCCGGCACAACTGCATCAATCTGCGGCTGCCGACCATGAACTCGTTGCTGGCCTGGGAGTTGAGTAAGGGGCGGCGCGAGCTACAGGTTCGCGTAGAGGGACAACTGACTTTCAATAACGTCTATCAGATGGTCGAGGCCGCGCTCGGCGGCTTCGGGCTTGCGTACGTGCCGAAGAAACTGGTGGAGCCGCATGTCGAGGCCGGGCGTCTCGCCTGGGTTCTCGAAGACTGGTTTCCGACATTTGTCGGCCACCATGTTTATTATCCGAGCCGCCATAAGTCGTCGAGGGCGGTTGAACTCGTCGTCGATGCACTGAAGGCCGGCTTTACGGGGCGAACGCGATAAGAACAGTGCTCAATCGCGCGGCGTGTTTGTCTCACTCGCGACGCTTGCCGCGCGAGCGTTCGTGTCCAAACGAAGTCCGCGAAACTGCTGTATCTTGCTCAATTGCGCTGAAGGATACCGGACAGCGAGGCAATGAAAAAACCCCTTTGTTCGCGAGGTTTCCTTGATTTCAACGAATCACGATGGAGCATGCGTCACCCATGTTGAGAGAAGATAATTTGCCGGCGAGCGAGGTCGCGCCCGACGACGACGGAGCGTCGTCGCCCTTGCGTTCATGGCTCGCCGTTGTGGCCGTTGCAATCGGCGCCTTTGCCTTCGTGACGACGGAATTTTTGCCGGTCGGACTCTTGCCGCGCGTCGCCGCCGATCTCGGCGTGTCGCCTGGCACGGCCGGTTTGATGGTCACGGTGCCCGGCGTAATCGCCGCGATTTCGGCACCTGGCCTGATGCTGGTCGCGGGCCGCATGGATCGGCGGCGCGTCTTCCTGTTACTCACGGCTTTATTGCTGGCATCCAATCTGATCTCGGCGTTCGCGCCGAATTTCACTGTGATGTTGGTGGGTCGCGCGTTGCTCGGCGCCGCGCTCGGCGGCTTCTGGACGCTCGCCACTGCTGCGTCCGGGCGTCTCGTGCTGCCGAAAGATTCGGCGCGCGCGATGGCGACAATCCTCACCGGCGTCACGTGTGCAACGGTGATCGGCGTGCCGCTCGGCACGTTCATCGCGAGTTTCGCGTCGTGGCGCGCGTCGTTCATGGCAACGGGCGGGCTCGTCGCGAGTGCGCTGATTGCGCAGTTCCTGTTCGTGCCGTCGCTGCCCTCGAACGCCGCATTGCGTTTGCACGATCTCGTTTCGCTGCTGCGCAGGCCGCATCCGCGCCGCAGCATGATGATGGTGGGCCTCGTGTTCGGCGCGCACTTCTCGTCGTACACGTACATCACGCCGTTCCTGCTGCGCAATGCGAACCTGACGATGCCGACCATTACCTGGCTCCTGCTCGGCTTCGGCATCATCGGCTTCTTTTCGAACTTCGCTGTTTCGTCGACGGTTACGCGCAGTCTGAAAATCTCGCTCGGCGCGATGATCTCACTGCTGCTGTTCGCGCTTGTTCTGCTGCCCGTATTACAGCATTCGCCGCCCGGCGTCATTGCGCTTGTACTCGCGTGGGGCGTGGCGTTCGGCGCGCTGCCGCTGTGCTTCAGCATCTGGATTCAGCGCGCGACGCCCGATTCTCCGGAAGCCGGCTCCGCGCTCTTCGTGAGCATCATTCAGGTGGCGATTGCGGTGGGTTCGCTCGTCGGCGGAATCGTGGTCGATCACGTGGGCATTGCGACGGACTTTCTGTTCGGCAGCGGCCTCGCGTTGCTCGGACTGGCGGCGCTCGCGAGCTTCGGTAGAAGCGGCGAGAGCAAGCCTGCGCCAGAAGCGGTGGCGTGCACCGAATGCAACTGCCGCGTGTAGCTTCTGGTCATTAGAAGGCGCGGGTGTTGATTTCGACGCGCGCGCCCTCAATTCACTAAGCTGACTATTTCTACGGCCGGATACGGCCGGCAAGTGCGAGTCGAAGTGCTCACAGTTGAACAGGACAGGTGGAAAAATCACGCGGATGAAAAAAGTCGACTCGACACACACTCCGGCGACGCGTGCGGAGTTGCTGTGCTTTCTCGTGGCGATCGCGGCGGCATCGTATGCGCTTAGCGCCGAGTGGCGCGTGGATCACGTCGTTCAGTGCTGCCGCCAGTGGCTCGCAAAAAATAGAACGACCATGCATTGGCTCGAGCGTGTGCGCATCGGGCAACTCGCCTTGAAAATCGCAAGCCAGGATCTCATCGACGCGGGCGTGGCCGTGCGCCTGTCGAATGTGCAGGCGCTCTTTACCAGCGAAATGGAACTGAACGAAGCGAGCACGATGGTTCAGCGCATGATGGCGCTGTGCCAGGAAGCGATCTGACCGGATTCATACTGTCTCTTCCTGCGGACTTCGCCAATCGTGCCGCGCGTCCGCACGGCCCTCCCACCGATCCAGTTTTGTTATCGACCTTTCCATTTCTCGGATTGTTGCCGCATCACGGCGCCCGTATATTGGCGTAAAGCCCACTACGAAAACACGGACGCTGGAGACGCGAATGAACCGAATCGATCTGGAAGGACGCGTTGTCGCCATCACGGGCGGCGCGCGCGGCATCGGCTATGCAGTGGCGCAACGGGCGCTGAACTCGGGTGCATCGGTCGCGCTATGGGACATCGACGGCGAGCGGCTCGCGCGCAGTCAGCGCGAACTCAGCGCACTCGGCAAGGTGACCGCGGTCACCGTCGAACTCACCCAGGAAGCCGCCGTCCAGCATGCGGTTGCGCAGACCGTTCTCGATCACGGCGCGATCGACGTGCTGATTAATTCGGCGGGTATTACCGGCGGCAACGGCACGACATGGGAACTGGAGCCGGAGATGTGGCGGCGCGTCATCGACGTCAATCTGATCGGCCCGTATCTCACCTGCCGCGCCGTCGTCCCGCAGATGCTCAAGCAGGGCTATGGGCGGATCGTCAATATCGCGTCGGTCGCGGGCAAGGAGGGCAACCCGAACGCGTCGCACTACAGCGCGTCGAAGGCGGGGCTCATCGGCCTCACAAAATCGCTCGGCAAGGAACTCGCGACGAAGAACATTCTCGTCAACGCGGTCACGCCCGCAGCCGCAAAGACCGAGATCTTCGATTCAATGTCGCAGCAGCACATCGACTATATGCTTTCAAAGATTCCGATGAACCGCTTTCTTCTCCCCGAAGAAGCGGCGTCGCTGATTCTCTGGCTCGCCTCCGAAGACTGCGCATTCAGCACCGGTTCGGTATTTGATCTGTCGGGCGGACGCGCGACTTACTGAGCGTCCAACGCGGCGCCGCTCAAGGCGCACGCGTCACATCACACAAGAACCGCGAGGCCGCGAACGCGAGCTGCGCGAAGGAGATGACATGGACCCGCAAGCGAGCGCTTCGCTGGAGGCGATCACCAGCAAGGTCATGCGCCGGCTGCTGCCATTCCTGCTATTGATGTACGTGCTGGCATTTCTCGACCGCGCGAACATCGGCTTTGCGCAGAAGGCGCTGCAGCACGACACCGGGCTTTCGAACGCGGCCTTTGCGTTCGGCGCGGGCGTTTTCTTTGTCGGCTATGCATTGTTCGAGGTGCCAAGCAATTTGCTGCTGCATCGCGTCGGCGCGCGAGCATGGATGTGCCGCATCATGGTGACGTGGGGACTCGTCTCGGCGGCGATGTGCATGGCGCATACCGCGACGATGTTCTACACGCTGCGCTTTCTATTAGGCGTCGCAGAAGCAGGCTTCTTTCCCGGCGTCATTTATTACCTCGCACACTGGTTTCCGCAGCGTGCGCGTGCCCGCGCCGTCGGCATGTTCTATTTCGGCGCGCCGTTGGCGTTTATCTTCGGTGGCCCGTTGTCGGGCTCGCTGCTCGAACTGCATGGCGCGTTCGGCCTCGCGGGCTGGCAGTGGCTTTTTCTCGTCGAAGGCTTGCTCGCCACGCTCGTCGGCATATGGGCTTTCTGGTATCTCGACAATCGTCCCGAAGACGCACGCTGGCTCGATTCGCACGAACGCACGAGCTTGCGCGCGGCGCTCGATGAAGACGCGCGCGCAGCCTCGGCGCATGGACCGCATCGCATTCTCGCCGCGCTGGTGGATCGCCGCGTGTTGCTCCTGTCGCTCATCTATCTGCTGATTCAGATGAGCGTCTATGGCGTGATCTTTTATTTGCCGCAACAGGTCGCCGCTTTGCTTGGAACGACCGTGGGTTTTCACGTCGGACTCGTCGCGGCATTGCCGTGGTTGTGTGCGCTCGCCGTCACCTGGTACGTGCCGCGCCGCGCGGATCGGACGGGCGGGCATCGTCGCTGGGCTTCCGCGTTGCTCGTCATGGCGGGTCTCGGCATCGGCCTATCGGGGCTCGCGCATAACCCGGTCATCGGGCTCATTGCGCTGTGCTGCGCGGCAAGCGGTTTCATTGCCGCCCAGCCGCTGTTCTGGACATTCCCGACGCGCCTCCTGACCGGTGCCGCCGCCGCGGGCGGCATCGCGCTGATCAACTCGCTCGGCAGCCTCGGCGGTTTCATTGCGCCGAGCTTGCGCACCGCGGCCGAGCGCGCGTTTTCCTCGACATCGGCGGGACTGGTCGTGCTCGGCGCGTCCAGTCTGCTCGCTGCGCTGCTGATCGGCACGCTGTTGCGCCGCGACGGCGCGCAGCCTGCCGATTCATTTCACGACCTGCTGCATCGCGCCCGCTAGGCGCATTTCCGGCGACACCTTCGACGCCCATCACGGAGCCTCTCTCTCATGGCCATGCCCACAATCCGGCACGTGCGTGCCTTCATCGTCCGCGGCGGCGGAGCGGACTATCACGACCAACCCGGCGGACACTGGATCGACGATCACATCTCGACGCCGATGGCGCGTTATCCCGAGTACCGTCAGAGCCGCCAGTCGTTCGGCATCAATGTACTCGGCACGCTGGTTGTCGAAATAGAAGCGAGCGACGGCACAGTCGGCTTCGCGGTGACGACGGGCGGCGAGATCGGCGCATTCATCGTCGAAAAACATCTGGCGCGTTTTCTCGAAGGCCAGCTCGTGACCGACATCGAGAAGATGTGGGATCAGATGTACTACGCCACGCTTTATTACGGGCGCAAAGGCGTAGTGCTCAATACGATTTCCGGCGTCGATCTCGCGCTGTGGGATTTGCTCGCAAAAGTCCGCAAGGAGCCGGTGTATCAGCTATTGGGCGGCCCGGTGCGTGACGAACTGGTGTTCTATGCAACCGGCGCGCGTCCCGACCTCGCGAAAGAAATGGGCTTTATCGGCGGAAAACTGCCGTTGCAGCACGGTCCCGCCGAAGGCGAAGCGGGACTCAAGCTCAACCTCGAGAAACTTGCCGACATGCGCAGCCGCGTCGGCGACGACTTCTGGCTGATGTACGACTGCTGGATGAGTCTGGACGTGCCATATGCGACGCGGCTTGCGCATGCTGCGCACGAGTACGGACTGAAATGGATAGAAGAGTGCCTGTCGCCCGACGACTACTGGGGTTACGCCGAACTGCGGCGCAACGTGCCGCGCGGCATGATGGTGTCGACGGGAGAACATGAGGCGACGCGTTGGGGCTTTCGCATGCTGCTCGAGATGCAATGCTGCGATCTGATTCAGCCGGACGTGGGCTGGTGCGGCGGCATTACCGAGCTCATCAAGATCTCGGCGCTGGCAGATGCGCATAACGTGATGGTGGTGCCGCATGGTTCGTCGGTGTATAGCTATCATTTCGTCGTCACGCGTCATAACTCGCCGTTCTCCGAGTTTCTGATGATGGCGCCCAAAGCCGATGAAGTCGTGCCGATGTTCACGCCGCTTCTGCTCGACGAACCGGTGCCCGTCAATGGACGTATGAAAGTGCCCGACACGCCGGGCTTCGGCGTGCGGCTCAATCCGGAATGCGCGCTGGTGCGGCCTTACCCGCGCTAATGCGCTGCGCTTCTTTCGATTCAATCAGCGAAGGAGAATGACGTGCTGCTCAAGGACAAGGTCGTGATCGTCACCGGCGGTTCGCGCGGCATCGGGCGCGCGATAGCCGTTGCGTGCGCAACGGAAGGCGCGGACGTCGCGATCAACTACTGGGGCGATAACGACGCGTCGTACGGACGCCGCTCGGCCGTCGCCGAAGTGGTCGAGGAAATCGAGGCGCTCGGGCGGCGCGTGATCGCTATTGAAGGCAATGTCGCCGCGCGCGAGACAGGGCAGCAACTGGTGCGCGAAACCGTGCAGGCATTCGGCAAGGTGGACGTGCTCGCGAGTAACGCGGGCATCTGCCCGTTCCATGCGTTTCTCGACATGCCGGCGGAAGTACTCGAGTCCACCGTCGCGGTGAATCTGAACGGCGCGTTCTACGTCACGCAAGCCGCGGCGCAGCAAATGAAAGCGCAGGGCACGGGCGGCGCGATTGTCGCGACCAGTTCGATCAGCGCGCTCGTCGGCGGCGGCATGCAGACGCATTACACGCCGACCAAGGCCGGCGTTCACTCGCTGATGCAGTCGTGCGCGGTTGCATTGGGACCGTATGGCATCCGCTGCAACTCGGTGATGCCAGGCACGATCGCGACGGACCTCAACGCGGACGACCTCGCCGACGAAGCGAAGAAAGCCTACTTCGAAAAGCGCATTCCGCTCGGGCGCCTGGGCCGTCCCGACGATGTGGCGGATTGCGTGGTGTTTCTCGCGTCCGACCGTGCGCGCTATGTGACGGGGGCGGCGTTGCTCGTCGACGGCGGGCTGTTCGTCAATCTGCAATGACGCGCGATGCCGATTTCAGCTAACCGGTGCGGAAGCATTCGCGGCCAGCGTGGACGTGGTGCCGCCATCGCGTGTGAGGCGCCGCGAGAAACCGCGCAACAGTTCGATGAAGCGCAGCGCCGGCTCGGCGAGCGGTTCTTCCTTGCGCGTGAGAATGCCGAAACCCGCAAGGCTCTTGCCGATTTCGAGCGGCAATGCGACCAGCAGTTTGCCGCGCAGGTGATCGCGCACGACCGACTCCGGCAGCATCGCGACCGCATCGTAGTTCTCGAGCAATTGCAGCGTCGCGAAGATCGACGCGCATTCGGTGAGATTGACCGGCGTCGCGAGCCCCGCACGCGCGAGTTCTTCCTCGAACAGCACGCGCGCCGGGCTGCTGACAGGCTGCGCAACCCACGGCCAGTCGATGAGTTCGCGCAACGTGATGCGCGCGCGGCTCGCGAGCGGATGTACGGAGCGCACCACGAGCATCAAGGTTTCGCGCGCGAGCGGCTCGAAACTGAAATCGTTGTGTTGCAAGGGACTCGTCAGCCGTCCAAGCGCGAGATCGACTTCGCGGCGATGCAGCAACTGCACGACCTGGTCGCTGGTTTCGCCGAGTATGCGCACGTTGAGCAAGGGGCTTTCGGTTTTGAGCGCGGCCACCGCCATCGCCATCAGATCGGGCGCGGCGCCCATGATCGCGCCGACCGTCAACTGGCCGTGTCCGCCGCGGCGCTTGACTTCGAGGTCTTCGGCGAAACGCGTGAGTTCGGCGAGCGCGCGCCGCGCGTAGGCCAGCGTGACGACGCCGAGCGGCGTGGGCGTCATGCCGCGCGCATTGCGCTCGAACAGCAGAAAGCCGAACGCTTCCTCGATGTCGCCGAGCATGCGGCTCGCGCTCGGCTGCGCGACGTTGACGGCTTCGGCGGCCTGATGGAGATTGCGCGCGTCGTCGAGCGCGACGAGCAGCGCGAGGTGCTTGAACTTGAGCCGATTGACGAGTGCGACGGTTGCTGAGAGTTGGCTCATGATCCCGGTGCGATTCGGATTGTGGATCGCCCAATCCCAACAACGGATTGAGATGCTATCGACGCTCGAATTATAGTCTTTGCAGGCGCTTCGCCGCGAAAGCGCCCATAACGAACAGACAACGAAGAGACAGCCGCAATGGAGACAATCGCTTTCCGGATGGTGCTCAACCCCGGCATGCGCGAGGAATACGAGCGCCGGCACGCACAGATCTGGCCGGAACTGGTTGACGCATTGCACAACGCCGGCGTGCGCGAGTACCGCATCTTCTTCGATCCCGGCACCGATCATCTTTTCGCGGTGCTCACGCGCACCACGCATCACACGATGGACGCGCTTCCCGAACTCGAAGTCATGCGCAAATGGTGGGACTACATGGCCGACATCATGCATACCGCCGCGGACCACACGCCGCTTCAGCAGCCGCTCGAACAGGTGTTTCGTCTGAGTTCGCTCAGCTAATTGATTGCTTGCCACGCTATAAAGACGGAGGCATCGCATGCAGGTTGTCGATTCGCATATCCACCTGTGGGATCTGAAGACGCACCGTTACCCTTGGCTGGAAAATCCGGGCGTGTCGTTCGTCGGCGACGCGCGCGCTCTGAAGCACGACTATCTGCTCGATAACCTGCTAGCAGAAGCGGGCGACATCGATGTGAAAAAGCTCGTGCACGTTGAAGCGAATCACGATCCCGCCTATCCCGTCGAGGAAACGCGCTGGCTGCAAGGCATTGCGGATCGCGCCGAATCGCGCGGCATGCCGAACGCGATCGTCGCCGCCGTCGATCTCGCTTCGCCGAATGCGCCCGCGGTGCTCGAAGCGCATGCGTCGTTTGCGAATACGCGCGGCGTGCGGCAGATTCTCAATGTGCACGAGAACAGATTGTTCGATTATGTCGGCCGCCATTTCATGCGCGAGCCGCAGTGGCGCGAGAACTTTGCGTTGCTGCGCCGTCACGGCATGTCGTTCGATTTGCAGTTGTATCCGTCGCAAATGGAAGAGGCCGCCGCTCTGGCGCGCGCGCATGCCGACACGCTGTTCGCTGTCAATCATGCGGGCATGTTCGTGGACCGAAGCAGCGTCGCCGGTTATCGCGCGTGGCGCGACGGCCTGCGCATGCTCGCCGGTTGCAGCAACGTGTACGTGAAAATCAGCGGGCTCGCGATGTTCGATCATCAATGGACCGTGGAAAGCCTGCGGCCCTATGTGCTCGAGACAATCGACGCGTTCGGTGCCGAGCGCGCGATGTTCGCGTCGAACTTCCCCGTCGACCGTTTGTTCGGGTCGTATACGGATTTGTGGCATGCGTATGCCGCGATTGTGGAAGGCGCGAGTGTCGCGGAGAAAGAGGCGCTCTTTTGCGGCAACGCGGAGCGCTTCTATCGGATCTGAAAAACCGCGGCAAAAAAACAAAAGCGCCCGATAAACGCAAACGAAGGAGACACGCAGTGCAGCAACCCTCAACCGCTCAGCCGAGGCTCGAATTGCGGCATGCGAGCAAATCGTTCGGGCGCGTGCGCGCACTGTCCGACGGCGATCTCGTGCTGTGGCCCGGCGAAGTGCATGCGCTGCTCGGCGAGAACGGCGCGGGCAAGTCGACGCTCGTGAAGATTCTCGCAGGCGTGCATCAGCCCGATAGCGGCGAGATGCTCGTCGACGGCACGCCGCGCCGCTTTGCGACGCCCGCCGAAGCGCGCGATGCCGGACTCGCCGTGATCTACCAGGAGCCGACGCTGTTCTTCGACCTGTCGATTGCGGAAAACATCTTCATGGGACGGCAGCCCGTGGACCGCATCGGCCGCATTCAGTACGACGCGATGCGCCGCGAAGTGGACGGCCTGCTCGCGTCGCTCGGCGTCGATCTGCGTGCCGATCAACTGGTGCGCGGTTTGTCGATTGCGGATCAGCAGGTGATTGAAATTGCCAAGGCGTTGTCGCTGAACGCGAACGTGCTGATCATGGACGAACCGACCGCCGCGTTGTCGCTGCCCGAAGTCGAACGGCTCTTTGCAATCGTGCGCAAGCTGCGCGAGCGGGACGTGGCGATTCTTTTCATCACGCACCGGCTCGACGAGGTGTTCGCGCTGACGCAGCGCGTCACCATCATGCGCGACGGCGCGAAGGTGTTCGACGGCCTCACCGCCGATCTGAACACCGACGCTATCGTGGCAAAAATGGTCGGCCGCGATCTGGAAACGTTCTATCCGAAAGCGGAGCGGCCGCCCGGCGAAGTGCGTCTGTCGGTTCGCGGTCTCACGCGCGTCGGCGTTTTCAAGGACATTTCGTTCGATGTCCGCGCGGGCGAGATCGTCGCGCTCGCGGGTCTCGTCGGTGCCGGGCGCAGCGAAGTCGCGCGCGCGATCTTCGGTATCGATCCGCTGGATGCCGGCGAAATCCTGGTCGGCGGCAAGCGCCTTGCCGCAGGCAACGCAGCCGCCGCGGTGCGCGCGGGACTCGCGCTCGTGCCCGAAGACAGACGCCAGCAAGGGCTCGCGCTGGAGCTGAGCATCACGCGCAATGCGTCGATGACGGTGCTCGGCCGGCTCGTCAGACACGGTCTCATCACGACGCGCAGCGAGACGCAGCTTGCGAACAAGTGGGGCACGCGGCTGCGTCTGAAAGCAGGCGATCCGCATGCGCCAGTGGGCACGTTATCGGGCGGCAATCAGCAGAAGGTGGTGCTCGGCAAGTGGCTGGCAACGGGCCCGAAAGTGCTGATCATCGACGAACCCACGCGCGGTATCGACGTCGGCGCAAAAGCCGAGGTATATGGCGCGCTTGCCGAACTCGTGCAGGACGGCATGGCGGTGCTGATGATTTCGAGCGAATTGCCTGAAGTACTCGGCATGGCCGACCGCGTGCTGGTGATGCACGAAGGACGCATCAGCGCGGAGATCGCGCGCGCCGAGGCCGACGAGGAACGCATCATGGCTGCGGCGCTTGGACAACCCATTCCACCGCTGGGACGGGCCGCATGATGCGCCACTCATCGACTCATGCCGCGCCGGTGCAGACGCCGCCGCCATCTTCGAAGCGCTCGGCGAGTACGCCAGGCGGCTTCGCTGCGAGCCTCGCGAAGAGCCGCGAGACGACGCTCTTCGTCGTGCTGATTCTGCTGATCGTGGGCACCGCGCTCGCGAGGCCGCAGTTCCTGAACTTGCAGAATCTGCGTGACGTGCTGCTCAACGTGTCGATCATCAGCCTGCTGACCGCGGGTATGACCGTGGTGATCCTGATGCGTCATATCGACCTGTCGGTGGGCTCGACGGTCGGCATCAGCGCGTATGCAGTGGGCAGCCTCTACGTTGCGTTTCCGCAGATGCCGGTAATCGTCGCGCTCGCGGCGGGACTCGCGATTGGCCTCGTCGCGGGCGGCATCAACGCGTTGCTCGTGGCGGTGGGCCGCGTGCCGTCGCTCGTCGCGACGCTCTCGACGCTTTACATTTTTCGCGGCGCCGATTACGCGTGGGTGCATGGCGGGCAGATCAACGCAACGAGCTTGCCCGAAGCGTATTCGCGCCTTGCCACAGGCACTTTCTTCGGCATACCGACGCTCGCGCTGATCGCCGCCGTCGTGCTGCTCGCGCTCGCGATCTACCTCAAGCAGTTTCGCGGCGGACGCGAGCACTATGCGATCGGCTCGAATCCTGAAGCGGCGCGTCTTGCCGGTGTGAATGTCGAGCGGCGCGTGATGGCGGGCTTTCTGCTGTCCGGCGCGATTGCCGGCTTTGCGGGCGCATTGTGGCTCGCGCGCTTCGGCACCGTCGATGCGAGCACCGCGAAGGGCATCGAACTGCAAGTGGTGGCGGCGGCCGTGGTCGGCAGCGTGGCCATTACAGGCGGCGTCGGCACGATACTCGGTGCAACGTTGGGCGCGCTCGTGCTCGGCGTGATCAGCATTGCGCTTGTCGTGCTGCACGTTTCGCCGTTCTGGGAGCAGGCGATCGAAGGCGCGCTGATCGTCGCCGCGATCACCGCCGATACCTTGCTGGCCCGCTCCGTCGCCAAACGCATGATGAGGAAACGCGATCATGGCTAAACCCGATTCCGCGCTGCTCACGCGCAAACGCGAAACGCCGCTGCAATGGGAAGCGCTGCTGGTGATCGTGCTGATACTGTCGCTTGCACTCGGACGCATGCTGTCGCCCGTCTTCCTGACCGGCGCAAATCTGAGCAACGTGCTGGCCGATCTCACCGAGATCGCGTTGATGGCGCTGCCGATGACGCTGATTATCGTCGCCGCTGAAATCGATCTGTCGGTGGCTTCGGTGCTCGGTGCATCGAGCGCATTGATGGGCGTGCTGTGGCATATGGGCTTGCCGATGCCGGTCGTGATCGCGCTCGTGCTGGTCGCGGGCGCGGTCGCCGGGCTGCTCAACGGCCTCGTGATCGTGAAGCTGAACCTGCCGTCGCTCGCGGTCACGATCGGCACGCTCGCGCTGTTTCGCGGGCTCGCGTATGTGCTGCTCGGCGATCAGGCCGTCGCCGATTTTCCGCCTGCTTATACGGCGTTCGGCATGGACACGCTCGGCGCGACTTTCATCCCGTTGCCGTTTGCGATCGTGATCGTCGGCGCCGTGCTGTTTACGGTGCTGCTGCAGGCTACCGCGTTTGGCCGCAGCCTCTATGCGATAGGCGCGAATCCGACCGCGGCCGCGTTCTCCGGCATCGAGGTCGCGAAGATCAGGCTGCGTCTGTTCGTGCTGTCGGGTTTGATGAGCGCGCTGGCCGGTGTGGTCTACACGCTGCGCTTCACGAGCGCGCGCGGCGATAACGGCGAAGGCTTCGAGTTGTCGGTGATTGCTGCCGTGCTGTTCGGCGGCGTGAGCATTTTCGGCGGACGCGGCTCGATGATCGGCGTGCTGCTGTCGCTGCTGATTATCGGCGTGCTGAAAAACGCGTTGACGCTCGACGACGTGTCCAGCGAGACGCTCACCATCGTCACCGGCGTGCTGCTGCTTGCATCGGTGCTGATACCGAATCTGGTTGCGCGCTGGCGCGCGGCACGCGACCGGCGGTTCATCGCGAAGTCGGTTTCTTCCCCGTAACGTGACCATTGCTTGACCACCAAACCCGGACATCACCACGTCCAACAACAAGCAGGAGACACTTCATGTTCAAACCTCTTCGTCACACCGGCGCGGCCGCGCTGTGCGTCGCGTTGCTCGCGATCAGTTGCGCGGCGCCCGCTGCGGGCCTGAAAAGCGGCCTGAAAATAGCGTTTCTGCCGAAGCAGATCAACAACCCGTATGAAGTGATCGCCGACGACGGCGGCCTCGCCGCGATCAAGGAGTTCGGCGGCGTGGGCAAGGTGGTGGGTCCGTCGGATGCGGGCGCGTCGTCGCAGGTGCAATACATCAATACGCTGATCACGCAGCGTCAGGACGCGATTGTGATCGCCGCCAACGACGCAAACGCGGTCGTCCCGTATCTGAAGAAGGCGATGTCGCAAGGCATCAAAGTCGTCACGTTCGATTCAGACACGGCGCCTGAAGGTCGTCAATTGTTCGTCAATCAGGCGAACGCGGAAGGCATCGGCCGCGGCCAGATTCAACTCGTGTCGAAGCTGATAGGCGGTGAGGGCGAATTCGCGGTGCTGTCGGCCACGCCGAATGCGACCAATCAGAATACGTGGATCAAGTGGATGCAGGAGGAACTGAAGAAGCCCGAGTATTCGAAGATCAAGCTCGTCAAGATCGCGTACGGCAACGACGACGACCAGAAGTCGTTCGTCGAGACACAGGGTTTGTTGCAGGCGTATCCGAACCTGAAGGCGATCGTCGCGCCGACCACGGTGGGCATCGCTGCGGCGGCGCGTTATATCTCGTCGTCGTCGAGCAAGGGCAAGGTGGCGGTGACCGGTCTCGGCACGCCGAACCAGATGCGCGCGTTCGTGAAGAACGGCACCGTGAAGGCTTTCCAGTTGTGGGACCCGAACCAGTTGGGCTATCTCGCCGGCTATGCGGCCGCGGCGCTCGCGTCGGGCACGATCAGCGGCAAGGAGGGCGAGTCGTTCGATGCGGGCAAACTCGGCAAGCGCACCATCGGCCCGCAAGGCGAGATCATTCTCGGACCGCCGACTACATTCGATGCCGGCAATATCGACAACTTCAATTTCTAGAGCGGTCGAGCACGACGCGATAGATTCGTGGATCAGAGCAGAGAACGCCCCGCTGGGCGCTCTCTGAAGGTCATTCCGAGCGACCGTGATGGTGCTGATGGCCGTAATGGTCCGCATGATGGTGCTCACCGCCCTCCATCATGCGCATCATCTCAGGCCCGCCGGTTTTAAAAAAGATCACCGTCAACACAACAGCCACAATCCCAAAGACGATATTCAGTACCGTCGTATAGTTGAAGGTAATCGCTGCATCCACGACAGCCGTATGCCGCTCGTGTGGAACCCAGCCTAGCGCCTGGAACAGTCCTTCCACAACGAGTGCCGCCGACACCATCGCAAGGTAGAACGTCACGGCGAGAAAAGCGGTCATTCGCCCGCCATAGTACTTTCTGTAGATATTCAGAATGGGCAGGATGATGAGATCGCCAAAAATGAAAGACGCGACGCCGCCGAAACTGATGCCGCCATTCCACAGCACTGCTGCAAGCGGCACGTTGCCTACGGAACACGTGAACGACGCGACGGCAATGAGCGGTCCGACAAACGCGCCCCAGATCATCGCGGCCGTGGGATGGCTGACGAGAAAGAACTTCTGCCAGAAGCTATCGGGCACCCATGCGCCCAAAGCTCCCGCGACGAGTAAGCCAACGCCGATGTCGCGCCACAACATCGCCCAGTTCATCGCATAGCTGTGACTGATCGCTATCCATCCCTCTCTGGACGACAGGCGTTCTTTCCAGGTGCCTTGCTGTTCGCTCATCGACATCGCCGCATGGCCTTCCATACTGCCGGCAATACCTTTGTCCGCCTGCTCGATCGCGTCGCGCTTGAGCGAGTCTTTAAGAAAGAAACGGAAGAAGAGCACCATAACGACAATCATGATCGGGCCGCCGATAAACTCAGCGGCGGCGAATTGCCACGAAATGAGTACCCACATCAAAACGCCGAGTTCAAGCACCAGATTGGTTGCGGCGAACTGGAACGCCATTGCGGCGGTAAAGTCGCCGCCCTTGCGCACAATAGAGCGGGCCATCGCAACTGCCGCATAAGAACACGAGGACGACGCGGCGCCTAACAGCGCGGAGACGGTCAGCGTTTTGGCCGATGAATCGGGCAGAAGCTTCGACATCTCGGACTTGGAGACGATGACTTCAATCACGGCAGAGAAGAGAAAGCCGAGACTGAGGCCCCAGAAGATTTGCCACAGCATGGTGAAAGCCATCCATAGCGCGTGACCGAGAGCAGTAACTATCTGCATCGCAACCTCCTGCCTGGAAAACTTCTGAACTGGCTATACGTCGACCGGACGCGGAAAGTACAACGTGAAAGTGGTGCGCTCGTCATTGCTCGCGACCTCGACTTTGCCACGATGCAATTCCATGATCGATTTGACGATAGCAAGGCCGAGACCCGCATTTCGCGCCGAACGGTGCCGTGACGCGTCGACGCGATAGAAACGTTCGAAAATCCGCTCGACGTGTTCCGGCGCAATCGCATGCCCCCGGTTGGTTACTTCGACGACCGAGTACTTCGGCGATTCGAACGAGCGCAACTCGACGCAAGAGCCCGCAAAAGCATGGTCGAGTGCGTTGGACATCAGGTTGCTGACAGCGCGCCGGAACAGCGTCGCATCCGCGGATAATTGTGCATTTCCATCCACGGCGAGATTCACGCCGGCTTCTTCCGCGAGGCCCTGAAAATACGATGCGAGCCTACTCAATTCGCTCGTCGCGTCCAGCTTGACCACGTGAATAAGCTGCTGCGCGTTTTCATTGCGCGCGAGAAACAGCATGTTCTCGATCATCCGCTGAAGCCGCTCGCACTCTTCGATATTCGAGTCGATCAGTGCTTCGTATTCGTCGATGGTTCTCGTGCGAGACAGCGTGACCTGCGACGAGCTGATGACATTGGCGAGCGGTGTTCGCATGTCGTGTGCGAGGTCGGATGAGAACTGCGACAGACGCACGAATGCGCGTTCCAGCCGGTCGAGCATCCGGTTGACCGATAGCGCAATAGCCTGAAGCTCGACGGGTCCGCCGTGTATATCGAGCCGCTCGCTCAGATTGTGCGCCTCGATGCGTGAAGTCTGACGGCCGATGCTTTTTACCGGCGAAAGTCCTCGCCGCGTGACGGCATAGCCGACCGTGCCGACTAGCGCGGCGCCGAGCGCGACGGCAATCAGCACGTCGACGCGATAGCTGTTGAGAAGCGATTGCCGGTCGGAGGCGGCGCGCACCAGCACCACACGCACGGTTTCATGCGACGGCAGCGTTGCCGCGGAGAAGATGCATCGCGATGAACCTATTGACGCGATCTCGCAGGTGAACGGACTGCCGGCGGCGTGCTTGCCGGAAAACGCAGCCGCAAGATCAAGATGTTCCTGGCCAACGTGCTCTACCAGCACGCGATTCTGCGCGTCGAAAATGCCGAGATAGACGCCGGGATGCGACAGCAGCACTTCATGGAAAATTGCCGGCGCCGCTTTAACGGCGTCGATCGATCCGGCATCGCGCACGAGCTGCTGAAACTGGGCGAGCTTGCCGATGATCTCAATGTCGTCGCGCCGCTGCAATTCCTGCGACAGCGAGCGATAAAGGAATGCACCCATGAGCGCAAATACGATAAGCGCCGCTACCGCGAATGCAGCGGTCAATCGCTTGAGAAGCGAATAGGGAACCTTCCTCGCGGTCACGAACGGTCCTCGAGTACGTAGCCCATTCCACGGACCGTGTGCAACAGCTTCGTCTCGAACGAGTTGTCGATTTTTGCACGCAGGCGTTTGACGGCGGCATCGACCACGTTGGTATCGCTGTCGAAATTCATGTCCCAGATCTGCGACGTGATGAAGGTGCGCGTTAGTACTTCGCCCTGCCTTTCGGCTAGCAACTGCAATAGCGAGAACTCCTGCGCTGTCAGGTCGATGCGCAGATCGCCGCGCTTCACCCGTCGCTTGATGAAGTCGACTTCCATGTCGGCGATGCGCAGCACGTCCTTGACCGCGCGCGGCGCCCGCCGCAGCAGCGAACGGATTCGGGCGAGGAACTCGGCGTAGGCGAAAGGCTTGGACAGATAATCGTCCGCGCCCAACTCGAGACCTTCGACTTTGTCCGCGACCGTGTCGCGCGCGGTCAGCAGAAGAACCGGCGTCTGCTTCTCCTTACGCAGCCGCCGAAGCAACTCGAAGCCGTCTATTCCGGGAAGCATCACGTCGAGTACGATCAGATCGAATTCCTCGTGCAACGCGAGGAACAGACCGTTGACGCCGTTGTCGGCAGTGTCCACCGTAAAGCTGGCCTCAACCAGTCCCTTCCTGAGATAGGCGGCCATCTTCGGCTCGTCTTCGATAATGAGTATGCGCATCGGTCAACGGTTCATCTTTTCGCGGAAGGAGGGAGTGTGGTCAGCTTAGACATGGCTCGGCAGTCGTGAGATGACGGGAGCATGACATTTTTTTCATCTTCGCGAGCATGAAAAATCAGTCATCTCGTGGCCATCGCGGCGTCAGAAGGCCCGTAGTAAGCTTTGGTCCTGAGCGTCGGCCGTGCCGTTACGCGTTGACACGTTTCAGCTTACAACCGCCCAAAATCGCGTGCTAGACTCCGGCCCCATGTACTACTGGCGCAAACTCTTCATCGTCGTTCTGCTTGCACTGAGCCTTCCGGCTCAGTCGTTCGCGGCCGTCGCGATGAAATGTGGCGTCGGCCAGGCGCATCATCATAGTGCGCATGTTGCGCCGGAAGGCGGCGAGCATCATGCAGCCATGTCCGGTGCAGAGCATCTTCACGCAAGCGGCGATCATCACCACGATGGTCATCAAGCGCACGCGTGCGCAACCTGCGCATCGTGCTGTTCCGGTGCAGTCATGCTGTTCGTGCCGATCCTGCCGCCCACGGCTGAAACCGCTCACTTCTTCTTGTCCCCGTCTTCTTCCGCGCCCGTCGTGTCGTTCCTGACGGGCGGCATTGAACGACCTCCCCGCTCGATTCTCGTCTAGTCCGCGCCCTCGCAGCCGTTCGCTGCAACGGGCATGTTCCTGGAGACCGGCAACCGGCCTCCGGATGATTCACGACGAGAACAACTCATGCGAAAAATTTCTGTGGCGCTGCTTGGCGCGGCCGCGGCGTTGCCGCTGCTCGCGCACGCCGCGACGACCTTGCCGGACCCGGCCGATGCGGGAGCGTCGGTGCCGCCGCCTGCAACGTCGTCGGCATTCGACGGTTACAAGCCCTGGCACGATGGAGAAGCGCCGAGCTGGCAACAGCTCAATCGCGAAGTGGCACCGAGCCGGGCAGCGACCGGTGCGAAACACGCGAAACACGGGCAGCACGCGAATGCGGCATCCGAGCATGGAGGCGACTCCAAATGATGCGTCACCTCGCGCAGACCCGCGTCGCGTGCATCGCCGTCGCGGCGATTCTGCTCGCCGGCTGCACAACGTTTTCAAACGACGGCGGCTTCGGCGCCGTATCGACGACTGCATCGCAGCGGCTCGGCAAGGACGCGGTCTATGTGAAGACCGACGAAGACCGCGAAGCCGTTTTCAAGCGCACGCGGGAACTCCTGTCAAAGCCGCTCGACATGGACGACGCGGTGCAACTCGCGCTGCTGAACAACCGCGGGCTTCAGGCGGCTTACGGAGAACTGGGCGTCTCGGAGGCCGACCTCGTGCAGGCGGGCCGTCTGCCGAATCCGGGCTTCACGTTCAGCAGAACGCACTGGAGCGATGGATTCGGCATTAGCCGTACTTTCTCGATGGGCGTGCTCGGTCTGCTTACGCTGCCTTTGGCGACACGCGTCGAAGGCCGGCGGTTCGAGCAGACGAAGCTCGAGACGGCCAATGCGATGCTTGCCGTGGCCGCCGACGCCCGCAAGGCTTATGTGAACGCGGTCGCTGCGCAACAGGCTGCGCTCTACGCGGAGCAGGTCAAGGACTCGGCCGAAGCCGGCGCGGAACTCGCGCTGCGCATGCGCCAGGCAGGCAACTTCAGCAGACTCGACTACGCGCGCGAGCAGGCGTTCTATGCCGAGTCCGTCGCGCAACTCGCAAAGGGCCGGCAGCAATCAGTCATGGCGCGCGAGAAGCTCACGCGCGCGATCGGCTTATGGGGTTCGGGAACGCAATTCGAACTGCCCGACCGTCTGCCGGAACTGCCAAAGGAAAAGCCTCAACTCGACGATCTCGAGAGCTTTGCGATGCGAAATCGCCTGGACATTCAGGCCGCGAAGCTGAGAACGGAAAGCGTTGCCAGTTCTCTGGGACTGACGAAAGCAACGCGCTTCGTCAATGCACTCGACGTCGGTTATCTCAACAACTTCGAGACCGACAAGGGACATGAGCGCGGCTACGAAATCAGCGTCGAGATCCCGCTCTTCGATTGGGGCAGTGCAAAGACCGCACGCGCCGAAGCCATCTACATGCAATCGGCTAACCGGCTTGCACAGACGGCAATCGATGCACGCTCCGAAGTACGCGAGTCGTATTCCGCTTACGTCACGAGCTATGACGTCGCGAAGCATTACCGCGATGAAGTCGTGCCCGTGCGCAAGACCATCTCTGACGAAATGCTGCTGCGCTACAACGGCATGCTCGCGAGCGTGTTCGAACTGCTCGCCGATTCGCGCGATCAGGTCGCGGCCGTCAACGGATATATCGATGCGCTGAAAGATTACTGGGTTGCCGAGACGGACCTTCAGCAGTCGCTTGGTGGCCGTCTTCCGCCGCTTGCCGCGATGTCCGCAACTCAACCGGCGTCGCCGACGAATTCAGAAGGTAAATGAACATGGTGTCACGTCGAAATTTTCTTGGCGGCTCAGGCGCCGCGCTGCTCGGTGCAGCGCTGGTCAGCAAGGCGGGCGCGGCTTCGCTTCCAGAAGCGCCAACGATGCAAAAAACCGCCACGCAGCCGCCGCTCGTGCCGCCCAATGGCCGGCCTTATACGCCCGTTGCCACACTCAATGGCTGGACGCTGCCGTGGCGCATGAAAAACGGCTGGAAGGAGTTTCATCTGATCGCCGAGCCGGTCGTGCGCGAAATGGCGCCGGGCATGAAGGCGAATCTGTGGGGCTACAACGGCCAGGCGCCTGGCCCGACCATCGAGGCCGTGGAAGGCGACAAGGTCCGCATCTTCGTGACCAACAAGCTGCCGGAACACACGACCGTTCACTGGCACGGGATGCTGCTGCCGTGCGGAATGGACGGCGTCGGCGGTCTGACGCAACCGCATATTCCGCCTGGCAAGACATTCGTCTACGAGTTTCAGCTCGAGAAACACGGCACGTTCATGTATCACCCGCATGCCGACGAGATGGTGCAGATGGCGATGGGCATGATGGGCACGTTCATCGTTCATCCGAAGGATCGCGGCGTCATGCCGGTCGACCGCGACTTCGTGTTCCTGATGTCGGCCTACGACATCGACCCAGGAAGCTTCACGCCACGCCTGAACGAAATGACGGACTTCAACATGTGGACGTGGAATGCGCGCGTGTTTCCGGGCATCGATCCATTGCCCGTTCGCACCGGCGACCGGGTGCGCATTCGCTTCGGCAATCTGACGATGACCAATCATCCGATCCATCTTCACGGATACAGCTTCGAGGTGGCAGGAACCGATGGCGGATGGATTCCTCCGTCCGCGCGTTGGCCCGAAGTCACCGCCGACGTCGCGGTCGGGCAGATGCGCGCGATCGAGTTCACCGCTAACCGGCCCGGCGATTGGGCGTTTCATTGCCACAAGTCGCATCACACGATGAATGCAATGGGGCATCAGGTTCCCAACCTGATCGGCGTGCCGCAAAAAGATCTCGCGAAGCGCATCAACAAGCTGGTGCCGGACTACATGGCGATGGGCGCGACCGGCGGCGCGATGGGCAATATGGAAATGCCGTTACCGGACAACACGCTGCCGATGATGACGGGTACAGGCCCATTCGGCCCGCTGGAGATGGGCGGCATGTTCAGTGTCGTGAAAGTGCGCGACGGTCTCGGCCGCAACGATTATCGCGACCCCGGCTGGTTCAAACACCCGAAGGGAACCGTGGCGTACGAGTACACCGGCGAAATGCCGGATAGCTGATTTAGCCCGAAGCCGGCTCATTGGGCTCGGCCGGATTTTTTATCACTTTGACTGTTGAGGGAACGTATGAAGAACGTAGTGACTTTCATTGCAATGTGTTGTGCTGTTTCGGTTTCCGCGACCGCTTATGCAGCCGGCGATATGGGAAACATGAACATGGCGAGTGGCGCACAGCAAAGCGCGGACGTGAACGCGGACGCGAACAAAAGCATGTCGCATGGCGAAGTTAAAAAGGTGGATACCGCCGCGGGCAAACTCACCATCAAGCACGGTCCCCTGGAGAACCTTGGCATGGAAGCCATGACGATGGTTTTCAAGGTTAAAGACCCGGCCATGCTGTCTCAGGTGAACGTCGGCGACAAGATCGATTTCGTCGCCGAAGAAGTCGATGGCTCACTGACCGTGACGAGCCTGCAAAAGCAGTGACATGCAATGGGCGCCGCCCATGACGCACGCACGGCGCCCTGGTTAAATTCCGGGAGGCAACATCATGAATACCAACATGCGAAAAACGTTCTTTGGTGCGGTGGCAACCACTGCACTCATGCTTTCACCCGCGCTCGCGCTTGCGCACGGCAAGCTGGAAACGGCGACGCCGGCGGCCGGCAGCACAGTCGATGTATCGCCCGACTTACTCAGGCTGACGTTCAACGAGGACCTCGAATCATCGTTCAGCACGATCAAGGTCGCCGATGCGAGCGGCGCGCCCGTTACTAAAGAAAAAGCAACCGTCGACGCCGCCAATCCGCGCGTACTGGCCGTCGCGATCCCGAAGCTCGCTTCGGGTGCGTACACCGTGCAATGGGCTGTGATGACGCATGACGCGCACAAGACCAAAGGCATCTACACATTCGCGGTGAAGTGATGAACGAAGGCTTCCTCGGCGTTGTCCGGCTGATATCGGTAGCGCTGCAAAACGTGAGCTTTGCCGTGCTTATCGGAACGATGCTGAGTGACATGTGGTTGTCGCGACGCGCGTCGCGATGGCAGTCGGGCGTCAGTCGGCGACTCCTGACGACCATGAGGATTTCGGCGTTAGTTGTATTGCTTTCGAGCTTTTCGGCTTTCTGGGCTCACTGCGCGCTAATGAGTGAATCGTCTTTGTTTGAAGCCGGGCCGGCAGTCGTATCGATGCTGAAGGAGACCGGGTTCGGTCATGCCTGGCTCGTGAACTGCGTTCTACTGCTCGTCGTTCTTGTGCTTCTGCTGGCGAACGTGCATAAACGCGGGCCATACGCAGTCGTCATTGCATTCGCCACTGCGGGCGCGGCCCTGGCGAGAAGCAATACGGGACATCCGGTCGATGCCGGTACTTTTTCGCCGCCGGTATGGGCCGACTGGGTACACGTGCTTGCTATCAGCGTATGGGTCGGCCTCGTGCTTGTCGCGGCCAGTATCGTCGTGCCGCAGTTAGACAAGGCCCCGGAAGACGACGCGCCCAATAGCGCGGCATTCGTGCAATCGCTTTCAAACGCGGCCACTGTTGCGCTCGCGATGCTGGCTATCACGGGCGCGTACAACGGTTGGCGCGGCGTGAACAGTCCCGTCAATCTCTGGACGTCGACTTACGGGCAGGTTCTTGTGCTGAAGCTCGCGCTTGTGCTGATTGCAGCGGCGCTTGGAGGACATAACCGGATCGTTGAAATGCCGAAAGTACTCATGTCATTGAAGGGCTCGCATGCGATGCAGTCGCGCGTTGCATTGATGCGCTTTGCGCGAGTACTTCAGGTTGAGTCGGTCGTGCTGGCCGGTGTGCTTATTGTCGCCGCGGTTCTCGTTTCGAGTCCTTTACCGGGGACTTCTTCCTGACGGAAAACTTTTTACCAGTCCACGCAGATGGTGGTGTCTGTGCAGCGGCTTCATGTCTTGTCGAATCATCGCCGTGCACTGGCGCTTCCATCTTTTACAGGCTCGGCCGCGCGTCGGGCCTTTTTTTGCTCCGCCACGATGCGCTGATCGCGGCGGAGCGCCATGTATTCGCGTCGCAAGTCACACGCGAACTAAACTCGGCCGCTCAAAACCGATGTTGGATACCCGCCGTCACACCCGCTTGCGTATCCGCCGCGCCGGTCAGATCGCGCGACAGGCTGACGGCGTTGCCATGCTTCGCCATCGCATAGCCACCCGCGAGATACAGCACCGTGCGCTTGGACAACGCGTACTGGCCGCGCAGCGAAAAGAGCGTCGGGTCGGCGTCGCTCGCGTTCTTGATGTCCTGATGATAAACAGCGCCGAACAGCGAGAAGAACGGCGTCACTTCGTATTGACCGCCGATCCAGTACATGTCGCTGCGCAGCGTCGGCGTGGCCGTGTGGAAGGTGCGCCGATAGTTGCGATAGCCGGCCATTGCCTTGACCGGGCCGAAGTCGTAACTCAAGCCGGCATGAATGCCCTGAATGTAGTTGGTGGTGTCCGCGGGCGTGACGCTGTCGTTCGCACCGTTCTGACGGTCGAAGGTAACCACGGCGGCGAACGGGCCGTTCTCGTAGCCGAGGCCGAAGTCGTATTTCGAGCTCGATTTCATGCTGCCGGGCACATTGCCGAAGCCGTACATCGCGCCGAATTTAAAGCCGGCGAAATTGCCGTCGTAGCGCACGGCGTTGGCCGAGCGCGAGAACAGTCCGTCCTTGCGGCCGCCCGTTGCCGTCGATGAGGTCGCCCACGAGTAGTTCGGCGCATAACCCATCGGGTCGAACTGCAGCATGTAGTCGTAAGTGGTCGTGAAGTTGCGGCCGAGCGTGATTTGGCCGAAGCGGTTCTTCAGGCCGATGGTCGCGCGCCGGTCGAAGATCGCGCCGGGGCCGTCGTCGAACTGGCCATTCGCGATGTTGATGCCGCTTTCCAACTGGAACACGGCCTTCAATCCGCCGCCGAGATCCTCGACGCCGCGCAGACCCCAGCGCGACGTATTCTTGCCGCCCGACACGAGACGCGTTGCGCCGCCGTCCGCGCTCGCATGATTCACGTATTCGACGCCCGCATCGACGATGCCGTACAACGTCACGCTCGATTGCGCGTGCGCGCCGGTCGCGAATGCGGCGAGTCCCGCAAAGCCCGCGAAATACGCGAGGCCTGCGCGGCTCGCGCCGAAGGTCGTTCTTTTGATGCTCAACTTCATCGACAGTCTCCTGTAGCTGGTTTTTTTACTTCGGTGGGTGAGTGCGTCAGCTCGCGTGGGCGAACGCCCAGCAATCGTTCGCGGGGAATTCGATCCAGTGGCGCCCGGCCGCGCGCGGCACGTTGCCGAATGCGCGCAGACGCAGCTCGCCGCAATGAAACAGGTACTCCCAGCGGTCGCCGAGATACATCGACGTGATCAGGTCCGCTTCGAGGCGATTCGCGCCCGGACCGTCGGCGACCTGCACGCGCTCGAGGCGAATCACCGCCTGCACCTGCTGGCCGGCCGTCAGCGCTTCGCGCGCTTGCGCCTGCAATTGCCAGCCGTCGCCGGCCAAGGTCACGCGCTCCCCGTCGATCGCGGCCACGCGCGCGTCGATACGGTTGTTGCTGCCCATGAATTCCGCGGTGTAAAGCGAACGCGGCTCGCCGTACAGTTCCGCGGGCGTGCCTTCCTGTTCGATGCGGCCATTGCGCAGCAGCAGGATGCGGTCGGACATCGCCATCGCTTCGGTCTGATCGTGCGTCACGCAAAGCGCCGAGAGACCGAGCGACACGATCAGTTCGCGCAGCCAGGCGCGCGCTTCCTCGCGCAGTTTGGCGTCGAGATTCGACAGCGGTTCGTCGAGCAGAATGACGGGCGGGTTGTAGACGAGCGCGCGCGCAATCGCGACGCGTTGCTGCTGGCCGCCGGAAAGCTGATACGGATAGCGCGCGGCCAGATGACCGAGACCGAGCTGATCGAGCGCGCCTTGCACGCGCTTTTTCTGCTCGGCCGCCGACACGCGCCGCAGCTTCAATCCATAGCCGACGTTTTCCGCGACGGTGCGATGCGGCCACAGCGCATACGACTGAAACACGAGACCGAGCGAGCGCTGCTCGACCGGCAGATCGGCGTGCGTGGCGCCGTCGAAGAACACCTTGCCGTCGAGTTCGATGCGCCCCGACGAAGGCTGCTCGAGACCGGCGACCGCGCGCAGCAGCGTCGTCTTGCCGCTGCCCGACGCGCCGAGCAGGCACACCACTTCGCCCGGATTCAGTTCGAACGACACGCCCTTCAGAATCGGGTTGTCGCCATAGCTCAGAAAGAGGTTGTCGACCGAGAGCTTATCCATGAAGTTTCACTCCGAAGCGCAGGGCCACGCCGAGCCCGGCGCCGACCATCGCGATGTTGATGACAGAAAGCGCCGCGACCTGATCGACCGCGCCGGTCGCCCACAGCGACACGAGCAGCGCGCCGATCACTTCGGTGCCGGGCGACAGCAGATAGACGGCGGTCGAATACTCGCGCTCGAAGATCATGAAGATCAGTAGCCATGCGGCGAGCAGGCCGAAGCGCACGAGCGGCAGCGTCACGTCGAGACTGACGCGCGAACGCGTGCCGCCGACGCTGCGTCCCGCTTCCTCGAGTTCGGGGCCGACTTGCAGCAGCGCGCTTTGAATCAGGCGCATGCCGTACGCGAGCCAGACGACCGTGTACGCGATCCAGATGCTCCACATCGAGTTCTTCAGCTCTTTCACGCCCGGCACGAAGAGAAAGATCCACAGGAACGCGAGGCCGGCGAGCAGACCCGGCACGGCGCGCGGCAGCAGCACGAGGTAATCGAGCAGGCGCGTCGCCCAGTCGTTGCGGCGATGGCCGGCGAACGCCACGAGCGAATAGAAGCCCACCGCGAGCGCGCCGCCGAATATGCCGATGCCGAGCGTGTTGAGGATCGCGCGAACCAGGTTGTCCTGTTCGAACAGTTCGGTGAAGTTGGCGAGCGTGAGCACGTCGGCGAGATTCACGCCTTCGCCCCAGTTCGTGACGAACGCGCGCAGCGTGATGCCCGAGATCGGCACGAACACGGTCAACAAGAGCCACAGCGCGACGATCGCGAGCGCGACCCAACGCCATGCGCCGAGCGGCAGCACGGTCTGCCGTCCGGCCTTGCCTTTCACGGTGACGAAGCGGTTCGCGCGCTTGAGGAGGCTGCGTTGCAGCAGCACGAGCGGAAACGTAATCGCGACAATGCACACGGCGACCGCGGCCATCAGGTGATACGACGGCACGCCGAGCTTGTTGGTGAGCTTGTACAGATAAGTGGCGAGCACGAGGTGGCCTTCGGGATCGCCGAGCACGAGCGGCAGGCCGAACACTTCGAAGCCGAGGAAGAACACCAGCACGCCGGCGAAGAGCAGGGCGGGCAAGGTCATCGGCAGGCTCACGTCGAGCGCGACGCGAAACGGGCGCGCGCCCGCGACGCGCGCGGCTTCTTCGACGTCCGAGCCGAGATTGCGCAGCGCCGCCGACGAATACAGGTACACGTGCGGCACATGCGTGAGGCCGACGATCACCGTGATCGCAAGAATCGAGTACACGGTCCACGGCGCTTCGGCGCTGCCGAACAGCGTTTTCCACCAGACCGAATAGAAGCCGACCGGACCGGCCGCGACGACATAGCCGAACGCGAGCACCATCGGCGAAACGAAGACAGGCGTGAGCAGCAACGGCTCGAGCCAACGGCGGCCGGGCAGGTCGGTGCGAACCATCAGGAACGCGAGAATGCCGCCGAGCGGAATCGAAATGAACAGCATGCCGCTCGCGATCACGAACGAGTTCTTCAGCGCGGACCAGAAATCAGGATCACTGAAGATAAACTCGAAGCCGGTGAGGCCGAGCGTGCGGTTAGCGTCGAAGAAAGGCGCATTGAGCACGCTCTGAAACAGGATGAAGCCGAGCGGCAGCGCCACGGCGACCGTCAGCACGGCGACGACGAGCCAGCGCAGCATCCCCGCCAACGGTTGCAGACGGCCGCGCGGCAACGCGCCGATGGGGCCGTCGTCAGCCGCGAGCGGCGCGGCGTCGCGAGGCCCGGTTGCGCTAGTAAAAAGCATGAGTGTCCCCCTGCGGCGCAAAAGCCGCATATCGGCAGGTGTTCAACGAAAAAGCAGAGACGTTCGCGCGTGGCGGCGCGAACGTGTGCGCCTCTGTGTCAGGCGCGAGGGTTTAGCGCTTGATCGACTGTTGCCATTGCTTGAGGAATTCGAGGCGCTTCGACTGGTCGAGATAAACCAGCAGGCCCGCGCCGATAGGAATCGGCTTCAGCGAATCGCCGAGCTGCTTCGTGAGGCCGGCCATCGACGTTTCGCCTTCCACGTCGGAGCGAATCGAGAACAAACTCGCCTGATTCGCGAGCAGGGTCTGGCCGCGCTGCGACAGCAGATAGTCGACCCACAGCTTCGCGGCGTTCGGGCTTTTCGCCTTCTTCGAAATGGTGACGAGGCGGCTCACCACCAGCGTGTAGTCCTTCGGATAGACATAGCCGATGGAGGGATCTTTCTTGGCCTTGGTGAGCGCATACGAGCCGAGAATGTTGTAGCCGATCAGGTTCTCGCCCGACGAAATGCGCTCCATCATCGCGCCCGTGCTCGATTGCAGTTTCGGGCCGGTCGCGCCCATTGCCTTGACGAGATCCCACGTGACCTGCGGGTTCACGCGCGCGTCCTGCGTCAGATAGTTAAAGCCGACGCCGGACTTCTCGATGTCGTAAGTCGTGACCTTGCCTTTGAACTGATCGGGCTTCGATTGCAGCAGCTTGATGAGGTCGGCGCGCGTCTGCGGCACTTCGCCCGCGGACAAAAGGCGCTTGTTGTAGACGATCGCGAGCGGTTCATAGGTCGTGCCGTACGCCTGCTTCTGGTACTGCGCCCATTGCGGCAACTGCTTCGCCTCGGGCGATTCGTAAGTCGCCATCAGGCCGTCGTTGACGAGCTTCACCTGCAGGTCCATGGCCGAGCTCCACAGCACGTCGGCGCTCGTGCTGCTCGCCGCGTTTTCGCTGATGTAGCGGTTGTACAGCTCGGTGCTGTTCATGTCGTTGTACTCGACTTTCACGCCGTACAGGCTTTCGAAGTCTTTGATCAGCGGACGCACAAGCGCGGTGTCCGTGACCGAGTAGACGATCAGTTTTCCTTCTTTTTTTGCTGCGTCGACAGTGGCCTGATAATCGCCCGGATAACCGGCTGGGAACGCTGCCCATGTCGAATGTGCGGCGAATGCGGCAGCGGCGGCGAGAAGCTTTAAAGAGATATGCACGTCTTCCTCCAGAAAACATCATGTTGATTTTGTGAAGGCGAATGGTAAGAGACGCGCGCTTTCTGAACGCTTTCAATTTGCGAGGGAAATGCGTCACAATGGACGAATTCGCCTCATGGATTTCCCTGGGATTCTGTTCATGCGTGTGCTGCTCGTCGAAGACAATCCGATTCTTTCCCGCTCGCTAACCGACGCGCTGACCAATGCCAAACTCACTGTCGACTGCATGCATGACGGCGAATCTGCCGATCACGTATTGCGCACGCAAGACTACGCGCTCGTGATTCTCGACATCGGTTTGCCGAAGCTCGACGGGCTCGAAGTGCTGCGCCGTTTGCGCGCGCGGCGCAATGCCGTGCCGGTGCTCATCTTGACCGCGCATGGTTCGGTGGAAGAGCGCGTGCGCGGCCTCGATCTCGGCGCCGACGACTATCTCGCGAAGCCTTTCGCGCTCACCGAACTCGAAGCGCGCGCGCGTGCGCTGCTGCGCCGCGGTCATGGTCAGGAGGCCTCGGTCGCGCAATGCGGCACGCTGGTTTACGACAGCGTCGATCGCGGCTTCACGCTCGACGGCGAACCGCTCGCGCTCACGCCGCGCGAACGTTCGGTACTCGAAGTATTGATCCTGCGCAACGGCCGCGCGATCAACAAGGAAACGCTGTCGGAGAAAATTTTCGGGCTCGACGAATCGGTGAATGCCGATGCGATCGAAATCTACGTGTACCGTTTGCGCAAGAAGCTCGAGCGCAGTTCGGTCGGCATCGTCACGCTGCGCGGGCTCGGCTATCTGCTCGAAGCCAGGACGCCATGACGCGGCCGGATCTGCGCGTGCGGGTCGCGCTATGGCTGCTGGTGCCGCTGTTATTGCTGCTCGCGCTGGATGCCTGGCTCACCTATCAACGCGCAATGAACGCGGCACATGCGGCATTCGATCGCACGCTCGAATTTTCGTTGCGCTCGATTCGCGACGGCGTGCGTCTGCGCGACGGTCGCATCGAAGTCGACTTGCCTTATCTCGCGCTCGAGATGTTCGAATCGAACGGCGGCGGCAACATCTACTATCAGATTCGCGAGGAACATGGCCGTGTGGTGACCGGTTATCCCGATCTGCCGGAGACGAAGAAGGTGCCGGCCGAGCCGTACAGCGTGCAGTTTTATGACGACGTATTCCGCGGCCGGCCGCTGCGCATCGCGATGCTGCGGCTGCCGGTGCACGACGTGCCGAGTGCGCAAACGCGCGTGGTGCTGGTGAGAGTCGGCGAAACGATCGAGGCGCGCCAGGCGCTGGCGCGCGAGATCCTCACCGGCTCGCTGCAGCAGGAAGGCTTGCTGGTGATGCTCGCGCTCGGCATCGTGTGGCTCGGTGTCGCGCGCGGCTTGCGGCCGCTCAATCGTCTGTCGGCGAAAGTCGCGGCGCGCGCCGACGACGATCCCACGCCGCTCGATACCGTCGGCTTGCCGAGCGAGGTCGCGCCGCTCGTCGATTCGATCAACCAGTACATTGGCCGCACGCAGAAGATGCAGCTATCGCGGCGGCGCTTTTTCAACGACGCCGCGCATCAGTTGAAAACGCCGCTCGCGGTGATTCAGGCGGAGTCCGAACTGGCGCAGCGCGGGCTCGATGGCGTCGATGCGAACAGTGCTGGCCCGAGGCGTCACGGCGTCCATTTGCGGCGGCTGAACCGCGCGGTGCAGCAGGCGGTGCGTATCGTGCAGCAGTTGCTGTCGCTGTCGCGGCTCGATGCGGACAGCGGCTACACGGTCAGGCATGCCGCGGTGCCGCTGCACAAGGTCGCGCGCAGCGTGACGCTCGACTGGTCGCCGGTGGCGCGCTCGCGCGGCATCGACCTCGGCTTCGAGCAGGAGACGCGCGTCGACGTGACGGGGCAATCCGATCTGCTCGCGGAACTGGTAGGCAATCTGATCGACAACGCGATCCGTTATTCGGGCGATGGCTCGGTCATTACCGTGCGGGTCGCGTGCGAGCACGGCGAGCCCTTGCTTCAGGTGATCGACAACGGGCCGGGCATTGCCGCGAGCGAACGCGACGCGGTATTCGAGCGCTTTTACCGCAGCGAGGCGACGCAGGCAGTGGAGGGCAGCGGGTTGGGGTTGTCGATTGTGCGCGAGATCGCGCGGGTTCATGGCGCGCGCGTCGAGTTGGGCGATGCGCGCGGCGGCGGGCTGGTGGTGAGCGTGTGGTTTCCGGCGGTCGTGCAGGAGGCGGCGTGAGGCGGGCTCGTGCGTTATCGCTGCGTTGCCCGTGGGTTATCGATGCGTTATCTGTGAATCGGAAAACTGCGTGCGAAACCCGTGGCCGGCGTCGTGCTATTCCATGTGGCGCCGTCCATGAACCGTTGCGTGGTTTCTTGCGCCGGCACCGCGACTTTCACGTGCGCGGCCGCCTCGCGATACAACTGCGTCTGATTGATGCGCTCGGCGATTTGCGCGTAATCGGCGCGTGCGTCGATCATTCCCCAGCGCTCGAATTGCGTCAGAAACCAGGCGCCCTCGAATGGCTGCGGATAGTTCACCGCGCCATCGTCGAAGAAACGCACCGGTAAACCGTGCGGCACCGACGCGGGAATCGCGTCGCCGAAACGCGCGGCGATCAATGCTTCGTCGATGCCGATAAATTCCGGCCGCGCGAGCCAGCGCGCGATCTCGTGGCGATGTCCTGGGCCGTCGAGCCAGCGGCACGCTTCGAGCATGGTCCGCACGAGCGCGCGCGCCGTGTTCGGATTTTCGTCGACGAAATCGCGCCGGCACGCGAGCACTTTCTCGGGATGGTCGGGCCACACTTCGCTCGTATAAGCGACCGTTCTGCCGACGCCTTGCGCTTCGGCCATCGCATTCCACGGCTCGCCCACGCACAGGCCGTCGAGCCCGTCTTCGGCGAGCGCGGCGACCATCTGCGGCGGCGGAATCACCACGCTTTCCACGTCGCGCAGCGGATGCACGCCTTGCGCGGCGAGCCAGTAATGCAGCCACATCGCGTGCGTGCCGGTCGGGAAGGTCTGCGCGAACACCGGCTTGCGGCCGAGCGCGGCGAGCGCCTTCGGCAACGTGCCGTGCGCGGCGAGCGCATCGGCGAGACGGTTCGACAAGGTGACCGCCTGGCCGTTGCGGTTGAGCACCATCAGCACGGCCATGTCCGTTTGCGGACCCCCGAGCCCGAGTTGCACGCCGTAGACGAGGCCGTAGAGCGTATGCGCCGCGTCGAGATCGCCGGACAGCAGCTTGTCGCGCACGGCGGCCCATGACGGCTGGCGCGACAGTTCGAGCGTGAGGCCATGCGCGTGGCCGAATTCGAGCAGCTTGGCGGCGACGAGCGGGGCGGCGTCGGACAGCGCGACGAAGCCGAGGCGCAGGTGCGTTTTCTCGAGCTGGCCGGATGTGGACGACGAAGCCGACGACGAAGCCGACGACGAAGCGAGCGACGAAGCCGACAACGAAGCCGACGAGGATACGAGTGAGCTAACGGAGTTCATGGGCATGCTTCACTTGTGCGATTCAGCCGCCGCGACGACCGCGCGCGCGACCTCGGCGAGCTTCACACCCTGGTTCATCGCGCGTTTGCGCAGCGTGGCGTAGGCGGCGTGCTCGGTGATTTTCTGCTGATCCATCAGCAGGCGTTTGGCGCGGTCGATCAGCTTGCGCTCCGCGAGTTCGTTTTCGACCTGGGCGAGGCGTTCGCGCAGTTGCGATTCCTGTGCGAAGCGCGCGAGCGCGACCTCGAGAATCGGCGCGAGCCGTTCGGTTTCGAGCCCTTCGACGAGATACGCGGTCACACCCGCGCCGACGGCATCGCGGATCAACTGCTGGTTCGAGTCGTGGCTGAACATCAGCACCGGACGCGGCGCGGTGGCGTTCATCACGGCGAGCTGTTCGAGCGTGTCGCGCGACGGCGAATCGGTATCGATGATGATGACGTCCGGCCGCTCGCTCTGAACCGCGCTGTGCAGCGCGTGCGGCGTCGCGGTGCTGGCCAGCATCTCGTAACCGAGCCTGGCGAGCGCGTCACGTAGGTCGCCTATCGGCTTATCGGTATCGGTGACGAGGAGGACACGCAGCATGGGGTAGTGGCAATCGACGGCTGAACATCGTTAAAGCAACTTGGATGCCAGTGGCCGCGGAGCCTTGTGTACGAAGGGATTACGCACTGAGGCCGAGCTTTTTCGTGACGAGTGGCGCACCGGGAAAGGGCATGCGTCGCGAATGCACCGAAGCGGCGCACAGCGGGCGATTCTTGAGAATTCTTAAGAAGGCGAGACGAACAGAACCCGCGACAAGAATCGCAAGGCAACAGGCAACGGCTCGGAAGACATCGCGACGAGCGTCGCGACAAAAAATCGGCTGAAAAACGCGGCGAAAAACGCGCCGTTAAAAAACGCCTAAAAAGCGCCGCCGCTGCGCGCCGCTCAGGTTCGAACCGGGCCGAACTCGAGAAGGCGCGCCAATGGCTTCGCGTACAACGTTACTCTAGGGCCGCAAGGCAGAGGCCCACGCAGGCACGCGCAAAAAACCGCCGGCGCGTGCCGCTCGCCTTAACGGCGACGGAATTGCGAATTGCTGCGCGCGGCGCCGCCGCCTGCACGCTCGTCTTTGTGACGGAAGTTGATCCGGCCTTTGGTCAGGTCGTAGACCGACAGTTCCAGCGTCACGCGGTCACCCGCGAGAATACGAATGTGGTTCTTGCGCATGCGTCCGGACGCGTAAGCGCCAACCACGACGCCGTTGTCGAGCGTCACGCGGTAACGGCTGTCCGGAAGTACTTCGTCGACGATACCGTCAAGTTCAAGCAGTTCTTCTTTCGCCATGCATAACTCCTGGTCGATGGGATAAGGGTTTGCGCGACGCCTTGCGGGCGGCGCTGCATCAGATACGGTTGCAAGCGGGCGGCAGGCCCGCCGTGCGGCAACGGCTTATGCGCCGCCGTGACCGCTCAAAGATCGGCGACCGACTGGCCGTCCACGCGGCCGTCGATCAGTTGCTCGGCGTGAGCCATGCACGCGATGCGCGCCTTGCCGGTGCCGTCGAACGGAAACAGATACTGGAGGCGGAACACGCGGCCCTCGGCGGCCGGATTCGCGCCCACGCGGCAAATGCGCACCGACGCGTCGTAGCCCGCGTCCGGATTGCGGCTCGTCTGGCCGTCGGTGGGGCGGCGCGGATAGACGAGCGGGTGAATCTCATAACCTTTGTACGTCTTGACTGCCGAGTTCATTAGCATAGATGTCCTGTAATACGTGGCCGGCATGTCACGCGTGTTACGCGCGGCACCGCAGGCCGGGCAGCGCAGCACCGGAAAGGCGCGCCGCCATTGAAAAAGTTAGCGCAGGCCCGATAGCGAGGGCTTGAGCGCGCCGCGTAAATTCGCGGATTCGATGGAGAAGAAACACGCTGATGTCGCGCGGACACCAGGCGGGTGAAAGCTGAAACTCAGCTGAACAACTCAGCTACACAACTCGCGACGGCTAATGCTGGCGGCGCATTGCCGGAGTGACGGGATCGCCGACGGGCGGCGGTCGAACAGTCGGGGGTGTTGCGCAGATGCGGTATGAGACAGCCAGGCTGCGAATGCGGAATACAACTATTCCAATATGATGCACTAAATACGTCTGATTGGATAGTAAAAAGTTCCATCCACGAACAGAGGGGCCGGCCGGTCGCTACAATGGCGAGTTGCCGCGCGAGGCAGCACGCGCCCCCGAACACCGTCACATCGTCATCCAATGCGCCAGACAACCGCGACCCCCGTGAAAGACCTGCTGCTCGAGCGCTACGCTCCCATCGCCGACGGCATCGCGGCGCTCTTCTATCCGTGCGCCGAAGTCGTGATCCACGATCTGCGCGACCAGACCATCGCGTACTTGGTGAACAATCTGTCGAAGCTCGAAGTGGGCGGTCCCTCGGTGCTCGACGAAGTGCACTACGCGGCGCGCGGGCGCACCATCGGACCGTACGAGAAGCTGAACTGGGACGGCCGGCGCATGCGCTGCGTGAGCAACATTCTGTTCGACGACAACGGCAAGCCGGCCGGCATGCTGTGCATCAACTTCAATATCGCGGTGTTCGAAGACGTGCGTTCCACGCTCGACCTGTTCATCCGCGGCGGCAATTTGACCGACGCACCCGCCGAAGACCTGTTCCGCGACGACTGGCAGGACCGCATCAACACGTATCTGCATACGTGGCTGCGCGAGCGGCAGATCGGCATCAACGCGCTCACGCGCGAACACAAGCGCGAAATCGTCGAGGCGCTGCATGCGCAAGGCGCGTTTCGCGGCCGCAGTTCGGCGAACTATGTGGCCGCCGTGCTGACGATGGGCCGCGCAACCGTCTACAAAATCCTCAAGCAGATGAAGGAAGGCGGTTGAATCGCCGCACTGTCCAACCCAGGGAGAATTCGATGGCTGAAACCACGCGCTACCGCCATTACAAAGGCGGCCTCTACGAACTGATATGCGAGGCGACGCTCGAGTCCGATCCGACTGTCACGATGATCGTCTACAAGGCGAGCAACGGCACGATCTGGACACGTCCGGCGTCGGTGTTTTTCGAGCAGATCGAGCATGAAGGCGCGACGATGCCGCGCTTCGCCAGGATCGATTGAGGGGATAAGCCTCGCTTCTCAACGCGACGACGACGACTGCAGTTCCACAGCGTCCGGCGCTTCTATCACCACATCGGTTTCGGCAATCGCGACGCACGGCAGGATATAACCTTCCTGCTTTTCCTCGCGGCTAAGACCTGGCCATTCGATCGTGTAGCGAACGCGTCCCGCCGTCATTTTGCAGATGCACGTACGACACGTGCCGTTGCGGCATGAACGCGGCAAGCGCAGATCGGCGAAGCCGGCGGCTTCCAGAATGGTGAGCGAATCGGGCGCTTCGAAGCTGCGGCCAAGCGGCTCGACGCGCACGACAGGTGGGCGGTGTGAATCGGACATCGTGTGAATGTGTGACTGTGCTCGTCACACTTTACACGGTCGCGCGGTCTTTCCTGGCGGCCGTCGCTGTATCGACGCTTCAATGAGTCGTGCCGGCCCGCCGCAAATAGCGGTACACCGTATTGCGCGCGAGTCCCAGTTCGCGTGCCGCCGCCGACACATTGCCGTCCAACCGCGCAAGCGTCTGCGCGATCAACGTGGCCTGCCAGTCTTCCATGCGCGACGGCGCGGGCGTCTGACTGCTACCTGGATTGCTGTCCATCGCGTCGTCGCAGGTTCGCAGAGACGAGCGCGAGTCGTCGTTCGCCGCGGCATCGGCGCAATCATGCAGGAAGTCTTCCGGCAGATCGTCGAGTTCGATTTGATCCGCGCCTTCGGCCATGATGCTCGCGGTGCGCAGCACGTTCGCCAGTTGCCGCAGATTGCCGGGCCAGCGGCATTGCATGAAGCGCTCGAGCACTTGCGGCGAAACGCGGCGCGGCACGCCGTCGCCCTCGCACTGAAGTTCCAGCACACGCGCGATGAGCGCTTCCAGATCCGTGCGCTCGCGCAGCGCCGGCAACGTCACAACGAGTCCGTTGATGCGGTAGTACAAGTCCTCGCGGAAGATGCCTTCCTCGATCATCGCGCGCAGATTGCGGTGCGTCGCGCAGACGATCCGCAGGTCGACCGGAATGGCGCGCGTGCCGCCGAGCGGCACCACGCTGCGCTCCTGCAGCACGCGCATGAGCCGCACCTGCTGCGCGAGCGGCATATCGCCGATTTCATCGAGGAACAGCGTGCCGCCGTCGGCCTGCACGATCTTGCCGACACTGCCGCGTTTTTTTGCGCCGGTGAACGCGCCGTCTTCATAGCCGAACAGTTCGGCTTCGATCAGGCTGTCGGGCAGCGACGCGCAGTTCAACGCGACGAACGGCGCCGTGCGCCGCGGCGAATCGTGATGGATCGCGCGCGCGAGCCATTCCTTGCCGGTGCCCGTTTTGCCGAGGATCAGGATCGGAATGTCGCGACCGCGCACCTTGCCGACGCGCCGCAGAATCGCGGACATTTGCGCGTCGCCGGTGTCGAGTGTTTCAAGTGTGGCTGGCGTGACATTGGACGGCGATTCCACAATCCGCGCCGCGTGACGCGCGCCATGCGTTGTCAAGCCACGCGCCGTGCCGACAACATCCGCTGCCGGCGCGACATAACGCTGCGCCGAATACTCGCCGCGCGCGACGACGCGCACGCCGCTCGGCAACGTCAGCACGATATTGTCGCCCGGCGCGCGCGCGATCCGCTGCAACACGTCGGCGAACGCGGCGCCGAACAGCGCCTCGAACGGCTGCACCTGCAACGCGGGGAGCGCTTGTCCGAACTGGAACAGCGCACTGCGGTTGGCCGACAGGAATGTGCCGTCGGCGGCGAACGCGGCGAGTCCCTCAAACAGCGTGCCGATGAATTCGGCGCGCGCGTGAAAGTGCACGCGCAACGCATCGGCGAATTGATTGGAGAACAGATGATTTTCGATCATCTGCGCCGACATTCTGACGAGCGCCAGCGTGTGCTTGTGAAAGCCGCGCGTGTCGCCGCTCACGTCGAGTGCGCCGATGGTGCGCCCGAACGGATCGGCGATGGGCGCGCACGAGCAGGTGAGAATGCGGTTCGCGTGCAGGAAGTGTTCGTCGGCGTGAACCACGGTCGGCTGTCCGTCGACGAGCGCCGTGCCGATTGCATTCGTGCCGCGGTCGGCCTCGGCCCATGACACGCCCGGACACAGCGCGACGCGATTCGCTTTCGCGACGAAGTCGCTGTCGCCGAGACTATGGAGGATCACGCCCTGGCTGTCGGTGAGCAGCACCATGCTTTGCGTGTCGACGATCTGCGCATGCAGCGTTTCCATGACGGGCAGCGCATGCGTATACAGCGACTGATTGCACTCAACCAGTTCGCGCAGCGCAGGCCGGCGCAGCGGCTGAAAATCCGGCATTTCCGACGCGCGCAGCCCGAGTTCGAGCGAGCGCGCATGAGCTTGCGCGATGACATCGGGCCGACCGATGCGGGACGGCGTGGCGGGGCGATGGCTCAAGGCATGTCTCCGGTATTCGGATGCGGCGGGTGCGTTGCCCGCCGTTCGATGCCGCAGCGCAGCATGCGCGCTTGCGGGCGAATACCGATATTACAGGAGCCGAAGCCGCGCGCGTCGCAGGGAAAACACCCGGCGCGGGTCGGTAGGCACGCAAGCGCCATGCACGCTTCGTGCGCAATCGCGTGCGCAATTCGCGGGCAACTTCGCACCTGGATCAAGCGGCGGAAAGGAAAACTTGCGCCGCGCAGGAACTCGTCTAAAGTGAATCAAATCATCCTCGCGACGCGCGAATGGCGCGTTTCCGCATGCGACGGATGACGAGCCCGCGTCGCCGGCATTGGACAAGGAGGAGGCAGCCCGGGGCGCGATCAGATGTAACCGGCGTGCGCATTACCCATGCGAATCATGCGCGGCGCCTAACTTCCAGGTGACTCCCATGCAGATCCTTTTCCCGAATGAAAATCCTGAGTATTCAGGTCGCGAACTCACCCTGGCGTTTCCGGCGCTGGTCGATGGGCAGAGGGTGGAGTGCATGATCACCGCGGAAGCGCTCGAAGATCATTTCGGCGCCGCGTCGCCGCGTCTGGAAGACATGGTCGGCGCGTTCGACACGCACCGCGAGCGCATCGAAGCCGCCACGCGTCGTCTGCTCTCTGAGACGAGCGCGCAATGCGTCGTGCTGCGCAGCGGCTATGTGCGCTTTTATGAAGCGAACTGGCGTGCCTGAGCGCATCGGCACGCCGCGGTTCGCAAGAACTTACTCGCTGCCGAGGTAGAAATAGCGGAACAGGAAGATCGCCGCGATGATCCACACGACGAGCTTCACCTGGCGCGCGCGGCCGGTCAGCAACTTCAGTCCCGCATACGAGATGAAGCCGAACGCGACGCCATTCGCGATCGAGTAAGTGAACGGCATCAGCAGAGCGGTTAGCGCGGCCGGCACGACTTCGGTTGCGTCGTCCCACGGCAGGTCGAGCATTTCGCGCAGCATCAGGCACGACACGTAGAGCAGCGCCGGCGCCGTCGCGTAGCCGGGCACCACGCCCGCGAGCGGCGCGAAGAACAGCGCGGCAAGGAACAGCACGGCCACCGTGACCGCCGTCACGCCGGTGCGCCCGCCTGCCTGCACGCCCGACGCGCTTTCGATATACGCGGTCGTCGACGACGTGCCGAGCATCGAGCCCGCCAGAATGGCGGTGCTGTCCGCAAGCAGCGCGCGGTTCAGCCGATGCATCTTGCCTTCCACCAGCAGACCCGCGCGATTGGCCACGCCCATCAGCGTGCCCGTTGCATCGAACAGTTCAACGAGGAAGAACACCAGGATCACGTTCAGCACGCCGGTGGACAGCGCGCCGCGAATGTCGAGCTGGAACAGCGTCGGCGAAATCGACGGCGGCGCGGACACGATGCCGTGGAACTGATTGCCGCCGAAGAAAAAGCTCAATACGGTCACGCCGACAATGCCGATCAGGATCGCGCCGCGCACGCGCAGATAGTCGAGCGTGACGATCGCGAAAAAGCCGATGATCGCGAGCACCACATGCGGGTTATGCAGATCGCCGAGCGTGACGAGCGTGGCCGGATTGCCGACCACGACGCCCGCCGTCTTCAGCGAAATGATCGCGAGAAAGAGGCCGATGCCGCCGGTGATGGCAATGCGTATCGAGTGCGGAATGCCGGTGACAATGACCTCGCGCACGCGAAACAGCGTAACGACGAGAAACAGGCACCCGGAGATGAACACCGCGCCGAGCGCGGCTTGCCACGTAAAGCCCATGCCCTTGACGACCGTGTACGCGAAGTACGCGTTCAGGCCCATGCCCGGCGCAAGCGCGATCGGGTAGTTCGCATACAGACCCATGATCAGCGAGGCCAGCGCGGCGACGAGGCAGGTCGCGACGAACACGGCGTCTTTCGGCATCCCCGCGTCGCCCAGAATCGCCGGGTTCACGAAGATGATGTAGGCCATCGTCAGAAAAGTGGTCAGGCCGGCCAGCACTTCGGTGCGCAGATTGGTGCCGGCGGCGTCGAGGCCGAAATAGCGTTTTATGGAATCCATATGGCGGGTCTCTCGTCGTAGGGGCGAGATGATACCTTGCCAGCGCGTGGGGCGCAGCCGCAAGCGAATTTACGATGTCGCCAGGCAACGGTGCGCGCGGCTTACGGCTCGCGTGGCTTCGTCAGACGGTCCACCACGGCGTTCAGCATATCGACCGGCAGCGGAAACACGATGGTCGAGTTCTTGTCGGCGGCAATCGTCGTCAGCGTTTGCAGGTAGCGCAACTGCATGGCTTGCGGCTCGCGCGCGAGCGTCTGCGCGGCCTGCAGCAATTGCTGCGACGCCTGCAATTCGCCTTCCGCATGAATCACCTTCGCGCGACGTTCGCGCTCGGCTTCGGCCTGACGGGCAATCGCGCGGATCATCGTTTCGTTGATGTCCACATGCTTGATCTCGACGATGGCGACCTTGATGCCCCACGCATCGGTCTGCGCATCGAGCACTTTCTGGATGTCGGCGTTGAGCTGTTCGCGATCGGCGAGCAGTTCATCGAGTTCATGCTTGCCGAGCACCGCGCGCAGCGTGGTCTGCGATAGCTGGCTGGTCGCCTCGAAATAGCGCGCCACCTGGATCACGGCCTTCTCCGGATCGACCACGCGAAAGTACACCACCGCGTTGACCTTGACCGAAACGTTGTCGCGCGTGATCACGTCCTGCGGCGGCACGTCGAACACGACCGTGCGCAGGTCGATGCGCACCACCTGCTGCACGACCGGAATAATCAGCACGAGCCCAGGCCCCTTGACCTTCCAGAAGCGCCCGAGCATGAACACGACGCCGCGTTCGTACTCGCGAAAGATCTTTATCGACGACGCAATCAGCGCGGCGATGAGCAGAATCAGAATGCTGCTGAAGCCGAATGTGAAACCGATCATGAGGTTTTTCCTCCGAGAGAGGGGTGTTGTTGTTGCTGTTGTTGCTGTGCTTGCTGTTGTTGGAGCGCCTGCGCGGCGGCGACGGGCTCCACCGTGAGCGTCAGCCCCTGGCGCGCGGTCACGCGAACCGCGTCGCCGGCCGCGAGCGGAACCGCGCTCGACACCTGCCAGCGCTCGCCGTTGATCCGCGCCCAGCCGGCCAGGTTGCTGTGTGCCGCGCCTGGGTCTGCGGCCGCGTCTGAGGCGGCCACGAGACCGCCTTCGAGCACCACGCCGACGCTGCCGATCAGCCCTTCGGAACCCGTCACCACCGGCCTGCGCCGCGCCCGCAGCGCGAGCTGCGATACGCCCAGCACGAACAGCACGCTGAATACGGTGACGGCGGCGATCATCGGCAGCGGGATGCCGTAGCCGGGCACGTCCGTGTCGATCAGCATCAACGCGCCGATCACGAACGCGACAATGCCGCCGAAGCCGAGCGAACCGAAGGTCGGCAGAAACGCCTCGCCGATCAGAAACGCGATGCCGAGAAAGATCAGGCCGAGGCCGACGTAGTTGACCGGCAGCATCTGCATGGCGAACAGCCCGATAAGCAGACTGATCGCGCCGACCACGCCGGGCAGCACGAAACCGGGGTTCGCGAATTCGAAGAAGAGGCCGTACATGCCGAGCATCAGCAGCATCAGCGCGACGTTCGGATCGGTGATGACCGCGAGGAAGTGGCTGCGCCAGTCGGCTTCGAGCGTGACGACGGGCGCATGCGCCGTCGCGAGCTTGACGTTGCCCGCGCTCGTTGCGACGGTGCGGCCGTCGAGCTGACGCAGCAGATCGGGCACGTCGCGCGCGTTGAGGTCGACGACGTGCTGCGCGAGCGCGTCGGCGGCGGTGAGGCTCACCGCCTCGCGCACCGCGCGCTCGGCCCAGTCGGCGTTGCGCCCGCGCATTTGCGCGAGGCCGCGGATATAGGCGGCGGCGTCGTGAACCTGCTTGCGCAGTTCCGTCGATTGGGTGTCGAGCGGGAGTGTGGTGGGGGAGCGGGTTGATGCCGGGCTTGTCGTGGCGCTCGCGCCGCTTGCGCTGCTGGCGGCACCAACGCCGCTAGCAGAACCGCCCGGCGCCGGCGCTTGCGGCGCGCGATCGCCCGTGCCCGGCAGGCGCGGCGTGCCGTCTCCCGGAGGCTCCGTGCCGCCGATGCCCATCTGGATCGGCGTGGCCGCGCCGAGGTTGGTGCCCGGCGCCATCGCCGCAATATGGCTCGCGTAGACGATGTAGGTCCCCGCGCTCGCGGCTCGCGCGCCGCTCGGGGCGATGAACGTCGCGACCGGCACCGGCGAGCCGAGGATCGCCTTGATGATCTGCCGCATCGACGTATCGAGCCCGCCCGGCGTGTCCAGTTGCAGCACCGCGAGTTGCGCGTGACTGTCGGCGGCGCGCTGCAGACTGCGCACGATGAAGTCGGCGCTCGCAGGTCCGATCGCGCCGCTGACGGGAATCACGACCACGCTGTTGAGCGCTTGCGCAGCGGCGTTCTGTCCACTGACGGGCGCAGCCTGGGCCACAGCCGCATCTTCGCCCGACGCGAAGCCAGGTACGAACCCAGGCCCAAACAGACCCCCAACCGCGAACGTCAAAAGCATCCCGAACGCGGTCATGCCGCGCAGGAACCGGCGCGCGACACCGCCGCGGATAAACGGCCGGCGCGCGCCAGACTGCCGGAACGGGCGACGTGAAGACGTGCTCATGGCTAACGGGCGCCGCGTGCCGTCGACGGATACGAAGACGGACCGGCGCGGGCCGACCCTCCAGGAAGACTGGCCTGCTTCTTACAGCTTAGTCCGATTCCGCGCGCCGCGTGAGGTCCGCGCGCGCCGGACGATAGTCGGTGGGCCGCATGCCGGTCCATTTGCGGAACGCGCGATGAAACGCGCTCGGCTCCGCAAAGCCCACCGACGCCGCGATGTCCGCAATCGTGCGGCGGGACTGCTGCAGCTCGCCAATCGCAATGTCGCGCCGCAGGTCGTCCTTGATCGACTGATACGTATGGCCTTCCTGCTTCAGACGGCGCCGCATGGTCGCCTCGGCGACGTTCAGGCGCGCGGCCATCTGGTCGGCGGCGGGCCAGCTCGCCATCGGCAATGCGCGCAGCGTTTTGCGCACGCGCGCGGCCAGCGAACCCGGATTGCGGTATTTGACGACGAAGCTCGCCGGCGCGTCGCGCAGAAACGGCTTGGCCGAGTTCGCCGTTTGAATCACCGGCAGTTCGAGAAACGCCGGCGAGAGGTCCACGTAAGACTCCGGTTGATCGAACGCCATGTCGTCGCAAAACATCAGCCGGTATTCATGCGCGGCGGGCGGCTCGGCGCAGCGAAAGCGCGCTTCGATCAGCGGAATGCGGCGTCCGACCAGCCAGCACAACAGCCCATAAACGACGATGAAATACGTCGCGTACGCAAACATCGCGGGCGGCCGGGTTCCCTCGCGTTCGACGAACGTGAGACGCACGCGCTCCGCGTCGGTCTCGACGCGCGCGCCGAGATCGTCCAGCACGAGCCGCATGAAACCGATTGCGCGCGACAGCGCCTGCGCACCGTTGCGCGCCGTGAGCGCCGTCTGCGTCATCGCGATGAAGCTGCCGAATTTCATGCGATGCGAGTCCTGACCGAAAAATTCATCGTCGAGCGCGCGTGCGATGCCGACCCACAACGCGCCGTATTGCGCCGACGACACGCGGCTTTTCGGCGACGCCAGCATCGGCGCGGCGATGCCGGCGGCTTCCGCGAGCTGCAGCGCATCCACACCGCGGGCCGCCGCGAGCGCGAGTGTTTCGTTGACCAGCGCAACGGAGATGGTGCCTTTTTCGGTTTTCATCGGCGATGGTTCGGCAGGGTAGTTGAAGTGGCAATCGCGCTCAACGTTTTGCTTATCAGAGAAGCTTTAATGCGGCAAAAACGCTGCCGTTGCCGCACTGCATGGTATCAGTATGGCAAATGCGCTCACACATAATGATCGCGCTGAGCATCGAAGCCGGCGGCCGGCTTGCCTACACTTGCTTCGAACGCAAGCACAGGACTCACGCTCATGGACAGTTTCTACACCGAAGAACAACGCATGATCCGCGACGCGGCACGCGACTTCGCCACCGAGCGCCTCGCGCCGAACGCCGCTCAATGGGATCGCGACGCGCAACTGCCCGCGGACGTCGTGAGACAAATGGGCGAGCTTGGCTTTCTCGGCATGATCGTGCCGCCGCAGTGGGGCGGCTCATACACCGACTACGTGGCCTACGCGCTCGCGCTCGAAGAAATCGCCGCGGGCTGCGCCGCGTGTGCGACGCTGATGAGCGTGCATAACTCCGTCGGCTGCGGACCGATTCTGAACTTCGGCAGCGACGCGCAGAAAGACCGCTATTTGCAGGACCTCGCGACCGGACGGCGCATCGGCGCATTCTGTCTGACCGAGCCGCAGGCGGGCTCCGAGGCGAACAATCTGCGCACGCGTGCGGTGCTGCGCGACGGCAAGTGGATACTCAGCGGCAGCAAGCAGTTCGTGACGAACGGTGCGCGCGCCGACATCGCCATCGTGTTTGCGGTCACGGACCCGGATCGCGGCAAGCGCGGCCTGTCCGCGTTTATCGTGCCGACCGATACGCCGGGCTTCAACGTCGGCAAGCCCGAACACAAGCTCGGCATTCGCGCATCCGACACTTGCCCGATTTCGCTCGACGACTGCGCGGTGCCCGAAGCGAATCTGCTCGGCGAACCGGGCGAAGGCCTGCGTATCGCGCTGTCGAACCTGGAGGGCGGACGCATCGGCATCGCGGCGCAAGCCGTGGGCATCGCGCGCGCCGCGTTCGATGCCGCGCGCGCCTATGCCAGCGAGCGCATGCAGTTCGGCAAGGCGCTGAAGGATCATCAGACCATCGCCAACATGCTCGCCGACATGGCCACGCGCCTGAACGCCGCGCGCCTGCTCGTGCATCACGCAGCGCGGCTGCGCTCGGCGGGCGAGCCGTGTTTGTCGGAGGCATCGCAGGCGAAACTGTTCGCGTCGGAAATGGCCGAGCAGATCTGCTCGAACGCGATCCAGATTCACGGCGGCTACGGTTATCTCGAGGACTACGCGGTGGAGCGCCATTACCGCGACGCCCGCATCACGCAGATTTACGAAGGAACCAGCGAAGTGCAGCGCATGGTGATCGCGCGTCACGTTTGAACGCTGCGCGAGCCGAGTTTGAGCGCAAAATAGCTTGCGGATAAAACTAAACCCGAGCAAACGCGGACCGATACCGCGCCCATCAGGAGACGACCATGACTGCAGCGAAAGCATTTGTCGACGCACGCGATCTGTTATTGCGCCATCGAACCGACTATGAGCGCGCATACCGCGAGTTCGCGTGGCCGGTGCTGGACGAGTTCAACTGGGCGCTCGACTACTTCGACGTCATCGCGCGCGATAACGACAACCCGGCGTTGTGGATCGTCGACGATCCGGCAGGCGAGGGCCTGCGTTTGTCGTACGCGCAAATGTCGGAGCGCTCCGCGCGCATGGCCAACTTTCTGCGCGGCGTGGGCGTGCAACGCGGCGACCGCGTGCTGCTGATGCTGCCGAACCGCGTCGAACTGTGGGACGTGATGCTCGCCGCAATGAAGCTCGGCGCGATCGTGCTGCCCGCCACCACGCAGCTTTCCGCCGACGACGTGCGCGACCGCGTGCAGATAGGCGGCGCGAACTTCGTCGTGGTGGACAGCGCGGAGCTGTCCAAATTCGATTCGCTCGATGTGCCGTTGACGCGTCTATCCGTCGGCACGCCGCGCGACGGCTGGATCGATCTTGCGGCCGCGTATGACGCGTCGCCGCAATTCACGCCGCAAGGCGTCACGCGCGCCACCGATCCGCTGCTGCTTTACTTCACGTCCGGCACCACGTCGAAGCCCAAGCTCGTCGAGCATACGCATCAGAGCTATCCGGTTGGCCATCTGTCGACGATGTACTGGATCGGCCTGCAACCGAACGACATCCATTGGAATATCAGCTCGCCGGGCTGGGCCAAACACGCGTGGAGCTGCTTCTTTGCGCCGTGGAATGCGCAGGCCTGTGTGTTCGTTTTCAACTTCGCGCGCTTCGTGCCGAAAGACACGCTGAACGTGCTGGTGCGTTTCAACGTGAGCACCGTGTGCGCGCCGCCGACCGTCTGGCGCATGCTCGTGCAGGAGCCGCTCGCGGATTATCCGGTGAAGCTGCGCGAGATTGTCGGCGCGGGCGAGCCGCTCAATCCGGAGATTATCGAGCGCGTGAAGCACGCATGGGGCATCACGATACGCGACGGTTTTGGGCAAACCGAGACTACTTGCCAGATCGGCAATTCGCCGGGCCAACCGGTTGTCGCGGGTTCGATGGGACGTCCGTTGCCGGGCTACCGGATCGAACTGATCGACGCCGACGATCACCCTGTCACCGAAGGCGAAATCGCATTGCCGATCGGCGCCGATGGCAAGGACCGTCCGCTCGGTCTGATGACCGGCTACGCGAACAACGCGAAGGCGACCGCCGAGGCCATGCGCAACGGTTTCTACCGCACGTCAGATGTCGCACTGCGACGCGATGACGGCTACTACGTGTACGTGGGGCGCGCCGACGACGTTTTCAAATCGTCCGATTACCGGCTCAGTCCGTTCGAACTCGAAAGCGTGTTGATCGAGCACGAGGCCATCGGCGAGGCGGCGGTCGTGCCGAGCGCCGACGCGCTGCGCCTGTCGGTGCCGAAGGCTTTCGTCACCGTGCGCCAGGGCTACGAAGCCGGCCCCGAACTCGCGCGCGCCGTGTTCGCATTCTCGCGCGAAAAGCTCGCACCGTATAAGCGGATTCGCCGTCTGCAATTCAGCGAGCTGCCGAAAACCATCTCCGGAAAGATCCGCCGCGTCGAGTTGCGGCGCCGTGAAATGGAGCGGCAAGCCGAGCCGGCACGCTTGCCCGACGAGTACTGGGAAGAAGATTTCCCCGATCTGCGCTAGACGTCGTCAAGCGGTTTTATTCGATCGTACTTACTGTGCGTCGGCCACTGAGCCACGACGCACACCACAGAGCCACCACCGATTCACCGCATAGGAGTTTCCAGCATGAGCGCAATTGCCCCGGATACCGTCAAGCTGCTGATCAACGGCGAATTCGTCGAATCGACAACCACCGAATGGCGCGACATCGTCAATCCGGCGACGCAACAGGTGCTGGCGCGCGTGCCGTTTGCGACCGCCGACGAAGTCAACGAAGCGATCCGCTCGGCGCATGCCGCGTTCAGCACATGGAAGAACACGCCGATCGGCGCGCGCATGCGCATCATGCTGAAGTACCAGGCGTTGATTCGCGAGCATCTGCCGCGCATTGCAAAGACACTGAGCGCCGAGCAGGGCAAGACGATTGCCGACGCCGAAGGCGACGTCTTTCGCGGACTCGAAGTCGTCGAGCATGCGTGTTCGATCGGCACCTTGCAGCAGGGCGAATTCGCGGAAAACGTCGCGGGCGGCGTGGACACTTACACGCTGCGCCAGCCGCTCGGCGTATGCGCGGGCATCACGCCGTTCAACTTCCCCGCGATGATCCCGCTATGGATGTTCCCGATGGCGATCGTCTGCGGCAATACGTTCGTGCTGAAGCCTTCGGAGCAGGACCCGTTATCGACGATGCAACTGGTCGAACTCGCGTTGGAGGCAGGCGTGCCCAAGGGCGTGCTGAACGTCGTGCACGGCGGCAAGGACGTGGTCGACGCGCTCTGCACACATGAACTCGTGAAGGCGATTTCGTTTGTCGGCTCGACGGCGGTCGGCACGCACGTGTATCGCCTCGGCAGCGAGCACGGCAAACGCGTGCAGTCGATGATGGGCGCAAAAAACCACGCCGTCGTGCTGCCCGACGCGAATCGCGAGCAAACGTTGAATGCGCTCGCGGGTGCGGGCTTCGGCGCGGCGGGGCAGCGTTGCATGGCGACCTCGGTGGTCGTGCTGGTGGGCGCGGCGCAGCAATGGCTGCCGGACATCGTCGCCAGGGCGAAGACGCTCAAGGTCAACGCGGGCCACGAGCCGAACACCGATGTCGGTCCGGTAGTGTCGCGCGCCGCGAAGCAGCGCATTCTCGGGCTGATCGAAGCGGGCGTGAAGGAAGGCGCGACGCTCGCGCTCGACGGCCGCGACGTGAAAGTGCCTGGCTACGAGCAGGGCAATTTCATCGGCCCCACGATTTTCAGCGACGTCAGCACGGAGATGGAAATCTATCGCACGGAGATTTTCGGGCCGGTGCTGCTGGTGCTGAACGCGGCGACGCTCGACGACGCGATCGCGCTCGTCAACCGCAATCCGTTTGGTAACGGCGTCGGACTGTTCACGCAAAGTGGCGCGGCGGCGCGCAAATTCCAGAGCGAAATCGACGTCGGCCAGGTCGGCATCAACATTCCGATTCCGGTGCCCGTGCCGTTCTTCAGCTTCACGGGTTCGCGCGGTTCCAAGCTCGGCGATCTGGGTCCGTACGGCAAACAGGTCGTGCAGTTCTATACGCAAACGAAGACCGTCACCGCGCGCTGGTTTGACGACGACACGATCAACGACGGCGTGAACACCACGATCAGCCTGCGCTGAGCGAGCCGCAAACAGGGAGACGGCATCATGAAAATAGGCTTTATCGGACTCGGCAACATGGGCGCGCCGATGGCGCACAACCTCTTGAAGGCGGGCCATGCGGTCAACGTTTTCGATCTGAACGCACAAGCCGTGCAGGCGCTTGTCGATGCGGGTGCTAAGGCGGCCGCTTCGCCGAAAGCGGCGGTCGCCGACGTTGAATGCGTGATCACGATGCTGCCCGCGGCGGCGCATGTGCGGAGTGTGCTCACGGCAGAAGACGGTGTCTTGGCCGGCGTTCCGAAAGGCGTGACCATCGTCGATTCGAGCACGATCGATCCCGCCAGCGTGAAAGCGTTCGCGGAACTCGCGCGGCAGCACGGCAACACGTTCGTCGATGCACCCGTGTCCGGCGGCACCGGCGGCGCGGCCGCGGGCACGCTGACCTTCATGGTCGGCGGCAGCGCGAGCGCGTATGAAGCGGTGAAGCCGGTATTGTCGGCGATGGGCAAAAACATCGTGCATTGCGGCGACACGGGCACGGGCCAGGTCGCGAAGATCTGCAACAACCTCGTGCTCGGCGTCACGATGGCGGGCGTGGCCGAGGCCATGTCGCTCGGCGAAGCGCTCGGCATCGACGTGAAGGTGCTTGCCGGCATCGTCAATACGTCGACGGGGCGCTGCTGGAGTTCGGACACGTATAACCCGATGCCGGGCGTGATCGACAGCGCGCCGTCCTCGCGTGGATACAGCGGCGGCTTCGGCACGGATCTCATGCTCAAGGATCTCGGCCTCGCGACGGATGCGGCCAAATTCGCGCGTCAACCCGTCTATCTCGGCGCGCTCGCGCAGCAGCTTTATCAAACGATGAGCGCAAAAGGCGCGGGACGTCTGGACTTTTCGGTGGTCATCAAGCTTTATCGTCAAGGGAGCTTGAGTGACAACGGCAGCGACAGCACGAAGGGAGACGCGTAATGATCGAACTCGACTACGCGCACAACGGAACCGTCGCACAACTCACCCTCAAGCGCCCGCCCGCGAATGCGTTCACGCCCGAAGGCTTGCTGCAATTGCAGCAGACGGTGGAGCGGCTGAACGGCGACGCGCGCGTTCGTGCAATCGTCATCACTGGCGAGGGGCCGAAGTTCTTCAGCGCGGGCGCCGACCTCAACACCTTCGCCGACGGCAATCGCGACGTGGCGCGTGTCGCGGCGGCCCGCTTCGGCGCCGCGTTCGAAACGTTGCAGAATGCGCGGCCCGTGGTGATCGCCGCGATCAACGGTTATGCAATGGGCGGCGGGCTCGAATGCGCGCTCGCTTGCGACATCCGTATCGCCGAACAGCACGCGGTGATGGCGCTGCCCGAGACCGCGGTCGGCTTGCTGCCCTGCGGTTGCGGCACGCAGACGCTGCCGTGGCTCGTCGGAGAAGGCTGGGCGAAGCGCATGATTCTCACCGGCGAACGCGTCGACGCGGCGACCGCGTTGCGCATCGGTCTCGTCGAAGAGGTCGTGGAAAAGGGCGCAGCGCGCGAGGCCGCGCTGATTATGGCGGCGCGCGTCGCAGGGCTGAGCCCGCAGGCGGTCGGCTTCAGCAAGACGCTGATTCATCAGGCGCGCAACGGCGTGCCGCGTTCGGCTGCGCTCGCGCTGGAGCGCGAACGTTTCGTCGATCTGTTCGATGGAGCCGATCAGCGCGAAGGCGTCAATGCGTTCCTCGAAAAACGCGCGCCGCGCTGGGAGGTCATGCAAAGCGTAGATGCCGCCCGCGCAAACGAGGAGACGCAACGATGAGCGCCTTGCAAAGCGTCGCATCAGAATTCGCATCCGAAGCCGGCGCAGAGCCGGAACGCGAGATCCTGTTTCGCGTCGTCAACCGCGTCGCGATCATCACGCTAAACCGGCCCGCTGCGCTGAATGCGCTATCGCACGCGATGATTCGCGAGCTTGCGATGCTGGTCGAACATTGCCGCAACGACGACGGCATCGTCGCGCTCGTGATGAAAGGTGCTGGAAACAAGGGCTTTTGTGCGGGCGGCGATGTGCGCGAGGTGCACCGGCTCGCGAAGAACGGCGACAACCGCTGGCTCGCATTTTTCATCGACGAATACCGGCTCGATTACGCGCTGCATACTTTTTCGAAGCCGGTCGTCGCGCTGCTCGACGGCATTGCGATGGGCGGCGGCATGGGGCTCGGCCAGGCAGCGCGGCTGCGCATCGTCACCGAGCGCAGCAAGATCGCGATGCCGGAGACGCGCATCGGCTTTCTGCCCGACGTTGGCGCGACGCGCTTTCTCGCCGCGATGTCCGCGGAACTGGAACTGTATGTCGGCCTGACCGGCGCGACCCTGTCCGGCGCCGATGCGTTGCGGCTGCAACTCGCCGATCTGTGCGTGCCGGCCGACTGGCTCGCTTCTTTCGAAGAGCGCTTGCGGCGCATGCCGCATGACGGCGATCTGATGAGCGCATTGCGCGGCGTGTTCGAGCCGCCGTGCAACATCGTGCCGCACGCCGCGTTGGCGCAGTTGACGCCGCAGGTTCTGCGGCATTTCGACCGGCGTTCGGGCGTCGATAGAATCGTGGCGACGTTGCGGCACGATCTCGAACGCGACTTGCCGCGTGAAGTGAAGCAATGGCTGCAATCCACCTACGATGCGCTCGTCGCGCACTCGCCGACCATGCTTTACGTGACGCGCGAGGCGTTGTTGCGCGGCCGGCAGATGACACTCGCCGAATGCTTCCGGATGGAGCTCGGCATCGTCAAACGCGCGATCGAGGAGGGCGATTTCTGCGAAGGCGTGCGCGCGCAGTTGATCGACAAGGACCGCAAGGGACGCTGGGCGCCGGCCACGCTCGCCGAAGTGCGGCCCGAGCGGGTCAGGCATTTTCTGACTTCGCCGTGGAAGCGGGAAGCGCATCCGCTGGGCGATCTGGGTGTCGATACGAATTGATGCACCAGCCAGATTCACGACCAACCATGAGCCGCGATGACCGGAGCGGCCAACGCGGCACATGGAACGGAAAACGCGATCAGTTCACCTGCAACTGTCCGCCTCTTCCCAGGCCGCCCTTGACGTCCTGTGCCTTGTAGCTACGGAGCGCGACGACCATCTTGTTGTATGCGTCGATGAACGCCGCGACCGTCGCCTTGCCTTCCGGCGTCCTTGAGAATCCGCTCAGTCCGCCTCCTGCGCCGCCGCCGAGGCCGGCCAACGCCGCGCCATAGTTGGTCGCGGTCGAGTTGCCTTCGGCTGCCGATATTTGCAGCGCCGAACGCACATCGAAGAGCGTCAGTGTGACCACCGACGCCTTCGACTGCATGCCGCCCGCGATCTTGCCCAACGCATTGCCGCCGATCAACCCGCCCAGCACGCCGCTGACGCCGCCAATCGCCGAGTCGTTGATAATGATCTGCGGTTCCATGTAGTAGTCTGCCGCGACCCGTTGACCTTTCTGCTGTTTCGATCCGGCGCGGTACTCGCCGGAATTGCGCTGCAAACCCGTGATGCGCGACAGCCGTGCATCGGTCTTCTGATTGCCGATCGACGTGATCACAAAACAGTTCGATTGCTGTACTGCAAGACGCAGCAGCGGCTCGATCGTCGTGACCTGAGTCGCGCTGCCGAATGGACCGAACCAGTCTGCATTGCGTCCGTCGTCGACTGCAATCGTGCCGAGCGGCGCCTTGCAGCGCTCGAGCGTTTCGTCGGCGCCCGCGCTTGTCGAGCCACCGGCTGCACCGGAGACACCCGCGCTTTGTCCGCCAGTGGATACCATGCCCCCGCAGGCGCTTAGAGATCCGATCAAAATGATCGAGAAGACGCCCTTGGCGCTCCGATATGTCGAATTGAGCTTCATGTTTTGATGTTCTTGGAGGATGCGTGATGCAGTTGACGGAATATCAATGAGATGGCCGAGCGGATATGTTCTTTTCCAGATGTGTCAATACCAGTACCAGCCCCGGCCTTGCCAATAGCCCTGGTAGGGGTAATCGGCATACCAGTTGCCGTAAAGCGCACGCGCTTCTGTCTGCCACCGGTAGTAATCCTGATCGGATTGCTTGGCCGCTCGCGCTTGCGCGAGTAGTTTTCCCGACTCCTTATCGCCGCGTTCCGATGCGATCATCAGCCACTTCTCGGCCTCACGAGGATCGGGTCCCATCTCTTCGAGACCGAACAGATAAAAACGGCCCAGTGCTTTCTGTGCTTGCAGGTCGCCGCCTTCGGCCGCCTTGCGCATCCATTTGAGCGCCTGATAACTGTCCTGGCGCACGCCGTCGCCGCGAAAATAACGCAGGCCCAGGTCGTAAGCTGCACGCGGGTTGGTCTCCCCGGCTTTTACCAGCGCGGCGATGCGCCGGTCCGAATCTGTTTCGGCCGAATCGTGGCCGTTGCGCGAAGCGTCTAAGGCAATCTGACTTTTTGGCCGCTCGGCACATCCACTGTCGTCGCAAATGCGCACGAACTGACTCGCCGACTGATCATGCGCACAGGCCGCCAGAATCAGGACGGCCGATGGCGCCAATTGGCGATACCCCATTTGTGATCCCCGGTTCTGATTGTGAACTCGCGCCAGGAAACGCAAGCCGAGGTTAGCGTTGGGTCTTCCTGACGCGTATCTTCATAACTAAGACAGGCGGAAAAATAGTAGCAGTTGCGCGTTGCGCGCTTTTGCCTGAGCGTCTCTATTACTTGTCTGTGCGTCTCAGTGCATGTTCACTTGTCGAGCTTGTCCAGCACGTCGCGCAGCGAGCCTGGCGAGTGGCCGCCGCGGCGCGACGCGGCTGGCTGCGCAGGTTCCGCTGCGCCCCGCTCGCGGGCGTCGCTCGGCGAGCAGCCGAACGCCTGGCGAAAGCTACGGCTGAAGTGCGACTCGCTCTTGAAACTGTACTGGAACGCCAGCGTGGACAGCCGCTGTTTCCGGCCCTTCGGGCTTTCCAGTATCTCGCGGATTTTTGCCAGCCTGCGCTGCTGGATATACGCGGCGACGCCGGACTCGCGCGCGAACAGCCGGTACAGATGAGCGCGCGAAATGCCCACGTCGCGGCAGATCTGCTGCGGAGAAAGCTGCGCGGCCGTCAGATTCGCATCGATATAGCGGCGCACGCGGACCAGCAGCGCGTGGTTGATCTCGTTTTCGGCATCGGCGAGCGTTTGTGCCGATGGCGCCAGCGCCGCCGAGACCATCGCCAGTGTCGCCTGCTCGATATAGGGCATGTCGGCGGGCGACAGGTACGGCAACTGGCGCCGCAGCGAAATCATGTGGTCGCCGAGCAGGGCGCTCATCGGGCCTTGCAGCACGGCGCCATGCAGATTCGCCGAGCGGATGCGCGGCTCGAGCAGATCGCGGGCGATCGTCAGAATAACCGTGTCACCGGCTACGATTTCCGAATCGAGTTCGCGGGCCAGATCGAGTACATAGATTTTCGACGGCTCTGCTTCGATCGGCGTGCGAGCCGCATATCCGGATAGAGAATGAGTAATGCCGAGGCAGAGATAAAAATGATCGAGGCCGTCCCTGCGGATCATTTGCGCTGACCGCTTTACGCCATAGGCGACCGGTTCCTGCTGCCCGGCCCAGGTGCCGCAACCCATCAATAGAGAGCCGATATAGCCAGTGGAAAGATCGTAATTGAAACTGGAAGAAACCGACTTTTCGATATCGACGTCGAATATCGCGTTCACCTCGTCACGCCATACTTCAAATCGTTGCTCATTCGGGTACGGTTCAGTACAAAAGCGATAGAAATATGGATTCAATCTCGAACTCCGGGAGTGAAGGGTCATATTGCCGGATCTTTTGATTCAGTGTTGCACGCGTTTTCGACAATCATGCCTTATATGGAGAAGAGGTGTGATTCGTCTAAGCGCCTATTAATGTTTTGCGTGAGTCCCGATTAAATCCACGCTCACGGTGCTGTCGTGCGCGATCGCGGGGCGCGAATGCCCCGTGACGACGCATGCGGCCATGCATTCGGCCAGGCGTAAGCCCACATTTCACGGCCTCGATCGTCTGGCACGCTTCTCGCATAACCGTCGTGCGGAGTATAAGCGGCTAGCGCCGGGCGAACGGTTCGCTTCGGCGTGGGGCATTGCTCCTGGGGTGCATCGCGCACTCACGTCGACTGTGTCGGCGTTCGAATGAAATCGCCCGATTTCAACGACAGGACACGCAGTATCGCCCCTGACTTTCGAACGTCCTCATGGTCTTCCAATGTCCTCATTCGGGAGCCATTCATGCGTTTCATTCGTCGCCTGTTTTGCACCGCTGTTCTCGGTCTCGCCGCGCTTGCCGCTCACGCCGACGACCACATCACCGTCCTCACAAGCTGGTACGCGCAGGCCGAGCACGGCGGCTTCTATCAGGCTGTCGCCACCGGCCTCTACAAGAGAGCCGGACTCGACGTCACCATCAGGATGGGCGGCCCGCAGGTCAACGGCATGCAACTGCTGGTGGGCGGGCAGGCGGATTTCATCCTCGGCTATGACTTTCAGGTGCTGTCCTCGATCGAGGCAGGCATTCCTGTCGAGACCGTCGCCGCTTCGTTCCAGTTCGACCCGCAAGGCATGCTCACACACGACGACGTGAAAGGCCTCAGCGACCTCAAAGGCAAGACGATCCTGGTCGCCGGTTCGGGCCGCACCTCGTGGTGGCCGTGGCTCAAGGAAAAGTACGGCTACACCGACGGCCAGACGCGTCCTTACACCTTCAACCTGCAACCGTTCTTTGTCGACAGGAACGTCGCGATGCAGGCTTATCCGTCTTCCGAGCCGTTTCAGGCGGAACGCGCCAACGTCAAGACGCACTTTTTCCTGTTCGCCGACGACGGCTATCCGCCCTACAACACGACCATCGTCGGCATGAAGAAGAGCATCGACGCGAAGCCGGACGTGGTCGCGCGTTTCGTGAAGGCCTCGATGGAAGGGTGGAAGAGCTATCTGTCCAATCCTGCGCCGGGCAACGAACTCATCAGAAAGGACAACCCGGAGATGACCGATGCGCAACTCGCGTTCGGCGTCGCGCAACTGAAGACGCTCAAGCTCGTGACCGGCGGCGATGCGGCCACGCTCGGCATCGGCGCGATGACCGATGCGCGCTGGAAGAAGACCTATGACTACATGGTGTCAGCGAAGCTGCTCAAGCCGGGCACGGACTATAAAAGCGCCTACACGCTGAAGTATGTGCAGAACGCGAAGGTGATGCCTTAAAGGTGATGTCTTAAGCGCATCCGGCAAAGCGCCCACCAAACCGAGGAACAACATTATGCTGGTCACCCGTCAAAAAGTGCTGCGCCGCTTCTGGTACGCAGTGGTTCCCATGTCCCATCTCGACGATGGCCCCAAGCCGTTCACGCTGCTCGGCGAAAACATCGTGCTGTGGAAAGGAGCGGGCGGCAAGCCGCACGCATTGCGCGACCGCTGCTGCCATCGCACGGCGAAGCTCTCCAAGGGCTTCGTGGATTCAGACGGCAACATCGCCTGTGGCTATCACGGCTGGACCTATGACTGCACCGGCCAGTGCGTGAAGATTCCGCAGAACGGCGCGGGCGAGATTCCCTCGCGTGCCGTCGTGCAGTCGTACCGCTGCGAGGAACGCTACGGTTATGCGTGGGTCGCGCTTGACGAGCCGCTGCAGCCCATTCCCGAGTTTCCGGAAGAGACCGCACCCGGCTATCGCCGCATTCTCCAGTTCTACGAGCAGTGGAACACGAGCCCCTTGCGCATGATGGAGAACTCGTTCGACAACGCGCACTTCAGCTTCGTGCATAAGTCGAATTTCGGCCTGTTCGATCAGCCGAGGCCGTCGAAGTACGAATTCCGTCCAGGCGAATGGGGCTTCGAAGCCGAGACCCGCGTGCCTATCCGCAATCCGCAGGCGAGCTTTCGCATTACCGGCACGACCGACGACATCACCGAGCGGCATCTCGTGAACCGCTGGTTCATGCCCTTCGCGCGGCGCTTCGGCTGCATGTATCCGGCGAGTGGGATTCACCACATCATCTATAACTGCGCGACGCCCATCGACGATAAAACGATGATGCTCGTGCAATGGCTCTATCGCAACGACACCGAAGAGCAATGCTCGACACAGGCGCTGATCGACTGGGACCGCCCGATCACCGACGAAGACCGCGAGATTCTCGAAGCCACCGATTACGACGCCTGCATCGACGTGAGCCGTCAGCAGGAATGCCACATGGTCTCCGACCAGCCCGGCCTGCTGATGCGCCGCATGCTGCTCAAGCTGCTGGAAGATCACGGCGAGAAGGAAGTGTTTCGTATCGATGCGGAGGCGTGAGCCATGAACGAACAGCACAATCCGGCGCTCTCGGTGCAGCGCGTCGACAAGATCTATGCGAACGGCACCACCGCGCTTACCGACGTGCGGCTCGATATCGGCGCGGGCGAGTTCGTCTCGCTGCTCGGTCCGTCGGGCTGCGGCAAGAGCACGCTGCTCAAGATGTTCGCGGGCATCGAGAGCCCCACGCGCGGCCACATGCGCTGGTGGGGCCAGCCGCTCGCCATGACCGGCACGGTGCGCACGAAGGGGCGCCGCATGTCGATGGTGTTCCAGGAAGCCACGCTGATGCCGTGGGCCAGCATTGCCGCGAACGTCCGGTTGCCGCTCGATCTGTCACACGTGCCGCGCAAGGAAGCCGACGCACGCGTGGCCGATGCGCTCGCCAACGTGGGCCTGGCGGGCTTCGGCGATGCGCGTCCGCGCGAGTTGTCGGGCGGCATGCAGATGCGCGCGTCGCTGGCGCGTGCGCTTGTCACCGAGCCCGACCTGTTGCTCCTCGACGAACCGTTTGGCGCACTCGACGAATTCACGCGCAACAAGCTCGATGCCGATCTGCGCAAGCTCTGGCAGTCGCGCGGCATGACGGTGGTGTTCGTCACGCACAGCATTTACGAAGCGGTGTATCTGTCGAGCCGCGTGGTGGTGATGCAGGCGCGCCCAGGGCGCGTGATCGCCGACGTGCCCATTGACGGCAAGGAGGCACGCGACGAAGCGTATCGCGTGTCCGCGCCGTTTCTGGCGCACTGCAAGACGCTATCGGATCTGATCTCCGACGCGCATCAACTGCAAGGAGCGTAACGATGACGAGCGAAACCATTGTCAACCGGGCTGCCGCGAACGAGCGGAAAGCCGTCAACCCGCGCAGGCCCTTGTTGCAGCGTCCCGGCGCGATGAAGGCGCTCGCGCCGTGGGTGGTCGGCGTGCTGATGCTGTCGATGTGGGAGGCGGCGTGCGCCGTCTTCGACGTGCCCGTGTATCTGGTGCCCGCGCCGCATGACATTGCGCGGCAACTTGTTGTCGATGCACCGATGCTGTTCGCCGCGCTGTTTGCCACGCTCAGGATCACGCTGCTGGCCTTTGCACTCGCAACTGTGCTTGGCGTGGCGATCGCACTCGTGTTCGCGCAGAGTCCGCTGATCGAGGCGAGCTTTTTTCCGTATGCGATCCTGCTGCAGGTGACGCCCATCGTCGCCATCGCACCGCTCATCATTATCTGGGTGAAGGACACGACCTTCGCGCTGGTGATCTGCGCGACGCTGGTCGCGCTGTTTCCGATCATCTCGAACACGGCGCTGGGTTTGCGCAGCGTCAATCCGGGGCTCGTCAACCTGTTCCGTATCAATCGCGCGACGCGCTGGCAGACGCTCACGCGCCTGCGCGTTCCGAGCGCGCTGCCGTATTTTTTCGGCGGACTGCGCATTTCGAGCGGCTTGTCGCTGATCGGCGCGGTGGTGGCGGAATTCGTCGCGGGCACGGGCGGCACCGGCTCCGGGCTCGCGTATCAGATCTTGCAGGCAGGCTTCCAGTTGAACATTCCGCGCCTCTTTGCCGCGCTGATGCTGATTACCGTCACGGGCGTAGTGCTGTTCGGCATCACCGTCTGGGTTTCGCGCCTGGGCTTGCGCGGCTGGCATGAAAGCGAACTATGAGGAACGACACCGCATGACGACTACTCTGATTCGAAACGCGGCGGCCATCATGACGGGCGGCGGCGCAAACGAACCGGCGCGCGCGGCCGGCCCGGATATCCGTATCGAAGGCACGCGCATTCAGGCCGTCGGCGCGCTTGCCGCTATGCCCGGCGAAGCGATCGTCGACGCCACCGACTGCGTCGTCTATCCCGCGTGGGTCAACACTCATCATCATCTGTTTCAGGCGCTGCTGAAGGGCGACCCGGCGGGCATCAACGCATCGCTCACGCCGTGGCTCGCGGCTACGCCATACCGCTATCGCGCCCGCTTCGACGAAAAGCGCTTCCGGCTCGCTGCGCGCATCGGCATGATTGAGTTGGTCCGCTCGGGCTGCACGACCATCGCGGACCACAACTACGTGTACTACCCGGACATGCCGTTCGACAGCTCGGCCATTCTGTTCGAGGAAGCGCAGAAGCTCGGCGTGCGCTTCGTGCTGCTGCGCGGCGGCGCGACGCGCACGCGTCAGCTCGAAGCCGGGCTGCCCACCGCGATGCGTCCCGAATCGATCGATGCCTTCATGAGCGATCTCCAACGTCTCGCCTCCAGTTTTCACGACGCCTCGCCGCATTCCATGCGCCGCGTGGTCGCCGCGCCGACCACAGTGTTGTTTTCCATCTCTCCCGCCGAGATGCGCTCGATTGCGGGCGAGGCGCGCAGGCTCGGATTGCGTCTGCACAGCCATCTCTCGGAGACCGTCAACTATCAGGACAGCGCGCAGGCGATGCACCGGCTCACGCCGGTCGAATTTTGCCGCGAGCACGGCTGGCTCGGCGAAGACGTGTGGTATGCGCATCTGGTCAAGCTCGATGCCAGCGAGATCGATCTGCTCGCCGCGACCGGAACCGGCATTGCGCATTGTCCGCAATCGAACGGACGGCTAGGCAGCGGGATTGCGCCGGTGCGTGAACTGGCGGATGCGGGCGTGCCGGTTTCGATCGGCGTGGATGGCGCGGCCTCCAACGAAGCCGCCGACATGATCTCCGAAGTCCACATGGCGTGGCTTGCGCAACGGGCCCGGCGCGGCATGGCGGCGCAGCCCGAATATCGGGGAGGGCGCTTCGAAGGCGGAGCGGATGCGGCGTCGGTGGAAGAGGTCGTGCACTGGGGCACGGCGGGCGGCGCGCGCGTGCTCGGGCTCAAAGGCGTCGGCAGGATCGAGGTGGGCGCGCAAGCGGATATCGCCGTCTACCGGCTCGACGATCCGCGCTACTTCGGCCTGCATGACGTGGCGATAGGGCCGGTGGTTTCGGGCGGGCGCCCCGAACTCGCCGCGCTGTTCTGCGCGGGTCAATGCATCGTGCGAAACGACGTGCTGCCGGATGTCGACCTCGGCGCACTGCGCCGCGAGGCGGCTCGGGAAGTCAGGGCGATGATCGCGGAGGTGGCCTGACGCCGGCGCATGTCGCGCGGCGTCTGAACCGGCGGGACCCGTCGCGTCGATCACGCGAAGCCGGTGGCAGCATGCGGAGATCGATGACCCAGTCACGCGGTCTCGCGGCGCAGTCGACGCACGTACAGCCATAACGCCGACACCAGAAAATAGATCGCGCCCACCGCGGCATACGCCGCCACCCGCGAGATTGCCGGCGGCGTGGGCGCGCGAGCCTGCACGATGAAGTACGCGCCTGCCAGCGCCGACTGCGCACCGCTGAGAGCCATCGCCCATTGCGCGGCAAAGCGATTCCAGCGCCGCATAGCGGTGCCGAGTTGCAGGAGCCCGGACAGTATCGCCCACACCCCGAAGACGCCGAGCACCCAGTGCATGCGCGCATTCAAGGCCACGATGACCGCGACCGCCGCGGCCACGCTGATGACGGCGTTGATTGCCTGAGTGCGGCCCGCGGTCATTCCGCCGCTGCGCGACATATCGAAGTAGTTGGCAAGCGCATCCCACGCGGGATAGACGAACAGCAGCACTGCCGTCGCCTCCGGAGAACGCTGCCCGACCGAAAAAGCGAGCGCGACCCACAGCGCGGAAAACGCAGTCCGAACGAAGTAATAGCGCATGAGCCACCATTCGTCGCGAGCGGCTATGCCACTCATCTGGCGTTCATTCATAGCAACTTCTCCTGATTGTCACGATCGCACCCGTCGACCGGCGATGCGCGAGCCGCTGATTGACCGCCGCAATCCGCCGGCGAACCGCGGCTCGAACCGCGGCTCGAACCGCCTTACATCGGCGGAGCCGCGCCATCCTTTTCGACGATGATCTGCACAGCGTTGTACGCACCGCTCTTGCCGTGCGTTGCCACCACGAACACCCGCTTGCCCGCAGTCAGTTCGTCGCGCGTCGCGGGAATGAGCGTCACTACCGGCGCGTTCGCAGGCACGGTGACCGTGTTGGTGCCACCCTTGTACGAGAGCTTCAGGTCACGGCCGCTTGTACCTTGCACGATGGTGTCGACGTTGGCGTTCGTCATCGAGCTGCCAGCGCCGAGGTCCCATGCAAAATGGCCCTCTGCCATCCCGCGTGCGGCTTCGGGAAATACCAGAACCTCCTTCGCTTCCAGCTTGCCGTCCGCGCCGGGCATCGCAGCGGCTCCGACATAGGCGCCGGGTTTGATATCGGAAAGCTGTATGGCTTTCACCGCATTCAGTCCGCTTGCATCGACTACTGCAATGCCGACCGTTTCGCCGCTACGCCGGTGCACCTGGAGCACGCCGCCGGAGTACGACTGAATGGTGCCCCTGATCCGTTCAGGCTTGTCAGCGGAAGTCTGTGCGAACGATGCGTTGGCGAACGCCAGCGCGATTAGTGAAACGACAACTTGGAAACGAAATGACATGGATGCTCCGTCTGGTTAGGATCGGTGGTAAGCATCGCATCTTGCTCGTTCCGGCGGCATCGGTCAGATGACCGACCCTCTGCAACTCCGCCCGATCGCGTAGGGTTGCAGGCCGGTGCCATCAGCGGTTTCCTAGGCCAAGGTCGAGAAAGCGTCCGGGGTGAAGTTCCCAATCTCGTCGATGCGCCCTTGCCGGATCTTCTCGAGCCATGCCGCGTCCTGCAGCAACGCGCGTCCGACCGCTACCAGATCGAACTCTCCTCGTTCCAGTCGCGCTAACAGGTCGTCCAGCGGAGCGGATTGCGCGTCCTTGCCCGCAAACGAGTCGTAGACGTCGCTTCCAAGTCCCACCGATCCCACTGTAATGGTTGTGACGCCCGTGACTTTTTTCGCCCAGCCGGCCAGGTTCAGGTTTGCGTCGGCTTCGGGAAACGCGGGCTGCCAGTAGGCCGGCTGGGAGAGGTGGAAAGCATCCGCACCGGCATCCACAAGCAGGCCAAGCCACTCTTCGAGCACTGCTGGCGTCCCCGCGAGCCGTGCGCGGAAGTCCTTCGGCTTCCATTGCGAGAGGCGAAGAATCACTGGAAACCCCGGTGTCACCACCGCCCTGATCGCCTTCAGCACTTCCACAGCGAAGCGTGAGCGTTCGACGAGCGTCGCTCCGCCATATCGGTCGCCGCGCTGGTTGAGATCCTCCGAGAAAAACTGATTGATCAGGTAGCCATGCCCGCCGTGCAGTTCGACGCCGTCGAAGCCGAGCCGCTCTGCATCCGCTGCGGCTCGCGCGTATGCGTCGATTGTGTCCGCGACGTCTGACTCGCTCATCGGCTGAGCCACGCGTTCGCCGGTTATGGAGAGACCCGACGGGCTCTCGTAGCGATGAGCCAACGCCCGCTCGCCCGCTCCATTCGAAGGCTTATGTCCCACGTGCCACAGTTGCGGCGCAATGCGTCCTCCAGCCGCGTGGACCGCGTCGACTACTTTCTTCCAGCCGGCCAGCGCCGCCTCGCCATGAAAGCGCGGGACGTCCGGATCGTCGAGCGCGGCCGCGCGACCAACACCGGTTCCTTCGGTGATGACGAGACCGACGCCGTGCGCCGCACGTCGCCGGTAGTACGCGGCGACGTCGGCGCCCGGTATGCCGCCTGGGGAGAAAGACCGTGTCATCGGAGCCATGACTACCCGGTTAGGCACGGTGAGGGCATTGAGTCGATAAGGGGTGAGCAGAATGTCGAGATCGGGCATCGGGTTCTCCGGATTCGAGTTGGCAAACACCGTTGGCTATAGGGCGTCGATCCATGCGGTAATCGCGGTGTTCACGTCGTCCGCGCGATCCTGCATGATCCAATGGCCTGTGCTGGTCCATACATCCACCTTCGATTTCGAATGCGAGAACCAGGAGCGCATGCGGTTCGCCTGCTCGGGGTCGCGGCACATCTGATAGAAGGGAACGGTAAGGCTCTTGCACAACGTTGCGCTCGCTTCTCCAATGCCGACCTGATCGTTGCCGAAGAACAGCGGACCGAACGACTCGCGCACGACATGCACTGGCATGCCCTGGACGCGCCTCGCGTGCCAACACTTGAATGCCGGCTCAGTGATGCGGTCATAGACAAGCTGGAACAAGGCCGGCACCACGATGCCAGGATCGCCCGCATTCAAATCATGCGTAGTTTTCGCAAAAAGTTCGGCGGCGGCGCCGGAAAAACCGAGCGCGCCATCGACGGACACCACCGCGCTGACCAGATCCGGGCGCTTCGCGGCAAGTCGGGCTGCGATCTGGCCACCCATCGAATGCCCGACGAGAATGAACTTCTGTCCGGGATACCTTGTTGCGATAAATGCCTCGATGTCCGCGACGTAGTCGGCGGGCGTATAAGCGCCGGGCGGCATCAGCTCCGATCTGCCATGCCCGCGCAGATCGACAGCGACGACGCGATACCTGCTTTCGAAGAGCGGCAGTTGCCAGCTCCAGTCATGCGAATCGCAAGTCCAGCCGTGGAGAAACATGACGTTCTTTCCCGTACCTACCTCGGTCGCGAACAGTGTGGCCGGCGATTTCGTTGCAGCAAAGGCTTCATGGTTCCCGAGAGTGGTCGCAATCGCTGCCGCACCGGCGACCTTCAGCATGTCGCGTCGAGACAGTTCGTGTTCCATCATTTTCATTCGCTATCCTTATTTATCACGAGTACATCAAACGCCTGGCTCGCTGGGCTGTGTGACGCCGAGCTCCAAGCAATTGACCGGACTCCATGTTATACATTGGATATCTACGGTCAATTACGCACCTTCAGGTGCGCAGATATACAGGAAGATACCGACATGACTTGCGAGGTTGACGAGGTTTTCTTTGCGGATTGCGCCGCACGCTCGTTTTTCGATCAGGTGGCGAACAAGTGGTCAGTGATGATTCTCACGCTGCTGACCAGGAAGCCAACTCGCTTCAACGAGATCAAGCGCAGGCTGGAAGGAATCACGCATAAGGCGCTTACGCAGGCGTTGAGGCGTCTCGAACGCAATGGCCTCGTCGCGCGGAATGTGCTCAATACTTCGCCGGTCGCGGTGGAATACTCGATCACAGAACTCGGGCGTACCCTGCAGGTTCCGTTCGGAGCGGTCTATGAATGGTCGATCAAGCATTTGCATGAGATCGATCAGGCGCAAAAAGCCTACGATCAACAGATGCCGGCAGAGCAATAGGGAGAGAAGATCGGCGCGCTTATTCGATGATTGAGGCGCCGTTGTGAGTTGAGTGGCGACCTGTTTCTAGTGCAGTTTTCGTTCGATCGCGAAGTCGAGAAAAGCACGGGTCTTTGCCGGCACGTGGTGCCGGGATCGTCTCCTGGTCGTCTTTTAGTCGCCGATGGCCTAGTCGTCGATGGTTTCATGCACGGCCACGGCGCCCTGTTTCCAGTAGCTCGCCGCGCGAATCCGCGACTTGTCGACGCCGCGTTCGGTGCACAGGTGATAGCGAATCGCGCGAATCGTCGCGGATTCGCCCGCGGCCCACACATAACCTTCGCCGTCATCCGGCAGATAGGTTGCGCGCACCGCTTGCAGCAACGCCTCGCCGCGCGCGCAGTGTTCGCTTCCGCTTCCGCTTTCGCGTTCGCTTCGATAACACCACACGAGGTGCAGTTCGGCTTCGGTCCTGAATTCGATGCGAGCCGACGGATCGGCCACTTCGATCACCGCGGCCACGCGCTTGCCGGCCGGCAATTCCTCGAGGCGGCGCGCGATGGCGGGCAGGGCGGTGTCGTCGCCGATCAGCAGGTGCCAGTCGAAAGCGGTGGGAATCACGAGCGAGCCGCGCGGCCCGCCGATGCCCAGGTACTGGCCGGCTTTCGCCTGCGCCGCCCACGTTGCCGCGGGACCGGCTTCGTGCATCGCGAATTCGATATCGAGCTCGCGCGCGTCGCGATCGAAGCGGCGCGGCGTGAAATCGCGCGCCGTCGGGCGACGTCCTTCGGGGAACACGGGGCCGTCGGGGCCGGCTTGCGGCAGCACCGGCTTGTCGGCGCCCGGTTCGGGGAAGAAGACCTTGATGTGATCGTCGAACGAAGCGGACACGAAGTCGTGCAGGTCTTCGCCCGTGAAGGTCACGCGGATCAGATGCGGCGTGAGCGCCTGCACTTTCTTCACTTGCAGCAGACGGAACCTGAGCGGATGGCGCACGCGCTCTACGGCGAGGTCGGGTCGTTTTTCTTGAGTCGGCATTGAGTTGTTACTCCTGTCTGGTCGAAGTGTCGATGTCGATGTCACGCAGTGGCCGCATCGTCGCGCTTGCCGTTGCCTGAATCCTGTTCGCCTTCGATTTCCTTCGCGGCTCGCATCAGGATCGCGGCGATGCGGCGCTGTTCTTCCGCCGATGCGTTGTCCCGGCGCAGCAGCGCATTTTTCAGCGCGCGGCGCGCGGCGTTCAGCTCGGGCAGCCAGCCGCCTTCGCTCACGTCGGCCGGTTCTTCACCGGCAAACGCGCGGCGCACCGAGTCCATCTTGCGCGCGATGTGGCTCAGCTTCGCGAGCATCAACTCGACGCGCTCGCGGTTGGCCGCGAGGTACTCGCGTCCCGCTTGCGCGAGTTCGTAGCGCTTGCGGTTGCCTTCGAGCTGCACCGTGACGTAGCCCAGTTCTTCGAGGTACGTGAGCGCCGGGTACACCATGCCGGGGCTCGGGCTATAGAAGCCGTTAGAACGCGTTTCCAGCGCCTTGATGAGCTCGTAGCCGTGACTCGGTTGCGCGTCGATCAGCGAGAGCAGCAGCAGTTGCAGATCGTCGGAGCTGAACTTGCGGCCGCGCGGAAAGCCATCGCCTTCGCCGCCGAAGCCGCCAGGGCTGCCGCCGAACGGACCGCGCCCGCCGCGTCCGCCGCGATGCTCGTGATGACGTCCGATTGCATGCCAGAACGCCCACGGCGAAAAGCGATGCGCGCTGCCGACGCGCTCGGCGTCTTCGCTGCGAACTGCGTGGTGATGAGCGAACGCGTGCCACAGCGCATGGAGCGAGGGGCGCTCGAAGCCGGCGTCGAAAGAAGCGTGATCCGCTCCGTGACGGCGGTCAAAACGATGGTGATGACGCATCTTGCGTCCTCCATTTATGTCTTAAGATGTGTCGTAAGATATATATCTAAAGATGGTTTGTCAAACTTTCTTTTGGGCGCTATCGAGATGCAAGGACGCATCAAGGTCCGCGCGCGTCGCCGGCGTGACGGTCGCGAGACTGTACGACCAGGCGCGCGCCTTGCGTGCGAACGCTCATTCCGGCAACGCTGCACCTGACCTTCTGGAGAAAAGCATGGCAGACGTCGAACAGTTCAAGGACGACCTGGAAAACAACGCGGATGGCCTGATCGGAGGAAGTCGCGGCGATTTCATGGAGGCGCTTGGCGAGGCCGTCTACGCCCGGGCCGCGAGCGACCAGCTGGACAGCATCATCGCGGCTTACCTGAGCCTGCAGGAGGTGATCGACGAGAACGTCGACAACCTCGACGACGAGGCCGACCAGGCGATCGCTGATGCGACGGCCGAATTTAACGAAACGGTCGGCAGGATCCTGGGTGTGTAAGCGACTTGCGCACGCAAGGGCGGGCGCAAGGTCGGCAGCACCGTCCTTGCGCGCAAAAAATCTGGTGGTCTTCGCGTAACGCTACGCTAGAGCGTCTGCTGACTTACCGCGGGCCGATCCTCGCAACCGCAGCGATACGGCGATCTTCCCCAGTTGAAGAGCCGCGAGGTTTTCCCGATACCGGGATTGAAGGAGTTAGTCGGATCCAGTTCCTCGTAGAACTGCTTGAGCGACTCCTTCGCCTCATACAGATGGCCGACGTTGTGCTCGGCCGGATACTCCGCACCGCGCGCAGCGAGTAGGGCGAGAATGTCGTCCTTGATGCGATCGCAGTCCACACCCTTCTTCACCAGATATTCCTGATGCAGCACATGGCAGAAGAAGTGGCCGCAATACATGGTGAACTCGATGTGCTTCGAAATATGCTGCGGCAACTGTTCGAACCAGTCGGTTGCATTACGCGGCAGCGCGATGTCGAGCGCCACGATGTCCTCGACGGTCCGAGAATGAACGGCCCGATAGCGGACCACTGCGCCACCAATCGTGAAGCGGTTGAGAAACGCCGCGTCGCCTTCTTCTCGCGTGCATTCGAAGTAATTGCCCTGAGCCGTCGGAAAGCGCGACTTCAGATAAGTACGCGCTTCGTCTACACCTTCATTGCCCATCTTCAATAACAGGTGATGCTCGAAGCGATCGCGGTACTCGATGAGTCGCCGCGGCAGATGCTCGGGCAAAAGCCGGCTCGCTGCCTGCAGCAGTCTGTCACTGATGGCCGTACCAAGGCCCATCTTCTCAGTCATGGCGTCGAACCGGCTCTTCGCCGCAAAAGCTAGCGGCACTTTGTCGGTGCCGAAAGCCCGAATGTAAAGGTACATGTCCTTCCCGTAGCGGCGACTGATATCGAACGCGCCACGGTGCATGTACTCGCCTGCTATCGGCAAACTCTGGAAACCGCCCAGAATATCGCGGCGGATTGATTCGAGCTCGGCCGGATCATTGCTGCCGATGTAGAACACCTGGGTGCGCTCGTCCGCCGCGAATGTGTCCAGCCGAAGGGCAAAAACCGCGAGGTGTCCGGCCGAGCCCGACGCTTCGTAAAGGCGGCGCGGGTCTGCGTTAAAGCGCGCGGGAGTCGATGCCGAGATATCCCGCACGTGGGTGCTGTATTCGTGGTCGGACGCGAGAAGTCCCATCGCTGGCGGAACATCGTGCGGCAGTTCGCCTGCGTCGAGGCGGCCAAGTATGGCTTCGGCGGAATCGCCCAAATCGATTCCCAGGTGGTTCACCAGCTTCAGTTCGCCGTCGGCTGTGACGCGGGCATGTATCGAAAGCTGGGTAAACGCGGGACCGCGGCGAATGAGAGACCCGCCCGAGTTGTTGCAAACGCCTCCCGTCACGGACGCGCCGATGCAACTCGATCCGATCACAGAATGGGGCTCGCGCTTGAGCGGTGCGAGACGCCTTTCCAGTTGGTCCAGGGTAACGCCCGGCTGACAAACGACCTGTTCGCCATTGCGAATCACGTCGAGCCGGCGCAACCGCATCGTATTGAGCACGACGACCGGACGATCGTAGCCATCGGCAGCCGGCGTCGATCCGCCGGTCAATCCGGTGTTGGCGGCCTGACAAATGACGATGACATTCGCATCATGGCACGCCTTTAGCGCCTGCCACATCTGGACCAATGTGCCGGGCTGCACAGCAGCCAATAGTGGACCGCTGCCATAGCGATATCCCTGGCGGAAGCGCCGCGTTTCAGCCGAGCCCGTAAAGACGAACTGGCTACCGACGATGTCGCCGAGCAGACGGACAAGATCGTGCTTCATGGCGCTTCTCCGCTGATGCTTGCACGGATATACGAGTCCTCCGTGCTTCGAATGTGGTTGCGCAGTTCGGTGCAGGCTTTGCGCACATTGCCGTCGCGAATGAGTTGCATGATCTCGTAGTGCGTGTCGTGGCACGCCTGAATCGACGATTGCTCGTATGACCGGAACGGCGCGCTGCATGCCTGCGCCTATGGTTGAGATAGATATTAACAGGCGGCAGCCACAGAGCCTGCATTGATATCCACGATATCAATAGTCGATATCTCGAGGCATTGAACAATCCGATCGAATGGAAGCGAGTAGGTCTGAGTCAGCAGCGTCTTGGGCGCCTCCGAAGAAAGCACTCGGTGAAGCAGATCATTTAAAACAAATGGTCGATGCCGATGGTGAACGCGGTCTGACTCTTCACGCCGGCCGGGTTGAGCGTGCTCACCACCCCATGCTTGTACGAGGTGTAGTCGAGTTCACTGTAGAGCGTGGTGCGCTTGGACAGCAGGTAGCCAAGCGAGAGCACCGAGAGTCCGCGCCGGCTGGACTTGTCGTTCGTTACCGTGGTCTGGTAGTAGCTGCCGCGGAAAACCAGAGTCGGCGTGATGGTCCACGAGAGGCCGCCGAACCCATTGTTCGTTACCTGGTGGGGCGTGGCTGGATTCTGCAAGTCCTCGGACATGAAACCGCCCGACAAACGCACCGGCCCGATCTTGTAGCTGGCGCCGACCATGTAGTAGCTGTCGCCCAGATAGGTCGAGCCAGTCAGTACACTGCGATGCCCATAGACGCCGCCGATCGCAACAGGACCTGTCGCATAGCTCACGCCCACGGCGCGCGCTGCGCCGCTGCTGAAATTGCCTGCCACGCCGCCGAAGGAGTTGTCCACTTCGAACAGCAGCGGCCCGAACGTGTTCTTGTATTTGAGGTCATTATTGTTGCGAGTACCGTCCGAGGCCGTGGTCAGCGGAATGATCGGCGTGAAATGAAAGCCGAACGGATCGTAAATGCTGATGATGTCATGCGCAATGGTGTACTGCCGGCCGAGATCGAGCGAGCCGAATTTCGTATGGCCGATGCCGACAAACGCCTGGCGATTGAATTCGGTGCCTGTCGTGTTATCGAACTGGCCATTGCCGACGTTAAAGCCGCTTTCCAGCAGAAAATGCGCATTCCAGCCGTCGCCAAGGTCTTCCTTCGCGCGAAAGTCGAGCTTGTTCGAACTGTAGTAGCCGTTCGAGTTCATTGTCGTCACCGAGCCGCCGCCTTTTGCGGCGTTGGTCTGATGACGTATCCCGCCATCCACCGTTCCGTATAACTGCACGCTCGTTTGCGCGTGTGCGGGATTCGTTGCCAATGCGCCCGCAGTGGCCGAGATGCCCAATCCGATGATTTTCCAAACCTTGTCCACCGCTTGTCTCCTGATTTTCGTTGTGTTTTTAATGTACTGCTTGATACGTAACCCTAATTAAATTGCCTATTGGGATTACTTTTGATCTACTCGCCGGGACCGGCCGGCACAACGCGGACGTACCGCCGGTCCTGCGTTAGTGGCCGGCTGAAGTGCTGCCCGGCTGTTCGAGCGAGTGCGCGGTTTCGGCGGGGTTGAAGCCCGTCTTCAGTTCATGGCGCAAGGCGACGCGGTCGAGTGCCTTTTCCCAATTCGCCACTACGATAGTGGCTACGCTGTTCCCTACGATGTTGGTGAAGACGAACGCGCTGGACATGGCCTTGTGAACGCCGAGAATCAGCGCGATGGATTCAACCGGAATCGTGTTCGACGCAGCCAGCGTTGCAGCGAGCACTGCGATTGCAGCGCCCGACACGCCGGCGGCTCCCTTCGACGTGAGCAGCAGCACCGCGAGCAACACCAACTGATCGTGCCAGTTCATCGGTGTATTGGTTGCCTGAGCGAGAAACACGGCGGCTGCGGCGAAGTAAAGGCACGTGCCGTCATGATTGAACGTATAGGCAGTTGGCAGCACCAGGCCAACCACCGACTTCTCGCAGCCAAGGCGTTCGAGCTTGTCGATCAGTTGTGGGAACACGGTTTCTGAAGAACTCGTACCGATTACGAGAAGCAGTTCTGCGCCGATATAGCGCATCAGGCGCAAAAGGCTGAAGCCGTTTACCTTTGCGATGGGCCACAGGATCAGCAGGAAAAAGAGCGCGCATGTCAGATAGAACTCCAGCACTAGCTTGCCGAGCGAGAGCAGCGTGCCGAAACCGAATTTGCTCACCGTGAAGGCGATGGCGCCGAACGCTGCGAGTGGTGCGATCTTCATGGTCAGGCCGATTACCCAGAACAGCGCACCGGATACCGAATCGATGAAGTCGAGCGCGGGCTGCGCGCGTTCCCCGATTGCGGCCAGCCCAAAGGCGAATAGCACCGAAAAGAACAGCACTTGCAGGACGTCACCGCCAGCAAATGCGCTGATCGCCGTGTGCGGAATGACATTGAGCAGAAAGTCGCTCGTGGTGACCGCGTGATGAGCTTTCGCGACATAGGCATCGACGGCGGCCGAGTGCACGCTATGCATGTCGACGTTCATGCCGACGCCCGGCTTCAGCACGTTGATCGTCACAAGCCCCAGCACCAGCGCAAGAGAAGTCACCACCTCGAAATAGAAGAGGGCCTTGATCGCGACGCGGCCGACCTTCCCGAAGTCTTTGACGCCCGCAATGCCGCTGCATACGGTGCAGAAGATGATCGGCCCGATCAGCATCTGGATGATGCGGATAAAGGCGTCGCCGACGGGCTGCAGATTGATGCCGAACTTCGGAAAGAAGTAGCCCGTGGCGATTCCAAGCGCCATGCCGGCCAGCACCTGGAATGACAGGTCGCGATAGAACGGCGGACGTGGCTTTGGTTTCATGGCGCCCGTGCGAGGCAAGCTCATGGTGTCTCCTTGCTTAGGCCCATCCACGATGGGCTGCGGTGAAGCTTTGGCGAACTGGAGTCCGCTCGAAAACGTTGAAAGAGCCGTTATTCAGCTCGCGATGCCGCCGAGAATATCGATGCTGTCAGCGAAAATTTCGTCGATGCTCAGCTTACGCGGCAGCAGTTGCTGTTGCTCGCAGAACGCGATTGTTTCCTCAAGCGGGCCGCGCAACGCGTCGTAGCCGAACAGCAGCTTGTCGGGTTTGCCCGCGTTGTGCGAGGCCACTGACGCTTTGCCGCGGCACAGCAGGTCGTAGACTGCGCGCACCGCTCGCGGATGTGTATCCGCAAGCGATTGCGTCACTACCACGACGTGGTTCAGAGGCACGTAGCGATGAATCGCGTACCACGCGAGATCGGCGCTGGCCGCATCGTCGATCACGGGTTCAAGGCCGGCTTCGTCGGGCAGATCGTTGCCGAGGATGGCGGCGTCGATCTCGCCCGCGCGCAGCATCCGCAATAGCTGCTTGCCCGGCTCCGCGCGACGCACGAAGGACGGATCGCGATACTCTTCCAGATGCGCGCCCTCGGTCGTGACCCAGTCGATTTCCTCGAGCGGCACGCCATAGGTGTTCGCGAGAATCGCGCGCACCCACATTGCGGTGGTTTGCGAATACGAGCGCACGCCGACTGTCTTGCCCACCAGGTTGCTTACGCCGAGCTTGCCGCGTTGAGCATTATAAATAATGCAGCCTTGCTGAAAGCGCGCGGCGACTACAGCGGGCAGCAGCACGACGGGCTTGTTATAAGCTTTCGCCTGCAAATACGTGACGATTGCCATTTCGCTGACGTCATACGCCTGGCGGCGCGCCATCGGTGCGAAGGCGCGGTGAATCGGTTCGATATCCTCGAACATCAGTTGCACGTTGGGATCGGCGAGTTCGCCATCTTTCAGCGGCCGCGTGTGCGGGTAAGTCTTCAGTGCAATTTTCAATTCAAGCGGTGGCATCTCAGTGCTCGCGTCCGTATGTTCTTGTGTCATTGAGTCGATCCTCACGCGGCGAGAACCGGATACACCGCGCGCGCGGTGCCGCCGAAGATTGCGTCGCGCGCGTCGGCGGGCAGCATCGCAAGGCTATTGCGCGCATCGGCAAGCAGTTGCGGCAGCGTGCCTTCGGCGGCCGGGAAATTCGAGCCCCATGCGATGCGATGCGCACCGAACGCGTCGAGCACACGCGGGAAGAATGCGTCCGGCGTCGACGCGCCGCGAGATGCTTCGGCGATCGTGCGGTTTGTGAGCTTCAGATAAACGCCCTCGTGCGAAACGAGGCTAAAGAGCGGCGCGGCGGCTTCATACGGCGGGCCGCCCGCCAAGTCGGGCCGCGCAAGGTGATCGAGCAGCACGCGGATATCCGGAAAGCGCGCCAGCATATTCAGCAGCGCCGGAATGCCTTGTGCCGTCATCTGCAAACAGATCGACACGTTATGGCGCTGCGCATAGTCCCACACCGGGAAGGAGCGCTCGTCGTCGAGCCAGCCCGCTTGCCCCGGCATCGTGCTGCCGGTCGTGAACAGGCGCAGGCCGGAGAGGCCCGCGTCGAGCCAGCGCTGCATCTGCATCACGGCGTCGCTTGCCAGCACGTCGATCGAAAACACGCCCGCGAAGCGGTCCGGGTGGTTTCTCACCGCGTCGACCACATAACTATTGTCGTTGCCATAAACCGTCGATGCCTGCACGACCACCGCCCGGTCGATGCCGGCCTCGTCGAGCGACGCAAGCAAGCCTTCGAAGCTGACAGGGCGCTTGGCCGACCATTCCGACTGGTGACCGCCGACGGGCGCGAGCGGATAGCGCTGCTTATCCGGGGAAATGGCGTGCGTGTGAGTGTCGATAACGACGGACATAAACGGGCTCCTTGCTGAAAACGTCTCGATCGAATGGGCTCAACTGTAAGCCTGCTGACGCAAAACCCCTTAATACGAACTTCGGCATAAGGCATAAATTGCAGTTAAGCTGACGGCTTTCACGGGGCATGGGGAAGGCGATGGCGAAGCACCCGGACGAATCGCCCGACGACGATCTGACGCGGCTGAGGCGCTTATTTCTGTTCGACGCAGTGTGCGAGGCAGGCGGCATCGGCCAGGCTGCGACGCGCGCGGGCCGCACGCAGCCGGCCGTCAGCCTGGCGATTAGCAAGCTGGAGGCGAGTTTCGGCGGCGTGCTTTTCGAGCGGGGTTTTGGCGGCTGCGAATTGACTGCGCAAGGCGCGATACTGCAACGGCGCGTACGGCGCATGCTCGATCAGATGGAGCGCGCGATCATGGGCCTGACGGGGCAAAGTTCGTCGGCCGTGAACGCGCGCAACGTCTGCCGCCATCTGACCGATACGCAAGTCCGTTGCCATATCGCGATCGCACGCGCCGGATCGGCGTCGGAAGCGGCACAGCAGCTTGGCATCTCGCAGCCCGCCGTGCATCGCGCGGCGCGGCAGATTGAGCAGACGGTCGGCGTATCGTTATATCGGCGACGCGTGCATAGCGTGTCGGCCAATGCCGCTGGACTCGAATTCGCTCGCTGCCTGAGCCTCGCGCTCTATGAAATTGCGCAGGCGCGCGAGGAGATCGCGTACGCCCGGGGACAATTGAGCGGCAAGGTGGCGATCGGCGTGTTGCCGCTGATGCCGCCGCGTCTCGTCGCACGTGTGATCCAGCGGTTGCGGGAGCGCTATCCGTCCGCGCACGTCACTGTCGATGAGGGCTCGCACGCGGCGCTGCTTCGTGATCTGCGGATGGGCACGATCGACATCATCGTCGGCGGGTTGCGTGAGCCACGTCTCACCGGAGCCGTTCGGGAGACCGAGCTGTTTGCCGACCCGTACGTGGTCGCGGTGCGTAAAGGGCATCGCCTCGCGCGTAAAAAGTCTATCGCGCCTCGAGACATCGCCAATTACGAGTGGGTCGTCCCGCAGCAGAATGTACCGCGCCGCTCGGTGATCGATTCGATCTTCGCGCGGTTGCCGATCAGGCCGCCGGTCGTCGTCGAGACGAGTTCTCTTGCGATGATGATGGCGATGCTGGTGGAAAGCGATTGCATCACACTGCTATCGCGTTCGCAGATTCGCGAGGCCTATCCGGGCAGCGAGATCGTTGCGCTCGAGTTGAAAACGCCGGAAGCCGATCGTGCGGTCGGCTACACGGTGCGGGCGGACTGGCTCGGCACAGCGGTGCAGTCGGGTTTCATCGAGTATCTGCGGCAGGAGTGCTCCGTCGATAAGGCGGAACACTGCGGGAAGCACTAATGCGTTACAACTTTGAGTCCACAGACCGGGCGGGCTCGCGGATGCGCAGCTAACCAGGCAAAGCAGACGTATGCATGTCCGCAATCAATCGTCGTACGCACTGCGACACCGCGAGAAATTTCCCGCAAGTACTGCGCGTCGGGCGCACGCTTGTGACTACCACAAGCGGCAAGCAGCATCCCATCTGAAACAGAGCGCGAGAAAAACCCCGCACGCTCCGGCGACGAAGATGCCAACCGGCAGCCCTCTAACCGGTATCCACCATCGCAAACGCGTAAGCAGCGCGAGCAGGAGAAGGAAACCCGCAAGATATATCGCGGCTTCCGGCTGGAATTGGACAAAGCTCACTGGGACGAGTACTGCCGTGAAGAAAGCGGCCCAAAAAAGTCTGTCGTACAGGCCTGGCTCGGTGCAGCTAACCAGCCAATACGCAATGTCGCCAATCGCTAGCACCATTACAGCTTGCGCCATAACGATCAAAAATGCGGTGTTCCTTGAGACGCACTGGCGAGAATTTTCGACTTTTTGAGTTGGGGAGTTAGCCGGTTTTGTCAATGGATCACCCTGATATTTTGCCTGTCACACCAGAACCAGTATATTGCTCCAATCGTTCTGGCAGGCACTCTAAAGTAGCAGGCGGACCGCATTCTAGCTCCTTTGCTTCGTTCGACTCCTGGTCGACAAATGTCTCTCGCATAAGACAGTCAGCGGCCCAATACTGGCCGCTCGACATTAGCAGAAAGATAGCTGACAATTTCGAGTCATGTCATTGGGCCGTTCCACACTCGAATCCGGTTCCTCTCGTGATCTCACTTTCCGATCCTGTCGTTGCGTCCGTCGAATTGATCGACACGGGCGAACGGTTTGTCGATCCTGGTGACACCGGCGATCTGGTGCTAGTGGATCGCACGCGTAGCGTCGTCTCTAACCCGAGCAGACATTTCCTGAAGGTTCGCGTTGGCGTCGCTGAACGGCTAATGTTCGCAGCGCAGAGGCTTTCCATTCAAGGCCTGCGATTGTTAGTCAAGGAAGGATACCGGCCGCTATCGCTTCAGCGATCCTACTTCGACCGTCGCCTGTCCGCGCTCCGAATGCAATACCCGTCGGCGTCGGATGCTCTTTTGATCGAACTGACAAGTCGCTATGCCGCTCCGCCGGAGGTGGCCGCGCATCCGACGGGCGCCGCCGTCGACTTGACACTTGCGACCCAAGAGGGCGTCGAGTTGAATATGGGAAGCGTGTTGAACGCCACTGACGAAGAGTCATCGGGCGCATGTTACACAGCCTGTCAGTTGATTAGCCGGCAGGCGCAGGCTAACCGTCAGTTATTGGCGACGGCTATGATTGCCGCGGGTTTCGTCAACTATCCGTCGGAATGGTGGCACTGGTCCTACGGCGACCGATATTGGGCGGTAATTTCTGACGAGCCATGTGCCATCTATGGCCCAGTCGAAGAAGAGCGTCTGTGAGGAGCACGCGGATGATTCAAGGGTATCGCGACGAGCAAGCAACGAACGGATTTGCGCCCGTCTGGATGGATATCGCGTTCAAGGAACGAGGTGTCAAGCGCTACGGCGCGGGTCAATGCAACCCGAGGATTGCCGAGTATAACGAAACCACCCAATTGGCAGGCTACGACGACAAGATCGCATGGTGTTCGTCATTTCTCAACTGGTGCATGAAGCAATCGGGCATTGAAGGAACTCGGTCGGCCCTGGCCCGTTCCTGGCTAACTTGGGGAAACGAGCTCGCCGCACCGATCTACGGCTGCGTGGCAGTGTTGACTGCCGACGATGCCGTTGAATGGAAGGGGCATGTAGGGTTCTTTCTCAGATCAGACGCCCAGAACGTTTACCTGTTCGGAGGCAATCAGCTTGAAGAGGTGCGTGAGTTAGCTTATCCGCTCGACCGCGTGTTGGCATATCGCTGGCCGTAAGTGAAGGCCGCGTTCCGGGCGTCACCTGAATGGTGATCGGCAACGCCACTATGCGGAAGCGGTCTGCGCGAAGCGCACGATCAACGCGGCTGGAAAGCAATAATCGCCATGCCGATCAGTGAAAACGATACACCTGTCCAATCCCAGGCCGTCGGTCTCATCCCTTCTACAGCCCAAAGCCAGATGAGCGCGACACCGATATAAACGCCACCATAGGCGGCGTAAACGCGACCCGCAGCAGATGGATGCAACGTCAGCAGCCAGGCGAACATTGCGAGAGAAAAGGCGGCCGGAATTAGCAGAGTCGCGCTCTTTCCCTCTTTGAGCCACAGATACGGCAGATAGCAGCCAACGATTTCGGCCGTTGCTGTAGCGATATAGAGAAGCAGTGTTTTCATGGGTCGATTGGAGAGGAAGGCGGGTGACGAACGACTGCGACACTCCGCAACGTAGACTCAGCGGTCCTCATCCGCGCCAAACCGTTCGACCACAAAATCGATGAAGCTTCGCAGCTTGAGCGACATCTGCCGCTCGCGCAGATAAAGCAGACTTAGCTGTCGCTCGGGCGCCGAATACTCAGGCAGTACTTTGCGCAACCGCTTCGCGCGCAGATCTTCGTCGATGAGAATTGCCGGCAGCATCGCGATACCGAGGCCACGCAAAACGGCCTTGCGCAACGCCTCGGCGTTGTCGATTTTCAGGCGGCCATCTACTGGCACGCTCGCGCGACCGTCCCGTCCATGCAAGATCCATTCGGCCTGTGCCGCGTGCCATTCCGAACGCGGCGGATACGCATACGTCAGGCACTGATGCGCCGAGAGTTCATCGGGCGTCGCGGGACTGCCATGCGCCTTCAGATACGCCGGCGACGCGCACAGCACCAGCCTGTACGGCGTGAGAGGCCGTGCGACCAGGTCCGGGTTGGCCAGCGCACCGATACGGATCGCCGCTTCAAAGCCATCGTCCATAAGATCGGAGAGCGCGTCCGTGGCGACAATGTCGAGCTTCACCTCGGGATAACGCGCGCAGTAATCCGCGATCGATGGAATCAGGCATTCGTTGCTGAACACGATGGGTGCGGTGACGCGCAGGCGGCCGCGCGGCGTCGCGAGATGGTCGAGCGCGAGCTGCTCGGAATCGTCGATCAACCCGAGAATCTCGACGCAACGTTGGTAATACGCCTGCCCGAACGCGCTGACCTGCTGCTTGCGAGTCGTGCGATGGATGAGGCGCGTGCCGAGCCGCGTCTCCAGTGCCTGCAGGTGGTTGCCGACCATGGTCGGCGAGAGCTCGCACGCTACCGCGGCTGCCGTCAGACTGCCGGTTTCCACCACCCGCACGAATACGGTCATCGCTTTGAGAAGATCCATTCCCCCATAATAATTGGTTCTGTTGCCATTCGCGGTGCGTTTATCAATTTTTGCGAAGGTAATAGAGTGTGTCCACGCTCGACGCGCGGGCCAGTCCGGCTCGCTTCGCGCCATTCCATGCACGGACATCATGCGCACACACATCCACTCATCCAACCGGTCTCCAAGACTCGCGCTGCTCGCGACCAGCCTTGGCTTCGTCATCATCTGTCTCGACGTCACGGTCGTGAACGTTGCGCTAGCGAGGATGCGCGACGGCCTGCAGATCGACTCGACCGCGCTCGAGTGGGTCGTCAACGCATATACGCTCGCGTTCGCGAGCTTGCTGCTCACGGCCGGTGCATTAGCGGATCGTCTGGGAGCGCGGCGCGTCTTCGTTGGCGGCTTCGCGGTTTTCACGTGTGCGTCGATCGGGTGCGCGCTGTCGGATGGCGCGGGCATGCTCGGGCGTCGCGTGCAGTGCAGGGCGTGGGCGCGGCGCTGTGCGTGCCGTCGTCGAGGCGCTGCTGGGCGCGGCGTTTCCGGACGCGGATGCGCGCGCCAAGGCCGTCAGCATCTGGGCGGGCACGGCGGCGTTAGCGCTCGGTGCCGGGCCGCTGGTGGGCGGGTTGCTGGTCGACCGGTTCGGCTGGCCTTCCATCTTTCTGATCAACGTGCCGATTGGCGTGGCGGGCATCTGGCTGACGCTCGCTCATGCGCCCGAAACGCTGCGTCATGCAGCGCGTCGAATCGATCTGGCCGGGCAGACGCTCGCCGTTGTCACACTGGCCGCGCTGACGTATGCGGTCGTCGAGAGTGGCCGGCTTGGATGGACGAGCACGATCGTGCTGTCGGGGCTCACGATATCGGTCGTCATGGCTGCGCTGTTCATCACCGTCGAGGCGCGATCTGCGCAACCGCTGTTGCCGCTCGCGCTGTTTCGCAGCGCCGCGGTGAGTGTGAGCGCGCTGACGGGGTGGTCGCTGAACTTCGGGTACTACGGCCTGATGTTTGCGATGAGTTTGTTTTTCCAGAGCGTGCGCCACGACACGCCGCTTGAAACCGGCCTCGCGTTCCTGCCGATGACTGCCGTAGTGACAGTCGCGAACCTTGTATCCGGCAGGCTCACCGCGCGCTTCGGCTATCGCTTGCCGATGCTCTATGGTCAAGCATTGGCGGCACTCGGCTACCTTGCGCTCGTGTTCGTGCACGCGGACAGCAGCGCGCTGGCGATAGCGTTGCCGTTACTGGCTGTGGGCAGTGGAGTTGCGCTCGCGGTTCCATCGATCAACACGGCGGTGCTCACGCATGCCGGGCCGTCCCGCGTCGGGATCGCGTCGGGGGTGCTGAATAGCGCGCGTCAGATCGGCGGCGTGGTCGGAGTCGGAGTGTTCGGCTCGCTGGTCAGGCCCGAGTCCAACGATATCGTTGCAGGGCTGCATATCGCGGTGGCCCTCGCGTTTGCGACGACGCTCTTAAGCCTCGTGGTGGCCAGGACGCGGCTTGAACAACGCCAGTCTGCCATCGCGAAATGTGCTGGTTGAAGCTGCGTCATGACAATGCGAGCGCGAGATTCCCGACACTCGTTGAACGCACTTGCGGCCGACCGACCGTTAGCTCGAGCCATCGGCGACTATTACCGGCCCAGCATCAGGTCCAGGTTCTGAACCGCAGCGCCCGACGCGCCTTTGCCAAGATTGTCGAAAACCGCGGACAGCAGGACATGTCCGTGTTCCATGTTAGGAAATACGCTCAAGCGCATGTCGTTCGTACCGTTCAACGCTCGCGGATCCAGGTGCGTCAAGACCCCCGATTCATGCAGCGGCGAAACATGGACGTGCGCTGCGTCCGCATAGTGTCGTGCGAGGCATGCGTGCAACCTGGCGCCGTCCACATCGGGTCCGAGCAGCCGCAACTGGAGCGGCACCGTCAGCACAATGCCCTGGCGAAACGCGCCATACGCGGGGACGAAAATGGGCCGCTGCGCGAGTCCTGCGTGCGTCTGGATTTCCGGAGTGTGCTTGTGCGCGAGCGCCAGGCCGTACACCTGGAACGGAGGCGCGTCGACGGCATCTTGTCCCTCGTGTTGCTCGACGCCGGCACGACCGCGTCCGGAGTAGCCGGACACTGCATGAATGCTGATGGGGTAGCTGTCTGGTATCAGCCCAGCCTGCAACAGCGGACGAAGCAATCCGATTGCCCCCGTCGGATAGCAGCCGGGATTGGTGACGCGACGGGCGCTCGCGATGCGCTCGGCTTGTCCCGGCGTCATTTCCGCGAAGCCGTATGTCCAGCCCGGCTGTGTCCGGTGCGCCGAGCTTGCGTCGATGACTCTCACGGCAGGATTGACGATGGCGTCCACTGCCTCGCGTGCGGCGGCATCGGGCAAACAGAGAATGGCGATGTCGCAGGCGTTGATGGCTTCCGCGCGACGGCGCGCATTCTTGCGGTCGGCGGCGGGGAGCGTGAACAGCGTGATGTCGGTCCGATCGCGCAGCCGTTCGTGGATCTGCAGTCCGGTAGTGCCTTGGTCGCCGTCGATGAAAACAAGGGGAGCGCTCATACGCGGAATACTCCGAGTGGTGGCTAAGGGAAGAATGAGCCCTATGTTCCCTGAGCGGATAGAATAGGGAAAGTTGAATTTGATGACCATAAAGTTCAGTTTTCCTGAATCGGGACGCCGACATGCGAGAGATCAGCCTGGACCGCCTGCGCACTTTGATTGCGATAACCGAGCGTGGCTCATTTGCCGACGCAGCGCGCGCATTGAATCTCGCCCCTCCGACGGTCAGCCTCCATATCGCCGAACTGGAGGACCGCATCGGGGCGCCGCTCCTGTCACGCAAGCGCGGGCAGGTAAGGCCGTCGGCGATAGGAGAGGTGCTGGTGGAGCGCGCGCGTCGACTGCTGGCCGATGCGGAGCAGGCGTTGGACGATATTCAACGCCAGGTGCAGGGGCTTGAAGGGCGCGTGCGGCTCGGTGCGTCGACCGGTGTGATCGCGTACCTGTTGCCGCAAGCGCTCGAGGCGCTGCGCCAGCGCAATCCCGCAATCGACGTTCAGCTTGCGGTGCTCACATCGCGTGAGACGCTGTCCCGATTGGCGGATGGAACGCTGGATGTCGGGCTGGTCGCACTGCCTCAGCCTCCCGTGGCCGGACTCGCGATAAAGGCCTGGCGGCGTGACCCCGTGATGGCCTTCGTGCCGGCGCATTGGCGCTGTCCCGCCCGTGTAACGCCTGCATGGCTTGCCGCACAGCCTCTCATTCTCAATGACGCGACCACGCGGCTCTCGCGCTTAACGGCGGAGTGGTTTGCGACCGCGGGGCATCATCCTGCGCCGCGCATTCAGCTCAACTTCAACGACGCAATCAAGAGTCTGGTAGCGGCAGGTTACGGCGCAGCGCTTTTGCCCCACGAGGCGACCACGCCATTACCCGACAGGCGCGTCGTCATGCGTCCGCTGCGCCCGGCGTTGTGGCGCCGACTCGGCATTGCACACCGTGCCGGGCACGTTGAGCGTGCCACTCAACACGTACTCGATGTCTTGTGGGATCTGCGATTAGCGTAGGCGGTTGTCAGTGCCGTTTCGGTTCGGCCTCGCCGGGACAGCACGCGACTATCCCGTCATCGGACCAAAGTCCGATACAACATTCGTATAGACCCATATAGGCTGGAAGCACATCTGCTTTCGCACTGTCGTCGCACGCAGTTTGCTCAACGTACAGGACCAGACCGCCGGCTCGCGCCAGTCATGCACGCTCCGGAAGGAATCCGCATGCGCGTCCATCTCGCTGCGCCCTCAGTTGCTTTGTCGATTGCTTTGTCACTCGCGGTGTCCGGCTGCAATATGCCGCCGATTACACATAGTCAGCGGTTGCCGTCGGACCGCATCTGCATTGATGGTCTCTTACAGGCAGCAAGAGGACACGATCATGGCGGCCGCGAGTCCGATTGCCGGTGCAGTACTGCTGGGTCTGTGGCTCTCGCTGGCGAGCGTGCCTTCAATTTCGAATGCCGCCGATGGCGAAGCCCTGGCGAGCGTGAAGACTCGCGGCGTCCTGCGTTGCGGTGTTAGCGAAGGCGTCGCGGGTTTCTCCTCTCAGGACGCCGCCGGACAATGGTCGGGTATCGATGTCGACTTCTGCCGGGCGTTGGCAGCAGCAGCGCTTGGCGATAGCCGCAAGGTCGCGTTCGTGCCGTTGAAGGCGTCGGAGCGATTTCCCGCGCTCGAGACGCGGCGAATCGACGTACTCTCCCGCAACACCACCTGGACTTTGCTGCGCGAAGGCGCACTCAAGGCGCAGTTCGCAGGCGTGCTGTTCTACGACAACCAGGCTTTCATGGTTCCGGCCGCAAGCGCATCGCAATTGGCCGGCGCGCTAAAAGGGGCAACGGTGTGCGTACAGAAGGACACGTCTACGCTTAGCCATCTCATCGCGTATTCGGATGCAAGCGGGGCGGACATCAAGCCTCTCGTGGCGGGTTCCGCGGACGAGGCGAGGCGGGCATTCTTCGCGGGCCGCTGCGCCGCCTACACAGCGGACGCATCGTACCTTGCCGCGCTGCTTCTGCACGCACCGGGCGGCTCGCAGGCCTTCGCGATCCTTCCCGAGCGGATCTCGAAAGAGCCGCTTGGGCCCGTCGTGCGCGGGGGCGATCAGGCATGGCTCACGCTCGTGCGTTGGGTGCTGCTGACGTTGATAGCCGCCGAAGAGATGGACGTGACGCGGGAGAACCTTGAGATTCGCCTGCGCAATCCATCGGTATCCAGGGCTCTCGTGCCGGACGACACGGTGACCCGCACAATCGGCGTTGAGCCAGGCTGGACCGTGCGAGCTCTCGAAAGCGTGGGCAATTACGGGCAGATGTTCGATCGCAACGTCGGCGCGCACAGTCCTCTCGGTCTCGCGCGCGGAACGAACGACTTATGGACCCGTGGCGGCCTGATGTACGCGCCGCCCATTCGTTGAATCGCGCGAGGGCTGGCATGAGCGCAATGCAGGTCTATATCGTGGTGGGCGTGTTCGCGGCAGTGATACTCGCGATCGCGTTCAATGTGATCGACATGGCCGTGGCGGCGCTAGTCGGCATGTGCGTGCTGATCGTGCTGAACATTCTCGACGAGCAGGATCTTCTCGCTGCGGTGCGAATCGCCGCCGGGCCGATCAGTCTTCTGTTCGGCGGCATGGTCGTCGCGCGCATCCTCTCGACCACCGGAGTGTTCGATCTGATCGGCGATGTGTATCTGCGGGCGACCGGCGGCAGCGGGCGGCGTTTTCTTCTGCTTCTCATCGTTGTCGTCGCGCCCTTGTGCGCGTTGCTGCCGAATGCCACGACGGTGATCCTCCTCGCACCCATCATCATTCGCGTGGCGGTGGCACTCGAAGTGGATATCGTGCTGCCGATGATCCTCACGGCGATCGTCAGCAATGCCGCCGGACTGCTGACGCTGGTCGGCGATCCGGCGACGTTTCTGGTCGGCAGCTCGATCGGCATGACGTTCGGCAACTATCTGAAGCACGTGAGTCTTGGCGGCCTGCTGGCGCTCGCCGTCGTGGTGCCGTTGTTGCCGTTCCTGATGCCCGACATCTGGCGAGTGCGGCGGACCTTGCCGCCTGCGGAACAGCGCGCGCGCATCGCGAGGCCCGCATACGCCGGTCTGTCGCTCGCGGTGCTGGCCGCAATGATGGTGCTGTTCGTGTTCGGCGAAGCGCTGCCGACGCGCCTCCTCCCGCCCATGGTCGCGCTGATTGCCAGTGCGCTGGCGCTACTCGTCGGTTACGCGGCGAAAGTCGAACCGACCGACAACGTGCTGCGCGATGTCGACTGGAAAACGCTGCTGTTCCTCGCCTGCATTTTCTGTCTGGTTCAGGCGATGGCGAAGACGGGGCTTCTTCAGGTCATGTCGGTCAAGCTATACGAGTTGTTCGGCACGCGCCTTACGCTCGTCGCGCTCGCGATGATCGCGGGCATCGGGCTGCTTTCGTCACTGCTTGCCAACGTGCCCGTAGCGGCGGCGTCTATCGTGATGGTGAAGGGCTACCTGGTGGCGGCGGAATTCGTGCCCGAAGTCGCGCTCTCGGATCAGTTCACGCAGTGGCCTGCGCCTACGATTGCAGTGTTCGTCGGCATGATGTTCGGTGCGACGCTCGGCGGCAACGCGACACTTGTCGGAGCCGCGGCCAACATAGTGGCAGCGGGAATCTGCGCACGCGAAGGCAAGCCCATTACGTTTGTCCGCTTTCTGCGCTACGGGCTGCCTGTCACCGTTGCGCAACTGGCGGCGTCGGCGGTCTATGTGTTCGCGCTCGCGCATTTCATGCGGTGACGCGCGCACGCACCGCCGCGTGCCAGGAAGACGAATGCGCAGCCAGGCAGCCCGATCATGGGACCAAAGTCCAATACAACTTTCGTCTGGACGTGTATAGGCTGGAAGCTCGCCGGCTTTAATCGGCAGATTCAACGATGCGAGCATAACGTCTGGAGTCCGTCATGAAACACCTGATCGCGGTCGCGGCGGCCGCTTCTCTTGCACTGGCATCCGTTCCTGGTGTCTGGGCGCAAGGCGCTTCTGGAACAACTGCACCGTCAGCGGCTGACCATCCCGATGAAATCGTGAAAATGCACCAGCAGGTCGCTGCGGCGAATCGCGAGTACGACAGGGAAGTCGCGGCTGCCAAAAAGGTCTTTGACCATAAGAAAAGCGACGCCAAAAAGAAACGCGACGTGGCTGTAGCCGCTGCGCGTCAGGGTGTGGACCAGTAGTAGCGGCAGTGAAGAGCGACCGCCCGACGCTGCGTTACAGCGTCGCGTATTGCCTCCGCTGTGGCAGCGAGCGACGCTTGCGCCTGTTCCGCTGGACGATGCCGCTTTCGGCCAATCCCGTGCTGCGATCCTGAACCTGACGCTTCTTCTCGCGCACGCGTGCATTGCGCTATTCCTGCGCGGAGATAACCCGATGCTGCCCACACCGACCGTTCACAGAACGCTATCCCGGGAAATGCTCGACGTATTGATTCGCGCCGGGCTGATCACTGTTCTTGCCGTATTTTGCTTCCGGATCGTCGTTCCGTTCCTCGACCTGATGGTCTGGGGACTGATCCTTGCGATCACGCTTTATCCGTTGCACATCCGGTTGCGCAGGAGCTTGCGCAACAGGGACGGTCTCGTTGCCACGCTGATCGTCCTCGTCGCGTTCGGCGTCATTCTGGTGCCGAGCTATCTGCTGGGCGTCGCGGTCGCCGATTCGATCGAGCATGTGATGGCGGTGGTGAAAAGCGGCAGCTTCCGCATTCCGCCGCCGGCCGAATCGGTTGCAGGCTGGCCGCTGGTCGGCCAGCACGTGCACGACTTCTGGCAGCAGGCCTCGACAGACCTGACGGGCCTCGCGCAGCGGTTTGCGCCGCAACTCAAAGAAGCCGGCCGTGCGTTGCTCGGCACCGTCACTGGCTTAGGCGCGGGACTGCTCATTTTCTTCATCGCGCTGATCGTCGCGGGAATTCTCATGGCGTATGGCGAAAGGGGCCACCGCAGCGCGCAGCAGATTGCGTCACGCATCTCCGGCCCTGAGCGGGGCGCGCAGATCACCGATCTCTGTACGGCGACGATTCGCGCGGTCGCTCAAGGCGTGGTGGGCATCGCGTTCATCCAGATGTTGCTGATCGGCGGCGGGTTCGTGGTGATGGGTATTCCGGCCGCGGGCTTGCTGGCGCTCGGCGTACTGCTTATCGGCATCATGCAATTGCCGGCCACGCTGATTACGCTTCCGGTGATCGCGTTCGTGATGCTCACGGAAGGCGTCAGCACGGCGACGATCGCCTTCTCCGCGTATGTGTTCGTCGCGGGCCTGGCCGATAACGTGCTCAAGCCGTTGCTGCTGGGCCGAGGCGTCGCGGTGCCGATGCCCGTGGTGCTGATCGGCGCGCTGGGCGGCATGGTGACAGGCGGCGTCATTGGGCTGTTCATCGGCCCCGTCATGCTTGCTGTCGGTTACGAGTTGTTCTGGCGATGGGTAAAAGACCAGCCGCAGGCCGAGCGGATCGACGAGAACGAGCCCGCGCGCCTCGCGCAGACAGAGGGAGCCGAAGTACCGAAGCATTCGTGACGCTGCCACACGGCGCCGGCTCGCGTCCACGTCGCGATAAGCACTTCAGCATTTCACTGTAGAGGACGTTTCCACGCTGTGCGTGTGCAGCCTGGGCGGGGTCGCGTTTCCGCCGTGTTCCGCGAGGAATCTGCAGGCGCGAATGATATCGCCGCCGAGCAGCAAAGCGGAGTTGCGGTTGATGTGAGGCCGCACCACGATCCGAAGGCTCTTCACCTCTTCAGCATCGGGCGGCATTGAATAGGCGGACAGCACCCAGCCTTTTTCGCGAACCTTGTTCGAAACGTCGAATTCGTTGAAGTTCGTGATTCGTTTGTCCAACGTCACGGCGACAACGGGGATGCGTTGCGTCTCGTTCATGATCGTGAAATAGCCGCTCTTCACGATCATTTCTCGCAGCGCGATGGCGTTGTTCAAGGTGTGCTTCATGATTCGTCTATAGCCGTCGAACCCAAGGCGCAAGAACATGTAGTACTGAACCGCGACCTGAAACGCGTTGCGGCTGAAGTTCAACGTGGCGGTCGGCATTTCGCCGCCCAGGTAGTTGACGTAGAAGACCAGATCTTCGTTGAATATTTTGCGTTCCCGAAAAACCACCCAGCCGAGTCCGGGCGGCGCCAGTCCGTATTTGTGACCGGACGCGTTGATCGATTGCACGCGTGGCAACCTGAAGTCCCATTCGTAGTCGGGATAAAGAAACGGATTAACGAATCCCCCCGACGCGCCGTCGATATGCATCGGAACCGAAATGCCGGTCTTCTGCTCATAGGCGTCGAGCCAGTCATGAATGCCCTTGATGTCGTCGTCTTCGCCAGTGAACGTCTGGCCGGCAATGGCGACTACGGCGATCGTGTTTTCGTCGACATACTTGTCCAGTTGCTCCGCGGTTAGCCGATAGTTGCCCGGCCTGAGCGGAACGATGCGGGGCTCGACGTCGAAATAGCGCAGGAATTTTTTCCACACAATCTGCACATTGCCGCCCGTCACCATATTAGGCCGGGTCGCATCCTTGCCTTCACGCTCGCGCTTCTGACGCCAGTTCCACTTGTGTGCGAGCCCGGCGAGCATGCAGGCTTCCGACGACCCAATCGTAGCCGTGCCGTACGGCTCGACTCCTGCCGGGCCATTCCATAGTTGATGCAGCCACTTCACCATGCGCGTTTCGGTTGCGAAAACCTGCGGGTACATGTCGTGGTCGATGTAGTTCTTGAAGATGTTGCGTTTTGCAACTTCTGCCGCTTCGGGCTCGGCCCATGTCGTCACGAACGACGACATGTTCAGCATCGGATTCGCGTCGGTCCATTCGTCGCTGATCACGAGCGCTGCTGCCGCTTTCGCCGACATACCCTGTTGCGGGAATGCGTTTTCAGGCACCTCCAGGTTGAATTCGTCATACGGGGTCATCTTCTCGGGGGGCGTAGTCATATGCGTCTCCTCAACAGGAATAGCGGACGCGGGTCGGCTGCTTGCGGACCCGCGCGCAGACATTGCGGTGCGGCTCGAGACGGATCTATAAGGTTTTATTCCGGTCGAGCGTGTTGCCTGTTTCACTGTTGTATCGGTCGACATGCTCGGAAAGCATGTGCCGTACGGCCTTGCCGATCTGCCTGTAGTCCGACTCGTTGAGATTGGCGAGCGAAACGCGACCCGATGGATGCATCGTCCCAAAGCCGCGCCCCGGCAGAAGTACGACACGAGCTTCACGCGCGAGACGGAACAGCAGCTCAGTGGGCGCGGTATTCTTGAGCAGCCATTCGACGAACTCGCGACCGTACGCCCGCTCGGCGAGATACTCGAGGTCGAGAACCGCGTAGTAATCGACCTGATTGGGATCGGTATCCTCGAATGAAATGCCGATCTCGTCGTAGAGTGCTTTCTTGCGGTTGCGGATGAGCCGCTTCAATGCGTTCTTGTACGCGTCGGGCGTATCCATTAACGAAAACAGCGAGAACAGCACCATCTGAACCTGCTGCGGCGTCGACAACCCGGCCGTATGGTTGAGTGCCACAGTACGACTGTCGGCCACCAGGCGGTCAATAAACTTCAGTTGATCGGGCTCGGTCGTGATCGACTCGTATCGGTGATGCATCACTTTTTTGACGTCCTGCGGCAATTCGGCGAGCAGACGGTCCAGCACATTGTCTCGATGCGTCGCGATCGCGCCAAGCCGCCAGCCCGTCGCGCCGAAGTACTTCGAGTACGAATAGACGAGAATCGTGTTGTGAGGCGCGAGGGCAAAGAGCGACACGAAGTCATCGGCGAATGTGCCGTACACGTCGTCAGTCAGCAGAATCAGGTCGGGGCGTTCTTTCACGATGTCGGCGATATACCGGAGACTGTCGTCGCTGACCTTGACAGACGACGGGTTGCTCGGATTGACGAGAAAGAATGCCTTCACCGTTGGGTCGCGTAGTTTGTCGAGTTCCTCATTCGAGTACTGCCAGTTGTTCTCTACCGTGGCGTTCAGATTGACTACGTCGAGCTCATAGTCGTTTAGCCGTGGAATTTCGATGTAAGGCGTAAAAATCGGCATGCCGAGCGCAATCCTGTCGCCCGGTTTGATGAGCCGGTTCTCGCGCATCGTGTTGAAGATATAGGTCATTGCCGCCGTCCCGCCTTCAACCGCGAAGAGGTCGAATTCGCCGACGAACGGATGCTTGCCGATCATCTCGCGTCGCAGATACTGTCCGACGATGATTTCCGACAGCTTCAGCATCCTGTCGGGCACCGGATAGTTCGACGCGAGAATGCCCTCGCACATCTCATACAGAAAATCGTTGGCGGAAAGCCCGAGCTGGTCGCGCACATAGGAAACGGCACCCGCCAGGAAGTCGATGCCCGGCGTGCCCTTGTTCTCACGCACGAACAGCTCGAAGCGTTCGGAGAGCCCATCTCGCTTCGGAAATCCGCCGACGCCCTCGGGCATGTACGCGAATGAACGTTCCGACTCGCGCATCGCAAAGAGACCGAGTTGCCAGAAACCGTGGCGCGGAATCGTCGCGAGAAAGTTCGGGTTGCCGCGGCCCGCGTTGAGCATGGCCAGATTCGCTGGGCGTTCCACCGCGCTGCCGCCAGCGGCTTTGATGAGTTCATCTTTCAGCTCGAAGGGGCTGAGTGCGGCCAGTTTCGAAGTATCGCCTGCCGCCGATTTGCGGGACTTCTCCATCACTTACCTCCAGATCGAGTATTGCGTATTCAGGTAGCCACGCACGCATTGCGCTGTCATGAAAGGACTATCACGATCACCATCCCCCAGATCGTGAGGAGTGTGTTGCCGACCGCGTAGGTGACGGTGTATCCCAGACCGGGCACCTGGCTTTTCGCAGCATCGCAGACCATGCCGAGCGCTGCCGTCGTGGTTCGGGCACCCGCACAGATGCCGAACAGCAGCGCGGGATGGAATTTGAATATGTATTTGGCGATGAACATGCCGAGGATCAGCGGAACCGATGTTGCGACGATGCCCCAAAGAAACAGACTGACGCCGAGTTGCTGCAATCCGGCGACGAAACCGGGACCGGCGGTGATGCCCACCACCGCGATAAACACGTTCAACCCCACCGAGTTCATGAACCAGATCGTCGGTTCGGGAATGCGGCCGAACGTCGGATGTATCGCACGGAACCAGCCGAATGCGATGCCGGCGATGAGCGCGCCGCCCGCCGTCGACAACGTAATTGGAATCGCGCCGACACGGATCACCACTGCACCGATCAGGGCGCCCACCGCAATGGCGAGCGAGACGAAAGCCATATCGGCTACGCTTGTCGACCGGTCCAGCACGCCGATGGCCTCGGCTGCAGCGGTTGTATCCTGCGTGCGTCCGACGACGGTGATCACATCGCCGCGGTGCAACCTGGTGTTGGGCAGTATCGGAATGGGCGTCTCAGTCGGTCCGCGCTTGATCTTCCGTAAAAACACTCCTCTTGCAGCGGGGAGTGTGCTCAGTTCCTGCAGCGTCTTGTTGTCGATTGCCTTGCTGGTCACGTAGATGTCGACGCCTTCGACAGGAACCGCGAGAAGATCGGGATCGTCGATCTCCAGTGCCGCGGGCCCGATGGCGTTGACAAGTTGTTCACGGCGTCCCGCCACCGCGACGATGTCGTCGGGTTGTAAAACCAGATCGAGTGTGGCGTCCCGTATCTGGCCGTCGCGTCTGATGCGTTCAATAAAAAGCCTGCTGTTTACCGCAGCCATTGTTTCGGCCTGTGCAACTGTCAACCCTGCGGCAGGCCCGTTGCTTTGAACACGATATGCGCGGAATTCGAATTTATGCCATGCCTGACCAGCGCCGCCCAGTTCGCGCGTGGCGCCAAGGCTTGCTTCATACTCCTTGCAGGCGGCCACGAGGTCGATGCGCAATAGCCGGGGGCCGAGCGTGGCGAGTATCAGTGCAGAGCCGATCGTGCCGAATATATAGGTGACGGCATAGGCGGTCGGCATGGCGTTGAGAAGCGCCTTGCTCTCGTCCGCCGGCAAGCCGAGGCGATTGATGGCGTCGGTGGCAAGGCCCATCGACGCCGAGATTGTTTGCGAGCCGGCCAACAGCCCGGCAGCCGAGCCGATGCTGTAACCCGCGACTTTTGCCGCGACCACAGGCGCCGCCAGACATAGCAGGCACTGAACCACGGAGAAAAGCGCTTGCGGAATGCCGTCCTTCGCGATGCCCCGTACGAATTGCGGACCCACGCCGTATCCCACTGCGAAGAGGAACATCAGGAAGAAAACTGACTTCACATTCGGCGAAACAGTAATGCCTAGCTGGCCTATCGCTATGGCGGCGAGAAGCGTTGCCGTCACCGCGCCGAGACTAAATCCCTTGAAGCTTTTTCCGCCGACCCAATAGCCAATTCCAAGAGACAGGAAAATTGCAATTTCCGGGTAACTGCGTAGTGTTTCCGAGAGCCATGACATACGCACTCCTGATGGAAAGTACTCCGTCCAAAGGAAGCAGTTGGTCCGATACAGTTTCTCTGCGACGCCTTGTTTTCGCGACCCTATCAAGATTACATTTCCGACATTTCGCGATGTATCGGACCTTGGTCCTATTTGGTGCAGTTTCGTCGGCTTTGCCGTTTTTTTGCGAGACCCCAAGTCAGCGCAAAAGCATTATTTCTTGACGGCCGGTTCGACCGAGATGGCAAGCGCTTCGGTATACACGGCTTCCACCTGATCGCCCTTTTTTATGTTCGCGATCTGTTCCGGATCTTCAACAACCAGGTCCACTATGTTGCCCTTCGGACCCTTCAGCGTGACGGTTTTGGTTTTGGGGTGAACTGCGATCACGTCGGCGACGATTGTGACTTGTCGCCCTAATGTGCCGCCGGGTTTTTGGCCTTTGGCCGCGCGCTCCATTGAAGGCTGTTCCGAAATCGACGCGGGCTCAGTGCCGTTTTTCTTGAGACTGAGGCTTAGCGATTCGCGGTAGACCGTTGTCACCACGTCGCCTACCTTCAACTGGTCGAAGTTGCGCGCCTCGGGGCCGACTTCGACCTCGACCATTTTTCCTTGCTGCGTTTTTAACGTGACAGTTCGGGTCGCAGCATCGATGGAGTCCACGGTCGCCGTCATCCGGCTGGTGCCTTTAATGCTGGCGTGGCCGGGAGCTTTCATCGTCTCCACATTTTCCGTCTGTGCCCACGCTGTCGGGGCGATGGCGATCATCGTGGCGATGAGTAGCGCTGTTCTGTGCTTCATTGAATTCTCCATTGGGTGAGGACACTCTTTCGTTGACAGTCCGAACATGCCGGGAATCCGCCATGCCTTGGACCACCAGGTGCAAAGCAGGGCAAGCAAGGCATTGGCATGCCGGATCGTTGGACGCCTTCTTCTGTCTGTTTGCAGTTCCTCCCTGTGGCTGTCAGTTGGGCGGCGCGGTAACGCCGGCGCTGGCAACGCCATGCCACTCATCGATGACATCGGCCACCGACACGCGCCGTCCGATATAACCCACCTGTTGTTCCACTCCCTCGGCGCGCAGGATATCGCGCGCGCTTGCATGAGCACTGACGAGCCGCAGGCGTATGCCGGCCGCTGCCAGTTCGGCGTGCAACGCCGCCAGCATGCGTGCGCCCGCAAGATCGACGAACGGCGAAGCGGAGAGATCGCATATCACGAGCGAGTGTGTCTGCGCGGAAGCGCGAATATGTGCCCACACCGTGGCGCGAACATAGTCGGCGTTGAAGTAGAGCAACGATGCTTCGACCCGGAACATCAATGCGCCAGGTACTGGCTGATTGTCGGGATTGCGCTCGATATCCGAATAGCGGCGCGTGCCGGGAATGCGGCCCAGAACCGCGACGTGCGGACAGGCAGCGCGTCTGATAAGCAGCAACATGGAAACGAGCACGGCGAAGATGACGCCTTTCAGAATGCCAAGCAGCAGCACCGCGGCAAAAGCCACCATCGCAACGAGAAATTCATAGCGGCTGACGCGCCATACGTGGCGCAGTTCGTCGATGTCGATGAGACCTTTAACCGCGATGAGCACGATCGCCGCGAGAACCACGTTAGGCAGATTGGCGAGGAGTCCTGTCAGGAACATCAGGCAAAGCCCGATCGTCACGGAAGCGAACACGAGCGAGAGGGGCGTCCTTGCGCCGGCTTTGTCGTTCACCGACGATTGGGAGAGTCCGCCGGCCACAGGGAAACCCTGAAAAAAGCCAGCCGCCAGATTCGCAGCGCCGAGGCCCAGCAATTCCTGACGCGGATCGATCTCATAGCCTCGCGTGTGCGCGATGGCGCGCGCGGCGGAGACGCTTTCTACATAAGCGAGCAGCAGACAGGCGAAGGCGAGCGGAATCACTCCGTCCACGTCGCGCAAGCGTAGGCCCGGCGCATGAAACGCGGGCAAGCCCTGTGGGATCGCACCGACGACCTTGACGCCCATCGATGCGAGCGGTGTGACCGACATCAGGATGATGGAGGCCACGACTAGCAGCAGCGCGACTGGGCGCCCCGGCAGATGCCGTTCTCCGAGCAGCAGCAGGACGATGACGGCTAGCCCGAACGCGAGCACCGTGAAATTCGTATCGGGCAGTTGCCGGGCGAGCACGACGATGCGCTCGAAGAACTGTTCGCCTCCACCCTGGACACCGAACAGCTTGGGCAACTGCGTGAGCGCGATCGTGAGCGCCGCGCCGGCCTTGAAGCCAAGCAGAATCGTTTCGCTGATGAAGTTGACGAGGGAGCTGAGCCGAAGTATCCATGCGACGACGGACATCGCTCCCAGCAGTATTGCCGTCAGCGCCGCGATGGACGCGAAGCGCTCAGGGTCTCCACCTGCGAGGCCCGCGACCGTCACGCCGACGAGCATTGAAATGGCCGATGTCGGTCCGACCGCAAGCTGCCGCGAGGATCCGAAGATGGCGTAGCAGAGGCCGCCGAGCAGATAACAGTAGATGCCGTATTGGGGCGGCAACCCGGCAAGCGTTGCATACGCGAGCGACACGGGAATGCCGTAGGCCGCAAGCGTCACGCCCGCAATCGCGTCGTGCCTCAGCCACTCGGCGCGGTAGGCAGGAAGCCACTGCGCGACGGGAAATACCGCACGCCAGCCGGCGACACGCTCCGGGTTCAACATGGATGGCTGTGGGCGAGGCGGGTCGCTCATCGCGAGGTCTCCTTTCGCGGAGCCGGTTCGAGCTCGTAGCGGGGCGCGAACAGAGCCGTCCGGGCGTCACCCATTCACGGCGACGATCATGTACCGATTGTTCAGCATAGTGCGGGGGAGAACCGGTGCACATCGGACTTTGGTCCTGGTGCAGATTGCGGCTGTCCGATGGCATCGTCGAACGGATACGACCATGGTCCGATTGTGTTCGCCCGGCAGGCGACACAATCTTCGAAGCAGGACTGTGCGTTCCCAGGTTCGCGGCGCGCCTGCGCGACCTGCGCGCGTGCGTGACGGATAGGGACGAGTCGCACAGACACGCTGACGGCGGCCGACGGTCGATGGGCTTCGGCGCGGCGGTGAGGTTCGTCAGCGTCCATGACGATATGCGTCGACGGCGCCGCATGCGGGCCGCTGTATCCGACGGCGCGGCACGCACGGGCAGATGCAATCCGATGCCGTCATCGCGCGCCCAATCGAGGAGTCGCTGTGAACACTTACAGGGAACGCTGCTTTTGCGCGGTGCTTGCGAGCGGAGTGTTGTTTGGCTCCGCCGTGCAGGCCAAGCCGGTTGCCTATCCCGCCAAAGGGCAAAGCCAGCAACAGCAGCAGAAGGACGACGGCGCATGCTATTCGTGGGCCAAGAGCAACACGGGCATCGATCCAGCGACGGTGAACACCAGCCCGCCACCACCTTCGGGACCTGCGGTCGGCGGCGGCGAGCGTGTTAGAGGCGCCGCGCGCGGCGCCGCTGGAGGCGCAGCGATAGGCGCGATTGCCGGTGACGCGGGCAAGGGCGCCGCAATCGGTGCAGCGGGTGGCACGATGGCCGGCGGCGCGCGGGCTCGCAACAATCAACGGGCTGCAGCGGCCTCCACTCAGGCTCAATCGCAAGGGGCTATCGATACTTATGATCGGGCGTGGGCCGCATGCATGCAAGGGCGAGGATATTCGGTGAAATGAGGCGAAAGAGGGATCCTAAGCGACGCAACGAGTTGCGCGCCTCCCGCGACGCGGATACGAGCGCGCTGTAAGACCAAAGTCCGATTCGCCGAGTCAGCCGCCATGACATCATGTAATCGGGCACGGAAAGTTTCGCCACGGCAACACTATGGAGGTGAACAATGAACAGACGGCATTTTGTGCTGACGACTACTGCTGCCGCGGCCGCCGGGACTCTGGTTCTTGCCGGTTGCACGATGACGTCCAGCAGCGGCAAGAGTGGCGAGACCGATGCTTCGAAGCGCCAGGCGATAGATGCGAGCGTCGATGGCACGTTGAGCCGGCTGTCATCGACGGTGCAAGGTTCGCGCGAGCTCATGTCAAAGGCTCAAGGCATCCTCGTGTTCCCGGACGTGAAGAAGGCGGCGTTTATCGTCGGCGCCGAGTATGGCGAGGGCGCATTGCGTTCCGGCGGCAAGACGGCCGGCTACTTCAGCGTGGCGGGAGCGTCGTTTGGGTTCCAGGCAGGGGCACAGTCGACCGCGGTCATTTTCCTCTTCATGACCCAGGATTCGCTCGCTGCGTTCCAAAGTTCGGCAGGCTGGTCGGCGGGTGGCGATGTGGGGGTGTCGATCGCCAAGGTCGGTGCCAACGGGGCTATCGATACGACGTCCGCGTCGTCGCAAGTCGTGGCGCTCGTGCTGACCAATGTCGGTCTGATGGCCGATGCGTCGGTCAACGGCGCGAAAGTGACCCGGCTGACGATATGAACGCGCCGCGCCACGTGCGCGGCTTCTCCTAGCTGTCGTCGTGCTCCGGCATGACCTGCGCGACGATGGTCCGGCTCTTCCAGAACATGTTGTGGATTCGCGACTGCAGGCGGCGCAATGCGTCCGGCGGAGTGTCGTGGAAGGTGAGCACGAGCGCGGGCCGCGCTCCGGTTCCGTGATAGCGCATGACCTGATCAAACGGCGGAAATCCGTACTTGATAAGAAAGTCCCTGATTTCGTCGTCCGAAGTGCTCTCTTCGACGTTTCCTATCCAGAGATCGGCCATGATGCGCTCCTTGAGTGTCCGTCAATTCATCGGTCGGGCCATGAGGTTGACGCCGCCGCCGCTATACGGCGGCTCTCGGGCCAAGCGCGGGATCAGCGGCGGGCGGCTCGCCATCGCTTTGATCCTGAAGGCGGCAGTTGACCCTGGCAATTAGACCAAAGTCCTACACGCGCACGGCGGTCGCTCTAATGCGCCGGTTTCTCCGCATGGCCTCTGTCCCGATGCAGCCACGCTAACCTCCCAGCGCTTTCACCGCCGCGATGAGCACGACGCCGAGCAAGGCCATAGCAAGGCCCGTGCGCAGCGGCTTCAGATATTCCGCGTAGCGGCCAAGCGCGACGCCAAGCACGAACAGCATCGCGACGGTGATTACCCGTGACGTGTTCATGGCGGCCTTCACGTCGCTCAACAGCAGAAAAGGGACGACCACCGGAAAAGTGGCAATGACCACTAGCGCGAAGATGCCGGCGGCTTCGACAAAGTCCCGCGGCCCGAGTGCGTGACGACGAAGCGGCTCGATCGTCTGCAAACGCCTGCGCATACCTTCGAGTTCGTCGTCGCCCGTAATGACCCGCACGTGCTCCGGCAATTCATCGGCAATCAGTCGGCGTGCGCCGTTCGCGTCCGCGCCGAGCGCCTTGTGTGCGATGCGGCGTATCCGCGTGCGTTCGGTCGCGGTCCGCATCAGATACATGACTGCGTCAACAAGTCCCCACGCGATATTGCAGCCGAGGGCGGCAATGCTCGCCGCACGGGCCGGGTCGCGCGAGGTGGAAGCTATCGATACGGAGCCCATAATTGTCACGGCCATGAGGAGGCCGAACAGGATTTCGGAGACGCGATCGATGAGATTGAGCAACGGCACACGCTTATCCTGCTCCATGAACACCTCTTACCGATTGTTCATTGTTCATTACCTGACGGCTTCTTCGGGCGCGGCTATTTGCGCTATCGACAGATGCGCGCTGCGTTGAAGCGGCTACGCAATGCATTGGATCATGGTGGCTGCTCGCCAACATCGGCCTAAGGTCCTATTGCCCGCGTCTTATCCGGCGTCGATAGTCGAGAAGGCAAGCGGTGCCGCGCGGGCACAGAATATGGAGGCGAGACTATGTCCAGAATGGCCGATGCCAGCAACGTCGAAGACGCCGGACGTGCGCGCAAGCTCGACAACAAGGCGTATATGAAGGAGCTTGCGAGGCTTCATGTCGAACTGGTCCAGCTTCAGGAATGGACGAAAGCAAGCGGCGCGAAAATATGCGTGATCTTCGAGGGCCGCGATGGCGCGGGCAAGGGCGGCACCATTAAAGCGATTACAGAACGCGTCAGTCCGCGCGTCTTCCGGGTCGTCGCACTGCCTGCACCCACCGAGCGTGAAAAGAGTCAGATGTACATTCAGCGCTATCTGCCCTACCTGCCAGCAGCGGGAGAAATCATGCTGTTCGACCGAAGCTGGTACAACCGGGCGGGCGTCGAGCGCGTCATGGGTTTTTGCACCGATGAACAGGTGCAGGAGTTTCTGCGCGTCGTGCCACTCGTCGAACGCGCGATTATTCATTCGGGCGTGATTCTCCTCAAGTACTGGCTGGAGGTGAGTCCCGAGGAGCAAACGCGGCGGCTCGAAGCGCGCATCAAGGACGAGCGCAAGATCTGGAAGCTTTCTCCGATGGACATCGAATCGTACCGGCGCTGGTACGATTATTCACGCGCCCGCGACGATATGTTCGCGATGACCGACACGGAATTCGCACCGTGGCATGTCGTGATCTCGAACGATAAGAAGCGGGCACGCCTGAATCTCATTAGCCATCTATTGAGCCAGATTCCGTATGAGCCCGTGCGACGCGAAGCAATTCAATTGCCGTCGCGACAGAAGGCGAAGAGCTATCAGGAGCCCGCTTATCCGTATAAATATGTACCCGAAAAATTTTGACACGGGTTATACGGTTTGCGTATCCAGACGACTTGCACACGATATATCAGCGCTTCGAACCTTCGGCGGTGTGACGGCGCTTCATGTCCGTATTCCAGCCCTGAAACGCAATGCGGCACGTCATTCCAACGGCGTTCAGGCTATGTGCGGACAGCCTTAATAGACCCGGTGAATCATTCAGTCTTTTTTACTTGGTCGAGATCGAGGGTCAGTCAAATATTAGGGAAAATCTGACAACAAGCCTGTCATTTCATTACGCTTAAGTATATCTTTCTCAAAAGACGCGCAGACAGAACATCGTCTTAGCCGGGTCCGCGGTCGAATACTTCGCTATTAGTGGATCGCTGCTGAATTCACAGGTCGGTGCGCTGGCTCGTCAGCGAGAAGGTTCGCGGCCACGCGGCAAGCATCGGCTGCAAACTGCTGCAAATCGACGTTGCTGCTCGACACCGTAAGGCATCCTACGGAGAGTTCGATCATGAATGGTCTCAGGCATCATCATCGCAACGTAGTGTCCGAAGTCGTGGCAGCAGTTGAGCGGCTCATTTCTCCAGGGCGGGTTCGCGCCGCCGCTTCCGGTTCAGCGCTCGAGCTTATGGCGGGCACAATTAAGACACCCATGCATCTGCACGACGCAGGATTCCATCTCCCCCGCGACCGGTCGGCAGCGGGCCAGAATACGGTGCGTCGGGACCCGCGCAGCACACGCGCGCGCAGGCATTCCGCGGTAGCTCAAGCCGGACGGGCGAGCCGATTGAGCGCTGTGCTAGCCGGATATATACCCTGGTGGCACCGCCGCGCTGACGACGCGCCGTCTGGCTACGCAGGCGCCGATCTGAGGCCGCTGCTGGATGCGATGCCGGTTGCGGTGATGGTCATCGATGACGACTATCGGGTCATGCAGGTCAATGAACCGGCGGCGGCGCTCTTCGGGTATACGGCAAACGAACTGTGCAGCCTGTCCTTCATGCAATTGTGTCCGCGCATGGCGGACGACACCGCGCACGACACAGCCGACGACACAGCCGATCACACAGCCGACGACACAGATAAGCAGGCCATACCCTCGGGCGCCTTCGTGCCGGGTTCGCGCGCTGGGACCGCAGGCGTGCGACGCATGGCGGTCGCCCGGTGCAGGGACGGCGGCGAGCGTCCGGTCAGCGTGCAATGCACGCGATATGAAGCGGGCGCATCGCCGTGGATCGTGACTATCGTGGATCCGTGCGAACACGCGCACGCCTCCGCAGACGACCTGAAGAGTGTGCAACCCGCGCGGGTGTCGGATCTGAGCGAAATGGCGGCGGCTCTCGCGCATGAAATCAATCAGCCGCTCACCGCGATTCTCGGCAACGCGCAGGCGGCGCAGCGATTTCTCCAGTCGCCCGTAAGCGACCCTGACAATTTGCGGGAAGCGCTCGCGGACATCGTCGACGACAGCTTCAGAGCCACTGAAATTGTTCGCAAACTGCGCCAACTGGTCAGAGGCGCGACGCCCGAAACGCGGCCGCTCGCTATCGATACGCTCGTGCGCGGCGCGACCCACCTGATGCGCCGCAGTGCGCTCGCACTTGGCGTAAGCGTCACGCTCGACGTCGAAAAGCATTTGCCGCAAGTACGCGGCGACAACACGCAGTTGCAGCAGGTGATGATCAATCTGTTGCAAAACGCATTCGACGCCGTCGAACAGTGCAGTGCGGAACATCGCGTGGTCTCGGTGAGAATCAGGGCAGCGCCTCAGCAGGCAGGCGTCAGCATCACCGTGAACGATCGGGGGCAGGGGCTCAATGCGGACCAGGTCGGCGACGTATTCAAACCTTTTTTCACGTCGAAGATGCATGGGCTCGGCCTTGGCCTGTCGATCAGCAGTTCGATAATCTCGATGCATGGCGGCCGTCTGTGGGCCGACAACAACGATGATGGGGGTGCAACATTTCACATCCTGCTTCCATCGGCGGGCGACGCTGAAGGCCTGGCATCCGGTTCTCGCTATACGTCGTGAACGCTTCCGCTCCCGTGGTGTTCATCGTCGATGACGACGAACACGTCCGCACTGCTCTGGCACGACTGATCCGCTCCGCGGGGCATCGCGTGGAAACGTTCGCCAGTGCGGAAGCGTTTATCGAAGACGCCGATCTGGAAGCGTCTCCGGCATGTCTGTTGCTGGACCTGCAACTTCCCGATCTGAGCGGACTCGCGCTCCAACGCCGGTTGCACGAGTGCGTGCCGGTCATTGTCATCTCCGGTCATGGCGACCTGGATTCCGCCATCGATGCAATGAAGGCCGGCGCGGCTGACTTCCTGCCGAAGCCTGTCCATGACGCCGTGTTGCTCGACGTGCTCGAACGTGCGCTAGAACGGGCACGGCGCATTTTCGCGGCGCGCGCGGAACTCGCCGACATCCATAGCCGCCTGAATCAGCTTACGCCGCGCGAGCGCGAGGTGATGATGCTCGTGGTGGAAGGCTATCTGAACAAGCAGGTGGCGAGCGAACTCGGGGCGGCGGAAAAGACCATCAAGATCCATCGCGCACGTGTGATGGAAAAGATGAAAGCCGGTTCGCTTGCTGAACTCGTCCGTCTTGCCGAGAAGGCTCGTTTGGCACAGAGCGCAGACCCCGGGCGCTAGCAGAACGCATGCGTGTCGCCCGGGTACGGGCGTTCTGCCTATCCGTAAATCGTTGAAATTCCTCGTAATCCTTCGCAATCCGTCAGGGACGAGACCAAAGTCCTATTTCCGTCTACGCGCCGGACGGCTACGCTTCTCTACTCAATCGCCTTTTTGCCGCACCGTCTGAAAGGTCCGACACACCATATGGGTAATGCCACACCAACAACGGCCGTGGTCGACGATGAAGAGTCGGTCGGAAGGGCGATCAAGCGCCTGCTGAGGTCGGTTGGCATGGAGGCCGAGGTCTTCACCACAGGGGAACAGTTCCTCGACAGGCTGTCGTCGGTTCCGTCATTCCGTCCTGGCTGCGCGGTTCTCGACGTTCAGATGCCCGGCATCAGCGGACTCGATGTGCAGCGCCGGCTGGCGGGAAGTCTGATTCGCGTCGTCATCATAACGGCTCACGACGATGCCGCCGTGCGGGAGCAGGTTCTGGCCGCAGGCGCAGTCGGCTATTTGCGCAAACCATTCAACGGTTCGGTCCTGATCCGCACGGTCCAGATGGCGCTGGGCATTCCGCTCACGCCCTGACGCCGCTGTTGCCGCGTCTGCTACGCAGAGGCGCACGCGCCGCGATATGAGACCAAAGTCCCATTGCCCTGCCTTTGCGCGATGACCAAACTGGAATTCCCGCAGCCGTCAGCCGCGCTGACGCCATCCGGAGAATACGGTGATAAAGACCCCGGACGCATTTAGCCGGAGCATGCGATGAATACTGCCTCCGTTACCTGCTTGCTGCCAGGGCTGCCGGTGCGTCTTTCTCGAGCGCTGACGGGCACGCCCGACGATGCTGGGCCTATCCGGCATTCGCAGTCGACACTGCGGCAGTTGCTGATCCCGTTGCTGATGTCGATGCTGGCTCTTGCGCTGCTCGCGCTCGTCGCGGGCTGCGGCAAGAGTGAGGCATTGCCGCAACCCAGTGCGCCCGAAGTCACTGTGATGACGGTGACGCCGCGCGACACGCCTGTGCAGTTTGAATTCACCGCGCAGACAGAGAGCTCGCGCGAAGTTCAGATACGCGCGCGGGTCGACGGCTTCCTCGATCGGCGCGCGTACGTCGAGGGCTCGCTGGTGAAGACCGGGCAGACCATGTTTCTGATGGACCCGAAGCCGTTCGAGGCCGCGCTGCGTACCGCAAAAGGTCAACTGGCGCAGCAGCAGGCGCGGCACCAGGTGGCAAAGGCCAATCTGGCGCGCGTGCAACCGCTGGTGGCGCAGAACGCGTTGAGCAAAAAAGATCTCGACGACGCGGTCGGCGGCGAGGCGCAAGCCGCCGCGGCGGTTATCGCCGCCAAAGGCGAAGTGGACACCGCGAACCTGAACCTCAGCTATACGACGATCAAATCGCCGCTGACCGGCCTGTCGAGCTTCGCGCGGCAACAGGATGGCAGCTACGTCACGGCGACGCAATCGGGATTGCTGACGACCGTCTATCAGTTGGATCCGATGTGGGTCAACTTCAGCATTTCCGAGAATGAAATGCTGAGATACCGCGATCAGATTGCCACCGGACGTCTGCGCTTCCCTCCGAATAACGGCTTCACGGTGTCGCTGGTCCTGGCCGACGGCGGGGTCTATCCGGAGCAAGGCTCCATCGACTTTGCCAATCCTGCTTTCAGCACGGAGACGGGAACCTTCCTCGTGCGGGCCGTGTTCGACAATGCGAAGTCCGTCCTGCGTCCCGGACAATTCGTGCGCGCGCGCGTGGCCGGCGCGATCCGGCCCAACGCGATTCTCGTGCCTCAGCGCGCGGTGCTGCAAGGCTCGAAGAGCCACTTTCTGTGGGTCGTAGACAACGAATCGAAGGGCCATCAGCGGGTCGTCGAAGTCGGTGAATGGCAAGGCGACGACTGGTTCATCACGGACGGACTGAAGGCCGGCGAGCGTGTCGTCGTCGACGGCGCGATCCGCGTGACGGCCGGCGTGCCGCTAAAAATCGTCCAGCGGCCGACAAGCGCCGGCGGCACGCAATAAAGGACGGCAACGATGAGTATTTCCCACTACTGCATCGACCGGCCGATCTTCGCGTCCGTGATCTCCATCGTCATCACGCTGGGCGGCGCGTTGACGATGTTCTCATTGCCCGTCGCCCAGTATCCGGATATCACGCCGCCGCAGATCACGATCTCCGCCACCTATCCGGGAGCGAGCGCCGATGTTGTCGCCAACAATGTGGCCGCACCGATCGAGCAGCAGGTGAACGGCGCGGACAACATGATTTACATGAACTCGTCGAGTTCGTCGACCGGCAATCTGACCATTAACGCGTTCTTCGAAATCGGCACCAATCCGCAGCTCGCGCAGGTCGACGTACAGAACCGCGTGAACCTGGCACTGCCGCAACTGCCGCAGTCGGTTCAGGCGCAGGGCGTCCAGGTGCAGAAGAAGTCGTCGGCATTCATGATGGTCATCGCCATCTATTCGCCGGACCAGCGCTTTAACAGCACGTATATCGCGAACTACGCGAACATCTATGTGCTCGATGCACTGAAGCGCATTCCCGGCGCCAACCAGTCGAGCATCTTCGGTACGCCTGACTACGCGATGCGAGTGTGGCTAAAGCCCGACCGCATGGCGCAGCTCGCGATCACGGCGACCGATGTGCAAACCGCGGTGCAGAACCAGAACCAGCAGTTCGCGGTCGGCCGCATCGGGCAGTCGCCTACGGGATCGCCCGTCGAACAGTCTTTCGCGGTGACGACAAGCGGCCGTCTCGCCGAGCCGGCGCAGTTCGAAAACATCATCCTGCGCGCCGCCAGCGAAGGTTCGGCGATCGTGCGGCTGAAGGACGTAGGCAGGGCCGAACTCGGGCAAAAAGACTATTCGATCCGCAGCCGTTTCCAGGGCAAGCCCGCGACGATCATCGCGGTTTATCAGCAACCCGGCGCAAACGCGCTCGATGTATCGAAGCAGGTGCGCGCGAGTCTTGCGGAACTCAGCAAGTCGTTCCCGGAGGGCATCAAATACGACATCGCGATGGATACAACGGAGTTCACGCGAGCGTCCATCTCCGACGTGATCCACACGTTCTTCGAAGCGCTGGTGCTGGTCGTGATCGTCGTGTACATCTTCCTGCAAAGTCTTCGCGCGACGCTCATCCCGGTGCTGGCAGTGCCGATTTCGATTGTCGGGACGTGCATGGGCATGGCGCTGCTGGGTTTCTCGATCAACATGCTGACGCTCTTCGGGATGGTGCTCGCGATCGGCATCGTGGTTGACGACGCGATCGTGGTGATCGAGAACGTCGAGCGCAACATGACGGTCCACAAGCTTCCTCCGAAGGAAGCTGCCAAGGCGGCGATGGACGAGGTCGCGGGACCGGTCATCGCGATCGTGCTCGTGCTGTGCGCGGTGTTCGTGCCAGTGGCGTTCGTGAGCGGGATCACCGGTCAGTTATACAAGCAGTTCGCTATCACGATTGCGATCTCGGTGGTCATCTCCGGTCTCGTGGCACTGACCTTGTCGCCGGCGCTGGCCGCGGTGCTGCTCAAGAGCACGCACAAGGAGAAGAAGGGCTTTTTCCGCTGGTTCGAGAATGCGTTCGCGCGAATGACAAGCGGCTACTCGCGCGCGATCCAGTTCATCATCAAGCGCTTCGTACTAGGCTTGCTGATCTTTGTGGGCATGATCGCGCTGACCGTGGTGATCGTTAAAGCCATTCCGGGTGCGTTCCTGCCGCCCGAGGACCAGGGCTATCTGCTCGGCGCGGTCCAGTTGCCCGATGCCGCGAGCCTGGATCGCACGGCGTCGGTGTCCGACCAGGTTACCGAGTACTTCATGAAGCAGGAGGCGGTCGGCAGCATCACCACGGTCGACGGTTACAGCTTGCTGGATGTCCAGAACAAGAATAACGCCAGCACCTTTTTCGTCGGCCTGAAGGGTTTCGACGAGCGCTACACGCGCGCGAACCGCAGCACGCAAAACGCAAAAGCGGTGCTGACGGACGCTTACCGGACCTTGTCGAAAGTGACGGCCGGGCTCGTCATTCCGGTCAATCCGCCATCCATTCCAGGCCTCGGCACAACGGGCGGAACCGAAGTCTGGATACAGAGCAAGGGCGACGCGACGATTGATCAGCTCGCCGGCGTCGTTCAGCAATTCATCGAGCAGGCGCGCAAGCGCCCCGAACTTTCGCGCGTCACGACGACGTTCAACGCTTCGTCGCAGCAGTTGCTGGTCGAGGTGGACCGTGAGAGGGCGCAGACGCTCGGCGTGCCGATTGAAGACATTTACAGCTCCATGCAGACGATGTTCGGCTCCCTCTATGTCTCGCAATTCAACCGCTCCAGCCGGCTGTGGCAGGTCATCTTGCAGGCCGATCCGGTGTACCGCCTCAGGCCTCAGGATCTGGATCAGATCTTCGTGCGCGGCAAGAGCGGATCGATGATTCCTCTGAGGGCGGTCGCGACTTACCGATACGTCACGGGTCCCGATCTGCTGACGCGTTTCAACAATTTCCCGGCGGTTCTGGTCACGGCGAATGCGGCGCCCGGCTACAGTTCGGGCCAGGTGATCAGCACGCTGGAAGAACTCGCCGCGCAGATGCCCGCCGGCTACGGCGTAGCGTGGAGCGGTGAGGCTTATGAAGCACGCAAGTCCGGCGGGACCTCCGGCGCGGTGTTCATCTTCGGCCTGATCATGGTGTTCCTGATCCTCGCCGCCCAGTACGAAAAGTGGTCGCTGCCGGTCGGCGTGCTGATGGCGGTTCCATTTGCGCTATTCGGGGCATTCCTCGCGATCATGATGCGCGGCCTCGAAAACGACATCTATTTCCAGATCGGTCTCACGATGCTGGTCGCGCTCGCGGCGAAGAATGCGATTCTCATCTTCGAGTTCGCGGTGATCAACCGGGAGGCGGGCGCGTCGGTCCTGGATGCGACCGTGCGCGCGTCCGAAGAGCGGCTGCGCCCGATCGTCATGACCTCGCTCGCGTTCATTCTCGGCTGCGTTCCGCTCGCCATCGCGGTGGGCGCGTCGGCGAACAGCCGGCATTCGATCGGCACCGGCGTGATCGGCGGAATGCTCGGCGCAACCGTTATCGCGGTGTTCTTCATCCCAATGTTCTATTACGTGCTCGAATCGTGGTCGTCACGCAAGAGCGGACCGAAGACCAAGCCGGGGGCGGACGCCGGCACCCCCGTGCCGGTGACGCCTGTGGTGCCCGTGGTGCCCGCTGCGGGCGGTCCCGGTGCGCCCAACGCCACGCCTTCAGCCAGGCACGAGGACGACTGACATGCGTGGACCGGCATTCGAGCGCCTGCTTGCGGTTCTTGTGCTGACCAGCCTCTACGGCTGTCTGCTCGGGCCGAACTACGAGCGGCCAAAAACCGAGGTGCCGGCCACGTTCCGCTTCAGCATGGAACAAACCGCCGAGACCGCGAACACCGTCTGGTGGGAGCAGTTTCAGGACCCCGTTCTGAACGAACTGATCGCCGCGGCGCTCGCCGATAACCTGGACGTCAAGATCGCCGCTGCGCGCGTCGAAGAATTTCGCGGTCAGTTCGTGACGACTCGCTCCGGACTCTTTCCGCAAGTGGGAGCCAACTTCGATGCGTCGCGCCAGCGCGCGTCGCAGAGCGGCGCGGTGCCGCTGCCGGCCGGTGTCGGCGCCGTCTATAACCAGGTCGATGCGAGTGTGTCGGCGTCGTGGGAAATCGATCTGTTCGGCAAAATCAGGCGTCAAAGCGAAGCCGCGCGCGCGAATCTGCTCGCGAGCGAAGAGGGCCGCCGCGGGACGATTCTTTCTCTCGTGGCTTCCGTCGCTTCGTCCTACATCAATCTGCGCAGCCTCGACAAACAGTTGGACATTGCCAAAGCGACCGTGCAGAGTCGCGCCGACTCGGTCAACGTATTCACGTTGCGCTTCAAGGGCGGCGAGGTATCGCAACTGGAACTGGCGCAGAGCCAGTCCGAATATCAGGCGGCCCGCGCGACGCTTCCGCAACTCGAAGCGCAGATTGCAGTGCAGGAGGATGCGCTCGCCGTGCTGCTGGGACGCAATCCCGAACCGATCGTGCGCGGCCACGATCTCGATGCGCTGGCCGCGCCGACAATCCCGTCCGGGCTGCCGTCCGATCTGCTCGAACGCCGCCCCGATCTGCTGCAGGCCGAGCAGAATCTGGTCGCACAAAATGCGCTGATCGGCGCAGCCCGTGCGCTGTATTTCCCGTCGATCTCGCTGACCGGGCTGTTCGGCTCGCTCAGCACCGACTTCGCCAGCCTGTTTTCCGGACCCGCTCGCATATGGTCGTTCGCCGGTGCGGTGTCGTTGCCGATCTTCACGGCCGGCAATATCGAAGGGCAAGTGCATCAGGCTGAGGCACGGCAACAGGAAGCGCTTTTCGCCTACCGAAAGGCGATTCAGGTCGCGTTCCAGGAAGTCTCCGATGCGCTCATCAACCTGCAAAAGTCGGGCGAACAACTGAGCGTGCAGGGCGACCAGGTGAACGCGCTCGCCATGTACGCACACCTCGCGCGGCTGCGCTACGAAGGCGGATATACGAGTTACATCGAGGTGCTCGACGCCGAGCGGAGTCTCTTCAACGCGCAGTTGAGCTACACGCAGACGCAGGGCGTCCAGTTGACGTCGTTCGTGAATCTGTACAAGGCAATGGGCGGCGGCTGGGTTATCAAGGCACAGGAACTGACGCAGCCGCCCGCCGTCCAGCAGCCGATAGCGGGCGTGCCCGCAGCCGAGGCCCAACGATGACGCGCGCCACTCTTCTCGCCTGTCACGAATGCGACCTGCTGCAACGGGATGCAGGTGTTCCCGAAGGCGGCGTGCTCCGGTGCCGGCGCTGTCATGGCGAGCTTTACCGCAATCGGGCTGACTGGCTGGGCCGCGCGTTCGCGCTCTCGTTAGGCGCGACCGTTTTGCTCGTGATCGCCAACTCGTTTCCGATCGTGGGGCTTTCGGTGAACGGCACGCTGGTCAACACCACGCTGATCGGCTCGGTCCGCGTGCTGTACAGGGACGGAATGTGGCCTATCGCCGGGCTCGTTTTCGCCACCACCATTCTCACGCCCATCCTGCACATTGCTACGGTGCTGTGGTTGCTCGTGCCGTTGCGTTTGAATCGTGTGCCGTGGGCCGCCGGCGTCGTGTTCCGGCTGTCCCGTCTGGTTCAGCCGTGGGGCATGATCGAGGTGCTGATCCTTGGACTGCTGGTCGCGCTCGTCAAGCTTTCCCACATTGCCAGCGTCGTTCCGGGCATCGGCCTGTGGTCGTTCGGCGCGCTCACGCTGACGCTCGCCGCGGTGGGCGCGGCCTTCGATCCACGCAGCCTGTGGCTGCACATCGGCGCGCTGGAGCAGGGCGGCAGCAACGCGTCCGGCGAGCGTTCCGTGCTGCGCGGCTGGCTGAGCGCGGCCGAGTGCGGGCTGGTGCAATGTCACGACTGCGGCCTGCTTGCGAGGGCGCCCGCCCATGCGCACGAGCTGTCGTGTCCGCGCTGCGGAGCCTCGGTGCATCGTCGCAAGCAGGACAGCCTCGCGCGCACCTGGGCGTTTCTATTCGCTGCAATGGTGCTGTACGTTCCCGCCAACGTGCTGCCGGTCATGTACACGAGTTCGCTTTTCGGGGCCGCGAAAGACACCATCATGAGCGGCGTCGTTTATCTCTGGACATCGGGCTCGTGGTTGCTCGCGCTCGTGGTGTTCATCGCGAGCATCGCGGTGCCGATGCTGAAGATACTGGCGATCGCATTTCTCTCACTCTCGATACAGTTTCATTCGCGCTGGAATCCCGAACAGCGCGCGCGCATCTATCGGGTGGTCGAACTGGTCGGACGGTGGTCGATGCTCGATATCTACGTCATCACCATGCTGGTCGCTCTCGTCCAGTTCAAGGCGCTGGCCACGATCCAGGCAGGACCGGCCGCCGTCGCGTTCGGCGCGGTCGTCGTACTGACCATGTTCGCCGCCATGTCGTTAGACCCGCGTCTGATCTGGGACGAGGCCACGCAAGATCATGCCGGAATCCGGAAACACACCTGAGCTGCCGGATCTTCCGGAGGCCGTGGCTGCGCCGCGCGCACGCTGGCGGCTGCAAGTCGTATGGCTCGTGCCGATCGTCGCCGTGCTGATCGGCGGATGGCTGGCCGTGAAGGCGGTTCTCGACGAGGGGCCGAAGATTGCCATCACATTCATCACTGGCGAAGGGCTGGAGGCGGGCAAGACCAGGATCAAATACCGCGATGTCGATATCGGCGTCGTCAAGGAAGTCAGTTTGTCGAGAGACCACAAGCATGTGATCGCGACCGCCGAGGTCGTGAAGGATGCGTCCGATCTGCTCGTGGACGACACGCGTTTCTGGGTCGTGCGCCCGCGCATTTCCGGCGGCACGGTATCGGGCCTTGGGACGCTGCTCTCCGGTTCGTTTGTCGGAATGGATGCGGGAGGTTCGCCCAAGGCGCGCCAGCAATTCACCGGGCTCGAGACGCCGCCCGTCATCGCAAGCGATATTCCAGGGCGCGCTTTCGTGCTCAAAAGCAAGGACATGGGCTCGGTGGATGCCGGCACGCCGATCTTTTACCGGAGGTTGCAGGTGGGACAGATCACCTCCTTCGCTCTCGATCCGGATGGCAGAAGCGTGACCTTGCACGTGTTCGTCAATGCACCGTACGACAAGTTCGTGAGACCGGACACGCGCTTCTGGCATGCGAGCGGCGTGGACATTGCATTGGACACCAATGGCGTGAAGATCAACACGCAATCGCTCGTGTCGATCCTGGTGGGCGGCGTCGCTTTCGACACGCTCGAGCATTCGCTTAACGAGCCGCCGGCCGCGGCCGGCGCATCGTTCACGCTGTTCGAGAACCTCGGCGAAGCAATGAAGCGGCAAGACCGCATTGTCACCCGGTTCGTCGCCGAGTTCGACGACTCGGTGCGTGGATTGACGGTCGGCGCGCCGCTCGATTTTCGCGGCATCACGATCGGCGAGGTGAGCGGCATCTATACCCGGTTCGACCGCGAGGCCAGAAAGCTCAGTATCGTGGTGGAGGTCGCCTTCTATCCCGAACGCTTCACGAACCGTTATGAGAGTGGACCGACGGGCGGGCCAGTGGTGAAGAACACGCGCGATTTCGCCGATTACCTCGTTTCCAAAGGCCTGCGCCTGCAATTGAGAACCGGCAATCTGCTGACCGGGCAGCGTTACCTCGCAGTGGACTTCTTCCCCGATGCCCCGAAGAGCAAAATAGACTGGAACAAAAATCCACCTCAATACCCGACCGTTCCCAACACGCTGCAGTCGCTACAGGATTCCATGTCGCGGCTCGTGGCGAAACTGAACACCATTCCGTTCGAGGCGATCGGCAAGAACGCGCAAGCAACCCTGCAAAGCGCGAATTCGCTGCTTACGCATGTCGACAAGGACGTGGTTCCGTCAGCGAGAGACGCGTTGACCGCAGCGCAGGGAACCATGACTTCCGCGAACGGCGCGCTGCAGCCGGACTCGGCGCTGCAACAGAATGTCGGCGACGCGATGAATCAGCTCGCGCAAACGGCGGCCGCCGTGCGCACGCTCGCGGATTACCTCGAGCGCCACCCCGAGGCGCTGGTGCGCGGCAAGCGGGAGGAACAGCCATGAGACGCGGGCCTTTGTTTATCGTCGCGATGTTAGCCGCACTAATCGTGCTGCCGGTGCTCGCAGGCTCGCTGCTCGGCGCGTGCGGCAGGTCGGCTACGGCGAGCTTCTACACGCTCGGCCCTGACCGCACGCTCGGGCCGCTTACGCCGGCTACGCCGGTGAACGTGGTGGTGAGTCCGGTCACCGTGCCGGACATACTGGACAGGCCGCAGATCGTGACGCGCCTCGGTAGTAACCAGGTGACGCTCGACGAGTTTGCCCGCTGGGGGCAGCCGCTCAAGGGCGGCATCGCGCGTGCGGTCGCCGGCAACCTGGCGACGCTGCTTGGATCTCAACGGGCGTCGATCTTCGATACCGGTCTGGATGCAACGCGTACGTGGCGCGTGCGGGTGGACGTGATGCGTTTCGATGCAATGCTGGGCGAATCGGTCACGATCGAGGCGCTGTGGACTGTGCTGCCCCCGGGCAAAGCCGTGCCCCTTGCCGGAAAGTCGCTTGTGCGTGAGGAGATGAGCACGCCGGGTTACGAGGCCCTGGTGTCGGCCAGCGACCGGGCGCTCGGCGGCGTGAGCCGCGAGATTGCTGCGGCCATTCAGACGAGCGCGCCTCAATAGGAAATGCGTCGGCCTGGTGTGCTGTGCATTCACGAGCGTTGCAGCGAACAGAAGCCGGCAATGCGTCGCCACTCTGCAGGGCGGCAGTGCCAGTCACGCGACGTATCGCGCAATTTGCTCGACAGAGCGGGGCCTGACGATTGTGGTGGCCGAACGCCAGGTCCGGCTGATTATCAACGCTGTGGCTGCACTTCTGCCCAGCCGGGTCCGGGATCGAACGACGTCATCGCCTTCGCCTTGGCCGCGCTGTCCGGACCCAGGTCACGCTCGTAGACCTGGCCCGCGTGACTGACCATGAAGCTTTTGATACCCGTGTCGCCGTATCGCACGGGCCACGCGACGACAGCAAAGCCGCCATAGAGCTTGCCATGCGCGAGATAGTCGTAAGCGCCGCCTGGTGCGTGCGGTCCTTGCGAGGTCAGCAGCCTGTATTGGTAGCCGTGATAACCGGCATCCGCTGACTGACGCGCGCGCGCCTGAATGAACGCGGGTCCCAACGGGCTGGCCGGCGTGTTTGCCTGCGTCGGCCAGTAGAGGCCGTCCTGTTTTCCGGGCGAACTCGCGAGCTTCGACGCATAGGAAAGCAGGCCGTCGCCGTCGTGATCCGTGAGCGCGTAGTCATGCTGAGCGTCATAGATAGCAAGCATGGTCTGGATGACGGCAAGTTCGTTGCGGCCGATCCGGCGTTCCCGCATTTCTTCGGCGCCCGCCTTCATGTCGAACTGCCATCCTGTTGTCCGCTTCACGAGTGGGATGGGAAAGGTCCAGTTGTCGGTGCCGACCGCAATGCGCGCATGACGATCGTCGATCTGCTGCACTGTATGCGACTGAGCCCATTCATCGAGAAAGCGGCTGCGGATCTCGGCGCCGACGGGTGGAATGAGCGTGCGGAAGTTCTGACCGAGAATGGATTGCAGTGCCGTCTCTTCGTTGCGGCTGACCGCTTCGCCCAATGCGTTCATCGCGGCATCGGGAGAACGGAAGTCTTGCTCCGCATGCGCCGAGGGCAATCCGCCCAGAGCCATTGCACATGCAAACGTGAAGATGCGCAACGCGCTGTTTACGGTGCGCCGCCGGCTTCGTGACATCGATGACATGTTGTGGTCTCCCTAACGTCTTCCACCGCGTCCACCGCCCGCGCGCATGCCACCTCCGCCTCCGCCTCCGCCGCTCGGGCGGCTGAAGTTCGAGCTTTGCATGCTGGAACGCCCGCGATCGGCGCTGCGCTGAGTTGCGCCGCCCGCGCCTACGCCCTGAAAGGCATTGTCGCGCCCTCCGCCGGCAGCACCGCCTGCGCTGCCTGCGCCTACGCCGCCACCTGCGCCGCCTGCGCGGTCGCTGGCGCGGGACACTTCGCCGGTACTCGGGCGGTTCGAGACGCCGCCGCGATCGCCTGCGCTCGACCTGTCCGCTGTTCCTCCGCGATTGCCTGCATTCGACCTGTCCGCCACCGAATCACGATTACCCGCATTCGATCTGTCCGCTGCCGAATCGCGATTACCCGCGTTCGTGCGGTCGCCGGTTCTGCCTCGATCGCCGGCGTTCGCACGGTCGGCAGTATTGGCACGTGCGCCGTTGCCGGAGTCGCGGCCGCGAAAGTCGTTACGCCCCTCGGCCCCACCGACGTTGCGCGAATATTTGTCGCGAGTGGCATTGTCGCGATACGCGACGCCCTGGCGATGGCTGCCGTCGTGCTGCCAGCGTCCGCCGCCCTGGACCTTGGTGCGGTCGAAGTTGCGGTCGATGTTGGCGGCCTTGTTGACGTTGATGTTGACGTCGCCGCCTCCCCAGTTGCAATTACCGAAGATCGCACCCGCGGCCGCCAGCCCGACGCCCCATGCGAAGCCGGTCATCAGCGCGCCGCCCGGGTAGTAGGCTGGGTAGGGCGGCCAGTAGGTCGGCGGATAAGTCGGGTAGCTCCACGAGCCGTAGACCACAGTCGGGTTATACGCGGGTACGTAAATGACCTGTGGGTTCGAAGGCTCGATTTTGACGATGGTTTGCCCACCGGCGGGCGCCTGCTCCACCACGACGTTCTGCTGTTCGTTCGACTTCAGGTTGCCCGATTCCTTGGCGCGGGCGCGGAGTCTCTGAACGGCATCGAGTACGTCTTTCTGCTGCGCCAGGAATGCGTCGCCGAGTTTCTGCGTCCAGTCGAGCTTGTCGTTCATCGGCTCGAGAATTTGCGGGAAGGCAACCATCGATTTAACGCTGACATCCCACGGCTGATTCTCGACGGCTTTCACGGCGGCGTCGCCCTTGACTTTCGGATTGGATTTGACCCAGCGCGCCGCGTGCACGATCTCGAGCGGATACGTGGAGGCCATGAGCACCTGCGACAGCACCGAGTCCGGATAGAGAGCGATCGGCGCGACCAGCGCCTCTATTTCTTCGGGCTTGAAGGGCTGCGTTGGCGGTGCAGCGTCGTTTTGCGCATGCGTGATACCTGTCGTCATGGCGACGGTCAGGGCGACCAGTGACCACCGGCATAGCGCCGTGCTCCATCGTTGATTCCACAGGAACATGGCCGCTCCTTCGGGATGGTAAGAAGGTGTCCGAAATAATCGGGCCGGTTGTGAACGACGGTGAATTGCAGATACTATGCTGAACACGAAATAGTGCTTAATACAATCTTAGAACATCCCCGGGATGTTGGAACCTTAATGCCGACATCATTTGCCGATTTCATGCGGCAGATCGCGAAGTTTTATTCACCGCGAGCCGCTACGCTTCGTTAATCGATGCGGCGCTCGGGGCAATTGCGAGAGCGTGACACGGTCGCCATTCATTCATCGAATGGCTTCGCGGGCGATTGGCGGATTTTTCATGACGATGTCTGAAATGTACCGCCGGCCCGAGAGGTGCCGATACGAACTGGAGTGCGTATGCGCAGCACAGCCATGAAGTCGGCTTCAAACCAGTTGCGCGCGCGGCGCCACCGTGCGAACAGTAGGGCGATAACGTGCGCGGGTATCGTCCTGATTGTGATCTCCTTGCAGTCCCGCGCGCAGGTCGCGCCGGATGCGCTGTCGAGCCGCGCCGTTGTAGGCGGTAACGTGAAACGGCACGCAGATGCGGTACTCGCCGTCATGAGCTACACGACAGTACCCGATGTGACCACCAGTTCGCTTTCGATCAATAGCGGCACCACTGGCAATCCCGGATTCGGCCAGACACAACTGGGCGGTGGCTTCACGCTCAGCAAGTCATTTCCGTTGTATCTGGAAGGCACGCTGGCGTATAGCCGCTACGATCCGACATTTGTCGCCACGGATGGCGCGCAACAGCGGCCATTGCCGACGCGCTGGAACACGTTCAGCACGACGGCGGGCATCGGGTGGGACTTCCACATCACCGATGAACTGGTATTTCGGCCGATACTGAACGGCACCATCGGGCGCGTTTCGAGCGATCTGAGGGTAGGGCAGACGGTTATCAATCGCGTCACGGACAGCAATCTGCAGTTTCTCGACAACGGCTCACTCGACGCATACGGCTATGGCGGCTCGCTCATGCTCGATTACGAGCACTATCGGGAGAACTATGAAATCGACGTCGAACTTCGTGCGACGGATATCTATCTTCGCAGCTTCGGTGGCTCGTCCGAGGCGGTGCAGGGTTCGGCGACCGCGCAGCAGTTCAGCCTGTGGGCCCGCTGGCGCGCGCCTACCGGTTGGCACGCGCTGGACCGGCCCGTGCGCTACGTGCTCGAAACTGCCTATTCGCACTATTTCGGGGACAGCGCGGGCGTGCTCGGATTCAACGACCTGACGTCATTGGGTGTGGGACTTGAACTCGATAGCAGCAGGTATCCCGTTGTCATTACCCGCACACGGTTGATCGCAAGGTATGTTTTCGGGCACAACGTGCACGGCGTTTCGATCGGCTTCGCTGTGAGTTTTTAACGCAGCGGGCGGCGAGAAGAATGCGACTCATGTCTTCCTGCCACCGCTGCACGGCGCTCGCGTTGAACGGCGCTGGTTTTCTTCGGCACGTATACGACCAGTTCTGGAAAACATGGCTCCGCCGCACTAATATGTTTAGAGAACCAGCGCTGATTGCCGAGGTCGTGATGAAAAAATCGGAAAGACGGGTTGCAATCGCATTGGTCGGCGTCGCTATCTGGCTGGCTGGTCTCTATGCGACCATCACTGGCTTGCTGTACGACCGCCAACCCGAATTCCGCTATGGCGTACTCGCGGTTTTTCTGGGTATCGCGATCGCGGTGATTGCGCTCAACCTGATATCCGTTCCAGGCCTCTCCAGCAAAAAGAAGCCGGTCTCACGATAGCACTGTGCGTGCTGCGGACCAGCTTCTCACCCGAGTGGCGCGGGCGGTTTGTTCTTTCCCTTCTTGATGACGTTCTGGATAGCGCTCCGCTGCAACTGGCTGGCGGAATTAGCGCGTATCCGATACACGGAGACATCTCATGTGCCGCTGGCTCGCTTATTCCGGCAATCCCCTTCAGCTTGAAACGGTGCTTTTCAACGCGAAGCATTCGCTGATCGATCAAAGCCTTCATTCGCGTCTCGGCCACACGACGACCAATGGCGACGGTTTCGGGATCGGCTGGTACGGCCATCCGACCGACATTCCGTTTCGATACCGCTGCATTCAGCCGGCATGGAGCGACCGCAACCTGCGCGAAGCGGCGCGGGCAATCCACGCGCCGATGTTCATGGCGCACATCCGGGCCGCGACCGACACGCCGTCACAGGAGACCAACTGTCATCCGTTTCGTCATGGCCGCTGGCTGTTCGCGCACAACGGAGTAGTGCGCAAGTATCCGGCCGTGCGCCGCGACCTGATGGTCGCGATTGCGCCCGAACTGTTCGCTTCTATCGAGGGCTCGACCGACTCGGAAGTGCTGTTCTTCCTCGCGCTAACCTTTGGTCTGGAACTCGCGCCTGTCACTGCGCTCGAGAGGATGGTCGCGTTCGTCGAAGAAACGGGCCGCCGCCACGGCGTTGAAGAGCCGCTGAACATGACCGTCTGTGCAACCGACGGCGAGCAGATTATCGCTGTGCGTTATTCGAGCGAACGGCAGTCCCGCACGCTGTTTCACAATACGTCGTTCCGTCAAATGCACGAGTTGTATCCCGACGATCCGCGCATTGCGATGGCCGGGCAGGACGCGTTTCTGGTCGTGTCGGAGCCGCTCGCCGATTTGCCGGGCTGGTGGCAGGAGATTCCGGAGAGCACGGCGGTGGTTGCGCGCGGCGGCGAGGTCGAGCGGTTTGCATTCGAGCCGCGAGCGGCTTGACGATCGTCGCAAGCGCCGCGCTTGTCCGCGGCGAAGCGTTAATACCCTTTCGTGTAAAGCGAGAGATGGTTGCTCACCGACGTTACACCCGGCACGCTCATCGCCACCTCTGCTGCCTGCTCGATCTGAGGACCGTCCGGCACGCTTCCGGATAATGTCACGACACCGCCACGCGCCTTGACGAATACGTTCGATACGTTGAAGTTGGGCGCTCTCGACAACGCCTTGCGAACGTCGCGGGCCAGCTTCTTGTCCGCCTGCGTGGCACTGCCTGAACCTGCGCCGGGACTCGACGCCACCGGCATGGCGTTGGCGGTTTGCGCATGGACGTTTGGCATTAACGCGACACATCCCGCGAAGACAAAACAACTCACGGCGTGCGGTGTTTTCATGATTGCCTCTCCTGTTGATTCCGACGTTCGTGAATCAAAGATAGCCAACGTTGCGCGCCGATCAAATGTCATTCTGCAAATAACTACGCAGCTTGAAAGGCGCCACGCGGCCCAGTTTTTAAACCAGCCCCGCGAGGTGTAGGACCAAGGTCCTATTGGCCTGGTATATCGGCTGGTTAAGCTTGTAAAGAGCGAGCGGATGGACCGATGAGCTGCCAAGTACTCACAGGTGCCATGCGAGCCTGCAATGATATCGAACTGGAGTGGCCGTGGAATTTGTCCTGTTACTCGCAATCTTTTTGACATCGAGTGGCTTTCTTATAGCGGCTCCGCGTACACCGGAACCGCCTGCCGCCGTCGCTGCCGTGACGCCGTCTGCCGTTGGCTCTATCGCGGCTAGCGAGGTCGCGTTGCCACCACCCTCTGAATCCGCCGCGACGGTAACCGTATCCAGTGCCCATGCTCTGGAGCCGGCCCGTCAGCAGTAACTCGAGGACCACCGCGGCGTTGATCCACGCGCCTTTTCAAAAGCAACATTCAACCGGACGTGAAAAATGAAACCGTTATCGCTTCTTGTCGTGACCGTTGCTGTGTCAGCCTGTGCAAACCAACCCATGCCGCCGGGCGCGCAAGCGGTCGGAGAAAGCCAACGGTCTGCTCCTGTCGTCGCGCAATGCATCGCGAAGGACTGGGCCGACCGGTCGCAACAACAGGTCATATCGCAGGTGATCGTGGCGAACGACCAGGCCATGGATGTCTATGTGCCAGGTCAGCAGCCTCCGGGTGGCGCAGCCGCCGTGGTGCGGCCATCGTGGACGGGTAATAGCAAAACGTCGGTCGGCTTCCGTGCAGGTAGCGGGGGAGGCAGCAATGCGATGGGAGATGTAGGAGGCTGCCTTTAGGCGGCGAACAGGTACTCAAATGACTCTGCCTCCAGAAGCATTCACCCCGGTTCACTGACGGGAACGCCGCCCCGGGTCGCGGCAAATGGGTGACGCGATGGATCACATCGTGAATCGACTGCTGCCTGCAGTTGTCGTTGCTTTCATGCTATGCGGTTGCGCCATCACGTTGCCGGGCGCCGGCGGACTCGACTATCAAAGCCGCGCCGTCACACGTAGCGAACGAGGACTCCGTGTTTCCGGCTCGGTGCTTTCGGCTGAAGAGAGCGAGAGCGTTTATGGCGTAGCGCTCGCAAAAAAGGGCATTCAGCCCGTATGGGTCGAGGTGCAAAACGACGACACGTCCAGCTACTTTCTGATGTCGCCGGGCCTCGACCCCAACTTCTTTCCCGCCTCCGAAGCGGCCGAAGCATTCGCCGGCAGCAAATCGTCGGTGGCAGGCGATGACATCGAGCGACGTTTTCGCGCACTCGCCTTCCGTAACCCCGTGCTGCCGGGCCACACTGTGTCCGGTTATATCCTGACCAATCTCTCCGAGGGCGCCAAGCTCATTCAGCTCGATCTTGTCGCAAGCGGTCGGGCACAAACATTTTCCTTCCTCATGGTGGTGCCCGGCTTTTACGCGGATTACCACGTTAGCGCGGTGTTTCGCCGTGAGGTCTATCCGCCGGGGAGGATGGTGGACTACACCGACGACAGCGCGTTGCGCGCCGCGCTCGAATCGCTTCCGTGCTGCGCAACCAGCGAAGACGGCGCGAAGAATGGCGACCCGCTCAATCTCGTTATCGTGGGCGGTCTCGACGACGCATTTCCCGCACTCGTTAGACGAGGCTGGAGTCCGACCGAACAGAAATGGTCCGGCTCGATCATGAAGACCGTCACGTCCGCATTTTCCGGCGAGCGCTATGTCAATGCACCCGTGAGCGATCTCTATCTGTTCGGGCGGGCGCAGGACCTCGCATTGCAGAAGGCGCGCGACACCATCCACCAGCGCAATCACTTGCGGCTCTGGCTCAGCCCGATGCGCTACCGTGGCAAGCCCGTGTGGGTCGGTCAGATCAGCCGGGATATCGGCGTGCGTCTGACATTTCACTCACCCACGCTGACGACGCACAAGATCGATCCCGATGTAGACGAAGCACGTACTGCGCTGACCGAGGACATGGCCTATTCGCAGAACCTGCAGAAGATCGGCTTCGTGAAAGGAGTCGGCGCAGCCCCGCAAAACGCACCGGGCCAGAATCTGACTACCGACCCGTACTACACCGACGGCCTTCGCCAGGTCCTCGTATTCGACCGGCAGCCCACCTCGCTCTCGGGTATCGAATTTTTTCCATGGGAGTCGGTTGCAAAGTTCAACGCCGTGCCCGCGGGAGCAGATCAATGAACGAATGGTCAACGCTTTGGCGTGCGTTGACGCGCGTTGCCGGCAGCGTTGTGCTTCTATTCGTTTGTGGCGGCTGTGCGACCTGGACCGCGCCCGTCAGCACCGACGATGCGCCGCTGCGGCAGCGTGCGGTGAGCGACACGAGGCAAGGCGCGCGCGTCAGCGTAGCCGTTCTAGGCGCCGACGACAGCAGGCGCATGATCGGCGCCGACATCGGCAGCAGCAACATTCAGCCGCTCTGGATCGAAGTCGAGAACCATACACCGCAAGCGTTATGGTTGCTGCACTCCGGAACCGACCCGGACTACTTTTCGCCACTCGAAGTCGCATGGTCCATGCACACGCTTCTCGGCGGCGCGACGAACGCGGACATCGACAGCCACTTGAACAAGCTTGGATTCAAAAATCCCGTCCCGGCTGGAGAAACGCGCAGCGGCTTTCTTTTCGCCAATCCTGACCGGCAGATCAAGCTCGTCAACATCGATCTTTTCGCAAGCAGAACACTGATTCCTTTCTCGCTGTTTCTACCCGTACCGGACGATGCCGCCGACCCGCGTTTCGCGCTCACTCCATTCCAGTACCAGCAGGCGGCTTTCACCGACTACCACGACCTCGCGTCGCTGCGGGCCGCGCTCGAACGGATGCCGCGCTGCGCGACGAGCGAGAATGGCGAGACCGAAGGCGATCCTCTGAATGTGATCGTGATCGGCAAACTGGGAGACATCGGCGCCGCGATGGTGCGCCGTAGCTATCGCCGGGAGATGCGAAAGAGCGACTATTCGCAGTGGCTATTTGGACGCACGCCCGACGTCGTGCTGCGCAAGCAGGCCCAGGCGGGTGCGTTGTCGACTTCATTGCGCGCGTGGCTCACGCCCATTCGCTTTAACGGCGACCCGGTGTATGTCGCGCAAGCCGGACGTCCTGTCGGGGGCCGCTTCGCGCATCACGATACGGCGGATGACACGCTTCATGATGACGTCGACGAGGCCAGGAACTTCCTCATCCAGGACATGATGTATTCGGGCGGTCTCGACAAGCTCGGTTTTGTGTACGGCGTCGGTCCATCGCCACAGGCACAGCCGCGGACAACGCTGAACGGCGCGCCGTATGACACCGACGGACTACGCGCCGTGATGTTCTTCGCCACTCGTCCGCTCAGTTTTGCGAACGTGGAAATGCTCCAGTGGGTGCCATACCTCGAGCAGCGCGAGTCCTCCACGAACCGGGAGGGTGGCGATGCCGGCAAGTAAGGCGGTCTGTCAGCAACGAAGCGGCGCGGTGCGCCGGCGCGTTGTGCATCGGCGGGCATGGAGCAGGCACTGCATGCACGGCGCGGCGCTAGCGGTCATTCTTGCGCTAACGGCATGCGCAACGAAGCCGCTCATTCCCTACTCGACGGAGACGCCGCCCCTCGCTCTCGTGGCGGCATCGCAGGCCGGCGTGCAAGACAAGCGGGCCCGCTTTCGCGAGATTTACTGTGCGGTGCTCGAAGCGCACGGCTCAGCGCTGCCTGACTACCGTCCCTGCGAAGACGCACTCACACGCGTGGGCGCCGAGCCTGCCGGTACAGGTGCGCCCGTCGATCTCGGGCAATCGGCACGCCACCTCATCGCGGCAGTGGTGCCCGGCATCGGGTACGACTGCTTCAGGCCGTGGCTAAATCCTCCGAACACCGTCGTTCAAAACCTGCGGCAATCCGGTTACGACGGGATCATGCTGAAGGTGGACGGGCTGTCGGGCTCGGCGAACAATGCACGCCAGATCCGCGACGCCGTGATGGCCATGCCGATGTCCGAAGGCGCAGCGCAACTGGTGCTGATCGGCTACTCGAAGGGCGCGGCCGATATTCTCGAGGCCGTCGTCGCGTATCCGGAGATTCGCAGCCGCGTGGCGGCTGTCGTCAGCGCGGCGGGGGCGGTTGGCGGATCGCCGCTTGCCAACGACGCCGAGCAATACCAGGCGGACATGCTGCGGCACTTTCCGGGCGCGGCTTGCCACTCGGGAGACGGCGGGGCCGTGCAAAGCCTGCGGCCCGTCACGCGCAGGGCGTGGATGGCCAACCATCCGCTTCCGCGCGATCTGCGCTACTACTCGCTCGTGACCTTTCCGCAGCCGGAGCGCATTTCGTCGATACTCGAATCGAGCTACGAAAAACTCTCACGAGTCGACGCCCGCAACGACAGCCAGGTGATCTTCTATGATCAGGTCGTGCCCGGCAGCGTCTTGATGGGTTACGTCAATGCGGATCATTGGGCACTGGCCGTGCCTGTCTCTCGAACGCACACGACGATCGCATCGTTGTTCGTCACGCAAAATGCCTACCCTCGCGAGGCACTGACAGAGGCGATTCTGCGTTTCGTGGAAGAGGATATGGCAACTTCCGGAATGTGAAGGCAGTGCCTTTATGCAGTACCGCTATTAGCGCGCGGCGCAGCAAAGTAGCGGCGCCGCGCTCTAAAAGCGACTCAGCTTTACAGCAACTCAAACTTCCGGCTTCAGCCGATACAGTTCCGGCACGAGCGCGAGCAACAGACGCTTCGCCGAAAAAAGCCGCGGCGAGATATGCGTGGCCACATACCACGTCGCCGCCACATTCATGCTGCGCAGCTTCAGATCGGGGCCGACCAGCGCGCTTGCAAAATGCAGATCGCCGAGCGTCTTGCCGATGATCTCCTGCTTGATGCGCGCGCGCTCCGGCGGATCGAGCGCAATGAAAGACAGCGCCGACACCTCGTGAAGCAACCGGTACATGCTGTTGTAGTGGTGCAGCGTCTTCGTCGTGAACATCGTCGAATCCATGCGCAATCTTCTTTTAAAGAGCGCCTGGTTCAGCACTGCCAGCTTAAGTCGTTGCTGTAGCAACAACGCAGCGAAGAAGTGATTGTCCTCATACACGATGCCTTCTATGAAACGCAGATTGCCGATGGCCGAACGCCGCGTGATAAAGCAGCACGGCGAAACAAAATAGCGCCCTTGCCGCAACGATTCGACGACGAACTCTTCCGACCACAACGTCGCGCTTCCGAGCGGCCGGCGGTAGCCGTTGACTTCCTGCTTGTACATCGGCGCATCGTTCGGGAATACCGCGGCTTCGAACATCACCGCGTCGATCTCGGGATTGCTGAATTCGCGGTGGCAGACGCTCAACGTGTCGGTGTCGATCAGGTCGTCGCTGTCCATGTAGTACACATACGTGCCCGTGGTCAGCGAAGTGCCGAGATTGCGTGCCGCGGATTGCCCGCGATTCGGCTGATAGACGTAGCGAAAGCGCGGGTCGCTGTCGCAATAGCGCTGTGCAATCGCGGCGGTGCCGTCCGTGGAGCCGTCGTCGACAAGGATCAGCTCGAAGTCCGTGAAGGACTGGGCCGCAACGCTCGCGAGCGCTTCGTCGAGATAGTGCTCAACGTTGTAGGCCGGCACGATGATGGAAAAAGCGGGCATAAGGCACCTCGATTGTTTGATAGCAGAACCGCAACTCAACCAGCATCCGCGCCGCGTGCTTCCTGACGCGCCCCGGATGCAACCGGCATGAGCGCCGCGCCTCGCGAGGCAGGTGCAACGCCGCGGAAATACAGCCACATGAAGGCCACCGCGCCGACCACCTCGGTCAGGATCACGGCGACGATCGTTCCTTTCGCGCCGCCGTAGCGGGTGAGCGGAACCACATAGAGAAGATGCAGAACCGTCGCGCCGAGAAACACATTCGTGAGCGAACGCGCGCGGCCTTGAGCGAGCAACCCGAGATCGCCGAATACGACAGCGACGCTGATGATGGGCGGCAAGACGGCTTCGAGTCTCAGGAGAGGAATCGATGCATGAAACTGCGGCCCAACCCATGTTTCGATACCCCACGCCGCGAGCAATTCGATGCCGACAAAAAGGCTGATCGATGTCGAGAACACGGCGAGCATCGCCATTCGCATCAGGCGCTGCGCGGCTTGCGGATCGGTCGCGTGGTATTGACTGATGCGCGGATAGAAAGCCTGACTGATCACCATGAACATGGCCTGCGCGGCCACGCGAATCTTGTCCGCCATCGCGAACTGACCGACCACTTCCGGTCCGTGGAAGTAGTTCAGAAGAATCGAGTTGAAGTTCACATAGAAGCTGATCAATACAAAAGAGAGGAACAACGGAAAGCCGTCTTTCAGCGCGTCGACAATCTTTCTCGTGGATATGCCGACGAGTTTCACCAGCCTGTTGCGATGAAGAATCCACAGCGCGCAAATGGCGAGCAGTACATTGCCGAGACTGACGCCCAATGCAGCAAGCGCGGCATCGCCCGGTCCTTTCACTGCAAGATAGACGAAGGCGAGACCGAGAAGCCGCGAAACAAACGTCGGCAACACCAACGCGCGCATGCGTTCCAGGCCCTGAAACAGCCATACCGGCGTAACCGCGTTGGCGACGATGCCGAGAAATAGCGCGCCGAGTACATCGGCGTGATCTCGCAGATCCGGCACGAATGCAATGCCCGCTACGATCAGAAGAAGCGCCGCTGCAACCAGTACGAGCCGCGCGGCCGATGTACTCGTATAGACCTCGGCGAGCCCGTGAGCGTCGCCGCGTTTGACCGATACGAGTCGCGTTGCGGTGAAGTTGAAGCCATAGTCGGTCAGCAGCACCATGTATTGCGCGACAGCCTGACAATAGGCCAACACCCCGAACTCTCTTGCACCGAGTACATGACCCAGGTACGGCAACATCAGCAACGGTACGATGTAATTGCCGCCCTGAATCAGAATCAGATAGAACAGCGTGTTGCGAATCGGAGTCGTCATAAAAATACGCCTGGTGCAATAGTGGCTTTCCTCATGCGTCAAGCCGCTCTACAGGCTCAAATGCCGCTGTGCACGGAATTCGGTGGGCGACATGCCGTACCTTTCCTTGAAGAGACGGCCCAGACGATTGCCGTCGCCCATTCCGCACCGCCGCGCAATTTTCCCCACCGGGATATTGGTGGAACTCAGCATTGTCCGGACCACGTCGAAGCGCGTGCGCAGCAGGTACTCCAGCGGCGTCATGCCGAACTCCTGCTTGAAACGGCGCCGGAAATTGCGCTTGCTCATTGCCGCGGATTCGGCTGCCTGCGCAACGGAAATCGGCTTGCTGTAGTTCTCCTGGATCCAGCGTGCCGACTCGCGAACCTTGCTTGCGGTGGTGAGCGATTTGGCGTCGCCTTCGCGTGGCCTTGTGTGCTTGATCGCATTCGTCTGCAGTTCAAGCGCGACCTTTCTGGCGATCTGCGGACCGAGGTCGCGCTCGATCTGCGAAAGGGCCAGCTCGGCGGGCGTTGCGCCGTTAATGCGGGACGCCACGAAGTCATCGTCGAATAGAAAGACAGGTACTGCCAGCCGTGAAGCGTTTTTGTAAACCACTGCGAGCTTCGACCCTTGCGTGATGCGAAGCGATGCCATTGCGCCGTGACGCGTGATCCATGAATGCAGCCGGTCATTCGGTTCCGTTGGCGCCGCCGTGTCGCGGCACGCCACGAAGAACGCGTGAAAGTCGCCCACGCTGTAACGGCTCAGTTGTTCCGTGAAGATCGAAATGCCGCACGAACTCGTGACGACGCCGCCTTCTTCTGACAATACCGTAAGCCGGTACGGCGGGTCTTCGCCACGATGCAGTTGCGCCATGTTCGCAAGGCGAAAAGCATCGCCAATCGCGCCAGTACTTGCCGTGAAGAAGTTCTGCGACACGAGAAGGCCAATGTGCCTCGGCGGTTCCAGACAGTCGGGCTTCTCATCGACGTGCGGCCTGGAGAGTTCAACGAGATCCATCACGATTAGGGCTCCAAATATATTTATCAAATGCACTAAAAGTCTGGCAACAGCCTGAATTGTAGTGAGCGCGGATTCGGTAAAAGTCCGCTAATCGGCGGCGCAGCCGCCAATTGCTTGTCGCGCCTCGCCAATGCGCGGATCTTCTGAAACCGCGGTTATCCGCGCCGCTTTGCGGCCCGGATAGCGTCGGCAATGGAGCAGAAAATCCGCACCGGAATCAATACAATCGCCACCACCAGAAAAACGACAATCACCGCCGCGACATAAACCGTTGCAAAGCCAGTCAATATCACGGTGAACGCAAACCTTTCGGCACGCGAAGCCAAGGGCTGGTCTCGCCAGTGACCCCGCGGCCGGCCTTCTTCCATGGTCGCACTCGCTTAGGCGGAACCCGTGCGGGCGCGGCGCCGAAACTCCGTTGGCGAGACTCCGAAGCGCTTGCGAAAGAGCTTCGCGAGTTGCGACCCGTTGCCCATGCCGCTGCGCCGAGCGATCTTGTCGACCGGAAGATCGGAGTCGGCTAGCAGCCTGCGCGACCGGTCGAGCCGAGCCCTCAACAGGTATTCGGAAGGCGGCGTGCCGATCTGTTGCCGGAACCGGCGCAAGAAGGTTCGTTCGCTGATCGCGGCGCGCTGAGCGACTTCGGCAATCGAAATGTCGTGCTCGCAGTTTTCAGTGAGCCACTGCGCGAGCGCGTGAATCTTCTCGTCTTCGCGCTTCGGCTTAACGGACGTTGCGCCGCTTGCATCATCTGCCTGCGGAAAGAAGCTGATGCGTATTTCGGCGGCGCGTGCAATCACGGCGCCCTGAACTGTGTGGTCCAGGATCCATACCGGCGCAATTAAATCTTGACAATTCAAATTGGACCTTACGATAGAGGCGAGAGTTGCATCCGTATCCGGCGCAATCAGCATTTGCATCTTATCGGCGTGCTCGGGCGCGCGAGGAATAGACATCGCGTTTGCAGTAGCCGATTGATCGAGATGCATTTCGTTTTCGCCGGATTGAAGATCGCGGCTTGAAACGATGTCGATATGTGCATTCGTATTAATTAGACGAAGTACTTGTGCCGCTTTATCAGTCGGCAGGAGGCAACTAGCGGGGCCGAGTTTATTCATGCTGTCTCCTGGTGTTCGAGGTCTAACGAGTTATTGGTAATGCCGCTCAGGTATGACAGTGCTTGTGTTGGGCGCGAGCGAAGAAGCGTTGGAGAAGACGATGCTTACGCAATCTTTCTTCGTTTGGGATTTGAATGGAAGGATACGCTGTAAGGCTGGTTGCGTGCTCACCTAAATTCAGCCTCCACCGGCCAACCTTGGCTGACAACGTAGAGGTGCTCGATGGCGTGCCGCGCGACGAACGAGCGCGGGCGCCGGACGGTTCAACCGCCGGTTCGAGTACTGTGTCAAAGGCGTTAAACCGATAAGAAATGTGGCAAGAAAAACGCGTAATGAAGCCCGTTTCGAAAGTTCTGAGAAGCGCTGCTAAATACCGTAGAAAGCGTTTGTTCACACGCTTGAAGCATCGACTCAAGCGCGTCATGAGCGGACAACATCGTGTGCGCAACGGTCACTGTTTTCATGACCATCGTTGCGCTCAACCCGCGTCGGTTTGCAATGCGGCTTCGCCGCCTGCATCGGCCGCTTCGTGCAGCGGACGCTTCTGCTGTGATACGTTTAGCTCTTGTGCGCCGGTGTATTGGCGAATCACGTTGCGGGTGATCTGCTGCACGACGTCATGGCTCTGCGCCGTGCTGTCCGTCAGCACACGAGCCCAGTCTGTCGTACCCACATTAAAGACTTCTCCCGCACTGCGGCGGCCGTCTCGCAGCAGTGGACGAAATAAGCCGATCGCGCCAGCACCGCCCATTTCCCATCCTGTGAGCCGTTCGGTAACCGCAAGCCTTTCGATTGCATCGTCGGGCCAGTCCGGCGGGATGCCGTCCGCTTCATAGCCGACGAGCCGATCTTCTGCGCCAAAGCTTTCACCTTGTTGCAGTTGAGTTCCTGCAAATACCCAATGGTCCGGCCGTTTGACGGTAAAGCCAATTGCCTGACGCTCGCACTTCACCCAGCGGCGACGCCACCGCGACCACGTGCCCCAGTGGCCGCCGCCGTGCTTATAGGTCAGTCCAATCAAATGGCTTTCATTGCCGCTTACGCGCGGATCGAGATCGATCTGTTCCTTGAGTACATCCCAGTTGTCCGCAAGCTTGCGCATCTCGCTGAGTTGACCCGGTTCAGCGCCGATAAACCTCACAGGCCGATAACACGTATTGCCGCTGAAAACAGCGACGTTTCCGCCTTGCGTGACGAAATACGCGACATGTGCGCGCATTTCCTCGCTCCAGTACTCGTGATGACCGACGCTCAGCATGCAGCGGTAGCGCGTAAGGTCTAGCGCAGTGGCGCTGTGTAAGTCGAGATCCGTATAAAAGTCGCAGGCAATGCCTTCGTTGCGCAGCCACCGGATAAACTTCGCGTCCCAGTGAGCGAATTGCTGACGGGTCGAGCGTGTGTCGTAGGGGTCGTCCGGTTCGCCGAGCCGTGCGCCGAGGCCGCCGCCGGGGCGGAGCAAGCTCACTTTGTTTGCGGCGCGATAACGGTGGATGCGGTCGTCGTAGAAGCTTCCGCCACCCGTGGAGTTATAGGCGTGGTAGGTGGCCGTCGGAATGATGTACGCGAGCGTGGCGGTGGGCGTGCGTGGCCGTGCGATCACAAGCGCCATGCTGTCGCTGTCGGGCCGTGCTGCGAAGATCGGCCGATGCGCGGCGCACGCGCGCCCGAGTTCCTGCGTCGGCTTTCCTGCGGCGTCGACTTCATAGGCGATCGCCACATAGGCGCCGCTGTGCAAGTTCGCGACGTTCGGGCGAATGTCGATTGTCGGCCAATTCCAATCCTCGTCGAAGCGCTTTGCCGCGCTATTGCCTGTAGATTGGAATACGTATTTGCCGTCCAGCAGATTGGCGGTCACATTGTTCTTACCTGTAACCACCACGCCGCACAGGCTCGTGAGCGAGTCGTCGTCCTGCTGCTGATAAATGGCGATGCTAAAGCGCCTGCCGGGCTGCACCGCGAGTTCAAAGCTGGCTCCCGCAGTAAAGCTCGGATGAATCGGATAGATCTGCATGTTCGCTTTCCTTGCGCGAATAAGCGAGGCAGTGGCCCGCCAATGAGTTCCGATTACATTGCGGCGCGCGGTTTATGTCCGCGCAACCGTTTGCTTGTACACCCATGCGCGCAGTGCGTCTGTGCGCTATGCCTCATTCGACAGTGACGGACTTCGCGAGATTTCGCGGCTTGTCGACGTCGGTTCCGCGTGCGCATGCGGTGTGATACGCAAGCAGTTGCAGCGGCACGACATGCAGGATCGGCGACAGGCTGCCGTAGTGCTCGGGCATGCGGATCACGCGAAGTCCATCGCCACTCGCAATTCGTGAATCCGCATCGGCGAATACATACAATTGGCCGCTGCGTGCCCTGACTTCCTGCATATTCGATTTGAGCTTGTCGAGCAGCGCGTCGTTGGGCGCCACCGTGACGACCGGCATCTGGCTCGTCACCAGTGCAAGTGGCCCATGTTTCAATTCGCCTGCGGGATAGGCTTCCGCGTGCACGTACGAGATCTCTTTCAGCTTTAATGCGCCTTCGAGCGCGATCGGATAATGCAGGCCGCGGCCGAGAAAGAGTGCATGTTCTGTGCGCGCGAACGCTTCTGCCCACGCGACGATTTGCGTTTCCAGCGCGAGCACGCTGTTCAGTTTCGCCGGCAAGCGATGCAGTTGATCGAGAAACGCCGCCTCCTGTGCAGCGGGAAGGCGCCCGCGCTGTTTGCTAAGCGTCAAGGCGAGCAGGAACAGCGCAACTAGCTGCGTTGTGAAGGCTTTTGTCGACGCAACGCCGATTTCCGGTCCCGCACTAGTCAGATGCTGGAACTGCGCCTGCCGCATCATCGTGCTGCTTGCGACATTGCAAATAGCCAACGTGTGCCGATGGCCCTGAGATTGAGCGTGCTTGAGCGCGGCGAGCGTATCGGCGGTTTCGCCCGATTGCGATACGACCACGACCAGCGTATTGGGACTCGCCACACTGCTGCGATACCGGTATTCGCTCGCGACTTCCACTTGCGCCGGTACTTTGGCGAGCGATTCGAACCAGTACTTCGCTGTCATGCCCGCGTAATAACTCGTGCCGCACGCCACTATCAGAAGCGAGTCGATTTCGCGAAACGCGTGCCGCGCCCCCGCGCCGAATAGGTCGGCGGTAATGGTGTGAACGTTTTCAATTGCGTCTGCAATGACACTTGGCTGCTCGAAGATCTCTTTGTGCATGTAATGCCGATACGGGCCGAGTTCCACTGCGCTCGTGCTCGATCGCTGCAATTTGATTTCGCGCTGCACCGCATGGCCGGCGCGATCGACGACCCGTACACCGTCCAGTGTCAATTCCGCTATATCGCCTTCTTCCAGATAAATGAAGTTCTCCACCGTCCCGGCAAGCGCCATGACGTCGGACGCGAGATAGTTGCCTTGCTCTCCCAGGCCGACGACGAGCGGTGAACCGGCCCGTGCACCGATCACCCGGCCCGGATCGCTACTCGCGAATACGGCAATTGCGTAAGCGCCGTGAAGCCGTTCGAGCGCATGGCGCACGGCAGAAAGCAGGTCGCTTTCATGTTCTCCGCCTTGCTTTTTCCACGCATGGTGAATCAGATGCGCGACAACTTCCGTATCGGTGTCCGACTCAAACACGTAGCCGAGTACTCCCAGTTCTTCTCGCAACGCCTCGTGGTTTTCAATGATGCCGTTATGCACGATGGCGATTTCGCCGCTGGAGAAGATCGGATGGGCATTCCTCGTGACAGGCGCTCCATGAGTCGCCCAACGTGTATGTGCGATACCGATCATTCCCGACAGGTTAGCTTCGGCAACTTCTGCCGCGAGACTCGCGACGCGCGCGACGCTGCGCACTCGACGCAGTGCGCCTTGCTGAAGAACCGCGATTCCGCACGAGTCGTAGCCGCGATACTCGAGTCGCCGCAAGCCCTCGGTCAACGTGGAAGTGACATCGCGGCGATCCACTGCTCCTACGATTCCGCACATGGAAGGTCTCCTGATTCCGCAGCGATTCATACGAAAGTACTGGCGCTGTTCGATCTGTTGCATTGCAACCAAGCATAGACATCGCGAGGCGGCGCGAGTCGAGCGCGGCGCGAAACGTTGAACGGTTGTCCGCTTAACGAGCAAGTAACGAGCACGTTGGTTTCGCGCGCAACATTCCTGAAACATATGCATGCCGGTCCGTCATTAGACAAATGACATTCATGCTCTCGTGAAATGACGGTTAAACAGCGAGAATGCGTCGCACTACCGCATTAACCATTCAAGGAGCGATCGATATGTATGCCATTACCGGTGTGACAGGGCAGGTGGGCGGCGCGGCGGCTCGCGCTTTACTGGCTGCGGGACATGAGGTGCGTGCGGTATTGCGCGACGAGACGAAGGCCGCGCAGTGGCGTGAGCGCGGTGCCGAAATAGCCATTGCATCATTCGAAGACGCCGACGCGCTCGCCGCAGCATTTCGCGGAACCGCAGGCGTGTTTGTGATGCTCGCGCCGAATTTCGCACCGGAGCCCGGTTATCCGAACGCACATCGGGCAGTTGCAGTGCTGAAAAAGGCGCTAGTCGATGCGCGGCCGGAGCGGGTGGCGGCATTGTCGTCGGTTGGCGGGCACCGTGAATCCGGCCTCGGGCTCATTACTCAAGTGCACATTCTGGAGCAGGCACTGGCGGAACTGCCCGCTTTGCACATACCCACTGCGATCATGCGGCCCGCGTGGTTCATGGAGAACTCGCTATGGGACGTTGCACCGGCGCGCGATACGGGCGTCATGCCGGGCTTTCTGCAGCCACTCGAGCGCGCTTATCCGATGGTCGCGACGGCGGACATCGGCCGCGTGATTGCCGATACGCTCACGCAGACGTGGCAGGGGCGGCGCGTCATCGAAATAGAAGGGCCGCAGCGTTACACGCAGCATGAGATCGCGGCGTTGCTGGGCAGTGTACTGGAGCGCGACGTGAAGGCTCAGGCGGTGCCGCGCGCCGAATGGGAAGCGCGGTTCCAGTCGCAAGGCACGGCGTGGCCGACGCCGCGCATTGAAATGCTCGACGGCTTTAACTCCGGATGGATCGACTTCGAGGGTGGCGCGAACGAGCATGTGATCGGCGAGACCGCTTATCGGACAGTACTGGCCGAACTCGTGAGGCGCGGCGCTCGATAATTACCCAAAGCTGCGAACTACAGACGAAAAGCAAATAACGAATAGCGCGACGCAACGCTTGCGTTTAAAAACAAACCGGGCACCGCGCTATTCGCTTACTCGTTATTTATCGTTGAGTCTGTACGCCGCCGCTCATTCGCACTTAAAAGATCGACTTGCCTGTATGCGTCGTCAACCATTCGAGCGCGAGTACACCGGCTAATGAATTGCCGTTTGCGTCGAGTCCCGGCGACCATACGCATACCGCCATTTCTCCGGGCAGTACCGCGACGATCCCACCGCCCACGCCGCTTTTAGCGGGCAAGCCGACGCGGTACACGAAGTCGCCCGCGGCGTCGTAAGTGCCGCAAGTCAGCATGAGTGCCGAAAGACGTTTCGCGGAACTCGTGTCGAGAATCCGCTCGCCGGTGGAAGGCACAACGCCGTGATTGGTGAGAAAGAGCGCTGCTTTTGCCAATTCGACGCAACTCATGGAGATTGCGCATTGGCGGCAATACGCGTCCACCACGACTTCCGGCGGCATCTCCATGTTGCCGAAGCTCGCCATGAAATGCGCCATCGCGCGATTGCGGTGAGCGTGCTGCAATTCCGATTGAGCGACGCGCGAATCGTAGTCGATGCTCGTCTCGCCCGTTACGCGCCGCATGAATTCGACGAGTGCGGTTTCGGCTTGCACGAAACGCCGGCACAGTACATCGGTGACGATCAGCGCTCCCGCATTGATAAACGGATTGCGCGGCTTGCCGTGCTCCGCCTCGAGTTGGACCAATGAATTGAAAGCATTGCCCGACGGCTCGCGGCCCACGCGTTGCCATAGCGCGTCGCCGAGCAGACGGAACGCCATTGTGCAGGCGAATAGCTTGGAAATGCTCTGAATGGAAAAGCGCGTGTCCGCTTCGCCGGTGCGGAATACTTCGCCCGACGCCGTGACGATTGCCATGCCGAAGCTCTCGGCCGGGACTTTAGCCAGTTGCGGGATGTAATCCGCAACTTTGCCCGTGCCGAGATAAGGCCGCAAGTCGCGATGAATCTGCTCGAGAATGGATGCGTAGTTCATGAGGCTCAATTTGGTGGAGCCGCGATTCTACTGGCAAGCATCCGCGAACGGTTCGATTGCGCTCTGCGATACGTGCGATACGTGCGATACGCGTGATACGGTCAATGCGCGCCGGCTGCATCACCGCCGCCGCCTTTGGCGGGCCGCGTAATCCATATCAGCGGAATGATCAGAATAAAGATGACCGCCGATACAAAGAAGATGTCGTTCAGGCCCATCATCGCGGCCTGCGTATTCACGGTGAAATCGAATAGCGCGTGCGCCGATTGCGTATTCAGATGCAGCAGCGATTGCGTCGAATCGATCTGTTGATTGAACAACGGGTTGTCGACGGAAGCGCGTTCGGTGAGCCGTTCATGATGCAGCACCGTGCGATTGTTCCAGGCATTGCCCGCGACGGAGGTGCCCACCGCGCCGCAAAACACGCGGACGAAATTCGACAGGCCGGCCGCCGCAGGAATCTTGTTGGGCGGCTGTCCGGACAGAATGATCGACGTCAGCGGCACGAAGAACAATGCCATCGGAATACCCTGCAATAGCGTGGGTATCACGAGATGCCAGGTGTCGATTTCGATCACGTATTTCGAGCGCATATAGAAGACGATTGCGAAGCCGACAAACGCCATCGTCGAAATGATGCGGGCGTCCGAGCGCGGCAGCACGCGGCCCATCACCGGCGCGAGAATCACGGCGAATATGCCGAGCGGCGCGGTGACGAGGCCAGCGTCGACGGAACGGTAGTTGAGGTACTCCTGCATCCATTGCGGCAATAGCACGAGGTTGCCGAAGAACACGCCATAGGCGACGGAAATGGCAATCGTGCCGCCAAGAAAGTTGCGCTCGCGAAAGAGCCGTAAGTCGATGATCGGATTTTCTTCCGTCAATTCCCACACGAGAAAGAACGCGAAGCTGACGAGCGCGGTCAGCCCGAGAATCACGATGACGGGCGACGCGAACCAGTCGAGATCCTTGCCTTTGTCGAGCATGATCTGCAGCGACGCGACCCAGGTAATCAGCAGCCCGAGGCCGACCACGTCGATAGGCGGCTTGCGCGTGGGCGATTCGCGAGTGCGATAGATCATCCACGTGACGCCGGCTGCGAATAGTCCAACGGGAATGTTGATATAGAAGATCCATGACCAGCTATAGCTGTCCGTGATCCAGCCGCCGAGCGCAGGACCCGCGATCGGACCGACAGTGGCGGTCATCGCCCATAACGAGAGTGCGGTCGACGCTTTTTCCTTCGGATACGAGCCGAGCAGAATGGCTTGCGACAGCGGAATCAGCGGGCCCGCCACCGCGCCCTGAAAGACCCGCGCGAGCAGCAGGATCGGCAGCGTCGGCGCAATGCCGCACAGCCACGACGCGATCACGAACATCAGGATCGCGCCGACAAACAGTTTCACCTGGCCGATGCGCTGCGTGAGCCAGCCGGTGAGCGGAATCGACACGGCATTGGCCGCGGCAAACACGGTGATGACCCACGTGCCTTCGTCGACGGAAACGCCCAGGTTGCCCGAAATGGTCGGAATCGCGACGTTCGCAATCGACGTGTCGAGCACGTTCATGAAGGTGGCAAGCGCGACCGCGATGGTCGCGAGCACCAGTTGGCCGCCTTTCAGCGGCGGCGGAGGCGCGGGCGGCGCGGACGTGGGCGCGGGCGCGGGCGACTCCGCAGACGTGGATTGGCTCAAGACATTCTCCCGGATCGATATGCCGCGGACCTCGCGCGCGGCTTTGCGTGTGGCCGTATTACGCGGCGGGTCCGCTGGATGCTCGCAAAAGCATACCTGTATTCATCTTTCGACGTCGCCGCTGCGGGCATTGCAACGCGCCGTGAACGAAGCCGACAGCGTATGCTCGCGGCTGGACAGAACCAAACCGCATAGCGCGACGTCGAGCGCGGCGCGATCAATCGCCATTAAACGTGATCAAACCGCGAACCAACCGCGAACCAACCGAGAATCAACCGCGAATCAATTGAAGCAAAAAGGAAAGGAAAGCAATATGGCCTGGGAACAATTCGAACATGGCTGGCGGCGTGCGCCGCTGCAGGCGCCCGCCAAAGGGGTCGTGATCCTGATGCACGGCGTGGGCAGCAACGCGCGCGACCTCATGCCGCTCGCCGACATCTGGAGCGAGCGTCTGCCGGACATCGCCTTCACGTCGCTCGACGGCACCGATCCCTTCGACGGCGGCTTCGGCGGCCGTCAGTGGTTCAGTCTGCGCGACATCAACGAGGCCAACCGCGAGGCGCGCGCGACGACCGCGTACGCGGCCATGCGACGCATGCTCGAAGCCGAGCTCGCGCATTGGCAGCTTGCTTTCGGACGCCTTGCGCTAGTCGGCTTTTCGCAAGGTTCGATCATGGCGCTGCATCATGTGGCGACGAGCGCGGAAGGCGCCGCGTGCGTCGTCGCATACTCGGGGCGGCTCGCGTCGCCCGTGCTCGCGCGCAACGGCACGCCGCTCACGCTGATTCACGGCGAGGAAGACGAGGTGATCCCGGTGCAGGCGCTCGAACATGCAGCCGACGCGTTCAGCGCGGCCGGCTACACGGTGGATGCGTACGCATTGCCGGGCGTCGGCCATACGATCAGCGCGGACGGCGTCGCGCTCGGCGAGGCCGCGCTGGAGCGCACGCTCGGCGCATTGTCGCGCGATTGATACGTCCGCACGAAAAGCGGGGCTAAAGTTATTGATCGGCTTGCCGTTAACTGCTCATAGCACGAAAATCACGCCCGTCGCGGGACTGCGCAATGCTCGCGGGCTGGGCGACGGGGCGCATTTTCACACTGCCGCGCATGGAATAACGACGCGAATCGGCGACGCGAGCGCGACGCTACCGAGCGACATAACAGAGCCTTCTTATGGCCACACCGACGCCGCATCACCCGCTTTTCGATCGACTGTTCCGCCAGGCAGTGACCGTTGACCTCGGCACCGCCAACACGCTGATCTATACCGACGACGGCGGCATCGTGCTGAATCAGCCGTCGGTCGTCTGCTTCGAGAAGGATCATGCGGGCGGTGCGAAACGCGTGACGGCGGTGGGCGCCGAGGCGCGCCAGCTTCTTGGCCGCGCGCCGCGCAATCTGGAAGCCGTGAGGCCCATGCGTCACGGCGTGATCGCCAACTTTTCCGCTGCCGAGCACATGATCCGGCAATTCGTCGACATGGCGCGTCCGCGGCAATTCTTCAGCCGCCGCGCCGCGTTCACGCTGTGCGTGCCGGCCGGCGCGACCCAGGTCGAGCGCCGCGCGATCAAGGAAGCGGCCGTCGCGGCCGGCGCGTGGAAGGTGAGCCTGATCGGCGAATCGCTGGCGTCGGCGGTCGGCGCGGGCTTGCCGGTGACGGAGGCGACCGGTTCGATGGTCGTCGATATCGGCGGCGGCACGACGGAAGTCGGCGTGCTCTCGCTCGGCGGCACCGCGTACAGCGGCTCGATCCGCGTGGGCGGCGACAGCTTCGATATGGCCATCGTCAGTTACGTGCGCAATCTGTACGGCGTGCTGCTCGGCGAGCAGACCGCCGAACACGTGAAGAAGAACATCGGCACGGCCGTGCGCGACGTGCCCGCCGAGCACATGAACGCGACCGGGCGCAGCGTCGACGACGGCTTGCCGCGCACGGTGCAGTTGAGCAACCACGATATCGCCGATGCGATCGAAGGCCCGCTGCGCCAGGTGATCGGCGCGGTGAAGCGCGGGCTTGAAATGGCGCCGGCCGAACTCATCACGGATATCGCGCACAACGGCATCGTGCTGACCGGCGGCGGCGCGCTGCTCGGCAATCTCGAGCGGCGCCTCACGAACGAGCTCGGTCTCGAGGTGCGCGTCGCCGACGAACCGCTGACCTGCGCCGTGCGCGGCGCGGGCGCCGCGGCCGCGACCGGCATGGTCGACGAATTCGCTTGCGAATGAGTCGAAGGCCAATCGTGCGGCAGCGCGCGACAGTGCCTGCATAAATAGGCACGCACGCACGCACGCTCACTCACTCACTCGCTCGCGCGGCGAATCGCCGGTGAGCGTTCCGCGCGGCTTCGTCAGCCCTTGCGATGGGCATCCTTGTCGAGCGCGAGTTCCGCTGCCTCGCCGACGAGACCGTGATAGTAGAGATGCACGCCGATCGCGAGCGAATCGTTGCGAATTTCGTGGAAGGCTTTCCACGCCTTCGCCGGGTCCTTGAACAGCAGATAGTGCGCTTCGTGCGCGATCAGATCGGCGACTTCGTGCAGACCGTGTCCATGCAACACATCGACGAGCGCATCGAGGCTGCGATGCGTGCGCGCGTCGGTGCGCGGATAAAGCATGTGCAGCACCGCGACATCCTGCGTCTTCAAAGCCGCCGACAACGCGACGACGATGTCCTGATGGTTCAGCGCGCTAACCGCGCTGTCGTCGCGATGGACGTGGTCCGGAAAAAGCGTTTCAAGAGAGGCGTTCATTCGGTTCTTCCTGTTCTTTCGGCTGACTGCTCTGGCTGATTAAAAAAGGCCCGCCTCTACAGCGGGCCAAAGACAGCGATGTGTTCGCCGGGCAAGCGAAACACGAACCGAGTATCGCAGACGCACCCTCAGCCACTCAGTGCCGCGCCAGCAAAACATTGTTTCGGTTAGCGGCCCATCTCGTCCCTTACGTCGCGCCTGCCTGCACGTCGCATGCCACTGAAAAAAAACCGAAACTCGCCTGCGATAAGTTCGTCTGACGAGACGAGAGCTTCTACAATCGGAAGCGGCCGGCCACTAACGGGCACCAATGAGCACGAACGGGCACCGACCGGCGGCAACCGCAAGCGAAGCATACGCAGCAGCGAACCATAGGAGCGACCCTGATGCAGCAGCCTGAAGCCCTCGGCGGCCTGTCCCACTCGGGCGGAATCGATCACCGCGAATCCGAGCCGGACGGCGTATTCATCCCGACGGAAAATCTCAACGTTGCAAGCGCCACGCAGCATGTGCTGAAGTCGGGCGACACGTTCATCGTCAACGATCCTCTCGGCGATATTACGGGCGTCGACGACGGCCTCTTCGTCAACGACACCCGCGTCCTCTCGCAACTGCGCCTGACGTTCGGCGGCCGCGCGCCGTCGCTGCTCTCGGGCAGTGTCAGCAGCGACAACACGTCGTTCACCGCGCATCTGACGAACCGCCCGTTGCCGCCGCTCGGCGGCGCCAGCACGCCGGAAGGCGTGATCCACGTCGAGCGCGTGCGCGTGCTGTCGGGCACGGTGTTGAACGAAGCCATCGAACTCACCAACTACGGCACGAGCGACGCCGTCGTGCCGCTGTCCATTTCCTTTGCCAGCGACTTCCGCGACATGTTCGAGGTGCGCGGCCTGAGCCGCGCGAAGCAGGGGCGTATCGAGCCGGCGCGCGTCGAGAACGACGAAGTGCTGCTCGGCTATCTCGGCCTCGACGACGTGGCGCGCAATGTGCAGATCGCCTTCGCGCCGCGGCCCGACAAGCTGTTTGCGGATCGCGCCGACTACACGGTCACGCTGCCGGCGCAGGCGTGCGTGTCGATCTATCTGTCGGTCTCGGTTCAGGTGGTCTCGAAGACGCCCGATGCGCCGAGCGCGGGCGTGTCGTCGCCGACTCATCCGCTGAGCGAAGCGCATATGTCGCAGATCGACACCGAGCGCCCGCGGGTCGGCCGGGCCGCGGTGCGCGCGGCGCTGGTCGACGCGCACCTCGTGATGCGCGAGCGGCGGCGCGTGACCGCGCGCGTGCGCTCGAGCAATCCGCTCTTCAATGCGTGGATCGACCGGTCGCTCGCGGACCTTGGCCTGTTGACCACCGACCTCGCGACCGGCCCGTATCCGTATGCGGGCATTCCGTGGTTCTCCACGCCGTTCGGCCGCGATGCGGTGATCACGTCGTTGCAGACGCTGTGGTTGCAGCCGCAACTGGCCGCAGGCGTGCTGCGTTTTCTCGCCGAGCATCAGGCGCAGGAGAACTCGCCGTTTCGCGATGCCGCGCCCGGCAAGATCATGCACGAGATGCGCAAGGGCGAAATGGCCGCCACCGGCGAAGTGCCGTTCGCGCTGTATTACGGCGGCGTGGACACCACGCCGCTCTTCATCGTGCTGGCCGGCGCCTATGCGGCGCGCACGGGCGACGTCGGTCTGATCGACGAATTGTGGCCGGCGCTCGAGCGCGCGGCCGGCTGGGTCGCGGGCGTGTGCGACAAGAACCGCTACGGGCTGCTCGACTATCAGCGCGAGTCGGACGGCGGCCTCGCGAACCAGGGCTGGAAAGACAGCCACGATTCGGTGTTCCATGCCGATGGCCGCTTCCCCGATGGCCCGATCGCGCTCGTCGAAGTGCAGGCGTATGCGAGCGCCGCGTTCGACACGATGGCCCACTACGCGAAGCTGCGCGGCATGCACGACGCCGCCGCGCAATACAAGGCGCGGGCGAAAAAGCTGCGCGAGTGCGTCGAAGAAAAATACTGGATGGAGGAGTCGGGCTTCTACGGCATCGCGCTCGACGGCCACGGCGAATTGTGCCGCGTGATGGCGTCGAATGCGGGGCACCTGCTGGCTTTCGGTTTGCCTTCGCGCGAACGCGGCGAATCGGTGGTGCGCGCGTTGGACTCGACGCTCTTTCACACCGGCTGGGGTGTGCGCACGCTCGCCGCGAGCCAGTCGCGGTTCAATCCGATGGCGTATCACAACGGCTCGGTCTGGCCGCATGACAACGCGATCTGCGCGCGCGGCCTGTCGCGCTACGGCGGCAAGGCGGCGGCGGTGCGGCTGCTGCAGGCGCTGTTTCAGGCAGCGGTCAATTTCGACATGCGTCTGCCGGAGCTGTTCTGCGGATTCCCGCGCCGGCGCGGCGAGCCGCCGACTGCTTACCCGGTCGCGTGTCTGCCGCAGGCGTGGGCGGCCGGCTCGCCGTTCATGATGCTCGAGGCGTGTCTCGGCATCACCATCGACGCCGAACGCCGCGAGGTGTTGATCGAGCAGCCGATGCTGCCCGAGGGCATCGACTGGCTTGAGCTGGGCGATCTGCGGGTCGGCGACGCGTCGGTGTCGATCACGTTCCGCCGCATCGGCGAGAAGGTGGTGGCGTCCGCGGAACAGGGCGACGTGCGGGTGGTTGCGTTGTTGTGAGGGGGCGGGTGAGGGCGGCGGTGCGGTGATCCGGCTTGGCGGCCAGTCCGCTCGATGGAGCCGTTCGTTAAGCCTTCGATTGGCCTCCAATTGGCCTATTCTCAGTCGGGCTTTTTGAGGCCGCTCGGGTTGGCAGGCGTGCCCGGCGACGCCTCGGGACGCGGCGGCCTCGCGCCGTCCTCGGGAGCGACGATGAGGCCCGCGCCGGGCAAGAGCGACGTGCTGCCGGTCGTCGGTAGGGACGCCGGCGTGGGAGGCGCTGCGGACTGCGGCGCTTGCGGCCGCGCGCCGCCCGTCGAGCCGGCGTTGGAACGCGGGCGGCCTGCGCCTGCGTTCGTCCCCTGCGCGTAGGCCGTTCCCGCAATCACGAGGGTCCACGCTGCGAAGGCGGCAAGTCTCGCGAGCATCATGGCGTCCTCCACTGACTTCGGCGTTCGCGCGCGGCGTCGCTGGCGGGCATCGCCGGATAAGCGTCGCCGATATGCATATCGGATTGTTAGTGCACGCGGCGAGGCGGGTCAATCCGGGGGAAATACGCCGTTTTTCCTGCTCGCCCGGAGCCGCCGACCGGCGGGCTTTGGCCGCTTGCGCGTCGGGCGGCGGCACGCGGATTGCGTCGCTGCATGCGCCAGGTGTTGCACACGGGCTGCAACCAGCGCATTGCAATGGAGGAGGCCATCATGCGAGTGACTACGAAAGGCGTCGTGATGTCGGCGTTGATGCTCGGTTTGTCGGGCGCGGTCTACGCGGAGGGAGCGGCAACGAACGCCGGCGGTGGCGCCGGCGCGGGACAGGGCGGCAACGGCATGCCGACGCCGAATGCAAGCGGGACGATGGCCTCGCCGTCCGACGGCATGGGCTCGTCGCACAAGCCAATGAAAAAGCAGAAGAAGGGGGCGATGGGCGCAACGGCGTCGGAGGGGGCGGCTAGTAAGTAGGTGGGGTGGGGCGGACGTAGCCGGACTGATGCGGATCGAGGCGGACGAACGTTGACCGAGTCGACCGAATGGAGCGAGCGGACCAAGCGCACCCGAGCGGACCCGAGCGGACCCGAGCGGACCCGAGCGGACCCGAGCGGACCCAAGCGGACCCAAGCGGATCAGTGGACCAAAGCGGATCAGTGGACGCAAGCGGATCAGCGGACCCAAGCGGACTCCGGCGCATCGAGCCTGGCGAGCCGAACCAAGCGGCCCGAGCCAGAACGACGTAAATCTCGCCGCGCCGCAGCTACAGCCCTCGCGCCAAACCGCGCGTCCCGTCGCTACGCCGCACCGCTCTACGCCGCGCCGACGCTCGCGTCGTAATCCGCGTCCGTCTCCAACTCGCCGTCGTTCCCAGCAATCCGATAGGTGCCTTTACCCGCGTTCTTCGCGCTGTACATAGCCTCGTCGGCGCGCCTGATAAGACTGTCGACAGGTTCGTGCGGCTCGGCCAGCGCAATGCCGATGCTCGTGCCGAGGCTGATCGTGCCGCCCGCCGTGAGCGCATACGGTTTCGCGATTTCGCGGATCACGCGCTGCGCGATGGCGACGATCGCGCTCAGCGTCGCCTCTTCGACGATGACAGCGAACTCGTCTCCGCCGAGGCGCGCCGCGAATTCGCCGTGGCGCAGCGTCTGGCGCAGGCGCGCCGCGACCGTCTCCAGCACCTCGTCGCCGGCGGTATGGCCATGCCGATCGTTGACCTGCTTGAAGCCGTCGAGATCCAGGTACAGCACCGCCGTGCGCGTTTCGCGCCGCGTGTGACTCCGCAACAGGATTCGGTCGAGACACTCGCGCAGTTCGCGCCGGTTCGCGAGCCCTGTCAGCGAATCATGGCGGGCGAGGTACAGCACCTTGGCTTCGCTTTGGCGGCGTTCCGTCACATCCTCGATGATGACGACCGCGCTGCCGTCGGGCACCGGATTTCGCCGCAACTCCAGTTGACGCCCGTTGCGCAATTCGAGCGCCAGCGGCCGCCGTTTTTCCTGCAGCCAGGCGGTGCATCGTTCGACGAACTGCTGACGCAGCGCGTCGTCGAACTGTGCAAAACCGGCATGGCTGATGAACTCGGGCAGCGGCACATTCAGCTTGAGCATATCGACGCTCGTGCCGAACAACTGCGCCGTGCGGCTATTCGCAATCACCACCTTGCCCGCGGGATCGAGCGTGCACAGACCGTGCGGCATGTGCGTGAGCGCGGCGTCGAAACGCGCCGCGAGTTCGGCGTGATTCTGCTCGGCGGTCATCAGCGCGACGAGTCCGCGGTAGTGGCGCCGCACGATGGACGTCATCGCCCCGACGTACAGAAGCAGCGGCGGCACGAGTATCCAGGAACCATCGGTCGGCGAGAGCAGCGCGCCGACGCCGATAGGTATCGACACCACGCATATCTGCGCGATCGCGAGGCGCGGCACCGCGGCGTTCCTCGACGCGACGCCGCCCAGGATGCCCGAGGCGACCATGATGGCGAGTGCTGCGAGCGTAGTGTCGGTGGTGCGCACGCAGCCCATCGTCCCGAGCCCGAGCATGAGGCTCGTCGCGACGCACAACGGCGCGTACGCGGCGGCCCACGGGCCCGGATTCGCCGGTCCCTTGCGGCTATGCGCGACGTAAGCGTGGATGATGCTCAGGCGTCCTAGCAATAGCCAGACGTCGGCGAACAGCCAGACGATCGTCCACGGCTGATGCAAGCGCACATAAGCCGCCGCGGCGACGAACGCGCTGGCGACGATCGACATGACAAGCGGCCGCCGGTTGTCGAAAAGCGTCGACAACAGACGGGCGCGGATAGACGGACACACGGCTGCGCCGAGTTCGGGCGGCGTCGCGAGGATCGACTCAGAAACGGAAAGATTGACTGCCATGAGGCCGCTCGAATTAGTGCGGGGCGGAGCTAGGTTCCTTGTCTTATCGGCGGACGACGGCTGTTCTTTATGGGGAGTTGCCCGGAGGGGGATGGTTTAGAAGTGGTGGCTCGCAAACGATATCTGTCCCAACGCGCGCGCGTATCTTGTTGAGCAGCAGGGGATTGTAAATATTGCAAAGAAACACGGTTGCAATCAAAACTGGCCCATGCTCCGCACGACAAAAAATTGAATTCGCAATCGATACCTGTCCCGCTACTCGCTTTTGAAATTGTCCCAGCGCAAGGGCGCATGGAGCGCCTTCTTGCGTTCCCTAGACCGAACCTTTGCTCTCGTTTATATAGCGACACAAAAAAAGACCGTCCAACTGGACGGTCTTTGTGCTCGATGAATCCGGGGGTAGCGTTGTCTTCCGAGTCAATCGTGGGAAGCTGTAGAGTTCGACGAAGCAGTGCGGCTTCTTGTCTCCCTAAGAGTAGCCTGAATGATTTCCCATGTTCCGGAACGGCGGCACGCCTGGTAGTAAGAGCTCACGGCGGCTGTGGTCCCGCATTGCGCATTCACCGGCCCCCATCCGACGCCTGTTCCCAGCTTAAGCAAGATTGCGTCGATAAGCAGTCGGGCGCGGTCTCCAGTGATTCGGCCTGCGCGTGGCGGGAACAGATGTTCCAATTGAAACCACTCGTCATCGGACAATCCCCAGCCGGCCGCTCCCTCAACGAGGTCGGGATTCTTGAGCACGGGATTCAACTGCGCGAACCGGCGGTAGCTTGTCAGGGCAAACTCTTGAGGTTGCATCCCGGCCCACGCGAACGGAGCGTCCAACGGGCGGCACGAGTTAATCGTTAGCGTTGAAACCAAAAGTGTGCGTCCCCGCAATTCGCCCCGGACCGAAATCCTTGCTTCTATATTGGGCAGGACAAGACCGAAGACTCCACGAGCCGCGTTGGTGTAGACAGAATCGAACGCCTTGCGGGCGGTCGGGAAGCAGTAGAGCCATTGCAACCGCGCAAGACCACGTTCGGCGATAGGCATGTGTTGCCGGATGCGAGTAGGGAGTAACGCCACGGACATCGAACCGGGATTCGGCACCGGTGCCAGCAGGCAATCAAGCCCCGACGGTCTGAAGAGATATTGGAAAACAGTCGCGTTCGGCTTGAAGAGCGCCTTCAGCATGAGAATCGCCGGAATGATAAGTCTTAACCCATTGTGATTTATCGAAAATGCTTGATGGCGGTTTCCGGGGAGGTCGGTCGCGATTCCCATCTCCGCGAGGTATTCCGTTGCATCAATGGTTTCCCACTCAGCGAGGCGCGTTACTGCGAAGAGCTTGCTTCGCGTACTTAAAGGTAGCTCAAGCTCCCAAATCGAATCGAGCTCCGTTAAGGCAGTCTTCCCGCTATCTAACCTCAATTCGGCCATCAGCTTTCCGCTTACTCGTTGTACCGATTGCAACCACATGTCCCGCGCTCCAGATGTGTATGGAGCGTATAGCGAGGGGAGTTGTGAAATTCTATACGGGCGATACCTAAAATGAAGACAGGTTGCCGAGCCGTTTTAGGAACAGGTGGAGCATGATGTGGCGCAATTGAAGCAGGACGGTCGGACGGGCACCACGAGCCACTTGTGCGGGCCACGCGTCAGCGCCCAAAGACGTTAGTCCGAGGCCTACTTGCTCAAGGAATCGAGTTCCGTAAAACTTAGCGAATTGATGCACGAAAGGGTCGACAAGCCACTCATGATGGCTACTGTTGCGGAAGTCTAATGTTGCGATGTCACGGAAGTGTCGGGCGGTACAGTCCCACGTACCCATCGGGCGCTGCATCGCTTCCATGACCGCTGCAGCCAGTTCCCGCAAATGGTCGCCGTCAATAGCCCAATTGACTGCATCTCCCGTGACCTCCTGCGGAAGCTTGACATTCGTGGCCGACAACTTTGGCAGCACGGAAATGCTTGAGATGCGAAGTGTGTCTCCATGTAGAGGACACACGAATACGCCTGGCAGGATATGTTGGCGATGCCAGTAACTTTCGCCGATACGCTGACATTCCGCGAAGCAACATTGCTCACAGTAGCGCAGTCTGGAAAGCGCGTCGATATGCAGGCCGAGCGACGCCCGAAACCGCACGCTGCTCCCACGGGCTGACCCTGTCAACAACGCGCGCTCGAGCGCATCCCGTTTGTCTATCGGTAAGCTCAACGCAGAATAAGGGTAGACCGTGTGTTTGCGAAGAAGGTTTTGCGCCGGTATGTTCGTAAGCCTTGAAATTGCATCCAAAGCCGATGGATACAAAAAGGACAAGTCCGTATTTGTGTGAAGCAGACAGCCTATCGTCTTCGGTGGCAGGCCCAGATGGTGAGACGCGCGGATGAGCAGGCTTCCGAGTAGTTCATCCGGGTATGGTTTTGGGAAGTACATCAGAACCCAACGCCCACAAGTTCATCCAGAGGTCGTGCAGCGCCTGTTCTTGCGAGTTCATCGAAAACAGTGCTTCCGGTTTCTCGCGCCTTGCGAACCGCATTTCGATAATCGTCGGGTGCCAGTTCGGCCGGCTGCGTTTCTTCGGTCTTCGACTTGCGGCGCGCGCGGGAGGGAGGCTTTGCGAGTTCGAGTGCAGCCCGGGCGCCTTCTGCAATGCCTACGACCTTCCCTTCTTCGGCGACTTTCTGTGCCATTGATTCGGCTCGTTTCCCGGAAATGCCCGCCTCGACGAGCACGCTGGTTACACGAGGAACGAAGCTCACATGTCCGGTGGTCACTGCTGCACCGACTTGTTTGACCCCCTCGTAAGCGTTCATTGCATCGTCAAGGAGCGACGAAAAGTGAAGTGGCGCAATGTCCTCGTATCGGCTCATCGCCTCCGGGTCATTTGAGCGAATGGCACCGAGCATCGGCTCGGCACGGACGAGCTCATTCGTCATAACCGCGTCGAGCGTTTCAATCGAGAAGGTCTCATCGCCGTTGAGCATGGCGCGCCACTGTGCGCATGCAAAGAGTTTGATTGCAATGTCCGGGATGCCTTGGCAGCATTCGAACATGAAGTTTGCGAGATAGGTATCCAGCTTAACGGGCTTCCGATTCCACTGGAAGCGCCAGAGCGACGTGATGAAATCTTCCCATTCCTCTGGCCTTTGGAGGTCACCGCTGCGTTCGAGCGACTTCCACAGTGCGAACCCCGCAGCGGAACTGCGCCGAGCAGGACTCATGTCTATCCCCAACACGTTCAGTGCTTTATGCGTTCCGACGAACACGATAGGGACGTTGAGCTCGTTTGCGCAACTGACTAGCAACGACATCAACGACGTCTTCGACTTTCCAGCGTTTTTCAGGTTTTGGATTTCATCGACGACCAGCACTCCCACGTAGTGATTGTGGAGTGCACGTGCGGCGTTGTTAAGCAAGGTCTCGGCTCCGGCCGATGACTTCTGATAGAGCGCAGAATAGTTACAATCGGGCACGAGCTGGTCCAGCTTTCTGAAGATGGATGCGGCAAGACCTTTGCCTGAAATGCCGTCGTGTGGACACTCAATGTGCAAGTACGGAATCTGGGTAATGTCGTGCTCGGGATGCCATATCACCTCGGGGTACCGCGAGAAAATTCTGCGGATAGCTGAAGTTTTACCCGTCCCAGACCAACCGATGAGCGCAGAAGAGAGTTGCGCCCCTGCAGCGCGGATTGAGCTGTTTTTGAAGGCTTTTCCTTCTTGCTGCGCCTCATACAGGCTCTGATAGGTAGCGATATGTTCGGGTGTTCGGATGCCACGGCGAGCATATCCAGTCTTGATGAGCGAGTCGAAAGCTCGCGCCAGCGTGATATGGCGCGCCAGCGGAAAGAGAAAAGTTGAGAGCTGCGAAACCATTTCCAGACGGTCACATGTTTCCCAGCTGCGTTGCTCAAGCTTGAACTCAGGTACGTCAAAAAGCTGACCGGCGAGCTGTTCGTCGGTCGGGCTGGCAGGAAGGGCGCCAATCAAAGCGTTTCCACGGTATTGTGGGATGCGCTGTTCCGTGTATCGGGCTTCTACGGCGAAAGGATTATTTAGCGGTCGATTCATTTGTATGCTCCAGAGCTAGGTTGCGGAGTAAATCTTGGAGAGACGAACCCGTCGTCGGTGTAGCGTCGCTTACGGATTGCATCTGAATTTCAGCCGAAGGCGTTGCCGCCGAGCCTTCCGGTCGCAAACGCACTACCTTGCCTTTTGTCTCTTCGATGTTTGTGGTTGGGGGCATCGTGACTTCCTCGCGACGTCGTGTTGTCTGCTCTGCGCCACGCGCAGCGGCAGTATCCGCGCGGCGAGCGGAACGAGCCGCACCAGTTCGCGCTGCTTTGGTCGCAGCAATCGCGTGGTCAACTACGGCTTTTGCTTGAGCCCGTTGGTCCGCGCGCGCCTGTTCCGACTCCGGAGCCTTTGCTTTCTTCATATCCAGCTCGCGACTGAGCAGATACTTCACTTCAGCGTATGAATAGCCTGCGAACCGTTTGCTATCGGCAGTGAGCGTGCATGTGTAACTTTTCCCGTTCGAATCGTGCACAATCAGTTCGTCAACCAGGCGGAGGTCATAAGAGCACCTGACTGCAAATCCCTTCTTCACGGCAGCCTGGACCATCCATTGACGGACAGTCGGCTCCAATGACTTGTAGAAGCATCCGCGGAAGGTGATTCCCTGTTGCGTCACCTGGGCGGTGTCCACGGGAAGCAGCTGTTTGTGCAAATACTCATGTGTGTACCTTGTACCAACGCCTCCGCCATGGCTGACTTCTCTGGTCCACAGCTCTCGGGGAATCGCAGCCCAGCCGTCGAGGACGTTCTCTGGGGCCAGTGGAAAGCGGCGCATCTTGGAGCGGTTGTGCCTCACTATCTGTCCCAGGATAATGGAGACGATTTCGTCTAAAGTCAGGGCGGCGTCCAAGTGGTACTTTGGGCTGCGCCGCTTGACTGCGTCGCGCGGCGGTTCGTAGCCAGGTGCCTCGTCCTTGATTGCAGTGTGGACCGATTTGAATCCAGATTCGACGAGACCTTTTCGGATTGGCAACAGTGCCTGAGTGTTGGATATGGTCGCTTCCATGCCGTCACAGATTCGGTCGCTGTTGTGCGAAGCGCCTTCGCCACGGTCTGCGAGGAATTTGGCAGGAAAGACGCCATGAGCCGGCCAATCCGCAGGGTCGTACGGGACGTTGTACTTCCTGCACAGTGCCTGTTTGTCTACGGCGATGCTCAAGATGGCAAGCATCATCCCAGTCCAGGAGGCGTTTTCCAGACCCAGATAGAAGCCTACGCACAGGCGAGTTTTCCGGTCGTATATCAGGTACAACGTAGGCTTGCCAATTATGCTGTTACGGTTGGCTTGAGCGACCAGAAACACGTCAAGAATGGTAGCGTCAATCTCGTAAATATGCCCTGGCGCAACGCATTCCTCGAGGGAACTGCCGAGCATCGGGTTGAGTTCGCGTTCAAAGTTCTTATCACCGTGCTTTCCTCTCTCAACGTCTTCTTGAGTAAAGTACTTCTTTAGAACGGAGCGCAGTTGATGTATGGATGGACGCTCGCCCTCGGGAAGATTGATTCTCGCGCCGTTTCCGTCCAATAATGAGTACCGCTGTGCAATGAGGTCGCTATGGACTCCTACAAGTGACGCATGTTCGTTGCCGATGTATCGTTTCTGGATGATTTCCTTTGCCCACTTGATGTCGTTGGCCGACATCTGGAAGACAGCGTAGCGGTCGTCGTCTGGACGGCGCCCCCGGCTGCCGGTCCCCGCGGGCTGATTTTTACCGTTTCTTGCGCTCGCAGGAATCAGCACGTACCTCGTCTGACCGAGCGTCCACCAGTCTTTCAGATACTTATAGATGGTCGTCTTCGATATGGCCAACTCCGCCGCTCGCGCTCGAACCAACGCACTACGAGTCTTTTCACAGAAGAGCGCTTTGTTCTCGGTTCCATCGTCATTGAGAACGAGCGGCTTGATGGCTTCATACGCTGCGTTCGCGCGCGCGCGGGCCTTCTCCGAGTAAAACGCGAACTCTGGTAGCGTTTCCCGCGTGGTGTGGCTGCGATGTTCGCTATGGTGACGAAGCACATTGAATTCGCGCTCGACGGGCCATGCGTGGGGTTGCGACAAGTTAATGACCCAGCCGTGATTGGCGGATGACGTATTGCTGACGACGCGATACTGACATCCGTCCTTTCCCTCGAACACGTCATTCCTGAGAAGCGTGTCCATGTCAACCTCCGCCGTTATTGCAGAAAACGAGGGCATCGGCCAACAACTGATTGCAAGAGGTGAAATCAGGAAAACGAGTTGGGCGGGTCGCGATTCGGTGCGGTGCGGGGCGCGGCGTCAGCGACAGAGGGTGATAGGCACTGTTAAGCCGTGGTGCCGCCTCATCTGTTGATTTGCACTGAATCCTGACCCACGATTTGCATTGAATTCTGACCCACCCGTTGGACCAGCTTTGCGGGTTATTCGGTGGGTATCTGGGTCTTCTTTCTCTCCTTTTTGGGCTGTGTCGTGCTGTTTCTGAAACGATAGCTATCGTTGCCTGTTTCTACAATGTGGCAGTGGTGCGTAAGCCGGTCGAGCAGCGCGGTCGTCATCTTGGCATCGCCAAACACACTGGCCCACTCGGCGAAGCTCAGATTGGTGGTGATGATGATGCTGGTTCGTTCGTAGAGCTTGCTAAGCAGGTGGAACAGCAACGCACCGCCGGTCTGGCTGAAGGGCAGATAGCCGAGCTCGTCCAGCACCACAAGATCGGCATACATAAGTCGTGTGGCGAGCTGTCCGGGCTTGCCCACGAGCTTCTCCTGTTCGAGTGCGTTGACCAGCTCGATGGTGGAGAAGAAGCGCACCCGGCGGCGATGATGTTCGAGAGCCTGCACACCGATCGCGGTTGCCAGATGCGTCTTTCCCGTACCGGGTCCGCCCACCAGGACGATGTTGTGCGCCGAGTCGATAAACTCGCACTCGTACAACTGCCGCACCAGCGCCTCGTTGGCATCGCTGCAGCTGAAGTCGAAGCCGCCGATATCGCGATACGCCGGGAAGCGCGCCACCTTCATCTGGTAAGCGAGTGAGCGCACTTCCCGTTCTGCAATTTCTGCCTTGAGCAATCCGGCAAGCACCAGTGAAGCCGCCTTGTAGGCCGGCGAGTCCTGAGCGGCGAGCTCGCCCAGTGCCTGAGCCATACCGTGCAGCTTGAGTGACTTGAGCATCTGCATCATCACGTCAGGCTGCATGATTGTCCTCGCGGTCTCTTAGCCGATCATACCGGCCGACATTGGCCTGCGGCTCGACGGTCAGCGTGAACGCCTGTGGCGTCTGCAGCGGTGGCACAGGCGGGCTGTCAAGCAGGCGGCTCAGGATGTTCAGCACCGTCTGCTTGTTCGGCGCGCCAGCCTCGAATGCCAGCTCGACGGCAGCGAGCACCATCTGTTCGTCGTGCAGCAGCACGAGCGCCAGAATCTCGACCATCTCCCGGTCGCCCCCCGGGCGCTTGAGCAGCACGCCCTGCAGCTTGCGGAAGCCAGCTGGAAACTCGGTGAAGGGTGCACCGTTGCGAAGCGCTCCCGGTTTGCGCTGCAGGACTGCCAGGTAGTGACGCCAGTCGTAGATGGTCTCGCCGTGGTTGTGGCTGCGGTTGATACGCCGTTCGTGCTCGGCGATCACCTGACCTCCGGCGACGAAGACAAGCTTTGCGGCATACACGCGCAGGCTGATGGGCCGGTTGGCAAACGACGCCGGTACGCTATAGCGGTTGCGCTCGAAGTTCACCAGGCAGGTGGGCGAAACGCGCTTGGTATGTTCGACGAAACCATCGAATGGCTGGCCCACCGGCATCAGGTGTGGACGCTCGGCCGCCCACGCATCCCAAATGGTCGTGTCGTGCTCCGGGTGCCGCGTCTGTTGCCACAGCAGCACGCACTGGTCGGCCAGCCAGTCGTTAAGCGCGGCGAGCGAGCCGAACGCCGGCGCTTTCTGCCAAAGCCGGTGACGGCTGTCCTGGACGTTCTTCTCTATCTGCCCCTTCTCCCAGCCCGAGGCGACATTGCAGAACTCGGCGTCAAACAGGTAGTGACTAACCATCGCGCTGAAGCGCGCGTTGACCTCGCGCACCTTGCCGGGTCGCACTCTGTCAACGGCGGTCTTCATGTTGTCATAGATGCCGCGGCGTGGAATGCCGCCCCAGGCGACGAACGCGTGATAGTGCGCGTCGAACAGCATCTCGTGAGTCTGAAGCAGGTAGGCGCGCAGGAAGAAGGCGCGGCTATGGCTGAGCTTGAGCTGTGCGACCTGCAGCTTGGTGCGCTCGCCATTGATAACGGCCCAGTCCTCGCTCCAGTCAAACTGGAACGCTTCGCCAGCGGCAAACCGCAGCGGCACGAACGTTCCCCGTCCCGTTGTCTTTGCCTGCTCGTGCTGCTCCTGCCGCCAGCGCCGAGCGAACGCCGCCACCCGGTCGTAAGAGCCGGTGAAGCCGAGCGCGCACAGATCTGCGTGGATCTGCTTCAGGGTTCTTCGCTGCTTGCGGGGCCGGTTCGCTTCGGTCTTCAGCCAGCTCGAGAGCTTCGCAGCGAACCCGTCGAGCTTGCTGGGACTGTGTCGTTCCGGATAGGCGGGCAGGACCGTACCGGCCCGAATGTAACGCCGGACCGTGTTTCTCGACACGCCCAGTCGTTTGGCAATCTCGCGCAACGAGACATGATCGCGAAAGTGCCAGCGTCGGATGATGCTCAATATAGCCACGTCGATCACTCCGTTCCCCTGCCCGTTCCCGAGCAGGTCAGTGTTCTACGTGGGTCAATATTCGATGCAAATTACTGCGTAGGGTGGGTCAGGATTCAGTGCAAATCAACACTAAAATCCCTGCGCGCGTGGGAGCGCTTGCTCCCGAGTCGGCGGTCGCGGGTGAAGGTCGTACGTATTCGTGGGCAAATCGGACGCGGAAACGAGTCCGGGGACAGACGTGGCGGCGGTCGTCGCACACGCAAGATAGTGCCTAAAGTGAATCTTACATATGAACCTTAAATCGCATATGTGCGATTATAGGACCGAATTCGAGGGAGGCAAGGAATAATCCGCCTTTTGCGCTGAGTTAAGGCTGGGCGGATGGCAGACTGGTACAAATTAGCTCGAAACGTACTTCGCGCCGAACTGGTTCGGCAGGGGGTGAGCTATCGCGAGCTTGCCGAGCTACTAACGCAACTCGGCGTCGTCGAAACCGAGCGCTCAGTTGCGAGCAAGATGTCACGAGGTAGTTTTTCGTTCGCGTTCTATCTGCAGGTCATGAAAGCCTTGGGCCGGCCCACGGCTCACATTGACCTCACGGACATTGCCAATTAGCCGTCATGGATTCCGACGGCGTTGCTACCGATGGAGGGGCGGCACCGGGGTGCAACCTCGACAATTGACGCCTCTTACCAGCGCTGTCGTCACCTGAAGGCAATGCATCGGCTAGCCAGTGTCCTTGCGTTTGCAAGTCCGGGGCTGCAAGTCTGCCGTCCGCTTGAGGGGGGCGCCGTCCTAGGTGCTGGAACGCGGCACCGGCGCCAACAGCCCTTTCCAATCGTCGCTGCTGCGTCGGCCACTGTCCTCCAGCGAGCTTACGAGCGAAAGTCCCGCGAACGCCTGTCATATAACCGCAGGGCATGAATCCGTAGCCGCTCAGACCATTTTGCAATATGAAATCGCATATGTGTGATTAAAATCGCGTATGTGGCATAGTCTAGCTGTGAAACGGGCAGTCGACGCACAGAACGACCCTTTGTGGAGGCCTCTAACAGTGCAGTCGGCTGGGGCCGGCCCTGCATGGTCGAGCGCGTTCTGAAGCGATTTATACATGAGCGACTGGGCTCCATGCGAGAACTGCCCATCAAGTAGGGCGCGAAAGTAGGGGCTTCAACGCCCCGAAGGGAGCTTCAATGACCAAACCTGAAGAGCGCACGCGCGCCGTGACCGAGACGCGGTTGTTCCTGGAGACCCTTCACGGCTCCCAAGATGAGATTATGTGGGGTCTTGTTCGGTCGGTTGCATTGCAACTGCTCCGTCATTATCCGCTCGACCTTGACCTTGCCGCGTCGGCGGAGGCTTTGCCGGAAATATGGGCGACTCCGCCCTCCGAGCAGGCGCACTGCCTCTGTCGATGTACCGGCGACGGCTAGTCGATGCGCTCGCCGAGACAGATAGGAGTGCGATGAAGATAGGGGTAAGTCGGGGGGCGTGAGCATGTATCGCAGCAATCGACGGCGACACAGACGAGCGACTCAACGGTGACGCTGGAGATTCGCGTTTGCGCTCAATCAGTAGGTGGCAGAACGTAGTAGTCGTATTACGTTGCAAGCTGGTGGCGCTGGGGAGGGCGGGTTAGCTCAGTCGCGCGTGGTTGTCCGAAAACGAAAACAAACACGTCTAACTGCGAAGCTCGAGCGAGCTGCCTATTTTCGAATGAATCGCGGGAGAATCGCGTTGACGTACGGCGTCGCGTCAGTCAGAAGGTCCAAGTTGCGCGCAGGGCGATGTTTTTGAGCGGGGCGATAGGCGGACCGGCTTTGAGCCGAAGGCTGCGGCGAGGAAGGAAAAGTGGACATGAGCGCCGACGAGCATTTACACCCCGGTGATGCTCCGGTTCAGACGGGAGTCTCCGTTTATTTGGGGGACGGCGGCGGCACCACGCTAGAGGTAGTCTGCGACGGGGTGTCCCAACGGTCCAAAGGCTCGATATGGGAGCGCGCTGTTGATTGCCTTGCACGACCGTCTCCTCGAGGCCCGTTCGCTGTCGCCAAGCATTTCATGATTCTCGTCTATGAAACTCGGCTTGTCACGGACGCTGACCATCGCTTTTTGGAGACATATAGCGTTAAGGTCTCTTGCGACGAGAAGTTTGCATACGCGAGTGTGGGAACGGCAAATTTGCAGACGGAACTTGCGCCCCTTCCGTATCTCGTAGGCGACGACGTTGTCACTATATCCAGGAGCGTCCTGACGGCTGCGTCGCGTCGGAGATTCCACTAAGGACCGCATCATGAAAGTCATCGAACCCTGCATTTGTTCCGTGACTTTGAGCGAGTCTACCGTGATGCTGTTGCCACGCGATAGCGGCAAGACGGATGGGCAACACGTTCGACGCGCTTATCCCGCTAGTATGCGTTGGACGCGCGAGCGCGGCCTCTCTAAGGGCCGGTCGTATGAAGCTTTGTATCAAGGCGAATGGCATGTCGACCATCTTTGCTACTGTGAGCAGTTACCTGCATCAGGGGAACAGTCTTGGGCCGCCAGGACATGGCCACTAACGAAAGTGCGAGACCTACTGTCGAGATTGCGAGACGTCGACCCTGATGCGTCGTACTATGGCCGCCTCCCGGCGCCGATGCAAGCGAGGCTGACGGAGCGTGCGCCGTGACGTGGGCGAAAGAGCTGTGGACATGTGAAAGGGGCTTCTTCGAAAGCGGTGAGATTTTCAATGTTCACCATTCGTTTTCCTATGGACTTATCGTGGGAAGGGCCACGTCGACGGAGCAATGGCCGCCTGACCAAGTCGTCATACGGTCAGCAATGCCGGAGGCGCGATATGGTTGACTCCGGCTGGGACATCGCTATGCGACGTATCGACGCTATCTATGACGTCCCGCAATTTTTGGCGTCGTCCCTCGTGCGCAGAATCGCAACAAACAATTTCCGGCTCTCGACCGCGGACCGTACTAAGTTCGCAAGGCTCCCCGACGAGGTCATTGCTCGCATAGAAGACATCGTTCGCGATGCTTACCTCGAAGCTGGAGAAGACGTCGGCGGCGACATTCTGCGCGAGCATCTCTGGCAGCAAGCACTCGAAGGCCGTCGAGAAATGGTCGCATGCGGGGACCTGTTGACGCCTGCGGACTTCGGAGCGCGCATCGGCGCGAGCGACAAGCGGCTCGCACGTTTGCTAGATGACGGCAGCGTATTTGCAATCGAGGTCGACGGAGTTCAATACGTGCCCGCTGTCCTGGCCAACCCGTCGCTGAACAGGAAGCGTCTGCAGGCAATCTGCCAGCTCATAGTGCCTGCGCCTCCGATGAGCCGACTGGAGTTCCTGGTGTCGCAGAACGGGAGTCTTGGCGACCGACGCCCGCTGGACATGCTCGAAGACGACAACGATTTCAAGACGCTACGGCAAGCAGCAGTAGCGTGGGCCGCGCAGTGGTCGCGCACCATCGTGAAAATGTATGAGGGAATGCACGAGACGGAGCCAAATGACGTCTCGCCGTTGTACACAGCGACCGCGGAAATTGACCCTCGACGGCCGCTATGGGAGCGCGCCTCGGAGGCGCTTCACGCCCATGGATACCAATGGCCGCTTGGCCCTTATACGGACGTCCGACAATTCACCCTCTTTGTTGAGCGACAAACAGCTGGGGATAGTGCGCCGACGCCAGAGGCTTGCGTTCAAATCGTAGTGGACGGCGAAGATATCCGCATCCGGATTGTTGCTGCGCCCGGTGCAACGCTTAGGTCAAGGACAATGCCTACGGGCAATCACAAAGGCCTTATTGATATTGCGAAGCGAGTCATCGCTCATCTCACCAATGCGAAACGTGCCTGACGACTTCCCCCGAGACGTTCTACCAGCGTCGCTACCTGGGGCACAGCCTAAGCTCGCCGCGCGTCTCATCGACGGCAAGTTTGTTGTCGGGCAGACCGACGACGAGCGCTGCGCACGATGGGAAATATGTGAAGACCTCGCCCAGCAACTCGTCGCAAAGGCTCGAAAAGAAGCCGCGAAGTATCCGCATCGTTCGCGCGAGGTCACGCTGCAGCGAATAAGACGCGCGATTGAAGACAAGGGTTGGGTAAGGGCTGTGGAGGCGGGCTGGCTAATCCAACGGCTGCGAGCGTTGCTCAACTGGTAGCAAACAGCTGCACGAAGGCTCGCACGTTTTTGGCAGCATCAAAGCCGCCGTCCCGCGCACGACGGAGCGCGCTTTTCGCTCTTTAAAGAGGTCATGAAGTTGCTCGAGATACGTGCCGACCAGTGCAGCATGCCGCAACCGCTCAGCGACTGTTTTAATTGTTGGTCACAAACTAGGCAGCGAAATTCAGCCCCTCGCACCTCTCGATATCCATGCGCACAACGGAGGAGCGAGTGCGAGCATAGTGTCCGCAGACTTTCCGAGGGTAGACACTGAAAGCGTTCCTTACGCGTTGGACGATGACGTCGCAATGATTGCGTGCAAGGTGCTGCCGAGCGTCGTCCGTGCTGGTTGACGACCGCATATGCGTGGTATTGGACGAGCATCAGACGTGCAATGCTCGAAGATGTGCTAGCGCAGTCCGCGTGGTGCCGCGAAAACTCAGCGCGGACCGACCCGCTCGTCAGTAGGAGCGAGCCCCCAGTGCTTGCGGAACAGAAGACAAAACTGGAGCTGATGTGCGATACGAGAATTTGATTGCCGATGCTCGCGATGCCGGGCTAACAGAGTCCACGCGCGTACGTGCCGCGTTTGATGCCATTTATTGCTGTTCTCTGCAGCTGGAATCGTTGGCGCAGTCGTTGGCGGCCCTCGGGCTGAACGCAGACGACGTCTCGCTTGTCAGCCGGTTGGCCGACTGGGTCGTGAACGTAGCACCACTTGAGCCGCTGCCCATGTCGCCAAGCGAGGCAGTGGCGCTCGCGGAGCGCGTTCACAAAGTCATTGGAGGCAAATAGCGGCGTCTGCGCACTCTGCTCAAGGAAGGGGACGTTTGCGATGGACGTCGACGACACGGCATACTACTCAGCCATGCTTGCAGCCCCCGACCTGGGCCGCTACAGATTGCAAGCAGTTTGCCGAATCATTGTTCCGGGCCCCCAGGGCTCCCGGCTGGACTTTCTAACGTCGCAGCGTGGAAGCCTCGGTGACCGCAGCCCTCTGCAAATGCTCAGCGACGACAGTGATTTCAAATCGTTGCAACAAGCGGCTGCGGCGTGGGCAGCAGAGTGGTCACGCACTGCCGTCAAAATGTACGAAGGCCTGCACGACACAGAGCCGACTGATGTTGAGCCACTGTACACAGCAGTTGCGGTGATTGACCCTCGTAAATCATCGTTGGAACGCGCATCCGAAGCGCTCCAATTACACGGTATGAATAGCCTCTCCGGCCGTACCCTGACACTCGAAATTTCTCTCTCTTCATCGCGCGTCAAACAACTGAGTGCTCCTTGTCAACACAGGAAGCTTGATGACGAAGAAGCCGGCACGAGTGTCTGCTCGTGCCGGCTTTTCACAGTAGCGATAATGCTATCGGCGACGATTGTTCACGAGGGCAGCCGGAACGAAGAGGACAAGCAGCCCTCCGATAACGAGGCTCACTGCCAGCGCAAGCACCCCGGCGCCCGCCGAGCCAGAAGCTTGCTTGATGACCCCAATCAGCGACGGGCTGACCACGCCGGAGATACTGCCGACCGAGTTGGCCAATGCCAATCCTGCAGCTGCGGCTGCGCCACCGAGGAAGGCGGGAGGAATAACCCAGAACTGCGAGATGGTGGTCATTACGCCCATTGTGCCCACCGTCAACGCAATCATCGCCGCCAAGGTTGAACCCGAGAACCATACGCTCATCGCGAGACCAAACGCGCCAACGAGTCCCGGGACAATTAGATGCCAACGACGTTCGCCTGTGCGGTCTGAATTGTGACTTACCAACACCATTGCCAGCGCACCGGCGGCGTAGGGAACCGCAGTCAGCAAGCCCACATGGAACGGGTCAGATACGCCGCTTGATTTAATCAGAGTAGGAAGCCAGAAGCTGACGCCATACAAGCCCATTGTGTAGAAGAAGTAGACGGCGCTGACCAGAAGTACCTTCGGACTCAGCAATCCATCCTTCAGGGAATGCAACGCGCTCGCGGGAGCTTCCTCCTTGAGCTTTTCTTCAATCAAATCCTTTTGCTCTTCGCTCAGCCACTTCGCGTCGCGTACCTTGTCGTCAAGGTAGAAGAATGCGACGATACCCAGCAGCGCAGTCGGAACTCCCTCGACCAGAAAAAGCCATTGCCAGCCGGCAAATCCGTGCGAACCGTTGAATGCCGTCATAATCCAGCCGGACAGCGGCCCTCCAATCACGCCGGACATGGGGATGCCAGTGAGGAAAAGTGCGGTAACTTTCGAACGCCGCGATGCCGGGAACCAGTAGGTCAGGTAAAGCACAATTGCGGGAAAGAAGCCCGCTTCAGCAATGCCAAGGAGAAACCGCATCACATAGAACATTGTCGGAGTGTTGACGAACATCATTGCGGCTGAGATAAGACCCCATGTCACCATGATTCGCGCAATCCAGCGCCGCGGCCCGACACGCAAGAGCAGCAAATTGCTTGGAACTTCAAAGAGTAGATAACCGACAAAAAAGACGCTTGCGCCAAATCCGTAGACCGCTTCGCTAAAGCCAAGGTCGCTCAGCATCTGGAGCTTGGCGAAAGCGACGTTGATGCGGTCAAGATAGGCAAACAGATAACAGACAAACAGGAACGGTAGTAGGCGCCATGTCGCTTTCGTAAAAGCGGACATGTCCGCGCTTTCCACGTAGGTGGCGGGGATATGGGAACTCACGGTGTGTCTCCTAGAGGCCTTCGTGTAAGCGGCGGGTGTCTGATTTTTTGACTCTTCTCCGCCGAAGTGTGATTCTTGCGCGCGCTTCAAACTATCGGCGCGCACGAGCTTGCACTGCGCTCTCTGATTAGTCGAACATATCCTGCTGGGTATTAACCAGGTCGCTCCAGATGGTCTGGAAGTGCAACCAGCCAATGTAGTCGCTGCCCACGTGCTCACGGCTGTAACGGGCGCGCTCCGGTGTGACTTCCTTCGGGGTAATACCGGTGGCTTCAATCATCAACTGCTGCTGGCAGCAGCGCTCGAGCGCGATGAACCAGAACGCGGCTGAATCGATGCTGTGACGGCTCGCGGTCAGGAGCCCGTGATTCTGGTGGATGGCAGCTTTGACGCCTGCGAAGGAATTCGCGACCTTGTTGCCACCCCTGACTTCCACCGCGACCTTGCCGGCCTCGTCACCAATGACGACGTGGTCTTCATAGAATGCCGCTGCGTCTTGCGAAATCGGGGCCAGCGGCCTGCCGAGCGAGGCGAATGCAGTTCCGTATGTCGTGTGCGCATGGCACATGGCGACGATATCCTGATGTTGCTCGTGGACCGCTGCATGCAGGACGAAGCCTGCGCGGTTGATGGCGTATTCACCTTCGACGACGTTGCCCTGATGGTCTGCACAGATGAGATTCGACATCTTCACCTGCGAGAAGTGGACGGCCATCGGGTTCGTCCAGTACAGGCCCGGGTTTTCCGGGTCACGAACCGTCAGGTGACCGGCGAAGCCGTAGTCAAAGCCCTGAAGGGCGAACGCGCGGCACGCGGCAACCAGACGCTCCTTCAGATAGGTGCGATGCTCCTGCGCGCTCTTGAATTTGGGCATCGTGGGGAAAATCAACCCCTCCTGGTCCGGCTCGTAAATCGAGATTCTTCCCGGTTTGAGAATCGATTCCTGCTTGGTTTCCGATTGTGCTTCAGAGACTGTTGACATCAGATGCTCCTTCATCGAGTTGGGGAACGCTAGACAAACGACTGTTCTTCACAATGTACGCGTGCGATTTACATATTAAATTCGTACAGCTTATTGATGAAACTAATTCGGCCGGATGGCGGCGAAATGACTATGGAGTGCCAGGACCAAGCGCCCCCTCGCAGATGGCATCAGCGAGAGTGTTGTAAACCTCGTCGACGTAATCGGTGCGCGACTGAATCTTGAGCAACTTCGATGTCATCTTGTACTCCGTTGCTGTTGAGTCGGCGTCCACGCTTGAGCGTCTTCAGGACGTCCTTGCGTGACAAGGCCCGAAAACCTAGTTCTTTGAGCGGTCGACGAGCGCGTTCTTGCTAATCCAAGGCATCATTGCGCGCAGCTTCGAACCCACGACTTCAATCTGGTGTGAGGACGTGATGCGTCGGCGGGCCTGAAGCGTCGGAGCACCAGCCTTGTTTTCGAGAATGAAGCTCTTCGCGTATTCACCTGTCTGAATGTCGTGAAGAACTGCTTTCATTGCATTCTTCGTTTCTGCCGTCACGATTCGCGGACCTGTGACGTACTCACCGAACTCGGCATTGTTCGAGATGCCGTAGTTCATATTGCTGATGCCACCTTCGTAGATGAGGTCCACGATGAGCTTAACTTCGTGAAGACATTCGAAGTACGCCATCTCTGCAGAGTAGCCAGCTTCCACGAGGACTTCGAAACCTGCCTTGATTAGGTCGACAAGGCCGCCGCAGAGAACTGCCTGCTCACCGAAGAGGTCGGTCTCGGTTTCTTCAAGGAAGCTAGTTTCGATGATGCCTGCACGGCCGCCACCATTTGCCGCCGCGTACGCGAGGGCAATATCGCGGGCAGACCCAGACTTGTCCTGCGCAACCGCGATGAGATGCGGAACACCACCGCCCGAGGCGTAGGTGCTTCGAACGGTATGTCCCGGTGCTTTCGGGGCCACCATCATCACGTCGAGGTCAGCGCGCGGGTTGACCTGGCCGTAATGGATGTTGAAACCATGTGCGAAACCGAGTACCGCCCCATTGCGAGCGTTCGGCTCGACTTCCGCCCGATAGACTCCGGCGATTTGCTCGTCGGGCAACAGCATCATGACGATGTCGGCTTCCTTGACTGCGTCGGCAATGCTTTTCACGGGTAGGCCAGCGGCTTTTGCCTTCTCCCAAGACGGGCCTTTGCGCAATCCGACGCACACATTGATTCCGCTGTCCTTCAGGTTGAGCGCGTGGGCGTGACCCTGCGAACCGTAGCCGATGATTGCGACGCTTCGGTTCTTCAGAAGGGCAAGGTCGGCATCTTTATCGTAGAAGACTTTCATGCTATTTCCAGATTTGTGCACCAATGGGTGCGTATTTGAGCGATAACGCGTTGAAGTCGAACCACGCGGGAGACGCAGTCCGGGTTCAGTTTGTTCGTGGTTACAGGTCGAGCACCAAGGTCTTGCTCACCGGTCTGGAGACACAAATCGTGAGGAATTCCTTTCGGTCGGCGTCATCCAAGATGAAATCGTTGTGCTCGACTTCGCCTTCGAGATAGCGAACCTTGCAGGTCGCGCACAGGCCGGCGCAGCATGAGGTGGGAACCTCGATACCCGCCTCATTCAGTGCTTCGCTGAAGTTCTGGCTGGGTCCAACATGTACGACCTGGCCCGTGCTGGCAATCGTGACGTCGCATCCGTCCTGATGTTCAACGTCAGTGGGCTCCCGATTCGGTTGCTCGGGTGCCTTGAAATGCTCGAAGTGCACGGTGCCTTTCGGCCAATGATTTGCTGCGTCAGCACAAGCCGCCATGAACCCGCCCGGGCCGCAGTAATACACATGCGTGCCTGGCGTAGGCTCGTGCAACAGCGCGCGTAAGTCCAGACGGTTCGTCACTTCGCCATCGTCGAAGTGATAGCGGAGCCTTCCTGAGCGCTGCATGCGTTCGAGTTCTGGACCGAAGGCCGCGGCTTCCGCGCTTCGGGCGCAATAGTGCATTACAAAATCAATGCCGCGCTCTTCCAGTTCGTGTGCCATCGCCTTCAACGGCGTGACGCCGATGCCGCCGGCAATCATGATGACCTTTTTCGCGTCTTCGGAAAGCGGAAAGTGATTCCGGGGCTTGCTGATGGTAACAATGTCCCCAGCGGCGATGCTTTCGTGAACCGCGCGCGAGCCGCCACGACCGTTGTCGTCCTTGAGTACGGCGATGACATAGCGGTTGCGCTCGGCGGGCGGGTTGCAGAGAGAGTACTGCCTGATGGCGCCGTTCTTCAGGTGCATGTCGATGTGCGAACCGGCTTCAAAGCGGGGTAGTGCCTTTCCGTTCAGACTTGTGAGTTCGTACGAATTGATACCTTTGCCTTCGTAACGAATCTGCGTCACACGAACATCGAGCGTAGCGGCTTCGATATCTTCAACCGCTTCTTCTCTTTCCAATACTGTGTCCATGGTCATTTCCTTCCTGGCGAGTAGCCAGCCGCAGGTGCTCGCGACTGGTACCGGTGCGCACCGACTCGCAGGAGTGGTGCGCCAGCCGTGTTAGCCCTTAAGCGACTGTTCGAGTTCTTCGAACTTGTTGCGGACGAACTCACCGCGTTCTTCACCCTTCATACCGTCGCTTTCGGTGAGAATCTGGACGACCGTCTTCAGAACCTTGCGACGACGCGCAACTTCTTCTTCGAGCGTTGCGCCTTCGGCGATTTCGAAGACGTTGCCTGAGCAGAAGCTATTAGGGGAGCCGCCCAAGGCACGGAACCATTCGGCGAAACCTTGAGCGGATGCCGCTGCATTCGTGCCGCGAACTGCGTCACGCAGCATCTTGCGAAACTGATAGAGGCCCGCATCGAACTTCGTCGGGTTTTCCAGCGCGTGGACTGCGATGGGGCGCTGGCTGATGATGGCTTCGTAGTCGCCCGGTGCGTATTGAGCCTGCTTGTAAATCGCGCGTTCACGATGATTCGGCGGAATCGGGGGCATGTCTTCGAGCTTGTATTTGCCGAAGCGCTCCGGACGGCGCATCGCGACCTGGCCTTCGAGGAAGTCGATGGTCTCGTAGCCGACCATTTCCTTGTTACCCACGCCTCGGGTGTCGATGCCCGGGCCCATGACACGCCAGCCAATCATCTTGCTGTTTTCGTCATCGACGGGCACCGTCCAGCGGATGATATGGAAGCGGCTAAAGTACTTTTTCTTCGAGCCATCTTCCGACGTGTATGCGTGCAGGCTCAGGTTCGGAAGGACCTGGTGCTGGACGCGCACAAACAACCTGTCCTTGTTGACACGACGCGCGCCGGCACACGCGAGGCTGCGACCGCCTTGAACCGGCACGAAGTTCATGTCGGGGGCAACTTCCATCGACGCAGCACCGACTTCGTCGAACGTCGTTCCCTGGTAATTTCCGTCGACAACATTCTTGCCGGCGTGCAGCGCCGTGGGGTGATAGTTGTCCGCTGCGTTGTCCTGAACCTGCAGCCAGTTGCAGTGTTGGAAGTTGCTGTACGGGACCAACTCGTCGCCGGGCATCACGGTGTAATCGCCTTCCCATTCCGGGAACGGCGGCTCTTCTTCCGGCGGGCCCATGTAGGCAAAGACGAGGCCATTGCGCTCAACGGCCTTGTAAGCGCCCTGGCGAATCGAGCATGCGTACCTCTCGGCCTCCTTTTCTTCGCCCTTCGGGAACGGCACGTGGAGGCACGCTCCGTCCACATCGAACACCATGCCGTGATAGCAACACATGATGCCGCGCTCCTGGATGGCGCCGTATTCGAGCGACGCGCCACGGTGCACGCAATGCGCATGCAGCACGCCGACACGGCCGCTCTTGTCGCGGAACGCGACGAGCTCTTCGTTCATGATTTTGAGGAAGCGGGGCGTGTCGGTCAGTTCCATCGACATACACACCGGATGCCAGAACCGGCGCATGAATTCGCCCGTCGGGGTGCCTGGCCCCGTTTCGGTGAGCTCGGGGTCGTGCTCGGGTGTACGGTTCGCGTAGTAACCGCCGAACGGAATCAGCTTCTTGGCGACCAGAGCCGAATCTCCTCCGGTGCGCTTCTGTTCATCCACCTTGTCCGATTTGACGCTCATGACTTCCTGCCTCCAAGAATTGATGGGACCACACTCACATGTTATCGCCAGAACCGTCTACCGACTACCGTGTTCTGAACTCTGTATCCAAAGATTAAGGGCGCATTGCGCTAATGTCTCTATGGGTAAACACCCAGGCGTAGGATTTTTGCGGTCTAGGGAGGCGCGTGGCAGCGTCGCCCGGGGAATGAGCGCCTTCGAGGGTGACGGGGCAAGTTATTGAATTTGTGTGATTTTCGACGTTCTCTTTCCATCGAGTCGCACGTGGAACGTGAATCCGCGTCGCGCTACGAAGCCGTTATGCCGCTGGCTGAGACGGTCCTCCCGTTTTCTGAGCACAAGTACGCGCCTGTTTTTCAACCCGCATTTGAGGTTCGGCTGTCGACTTTGAACAATCGGCGCCGTCCTCTATGTCCTTGGTGTTTGTACGGATATGCCGCCCTTCTTCGAACGCCTACGCTCTCTGTATACCGTAGTCGGTAGCCGGAATGCATTCGCTTGAGCCATCGCCGACTGTTTCAATCTGGAGACAAAAGGAACAAACGCGATGAAAATGCGCGATTACCTAATGGTGTCAGAAGGCGTGGCGCCTGCACGGATGGCATACCCGATTGGCGAGACGGGCTTTTCCTTCAAGGAAACCGAACGGCCCAATTCGGCGCTCACTTTGTGGATAGACGCAGATGCGATTCCGCTGGCGGCCCGTGCAGTCTTGCAATCAAAAGGGCAGTTTGAAGCACTGACCGGTCTGCTACGTGTGCTAACCGAGGTTGACGGATTCGGGCGGTTTCGCGCCGGATGGGTTCTTGGTCGGACGACCGGTGGGCTTGTGTCGATTGTCGTGCGGGATGCAAAGTACTGCAGCGCGAAAGGCCTGCATGATGATGCTGCCTTCGGCATCAGACAAGCCGAGAGGTATTGCGCGACTTCTGCTGTCGTACTTGTTCAGCAAAGTGATGCGAACGGTGGTCGCGAGGCACGGGAGGCGCTTGAAAGCGCGTTCATGGCGAGCTATGTGCAACCGGACCTGTTGTACGAATCCAGGCTCCATTCGGAAATCCCGCTCTGGTTCGCGTGCTTGTCCCCAGTCGTCCGTTGATACCGATGGACAGCAGGGCAAATGTGTCCCCTTTGATTTCAGACAACCCATCGCGCCTGGCAATGCTGGTAAGCTGACAGTATTCTGTATTCACAGTGCTTGTCATCATGCCAGCCAAACTCTTGAAATTGCAGTCGCGACCAGACTATGTAGACGAAGTCTACAGAGTGCTGCTGGACGCCATTAGCGAGGGCTCGCTTGCTCCGGGAACGCGCATCGTTCAGGAGGAAATCGCGGAGCAACTCGCGGTATCTCGGTCGCCCGTGCTGCAGGCATTTCGGCTCTTGAAGAAGGACGGTCTGGTCGAGGACGCACCCGGACGCGGGTTGCAGGTTGCGCCGCTCGACGCGCGACGAGTCGGTCACCTCTACGAACTGAGAGGCGCGCTGGACGCCCTTGCTGCCCGTCTGGCCGCGAAGCAGCGGGTTAAGCTGGATAAGTCTTTGATTGCTAACGGCCGCAAGGCATCGAAGGGCGGCGACATCAAGGCCATGATTGAGGCTGACATGGCTTTTCACACTGCTATCTATTCGGCGTCTGGGAATCCATTGATAGTCGAGAATGCGCGTCTTCATTGGATACATCTGCGGCGCGTGATGGGCGCCGTTCATCAGGTAGTAGGCCAGCGCAAGACAGTCTGGGACGAACACGCCGCGATAGCTGACGCTATCGCAGATGGAAACGAAGCGCTTGCCGCTGAACTCAGCATGCGACACACAGAATTCGCGCGAGAAAACCTGGTACAGCACATGACCGCATCTGCCGGTCGCGAAAATGGTGCTCAAGGCTCGGTCACCTGACGGCCTACAGCAACCGCCGTCTTAACTTCTTCTCAACCGGCGGCAGTCGATGCGCTGCCGGTGACACTCCTCCCTCGTGACTCGTGCGGACGATGCGCGCCAAACCTCGGCGTCGCTGCTGCATTGCTCTTTCGAACGAACGTGGCCGCCCTCACGATAAGGACGGCAGCGACGAAGACGGCCGGAGACGAAAAAGACTTCCCCCGCCGAAGTCGAGTTCTTGCCGCGAAACCTCCCCAGCCTATCAAGCGCGCGACACCGAAAACGGGCGTCAAAGAGGCGCTACCAGCAAAGGTCCGGGCACGCAAGTGAGACGCTTCGTCGAATCGACGGGCAATTGAGGGCAAGCGGTCACAAAGTCATTGGATGCAAGTAATGCCCGGGCGGACGTTTAGTCAGGACGCTCATTCATTGCGACAGCAGACATTGGCGAAATGCGGGATGGTGCGTTTGCTGGTTATCGGGTGGGCCTTCAGGAGCAGATGCTTAGTGACGTCGGTGACAAAGTAGTCGTGGCCGACTGACCGGATTGCCGCACTGTTGTCCTGGCTGCCGGCGGGCCTATTGATACCGAAAGCAGAAAAGGCGACGCCGTGCGTGTTCGTCGGTGCTGGCGTGGGCGCGACGTCGGTCAGCCGAGGCTTCAATCAAACCTATTGCGGCGTCACGCGGGCGGACTCGGCGCGAAGCGGGCTACCGGCGTTTAATCCGGACGGCGGCCTGGAGCAGGTCACGAGCGGGGCGGCGGCCATTTGCCGTAACGAAGTAATCGAGGCTGCTTACCTGCATCACGCGGTATCTGCTGCTTCCCGCGGCCCTCGCCGTTCTCCAATATGGGTGCGTGACTTATGTTTTGAGGAGAAAGGTCGTGGAACTGCTACGTATGGTCGGCATGGTTTTGGCCAGTTTCTTCGGCGTGCGCAAGCGTGCAAACCATGAAGCCGATTTGGCCAAGGTCAACATGGTGCTGCTACCCTTTGTCGCAGTAGCGCTGGCTCTAATGATTGGGTTGCTCATCCTTGGTGTAGTCGAGCTGATTGTCAATGGAACAAGTTCAGCGCAGGGTTTTTGACTGCGGACATGTGTCGCAGCGCGCGTCTGTGCTTCGCGACATCGTCAGGCGCGAACTCCGGGTGAGTCCAGAATCTCGGCAAGTGCTCGAACTGCATTTTCGAAGCGGGCATCCCAAGGGTGCCCGAAATTGAGCCGTACGCAGTTCTGAAAAGCGTGTGTCGCCGAGAACATTGGGCCTGGCGCAATGCTGACGCCGCGTTCGCTCGCCAGCGTGTGAAGCTCCATCGCGTTGACAGACTGTGGGAGTTGCAGCCACAGCATGTAGCCTCCGTGTGGGCGCGTCCACTTGACCGCGTCGGGCAGCCATCGGTGCAGCGCGGCCTCCATCTGTCCAAGTTGCGTTTGAAGCGATGAGCGTAGCGAGCGCAGATGCCTGTCGTAGCCGCCGTTCTCCAGGTAGTCGGCTATGCCAGCTTGGGCGGGGATACTTGCACACAGTGTTGTCATTAGCTTGAGTCGCCGAACTTTGTCGGCAAATCGGCCCGCTGTGGCCCATCCAACCCGGTAACCGGGTGCGAGCGTCTTCGAGAACGAGCTGCAATGCATGACGAGTCCTTCAGTATCGAACGCCTTTGCTGGCAGGGGACGGTCGCGGCTGAAATGGAGCTCCTGATAAACGTCGTCCTCAATGAGCGGAACCTGCTTTTGACGCAGCATTTCAACCAGAGCCCGCTTCTTTTCAATCGACAAGGAGGTTCCCGTCGGATTCTGGAAGTTGGGCATGAACCAGCAAGCTCGGATGGGGTGCTGCTCTAGTGCGCGTCGCAGTGCGCCCAGGTCTAGGCCCGAGACTGGGTTCACGGGAATTTCGACTGCTCTCAGGTCCAAACGCTCGATTGCTTGCAAGGCGGCATAGAACCCCGGCGACTCTACGGCCACGGCGTCGCCTGGCCGCGTGACTGCCATCAGACAGAGATTCAATGCTTCCAAAGCTCCGTTGGTCACAACGATTTCTTTGGATGCGACTGCGAGCCCAATTCCCACATATCGCAACCTGATTTGTTGGCGAAGACGGTCGCTGCCAGGAAGGTCTTCAACCGTGCTCCAGGGACTGAGCGAGCGCGTTCCGGCAACGAGCGATTTCAACAGCCGCGACGACGGAAACAGCGTTGGCGAAGGAAAGGCCGAGCCCAACGGCACAATATCGGGATGCTGCGTCGATTCCAGGACCGAGAACACGAGGTCGCTGATGTCGACTTTCTTTGGCGCGTCGTCCTGCTTCTGCTTGGGGACCTCAGCGTGAACTGCCGCGCCTGGCGTAACGAAGTAGCCGGCACGCTCCTCCGCGCGGACTAAACCCCATTGCTCGAGCAGATAGTAGGCTCGGAAGACCGTCGTCTGACTGACGCCATATTGCGAGATGATTTGGCGCAACGACGGAAGCCGGGCGCCCACCGGAATTTGGCCCGCGCGGATTTGTTCTGCCAGGTTGTTAGCAATGGTTTCAAACCGAGTCATTGTTGGACCTTGGTGCGCGTTATCCAAGCCGGACCCGCAGCACTGCTTGACACGAGGAGCCACGAGTCGTCTCTCAGGCTGCATGCTACCCCGGAATGAACGTCTCTCAGGTCGCCGAGCCTGCCACGGCCCACTGCTACGCAGAAATCGTCGGCAACTGCTCCTTCCGGGTTGGTCTTGACGCATCTACCGTCGCTGTTTACCTCGCGCGCGCCAAGCGCGCGTTTGGAAGGACGTGACTGGAGAAGCTCATCACCCATGTATCGATATACCGAGTTCGACAAAGCCTTCGTCAAAAGCCGTGCAGCGCAGTTTCGCGACCAGCTAAAGCGGTGGCAAAGCGGGCAACTGAGCGAAGACGATTTTCGCCCGCTGAGACTTCAGAACGGATGGTACGTGCAGAGGCACGCCCCGATGCTGCGTGTGGCGGTTCCTTATGGTGAGTTGTCGAGCGCGCAATTGCGCGCTCTCGCCCGCATCGCACGCGAATACGATACCCCGACCGAATCTGTGTACCGCAGCGCCATGGAAGCTCAGGCAAAGCTCGGTTCGACGCAGCTGCCAACGAATACCGCGCACTTCACCACCCGGACGAACGTCCAATTCAACTGGATTCCCTTGGCCAAAGCTGCCGATGTCATGGACCTGCTGGCGTCTGTCGACATGCACGGCATTCAGACGAGCGGAAACTGCATCCGAAACATTTCATGCGACGAGCGTGCTGGCGTGGCCGTTGACGAAATTGCCGACCCACGGCCTTTCGCTGAGCTGATGCGGCAGTGGACAACACTGCACCCTGAATTTGCCTATCTGCCGCGGAAATTCAAGATTGCAGTCACCGGAGCCACCGATGACCGAGCGGCGACCGACTGGCACGACGTAGGTCTCCGACTGGTGCGAAACAGCTCGGGCGACCTGGGATTCCGCGTTTCGGTCGGCGGTGGTATGGGCCGAACGCCAATGATTGCGACGGTTCTGCGGGAGTTCCTGCCATGGAACCAAATCATGAACTACATTGAAGCGGTCGTGCGGGTGTATAACCGCTACGGCAGGCGCGACAACAAGTACAAGGCGCGCATCAAGATTCTGGTAAAGGCGGAAGGGCAGCGCTACGTTGCCGACGTCGAGCAGGAGTTCCGGCAAATCGTCGAACTTGACGGCGCTCCGCACACCATCACACAAGCAGAACTCGACCGTGTGACCGCCGCATTTGTGCCGCCCGAGACAGTCACCGAGACTACCTGGAGTCCGCAAGCCGATGCACCCGCCGTCTCGGACCGTTTCGCGCGCTGGATGCGGCAGAACGTGGCGCCACATAGGGAACCGGCGCTGCGCATCGTGACGCTGTCGTTCAAACGGCTGGGCCACGCGCCAGGGGACGCTTCGGCGGAGCAGTTGGAGCGCCTGGCAGACTTGGCAGACCGTTTCTCCGGTGGTGAGGCGCGGGTCACCCACAGCCAGAACATCGTTCTACCCTGGGTGCCCGCGTCCAAGCTATTCGCGCTGTGGGAGGCTGCGAGCGCACTCGGTCTTGCCAGCACAAACATCGGTTTGATGACAGACATCATCGCGTGCCCGGGAGGAGACTTTTGCGCGCTGGCCAATGCGCGTTCGATTCCTGTCGCGCAGGCCCTCGCCGAACGGTATCAAGACATCGACGAACTCGACGACATCGGTGACATCGATGTCCATATCAGCGGATGCATCAACTCCTGCGGCCATCACCATAGCGGGCATATCGGCGTGCTGGGCGTCGACAAGGATGGGAAGGAGTGGTACCAGATTACGTTGGGTGGGGCCGACGGGAGCCAGGCCAGCGGCACCGCGCAGCCAGGCAAGGTAATTGGTCCGTCGTTTTCTGCTGCCGAAGTTCCTGATGCAATCGAGGCCATCCTCGGCACATATCGCGACCTTCGGGAACACCAAGAACAAGGGCGGTACGAACGCTTCATCGAGACGTTGCGTCGCGTCGGCCTTGACCCCTTCAAGGCGGCGGCTAATGGCGCTCGAAACAAAGATGAGGTGCTGGCGTGAACAATATTCCCCGCTTTCAAGTCATCGACAGGCGCGCGGCTCTAGACGCCGGCCAACCCAGCGTTCTGAAGCTGCCCAACGATGCGGACCCCATGACGCTAGCAGGCGAGCTCGCCGGCGTGGAGCGAATTGAACTGCATTTTCCGCATTTCACCGACGGCCGAGCATATAGCCAAGCGTATCTCTTGCGCCGTAGGCTACGCTTCACGGGAGATTTGCGGGCAACGGGTGACGTCCAGGTCGACCAACTGCTGCAGATGGCGCGAACCGGCTTCTCCAGCGCGGTGCTCAACGACGGACTCAACCCGACGGAGGCGGCCCGCCACCTAGAGCAATTTTCTGGCTTCTATCAACGCGACGTCACCGTAGATTCTCTGCCTCTTGTCGCAGCGCGAGCGCTTAACCCTGGTTCAACGTCCGATTGAATGTGTCGTAAAACCACTGCCGCGCCGGCGAGGCCTCAGCGCACCGGAAAAGTTGGAAGAAAAAGCAAGGCGATATTTCGACACTCAGACGGAAGACGACGAACCGTCTACGCTTTAACAACCGGCTCGAGACTAGCTAGGCCTCAATAAGCGTCTGCGCTTGGGCCAAAAGCGCGGATGCCGCGAGAAGCTCCTTGCGCCCCGCCATCGCGAGTGCTGCAGTCGCGGTCTCCCTGAATAGGTTCTCGTCCGAGATTTGTGGAAGACCCTGCTCGGCGATGCGTGCGCGCCGCAGCCGGAGGGACGCCAACATCCCGAGAGCATCCAGTCTCTGCTCTTCCGACGCACCAGCTACTACCAGCTCTACCGCAGCAACCAACCGATTGATTGCACCTTCATATTCCGCTTTGTCCACAACATTTCCCCCGGCTGGTCAGAATATAAGTTCGCCCACTGGGACCGCGTACCGCAGTAGAGCCTACAAGGGCAGAGACAAGTGACGCGAGCGAGTTAGCCGTCGCACTGTTTCGGTTCAAGGTCGGAGTGGTAACGGTCGTGCTCGCATGCGGTGTAATCGGACTCGCCCGGCGACTGGTTGTTCCTAGAGTGACCTTTTGCCAGCACCAGTTGCTGACGCTGCTGATGCTGCCGCACGTCAACAGAAGACCCAAATAGGCTTCTATTGTCCTCCGCAAATCAATGGGTATGCCGATGATGGATGTCGGGAAAGTGGGCGTGCGTATGAGTAATAGGCGCATGCTGATGAGGATGCGTGTGCGGCTCGTCACCGTCCCAATTAAATCCATGCACATGCTGATGGTGCTCGTCGTGCCAGTGTCGATGGTTATGGTCCAGGGCCTCATGAGTGTGAGAATGCTCATGCCGCTCACGGATATGAAGCCAGATTCCCAAAGCCATAAGTACGGTCGCGGTCCAGAAAGACAGCGGTGGTACCTCCGGCCACAGGAAAAGCGATAACGCGACGCCGAACACTGGGGCCACAGAAAAATACGCACCTGTTCGGGCGGTGCCGAGATTTCGAAGGGCGACGACAAAAAGAACGAGGCTCACGCCGTAGCCAGCGAAGCCGGTCAGCATGGCGGCAGCCATCTTTCCGACGCCTGGCAGATGCGCGCCGAGAAGCAGCGCAATGCACACATTGACGGGGCCGGCGACAAGACCTTTCACGCAGGCGATGACCATCGCGTCGTTCGCCGACACCTTCCGCGTCAGATTGTTGTCGACTGCCCAGGCCACGCACGCTGCGACGACGAGCAGTGCGCCGAGCGAAACCGGAGTGTCGCCAGGCTGCCACGAAAGGAGAACGCCGCCTGCCACTATCGCAACCATGCCAAGAAATACCTGCACGTCCACGTTCTCGCGGAACACAACCCAGGCGATTACCGCCGTGAACACACCTTCAAGATTTAGGACCAGAGAACTGGTTGCAGCGGAGGTCGTGGTGAGACCGAGCATCAGCAGCGCAGGCCCAGCGACCCCGCCAGCTGCGATTGCGCCGAGAAGCCAAGGTACTTCAACGACCTGAATCTGGTTTTCGTTCCGGCGTTCTGCAGTCGTGCGACGCAGGCGCTGAACAAGAATTCCGATGGCAAGACCAACGCCACTGCCTAGGTAGAAAAGTCCTGCGACCATGAAAGGCGACAGCGTGCCAAGCAGCGTCTTGGCGAGTGGTGTAGTCGCGCCGAAGAGCGCGGCTGCCAGAAGTGCAGTGAAGGCGGCGTTATGGCGTGTGAACATGGAATAGATGTCTTGGAGCGACCGCTCGGCTAAAAAGATTGTAGGCGCTTGGCCGGCAGGTAGTCATTCATCGCAACCGCCGACGGATACCCCTCCTATAAGTGTCAGCAGGAGAGTATACGGCCCCCGCGGCATATGAAGGATATGCCATGGGGGCACACCATTCATGAAAAACAAAGGCTTCTCAATCGCGTTTGCCGCATCAAGGCAGGCTGGAAATCGCCGGCATGTTCGGCGCCGTGAAAGTACTTGAGCGGCTCGGCGGCAACGACTATCGCGACCCAGGCTGGTTAAACAGCCGAATTGGTGTGTCGGCGTCTGCTGACAAATTTCCCATTCAAACTACCGCGTCATGCCGACCGCCCGGCGCATGGCAGCAGTGATGCCCTGCCGTGCGCGCCAGTAGCCTTCCCACGGGTCAGGTTCTACCGCAATTCAACACGCAAGAGCGCTCCGCGGCATACCGGAGCGTGTTGAATCGTCCTGCGAACACCGCGTTTTTAATGTGCATCATTCGCTGGCCGACGGTCCGTATCGACTTCGTTTGCTGCCTGCTCCCAGAATTGCACGTCCCGCCCTTGGGGGGCACCGGCCTCTTCCCACAATGCTCTGGCGCGGGGGCGAATACGAGCATCACGCTCGGAGCTGCACTCGAGCTCCTCGATGTGCTTGCCGTTTGCATCGACTGACATGGTGACGACATCGTATCCGTTGGCAATCGCCGCCCAACTCGAAACATGCTGGGCTTTCTCAAACTGGGCGATTGCTGCTTGCACGGCCTCCTCCTTCGTCCCTTGGGCCACGGCAACGCGCATTAGCTCACTGTGATGCGGCATTCCCGCATCTCCCAGAACTTCCCTGTAGAAGACGACTTCGTATGGGCGGCGTTCTGAGGCGCCACCCTCCGCATCGCTCATGGAGATGACGCCGACCAGATGTCCATCGCCGTCCGTAACAGCGAGCCTTTGTACATGAGCCGCATGCATTGTCAGTACTGCCGACTCAACTGAGTCGTCTTCGCTGCAATGAATGACGTCCAGCGACATCACGTCGCTGACTTTCATAACGTTTGAGTCGAAACCATCAGCCACGCCGCGCATTGCAATGTCGCGGTCAGTAATCATCCCAAGAACCGTGTCGTCCTGGCACACTGGAAGACACCCAATATTTTCCCGCTTAAGAAGGCGCGCTGCCGCGGCCAATGTCTGGTCCGGTCTAACGCAGACCGCTTCTTTCATCCGTTCTCTAACTAACATGATGCGCCCCTCATTGAAGGTCAATCGCGTAAAAGCCTGCCCGCCGTTCATGCAATTGAGGATGGGTTCGGCGAAGAAGGAGTGGCTGGTTGCGAGCCAAGGCGCGCGCATAGTGCGACACGAGTCCTGCACGCCACTGCGTCCGTTTCAATGGAAGCCGGTGCTTGATGGGGACCTGCGGGCAAGAAGTGTTCGTCGTCTGACGGGCGTGCCGACAGCTATTGCAGTCGGCCATTGGAGCGGCCGGAAAATTCAGCGTACTCCTTATTTGGAGGCAGAAATCACCTTATTTCGTTAACCGTTTTCAAAGTCTTAACAACCGAAAGCCGTCTTAGCCGGAAGCATCCGTCGCGGTTTTCATAAAACCGATGTTGCTTGAGACAGTCGAAGCGAGGGGCAGCTTCGATGCGAAATGATATCCGGGCATCGGCGCACCAATTGTTGTGGCCCGGGTGCCGTTGGCGCGCGTTCCGCTGTTTGCTTGCTATGGATTCCTATTTCGTCCTCCCAGGGTTTTTCCTTCGCCAACGTCCTGGGACGTGGCCATTGAGCGACACGCGCACGCTGCAGCAAACCCAGCCACGGAATGCGCCGAACCGGCAACAGGTGAAGCCCGAATCGTAAGTGCGCTTTCCTTCGCGGCGAGCCGCGCTCTGAACGCTCATGGCCAACGTCGTGAGTCGATGCCTTGTCTGCGCGACATTCCGTGATACTCGGAAGCGCGGAATGCCCGGCGGTATCCACCGCGCGCGGCTATGAACGCCTCGGCCATACTTAATAACCGTCCAATTACAGCCGGTTTGCGAAAATACGCAGCCCAGTTGCGGACGGTGTAGGCCGGCTCTCGCACGGCGGACAGCAAGATTACCGGGACGGCGGCGAATGGCGGCCGGCGCTTCAATTGATGACAGAGCTCTTCGCCGCCCATCTCGGGCATCTGCAGGTCAGTGACAATTAGTTCTGGAAGCATTGACGACGCTTTGCGCAAGGCGTCCCGCCCGTTGTTTGCGACGAGCACATGATGCCCGCGGCTCTCAAACGCCATTTTGAGGGCGTATCGGTTCTCCGCGTCGTCATCGACAAGCATTATGAGAGACATCAGAGGGAGACCCAATTGTAAGTATGAGGTAGCGCGCAAGTAACGTACCCGGTGCATTGCCCAGCGGCCGCCGGCGGGTACCTCACGGCAGGATGCCCCTGACGTGTTCAGTGTCGAACTGCGCGAGCACACCCGAAGCCTCGACTAGCGCGCCGTTCATGGCGATGTTCCGCATACTGCATCGAGTGACGGACATTGCATGTCTTCCTGCTGGGGATGTCGTGCCCCAAACGTTGTAGCCGCTAATTGCCGCGACTGCATCGGCGCTCGAGCTCAGATTGTCTCTCGCGTTGTGACGCGGAGCACTGTTCCTCGGGACTCATCTGTCGGGAGGAATGCCGGACACGTCTGCACTCATTCCCACAGCAGGCGCTTGGGCAACTGTCCCGCTGCACAGCTGCGCTGACTAACGCGTTGTCGATGGTGCCTCGTGCTGTAAAGGTGCGGCGCTTCGAGCGGCGCACCGCTGGTCACTCAAGGGGGCGTGCACCGTGCGCATGTGCTGCAGTGGCATACCTCAAAGAGGCGTTGCTCGGGACGCCGCTCGTGAGGACATGGAACTGCGTTCTGGTCGCGAGGTCCGGGTCTGCTAAGAGGGGATGGTCGTTCGTCCACCGCCGCACTTCAGGACGGGGAGCCGCGCCGTAAAGCAGGTGCCGTCCCCAGCCGACGAACAAACCTCAATAGTGCCCCCATGCGCCTCGACAATCTCTTTGCAAATGAAAAGACCGAGTCCGAGCCCTCCACCCGGCGAACTCGACGGCGGTCGCCAGTACGGCTCGAATACTTTTAGCAGCACTTCAGACGGAATCGGCTCGCCGCGATTGGCCACACTGATACAGATATGGTTGTCGTGAGTCGCCGCCCGAACAACGACGGGTTCGTCCGCCGCGCCGTGTGTCAAGGCGTTTCCAAGTAAATTCGATAGCAGTTGCTGCATGCGGGATGGGTCACAATCGACGTGTCCAGTCAGCGCGAAGTCAGTGACTATATCGCGCGATGGATTGGCGAGTCTCAGCTCCTCAACCACTGCTCGCAGACGCTCGTCGAGGTCGTCAACGGGCTGAATCGAAACAGCCATTCCGGACCCGAGCCGCCCCCTGGCAAAATCCATTACGTCATCGATAAGCCGCGCCATCCTCGATACGGTGCGCTTCAGCCGGTTACCTGCATTCACCAGACTCGTGTCGTCAGTGCGGCGAACCAGATATTCGGCCGTTGCATTAACCGCTGAGAGAGGATTGCGCAAGTCGTGCCCTAGCACGGCGATAAACTGTTCGCGCAATGTACCCGTCTCCCGCTCGGTGGTCAGTTGCGCCTCAGTCGATGACTGTCGCTGTTCGCTGTCAATCTGCATGGCAATCAGGGTAGCGAAGACCTCGAACATCCTGACGACTCGCGGCTCGGAAACGCGCGCCGGACTTGGGTCGATGGCGCACAGATTCCCGAAGTAACTGCCACCCGGTGTGATGATGGGCACGGAGATATAACTCCGCAATTTGTATATCTTCGACGTGTGATGGTCCCGATAGGTAGCATCAAGGCTGAAATCGTCGATGATGATTGGGGTGCGAGCAACACGCGACTCACAGCACAACGTGCTGTGCAACTCGAGTTGCTCGCCAGGCTTCAGCCCAAAACCGATATTGTCCTGGACCGCGCAAGCGGTCCAACTGAGGTCAGTTACCCGAGCGACAGCGGAGAAACCCATTCCGGTCTCATCGCAAATCATCTTGAGCATCGAAGGCACTGCTCCGATGCGCGATATCAACGCTATGTCACGGGCTATCGACTGGGGCGACTCGGTCGACGCTTCAGCACTGGGCATGAGTCCTCCGGTCAGAGATACCAGCTTGCATTGATGGCAAGCCCGGCTGCTTACCCCATTATGTCTCACCAGCCGCACTTGCCGGGAAACGCAAGCGTGGCCGAGCAGTGCCGAGGTGAAGCGGTCAATCGCATGCTTTCCTTTCTTTCGAACGCCGTGAAGGGAATCGTGCCGATTGCCGCTGCCGGCATGCAGCTTCACGCGCGGATACCAGACCGTCGTGTGGGCGGTGTTTCTCGTTTCGATACGGTCAGCGATTGCTTTCTTTATGGCAGTACGGTTCAGCCACTCGACGCTCCAGCAGAAGGCGAAAGTGACGACGTCAGGAATCGACGGGCGAGGCTTGAATCGGGCTAGCGCGACAATGGTTGAAAAATTCGGAACGCACGACAAGCAAGGCAGTGCAAACACGAGACTGGCGGACATTAGCATTGTCAGCGCCGAGAATGGTACCGGCCATCGTCGTTTCCACTTCGATTTCGTTGGCCGTTCTGGGCGGCGTGGCCGCGAAAGCTGGTGGGGCGAAACTTGGCGTCGGTATCGTCCGCGTGATTCTGGAGCACGTTGGGGATGGGGCTCCGCTCCTGCGTCGGCGCCTTGTTTGGAGGTAAGCTGAGGCGCCAGACACCGTCCGAAGCGATATGCCTCGAAAACGCTGGCGAAAGACTGTCGGGAAACGCTACAACTGCTTATCTCTTGTCACTGCGTCCGCCGATTAGGGCCTGTGCTGACAGGAGTACTGAAGTTAAACGTCGTCCGATGCGAGGGACGGGCAAGGCCCTGCCTATCTGCCGCTTATTGACGGATTCCTCGTAGCAACAGCTGCAAGCGTCACGACTTAGGCCTCGGCTCGGGCCAAGGCCAACCTCTTTTTTCATTGCGCACATCCGCCTCCACGGGCGACACGGCCGTATCCGGTGCCTGGACCGGACTCGCCGCATGGGTGGCATCGTGCGACGGTTCGGCGCGAGCGCCCTCTTTAATATTCGAAAGCCCGGTCCCGAACCATTTCACTTTGTTCTGGACATGGCTGACATACGCCTTCCAGCCGTGAGGGTCACCGTCAAAAAGGTTGAGCTGTACCGTTGACGCCAGTGCGTCCCGGTTGAGCTCCACCTCAAGCAGCTCCCTTGGCCACACGCAGAATGCGCTGGTGACCCGTTTAGTAAATTCCGCGACCGTCATTCTTGACGGCAGCGCCCTGAGGAACTCGAGGTCCTGCAAAGAGTTTTCTCTCTGCGCGAGCTGCACCACCATAGCGTCGGGGCGGCCCATCTGGGCTAAACAGTTCAATGCTTCGAGAATATCGCCAAGATGAAGCAGCAGTTCCCGTCTATCAAATCGGTCGTCCATTGCAATTGTCCGTTCATTTCGTCGCTAGCGAGACGCGCCGTGTTCCGGCGCGACACCTCGTGCGCCAGCGCGTCATCGCCTGGAACGTGTCGCATCTCGGTCAATATGTGCTCGCGGAGCATGGCACTCCGCTAGCGAAAACCTGCACAGCATTCGTCGCTTCAGGACACGCCTTTCGTAAAGCAGAAATGCGAACCGGAGTTCGCATTTATAGACGTATAAGGTCCGCGAGAGAGACGAGGACGCTTACTGAACGGTGGAAACTTTCGACACGAACTGCTTTGCCGCCTTGTTGGCCGATTCATAGACGGTGCTAGCTGTGGAGAAGGCCGAGCTCCATGCTGCAATGGCCGATTCACTTCCTGCCGGGGCATTCTTCGTGAGGTTTTCGACGAACCCTTGTGCCTCCCGCTGGAACTGCTGGCCCTGCGCTGTAGCGGCGGCTGAGATTTCGCTCTGGACTCCGACTAGGATTTCGTGAACCTGACGACCGTAGGCGACCGCCTTTTCCGCCGCGGGCTGGGAAAGACTCGCTTGCCGTGCGAGCAGCTCACCCGGGTTGCCGCCCGACATGGCTTTAGTGACATTTTCGTGGTTTTGGACGATAGCCGCTTTACTAACCTGCAGATTCAACGCGACCAGCTTTTCGAAACCTTCGAACACCTTGCTCGTTAGACCAAAAAGTGTTTCCAGGCTGGATTGCTGGGCGGTAACTAGTTGTTGGGGAATAAGAGTGCTCATCACTGCTCCGTAAGGGTAAGGCAGGCGGCAGAAGGACGGGGGGTCCAAACAGAACCAGACCCGCACGCCACGAGGGGGAGTAAGGCAAATGCTGCGCTGCAACAAAATTCATTGTACGGGGCAATGCCGCGAAGTCAATGAATTTCGCGATACCGCGGGTGTGGAGGGCGCTCGGTCGGACAAACGTCTGAGTTGTGCGAGCGGGGACGCGACGATAACCCAGAAGCCACCTCCGTCCTGACGGCGAGTAACGGCGGGCAGTGGACGACTGCTGCGGCTTTCCGGCTCCGTCAACCGATTGGTCCTATTGATTGCCTTGCCAACGCGTGCGGTCGCATCGACAGGGGAAAGTCGGCTACCGGGACTCGAAGGCATTAAGCCGCGCCTGCTCCGTCTCATTCGAGTGCTGACGCTGATACGCTTCGAACAGGCGCCAGCAGAGTTGCGTCAGTCTCGCGGAGTTGCGGCCTGGTCCGCATACTCGGTGTTCATTGCCGATTGCACGGCGTTACGCCGGTAAATCAACTCTTGACTAGTAAGTCGCGGCCATCGGAAACAGCCACGAGGGCAGACTATGCGTCGTGTCCTGTAGTCACGGAGCGACACGCGAGCATGAGGCTCTCAGCGCTCGCGGGCTTTGTCAGGAGATACCCCTGAGCAAAGTCACAACTCGCCTCACGCAGGGTTTGCAGCTGTTTGCTTGTCTCGACGCCTTCGGCTGTCACCTTCATGCCTAGTTCGTGCGACATCTGAATAATGCCGCGGACTATCGCAGCGGCTGCCGCGTCGCGACCAAGCCTTGCGGTGAACGAGCGGTCAATCTTCACCGTATCGGGCGAAAAGTCAGCTAAATAGCCGAGGCTGGAGTAGCCCGTTCCAAAGTCATCGATGGCGATGCGTACGCCAAGGCGCTTGAGCGCTATGAGCGTCTCTTGTGCGAGGGAAGTATTTTCCATCAGTGCGCTTTCCGTCAATTCGATTTCAAGGCAGCGCGGCGGCAATTGATGCTTGCGCAATGCTTCGTCGACGATGGCCACGAGGGTGTTATCCCTGAGTTGGCGCGCTGACACGTTCACCGACATGCGAAGGTCCTTTTCGCCTGCGTTTCGCCAGTAGGCCAGCTGCGCGAGAGCAGCATCCATCACCCATGCGCCAACCTCGACAATAAATCCGCTTTCTTCGAGTATAGGAATGAAACTGGCGGGCCGCACCATGCCTCGCGCCGGATGGTTCCATCGAATAAGCGCCTCAACGCCCGTCATCGCCAAAGACGTCGGCTGGTGAATACCCTGGAAATGGAGGACAAATTGGCCGGACGCCAGGGCTAGAGGCAGAACTCGCTCAAGTTCGAAATCACCGAGCACGTCGCTCGACGCTTTACCGGCAAACCTGAAGCCGTTACGGCCTCCTTTTTTTGCCGCGTACATTGCGATGTCAGCGCTTGTCAGCAGCGATTCGTGGTCTCGTCCGTTCTCGGGGTAAACCGATATGCCAATAGATGCCGTGACAAATGGGTCGGCGCTGTCCGCTGGGACACCGCTCGAAAACGCGCTGAGCAGAGTGCGCGCCAACGTCGCCAGTCTCCCCTTGTCTGCTTCGCCGTTAAGGATGACGGCAAACTCGTCGCCTCCGAGGCGCGCAACACATGCATCATCAGGAAGCGCTGCCTGGATGGTTTCGGCGATGTTCTTCAACAGACGGTCAGCGGCCGTATGCCCCAAAGTGTCGTTAAGGACTTTAAAGCGGTCGAGGTCAATGAACATCAGAGCGAATGCGGCGTCGCAACTGCAAAGCGTCTTCATCTGCCGAACAAGTGCGCTGCGGTTAGCTAAGCCCGTCAACCCGTCAGTGTGAGCGAGCCGGTCGAGCGCTGCCAGCCGTTCCTGCTCGACCGTGATGTCCTCGCTCACGCCAACAATGCGGACAACGGCTCCCGTTTCATCGCGCACCGGGTATGCCGTGCTTCTAATCCAACGCAGGCAACCGTCCGGGCGCCGGATGCGGTACTCGAAGCGGCCCTCGACGCCTTCAGACGCGATGCGATGCATCTCCGCACGAAGAGGACCGACGTCCACGGCGCACACCAGTTCGAGCCACGCTGAAGGCGTGGTGGCAAGCTGTTCAGCGGTGATGCCGAACACACGCTCAACCCCCGCACTCACGTGATGGAAGTGCTGGAAGTCCGGGCTATAGGAGTAGAACACAAGCCGAACGTGCGACTCCATCTCGTGCATTGACGTTTTGTAGAAACGCAGACCAAGTGGTGAGCTCAGTCATGTGCGTCGACCCAGGCGCGGGCCCATTCCAGCCCCGCAAGCTGAGCGTCCTCCTCACTTTCAAAATCGCCCAGAACGCCCGATGCCTGAATTAGCTTGCCGCCATTGCCGCCACGGGTGATGGTCCCGCTCGCTGCATAACGAGCTGGCCGATGGACGCCGTCGTTTTCTTGAACGATGGCATGACCCCATACGTCATAGCCGCGGTACTTCTGTGATTGCATTAGCGGACGACGTGAGCGGATGCCGCGTGGCCTCTCACGCGAAGCACGTTGCCTTCCGGAGTGGTTTGCCGCGGAATCTCGGACATGTCCGGTTCGTCCCTGCGCAAGGTTTTTTGCGCATTGCCTTGCTTCGCCACGAGCCGTGGAGCAGTTGCTAACTCGCGCGGCGAACGCACCTTCTTCGCGTGCAAGGCCACGTGGCGTCGTACTGCGAGCCTTTGTGCGGTACCCACCCGGTGCGGGGCAGTCGCGCGTGCCTCAGGCGGATTCCACACTTCCGAATAGGTGCCAGCCCCAAAAGCCGCCGGCGCGAACGCCACGGCCAGTAACGCAACTCCAAGTTTTCTCACGATTTCTCCTTGGCCGCTTCTCGCTGCTGCCACAGTTTGCAGGACACCGCCTGGTTGAGGCATCCACCGTGGCAGCCTGCGCAATAGTGGCGTGCCCGAATGACTTCCGTGACTCGCCATGCATTTGCGGTGAGTGGACTCGCTGTCCCAACGGTATGACCGTTTTCGGCGGCGTAGAACGTCGGCTCGCCAGCCTTGCCCCGGCGAATCGCCTCGTTGATTTCCTGCTCGCCGAACGCTGATTTCATCTGCGCCACAAACGCCGCAATTTCCGGCATCGGATGGCTGACCGGTTCATGGACACGCATATCCATCGTCTCGCTCCCGAAAAAAGTGCCTGTTCGCCGTTACGGAAATCCGTGTAGGATACTGTACATCCATACAGGTTTTCCCGCAATGACATCCCCCTTGCCGTCCCCCGAAGCGATACACCCGTCCCTGTGGCGGGCGTCGCAGCTCGCGCGGGGCCGGGGGCGGGTGGTCGATACGGGCTATCCGGCGCTCTCTTCCGAACTGCCTAGAGGCGGGTGGCCGGTCGGTGCGCTGGTGGACCTGCTGGTGCAGCAACCGGGCGTGGGTGAACTGCGGCTGCTGCGGCCCGCGCTGAGTGCCGTAGACGACCGCCCAGTCGCATTTCTGCAGCCGCCGCATACCCCGGACGGCCTGGGGCTCAGCTACATCGGTCTGTCGCTGGAGCAGGTGCTGCGCGTGAAGGCGCAGAAAACCGCGGATGCGCTCTGGTCTGCGGAACAGATTCTCCGCGCGGGAAGCTGCGGTGCGCTGATTTTCTGGGCGCAGTACGCGCAGGCTTCATCGCTGCGGCGCCTGCATCTGGCCGCGCAGTCGTCGCAGACGCTATTCGTCATGGTGCGCCCGCTTGCGAGCGCACAGGACGCGTCGCCAGCGCTCCTGCGCCTGGCGCTCAAACCATCGGCCGACGGTCTGACCGTCGACATCGTGAAACGACGAGGGCCCTCGCGCACGGAGCCTCTCCCGATTCCCCTTCAACCCACTCCTGTTCTGCTGTCACGACATGCGCGTCTTTCTCGCCGTTCACCTGCCGAAGTTGCCGCTCGAAGTCTTCAGGCCGAGGTGGTCGCCTGAGCCGCTTCACGGCAGCGTCGTACTCGAGAAGGACAAGGTCGTCATCGCGGACAGCGTCGCGCGCGCGGCAGGCGTGCGGCTGGGGATGAAGCGCGGTGGCGTACTGACGCTCTCGCCGGACACGGAAATGCACGAGCGCGACTTCGCCCGCGAGCGGGCGGTGCAGCGCGATGTCGGCATTGCGCTGATGCGCTTTTCGCCCGAAGTCACGCTGCTCGATGAAGCGACCATGGTGGTCGAGGTCGGCGCGAGCCTGCGCCTCTTTGGCGGACTGCTTGCGCTGTGCCGCGAAGCAAAGGCGCTGCTCGCCACGCTAGGTCTCACCGCCCGCATCAGTGCCGCGCCGACCGGGCAGGGTGCATGGCTGCTGGCCCGGTATGCGAAAGGGCATGGTGCGCGGCGCGTGCTCAAACTTTCCACGCTCGAACAGCGGCTTGCCAGTCTGCCCATGGTCGCCGTCCCCGAAGTACGGCAGTTCGCCGACTGGTTCAGCGGGCTCGGCTGCGAAACCATCGCCGACATCCGCCGGCTACCGCGCGCTGGACTGCAGCGGCGCTGTGGCGAACATCTGCTCGATTCGCTCGACCGTGCGTTTGGCACCGCGCCGGAACTGTTCGACTGGCTGGAACTGCCACCCACGTTTTCCGCGCGCATCGAAATGCCTGACCGGCTTGAACACGCGGACGGTGCAGTCTTCGGCGCACACCGGCTTATCGTGCAACTGTGCGGGTGGCTCTGCGCAAAACAGCTCGCGGTGAGCGCGGTGCGCCTGTCGCTCGAGCACGAGCGCGGGCGTGACGCCATCGAACCGACCAGCATCGACATTGCACTGGGTGAGCCCACCTGGCGGGAAGAGCACCTCCTGAGGCTGCTCAAGGAGCGGCTGCATCGCATCGAGCTCACCGCGCCGGTTATCGCATTGCGTCTTGACGCATCAAAGGTCGAGTCCGCCGCGCCGGCGTCCGACACGCTTTTCCCCGAGCCGGGGGGCTCGAAGGAAGACCACGCACGGCTACTCGAATTACTCGTCGCGCGGCTCGGTGAAGACAATGTACTGCGGCCGGCGCCAAGCGCTGACCATCGCCCGGAAGTCGCCAACTCATGGGTGCCGGTCACCCAAACCGCGAAGCCCGTGGTCATCCCGGAAGGCCTGCCGCGACCGACGTGGATGCTCGATACGCCGGTGCGCCTGCTCATGCGCCAGCACCGCCCGTTCTATGGTTCGCCGCTGCGCATGGTGTCGCCGGGCGAGCGCATCGAGGCGGGCTGGTTCGATGGCGAGCTGGTTACACGCGACTACTTCGTCGCCCAGGCCGACGACCAGAGCTGTTACTGGATTTACCGCGAGCGCGTGAGCAGCCGTGACGCCGAAGAAGACCAGCGCTGGTTCCTGCACGGCCTCTTTGGATGACGCGCCGTGGACACCATCTTCACCATGCTGCCGGCGTATGCCGAGCTTTTCTGCCTGTCGAACTTCTCGTTCCTGCGCGGTGCCTCGCACGCAGAGGAACTCGCTGAGCGCGCCGCGCAGCTCGGTTATTCGGCGCTCGCGATTACCGACGAATGTTCGCTCGCTGGCGTCGTGCGGGCGCACGTGGCGGCGAAAGAAGCGAAGCTGCCGTTTATCGTCGGCTCGTACTTCCGTCTGGTGAACGCGGACGGCTCGCCGGCATTCGGGCTCATCCTGCTTGCCAGAAATCGCGAAGGATATGGCAACCTCTCCGAGCTCATCACGCTCGCCCGCACGCGCGCGCCGAAGGGCGAATACCGGCTCACGCCACAAGACCTGTCGCGGCCCGACAAGGAATACCGGCACCTGCTGGGCGTGCCGGACTGCCTGGCGATTCTCGTGCCGTCATTCCCGGCAAAGGAAGACGTGCTCGACGCGCAGGTCGAATGGCTGGACGAGACATTTCCGGGACGCGCGTGGGTCGGTCTCGTGCTGCATCAGCGGGCGATGGACGACATTCACCGTGGCGCGGTGGAGTTCGTCGCGCGCAACCGCGACGTGCCAGTGGTCGCACTCGGCGAAGTGCTGATGCATGTGCGCTCGAGGAAACCCCTGCAGGACACGATAACCGCCATCCGGGTCGGCAAGCCAGTCCATGAATGCGGCTACGACCTCGCGCCCAATGCCGAACAGCATTTGCGCTCGCGCCTGCGGCTCGCCAATCTGTATTCGCCGGATGCGCTTGCCGCAACCGTCGACATTGCCGCGCGCTGCACGTTCTCGCTCGATGAATTGCGCTACGAGTATCCGGACGAACTGGTGCCGCCTGGATTCACGCCGGGCGCCTATCTGCGACAGGAGACGTACATCGGCGCACAGCGGCGCTTTCCGTCGGGCATTCCGCATCACGTGCAGGAGCAGATTGAGCACGAGCTTGAACTGATTGGCGACCTGCAGTACGAGCCGTACTTTCTGACAGTCTACGACCTGGTGCGCTTTGCGCGCAGTCAGCACATCCTGTGTCAGGGGCGGGGGTCGGCAGCCAATTCCGCGGTGTGCTACTGCCTCGGTGTCACGGAGGTGGACCCCGCACGCGGCAACATGCTGTTCGAGCGGTTCATTTCGAAGGAGCGCGGCGAGCCGCCGGATATCGACGTCGACTTTGAGCACCAGCGGCGTGAAGAAGTCATACAGTACATTTACCGAAAGTATGGGCGCGACCGCGCAGCGATTGCTGCTGCTGTGTCGACGTACCGCGCGCGGGGCGTTTTGCGCGAAACGGGCAAGGCGCTGGGCGTCGACCTGCAGATAGTCGATGCGGTCGCCAAGTCGCATCACTGGTTCGATAACAGCGCGGACCTGCTCAAGCGCTTCGAGGAGTGCGGGTTGAATCCAGACACGCCGCTCATCCGCGCGTGGGCCTCGCTCGCCGCACAGCTCTATGGTTTTCCGCGGCACCTGTCGCAGCACTCAGGCGGCTTCGTCATCAGCCGGGGCAAGCTGACACGGCTCGTTCCGGTTGAGAACGCCGCGATGCCCGAGCGTAGCGTCATCCAGTGGGATAAGGACGACCTCGAATCGCTCGGACTGCTGAAGATTGATGTACTCGCGCTTGGCATGCTCTCAGCCATCCGCCGCACGCTCGACCTCGTGTCGGAGCAGCGCGGTGAGCGCTTCGAGATGCAGGACATTCCCGCGGAAGACAAGGCCACCTACGACATGATTTCGGCCGCCGACACGGTAGGCGTCTTCCAGATTGAATCGCGCGCGCAGATGTCGATGCTGCCACGGATGCGACCGCGCACGTTCTACGACCTGGTGATTGAAGTGGCCATCGTGCGACCGGGTCCGATTCAGGGCGGGGCGGTTCATCCCTATCTGCGCCGTCGCCAGGGCTTTGAGCCGGTCACCTATCCGGGCGATGCTCTGAAGACCGCACTGGGCCGCACGCTCGGCGTGCCGATTTTCCAGGAGCAGGTGATGCAGGTCGCCATTCTCGCCGCGGGCTTCACCGCGGGCGAGGCAGACCAGCTGCGGCGCGCAATGGCCGCCTGGAAGCGTAAGGGTGGCCTCGGAAAATACTATGACCGCATCGTGCTTGGGATGCAGGAGCGGGGTTATGACCTTGCGTTTGCCGAAGCCATCTTCGAGCAGATAAAGGGCTTCGGCGAATATGGTTTTCCGGAAAGTCATGCGGCGAGTTTCGCGCTGCTCGTGTACGCGAGCAGCTGGCTCAAATGTCACGAGCCGGAGGCATTTCTCGCCGCGATGCTCAATAGCCAGCCGATGGGCTTCTATTCGCCTTCACAGCTGGTGCAGGATGCGCAGCGCCACGGCGTGAAAGTGCTGCCTGTCGATGTGACCATTAGTGGATGGAATTCGTCCCTCGAACCTATGGCCGGCGAGAAGCGGCCCGCCGTGCGCCTCGGTCTTTCGCTGCTGCGAGGGATGAAGGAAGGCACGGCCGAGCGGATTGAAAACTCGCGCGCGGTACGGCCTTTCGCGAGCGTGAAAGACCTCGCGCGCCGTGCGGCACTCGACCGTCGGGACCTGCATATTCTCGCTGACGCGAATGCGCTCGCTGCGCTTGCCGGCAACCGGCGCGAGGCGCTCTGGCAGTCGGTGGCGGCCGTGCCCGAGAAAGACATGCTGGCCGCAGCGGCCGTCGAGGACGAAACGCCTGAACTCGGCGCGCCCTCGGAAGCGAACGACATTTTGGCGGACTATCGCTCGGTGGGCCTGACGCTCGGTCGTCATCCGCTGGAACTGTTGCGCCCGCAGTTGCTCGCCAATCGCCTCATGCCCGCGGCCACGTTGCGCACCTACCGGGACGGCCGGCTCGCGCGGGGCTGTGGTCTCGTCACCGTGCGCCAGCGGCCGGGCACGGCCAAGGGCGTGGTGTTCGTCACGCTCGAAGACGAAACGGGTAACGTGAACGTCATCATCTGGCCGACACTGCTCGAGAAGCAGCGCAAGGAAGCGCTCAGTGCGTCGCTGCTGGCGGTCTATGGGGTCTGGCAGTGTCAGGGCGAGGTGCGGCATCTGGTAGCGCAGCGGCTTGTCGACATGTCGCATCTGCTGGGCGGCCTGCATTCTGTCAGCAGGAATTTCTGCTGACGCTTGACCGCTTCATGCGGTTGCCGACGCCGACCGCCGGCGAGCAGTAAAGGTGTAGATTCCAGCTAGGGGCACTTCATCAGCCGCCCACTCATGTGATGGATACCGGAGGAACTGATGTGCTACTCGGCCCAGATAGTCGCGGACTACCGAAAATTTGTGCGGACCTTCGGCGCCATCATGGACATTCATGAGTTTGCGCGCCTGTTTTTTGAGCGAGCCGAAGACATCAGCAAGGCGAAGGTACCGAAGGCCATGGAGGCCGCATTCGCGCAACCAGAGAACGAAGCGGAACGAGAAATCGCTACCCTCATCGGCCGGTTCAATGCCGCACAGGCGACAAAGCTCGAGCAGGAGCTGTTCAAACAGCGCAAGCGGCTGGCCGATGCCGAGCGCGCTCTGGAGACCAAAGTTACGAAGGCGGCCAGCGAAAGTCGCCGCATAGCAACCGACAAGATTGCCTGGGCCAAAGCCAGAATTGACGACCTCCAGCGCACGGAGCCTGAACCGCGTGACTCGCGCATTTTCCCAGGTCACTACGCGCCCGTGATGATTTCAGAAAATGGAAAGCGCGTTGTGAAGCCGATGCGTTATCAATGCCGCATTGCTGGTAAGCCGGCGTCTTACGATATCAAATTCCCCGGAACCTATAACGCCCGCAGGGACAGCCTGCAAGGATTCTGGAAACCGTGCTTTGGACATACTCACGGCGTTCTGCTGGTCGAGGTGTTTTACGAGAACGTGAGCAAGGCTAAATTTGAAGGCACGCTTCTCGAGACGCACGAGCGCGACGAGAACGTAGTGCTCGAATTCCGTCCGGCAAACGGCGAACTGATGCACGTGGCTTGCCTCTGGTCGCGATGGACTGCGCCCGGTGAGCCCGACTTACTCTCGTTCGCCGCTATCACCGACGAGCCGCCACCGGAGATTGCAGCTGCCGGTCACGACCGGTGCATCATCCCCATCAAACCGGAAAACGTCGACGCCTGGCTCAACCCTGACCCGTCGAACCTGGAGGCAATGTACGCGATACTGGACGACAGGGACCGGCCATACTACAAGCATCGGCTGGCCGCCTGACTCCGTTTAACCGAACTATGGCTGATGCGACAGAGTGAACAACCCGCTTAACCTTGACCTGCGCGCCCGCGCGGAACTGCTTGCCTACCTCGTCGCAGCGCATCTGCTTGCCCGGCAGATGACGGGCGAATGGCTGTCGGCCGCGCATGTCGTCGAGTCAACGCAGCTCTGGCTCAAAACGAACGGAGGAGGCGCCGACGTCATGCAGCGCGTGATGCTGTCCGCCCAGGCAGTGGATATCGCCCGACGTCTCGAGAAGACATTGCAACCGGCCGTGACGCCCAAATCCGTCCCCGCGCTCTTTTGCGAAAACCTGCGGCTCGATTTCCGCTCACCCTTAGCCCGGGAAATCTACCAGCACTGCCTCACACACCTGGTTGATTCGGGCTCTTTCTGAAGCAAGGTTTCAACTGTCTACAGACACCTCTTTTTACGTCCTTTGCTTCGATGGGCGGCAGCTACCATGCCGCCGGCAACTTCGTAGGCAATCTTCATGCGGCGGCCCGGCACAATCGCGTAGTCCGCGTCCTGTACAAGGCGCTCCAGCACCGCAGCGTAATCGGGTCGGCGCGCCTGAAGCCATTGCGCGATGACGGCGTCGCGAACCCATCCTCTGGCCCAACCCGCGGCAAGTGTCAGAAGTAGCAGGTTCCCGTCATGGCGAGACCGCAGGCATTCCGCATCCTGCTGTAGTGCGGTGAGTCTTTGCACAATGCGACCCAGTCGACGCACGCAATCAGGAGGTGAAACGTGGCCATGCGCAGCATCTACACGCATGCTCGCGGGCGTCGCTGTCAGCAGTGCGCGAGCGAAATCGCCGGTGAGGTTGTCCTGCCGGACCATAGTGGAGACGGCCTCAACCTGGCGCGCCGGGGACATTTTTTGGAGCGCCTGCGCTGTCCGCGCTGGCAACGTTTGTTCCGCCACCATCGCTGCGGCTTCGGGGCAGAAATTCCCGGGCACCCGATTGCCTGAGCTAACGGTGCGGCATATGAATCGCGGGCTTTGCGCTTTCCTCATCGCGGACGGCCGGTCAGGCGCTCGTGAAGGAGCCGGGGAAGCGTCGTGAAGCCCCGGGTGTTCATCAGCGCGACGAACCCCGGGTCACGCGTCAGCTCGCGCAGAATGTCGAGTACCAGCGTAATCTCCCGGTCGGTATCGCTCATGCGACTCACCATGTTGCGCTGTCGGCGCAGTTCCTCTGTCAGAACCGATTGCGGCTTCGACTCCGGCGTTGCCCGACCGCGCGCGCCTCGCACATGAGGCACCGTCTTGTCATGCCGACCACCAGGTGCAGCTTTCCCCGCGACACTTCGTGCACCGCCGTGTGCCGGCTTCATTGTCCGCTCCCGGTCGTCCCATCAACTGGCGTTATTTCGAAAGGAACGCTCTCGGCGATAACCAGCAGTGAGCGCAGGTCGGGCCGCTGGTACATGCCGAAATGTGTCTGTCCGTGGCGGCAGACAACGGTGAATGCTCCAGGCACCAGACTTCCTCGCGGGAAGATGTGGAAGTCGAGCAGCTCTGCGCCTGCCCGCTCAATGCGGCCATAGACCAGGAAGTCGACAGGGAAGCGGTCCGGCCAACGCGCGACCCAATAAGGCAGGTGGCCGCCAATGAGCCACGGACTGCGAACGGCAAGGTTCAGTCTCAGCCACTTATCGACGCAAAACGTGCTGGTATGTTTTTCGTAACGGACATCGTGGCCCTGCCTCCTCAACGCATCGAGAGTGACGTCCGCGACGTGGTGTTCCACGTTCTGCTCGGTGCGTCGGTTCAAAGACCGTTCGGACGCAAGCCTCGGTACGTAACCTACCTCGTCATACGCTTTGTAAAGGCTCCCAAACTCGCGCATGACCTGCTCAACCGACGGAGCGCTCCGGTAATACCTCAGGGTCGCCTGGTCGAGCTTGCCGGCTTTCGCTATAACTTTGCGCAAGCCATCGAGTATCTCTGCGCGCGTAGACTGCCTCCGGTTCGCCTCCATCTTCTTTTGCACGGCCGCGAAGACCCGCCTGTCGACTACGGGCTCAAACGCATTCTCGAGACGTATCCATTCCTGACGCGGAACCTGCTGCCATGCTCCATCGAGCTTTGAGGACGTCCTGCTGTAAACGTTAGTACCGACGTACGCTTCATTGCGAAGGATGCGCAGAATGTTCTGGGCGTCCCAAGGCCGCCCCGAGCGGTTGCGCAGGCCAAAATCATTGAGGCGCTTCGCAATGCCAACGCCTGTGACCGTTTGCGTTGCATACCATTCGTACATCTTCCTGACCAGCGACGCTTCGGTCGTGGATGCGGGCGCGATGACGACGCGGTCGCTCTGCACGCTCTTGTATTCGTAGCGTGCAAGGCCGCGTCTTGTCTCATGCTTCGAATCAATGAGAATACGTTGCAGACCATAACCGGGTGGCCCACCCGCATGAAATCCGCGCTGCGCGTTCAGACATTGCCCAAGGAAGACCTTACGGGACATCTCCCGGCTAAACTCTGCCGCCATCGCCCGTTTTAGTGCTTTCATGACAGACGTTGCGGGGCTCGCATCGTTCGAGAACGACTCCGCGACGTAAATTACGTTTACGCCTGCGCGCCTGCACGCGTACTCGTAGAAAGCCGCTTCATCCACGTCCTGGAAGCGGCCCCAACGGCTCACGTCGAAGACCAGAATGGTATTGAATCTCCGGCGTGGATTCTCAACGTCCAGCAGCAGTTGCACAAGCGCCGGACGTTGCCTGAATGTGAGCCCGCTCAGGCCCGCGTCTTCGTAATCGCAAACGACGCGGAAATTGTGAGCGCGCGCATATTCCGCGATAGCCTCCCGCTGGAACAGCGGTGAATACTCCTGGTGGTCAGTCGACATGCGGATGTACTGCGCCGCTCGATGAAGCGCATGTGGATTGGTTCCGCTTTTCGTCGCAGAGGCCATGATGTAGGTCCGACAGCAACACACGTCTGTAGTAGTGACTTCGAGCAGGAAGTCAAGCCAATTCCTTTCCAGCCTCCTGTTGAACCTCGTTAGTACCCGCCAACCCCTTGCCCAAGTGCGCACTGTCCGGTTGCACGGCTATTCCTTCAATTGCGGCCCTCTCGCGGGTTTTCGCGGAATTGCGAATACGAGTTACGCCGTTGCGGAAGCGCAAGCCTGTGAGGAATCAACCTCGGGAATGGCTTGCAAGCGGCACCGGCATAAGTCATTTTGTGACGGATTGAAGCTACCGATGCGCGATGAATTGAGCGCCTTCTCGAAAGAGCAGCTTTCCAGAGCCGCTAGCATGGAAGAATCGGTCTGCGGGGAGTGGCGCTCCCGCCTAAAGTGGCCTTCAGAAAAGTTAAAACCTCGTTCGCTAGATATGTCTTTACTCATTCGTATCTCGAAGAGTCTCTTAGACATTAAAGCCATGAATGGATGAGACTCTTTTTAGGGCGGGCAACCGCATCCTGTGGATGCTCGAAGGAAGCCTCATGCGCAAGGAAAGGGGAAACCACATTGGCCCGGCTCAACGCATTGCTGAAACGCAGAGCAGCTAATGGCTCTGGCTATGTGCGCTGGCTATGACTATGGCTACGGCTACGGCTACGGCTGGGCGAAGGCAACGCTGTCGCTCATCAGCAATGTCAGTTCGTCGATATTGAACGGCTTTGCCAAAACGATTACGCCGCCCAGTTTTGCGCGCTCCAGTTCGTCGGCGTAGCCGGTCATCAAGGCAATCTTCTGCGCCGGCCATCTGCTCCGGACGTGTTCTGCAAAGTCGATACCGCTCATTTTGCCGGGCAGATGCACGTCTGAAAGCACGAAGTCGAAAGCGGCGCCCTGGATGAGCACCTCAAGGGCTTCGTCGGCCGTCATCGCGTGCCGTACTGTGCATCCGAGCATCTCCAGAACGGCGCAAAGTCCGGCGGCCACTTCCGGGTTGTCTTCTACTACGAACACGTGCTGAGGCGTAGGCGCTGCGGCAGCAGCTTGTTTCGGCGACGCCGGTTGGACAACACCTTCTGTACCTATGTATGGAGGCAAAAACAGTTTCAGTGTTGTTCCTCTGCCAGGCTCGCTTTCTATCATCGCAGTTCCACCTGATTGCTCGCACGTTGCCAGTACCTGCGCGAGACCAAGACCGGTGCCGGCGCCGAGCGCTTTGGTGGTAAAAAGCGGCTCGAACGCGTGCTCTCTCACCGCCGGAGGCATCCCGTGCCCGTCATCCGAAAGCGCTATAAGCACGTATTCTCCTGCGGGCAGTCTGGTTTCGACTTCTCTCAGGTGAATATTTGAGCATCGGATAGAGAAACGTCCTCCATCCGGCATTGCATCCCTCGCATTCACCGCAATGTTGAGAATCGCAGACTCGAGCTCGGTGGCGTCCACCTTGACTAACCCGGTACCTGGCGCGACGTCCAAGGTCATCTGGATTTTCTCGGTGAGAGCCGTGCCTATGATGTCACTGGCACTCCCAAACCACGTAGCAAGGTCAACGACTTCATGCTTCAGCGGCTGCTTACGCGCGACGCTCATGAGCCTACGGGCAAGTTCTTCCGCTCCGATTGTCGCTCGCTTTACAGCAGTAACCTCCTTCTCAACGTTCGTATAGTTCTTTCGCGTCGCTAGTTCCATATTTGCGGCTACCACCATCAGCAGATTGTTGAAATCGTGGGCCACTCGCGCCACCAGATTTCCCAGCGCGCCCATGCGCCGTAGCTGCCGGCTCGAGGCTTCAGCGGACGCTCGCCGTACCCACTCCGCTTTCCAGTGATTCCATGCCGCTTCCTCGGTTCGCAGTTGACGATGCGAGAAAACAATCAGTGACCAGAGCGCGATGCACGGGACAAGTGTGAACATCGCGACGACCATGAAGTGTTTGCGCCATTGCTCGTGTATTGCCGCCGTGGAATAGCCGCTCGCGACGTACAGCGGGTACCTTCCGACGCGCCGGAACGATAGGATTCTCTCGACACCGTCAACCGTGGAGACCATATTGACCCGGCCAACTTTCACCGCCTGTCCAAGCGCAATCGTAAAGGGAGTATCTGGCGCGGGATTGCTCAAGGTCCCGACGTCCGGAAGTCTAGCCAGAATGGTCCCGTCCTGCCGATACAGTCCAACGAGTAACGCCGGGTTGGAATTGGTCAAGTCCGCGTAGAATTCGCTGAAATACTGCCGCTTTAGCGCGATGGATACAACGCCGAGCAAAACTCCGTCCTTCCCGACCCGTGCCATGTTTGTCGTGAAAATGTCGGACTGCATAACTTTGCCGGATAACGGCCGGGAGAAGTAGGGAGCGGGCGCTGACGCCAGTGCCCCTCGAAAGTCTTCGCGTCCGGCGATGGAAATTGGCGGCACCGGGAAAAAGCGGCTGCTCGCCAGCAAGTCGCCGTGGGTACCGAACACGGAGATGGCTGCAAGCTGCGGGTAGTCCGCCGCAATTGTGCTAAGCCTGCTATGTACAGGGCCCTCATGCCTGCGCACTTCGTCGTCATTGTCGGTATCGAGGAGTTCGACAATGCGCGTTTCGATTTCGTGGTTCATGTCGGCAATCTTCAGCGCGTGCTCCTGGGCCACCCTGGTCAGGCGGTCCACTATGTCGCTTGAGTCGGTAATACGCCGCTGATAGTCGAAGTAGCCATAGCCCGCGACGCAACCGAGAGGAACAAGGACCGACAAAAACAGGACGACGGCGAGCACGCGCCGCGTCACCTCGAAATTGCGCGCCGGTATCGGTACATCGGGCTCACTGCTTTGGTCGACCGCCAAGGTGAGAGACTCCCGCAAGTCGTTTATTGCTACGCGCGAACATAGTACTGCGCGAAGGCGTCGCCCAGGAGGTTCCAAGGTTAGTGAACCGTTTCACACATCGGATATTCGTTCATCGTCTGTCACTTTCCGCCGCGCTGTGCCACTGAGAGGCAGGTTGACAACCTGCTGCCAGGACAACCTTATCCTATGTTGTCCGCGACGCAAGTGGATAAGTCTTGACTCACCTGCATGGGAACGTCCGGCTGCCGTTGCACACTGAGCATTCTGGCTGGATTCTCGAACTAAATGCACTCTTGAGCGCAGCTTTGCCGCGACCTATCTTCAAGATGATTCTGATTGAGGAGGCGACCATGGAGCGCACTGCGGTGGACGTGCATTTTGACAGCGTGAACCTGTTTCTCGACATGTCCGAGGGTCCCGCGGTTCAATTCCCACTGGACTGGTTTCCCGTGCTGCAGGCAGCCTCAGCAGCCGAGCGTGAACACTTTGCCATCTCGCTAGACCATGCGCAAATATTCTGCGCCCGAAATAGATGAGGACGTGAACGTTCCAGCGTTGCTTTCATACCGACCCGAGAACATGGGTCGCTAGTGTTTTCGCATTTAGCTTTGCTGCCTGGACCTTTCGCGCATGCGCAGCCGGCGCGGACGACGCAAGCGTCGGCCTTTCTTGACCCGTCAGCCTTCGGGTCCGAGGTAGCCCTGTAGTCCAAGCGCCGTTTTGCTTTTCGCCAGTTCCACTGTCTTATTCACGAGCGAAGCGAACGCCTTGTCGCTGTCGGGTCGGGGCGGGTCGCTGAGCGCCGCGTAGGTCCGTCACGTGTTCTCAAAAAGGCACGATTGGCCCAGTACCACGCCGACAGATTCTCGTCGCCCGGCAAGTAACTGCGCGAGTTCGTGGAGGCCAGTATCTGGCTTCGTGCTCTCAGGCGCTCGGAGTAGTATGGTCATGTCCACCTAACCACCAGGAGGGGAGACCATGACTACCTGTCAGCAATGTGGTGGCCAAGGAAAAATCAAGTGCGAAAAATGTGGCGGGACGGGAAAGCTGCAGATAACCGAAATTGAGACTGTTTCAGACGTGTCTCGCACGTCCAACACCATCACGTGCCCAAAATGCGACGGAGAGCGCTGGCAGCTCTGCACACGATGTTACGGTTCCGGAGAAGTCCATGATAACGAGACCTCCGATATTTTCGACCCCGAAGGCAGAGATACTTGACTTCCTCAGGAGAACGTCAGGAAGCCTCAATTGGCAGTTGCACGTGGCCGACATCCAGAACTGAAGCCCGGCAGCTGTGTTTCGGCTCTCAGTTCCCTGTCCGCTTCAGCCGCTTCGCGGCGTCCGGCGGCGGCGCATCGCACGCGAAACTTTGGGCGGTCAGTGCGTCGGAATACACGGTCCAGCCGGCCGTATCGGTCGTGCGCACGCGGACTGACCTTTCGACCGTTGGCCGGTCGCCGCGGCGATAGAGACACGGGTGGCGCGTAGTTGAAATCGAGGAAGCAGACCGAACACGCGTAGGGACGAGGTGCTCTCTGTCCGTGCCATAGCGCCGGAGAATTTTTCCTGACGACGCACAACTGTGCTTAAGGGCGCTGTCATCGGGCGGGACTAAAACGCCACGACGCTTCAGTAGACGCAGACAAGCGATGCATTGAGCTCGACCCCGTCATGCCAATGCTCGCTTCATCGTTGCGCGCAGCGGCGAGATTGAGACGACCCGCTTGAGCTCCTACGGCAAACCTGGGCGAGCAGCGCGACTAGTTCACTACTGCCGAATGGTTTTGCAACGATTGGCACCCGGTACGCCGCGCTCTGTCCAATTCGTCGGTATATCCGGTCATGAGCGCTATCGTCTGGTGAGGTCTGTTCTGCTTTGCTCACTCCGTAAGGTCGATGCCGTTGGTCTTTTCGGGCATCTGTACGTCGGAAAGGACGAGCTCGTAACGCGCTCCAGACTGCAGGACCACTAGCGCATCGTCAGATGCTTGCGACATGCGTTGCCGTGGGTCCATGGATTCAAGAACAGCCTCCAATGCGGCAGCGACGCCGTGATTGTGCTCCATTGGCAAGACGCGTCTCGATGCGGTGCCCAGTGAAGGGCCCTCAGTCGGAGAACCGACCTGTGGCGGCAGTTTCTGCCCAATGGACCTTGGTAAGAAGAGCTGCACCGTCGTATCTTCTCCGAGTGACGTGGCCAACGCATCTTGACGCCAAATGCGCGTGACTAGCGGACGTAGGACGGAGAGCGGCTCCCAGAGCAGCCGCGCTGGTTCCGGTGGTGTCGATGATTGCGGTTCGGCCGGATGCATTCCTCTTTCCGATGTTCTGTACACGCGCCGACAGAGGCCCAACGTTGCACCCGTAAGCGGGCCACGAAAGCCGCCACTGTTGTCGCCACCTTTCGTCCACTAAACAACCTGCATCACCGCCTGCTCCATAACTGCAGTCGCAGGCATTGTGCGTGCTGACAAACGCTCAGGTGCGGTCAGTCATGTTTGCTAGCGCACGCGCGTAACTCGCCGTCATCTTTGTTAGTCTGCCGGGCTGGGGAGGTACCTACCATGCACGCCGAACCGGTTGAGTACGCGGGCGCTATCATAATGCCTGTGGCGTCGTTATCGGTACGTGGGTATGTCGCGACTGCTATTGTTACCAATGGGGTCGGCAAACAGCGCATCTATGGGCCGTTGAAATATTTCTGTAGTGAGAAAGCGGCGTGTGAATACGCGGTTTCTTACGCGAAGGCCCGGCTGGACCGCCGATGGGGACGGAGCGAAAGGTGAGATTGCAACCGGCGTTGTCTGCCCAGACGATGCCCGTTTGGCGAAGACAAACCCACCGACAAATCGGCCGACACCGGGCCGACGACGGAGAGCCCGTAGCCCGGCGGTCCTGCTGGGGCCTCTTGACGTCGCTCCCTATCCGAGGCTTCGAATCGCCATCATCGGGGGATATGCACTACAAGCGGTGTGAGTCGCAAAGTGTCAACGAGGCTCGACTTGAAACCAGGTCTCATAGCCAAACTAAAGGCTCAACTAACGGTAGCTGTCATTGCGGCCTCCATCGCCGAGACCAGCGCGATAGTGCTTTCACTTGTTGTCGACCTGAACGCAGGCGCCGTTCCCCGACTGCTCTCGTTCTGTATGGTGCGGCAACCGTGTTGCTCGGTTACCGATGGGTGCTTTCTGACGCACGTCGAGCATTCGACGCAGCGCTTCGACAACGCCATGTCGTTGTTGAAGGATGCCCGCCGCGCATAATCTCAATTCGTCCAACCTTTCGTGGGCGCTGGCTTGCATGCCTGCACATTCGCTTGCATCCCGAACTTGGCGACGACAAGGAGAGGTGACGCCGCATGTACCGCCTGTGCGTGGTTGCCGGATGAATAGCCGGCTTGGTCAGCTTGGGGCCGGCGGTTTGAAGACGATTCACCGGCGCCACGATACGGTCGGCCCTCCTCCGAGTTCCTCCTTTCGCAACCACACATTCCATGCTGGAAGAAGCGGCGTTGCCGCCCTCGCTTGCGAGTGCGGCGTGTGGCGGTGCACTAGCGAGATGCACGTCGCTCGAGGTGGCAACGGAGCCTGCCGGCTTCCAGTAGCGGCTCTCCGCCACGCGCACGACTAGGCACGTCCCATGCGCCTGTAAAGTAGCCAAGCGAGGAAGTCCATGAGCAGAATACTGTTGGTCGGCAAAGAGCCCAATCTGATTGAGGACCTGCGCGTTTGTCTGGAGTTGAGGGGGCATCACACCATGACGGCGCTGGATGGCTTGGAGGCCTTGGAGATGGTATCGGGAAGACTCCCGGACGTGGTTGTCACGGACTCGAAGATGCTCGACAAACTCGCCTTAAGCAAGCTGCTACGACACGCGGACCCGGGCAAAGGGCTTCCTGTCATCCTGTTATCCGACGGCCCGCAGCCAACAGACCGGCACGCGCCCCGTTTCGATGCGTATGTTCAGAAGCCGGTGGTCGTGGAGCAGTTATTAACGCTGGTTTCACAACTGACTTGATAGTCGCAGAATCGGCGCCAGTACCGCGCTAACGGCCGAGGCGGCTCAAAGCAAAACGCGCACCCTGCGAGGCACGCGAGGGCTGGACATTGGCGCGCACTCGAGAGCTGCGCGTTCAAAGTTCGGAAGCTGGCGGAATCTTCTGCGCACGACACAGTGACTAACGGGCCGCGTGGAACCGCTAACGCCGTTCGAACGGGTCGTTCATACTAAACGACATATCCGCATCGCCGGCAGGGCAACGGGACACTGGATGGGCGCGACACACCCATCGCATGCCCTTGTTGCCAGCCCGAATGGGCCCGCCGCAAATCTTGCGGGCCTCCTTTTTGGTTGTACACCTGAATTTACCGTTCACGGTGCCTTTTCGCCCAGCGGCTCGTCGCCGGGAGACGGCTCCGGAGGTGTCTCCTCGTCGGGAACGTCTTCGTCCGGTTCGGTTCCCGGCACGTCGCTGTCCGTCTGCGTTCCAGCGTTCTCGTCTGCTCCGATTTTGGTCGCTCCACCTGTCGACGGCGGGTCGCTCGCGGGAAACGTATCTTCGACTGCTGCATCGACGTCCTTCTCGGATTTGTCGTCGGGCGCGCGCTGCTCGGTAGGTTGTGTAGCCATTTTGACGCTCCTGTTGATGTGTGTTCCAACATATGCGCAACGGCTGTTCCCAAAACGGCGCCAGCTCGCGCGACAACATGAGAGCGATGGGAAGCCTGCGTTACGGGGCGCCGAGTGGCGCGGCTTCCGACAACGACACCTTGGAAGCAAAGGCTCGGGCACTCGAAGGCTTGTATGCCGGAGACTTCTCAAACGCGCTTCTTGCCGCGTAATGGTTTCGGGCTGAAACCTTTGGATACCAATGTGCCATGATGGGCTTCGACAGATGCCCAACGGCGGTCACGGAATAAAGGAGGTCTGATGCGTTCGAGGCAGTGTCTGGACCTGCTGGTGTACATGGCAGCCTTCGTTTCGACACTAGTATGGGCGCGAGACATTGAATGCGCGGCAACCCGCCCGTCAGTCGGGCGCGTCGTCTGTGACCACGCCATTCGCAGCGACGAGCGCCACGATATCGTCGCTGAGCCGCAGGCGCTGCTCCGCGGCGGGAAGCTAGCCGCGCGACTCACCCAATGGAGACAACGCAGGAGCGCCTGCGCCGACATCCTTTGCATTAACACGGCGTTCGGACGAGGGAAAATCCAAACCAAAGCCGTTGAATCGAACACTGCGGCTGCGCCCGCTGCGGACATGGCCTCCGTATCACAACCGGCTCCTGTTGCAGCTGCATCTGGTGCAGACGCTGTTATGTCAGACGGCGACAGTCTTCCTGCATCTGCAGCATCGCCGCCGTCTGGAGCCTCCCAGGCGCTTCAAGGCAGCGAGGCCGGCGCCACGCTGCCGCAAGCTGCCGCGAGTAATGCCCCGTCGCCAGGGGTCACCTCTTCCGGAAACCGCATGAACGCGTCTAGCCGCGGAATCCGGCTGACCGGAGTGCTAACAGTGCTGATTGTTATCGCAATCATACTCAGCGTATTCATCATCCGTCGGAACAAGGCGCTGGGGATAACGACCAATTACCGACGGGCAGGCGGTAAGAAGAGGCGTTGACCGACGCTAGCCGGATATGTGACGCGCGCGTTCATTGCGCCGGCCTGCATGAAGCCCGACCCGTTCCCCTTGGCACCGTATGAAGGGGAGCGCGAGGAGTAGCAGAACGCAGTCGCCGCCATCCGCATAGACGTCGTCTCTTCTTGCACGCTGGAACAGCACTCTTCTCGCTTTAAACAACACCGTCGGCGTTTCATGAATGCATCAGGCCAACAAGAGCTTGGCGTCCTTTCAGGTAAGCCGACCGAAGATGGAGGAGCGCTAATCGACGATTTCGCTTTTCATAAGTGCAACGTTTCCCGACTGCGAGCGAGCGCTCAACAATGAGAAGGGTTCCATTCGCGATATGGCGGTGTCTGACGAAGCGATGGCGAACGTCGCATGATTTTTTGACGCGTCTCGTATCGGGGATGAAATGTTTCGAGCCATATTCCATTCGTCCCGAAGAGCCGTCCCAGCCGGCATCGGTCGGGTCTCCATTTGAGACTGCATTGCAATGCGTCTGTGGACGCGCCCACGCGGCCCGCTTTACGGGCCGGAGAATTTGTTGCAAAAGACGTGACACGGACAGGAAGTTGGCACCGACTGTGCATACGCTGAGCGCACTTTCGTCTTGTCCCTTTGGTCAGTTGTGCCGTTGCGCTTTTCAACATACGAAAATGGCCAAAAGCGAGGGCACTAGAACTGGCGGTAAACAAGCGCGGGGTCCTCCAGCTTGCCGTCAGTTTGCGCATGGCTACCGGAGATGCGATTGGCAAAGGGGCTGAATGCAGCAGCTTCAGCAGACCTTCTCGCAATGCGAACAAATCAGGCAAGGGTGGAAGATGGATGACGACGGGGCTCCAACGCTAACCGCAGTGCCGATTGACACACGTAACCAGATGCGCGTGGTTACCATCGCTGCCATCGCATCTTTCTGTCTCGTAGTTGTTAGTGGTCAGTTGAAGACAATGGCGGGTGAAATCGTTGCGGTGTGGATAGCCGCCGGCTACCTGCTCGGGCACCTGCTGACAGTTCCTCGACACCGCAAAGCATCCGTCCTTATTGGTGGGTTCGTGGGCAATCTTGCGGCAAATCTGCTGGGAGGAGAAAGTCTCTACGTGTCCCTATCGTTTACCGCTTGCGGGTTAATTGAGGTATGTGCGGCGGCCTTGCTCTTGCCCCAGGTTCATTCGGCCAATGAACTGATAGTCCCTAGAATCCTTTTCCGCTTCGTCATCATCGCAGGGATTTTTGCACCACTTATTTCAGGGCTTGCTGCTGTACTTCTGCTTGAGGGGGTCTTTACAACACACCCCTTCTCTTCTTTCTCCAACTGGGTCATATCTGATTCGCTAGGTATTCTGATATTCACGCCGGTAACCATCAACATGATATCGGGAGAGTGGCGCAGTTTTCTGCAGCCCGGTAGCCGGGCGAAGTCTGTAGCTCTATTATTGTTGGTTGGCTGCGTTACCGCACTGATATTTGGACAGAACACTCACTCTCTGCTTTACTGGGTTCTGCCTCCTCTCGCCCTGTTAGCATTTCACGCAGAGCTTTCCACGGTCCTCCTGGGGATACTTATCTGCATCAGCATTGCGGTGCCGTTCACGGTGCGAGGCACGGGTCCGCTGTGGTTGATTGGATTTCATACGATGGAGGAGCGGATACTGGCCCTTCAGGTCTTCACGCTAGCCGCATTGTCAATCGTGCTACCCATTACGGCATTGGAGGTTCAGCGACATCGCCTTCTTGTCCTGCTCACGGACGGACAACGCCAATTTCGCACCTTGGCTGAACACACTGAAGAAGTCATCCTGCAGCTCGACCCCGACGGCGTCTTTCAATACGTATCACCCCGGGTGACGTCGGTTCTCGGCTTCTCTGCATCGCATCTCGTCGGAGCACACATATCCGGGCTATTGCACCGAGACGATGTAGCACGTGTTCAACTCGCAATGAGGCAAGCGGCCTCGGTGCAATCGAACGAGTCAGTTCAGTATCGTATTCGCCGCAAAGACGGCTCTCTTATCTGGGTGCGAAGCTTCATGGCTGCCATGCCAGTGGGACCGGGAGACAACAAGCCATCCCTGTTGTTCACGCTCAGAGACATTGACGAGCATATTCTTGCGCAGCAGCAACGCGATGCCGAGCAACGGAGACTCGAAGATTTGGCCTACATCGACAGTCTGACAGGACTCTGGAACAGGCGGTACTTCGACGTCGAATTCGCGCGGAGGCTCATGGCTACACCGGAGAATGGCGATGACCTGATGATGGCGGTCCTGTTTATCGACGTGGACTATTTCAAGCAGTTCAACGACCGTTATGGCCATCAGCGAGGCGATGAATGTTTGCGGACGGTGGCAAAGCACATACAAACCGGGATTAGAAAGGTTGACCTCCCGGCTCGTTACGGCGGCGAAGAGTTCGTCGTCCTCCTCAAGGAGTGCTCGCTTGCCGTAGCGACCCGGACGGCGGAACGAATTCGCGGCGGAATCGAGGCGCTTTCTATTAGTCACGATTCCAGCCCGTTTAGCAAAGTCACGGTCAGCATCGGCATTGTGCACACGACCGACCTTGAAACGAGTGATGCAGCTGACCTGCTCCGCGCAGCCGACGCGGCACTGTATGAAGCCAAGCGCCTTGGCAGGAACCGGGTGTTCCATTGGCAAGGTCATCTCGCCGCGTGAAGCCCCGGAACGTTTTTCTGCAAGCGGCGCTCATTAGTCTGCCTCTGTAGTTACCCCTACCCGCAAGACCCGAGCGTGGGCACGTTTGAGGCCCGCAAGTTGAGCGTCCTCCTCGCTTTGGACATGGCCCGGGACACCCGATGCTTCCATTGACTTACCGGAACTGCATGCGTGTCTGGTCGCAGCGCATCTGCTTGCCCGGCAGATGACGGCGAATGGCTCTCGGTCTCGAATGTCGTCGAGTCAACGCTGCTCTGGCTCAAAACAAACGGAGGCGGCGCCGACGTGATGCAGCAGGTGATGCTGTCCGCCCAGTGGATATCGCCCGACGTCTCGAGAAGACATTGCAACCGGCCGTGACGCCGAAAAGCCATGCAGCCGGCCAACTGAAGGGCGGTCGCCAGCAGCGCTCGAACGTCTTTGGCGGCGTAGGTGGTGGGAATTGGCCCTGCGATTCGTGGCACTGAGCGCGCTCAGTTGCCGTCAGTCGCTGTCCTGACAACGATGCCTTCGTGTTCCACCATCGTTGGCCTAAGGCCAGCACCGGGAATCGATGGCTTGCCAGCGCGCCGCGATATGGTGCTCCGAGGGGTATGCCGCCCGCGCGTATGTCAGGCGTGCAGCGACGAACCTATCGACGGTGTCCAGTAACACCTCGATTGACGCAGGCTTTCGCAGAAAAGCGGTCCAGCAGCGAATCTCATCGACGGGCTCGGGCATGGCCGACAGCAGGATTACCGGTATTTCGGCAAACGAAGGCATGCATTTCAGACGTCGGCATAGCTCCCTGCCGTCCATCTCCGGCATGTGCAAATCCGTGACTACCAGTTCTGGAAAATGTGCAACGGCTTTCGTCAGTGCGTCGCGTCCGTTCTCCGCCAGCACGACGTGATATCCACGACTTTCCAACGCCAGTTGCAGCGCCCATCGGTTCTGAAAGTCATCGTCGACGAGCAGTACAGCGGACATCATGCGAAATGGTCGAAAAAGCAGTATCCATATTTCGCAAGCCGCGTACCTACGCGCGTTCGCGGCTCGCTCGCTGTTTTAAGCCGGTCCTAAGGTGCTGGCGCGCCAATGACACTCGCCGCACGGGCTCGCTGATTCGTCTGCAGAATACCGACCCAATGGCGGCGCCATGTCCCGCGCTGCTGGCATATGCGTTGCACATAAAGCTCCGCACGATTACACATGGAGGACATCATGGGCACATTAGACCCGCAAGGCACCAGCTCGGGAACGGGCGGCGCGGACATTGTAGGCAGCGGGACCGGAGACGGCCCCGGGCCGGAGGTGATGGCCGCCGCGACGCTCGACGATACGCAGGTGATTTCGTCGGACGGCGAGGACGTGGGCAAAATTTCCGACATCATGCTTGACGTACGCAGCGGCAGGATTGCGTACGCAGTACTGTCCGAAGGCGGCTTCCTCGGCATGGGCACGAACCTGCATGCAATACCGTGGAACGCGCTCACGCTCGATACCGACGCGAAGTGTTTTCGCGTCAGCATTGATGCTCAACGCATCAAGGACGACCCGGGCTTTGACAAGGACCACTGGCCGTCAATGGCGGATACCACTTGGGGCACCACGGTTCATCAGTATTACAACCGCGAACCGTACTGGTCGTCGACCCGCGGCGTAGAAGACTTGCCGCCGAGCGACATCTGAACACGGTTCTCATGGACGCCGGCTCTGCGTGCGCGGAAGCCGGCGTCCGAGTTATCGAGGATGCAATCATGAAGACGATGAAAGCAGCAGTACTTTGCTCAGCTCTGGCGCTGGCGTCTGTCAGTGCCGCGTTCGCTCAGGGCGCCGGCGGTGGTGGCAGTGGTGGTGGCGGTGGTACGAGCGTGGGTGCTGGCGGGGCTGGCGTTGGTGGCGCGAACGGTGCTGGCCAGGGCGGCGCAGGTATGAATGCGCCGAATTCGGGAGGTACTGCCGGTGCCACGTCGATGTCAAAAGGTTCGCATGCGACGATGCCACCCACCCGAAAGCCGCAAAAGGACTCGCAGGCCAAAGGCGCATCCGATACCGCAGCCTCCAGTGCACAGTGAGTGGCTTCAGATTGCTTCTGCGGAAAGCGTCGCCGACCCGCGTTGTTCGCTGTAACGGCGCATTGCGCAGGCAGCCGTCCCCTTGGAATGGTGGGCCGCCCGAAAAGCTATGTCTGGGCGAGCCTGCGACGTAGTTTTTGCAGAGCGTCGGCCGTTTATCGTGCGGCAAGCATGCACGAGGGCTTTGAGGGCGGCCATCCAAGGCACGAAGAACACGACAGTCTAAGGCCGCACCGGCCTCGTCGACGGGAAAGGGGCGTCTTGGCGGTGCTCAGCCCGGGTCCGCTACGGCCGTGTCAGCATGCGGCTTTGCTGGCATCACCACACCGTGCGCACGAATTACAGCAATCAGCTTTGAAGGCGTTATCTCATAGCGAATTTCCCGGTGTATGCCGGGCTTGCATTCATCGACTTCCACCAGGACGACGGCTCGTCCATCGGTCTCCGATTCCAGTCGCAGCCAGCGACTGGGATTGCCCGCGGCGTCGTATTCGGTAAGCGATGAGCGTCATTCGCAATATAGCTGGGAAAGAAATCATCTATGAACGGCCAGCGCGAAGCTTCCGCACGGACTCGGAGGAGCAGGAAATCCAGGATGCGTTTGCTGGTTGAGCACAGCATCCAGCGACCCGACGAGCCTTTCGTCGCAAGCTCGGTCCTGTTCGATGCGCGGTTGCTCAAAGCGGGGGCAGCGGCTCAACGTTGGGGAACCGTTAAGTCGGGCAACCTAGTTGTGTCGCAAGGTCGTTTAGGTCTGCCGCCTCATAATCCCATGACTGTTCAGCGCGTAAGTCGCTCTGTTGGCCGGGGCCATGTTCGACTGGCCTAAGGACAAACGCGGTCTTCAGGCCGCATTGACGCGCTGCCGCCAAATCGCCGTTATGCGCCGCGACCATGCAAACCTCGGCGGGGCTAAATCCGAGAATATCGGTTGTGTCAGCATAGACTTGCGGCGATGGTTTGTACGCTCTGACTACTTCCGCGCCGAGAATGGCGTCCCAAGGAAGCGCGGCACGCTTCGCCATGTCCACCATCAGTCTAATATTTCCATTTGAAAGCGGCGCGATAATGAATTGACGCTTGAGCCTCAATAGCCCTTCCACAGAATCGGGCCAAGGGTCTAGCCGATGCCAGGCAAGGTTCAGCTCGTCAAGTTCGTCGGCGGTGACCGAGTCGATGTCAATGCCGAAGCTGCGCAAGACCTTGACCAGATTCTCTTTGTGAAGAACGTCAAGGCGGACAAACGACCGTCGTCCACTTCTAATTTCTTCCATAGCGGGCGAATATTCGCGTCGCCATGCATCTGCGAACTCGGTGGCGTCGACGGCCATGTTGCGACGGCCGAGAAACGGGCCCACGTGTCGCGCAACACCGCCTCGCCAATCAACGACGGTGCCAAAGACATCGAATAGAAGAGCTTTGATTGCAGAATCCTTGGTCATTTCCTGAACGTCTCCCTCGGCGCACTGGAACAAGTCTACTCGCCCAGCGCTGTAAGAACCAAGGCACCGTCTACTAAAGGCGATAGGACAGGTGCCCGCGAAAGTTTTTGAGTGGAAAGCAGAAGTTGTGCGTCTCGGCATTTACCGCCACGACCTGCGCGTTCGGGCCGATATGACCGCTACCCAGTTTCGAGACCGCGCCAGCTCCCACGAAACATTGAGACCAGACCCGCTGGCCGGCGACATACCACGAATGCATAAAGGGCTCCCGGGAAGACCTCCATCACCGCCATGAGTATCGGCAAGCCAACGTCTTGCTTTGGAGTGCGCATACTTCCATGCAGCGTCCTGCCAACCCGAATGCATAGACTTGCGCGAACTTCGCGGCTACGGATTCGGAGCGGGCAAGAATGGCCCCCGCCTATAATCACTATCAAAAGTTGGGAAGCGCCGTCGCGGGGAACTGCTGGAACGTAAGAGAAGGTCGGATGCGATGCGACGGTTGCAGATGTTGTAGTGGGCTGGAGCAGCAGTTCGCTCCGCCGTTAGATGCTTTGAGGCTCAACAATGAGGCGGCGTCGTGACTACAGACTCCAATAAAAGTAGCATTGCTGCGCTGACGCTGGCTGCCATTGGAATTGTGTACGGCGACATTGGAACCAGTCCGCTTTACACAATGAAGGAGGTATTCGCGAAACATCACGGTCTTTCGCCTGTCCCCGTCAATGTGCTGGGGGTGGTCTCGCTGATTTTGTGGGGCCTAATAATCGTGATTTCCCTCAAGTACGTAACTCTTGTTTTGCGGGCGGACAACCGAGGGGAAGGCGGCATTATGGCGATGACCGCGTTAGCGCTATCGTCGGTCACTCAGAAATCCCGTTGGTACTATCCGGTGATGCTACTTGGCATGGTCGGCGCAGGGCTGTTTTTCGGCGACGGTGTGATTACGCCAGCCATTTCAGTCTTGTCGGCCATTGAAGGGTTGGAAGTGGCCGCACCTGCTCTTAAGCCGTATGTTATCCCTGTGACATTGGCCGTTCTGGTTGCACTGTACTTGTTGCAGCGCAGGGGCACAGCTGGTATCGGAAAATGGTTCGGCCCGATTGTGCTGGTCTGGTTCATTACGCTTGCTGCGATGGGCCTTGCTAATATCGCTAAGAACCCGGTCATTCTGATTGCCTTCAATCCGCTCCACGCCCTCGGCTTTCTCATCCACAACGGGTGGTTGGCCTTCGTCGCCCTCGGTGCAGTTGTCCTGGCGCTCACCGGTGCCGAAGCGCTGTATGCTGACATGGGCCATTTTGGCAAGAAGACCGTTCGCTTAGCCTGGTTTTCTATCGTCGCTCCCGCGCTGGCACTCAACTACCTCGGGCAAGGCGCCTTGCTGTTATCGAATCCGGCAGCGGTTTCGAATCCTTTCTTTCTGCAACTTGGCCCTTGGAGCGTCTATCCGCTTGTTGTGCTCTCGACGATGGCGACCGTTATCGCATCGCAGGCGACAATCTCTGGTGCATTTTCAGTGACTCAGCAAGCTATTGCGCTGGGCTTCCTGCCCCGTATGCGCATCCGCCAGACCTCTGAAAGTCAAAAGGGGCAAATCTACATCCCACTCGTCAACTGGCTCCAGCTAACGGCTGTCATATTGGCCGTCGTGGGATTCGGCTCGTCTTCCAATTTAGCTTCCGCCTATGGCATTGCTGCGACCGCTACGATGTTGACGACGACGCTGCTGACGTTCTTCGTTGTTCGTTTCGGCTGGAAATTTCCGCTGTTGCTTTCGGTCGCAGCGACCGGATTCTTTTTGACGATTGACGTCGCTTTGTTCTCTTCCACGAGTTTGAAAATCATTAGCGGCGGCTGGTTTACGCTAACAATCAGTGCGCTGATGGTCATGCTCATGCTGACGTGGCGTAGAGGGCGCGAACTGGTATTCCAAAGCCTGCAACGCCAACTCATCCCTCTCGACGAGTTCCTCCAGTCGCTCTTCATCAATCCACCACTGCGCGTGCCTGGTACGGCCATCTTCTTCCGTGCGGAAGGTGACGGCGTACCCCATGCGCTATTGCATAACCTACTGCATAACCAGGTGCTACATGAACGAACGATATTTTTGACTGTGTACGCCACCGACATCCCCAGAGTTCCGGATAGGGAACGCATCAAGGTGGTCCCGCTTGGACACCACTGCTATCAAGTCAACGTCTACTATGGGTTCTCGGATGAGCGCGACATACCACGCGCTTTGCAAGAAGGTCGGCATGCTGGACTCTCGATTGACCCGATGCAAACCTCCTTCTTTATCGCCCGCCAGACAGTCCTCGCCACGCCGAAATCCGGCATGGCGCTATGGCGGGAGGCCTTGTATTCCGCGATGTCTCGCAACGCTCGCGACGCGGCTGATTACTTCAAGATTCCGCCCAATCGGGTCATCGAACTGGGAGCGCAGGTAGAGATTTGAAGGGTAATGCTCGACTCGAGCGAAGAGTTTCGGCTCCGTCCTTGGCAACCTCACGTTGGGAAAAATGGCGATAGTTGGCTGTACCACGCTTGGAACGAGGCCAACCGCTCCACGAGCATTGAGCGCCGGCCTCCGTTAGGAACGAACGCCTGCGATATAGGTGGCGGGCGCGCGACATCCGGGAAATCTCCAACAGCCGCTAACCAGCCGAGACGCGCGACTCCGAGGGCAGCGACGACGGTTGGCACGTCGGGGCCTATGATGAAATGACTGACGTTCCGCTGTCGCGGCATGCGCTTCTTTTCCGCCAGTCTGCGGTTGAAGTTGCCACTCGGAGTCGCCAGAAGGAGGCGGTCGCCTGAGTTCACTACGATGGTCGCTTGTCGGGGGCCGGATGTCCTAGTGTGAGCCGCCGGTTCTAGCGATGCGCATAGAGTGGCAGAAAAGGGTCCTTCGACCGCGGAGCGCCTTCGCTCGTGGGCCGCGAGTCACCGCTTCCAGCGACGGGCGACGGGCATTGCGGGATATCGGAGCGAGGGGTAGAAAGGCTCAACATCTTCGAGAAGCTGTCCGCTGCGCGCGCGCGCGCCGTCAAGTTGAGGGCTCCGTTGAGCCCAAGCAGCGTATCCGTTGTTTTCAGAATTGAACTGTGGTCGTACACCGAATGGTCTATGGTGCCAGCAGGAACGAATGGAGAGACGACGATGGCCGGTACGCGTACGCCTAGCCTGTCAAACGCAAAGTTATGGGTTTTCAGGCGGCCATTTTCCGGCGAGCCCGGCGGCTCCGCATTAGGAGGTGTCACATGGTCAAAGAAGCCGCCATGCTCATCGAAGACGATGAGGAGGACACTGCTCGACCATAGTTTGCTGCCACTGATGGCATCGTACACTTGCTTGACTAACGCTTCCCCTTTTCGAACGTCGCCAGCCGGATGCATCGAATTGCCGTTCCTGAAGTCATTCTTCGCATCGTACGTTGGCTCTATAAAGATAAATTTCTCGGTCAATGAGTTATCAGCAAGCCGGGAAAGCAGCGTATCCATTCGAACGAAACGACTGAGCAGATTTTGCATCCCGTGAATACCGCGGGCCTGTGCAACGTCGCCTTGCACGATAAGCCAGTCGGCGTCCTGAAGCTTGGAGAAAACGGTCCCGTTCGGAAAAGTGAAAAGTGGCGCGTTGAAGAACACCGCTTCCACAACTTGGGCGTCGCTCGGAGAATGGTCGAGCCCGGACGAGGTGCCCGCCACGGCAAAGAAACGATTCGGCCACGTTGGTCCCGGCATCGATGCAAACCAGTTATCGCACACACCGTACTGGCGGGCCAGGAAGTTCAGTACTGGGAGCTGGTCCGGTGTGAAGGCGTTGAAAGCGTCGGCTACCGCGTCGGAATGGTCTTCGTACGTCGCGGCAAAGCCCATCGTCGAAGTGTCCGTCGCAAATGGTGGATAGCCGTTCGGGCCGAAAACGAGGGAGTCATTACGCACGGTATCTCCACTGGCGACCTGTAGCCCGCACAGTTGGACACAGGCGTCGGTAAACTCGTGTCCGGGGTCGAAGCCAAGCGCATAGGGCGCACCCTTGCCGAGTTGATAAGCCGTCCCAGCTCGTCCGAAATTGGCTACGGGCGTCGCCGGCAGTCCGTTGGCGGTTGTGGTCTCACCTCCCGGTGTGGCCCCAGTCAGGTTTGACCATCCAAACACGCTGTCGTACGAACGATTCTCAAGCATCAGAACGAAAACGTGCTGTATCGCTGCCATAGGTCACCTCAGAATTCTGTTGGCCGTGCTCTTTCATGTTGGCGGCAAGCCAACACAGAAGGCACTCGGGCCACCGCTGTCAGTTCGACTTCGTGCCAGCTACTGTTAGGCGCAAGGAACTGGTTTATTTATATGCTGGGTTCCCGAAAACGCAATGACAATACACACGCTACGCGAGGGCCAGCTGCGTCCTATTCCGTTATCAGCGCATCGCGCCAAAGTGCTCGCGCGCCCCGCGTTGAATTGTTAGCGCTACGATTTACTGCGGCGAAGCGGCGACCGCCGTCAGAGGGCAGGGTCGGTCGCCGCATGAGAGGATGCTCGGTGGTCAAGCTCCGCCGTTGGCCGGTTGCGGGAATACGTACCACTGACGTCATCGTTCAGACACAAAAGAACGGGCCCGCGACGCTACGTGCGCGTCCAGACGTCTTCCAGGACGCGCGTTGTTCTTCCTCAGGTCAAATAAGCTGTCTCCGCGGGCACCGGTGTAAGCCACTTCTAGACTCACAACTTAGGGATGCTCATTCGTGTTCTTCAACTCGTACAAAGCGAGCGGCGTGTTTAACGGACCGGTGGAATCACAACCCCAGACGAGAGCGTGGAGCAACGCGACTTGTTCAATGCCCTTCAGAAAACAGCACCGCTTGCGCCCTAGCGTGCGAAGCGGCACGCTTGTCCATTAGGAACTCATTGCGGTCCTTGCCTGCAATCCAGGCGGGTGCTCGCCCACGGCCGCTCCACGTTGAGCCGCTTACGGGGTCGCGGTACTTTGCTGCCAGCTCATTTGCGTGAACGCCTACCTTGCGCCCCGTCAGCTCGGAGACCGAGATGCGGTATTCACCCATCTTTTGCACGATTTCGTTCAACACGAGGAGGGTCTCTCGTTCCTTGGCTTCAGCCAGTTGCTTGTTCAATGCTTCTTGTTGTGCGCGCAGCTGAGCGATTTCAATACCCTGATGTGCCATATATTCTGAACTCTTTGCCGATATCCCCGTCGATTGATTTCGGCGGATGGTTCGTAAGTATAGGTGGTCGAGATGCACGCACGTGATACGGTCGAGCGATGCGGGGACCAGCGAAGCCGGCGACGAGCCGGCCACCTGGATTGTGTTAGCTTTGTGCAGGGAGCATCGCGCCACGATGAAGGACTCAGCATCAATGAGTCTCGCAGGTGCGCGGCCTGCCAAGTCTGCCGTCGCAAGGCAGCATATCGTCTACTGGCGCGATGAACCGTGGACTTTTATTTCGCGGCTTACTGGCATAACCACTCAGTAACCAAACGCCATTTTCCCGAACCGACCGGGTAAATAGTGTGGCTGTTTGAGGCGCTCGGCACCCTGCTTGCAGCATTTGCTCTTCAGAAAAAGCCGCTAGTGTTGCGTGTGGTCTCGCGAGGACTGAAACAAGGCGGTGATGTTCATCTCTTCGTCCAGTTCCGGCCAGTACAACTGCTGGCGGTCCAAAGAGATTGCGAAATGCCCGTGCTCCGCTGTTGTCGCTGCCCGCAGGACAGGGAACCGGTCCAGTGGAAACTGGACAGCCCGACCGTCAGCCAGGTCGACAAACAGGTGCCGGCTGTCGAAATGCACACTTACCACCCTGCAGTCCATGGCCGTCTCCTGAATGAGAAGCAACTTAAAGATAGTCCCCCGCAAGGCGCCGTACAAGAACGAATGCCAGAACGGAGGACTGCGTCCGGGGCGGGACTGAAGTGATGCGTTTCTTCATTTTCAACGCGATGTCGCCGGTCGGCGGTTTGCCAGGTGTGACCGTGGAAGTTACGGCAGGGGACGCCGACGGGATGCTTTATCGTGTGAGCGCATGACGTAGTGCGTTTGGACCACGTCCCTTCAGGCGAGTGCGAATCGTCTTTATCCGTCGGGCTATGGGGGCAGGCTTCGACAAAAGTGCGTTGCACCGGCTGGCGCGAGCGCTCGCGCCGCTGAAGGCGCCGTGCTGCAGACGCTAGCCGATATGGCGCTGAACCTGCTCGGCGCCGGTAGCGCCGGAATCAGTCTGAGGGAGAGCGGCACCGACGGTCTACCCGCCGTTCCGTTCGGCCGCACTGTAGGGCCACTGCGGCGCCTTCTCAGGCACTATCGTCCCCGCTGACTACAGCCTGACCGCTGTCGCGCCCTCGCTGGGTGTCGCACAACTTTTTTCATCGCCCAAACGCCCAAACGCCGCTTCGCCTGTCTGGAACACGTTGTCCCAAGTTATCGAGGAACTGGTGGTGCCGATTCCCGACGAGTCCGCGCCGTGGTGCACGCTGTGGGTGATGTCTCATGGCGAGGCACGGAGCCGCGTAACCATGATGTCCAATCAATCATGACTTTGCGGCATTAGCCGCGCTGGCGACCAGGACGTGATGGCAGAAATGAAGGTCTCGCCGGAGGCCGCAGCACTTAAGCGCATCGGGGGCGCCGCACGGGAAGTCAGGCCGCGTCAGATGCGCTGGAAAAGCATTCTGATACGCCTCGGACGTCCACAATGCTGACCCGGCCCATCAGTTCTGAAAAGGAGTATTTGAGGTACATGGGAATCCCGACGGCAGGAATTCCGGTGCGGTTGCTCGAAGCGACGTGGTGAAAGCCATCAGGTCTCGTCGCCAAAGAGCGGTTTAATGTCGGTGGCAACTCGTCTAAACCTGTCGCTGGTCAAATCCGCCAGACGGTCAGCGATTACGCCTAGAGATGGCGTAAAAAGGCGCGATGGGGGGCAGCGAGTAGAACCCGCCATGAATATTCGCTACCGCATCGGTATCGCACGCCCTATAACATAGATGCAGGGCGATTATTACGTGCCGAGGGTCCACAAAATTCGTCGACACTGCCAGTTCGCACGCCACCTTCCGTCCGGGAACTCCGTTCGACGCACTGCACTTCTGTTTTTTCCAACGACCTAGAACTTTGGCCTCGGGCATCAGGCCCGCAGACTTGAAGGACGCGTGTCTGAGTATCTCAGGTGAACGACGATTCCGGCGTTCGCGAATGACCAATCACATCGATTGGAAACTCAATGTATTTCAGGAGCCAACGTGAAAACGCGACTGATGGTTGCTTCCGCAGCAGGGCTGATTGTTTTGGCCGGCCTGGCGCATTCGCAAGGAATGCCAGATACGACACAGCCTGCCGCACCTCAAAATGCTGTGACTTCAGATGTCGCCCCGAGTGCGGCGACTCAGGCATACGGCGGCATGCCCGATACGAAAGTGCAAGGCGGCGCGAAACGTGCAAGACCCTGCGGCACGACCCCACAATGCAACATCTTTTTCGGTGGGAGCTAGAAACAAACTGGCAGCGTCCGGCACAACGAGGAAAGGACCGGGCGCTCGCTTCCCAGCGGAATGATTAGAGTCATCTTCAGAACAAGGCGCGGCGCCACCGTAACTCGCGCGTTGCCGTCGTTCACCGCTTGCGCCTAGACCAAAATGAGCGCATGTTGCCTGGATTGTCTATGCCGTCGAAGTTCCTCTAGAACCCTTGGAACGGCCGTGCAAGGTCTGAGGCAGTATTGCGACCGCCCGGGGGGATACCAGCGTCCAGCGCCGTCGGGACGGGGATGGTCTTTTTGTGCGCCGGTTGACTCGGTTCTGCACAGGCCTGCGCCGGCGACATGTGTTGCTGCGCCCGTCGCTCCATCCGCTGGGCAAGCAGTCGGTCATAACGGTGCAGCCGCCGCATAGGCCGAATGGTCTGTGCCTGAGTGCATCGGTTGTCGCCCGAAGATGGAGGGGCGCACTGTAGGCAGCATTTGTAGTCGCCATCGTCTCGATGGGGCCTTACGTTGGGACGACAACGGCTGTCAACGCCACACCGTGCGCACGAATTACGGCAATCAGCTCTGAAGGCGTTATCTCATAGCGCATTTCGCGGTGTATGCCGGGCTTGCGCTCATCGACTTCCACCAGCACGACGGCTCGTCCATCGGTCGCCGGTTCCAGTCGCAGCCAGCGAATGCGGTTGCCAGCGGCGTCGTATTCGGTAATCAGCGTCATCGCGCCGAAGGCGCCTCTTGCAAGCATGGTGATTCTCCCCGTCACTCCCGATGCGCCGATTTTACCGGCTGTCGCGAACGCACCGAAGTTACGCGCGTGAGCGCAACCCACTCGTCTTTCCTGGTCAAGGGCCTGTTTCCTGCCACGGCACCTTTCGGTCGCTTCTCGCAAATCGCGCTATCCGTTTCTGCGCGCCGTGCATGACGCCGACCGGCGTACTCGCAAGTTGTTCGTCGTGAAGTGCGAGCAGCCGTTCCAGAGCCGCAGCGTCAGCCGGGCTCACCTGCCATACGTCTGCTGCTGTTGCCAGAGCCGCGCAGCGCTCAAGTGCCGCGGCAGCGTCTCGAAACAGTGCGCCGTCAGCAGTTCCGAAGCCAGCCTCCCGAAGATACCAGGACATGTACAACACATGTATGAGGTCGCTGAGCAGGTGCCCGTTTCCCTTGCCAGTGCGCAACGCTGCGAGCGCCAAGTGATTGCGCAGCGAAACCGACTGCACGGACTCTAATGTTCCCGGAAGAACCGCGGATTTAGGCGATGGCGCTCTGAATTTCGGCCGAGCCCTTCGCGTGTCTCTATTCATCTCGCATAAAACTGTTATCGAAGGGCGCTGATAATTCCTGTGCTAGTTGGCGCGCATTATTCACTTTCACTCGACTGCAGTGATTGCCGTCAACGGCATACGAGGGCTGGAACAGTATGCCTTCCAAACGATTACAGCTGGCTCACATTACAATGTTTAACGTCAATGAGGCGCTGATTACCCGACGGCTTCGTGCGTTTGCTAGTTTTTGTGCCGGAAAGCTACCCCTCGGTATTATGAGAGGCCGCCGCTGCGCACACGGTTTTGCCGCGCTGCCAAGCCGTCCACCTGTCAAACGGCAGCCTCCGGCTTACCAGGCAGGTACGCCGACACGTATCACTTTCTCGCGGAGGTTTCCGCTTGACTCAACGTTGAAGCAAAAATTACCTTATATATCGAGCGAGAAAATGTTTCCGCAACTGTAAGCCGACCGCGATATTAAATTAACAAAAATTGTTGCCTCAGCAATTTCGTCATATTATCTCGCGTGGCAATCGGCGGGAAGTTAAAAGTGACGGTAAATGACTTGTCAGCGGTACTCGGCGCGGGGATAGACCAGTCTCGACGCCTGTTAAAACTGGACACTCCATTGGGTGGAAGTGCCTTGGTGCCAGTCCGTGTCGTCGGTACTTCCCGCATTGGGCGCAATTACGACTTTATTGTCGATGTCGCCTCCCAGAAAGACTCCATTGAACTCAAGTCGCTCATCGCGAAACCGGTGACGCTGTGGACGCAACAGACAGACCTGTCATATCTGCCTCGTCACGGGTACGTTCACACTGCGCGGCACTTGGGCTCGGACGGCAGCGTTCAGCTTTATCAGATTAGTTTTTCTTCATGGCTGCATTTCCTGAAATTTCGCAGTGACGCCCGAATATTCCAGGACAAGACCGCAGAGGACATTCTCGCGGCGGTGTTTGACGAGCATCCGCAGTCGCGTGGCGCCTATCGCTTTGACCTCCGTAACCAGCTTCCTCCACGGTCCTTCTGCGTGCAATATGAGGACGACTGGAACTTCGTGCACCGGATTATGGAAGCCGAAGGTCTTTTCGGCTATTTCGAGCAGGCAGAAGATGGGAAAGCGCATACGTTGGTCATCACCGACGACCTCTACACGGTTAAGGCGCTGACGCCGCAAGAGGTGCCGTTCTATCGCGCCGGTGCGGGGAGCGAAACAGATGCGATAGTCCAGTGGGGGGGAGCGCGCACCTTGCAGAGCGTGACCTACACCGCGCGCACGTTCGACTACAAGAATCCAACGTTCGCTAAGGAACTGTCCACGCCCACGGTGGACAGGCAAGGCGACCTGCCCGACCAAGCCGAGGTCTACGAGTACACAGGCGCGTATACGTACGGCGACAGTGCTCGTGGCGACACTTTGTCAAAAACCCGGATGGAAGAATGGGAGTCCCGCGCGAAGCGATTCTTCGCGGCGGGCAGCGTACGGCGAGCCGATGTGGGACGCTGGTTCCAACTCGAGGGCGCTACCGCTCTCGCATCCGACAGTGCGGAAAATCGTCAGTTTGCGATTCTGGCCGTCACCTGGTACATCGAGAACAACCTGCCCGTTTCGACGCGAACACAGTTCCGCCACAGCCTCCAGTCACAACTAGCCGAAGCTCGCTCATATCACGCGGGTTCGTCCGACGTCTTCAATGTAAAGGACGCGTTGGGTGGCGAAGGTTTCTTCCTCGCCGAACTGGAAACGCAGCGACGCACCGTTCCGTTTCGCAGTCCCTTCGAACACCGTAAGCCCCTGATGCATACCCAGACCGCGACAGTGGTCGGCCCGAATCAGGAGGAAGTATTTACGGACAGCCTCAACAGGGTCAAAGTGCTGATGCACTGGGACCGGCTGAACAGCGGTGACGAAAAGGCTTCCTGCTGGCTGCGTGTCATGTCACCCAATGCCGGTGGGACGCTCGGCGGGGTGTTTGTCCCGCGGGTTGGCCATGAAGTGGCAATCGTCTACCTGGACGGCGATTGTGACCGGCCGGTCGTCAGCGGCAGTCTGTTCAACGGACAGCAGACGCCGCAATGGCACTCCAACGGCTTGCTGTCGGGCTACAAATCCAAGGAATTTCAGGGCGCAGGTTACAACCAGCTCGTGATGGACGATTCGACGGGCCAGAACCGCGTGCAACTTTTCAGCAGCACGGCTCAAAGCTATTTGCATCTTGGCTATCTCATCGACCAGCAAGGCAATACTCGCGGCTCATTTCTGGGAAACGGGTTTGACCTCAAGACCGAAGCTTATGGCGCTGTGCGCGCTTCGCAAGGTATGTATCTGTCGACATACGCGCGGGTCGGCACGTCGACCCGGCCGCTCGATGTTAAGGAAGCACATCAGCATCTTGTCGAGTCGGGCGGCGTCGTTGAGCGGCGCTCCGAAGTTGCAACTGGCAGTCAAGCCGAAGGCTTGCAGGACGCCCAAGACACCATCAACGATTTCGCAGCCGCGACACAGAGCGCGCGGCAGGCAAACTCGAGTGGCGGCAACACCGCCGGTGGTGGAACCGGCGAGGCGAACGGATTTGCTCAGCCCGTCATGCTTCTGGCCAGCCCCTCCGGTATCGGCCTTTCGACGCAGAAATCCATCCAGGCCGCGGCGACAGAGCACGTCAACATCGTGAGTGGCGCCAGCACGCACATTGCGGCGTCCAAGTCACTCATTGCAAGCGTGGGCGAGAAACTCAGCTTCTTCGTGCAGAACGCGGGCATGAAGCTATTTGCGGGCAAAGGAAAGGTCGAGCTGCAGGCACAGTCTGATAACGTCGAGATTACGGCCGACAGGACCGTCAAGATTGTTTCGACTTCTGATGCCGTCAATGTGATGGCAGATAAGGAAATCAAACTGATGGCGGGTGGTGCAACGATTCGCCTGGCTGGGGGCAACATCTATATACATGCGCCGGGTCAGGTCGAAATCAAGGGTACTCAGCATTCGTTCCAAGGGCCCGCGAGCGAGAACGTCGCGGCACAGCTACCCGTGACCGAGGCGTGCGCACAAAAATTCGCTTCGGCCTCGCAGGCCGGTGCGGCCATTGTCGACTAGGCGTACCCATGGACCAGTACCTGATTGTGGAGCCCGACAACGGCCTCGTTGACCTTGGCACGGCGCCACGGATGTACGAAGTCGGCGAGATTGTCCCGGCTGCGATGCCGGAACTCAAAGGGGTGATGCCGATGCTTTACGCAGTGGAGCACCCTGAACAGCAACTTCCGGCTATCGAGACCATTGCGGCCCGGGACCTGCACGGGGGCCTCCCACCGCGCGTTTGTGCGCTGCTTGAGACTGATGCAAGCGCCGATGCATTGATGCGGCACGTCAGTGGCATGCTTGCGCTGCCGCGCGAACCCGAGGGCCACTCAGTATTCCGATTCTATGACCCTCGGGTGGTTCGCAACCTTGGATGGGTGCTTCGACCGGAACAGCTATCGCTCCTGTTCGGACCGGTGCTGCGCTGGCGCTATTTCTCAGACAGCGGATGGCTGACAGTGGAGCGCCCGGCGGTCACTCCTGCTGAACGCCTGTCGCCGTCGACTGAGCAGTGGGCATCGCTACGCCGCCTGCATTTCGTCGAGCAGGCACTGCAGTCCATACGGGACGCTGGGGAGCCCGTTGATGAGCGCACCCCTCGTCAGCTCGACGCCCTGTTCACGAAGGGAACCCGATATCGCCTCGCTGGAGAGGACCTGACGGTGTTTGCCGTACAGGGTTTGCTGGTCTCACCGAACTTCGACCGACATCCGAAGGTCGCCGCGGCGCTTCAGCCGGGACAGACATCGTCGTACTCGGAAATCACCGCTCTGTGGACCGATGAGAGCTGGGCGCAGATTGCACAGGAAGCGGCGCTGTACGCGTAACGCAACAATACATAACGCAAGGCAGAGAGAAAACGATGGGAACCATTCCGAAGGTCCAGGCCGCATCGGCAAATGCCAAAGCCAATGCAGCGTGCCAGAAGTCTTGCAACATGTGTGAGAAGAATGGTCTTCTGATTCTGCCGGTACGGTATGCGGCAGCTGCCGCGACAAATGCTCACAATCTCGGCGCGGCCACGGTGCTTGCATTGCCGAAGGGACCGTTTGGTAACGGCGTCACAAGCGTGAGCGCGAAGAAGGCGACCTACTTCCTGCGCTCCGTGCGTAAAGGCTTCATCCACGTCTACTACCTGTCGCAAAACAAGTGGCAAATCTATGGGGTGACGTCGGAGGGCTACGTCTTCAACTACCCACTCGACGTCGACCTGCCCGAAACGCCGGAGAAGGGATTCAATTGCCAGCAGACCGGGCACAAGGAACTCGCGCAATGCATCAGCATCGACCATCCGCAGAAGGCCGGCAAGGTCTATCTGGCTTTCAGCGACGTGCGCTGGACGGCTGCCGTGCGCAAGCGCTATGAAGCCAATGTGAACGGTTGTCGCGATTTCCGGATGCAACCGTTCGATGCGGCGGGTTGGGCAGGCGGCAACCATACACAGAAGCATGCCCAGACCATTTCGCACGTCGCAGACTATGTGCTCGAGTACAAAGGCGGTATGGATGTAGCAGCATCTGGCTCGCCGTTCGCCTTCAAGAATCGCGCAAGTGAAGTGGGTGGACTCAAGCAGCTTATGGACACGCATGACAAGGGCGATGGTGTTTTTTTTGCACTTTGGGACCCTGCAGGCATCACACAGGAACTGAATGCGGAGCATCTCGTCGCTTACGGCGCTGCGCTCAAACCCTACCAACGCAAGATGTGGACTGCCAGTGCTATCGACGGACTCAAGGATGCCGTCGAAGAAGGTGCGGAGGAAGACGAGAACGCCGCTGCTGAGCAAATGAAAGGACAAGCCGCAGAGACCTACGCGCTCTACTCAATCTTCGATGGCGGCAAACGTTACGAAAAGGAAGTCAAGTCCATCGACGAGCAGAAAGACCGCGAGATGGCCTCGGTAAAGGAGGATGCCTGGAAACCGTATGCGGAGTCATACAGCGTCAACGCCGTCACGCAATTTCGAAGTGACATGGCCAAGCAGCTTCGGCAGGTTGAAGACAGTACGCTCAACCCGTTGGCCGATGACCACGTGGCGTGGCTCAAGACAGGGATGAGAACGGTCTTCGCGTGGGATTACCATGAGTTTGACCCTGTCCGGGGTATCAACTATGCCGAGCTGTTCCATGCCTGCATTGCAGGGACCGCCGACAGGAAAGCCATTCTTGACCTGGTCATTGAGTGGGCGGACGGAGACGTGAAGGACCGGCACAATCCGCTGCTGCGGTCGTTGATATTGAACCACGACCCGACGGCAGAAAAAGCGAAAGAGGCCGCGGGATTTCCGCTAGTCGAGCTGCGCGAGCCGCTCGCAAAGATGATTGAATCGAACAATGCGGCAAACGCGGTGCTCGAGGAAAGAGGCGGAGGCCTTGTCGCCCGAGCGGATAAGGTTGTAGCCCGAATACTGCATGAAGTGACAGGGCCTGTTGCCAACTTCGTAGCTAAGGCTGGCGACGTAGCAAGCGTTCGGATTTTCACTGCGTGCATGAGTCTTCGTACGCACACGACCATTATCTACAAGCCCGTCGAAGGAACAGTGAACCAATGGATTTCCTACATGGCGCGACAGATGTACGAGCAGATGCCCGCGAACAAACGTCCAAGCCTGGGCTCGCTCAACGCCAACCTGCGTAAGTCCTTTCGGGAATCGTCTCCCAAAGAAGGTCCAATCAAGGTTCCTCAGTTCATCGTGTTCGATGCCAGCGAAGCCGTTGGAGCGTCGTCGGGGGCAACGTCCCTGAGAGGCAGGGGGGCCGCAATCTTCGCTCCGGGCGTCCGCGCGGTATTGACGGAAGAAAATATCAATGAAAGCTTTCTTCCGAAGTTCCGGGCAATTACCCAGGGCGAGACCGGCTACGGCGTGATTGGCGTCATCTTTAATGTGGTCAACTGGATGCTGGCAAGCAAGGAGCTGGAAAAGTCTAATGCCCTCAACCGCAAGGAAAATCGCGACAAGTTCATAGCCGCTATCGTTTCGACCTGCGCTGCGACCACGCAGACGGTTGGCAATGCCATGAAAGCACTCGGCGAACTGGAACTGCGTTTTTCGTCGGTCATGGCGAAATACGGGCCTTTCCTTGAAATTGGCGGTCGTGTGGTTGGCGCCGCAGCAGGTGTGGTCGGAGCGTGGTATGACTACAAGCAGTATCAGGCTGAGAGCAAACAAGGCCATGCAATGCTGGCATGGCTATATCTGGGGTCCATGGGTGCGAGTATCCTTTTGTGCATCGCCACCATCGCAGGAGCCACGTTCCTGATATTCCCGCTTATCATTATTCTGATTATCATCGGCATACTGATAGCATGGAAGAAGCGCCGCGAAATCAATGAATGGTTGAACAAGTGCGTCTTCGGTACGGGAGAGGAAAAGTTCTCCGAGCAGGATGAACGCAAGCAATTTGAAGCTCTGACATCGTAAGCGAAAAAGATATGGCGTATGACCACATGACCCGGGTAGCCTTGAACCGTCCGGTCGACGAGGATGAAGCAGCAAGGCGCATCGACGTCCGCAAACCGGTCGCAGACGAGGCTGCTGACGCCTATGCCGTGTTCGGCATGAACGATGTTTTCTTGGAGGTCTGTGATGCCTCATATTCGCAGGTCGGGTGGTGCCTGCTTGCCTTCCTGATTGGATTCCCTGCATTCGTATTTTTCACGGTCATCGCGATACAGGGCGCTGTGGAGGTGAACCCCGCTATGGTGAGGAACGGCGAGCAAGGTGCCTTCAGCATCGGGATGTGGGTTCTTGCCGTGGTGGGGGTGCTTTGTTGCGCGTTCACGGTAGTGCTTCTCCTGCGCGACTGCTTCAATTATCGGCACAAATCAGTACGATTCAATCGCAAGACTCGCATGGTGTATGCGTTTCGGCACAACGGCCCGGGCGGTGTCATCGCTGTTCCGTGGGATAAAGCATTCTTCTATGTACACCGGTCGCCCTCGAACTCAATGTTTGGCGGGGCACCCACTCTGATGCGCTGTTTCGTTCTTGACGACTCCGGCAAGAAAATCGTTGATACGTTCAGCTTTGGGCTGCGGACGGTCAACGGAGCGAAAGAGTCCACGCGCTACGGCAAACAGGTGCTTTATCAGGTCCAGGCCAACTTCGAGTTTATTCGCCGCTATATGGAAAGCGGTCCGGATTCGCTGCCACCTGTGAAAAGATATCTGCCGCGTGGGCCATCTCTTCGCGCCTCCGTGAGCGTTTGGTTCTACGGGCTGCGCGATATTGGCGGCGTTAGCGCAGGACTGCGCATTTTTTCCATCGTGCTCAGTGCCCCGGTCCTTTTGCTGTCGGCGCTTCACTACATTGCACAGCTAACCTGTCGCGAACCGATATGGCCGGAGGATGTCGAGGCTGCATGCAGCAATGCCCAGCCAGCGGTGGTAGCGAGAGTTTGACTCGTTACAGATACCGTCTTTTGCAATTGCCGATGAGTACCTTCCACCGGACTTCCTTGGGCGACTTGGAGCGGAAAAGAAAAAGGCTCATATTTCTGCTCTCGATACTGCGCTACAGCGCGCAACTGACGAACCGGGAGCCTACGCTATTCACGCGCGCATGCAACAGCATGGCACAAGTGGTTCTTGGTCGTCAGGCGAGGTATGGTCGGACGCGAAGACCGGCGATGGAAAAGACGCGCTGGATGAGAGCACGCTAAGGGCGAGGCTGCATGACTGCGCCACGCACGTATGTCGGTCGGCGTGCTTGAGAGCCGTCTTGGCCCGGACAACGCTGTTGTGACGGCACTACGTGCGCTGGAAAAGCAGGATATTGAAAACGCGAAGGCGCTTCGCAAATCGGAGCAGAGCGGAAGCTAGGCCTTGCGCGGCGTCAAGCGGCCAAATGATGTTCACGCCATCGCGACATCACTGAAGCGGCGTTGAGGCCATGTGATATTGGTATTGAGTGAAAACGAGGGTGCCCTAACATGAGTCGCAGATTCATTCTAAAAGACGACAGGACGGACCACAACGGCGTAGTGCTCGACGGCATCGCGGGTTCATCTTTCGACGGCCGGCCGTTGGCTTATCTCGGGGCGCCTGTGATGTGTCACACGTGCAACTTCGAAGGCATCATCGTCACTGATGGCTCGCCTCACAACGTGAACGTTATGGGTAAGCAGGTCGCGCTCGAGAACGATTTGTGCCAGTGCAAATGTCAGCCGCTTCCAAAGCTGGTGGCGTCGCAGACCATGGGCTCGCTAAGTGTCTGATTGGCGCCAGCCCATTGAGGTTCAGCCTCGGCTAAACCGCTTTGTGTTCAACGAGGCTACGCGTCTAGCTAAAATGAGCCCGATGCCCTTGGGCTTTCGCCGGTGTGACGCTCGGTGACCTCACGGTCTCGCCAATGTAAAAAGAAGGTAGTGACGGTTCTACGGCTGGCCCTCCGGCCAGAACGCGACGGCCCAACCGTCGACATTACGAAGCGACGAAGTCCAGCAGACGAGACTGCGGCACCAATTCAGCCGTGAACCGGCTGAACGGTCCGGTTACCGGCGGGCGGAAGGAAGTCGGCTGCAAAGCTTCGGCGGGAGTCGTCATGATGAAATTGCCCGCCTTTCGGCGGGTCTTTGTGACCTGGAGGCGAGGGATTTTGTTTACTTACCGGACCTTTGGAGCGGTAACTCGATGAAGCTGCCGCCTCGACCCGTGTGAACCGAGAAGACGGGCGGCCGGCCATATGGCATCGGCACAAAATGCCCAGCATCCGCGCCGGAAATTGAAACACGCAGCTTGCTACCTTTGCTCAACGTCCAGGCTATGGGCAGGAACGGGATAACGAACTCGGTTACAACGCCGGCCTCAACGCGCGCTGCATCCTCGCGATGGTAGGAGCGGAACGGCCACGTCGTCACATAGTTCGCTGGCGCGTCGGACGTCTTTCGGTGAATTGCCCGAAGCAGACCCTCGGTCATGTAAAACGCGTTTCCTTCAACGTCGACCTCTGACAGGTAGACCAATATCGACGCGTCGCCCTGGTCGATTGCAAGACGAAGGTTTGCAACTGCATGTCCTTCGAGGGACGCTGGTGCAGTCAGCGGCTCAGTGTCGTAGTGCAACATTGAGGCCGACCGCTCCTGCCAATCGGGGTAGTAGTCCACGATGCTCGCAGCACCAAGGCGCTCGTATCGCGTTTGGGAGCCGCTGGTCGTCTCGAAGTCGACCTTGAATACATTCACTTGAGATTCGCCCGGAGATTGGGTCAGTGAGTTTCCAGTAGACAGGCTCAGCCGCGTGGTTTCCGGAACGGGCGGCCACGTGGTCGCAGATTGCCACTGCTCCGCGTGGACGTTGTAATAGTGAATCGGCGCTTCGTCCGCCTGACCCGTCTTTTGCCCCAGCAAATGTGTGTCGAAGAACCGCAGCAGCTCTGCGAGCAGGTTGAACGCCGGAGCTGCTTGCTCTCGCCACGGCGAAACAAAAGTCCGCGCACCGTGGTCCCACGAGCCAAGAAGCAAGCGGTCATTGGGATTCGAGCGAGTCAGGAATCGCGTGATGGCGCCGTTGGCGTAGCCACCGCCGTCGTACCAGCCAGAGACCGAATAGATGGGAACGTCCTTCGAAATCTGGTCGAGGTAGTGATAGGGGCTGCACACGGCAAGGTTGAACTCGGGGTTGTGCAGCATCCCTTCGTCCCGGAAGGAGAATTCAGGTGCGGCTTCTGCCAGCGAGAAGTTGCTGCGATGCTTGCGGATTGCCGAAGCGAGCAGGGTGCCATCAGTGTCCTCATCGACACGGTGCGGCCCCTGGAGCCCCGGGTCCTCATAGTACGAGAACTTGCTGATGAGGTCGCGACGGTCATGGTCCATTGCCACCATCAGGTCTGAATAGGCCTGCGTCCAAACCTTTGAGAGCAGGCCGCCTGGGTACAACTGCTCGCTGTAGATGTCCGACACACCGAAGAGCGGCGCAATTGCTCTGACAGCCGGGTGACCCGTGCTGGCGAGGAAACATGCAGCCGCGCCGACGTATGAGATGCCAGTCGAACCAATGACACCGTTCGACCAAGGCTGCTCGACGGTCCATTGTGCGACTTCGCGATAGTCATCACGTTCCGTCGGAGAACGCAGCGCGTCGCGTGTGCCGAAGCTCGCGCCCGTGCCTCGCACATCGACGACCACAACGACGTAGCCGTGAGGCACAAAGAAGTCACGATAGCGGGCGGCGGCCGGTGCCGGTTCTGCAACGCTGCCATCGGTCTGAAAGCGCCGGTAGTACGGAGTGAAAATGAGCAGTGTCGGGAATTGCTGAGCCGACTCATTGCCTTGGGGAACATAAATGTCAGCAGCCAGACGGCAGCCGTCGCGCATCGTTATATATTGCGATGCGGGTGCAGCGGGAAGGTGAAATTCTGCGGGCCGGCTGGAGAGGTATTGGCTCGGAGGAACGCTCCAGGCCGAGTTCTTATCGTCGCGGTCAGACATCGTGGAATCCTTACTTTGTGTTCAGGGCAGCACTCTCGGCGCGCACGGGTTCGGCGTAAAGAAAGGCGGGCAGCGCGGCCTGTGCCAGGCATCGAACTACCGGAACGTGCTCGTCCTGGTAGTAATCTTCCGTGTGAAGAAGGTTGACCGTCGCCAATATCTTTCCCATCCAGAACACCGGCACGTTCAGAATGCTCGAGCAGCCAGTCGCCAGAATCGCCTCCGCGTCTGTGAAGTTGGCGACGATGTCGGCTTGATTGCGGCCGATGAATGGCTGCCCGGTCGCCAGGACTTTCTGTAAGCGAGGTGCGGAGTCAATGCGTTTGATGCCGCCCGACGCGTAAGAGTGGCTCACGTTGCTGTAGGCCCGGCTGACAATGCCCTTGTCGGTATGGACGGCGAGTACTGTGAGAAGCTTGCGGCCAACAACTTCGGCGATTGCACTGTCCAGTGCTTCTAGAGTCGACCGGGGCTGGTCAATCCGTGCGTGAGCCTCGGTGATGTTCCGTAGCCCAGCGACGAGTTTTTCAGAGAGCGTCATGCGTCGCTCCGCGAGGGAACCGGCAGGCCACCATCGTGACGGGCAGGCTTACTTTCCGCGGTTGCAATCTCCTCCAACGCCAAGCCGCGAGTCGGGATGCCAAAGATAAGGACGACAGCCGCACCAGTGAGCAAGATGCACGTCGTGACGCCAAACACGCCAGCGAAGCCAAGCGTCGGATAGATGAGACCGACGAGGATTGGGGCGATGATGGCGCCAATTCGACCGAACGAAGACGAGGTGCCGACACCGGTTGCGCGAAGGCTCGTGGGGAAGATTTCCGGCGTGTACGCATACACACCACCAAACGTTCCGTTCATGAAGAACGAGAGGCAGATACCCGCGACCGCGATTTGCCAGGTCGCGTCAGAGAACGCCATTCCAACTGCCGAGAGACCGCCCAGCACCATATACGTTGCAATCGTGCCTTGCCGTCCAAGGCGTTCGTTCAGGTACGCGGCCGACAGGTAGCCCGGGATTTGTGCGGCGTACATCAGCAACGAGAATCCGAAGCTCTTCGTGATAGTCATGCCATGCTGAATCAGCAGGCTCGGAATCCAGGTGAAGAACGCGTAGTAACTGAAGGCAATGGCGAACCACATCGTCCAGGACATCGCCGTCGTCCTGCGAAGCCTGGGCGACCAAATCTTGGCGAAGTTGCCGAAGAAGCTTGATGGGGCGACTTGCGCTGCCGCTTGCACAATGGACTCGGCGACTGGCTCAAAGGTCTGGCCTTCTTTAAGAACCAGTGCCTCTATTCGGTCCAGTGTAGCGTTTGCTTCGGCGGTGCGACCTCTGCTCTCGAGCCAACGCGGCGACTCAGGCAGGTCACGTCTCCACCACAGCAGGATGAAGATGGGCAGCGACGTGATAACTACGACGTAGCGCCAACCTCCCTCGAAGTGCGGGATTATCAGATTGCCAAACACCGCCGACATCACGTAGCCAAACGCGAAAAAGCCAGCAAGCGCGCCGGTAAAGGCGCCTCGATATTTTCGAGCCACGAATTCAGAGAGGAACGGCGCGACGATTGCACTTTCTGCCCCGGCGCCGAAGCCCGCGAAGATTCGAATGCCGTAGAAGGCTTGCCAGTTGTTGACTTGCGAGCTGATGAGCGAGGCGATACAGAAAATCACCAGCGCGGTCATCATGACAAACCGCCGTCCGAAACGGTCGCCGGCCAACCCTGCGAGCAGCGCTCCAAAGAAGAATCCGGTGTAGGTACTACTGGCGATAAGACCCGTCTGGAAGGGCGAGAGGTGCCACGCCTTCGCAATGGCAGGCAACACGAACGCCATTGAGGACGAGTCCATGGCATCGAACGTGTAACCGAGGCCGCCCATGAACAACAGCTTCTTGTGAAAGCCACAGAACGGCAACCGTTCGAGGCGTGCTGCAACGCTAGACATGCTCTCTCTCCCGCCCTGTGCAATTGCTCAGAAGGCATCTATTTCATTCTCCAGGAGTCCTCGTGTTTGCAGGGCCCCGCCCATGGTCCAGCTAGACCGCGTATCTGCATTTGACGACCACAGCGGTCATGCGTCAAATGCGAAAAACAATTCATAATGTGCGGAAAACGCACATGGATAGGACATGCTGAACGTACGAGAACTTGAGGCTTTCAGGGCCTTTATCGAATGCGGCTCCGTTACATTGGCTGCGGACAGACTGGGACGCACGCAGCCGCAGGTCGGGCGCCTACTGACGTCTCTGGAGGAAACGGTCGGCTTTCGGCTCTTCGACCGGGTCGGCAAGCGTCTTCACGCAACGCAGGAGGGTTGGCGGTTCTATGAAGAAGTCGACCGCGTCATTCGGGAACTCGAGTCTCTTACGAGGTCGGCCGGTCAGATTCGCTCGGGTGCGTCGGACCATCTTCGAGTCCTGGTCGCGCCGCACGTGACCAATGCGCTCGTTTCGCGGGCGCTTGTGCTCGTCCAGCAGAAGTTGCCGGCACTCACCGCAGAGGTAGCCTCGCGCGTGCGGCTCGACATCGAAACCTGGATTACGCGCGAACAGTTCGATGTCGGGGTCTGTGTTTTGCCTATAGACAATCCAAGCATCGTCGTGGAGCCGTTCCTGCATACAAGGGCAGTCATAGTTATGTCCGAAGGACATCCTCTCGCCGCACAAGACGTCGTCTCACTCGACGATATTCTCGACCTGCCGTTGGTGTCGACTCATTCGCGGTCCTTACTGCGCCAGCAGCTTGAGCGCATGTTCCGCGAGGAAAGGCGGAAGCCAAACATCCGCTATGAGACGACGAACGGCCTCGTTGCGTGCGAACTCGCTGCACAAGGGTTAGGAGTCGCGCTGGCTGACCCTTTCATCGCCATCTCATCGGGGACTTCGAACCTTGTAATCAGAGCGTTCGCCGAAGACGTGCCACTTGAGTACGGTTTCTTGTTTCCATTGGGCAAGACGCCATCGAAAGCGGCCAGTGTTTTCACTGACGCTGTGCGAGAAACGGTACTAGAACGCGTGAAGCAGCTTTCCTTGCCACAAGACGCGTTCACACTGATTTGATGCCGCCAGCGTGAGAAGCATTTCGATGGCGATACGCCTTTCCAGCCCACCCACTAGCTTTTTTTAGCGCGACCGTGGCATATTGCGACCACATTCACTTGGAGGCTACCTGATGGCTACGACTTTGGAAGCAATGCAGGCGAAGATTAGAAAATTGCAAGCCCAAGCGGATGCGCTCCTCGCGAAAAAATCGAGCGCTGTTATCGAGAAGATTCGCGGCCTGATGGTGGAACACGGTCTAACGACTGCCGACATTGATGCGCACACTGGCGGCAAAAAGCGTGGACCCAAGCCGGGCGCCAAGGCTGCCAAAAACGCGGTGCAAGCAATCAGCAAAACTAAGGGCAAGTTGCCCCCCAAGTACATCAATCCGAAAACCGGAGAGACATGGAGTGGTCATGCTCGGCCGCCGGCGTGGATTGCTAAAGTCAGGGACCGCAGTAAATTCCTGATTGCAGACGGCGCTCCAACGACGGTAGCTGGGACTAAGGGGATTGCGGGCAAATCCAAGCCTGCCGGCAAGAAGACGTCGAAGACTGCCAGCCGAACAGAAGCCGTCGGCAACTATGTGCGTGGGCCGCAGCCGGCCAAATATCGCGACCCTAAGTCCGGTGCGACTTGGAGCGGTCGTGGACCGGCGCCGGCGTGGCTGGCTGGTGCCAGGCACCGCAGTAAGTTTTTGATTGATGGCAACAGCACTGCGGCCGATGCAAAACCGGTGGTCACGAAGGAAGTTGCGAAGAAGACCCCGGCGGGGAAGAAAACTGCTGCCAAGAAGGCCATGAGCGCGAAGGTACCGGCAAAGAAAGCCGCGGCGAAAAAAGCGTCGCGCCAGAGCGTGGCGGTGCCCGCTCCGGTGTCCACAGTCGAGTCTGGCGCCGAGTTGACGACCTAATCATAGTTGTCAGGTGCCCGGTGGACCAGCGATTTCCTGATTCCACCGGGGACATTGAGCCGGCGACTTTTTATTGCGCCTCTGCTGCCTGACGGTGTGCGGCTTGCTGCTGAGCCTGCTGTTGTGCGTGTTGTTTGGCAAGGTGTCTACCCACAACGCAGCCACCGACCGCACCGACCACAGCATGGTGGCCAGCGTAGTGTCCGGCGACCCCGCCGACGACAGCACCCTTCAGGCATCCTGCAGCGTTCGCCGTGCCTGCCATTGCGAAGGCAAGCGCCGCTGCCATCAAGCTGGTTCTTATCAAGCTAGCGTTCATTCGAATACGCTCAGAGTTTCGATTGACGGGATGTGACGCCTTATTGCGTCGCTTCAATAGCCGCGCCATCCGTGACGCTCGCGCCACTCGTGTTCACGCCACTCATGACGGCGCCATTCTCGCTCGCGCCACTCGCGGCGTTCCCGCCATTCGCGAGCTCGCCAGTCATCGCCATAGGCGACTGCCACGGGTGCGGGACCGTACACCACAGGAGGCGATGCGTACACCGGTTCCGCCGGCACATACACGGCTCCGGGAACACCCAGCCCGATAGCTACGTCGACGTGTGCTGATGCTGCGCTTGAGGCTGCAAGCACTGCAAGGCCCAATGCTGCGCCGAGAATCTTGTTGTTCATTTTCCCACTCCTCGCACATTCGAGTGCAATGTCAATCACTACGGTTCGGAGTTTAGGAGCGGGCGCCGGACACATGTGAAACGGCGGTGCGAGAGTGGTAACAACGAATTACTGGCGGGGGCGCAGGGGCAAGATGAGCTGCGTTGGCGTCCAACACTGCCGCTCTTTGGGGGCGCTCGACTTAGGCGGAGGCTGCACAATGCACAGAGCTGGGCAAAGCGGCAGGAGCTAGGCTCGAACGAACTCAAGATGCTGAACGCTTTGATGCTCCGCTGGCACCTGACCAACGGTTCCTTCGACTGCTGGCAATCAGTGCGCAGGCGCGTAGATTTGCAACCATCGATAGCACGATGGCGCACGTGATGTAGTCAAGGCTGAGGTGCCGCGCACAGCCTCGATTCAAATCGAAGACCGTTCACAGCAGAAATCCCCAACGCCTTATAAATCGACCAGCGAGCGACAATTGCTCCGATTAGTTCATTGGTATCGCGAGCAGGTGGCGTTGACACGTACGATAGATGCTCCTCGTCGTCGGAGCAGCAAAGTCAAGGCGAAGTCTGCTATCAAACATCGACGCGAAGAAATTGGCATTCAGCGCAACGCCGGTCTCAGAGCTGATGCACTCGGCGACGTTCTGTGCCCAGCATGCAAGCTTCACACGACTAAGCAAGTCTCCGTCGCGCGAATTCTTCCTCGCCCAGCTTTCGGCTGACTCGACCGTATTCGCGGGTGTCATCCAGCGACCGGTGATGTGCTTCGTAAAAAGATGCGATATCACGAGAAAAGTGAGGAGCTCTGACCGCGCGTGGATATCCCATCGGGAGTACGTTGTCATCGGATATTCGTTCTTTCGACGGATGAAGACCAGTGTAGGACGGAACGGCGTAAGGTCAAGGAAACGACAAGGGCCATTTGATGGAGAAGTCGCGCCGCCGTGCGAAATCCATTCCGACGCCGGGTGCCAGGCTGATAGCAGTCGGTTTGCCGCGTCCCGGCACTGAACATTGGGGCTGCAGTGATTGCCCCTTGATGTCCGTCATCGTTGCGCATTGGCGTGACCGTCGACGGGCTGCGAGGAGGCAACTGCGCTGCAGCGTGAATCGTGGCGCAACACGCCCTATCATTCGACGCATAGGTATCGAGCAGCACGGCGTATCTGTCAGCGCACCTTCACTGCTTTAGCAATCGCCATTGGGGGGACCAAATATGCGAATCGCGATGAGGCTCGTCGCAGACGCTTACGACGCACTTGCTCGGGGCGATGCTGGCCCGCTCCTCGTGCTCATTCCAGCCGGCATCGAATGGAGAATTGTTGGGCCGGCAAGTCGGCCCCACGGCATCGTATGCCGCACGCCGGTAGACGTGCAGAAGTATTTCGGTGACCTTTTCTCCTCGGAAAGAATCACCAGCTTTGAGCCCGATGACTTCATCGACATGGGTGAGCAGATTGTCGTAATCGGCTTCGTTGCGTCGGCAACGGAGTCGACAGGCGAACTCTTCAATTCTCAATGGGTGCATATCTTCGATGTCCAGGACGGCCTGCGGACGCGCTGGTCCGACTTTCTGGATTCGTCCGTGCCCATAGCGTTGGACGTGCTGCCGCTGGCTAGCTCTGCTCCGAGCCCTCGGACGAGGGCGACTTGAGCAGAGTTTCGCCCACGGCCAACAGCTCTCGGACTCGGGAAAATGAAGAAGTGCCGTGGCCGTCGGTTTTCCGCATCTACATGGCCGCGACGCGGTGTATGAGCTATCTCGAGTCCGTGCAGAGAAAGAGCGATTGCATGCGCAGCCATATGCCCGGCTTCGCCTGAATTTTCCAGCGGGCCGACCGCTGGCTGGACTGTTCCATTCGGACCGCCGCAGTGCAGTCACACCCCGAGACATAGACCGGACATAATTCGTCGCATTCTCGGACCGCCAAATTGTGCAAGAGCAACTCCGACTCGAAGCAGGAGTACATTGAAGTTCGAGTCTGCAAGTCGACGCCGTGGTCCTTGTCATCGGCCTGTCAATACACGACTGAGACAAAGCTGCTGACCTCGCCACGTTGTGCGGTTAAAGTCTTGCGTTGATTATGCCGTTATTGACTCCGTTGAAAGAATTCGTGGGGTGTCGGAATGGCACTCAAGGACTATGAGTTGACAGTGTTCACGTCCCCCAAAATCCGACGCGGCTTGTCATCGATGAGCTGCAGGTAAATGAAGGACGCATCACGCGTGTGCCAGTTACGGTGAACGACCTGCATCTATGCGGCACATGACCGGCGAATGTTGGTCTTGGACAGAGAGAACGTCAGAAATGCTCCGGTTGAACGAAGACTATAACGGCGTTACTGCCAGCTACTCTCGCGGGTCCCAGTGGTCGTCTGCACTTTGCATCGCCGCTGCAGCTATGGCTCTCGCACTCGTCGGTTATGCAGCATGCGTTGCGAGACCCAGCCTCTTGTCGGAAGGCTGGCTCCTTGTTCCTGTGTGCCTGCTAGGTTTTGGCGTCCTCTTACATGCCGTTGTTCACTACGGCGTTCTTAGGTCGCCAATTCATATAACGGCTTCAGGGGCGGTTAGGCAGGCTTTCTGGACATGGCGATACCCGGGACCGTTCACTGCCACGTGTGTCAAGGTTACCAGGAAGGTCCCACGTTTCAAGATTGAACTGCATTACGCTGGCGCTCGTCAACGATTCGCCGGTAGCGAATCCGAAGGGGATACGATTGGCGTCGCTGTAAGGCTGGACGCCTGGTCACGCTCACGAATTACCGACGATAACTTGCCGCAGGAGCGGCGACGCTCATTAAGCCAACATTGGCTCATCGGTGGTTGCGTCTTCACGTCAGTCTGCTTGCCAATAGTGGACTATTTGCTAGACGGAGACCGCTATTACCTCGACGGGCTTGCACCGTATGGAGGTTGGGCAAGGTCCGCAATGGCCGTCTTTGCAGCTTTGGGCACGGCATGCTTGATTTTTGTTGTAGCCCAGTGGTTCGCGCGCCCGGTCCGCGCTAATGCCGCCGTCTGGCTTAGCGACATTGCTGCGGCCGTGTTGCTTATCGCCGGCTCTACAACAGTCGTTGGTCATTACGCGCAGTCGTTCGAAATGCGCATCGCTCCGGCGCAAGAATACGTCTACGAGCGGCCTTTTCAGATGGAAATGCGCGATACGCGCAAGGGTTGCAAGAGATTCCTGGTCGTGCAGGAGCCGACTTTGCGGCACGCAGTCAAGGTCTGTGACACGTACGACGCGCAATATTGGAGCGGCGCAACCGCAGTTCTGGTGCATCAGTCCATCAGCCGACTCGGCGTGCACATTGGGTCCATCGGCAGGACCAGATAGTCAAGGGCCACCGCGCCAACGAATCTGGATGACCATCGCAAGTCACCGGTATCAGCGCCACATAATCGACCGAGAGCTAGTATGAGCTACGACCTCTATTTTGACTTGTCACAACCTACGCTATGCGCGGACATTGAGCGTCATTTCAGGGAGCGGCCGCATTATCAGGTGAATGACGCAGCCGTTTATCAAAACGCAAATACTGGCGTGTATTTCCAGTTCAACTGGCCGCGCGATTCGGCGGTGGACCGTGTTAGCCGCGTCGCCTTCAACATGAACTATTTCCGGCCTCATGTATTCGGCTTGGAGGCCGAGCCAGAGGTACGCGCGTTCGTTGCTCGTTTCTCGCCCAAAGTTGAGGACCCCCAGATGGGCGGGATGGTTTCCTACGCGAGAGAGCGCTTTCTCTCGGGATGGAATACGGGCAACGAGGCCGCGTATGGAGGCATCCTTCAGATGCAGCAACCGACGCGCAAACTCTATACGCTGCCTTCCGCCGACCTCGAACGCATCTGGCGATGGAACTTGCTCATCGAGCAGACGCAGGCGAAGTTCGGCCAATCGCTATTTGTGCCGAGAATCATGCTGCTTGCCGTCAACGGAGAACTCACAACTGCGGTAGCTTGGGCCGATGGAATACCGGAACTCATCCCCGAGGTCCAAGCCGTATTCGTGGTGCGGGACGAACTCTCGTCAGATTCGGTGGCGCACAACAGTGCGAAGGACCGGTGTTTGATTCGGCAGAGCGCGCTGGACGCTGTCCTCGCGCCACTGGTGGATAGCGGCTATCCGCTGCGGGTCAGGTCACCGAGCTACAACAAGCCGCCGGCGGCAGTGCGCACTTTTATCAAATCACTGGCAGCAACTAGCGACCACATAACCGGCATCTCTTTCGACAGCGTACTGGACCGTGAGCTTGCATCGAAGTATGCACGCAGCCAATAAGAGCGGAGGCTGCCACTAGCGACCTCCTCTGTAGGCTAGACTTGGCGACCCGTTGTCACGGTCACGCAGCCGGAGGAAACGTTTCTCCTACCAATTGCTCGCTCTTACGCCAGAGCGCTTCCGCGTTAGCCGGGTCGAGGGCATAGGTTCGAACACCCTCGCTAACAGGGGTAATCACTGCATCGTCAGGAACAACCTCGCTCGCGTGGCAGTTCTCACAGTATCGGCCACCGACCTCTTCACCGGACGCTACCGCAGCAGCCCAGACAGACGTGGCCGCGCCTTGTGGGATGGTCTTGAACTGGAAAGGCGCTTTCTCTTCAGACGCGAGTTGCTTGTTAATCGCGTCGACCATATGTGTCAGCTGTTCTTCGCCCATGTGCCGTCCGAGTTCGGTCCGGATTCCCCCAGGATGGACAGCCGCCGCTCGTACGCCTCTGGCTCGATGCCGCTGGTCGAACGCAACTGCGAAAAGAATGTTTGCGGTTTTCGAGCGGCCGTACGCCACGAACGGCTCGTATTGCGTACGCTCGAAGCCCGGGTCGTCAAGGTCAACGTTCGCGAACCGGTGGCCTGAAGATGCGAGCACCACCACGCGTCCTCCGTCCGGGAGCAGGGACGCGAGCCGGTTCACAAGCACAAAATGCCCTAGGTGATTGGTCCCAAATTGCGTCTCGAAGCCGTCCGCGGTCTTTCCCGAAGGTGTAGCCATGACGCCCGCATTCGCGATGATGATGTCAAACGGCTTAGCCTCGGCGAGCAGTTTGTCACTGCAGGCCCTAACGCTAGCAAGGCTCGCCAGGTCCAGTTCAACCAGTTCGATGCTGCCGCCGCCCGCAACGGCTTCCTGCCGCGCAGCGGTGATTGCACGTCCTGCTTTATCCAAATCTCTCGCAGCGCCGACGACCGTTGCACCGCGTGCCGCGAGGGCTCGCGCGGTCTCGACGCCAAGTCCCGCGGATGCGCCCGTGACGAGAATCCGCTTTCCGTCCAGCCGTGTGCCCGACAATACATCGTCAGTCGTCGATGTCGCTCCCAACTGCTTCGTCATGCTTTCCCTCGTCACTGTAAGATTGAGGCCGTCTTTACAATTCCATAAAACGGAGACCGTCTCCGTTTTCAATATACTAAGCGGACTGTCCCTCCGTCTGCAAGTGCGAATTGCACCATGACTGCGTCCACGCCCAAAGAGAAAAAGCCACGAGCCGACGCGCTGCGCAACCGTGAGCGCATCCTTGAAGAGGCAAAGAAGGCCTTCACCAACGAAGGAGGCCACATTAGCCTCGATGAGGTCGCGCGGCAGGCTGGTGTAGGGCCCGGAACGCTCTATCGCCACTTCCCAACCCGCGAGGCATTGCTTGAGAGCGTCTACCGCGCCGAGGTCCAAAGCCTGGCGGAAGAGGAGCGACGGCTTACACAGGAGCTGCCAGCTGACAAGGCGCTGAGAGAATGGATGTTGCTGTTCGTCGACTACATCGCGACGAAGAAAATCATTGCGACGGCGCTGAACTCAATCGTCGGCGGAGCCACGACGGAGCTGTTCGAATCTTCGGGAAAGCAAATCAAGGCGGCAATCCAGACACTTGTGTCGCGTGCGGTCGAGAGTGGAGACATCCGCGCAGACGTGGAACCTTTGGACTTGTTGCGCGCACTGGTCGGCGTGGCGAACGTTGCTTCAGCTCCCGACTGGCAGCAAAGTGCGAAGCGACTGGTAGACATTCTGTTGCTTGGGTCAAGACCAAGTAACAGATGAACCGTGCCCAGCAGATGCGGTCGAAGAGTTCGGTCGACGGTTCGATTGGACACAGGTAAAACGGCGGTGCGAAATTGGTAACACCGTAAGGGGTGGCTGCTCGGGAGCGGACAAGCCTGTGTGTTCGAAAGTCACAGTCGAGGATGTGCGCTGCCAGGCGCTCATCGCGCGTGTCGTCAGCAGAAGTGACCACACGCTTCCCGGGCAGCGATGCTCCGTGAGCCATACACTCCGGCAATAACGCAGTCGGCCGCCACGCACTCAAACGTGCTGTCCTGAAACGTCAAAACAAAATGGCGACCTAGGTGATGCGGAGACGCAAGCTTCCAATGGTCCCTCATAAAGGACGAGTTAAGTACCTCGTGTATCGAGTACCACTGCAGCCCCGCAGCCGCCAACGGATGTCTACCTAACCCTTCATCGTTCGGAGGGCCAAGCCGATGAAACGCCGCCCTCTGGAAGAGCAGAACGCAGAATGGTTCATTATTATCGGCGGGAAGTCCGAATCGCTCCACGTCGACTGGCGCGACTCGATATGCCAATGCCACCTGACCTTCATTGCCAACAACGAACGGCTCTGTTGCGCCCGATGCTGGTAACGGGTATGAGTCCAATATGACAACAATGTCGCTGTCGCGCGGACCAGCTGCGGGATGTTCTGGATATAGAGTCGGCACCATGTTAGTCCGGTCAGTAGTACGCGTTATTCAATAGCCACGAACCGTCCTGATTTATGAACTCATAGAACAGAGCCTGGCTCTCGCCGCTCTCCGGGCTGTAGTAGACGGTCCGATACTGAAAAGCGTTGAGCGACTTCTGTGTCCACGAGTCCGTGCGCAGAACGCTGAGGCAGCGGTTCTTTGGAGCGTACTTCATCGAAACCCATGGGCTGGGGATGTATCCGTTGCCAATCCTGGCCCAGGTTGAACAAATTGAGGGGAAATAATCACAACCGGCTTGGAGCAAAGACATAAGGCAGAGATAATTGTTGCCGCGCGTTGTCGAACGCGACCAAATAAATATCCATGACGCATAGGGGTGATTGAATGTTGAAGGCAAGTGTTATTGCGGCCGCTACTTGTAGTCTTTTGGCTTTGGCTGGCTGCGGTAGCAAGCAGGATGCGAATAAGAGCAATTTCCAGTCTGCTATCCAAGACTATCTTGATACCAAGAAAGGCGTGTGCGTCATGGTGCCCGCCAAAGAATTGCCTTTCACGCTTCAGAAGTCGGGCGGCATGGACTTCATTAGCGCGCCAGAGAAAGCCGCAGCGCTGGTGAGCGCGGGCCTACTCACGGCCAAAGACACTGAGGTCAAGGCTATGTTCGGCAATCAGCTGGTGCCGGGAGTGCAATACTCGCTAACCGACGAGGGCAAGAAGTATCTCGTCAAGGGTGCGGCCGGCAACTTGGGCAACTGGGATGCCTTCTGTGGTGGCAAGTACAAGGTGAAGGATGTCGAGAACTTCACTCAGCCGGCGGACATGTTCGGCACTAAGATTTCGCAGGTCAACTACCTCTACGAGGTCGATGACGCTCCGGCGTGGATGAACCAGCCTGCAATACAGGCCGCATACCCATCAGTCCCACATGATGTGACTGGGTCCCCTGGAGACAAGGCGGTTCTGGTTGCAACCAACGAAGGCTGGATGCACGAGCGACTGTTCAAGAAGCAAGGTGGCTGACAAATCTGCCTAGATTGCAGGAACTCTCCGACTAGCGCGCCGCATGTATGTGGGTTATCACTGTCGGACGACCTTATATCAGTAGCTCTCGTCGGCGCTGCCTATCACCCAAGTACAATCCATGAGCAAGCTCCCACTTTTCGCCGTCGGCGTCTGTCTTTTTCTGTCGGGCCAAGCGGCTGTTGCCGTGGATGGAGCTCGCCCATACGCCGTGACAGCTGCAGCGCCTGCCATTCCCGCGCCCGCCGACGACACGCTTAATGCGCAGGTAAGGCGGTTTGGTTTTGAGCCAAACAGCGACGCTGGAAAAGTCATTAAGCGATGGTTGATTCAAATTGCAACAGACCCGGCGTGGCAGACAGTCGTGGCGTCATCAAGCGGCGAGCCGGGCGGCAGCGGTTCCTTGATGCGCCGGTTGGGCACCGCGTTATCGCCTCGTGAGCGCGAGGCGCTGCTCCGTGTGCTTCTGAGCGCAATATCGGGATTAAAGCCAGACGAGTGCAGCAAGATGCGCGGAGGAGACGGACCGCCGGTTGGCGCCAACGTCCTGTCGGCCAAACAGCTTGATGCCCTTCTGTCGGTGGTCAATTCCGCCGTCCAAAGGACGGCGCACGTCGAGGGTCCGAAGGAATCGTACTCAATCGCTCAGGCGCTGGATGCAGACAGCACCGTCGAAATGCTCAGCCAGGCGGAACTCCGAAAGACCAAAGAGATTGATGCGAGCGAGATGCAAGACATGCCCGCAATCTTCGAGGGCAAGCATTCGTGCATCGCGGCATTGGCAACAATTCGTGCATTTCTTAATGCGCCAGAGCCTGCTAGGACCGTGGCGACTTGGGATTTCTTATCGTCGCCTTGGCATGGTCTTGCCAGCACGCATGTCCTGCAGACAGCGGACGATTACGCCAACGATGAATTCGGGAGAGACAAGTTGCCTGCGGAGCTAGCCAGCCGACTCCCGCCGCCGAGGACCCGACAATTAGGTTTCCGGAGGTTGGTAATAGAAGGAGAGTGGGAGAACCGCTCACACCCCGAAGTCGCTGGTAGGTATCGCAAAACGTACTGGAATCTTGACGACTCGGGCACTGTCGCGAGCTTTTTGAGCCGTGCTGATGAAGGCAAGCAGACTGTCTGGGGATTCTTTCAGACAGAGTACGGGTTCGCAGGATTGAGGAATCAGGAGGTCGGGACTGGAATTCGAATTTTGTCACCACAGTTGTTTCCTCGTTCGCAATTTCCGAAGGCGAGCGAAAGCAACTTTGTGCCTAAACCCGACAGCATGTTCCAGATGCCAGCAACGCAGCCATCAACTGACGATGTCAGTAACTACGAATGTGAAACGTACGGGAAATATCCAGCGTCAAAGCTGTTTCGAGGATTGACCGGCGATGCGGTGGACGTTAGTTGCCGGGCAGTATCTCGTACGGATGAACCAAAGTATCAGGTTCGAGAAGCCTTTCTCTATGACTACAACATCTCGGTCAGGCTGTTCGAAATCGACAACTACGGCCTGACGATGTCGCGCGTCCATGACGTGACGATAGAGCGATAGAGGGAGCGTTTGGCGCAGAGGACATCACGATGCACATCTACTTCTCGTACAGCTCGGTTCCGGAACTTGCCTGCGTTCCTCGCGGAGAGCGTAAGGAGGTCATACGGAAGGCTGCGCGGGCGCTCGCGGGGACCGCGGAAGGCCGCAGCCAGTTCCGGCTTTTCTTAGGATGGCTTGTCTTCGCCGGAGTATCGACAGTTCTTTTCAATCGCCTAGCAGAGCCCAGAATTTCGAGTAGCAATCTGACCATCATTACTTCCGTGACCTTGTACTTAAGTTATACGTTCGTGTTCCAGTTCCAGGTACGGCGACTCAGGCCCCACATAAGAGCGGTCCTTTCCGCACAATCGAATCGTGAGCCGAAGTGAGCTGTCGATGGTGTGAGCGTTGACATCAAGACAGGCACGACGCGGAGCGCGCGTGATGACGGTTCGAACTCGCACCACTATTGCCACAACGGCCGAACGCCATTTGCTGTCGCGTGACGAAGTTGTGGTCAAGATAGACATGGCGCATCTGTAAGCCCAAAGTTTGATATGGATGCACTGACATTCGCGATGTCTTTGAGACATTTGCCGTCCGCCGTGCCGCCCGGGGCGGCACTCGGTTGCATGACCAGCGTCGCATTAAAATGCGTGCCCCCGCGGGGGCCGAAGCTGCAACGCTTCCATCAGCCCGAGCGTCTGTACGTCATCGCGCTTTGGCAACGCGGTCAACACAAACTGCAACTATGCCAAGCAACGATTGAATTGCACTAGGCCTTGGAGCCGCACGACAAATCGAGAACAATAATACACGGCGGCTCCCTGGTCTGAAAGCTGGTCCTGTGTGCTGCGACCCACTATGTTCGTCACCGGTTTGACGAACCGTTCCGAACACTCGCCCATCCGTCGGTAACGCGTTTTACCGATACTGCAATCAGCGGCTGTCGGTTCGCAAGTGCGCCCACGCCAAAACGCTCGACGAACGGACTGGAGGGCGTCGCTGCATTAGGCCTTGCCCAAAGCGTGATTCGCGAGCACCGCAATCTGGCGCCAGCTTGGCGACTTACGAAGTAAAAGTCGTTGGACTGGCATCGCTTCCGGCTCCGACGCTGCGGTCACCAGAAGCGAAGTTCTGCAACCGCTGGCGGATTGACGCCGCAGCATTCGCATAATGAGCGTATCGTCTCCCGTACATCCTGAGGAACCCCTTGATGAGCTCGCAAACTTGCAACCGGATTGACCTCGCGCGCGAGCAGCTCGAGTCAGCCCTAGTGCTGTTCCTCGAACATCGAAGCTTCGCTTCGGCCATCACGTTGTCTGGCGCTGCCGAGCGTGTGTTTGGGCAGGCGTTGCGGCACAGAGGTGAGCAGGCTGTGCTGGACTGTGAATTCGACCTGTCAGCGTTGGTGCATATGCAGCTTCACGGACAGCCGCTGACCAAACAGAATTTTGCCCAAACGGAGAACCGAGTTTTCAACGCGCTGCGGCACTTTGACAGCGCCGACGAGCCGCATTTCGTTGCAGACCTTGAGGAAGCCGCGTGCTGGATGCTGGTGCGTGCCTGCGAGAATTCGAATCGACTTGGACTTACTGTGCAAGGGTTCGACACGTTCAACGACTGGTTTCACGAGAACATCGTGGGAATCTGACCGCAGTCACGTTGCTGGGGGGCGCGCACCAGCTCTTGCGCTGATTCCCGCGAGCAACCCGCAAGCGCCTGGTTGTATAAAAACGCCGTCAGACGCGCACGAAGACACCGGCCGCCACCAGCAGCTCAACCGTCTGCTCGAGCGGCAGGCTCAAAGCCACCGACACGCCGTGCGCGTATTCACCCTTGCTGAGGCGAATGCTCGCCGTTTTCTGAGTTCTCTTCATGCGTCGAATCACCGTGTCCGGAACTTGCACATCGGTCTGCTTAGCCGCATGTCGGATTTCCGTTTCGCCCACAATATTGCACGTCCAAAACAACCCACGCGTCGCTGATACGGCCGGACTTCGCGCATGGGTGGGTTCGAGTTGTCCTTCCGCGAGGAGCACGTCATTCAGAATCTCAAATTCCTGGCGAACCTTCCGACGAAGATAACCGTGCGTTTCGAGCAAGGACAGGAAGTCCCATACCGCGACCCGGAGAGAGGTCGATGCAGACGGCAAGACCGCATAGCGCTGAGCTAGCCATTCGGCCACCCGGTCGACGGTCAACTCGGGCATTGTGCGTAAGACCCGCTGGCCGTGGATGAACTTCCGGAAGACGTCGGCTTGCCAAGTTCGAGCATTCGCCTTTACGGAGGAGGCGCCGCGCACCGTGCTGCCGAACGCCGGTGGCCAGTCCCGTTCGGCGAGACCGAGCTTCCAAGCCAGGTACGTCCGCTTGTCCGCGTCCGGAGCTTCGCGAAACCGCTCGTTCGCCTGCTCAATCTTTTGCCGGGCAGCGGCCTGTCGCGCCAGGGCCGCTGCGCGTTCACGCGGCGCCTGCGCTCGTTCCTGTGCAAGTTTTGCCGCAACCTCGACTTCCTCTTCCTTGAGTCGAGCTTCTTCTTCCACGAACCGAGCGTCGAGCAGGGCCTGTGCCTCGGCCCACCCTGGATAGAAAAGCCATCGCTTGCCGTCGACCGTGTCGACGATACGGTGTGTCAGTGCGTCGATGGTGATGTTGCGTGCGACGTCGGACAGGTTAATTTCGAGGGCTGGCATCGCGAGACGGTCGAGCTGAGCCAGCTTGTTGGTATCGGGCTCGTGCGTTACGACGACTTCGATGATGAGCAACTGGTCGCCGTAGTCGGCCACGAAATCCGGCCGGATGCCATCCATCCATTTCTCAGGTTCGCCCGCCGCATGCCAGCGAATGGTGTGCTCGTCGCACACCGTGATGTTCTCATCGAGCGAACTATCATCTACGCAGACCAGTGCCGGCACGCGCAGGTGCCAATGCTCAAGCAGAATCTGTTTTGCCAGCAGGTGGAGGGCCGTTTCGAAACCGCTTCCGCAGTCCGAGCCGGGCAAGTGTGAAAAATACCAGACCCGCACTTCCCCTTGCTTCAGAATCACCGGGCTTTGGCAGGCAGCGCAAAGGAACGGACCCGCAGCGTGCCTGGGCAGGTCGCCCGCGGCAACGAGGCGCCCGTGCATGTCCAGAGCAAACGGGATAGTCAAACCGGCTTTCATCGAGCAGAGGCGCATGACAGAAGCGGCTACTGGCCACAAGAGGCAATCAGGTTGCTTGAAACCGGAGCCGTCGACGAGATTAGCCTCGACCATGACCTCGGGGACGACGAGCGCGGCACTGGGTACGACGTGGTACGGTGGATAGAAGAGGCCGTCGAACTGCGAGGCTTCCGGCCACCCAAAATTTACGTACATTCTGCGAACAGTTCAGCGCGCGCGAAAATGGAAGCAGGCGTGCTCGCAATCCAACGCCTCGCGCGGAAGAAGAATAGATAAACAAGTCCCTATGAATTACTTAGACCTGTCGTTCGACCCGCTATTCCAAGTTCGCGAGCATCTTAAGTGGTGGCCTTGGGTGGGCAGTGAGTTTGCGCGCACAACTGTTGAAACGTTGATATTGGGCGAGAGCGTCTACCGCTGGTCCAAGGGCGAGGCGTTTGACAAGCGCTATGCGCTGACCTCCGCTCTACGCGAGACCCACAGTAACCTCGCCCTGGATTTTGACAGGAACTCACGTTACGTTCGCAACATTGAGCGAGCTATATTCCAGCGGCGCAATCCGAGCGATACGCAGAAGCAGACGCTCTGGTCATCCGTTGCTTATCACAACCTCGTGCTGGATGCGATGCAAACTGTGAAGCATCGTCCGAGTCAAGACCAATATCAGAAAGGGTGGGGCGCCGCTCTGGACTTGTTCGACGTGCTCGGTGTCGAGCAATGCCTCGTATTTGGAGTGGAGTCGGTCAGCTCACTGCGACTGGCTTCGAGCGCACGCGAACTGGAATGCCTTATTAGGCGGCATCCGGCGAAAGTCGGTCGATTCCGTCCAAGCACAGGGACTGTTCGCACGAAGAGCGGCCGGCAGGTGAGACTCTTGTTTGTTCGTCACCCGAGCAGCTTCTTCAGTTGGCGGAACTGGGCGCCGGTAGTTCAAGAAGGGCTGCAGTGGAAACTGGTCGAGCCGCAGCCACTGCCGGAGCCGGACGGACAATTGGCGAACGAGCCAGCAGGGAGCGCACAAGGCACGGCGTGACGGCCGACCGGCCGGAGTGTCAAAGGCACCGAGCGATGCACCGAAATAACGGATAGACGAAGCACTGATGGAGCAGATAAGAGCCAGCGAGACGAGGCTGCGGCCGTCGAGCGCGTCGCTAACGCAGCGCGGGCGTTCAACTGGCATCGCAGGCAATTGAATGCGGGGGTGAGCGCGCCATGTCGCACGCCGTCACTGGCGCTCTGCCCATCATGCCCTGACGCCCCCAGTTCTGAATGACGCCTTGGTGCACCGTCGCGCCTTCCGTGTTGAATCCATAAAACGGACCCCGATGGCAAATCGACGAAGAATTGCGAACGGTTTGCCGCTAATGCACCACGCAAGCCGTCGAAAACGTCAAGCGGCAAGGCGCACTTACAATCCCGCGGAAAGCCCTCATAAAAGTGGAGCGTGACCGCAACAACACCGCGTTATTCGCCGGAAGCGACACTGCGCCGGCGCCAGCGTAATCACGAAAAGTAGGTCGCTGCGGCGACGGAAGTTCATGGGGCCGACCGGTTCGACTATGGCCCATCTGCGGTGCAGCGCGGATAAGCGCATCATATTTTTGTGCTAGCGAGGAAGACTCGCTCCGTAAGATGCGCAAAAATCGAGGTGCATACCATTCCCAAGACAATGCTTGGCCGGGGCGACTCACCACGAATTTTGCCGAGCGGACAGCGGAGGTTGCTAAGGGCTGCGGCCGCGAAAGCCGCAGCCGCCAAGGCTACCGATGGTAGGGCGTCCACCTAATCCGCGGAGAGGGGGATAGCTCCTGTGGACCGAGACCGTTCGGGTATGACCGGCTGCTCTGGTCAACAGCGTACTGATTCCATCGATTGCCCAACGACGCCTCGGTCAACGACTGAGGCTTTTTTGTTGATTCAATCCTAAGCCGCTCACGACAAGAGTCGAAATACTCTTTCGCGCTCCAACAAAAACTGACAGCGTCGAAAACATTTGTAAATCAGATGGTTATAGGTTCTTTGACCAGGCCAGATATCGTTTGCAACTGCTTTCTCGCAGGCCAGTTTTGTTTGCAAGCGCTTCAGCTAGCCTATTGATTGCACGGCGGTTGGCGATGGCCGAATTTGCGTTTCCGTTATGGTGCTCTCGCTTGTAAATATTGCAACAGCCGCGCGGCGTAGTTTGGAACATGTTTGTTGCGTCACGGTCCGCTGGGAAGGCGTGCTTTGGAATCAACGGGCTACGGCTCTCAGACCAGTTTGAATTTCGAATCTTGGTCCGGTCTGGCGAGCCATAGGCCAGTTTGATTTGCGAAGTTTTGCCAGGACAAGTTGAATTGCGACAGCACAGGTATTGTTTGCGAGCCACCAGAAGGCGCACCGCGCTTCTGTGCCCACCCCCCGGTGGTAACATTTGTTGTCGCCTCTACAACCCTTCGCCGGACCATCGCATGCCAGACAGTTTCGACCAGCTCGCCGCCCTGATCCGGGCGCGCTTCTCCGAACTGAGTCCGCAATTCCAGATGGGCGCGGGCTTCCTGCTCGATCATCCGGACGAAGTCGCGGTCTCGTCGATGCGCAAAGTCGCGGAGCGCGCGCAGGTGCAGCCGGCGTCGCTCGTGCGTCTTTCGCAGCAGCTCGGCTTTCCTGGCTGGAACGAATTGCGCAACCTGTTCGTCGCACGCGTGCGCACGCGGCCCGAGCCGCTGACGAGCCGCGCGCGCTCGCTGGTCAAATCGAAAGACGCGCTCGCCAACGATCTGCTCGTCGCGCAGCAGCACAATCTCGAAGTCACCGCGGCGCACAACGGCCGCGCAATCGTCGAGGCGGCGCGGCTCTTGCGGCGCGCGCCGCATGTTCATGTCGCCGGTTTCCGCTCGTGCTACTCCGTCGCCTTCGGGCTCGTGTACGGCTATCGGTTCTTTCGCTCGTCGGTGTCGCTGCTCAACGGCGAGGCCGGCACGCTGGAAATGCAACTGCGCACCGTGGAGCGCGACAGCGCCACCATCGTGATCAGTTTCGCGCCGTATTCCGTCGAAGCCGCGCGCGTCGCCGAAGCCGCGCTCGAAAAGGGCAGCAAGCTCATTGCGATCACCGACAGCGCCGTGTCGCCCATCGCGCTCAATGCGGACAAGGTGTTGATCTTCTCGCACGAAAGCCCCTCGTTCTTTCCGTCGCTCGTGGCGGCCACGGCCATCGCCGAATCGCTGGTCGCGCATCTGCTCGCACTCGAAGGCGCCGACGCCGTCGAGCAACTCGGCATCGCCGAACAATCGCTGCACGCGAAGGGCGCTTACGTGCCTTGATTTCCGTTCCTCGACGACCGGTGGTGCCGTTTTATCCTGTTTGACAACAAATGTTGTTTCAACGTATAAATGCGTACCGATTGTTGAGTGAGCGGGAGCGGTGCGATTCATGCGAAATTTGCAAGTGGTGGAGATAAAAGGCGAGCCGTATGAAATCGGCTACGCCCTCGGCGAACTGGCAAAGCCCGTGTTCGCCGATTACATGGCGCAAAGCAGCGCGTGGCGCGCGGTCAGCCGATGGCGCGGCGCGTCCTTCGTAGCGGCGCTGCGCGACGCGGCCCGTGTCCACTTTCCAGCGTTGCTGACCGAACTGGAGGGCATGGCGGCGGGCCTGCGCTGGCCTGTCGAAGACGTCCTGCTATGGAACTGCCGTGGCGAACTGATTCATCACGTGCCCGACGGCTGCACGACGCTCGCCGCCATTGGAGCCGATGCACGCCTCATCGCCCATAACGAAGACGGCGATCCTTTCCTGCGCGAGCGCTGTGTATTGGTCGACGTGCAGCCCATCGGCAAGCCGGGCTTCGTGAGCTTCTATTACCCAGGCTCGCTGCCCGGACATACGTTCGCGGCGAACCGCGCCGGCCTCGTGCAGACGATCAACAACTTGCGTATTCGCACGCCCACGGTCGGCGTGCCGCGCATGATTCTGGCGCGGGCCGTTCTCGACGCCGGCTCGCTCGACGAAGCGCTGCACACGCTGCGCACTGCGCCGGCTGCGAGCGGCTTTCATCACACGCTCGGTTGCACCGGAGACCCGCGCGTGTTCAGCGTTGAGGCCACCGCGCAGCGCTGCTCGGTGCAAAGCGTCGGCACGCGCGCCGGTCACGCGAACCATATGATTCACGCGGGCTGCGAAACGCAGGCGCAGATCGTCACCGAGTCGTCTCGCGACAGGCAGCTTCGCGTGGATGCGCTGTTGCGCGCCGCGGCCGGTCCGCTGAATGGAGACGCGTTGCTGGCCATGCTGCACGATCGCGCGGCTGCGGGCTTGCCGGTCTATCGCGACGATCCCTCCGATCCCGACGACGAAAACACGTTGGCCACCGCGCTCTTCGAAATCGGCAATGCAGGCGTGTCGATGCAGGTCGTGCGCGACGGCCAGCGCGTCTTCGACACGTTCATTCCCCGCACGGCGCCTCAGTCCGCTTCCTCATCGAGCGCCGCCATTCTTCATAAGTGAAAGCCATGTCCACCGTATTTCATCGTTCGCCGAAGCAGTCGTTGCCGATTGCCGTTGCCGGCGACGGCATCGAGATCATCGACTCCACCGGCAAGCGCTATATCGACGCATCGGGCGGCGCCGCCGTGTCGTGCCTCGGCCACAGCAACCAGCGCGTGATCGACGCGATCAAACGGCAGGCGCAACAGTTGCCCTACGCGCACACGTCGTTCTTCACGACGCAGCCCGCCGAGGAACTCGCGGACCGGCTCGTCGCCGCCGCGCCGCAAGGTCTCGAGCACGTGTATTTCGTGTCGGGCGGCTCGGAGGCAATCGAGGCCGCGCTGAAGCTCGCGCGGCAATACTTCGTCGAAAAGGGCGAGCCGGGCCGGCGTCATTTCATCGCGCGGCGGCAGAGTTATCACGGCAACACGCTCGGAGCGCTCGCGATTGGCGGCAACGCGTGGCGGCGCGAGCCGTTCCTGCCGATGCTGATCGAAGCGCATCACGTGAGCCCGTGTTACGCATATCGCGAGCAGCGCGCGGACGAAACCGAGACCGAATTCGCCCAGCGACTCGCCGATGAACTCGAGCAGAAGATTCTCGAACTCGGCGCCGATTCGGTGGCGGCTTTCGTCGCGGAAACGGTGGTCGGCGCGACTGCCGGCGCGGTGCCGCCGGTGCGCGAATACTTCCGCAAGATTCGCGCGGTGTGCGACCGCTATGGCGTGCTGCTGATTCTCGATGAAATCATGTCGGGCATGGGCCGCACCGGCTATCTGTACGCGTGCGAGGAAGACGGCGTCGCGCCGGACATCCTGACCATCGCCAAGGGACTCGGCGCCGGTTATCAGCCGATCGGCGCTGTGCTCGTGAGCGATCGGATCTATCGGGCTATTGTCGGCGGAACGGGCTTTTTTCAGCATGGCCACACGTACATCGGTCACGCGACCGCTTGCGCCGCGGCGCTCGAAGTCCAGCGCGTGATCGCCGACGACAAGCTCTTGCCCAACGTTCTCGCGCGCGGCGAGCAATTGCGCGGGCTGTTGCGCGAGCATTATGCGAAGCATCCGCATATCGGCGACGTGCGCGGGCGCGGACTTTTTGTCGGCGTCGAACTGGTCAGCGACCGCGAGACCAAGGCGCCTTTCGACGCAAGCCTGAAGCTGCATGCCGCGATTCGCCGCGAAGCATTCGCGCGCGGCTTGTTGGTGTATCCGATGGGCGGCACGGTCGACGGCAAGATCGGCGATCATGTGCTGCTCGCGCCGCCGTTTATCTGCACCGCGCGCGACATCGACGAAATCGTGAGCCGCCTCGCCGATGCGATCGACGGCGCGCTGGCCGCCATGTGAGCGTAGGCCCCGCCCGCCGCGGTTGCAATCGTCCGCTGCGATTGCCTTCATTTTCACCAGAGAGAGAAAGACCACCATGACCGAGCGCCTGCCCGCCTTCCAGCTATCCGATGCGACGCCCGAACAAAAGGCCGTTCTCGACGAGATTTTGTCCGGGCCGCGCGGCAACCTGAACGGACCCTTTCTCGGCTGGATTCATAGCCCGGAACTCGCGCAGCAGGCGCAGCGCCTGGGCGCGTTCTGCCGCTATCGCACGGGCTTGCCGCTGCGTCTGTCCGAACTCGCGATTCTCGTGACGGCGGCGCGCTGGCAGGCGCAGGCCGAGTGGTACATCCACTATCCGATTGCGCTCGAGGCGGGCGTGCGCGAAGCCGACGCGGAAGCGATCCGCAACGGACTGCAGCCCGACTTCGAAGACGCGGACGACGCGCTTATCTACGACTTCGCAAGCGAACTGTACGACACGAAGCGCGTGTCCGACGCGACGTATGCGAGGGCGCTCGCGCGCTTCGGGCATGAGGTCGTGATCAATCTCGTCGGGCTTCTCGGCTACTATGCGCTCGTCGCGATGACGCTCAACGTGTTCGACATGCGCGCCAACGGGCAACAGAGTCTGCCGTTCGCCGAATAGTTTTTTTCGTCGGCAGCGGGACGGCTTGGCGGCCGTATCGCGCCAGGCCGTCGCGGGCGCATGGACACCTTCACGGCATTGGCACACGGAACCGCCTATGATGAAGGTCGGTCCACGTCCGCGCCCGTCACGCAGCGCCGCACTCGCGACCGACGCCTCAAGCCGCGGAAACCTCGGGCTGGACCGCCGCGGCGGTACTCGCGATCAGTCGTGCAGCGTGCGAAGCAGGGCACAAACAGGAGAGAACGATGAAGCGCAAGGCATCAGCAGTCTGGCAAGGCGGTCTGCAAGACGGCAAGGGCTCCATTTCCACCGACAGCGGCGTCCTCAAGGAGACTCAATATTCGTTTTCCACGCGCTTCGCGGACGGCATCGGCACCAATCCGGAAGAGCTGATCGCGGCCGCGCATGCGGGCTGCTTCTCGATGGCGTTGTCGGCGGAACTGGGCAAGGCGGGCATCACGCCGGAACGTATCGGCACGACCGCAACCATTTCGCTCGACAAGGACGGCGGCGGCTTCACGATCACCGCCGTGCATCTGGACGTCGCGGTGAAAATTCCCGGCGGCGACAAGGCTGCGTTCGACAAAGCCACCGCGGACGCGAAGGCGGGCTGTCCGGTGTCGAAGGTGCTGAACGCGACCATCACGATGGACGCGAAGCTCGAAACCTGAGCGGACCTCGGCACGCGGTTAGCGGCGAGCGATGCCGGCGCGCATCGCATTGCATCGCCTCGCCGCGCTTCAAAACTTCCCGGCAACCCGCGCCGCAGTGCCGGCATCTTGCGCCGGCGCGGCGCTTCTCAATGGCATCCGCGATGAAAAACCAGGCCGAAAAAGCGGCGCAATTCCAGGCGCTGCACGCAGCGCAAGAAGCGTTCGTCATTCCTAACCCGTGGGACATCGGCTCGGCGCGGCTGCTCGCGCTGGCCGGCTTCAAGGCGCTCGCCACCAGCAGCGCCGGCTATGCGTTTTCGCGCGGCTTGCCGGATAACGCAGTAGGCCGCGCGCAGATGATTGTCCACCTCGCCGAAATCGCGCGTGCGACCGATCTGCCCGTCAGCGCCGATCTGGAAAACGGCTTCGGCGACGCGCCCGAGGAGTGCGTGAAGACCATCCACCTGGCGGCGCAGGCGGGCGTGGTCGGCGGCTCGATCGAGGACGCGACTGGCCGCGCCGACGAACCCATCTATCCATTCGAGGCCGCCGTCGAGCGCGTGCGCGCGGCGGTCGAAGCCGCCCGCGCGCAACCGTTTCCGTTCACGCTGACGGCGCGCGCCGAGAACTACCTGTGCGGGCGTCCGGACCTCGACGACACGATCCGCCGCCTGCTCGCCTATCAGGAAGCGGGCGCCGACGTACTGTATGCGCCGGGGCTCAAGACGCGCGAGGAAATCGCCGCCGTGGTGAACGCACTGGAACGTCCCGTCAACGTGTTGATGGGCTTGCAGGGCGTGCTGCTCAGCGTCGATGAATTGCAATCGATGGGCGTGCGCCGCGTGAGCGTCGGCGGCTCGCTGGCGCGCGCGGCGCTCGGCGCCTTCTTGCGCGCCGCGCATGAGATTCGCGACGAGGGCACGTTCAATTACACGAAGGACGCGACGAGCGGCAACGAACTCAACGAGTCCTTCGCAACCGCCGAGCGAAAGTGGCCGACGCCGGGGTGACAAGGCACGCGTAGCATCACCAACTCACCCAGCGCCTGGTAGCCCTCAGATGGACCGCACGAAGGCCGCGGATACACCCTGCTGGAACTCCGAAGAGCTTGGTTACGACCACGTCCTGTCCAAACGGACGGACATCTACGCGATCTACTCTTACGACAAGCTGAGCGCGCACCCCACTGGCAATACTTTTGCGGTCGGCGTTCGTCATACCTTCTAACCTGACCTGGTCCGCATTACCTGCTTGATAGGACCCAGCGCGCGCCATTCCTCCCGGTCCGATAGGGAACGCGCACTGTGGGGCAGAAACGACGAAGCCTGGAACGTGTTTGTGGAAAGGCGCCCACTCATTCCTGAGACAGGCGCTGCGGCAGTTATCGAGCCAGGTAGAAATCCATGGGGATAAGTTCAACGGCCCATCCGCCTTCCTCGCCCAGAGTGGCGGCCGGGTGCATGGACGCGATGCGCAACGCCTCGTCAAGGCTATCTGCTTCGATGATAAACAGGCCGCCCACGACTTCCTTCGACTCGGTGTACGGTCCATCGGTCACTTGCGTTTTGCCACTGCGCGGGCGAAGTGTCCTCCAGCCGTCCAGATCGCCAAGCGACGCGGAAATCAGAACCTTGCCGGTAGCGCGCATCTTCTCGTCCAACGCGGGGCATCGGCTCACCAGTTCCTTGACGTCGTCCGGTGGCATCGCGGCAAACCTTTCGGGGGTGAAGTAGGCCAATCCGAGGTATTTCATAGGAGGTCCTTTGAGTGGGTATGTACTGACGACGAAGCTGATGGTCGGGAATCGACAATGTTTTCGGAAAATTTTGTGGCAGGTCCTGCCGACCTCGCCGCTTCGGGTCGTAACGTTCGCGGTCGCCAGACGCTTGGCCATGTCGAGTGGCAGGCGCATCACGAGGCGGGTCTGCGCCTGCGCGGTGAGTTCGAGGTCGACCGCGCCCGACTCGAACAGCTCTTCATACAGCCGCCACGACGTCTTCCCGTCGTCCGACTCGTAGCAATCCAGTGTGGCTGTCGTGCCCATATGCAGTTCGTCAAATCCGGCGCAAAGTCAGGGAATGACGTCGCAAAACGTTGAAAGTTTGCTGTTAGTTAAGTACTCAGGTTATGTCTATGCTTTGAAGGCCACACCCTGAAACACCCCGCTGGGCCGAGTGGCATCCCAATCCTTTTGCAGGAAAGGAAAATATGCCGCTCAATACATCGTCACTGCTCGCGCCCGATGGTGCGCGGAGCCTACCTGCTGTCTCCGTCATCGTCTGCCTTCTAGGTCTTTCGTGCGCCGCCCCGGTGCTCGCCGCCGGCGTCCTGCCGCAAGGCGGCGCCTACGTAAGCGGTAGCGGCTCCATCTCGACTTCCGGCAATAGACTGACCATCACGCAACCGGGCTCATCGCGCGGCGTGATTAACTGGAACAGTTTCTCGATCGGCAAGACCAATACCGTCAACATCGACAACGGCGCGGGCGCGACGCTCAATCGCGTAACAGGCGGCACGCCGTCGATGCTTCTCGGCAAGCTCAACGCAACGGGCAGTGTCTATCTGATCAACCCGCAAGGCGTGGTGGTCGGTCAGCAGGGCGTAATCACAACAGGCGGGCGCTTCGTTGCCTCGACACTCGACACCGACAACGAATCGTTTATGGCCGGCGGTCCTCTCACGTTTTCCGGTCAGTCGACGCAGCGCGTGGTGAATCTCGGCAACATTGGGTCGACCAACGGCGATGTGCTGCTTATTGCCGCGAGCGAAGTCGACAACTACGGCAACATCAGCGCGCCGAATGGCACCGCCGAGATCGCGGTAGGCAACAAGGTGCTCTTGCAGGACTCGTCGAGTTCGCAACAGCTGTTCGTGCAGACGGCGAGCGGCGGCGCGATCGTCAACACGGGTGCAGTGGAAGCGGCGCAGCTGAACCTTCAGGCCGTCGATGGCAACATCTACGCGCTCGCCGGCAACGCCGACGTCTTGCGCGCGACCGGCACCGCTTTGCGCGACGGTCACGTGTGGCTCGTCGCCGGTCCGAGAGGACAGGTGATTCTCGCGGGCAACATCGCCGCGAAGAACGCGGACGGCAAAGGCGGCACGGTCGATATGGACACCGGGCTCTTCACCTTCTGGGGCGACTTCGCGAAGGTCGTGGCGGGTCAGTGGAACGTCAGGCTGCCCACCTACACGTTCGACAACGGCGCATCGCGCTCCTTCACGCGAAGCCTCAACGACGGCACATCCATTTCGATGACGACCACCGGCGCGAACGGCCAGAGCGGCGACCTCGTTGCTGATCAAAGCATTCAATGGACCGGCGGCGCATCGCTCGCGCTGAACGCGGCGCATAGCCTGACAGTCAGCCCGGGCGTCACGTTGAGCAACCAGGGCAGCGGCGCGCTGACACTGCGCACGGACGCGGCGAGCGTGAACAATGGCGGCAGCCTTACGAACAACGGCACGATCGACTGGTCGCGAAGCACCGGCACGGTGAGCGCGCTGTATGACATGAACGGCAGTTATTCGCCCGGCACCCTGCTCGCGAACAGTGCGTGGGTGGCGCCCGACTACAGTGGACTGGTTACGCAGATCACCGGCTACAAGCTGGTCAATACGGCGCAGGATCTTCAGAACATCGAGAGCGATATGAACGGCAACTACGCGCTCGGCCACGACATCGACGCGACGGGTTACGCATTCAAGACGCTCGGCTTCGCGAGCAAGACTGCGTTCACCGGGCAGTTCGACGGCATGTGGCATAGCGTGTCGAATCTCCATCCAGACATCTCGTTCATCAGTGATATTGCCGCAAACGCCGTAGTGCGCGACGTCAGCCTCCTCGACGCGTCAGCGGGATATTCACTACCGTCCGGACTGTTCGCCGGCATTCTTGCCATGAGCAATCACGGCAAAATTATGAATACGTTTACGTCGGGCGTCATCGGCCCGCAGTCCAATTTCTCGACCACGTCGATGGGCGGCCTCGTCGGCACCAATTATGGAACGATCGGGCGTTCCGGAAGCAGTGCCAGGGTCTACCACGGCAGCGCAGGTGGCGGTCTGGTCTATGACAATCAGGGAACGATATCGCAGTCCTACGCTACTGGCATCGTGTACGCGGTTGCGTCGCGTGGCTCATCCGCCGGGCTTGTACACGACAACAGCGGAACGGTATCGGAGGCGTTCGCGACAGGCGGCGTCTACTCAACCCTGCGCGGTGGCGTCTGCATATCTTGCACCGGTCTTGGCAGCGACGTGTACTGGAATACCGAAACGACAGGAGAGGCCCAGAGCGGCGGGAATCTGCCCGCTTCGAACGGACTGACCACTGCGCAGATGAGCGACCCAAAGAGCTTCGTGGGCTGGAACTTCGGCAGCGATGGCGCGTGGGCGATGCCGGCCGGCGCCACGCATCCGGTGCTGCGCTGGCAAGTCGAACATTGAACTTTGATCCGTGCCGCCAGCCGTCGGAGCCCTCCAGCGAGTCCCAAGGTGCGACCGATACCGCGACGCTGTTCAACGCGCTCATCGTTCGACGACGGTGCATTCAGCGACGCTACCGCCTGATTTTCCAACCCCCTTTGAGCGAGGCACGAACGGATCCACGTATGGAACCGTTCGCGACGTCACCTTCACGTAGGACAGGCCGAACACTCGGCGTCAAAGGGGCGGAAGAATCGACCGTCAGGCGCTTTTCTTCGCAGCGGCCGGAAACGGCAAGCTGTGAAGCCGTTCGCCGGTGGCTGCAAAAATCGCATTCGCGACCGCGGGTCCGACTGGCGCGACACCCGGCTCGCCTACACCCGTGGGCGCCTCGCCCGAGGGCACGATATGCACTTCGACCTTGGGCATCTCGGCGATTCGCAGTACCTGGTAGCCGTCGAAGTTGTTCTGCTCGACCTTGCCGTCCTTCAGCGTGATCGCGCTGTGCAACACCGCGCCGAGACCGAAGCCGATCCCGCCTTCCATCTGTGCTGCGATGATGTCGGGATTGATGGGCGTACCGCAATCCACCGCGCAGACGACACGCTCTATCTTCACGTTACCGTCCTTGTCGACGGAGACTTCCGCAACCTGCGCGACGAACGTCTTGAACGCCTCGGCCACTGCGATGCCGCGTCCGCGGCCTTTCGGCAACGGTTTGGCCGGGTCCCAGCCCGCTTTCCGCGCGGCGAGTTCGAGCACGGCCCGCATGCGCGGTTCGTGCGCGAGCAGATCGCGGCGGAACACGAACGGGTCCTTGCCCGCTGCATGCGCGGCTTCGTCAATGAACGCCTCAACCGCGAACGCCGTGTGCGAGCTGCCGACCACCCGCCACCACAGCACCGGCACGCCGGTCTGCGTGGTCGTCAGTTCGACCGAGATGTTCGGAATCGCGTATGCCATGTTGGCGGCTCCCTCGACGGAGGTCGCGTCGATGCCGTTCTTGATCATGGCGCTCGCGAACGGCGTGCCGCCGAGGATCGACTGGCCGACGATCCTGTGCCGCCAGCCGACCAGTTTGCCGTCCGCGCTCAGGCCCGCGTCGAGCTTGTGGAAGTACATCGGCCGGTAGAAGCCGCCGTGGATGTCGTCCTCGCGGGTCCACTGCAGCTTGACGGGCGTGCCGTTCGCGCCCAGCGCCCTGGCGATCGACACGGCCTCGACGATATAGTCCGACCGCGCGTTCGCGCGCCGCCCGAAGCTGCCGCCCGCATACAACGTGTGAATCTTGACCTGCTGCGGGTCGAGCCCCGCCGTGCGCGCGGCATTGCCCTGGTCGACCGTCTGGAACTGGTCGCCGGCCCAGATCTCGCAGCTATCGGCGGTGAGCTTGACGACGGCGTCGAGCGGCTCCATCGGCGCGTGAGCAAGGTAGGGGAACGAGTAGGTGGCGGAGATCTTCTTCGCTGCGCCCGCGAGCGCCTGCGTCGCATCGCCGTCCTTGCGGGCGGATGCGCCGGGCTGTTCGGCGAGCTGCCGGTATTCGGCCATGATCGCGTCCGAGCTGCGCTTCTCGGCCTTCGAATCGTCCCATTCGATCTTCAGGGCGTCGCGGCCCTGCTTGGCCGCCCAGAAGCCCTTCGCGACCACCGCTACGCCGCCCGGCACCTGCACGACCGAAACCACGCCCGGCACGGCTTTCGCAGCCGACGCGTCGAACGATCTGACCGTCGCGCCGAAGAGAGGCGGACGCTGCAGCAACGCGACCAGCATGCCGGGAAACGTCACGTCGAGCGTGAACTGCGCGGTGCCGTCGGTTTTCGGAGGGACGTCGACGCGCGGCGCCTGGTGGCCGATCAAACGAAAATCCTTCGGTGATTTGAGCGCGACCTTGTCCGGCACCGGTAGCCGGGCCGCGGCCGACGCGAGCGAGCCGTACGTCGCGGTCCGGTTCGTGGCCGCGTGATGAACGCTGCCGTCGCGCGTCGTCAGCTCGGACGCAGGCGTCCGCCACTGCGCGGCGGCGGCGGAGACCAGCATCGCGCGCGCTTTCGCGCCGGCTTCGCGCAATTGCATCCACGAGTTGGCCATCGCCGAACTGCCGCCCGTGCCCTGCATGCCGAACGCGAGATTCGCGTAGCGCTTCGCGTCAGCGGGGGCGCTTTCGACGCGGACGTCCTGCCAGTTCGCATCCAGTTCCTCGGCGACGATCGTCGCGATGCCGGTGTACGCGCCCTGGCCCATCTCGACGTGCTTCGCGATGACGGTCACGCTGTTGTCCGGCGCGACGCGCAGGAAGGCGTTGGGTGCGAACGCCGCCTCGGGCGCCGTGGCGGCGAGCGCGCGGCGGCCCGTACCCGCCCATTCGAAGCCGATGGTGAGGCCGACTGCCGCGACTGCGCCGGCTGCTTTGAGGAAGGTCCGGCGCGACGGGCGCACGGCATCCGGGAGATCGAGATCGGTCGTCATGGTCAGGCCTTCAGGGTGGCGGCGGCTTCGTGAATGGCCGCGCGTATGCGGGCGTAGGTCGCGCAGCGGCACAGATTGCCGTTCATCGCGGCGTCGATGTCGGCGTCGGTGGGCGTGGCGTTGCGTTCGAGCAAGGCGGTCGCGGACATGATCTGACCGGACTGACAGTATCCGCACTGCGGCACCTGCAGCTTGACCCATGCCGCCTGGATCGCTTTCGCAGGCCGGCTTTCGATACCTTCGATAGTCGTGATGCGCTTACCCGCGACGGCGGCGAGCGGCAGCACGCACGAACGCGTGGCTTCGCCTTCCAGATGAACCGTGCAGGCGCCGCATTGCGCCATGCCGCAACCGAACTTCGTGCCGTGCAGGCCCGCGTTCTCGCGAATCGCCCAGAGAAGCGGGGTAGTGGGATCGGCATCGAGCGTAACGTTCTTGCCGTTCAGGACAAACGATGTGGACATGGAACCTCTCCGTGGGGAAGGCCCGAACTTGGCGCCGGGTGTACGCGGCAGTGTGACCGAGTGCGTGCCGTTGCGCTTACACAATCCTGCAAAATTATTGAACAATGCTGCAAATGGAGCAGCACAACCGTCGTTGCGCGGCAGCGCCTGGTTATGCTCGGTTCCGTCAACGGAGCTCAACGCGCATGAAACAGAATTCTTCCTGGCTGGATGCTTCGGCGTCGCGCGAAACGGCACGCCGCGAGCTTGCCGCGCTCGTCAGCCGCTTCGCGCCCGTGGACGGCGCGCATCAGACGGCGATTCCCTCGCTGGCGTTCTACCGGTACTCCACGCCCGTCGATCTCGGCTGCGGCGTGGCGAGCCCCGCGTTGGTATTCGCGGCGCAAGGCGCCAAGCGGGTCGTGGTCGGAGGGCAGGCTTACGACTACGATCATCTGCATTGCCTCGTGACGTCCGTCGATCTGCCGATGACGTCGCGGGTGACGCGAGCGTCGTCCGACGCGCCGTACCTGTGCGTGAAGCTCGCACTCGATCCGCAGTGCATCGCCGAGCTGGCGACGCAAGTGCGTCTGCCGGAACCGGGCGCCGCGTCGGCGGGCGAAGGCATCGCCGTCGGCTCGCTGTCGGCGCCGGTTTTCGATGCGGCGCTGCGGCTCGCGCGATTGCTCGATACTCCGAATGACATCCCGGTTCTCGCGCCGCTTATCGTGAAGGAGCTGCTCTATCGGCTGATGACAAGCGAGCAGGGCAAGCGGCTGCGGCATATCGCCGTCAACGGGAGTCCGACGAACCGGATCGCGCGGGCGATTGAGTGGATCCAGAATCACTACACCGAGGTTTTGCGGATGGAGATGCTCGCGCAGCACGTGAACATGAGCGTGTCGTCGCTCCATCACCACTTCAAGAACGTCACGACGCTGAGCCCGCTGCAATACCAGAAACAGTTGCGACTGCAAGAGGCCCGGAGAATGTTACTTGGGCAGAACGGCGATGTTGGGTCGGTGGCGATCAGGGTCGGGTATGACAGCCCTTCCCAATTCAGCCGCGAATATAGCCGGCTCTTTGGGGCGCCTCCACTTCGCGATGTGGCGCAGCTAAGGCGCCGGAACATGGTGGGGTTCGGAGAGTAGGCTGGCGACGGCTGAGTCCGTCCGTATTGGAAAAGCAGGCCGATCCAGACCGTCACGCATTCCCTTAAGCCCGCCATCCTGATGCACGCGGGACCCATATTTGCGTGCCGTGTTCTGATTTGGGTCATCGCGCTTTTTTGCAATCGAGGTCAATGGTTATCTGATTCCGTCACGAGCCAAGCACTTCGATGCCTTCCAGGACTCCTGCACCGACACAGATATGCTTGATCTCCGTGAAGTCCGCTAGCGCGTCATAGCCGTGCAACCGGCCCAGTCCGCTCTGCCGATAGCCGCCAGTTTCGGCCTCTGCGAACAACCTGTTGTGGTCGTTGATCCAGACGGTCCCATCACGCAGCGCACGCGCAATCCGGAAAGCCCGAGCCGAGTCGTGGGTCCACACGCTCGCGGACAGGCCAAAAACGGTGTTGTTTGCCTTTTCAACGGCTTCCTTTTCGGTCACAAAGGTCTCTAACGTGACGAACGGGCCAAAGATCTCGTCCTGGCAAAAGAAGGCGTGAGGTTCTCCGTGCTCGACCAGCGTCGGTGACAGAAAGGCGCCCGGTCCGCTCGAAGTCCCGCGCAAGAGCACGCGATCTGCAAGGTCACACGCTCGTTCAACCGTGGTCTGGACAGCGTCGCGGGACGCAGCATCGATCAGCGCGCCAATGTCGGAAGCGGGATCGATCCCTGGGCCAACCTTGAGGCTTGCGAGTGCTTTGACGAGTTCGTCTCGCATTTGGTCCGCCTTTGACACATGCACGAGTATTCGCCGTGCAGCGGTGCATTGTTGTCCGGAGATGATGGTCGCGGCCCGGGCAAGACGAGGTGCAATGGCCTTAACGTCGCTGTCCTCGAAGACGAGACAACACGATTTGCCGCCCAGCTCAAGCGACAATCGCTTCATGCTGTCTGCAGCGGCGCGCATGATTCGCTTGCCGACTTCCGTCGAACCCGTAAAGCTGATCACATCGACATCGGCGGACTCGACCAGTCGCGCAGCGGCTTCTGCGCCGTTTTCGAGAAGCAGATTGACAGCACCGGCGGGAAGCGCCGGCTGGTCGAGACAACGGATCATTGCCGCGGTGATCAATGACGTCTGGGCAGCCGGCTTGACGATGGCCGTGCATCCGGCAGCGAGGGCGGGCGCAAGGGACCGCACGAGCAGCACGGCGGGAGCGTTCCACGGCACGATGATCGCAGCAACGCCGGCGGCCTCGCGCAACATCGTCGAGATGGTGCCTGGCTCGGGCTCGATGACGTGACCGGCAATGTGGCGCGCGAGTCCCGCGTAGTAGCGCACTTCGGAAATTGCGGCGCGCATTTCTCCTCGCGCCTGCCCAATAGTCTTGCCGTTTTCATGCGTCAGCAATTCCGCTAGCGGTTCCACCGACAACTCGAGAGCTTGCGCCCAGCGAAGCAGAACATCCTGCCGTCGACGGGCATCCTGTGCCCACGTTGTGTGATCGAACGTATGGCGGGCAGCCGAGACGGCGGCGTCCGCGTCTTGCGTGTTCGAGCTGACGAACCGGCCGAGCGTCTCTCCGTTCGAAGGATCGGAGCTTGCGAGCACGGGCTTGCCGGCCCATTCGCCGGCGATCCAATTCATAGCGTCTCTTTCCATTTAACTATCCAGTGGGCGTGGTTGTTAAGAATCGACAGGGTCGGATGCGCCGGCCGATACCTTCCGTAGTTCGTCGGCAATGATCGCTGTTAGCGCTTCCGTAGCAGCACTTATCGGACGGCGAGGGTGACTGATTCGCACGATGTGCCGCACGATTCGCGGCGCAAGGATCGGATGCGCGCGCATGGTGCCGCGCTGCACCGAACGTTCGACCACGATGCGAGGAAGAATCGTGGCGAACCCCGTGTTTTCGACGAGCTTGACGATGGCGCTCAGAACATCGATCTCGAAACGGGGCGCCAGAAGCACGTCTGCGGATTGCGCGGCCGCGTCGAGCACGCCGCGCAAGCCGTGACGTTTTGTCGGCAACACAAGATCCAGTTCCTGCACTTGTGCGAGCTCAATGACGGGCGGCAATGTGGGTCCGCCATTCACGCCGGTTGCCAACACCATTTCTTCGTCCAGCAATGGCTCCGAGTCGAGAGATAAGCGGGCGCGTGGCCGGTTGATCAACGCGGCTTCAAGCTGTCCGCCTGTCACGAGATCGATAAAAGTCGCACTGTAGCCGTCGGCTACCGTTACTTCGACGTGCGGGTACTGCTCGTGAAAGCGCGAAAGCGCATCCGCAAGCACGCTCTCGCTGACAGACGCAATCAGTCCCAGGGAAACGTGTCCAGACACGACCTCATCGCGCTGCATCAGTTGTGTCTGCGCTTGCTTGAGATCGCGCATGATCGGCAAATAAAGGCGATACATCAAACGGCCGGCAGCAGTTGGAGTCATTCCATGTGCGCCGCGCTCGAACAAGGTCTGCTTCAACTCGTCTTCGAGCTTGGCGATCTGCATGCTCAAAGCCGGTTGAACTATGTTTAGCCGTTTGGCCGCACGAGTTACCGATCCGTCTTCGAAGAGAGCGATGAAGTACTGAATTTGTTTGAGATCCATTGGGCAGCGCTCGTCGTGATACCTGTTTCGCCAATCATATGCGCTGATACGCGATGAGTCGAGGTATCAACATATTTGCCGGTGTGCTGCGATTCGTACCGTTGGCGCGTATCAAAAGCCCGGTCCATCTTCCCTTTTTTACTTGGTATCAAAACGGGGACTGTCTTGCATCAGTATCCGTACGGACATCAGTACTTCTGATGCCTAGGTTCAAAAATTAATATTATCGCTTATACCGTGGCGTCGATATTCTGCTCTTCAATCTGCCGGTGTTAGCACCTCCGAGGCCGGCAGCAATGGAGAGAGACTCAAAATGAATTCACGCGAAAGCTCGCCGATGACGTCCCTGGGCGCCCCGGCGAACGACGTCGGGCCTGCGCGCACCTTGCGTCACTGGCTTGCACATCTGAGTCGGAGCGGCCGCGTCGCGGCGATCGACAAGCCCGTTGCGCTCGAGCACGAACTCGCCGCGATCGCCAAGTGCCTCGACGGCACGCAGGCGGCCTTCTTCACGCAGCCGGGCGGCCATGCGGTGCCCGTCGTCAGCGGTTTCATGTCGAAGCGTGCGTGGATTGCGGAAGCGATGGGCGTCGACGAATCCGCGTTGCTCGCGCGTTTCTCCGCTGCGGCCGCCGCGCCGCTCGAATCGAAAGTCGTCGGACGTGAAGAGGCGCCGTGTCAGCAAGTGGTGCATACGAGCGGCATCGATCTTCACGCGCTGCTGCCGATTCCCACGCACAGCGAGTACGACAACGGCCCCTACCTTACGGCGGGCCTCGTGATCGCGCGCAATCCGCGCACCGGCGTGCAGAACGTTTCGATCAACCGCATTCAGGTGCATGGCCAGAATCGCATGGCGATCCTGCTGCTGCCGCGGCATCTCTACGCATTTCATCGCGAGGCAGAAGCTGCAGGCGACGCGCTCGACGTAGCAATCGCGATCGGTGTCGATCCGCTCACGATGCTTGCGTCGCAAGCGATCACACCCATCGATCATGACGAGCTGGAAATTGCGGGCGCGCTGCATGGTGCGCCGCTGCCGGTCGCGCAATGTGTGACGAATGGTGTGCACGTGCCGGCGTTTGCGGAGATCGTCATCGAAGGGCGGATTCTGCCGAACGTCCGCGAGCCCGAGGGCCCGTTCGGCGAGTTTCCGAAGTACTACAGCGCGAGGGAAGCGCGCGAAGTCATCGAGGTGACCGCGGTGACGCATCGGCGCGATCCGATCTTTCATACGATCGTGCCCGCCGAAATGGAGCATCTGCTGCTGGGCGCAATTCCGCGCGAAGCAACGCTGCTCGCGCATCTGCAGCGCAGCCATCCGGCGGTGAAGGACGTTCATCTGTCTGTCGGCGGCGTGTGCCGCTATCACCTGTGGGTGCAGTTCGACAAGAAGCGCGAAGGCGAAGCGAAGAACGTCATTCTGTGCGCGTTCGGCGCGCATTACGACATCAAGCAGGTCGTCGTTGTCGATACCGATGTGAACGTGCACGATCCCGCCGAAATCGAATGGGCCATCGCGACGCGCTTCCAGGCCGACCGCGATCTCGTTGTGATCGAAGGCGCGCAGGGTTCGCCGCTCGATCCGTCGACGACCGTCGGCCAACCCGACGACGCGCCGTCGCATCTGCAAGGCGTGAGCGCAAAGATGGGCCTCGATGCGACGCGCCCCGTCGTGTATCCCGCGCATGTGTTCACACGCGTGCGCATTCCGGGGCAAGACTCGGTGGATCTGCACACACTCGTCGCCGCTGACAACAGCGCGTTCGACGCCTACTTGTCGCGCGATCATGACTGAACGCAAGAAGCGCATCGTCGTCGGTATTTCGGGTGCGAGCGGCGCTGTGATCGGCGTGCGCCTGCTCGCCGCGTTGCGCCGCCTCGGCACGCACGAAACGCATCTGGTCGTGTCCGCATCCGGCGCGGTGACGGCGGCGCAGGAACTCGGCCTTGCGCGCGGCGACATCGACGCGCTCGCCGACGTCGTGCACAACGTACGCGACATTGGCGCCGCGGTCGCGAGCGGATCGTTTCTGACCGAAGGCATGGTGATCGCCCCGTGTTCGATGAAAACGCTTGCGAGTGTCGCGAACGGTTTCGCGGACAACCTGCTCACTCGCGCGGCCGATGTGATGCTCAAGGAGCGCCGCCGCCTCGTGCTGGTCGCGCGCGAAACGCCGCTCAATCTCGCGCATCTGCGCAACATGACGCTCGCCACGGAAATGGGCGCGATCGTGATGCCGCCGGTGCCCGCGTTCTACGCGCATCCGCAGACCATCGAGGACGTGGTCGATCACACGGTCGGGCGGATTCTCGATCTGTTCGGTATCGACCATGAGGAAATTGCGCGCCGCTGGAACGGTCTTGCCGACGAATTCGGCGGCCGCGCCGCGCGTGAGGAGTAACGTCATGAATCAGCGCGAAACCGCATTTGCCGACATAAACGCGCGTGTCGCCGACAACGGGACGCGCGACGCGAGCACACCGCGGCGTCACATCGGGCGCTCGATGCAGCGCCTCGAAGACCCTGCGATCCTGACAGGCCGCGGTCGCTATGGCGACGACATCGCTGTGAAGCCGGGCACGCTGCACGCCGCGATTCTGCGTTCGCCGCACGCGCACGCGGAGATCCTGTCGATCGATACGCAAGCCGCAGCCAAACTCGCCGGCGTGCGCGCCGTGCTAACGCGCGACGATCTGCGTGCGTGGTCGCGTCCCTTCGTCGTCGGCGTGAAGTCGCCAATGGAGCAGTGGGCGCTCGCGATGGACCGCGTGCGCTACGTCGGCGAGCCGGTCGCGGTCGTGATGGCGGAATCGCGTGCGCTCGCCGAAGACGCGCTCGATCTCATCAAGGTCGACTATGCGATGCTCGATCCCGTGACGTCGATCGAACAGGCCGCGAGCAACGAAGGCCCCGCGCTGCACGAGCGCGTAGGCAGCAACGTCATCAGCGACCGGCACTTCCGCTACGGCGAGCCCGAAGCGGCCTTCGAACGCGCGCCGCATCGCGTGAAGCTGGTCGCGCATTATCCGCGCAATACCTGTGCGCCGATCGAGTGCGGCGTAGTCATCGCCGAGTACCTTTCCGGCGATGAAGGCTACGACGTCACGTCGAATTTCATGGGACCGTTCTCGCTGCACGCCGTCATGGCGATGGCGTTGAACGTGCCCGCCAATCGTCTGCGTCATAAGGCACCGCGCGATTCCGGCGGCAGTTTCGGCGTGAAGCAGGCCGTGTTTCCGTACGTGGTGCTGATGTGCCTCGCGTCGCGCAAGGCGGGCGCGCCGGTGAAATGGGTCGAGGACCGGCTCGAGCATTTGAGCGCGGCCACATCGGCGACCGCGCGCCTCTCGACAATTGAAGCGGCGGTCGAAGCGGATGGCCGCATCGTCGCGCTGTCCTACGATCAACTGGAAGACGTCGGCGGCTACGTGCGCGCGCCCGAGCCCGCGACGTTTTACCGGATGCACGGCTGTCTGACGGGCGCGTACGCCATCCCGAATCTGCTCGTGCGCAACCGCGTCGTGTTGACCAACAAGACGCCGACCGGACTCGTGCGCGGCTTCGGCGGACCGCAGGTGTACTTCGCACTGGAGCGGCTGATCCAGCGCATCGCCATCGAGTTGAAGCTCGATGTGCTCGACGTCTATCGCCGCAACTTCGTTCCCGCCGATGCCTTCCCGTATCGCGCGGCAGCGGGCGCGCTGCTCGATTCGGGCAACTATCAGGAAGCGCTGCGCCGTTCGATCGACGATGGCGGATACCACGAACTCGTCGCGCGCCGCAACGCCGCGCGACGCGCAGGGCGGTTCTATGGCATAGGCTTCGCGGCGATCGTGGAGCCGTCGGTCTCCAACATGGGCTACATCACGACTGTGATGCCCGCCGACGCGCGCAAAAAAGCCGGACCGAAGAACGGCGCGATCGCGAGCGCGACGGTCAGCGTCGATCTGCTCGGCGGCGTGGTGGTGACCATCGCGTCGACGCCCGCAGGCCAGGGCCACATGACGGTGTGCGCGCAAGTCGTCGCCGACGTGCTCGGGCTCGATCCGAAGGACATCGTCGTCAATGTCGAGTTCGATACGCACAAGGACGCCTGGTCCGTCGCGGCGGGCAATTATTCGAGCCGCTTCGCGGGCGCGGTGGCAGGCACCGTGCATCTCGCCGCGACGCGCGTGCGCGACAAACTCGCGCGCGTGCTCGCCAGGCAGTTCGACTGCGCGGCGAACGACGTGCGCTTCGAAGGCGGGCGCGTCTATCCGCGCGACGCCGCCGACCGCGCGTTGCCGTTCGCGCGCGCAGCGAGCAATGCGCCGCACTGGGCGCCCGCGCTCCTGCCCGAAGGCGAAGAGCCGGGCCTGCGCGAAACCGTGTTCTGGTCGCCGCCGCACATGGATGCGCCCGACGAACACGACCGCATCAATACATCGGCCGCGTATGGCTTCGCATTCGACATGTGCGGTGTCGAAGTGGATCGCACGACCGGACGCGTGCGCATCGACCGCTATGTGACCGTGCACGACGCCGGCACCATCCTGAACCCCGCACTCGCCGATGGCCAGATTCGCGGTGCGTTCGCGCAAGGCGTCGGCGCGGCGCTGATGGAAGAGTTCCGCTACGGCGCGGACGGCAGCTTCCAGTCGGGCACGCTCGCCGACTATCTGATGCCGACGACATGCGAAGTGCCCGATCCGCTCATCGTGCATCTGGAAACGCCTTCGCCTTTCACGCCGCTCGGCGCGAAGGGCCTCGGCGAAGGCAACAACATGAGCACGCCGCCGTGCATCGCGAATGCGGTGGCGGATGCGCTCGGTGTCGAAGACATTCGCTTGCCGCTCACGCCGCCCAAAGTGATGGCGATGATCGGCATCGACGATCCCGAACCGTCGCGGCCGGAATATCGCGAAGCGCCTGCCACGAAGCCCGCGACGCCGGGCGGCGGACGCGCGCTGACGGCGCAGGGCGCGGTCGATCTGCCCGCGACGCCCGAAGCCGTGTTCGCCGTGCTGCTCGATCCGAAGGCGCTGGCGAACGTCATTCCCGGCTGCCACGCGCTCGAAGAAACGGCACCGAACCAGTATCGCGCGGACGTGACCGTCGGCGTCGGCATGATCAAGGCCCGTTTCGAAGCGCGTATCGGCTTGTCGGAGATCGAGGCGCCGCGTCGCCTGCGTCTCGCGGGTGCGGGCATCTCGCCGCTCGGCAGCGCGCGCGGCAACGGTCTCGTCGAACTGACGCCGCACGGCAGCGGCACGCGGCTCACGTACGACTACGAAGCCCAGGTGTCGGGCAAGGTCGCGGCGGTCGGCGCGCGCATGCTCGAAGGCGCTGCGAAGGTCGTGCTGAAGCAGTTGTTCGAATCGCTCGGACGGCAGGCGGCGGGCAAGCCGGTAGAAGCGCATGGATCGTGGATCGCAAGACTCCTCGCCCGTTTCAGGAGACACGCATGAAGCCCGCACCGTTCGATTACCTGCGCGCGATGACCGCGCAAGACGCGCTCGACGCGCTCGCGCAATACGGCGAAGACGCGCGCGTGCTGGCAGGCGGCCAGTCGCTGATGGCAGTGCTCAATATGCGGCTCGCACAGCCCAAGGTGCTTATCGACATTTCGCGTACTGCGGAGCTCGATGCCGTGCGCGTCGACACGCAAGCGGGGCATCTCGTCGTGAACGCCGCGGCGACGCAAGGCAGCGTCGAATGGCGCAGCACGCTCGCCGACGAAGCGCCGCTGCTCGCGATGGCTTTCCCGCATATCTCGCACTTCCAGATTCGCAATCGCGGGACCGTGTGCGGTTCGATCGCGCATGCGGACCCGAGCGCGGAGTTGCCACTCGTGCTTTCCGCGCTTGGCGGCGACGTGATGCTGCGCTCGCGAAGAAAGCGCCGCACGCTCGCCGCGCAGGACTTCTTTCAGGGAATGCTGATGACCGCGCGCGAGCCGGATGAACTTGTTGAAGCGGTGCGCTTTCCGCTGCGCCGCCCGGGCGAGCGCTACGCGTTCACGGAATTTTCCGCGCGGCACGGCGATTTCGCGATCGTCGCGTGTGCGGCCGTCGTCACCGACGAGTCGATCCGTATCGCAGTCGGCGGCGTCGCGGACCGGCCGGTCACTGAGCAATGGCCTCGTCTGCAAGGCGACGACCTGCGCGGCGCACTGAACGATTTGAGCTGGAAACTGAACGCGCAGGACGACGCGCACATCGGCGCGAAATATCGCCGGAATCTGGTGCGGCAACTCGGATGGCGCGTGATCGAGGAGGCAAAGTGAGCAAGACGGACACCATCATGCGGCACGGCGAAGCGCAGCGGATCGCGCTGACGCTGAACGGCCGCGAACGAAGCGGCCATTGCGAGCCGCGCGAACTGCTGTCGGACTTCATTCGGCACGAACTCGGCGCGACGGGCACGCACGTCGGCTGCGAGCATGGCGTATGCGGCGCATGTACCGTGCAGGTCGATGGCGTCGCGGCGCGCTCGTGTCTGATGCTTGCCGTGCAGGCCAATGGCCGGCGTATCGATACCGTCGAGGGCCTCGCGCCCGATCAGACGCTTGGCGACCTTCAGCAGGCGTTCCAGCGGCATCACGCGCTGCAATGCGGCTTCTGCACGGCGGGAATTTTGATGTCGTGCGCGGATTATCTGCGGCGCGTGCCGAATCCATCCGAAGAGCAGGTGCGGCAGATGCTGTCGGGTCATATCTGCCGCTGTACGGGTTACACACCCATCGTGGCCGCGGTGCTCGACGTTGCGGCGCGCCGCCGGGCCGAGGCAGGCACGACGGAGGTCGAACATGCTTGATCTCGGACGCACGTTCCTGCAGAGCGTCGAGCGTAGCCCGCACGCGCTCGCGCTCGTCGATGGCGATGTGCAACTGACCTACGCGCAGTGGCATCGCATGATCCTGAGTGTCGCCGACGGTCTGCGCGAACTGGGCCTGCAACGCGGCGACCGGCTGCTCGTCGTGCTGCAAAACCGCTGGGAAATGGCGACGCTGCATTGGGCCGGACAGTTTGCAGGCATCGTCATCGTGCCGATCAACTGGCGCGCGAAGCCGGACGAACTGGACTACTGCGTGACCGACTCGGGAGCGAAGGCGATCGTCTACGAACCCGTCAGCGCCGCTGCCGTCGCGCAGAGCGCCGCCGCACAAAAAGTGCCGCGCATCGGACTCGACGATGCTTCGGGTGCCACCGCCACGTTCGATACGCTCATCGTCGAACGAACGCGCAGCGGCGCTGCGAGCGACACGACGCACGCCACCGCCGACGACATCTCGCTGATCCTCTACACATCGGGCACGACGGGCAAAGGGAAGGGCGTGCCGCGCCGGCATCGGCACGAACGCGCGGGCGCGCTCGCGCACGTCGCGCAAAACCTCTACCGGCGCGGCGAACGCACGCTCGGCGTAATGCCGCTCTATCACACGATGGGCGTGCGCTCGCTGCTCGCCATGGCGCTCGTGGATGGCCTTTTCGTTTGCGTGCGGCGCTGGAACGCGAAGCTCGCGCTCGAATGCATCTCGAAGCACGCGCTCACCTGCCTCTATCTGGTCCCGACGCTTTATCACGATCTGCTTGCCGACAGCGCGTTCCCGAACACGGATACCTCGTCGGTCAGAAAGCTCGGCTTCGCCGGCGCACCGATGAACGACGGCCTGCTCAAGCGCCTCTCGGCCGCGTTCGAGCCGGAGCTGTTCGTCAACCACTATGGTTCGTCCGAGGTCTACACGTTCAGCATCGATCAGGATGCAACCAGGAAACCCGGCAGCGCGGGCCGCGCGGGCATCAATACGCGGCTGCGCGTGGTGAAGCTCGATGCTCTTTCGCCCGATGAGCTCGCCGACACCGGCGAAGAAGGGCAGATCATCGTCGACCTGCTCGGCGACGAAGCTTTCGAAGGCTACTGGCATCGTCCGGACGCGGATGCGAAGAGCTTGCGCGACGGCTGGTACTTCACCGGAGACACAGGCTATCTCGACCGCGACGGCGATCTCTATGTGACGGGCCGCGTCGACGACATGATCATCAGCGGCGGAGAAAACATCTCGCCGGTGGATATCGAATCGCTGTTGTCGCTGCATCCCGCCGTCGACGAAGTCGCGGTCGCAGGCGTCAAGGACGAGCGCTGGGGCCAGCGCGTGGTTGCTTTCATCAAGCGCCGCGAGTACGTCGATTCGGAATCGCTCGATGCATGGTGCCGCCAGTCCGATCTCGTCAACTTCAAGCGTCCGCGCGATTACGTTTTCGTCGACGACATTCCGAAGTCGCCGGTCGGCAAGATTCTGCGCCGCAAGCTGCAAGCGGGCGAGTACACGACCGATTCGAATACGCAGGCCGCACGACCTGCAGAAACCACAATCACCAAGGAGTAACCCACAATGAGCGATCTCAACCACCGCGGCCAGACGCTGCTGCAAGATCTCGACGGCTTCTCGGTCGACATCGACGCGCAGCGCGAGCGCGCGGACATCGTGCTGCACCGTCCGCCGTTCAACGTCATTTCGATGCACGCACGCGACCAGTTGCGCGCCGTGTTCGAAGCCCTCGACGAGGACGACCGCGTGCGCGTGATCGTCGTGCGCGCGAAGGGGGAGCACTTCTCGAGCGGCGGCGACATCAAGGGCTTTCTGGAAGCGTCGCCGGAACACGTATCGAAGCTCGCGTGGAATATCGCGGCGCCCGCGCGCTGCTCGAAACCGGTGATCGCGGCGAATCGCGGCTTCTGCTTCGGCGTGGGCTTCGAGTTGTCGCTGGCATGCGATTTCCGCATCGTCACCGATACGACGTTTTATGCGCTGCCGGAGCAGAAGCTCGGCCAGATTCCCGGCTCGGGCGGCTCGGCGCGTTTGCAGTCGATGGTCGGCATCGGCCGCACGAAGGACATCGTGATGCGCTCGCGCCGCATCCCGGGCAAGCAGGCGTACGACTGGGGCATCGCGGTGGACTGCGTAGCCGATGCGGAACTGGAGTCGGCGACCGATGCGCTCGTCGACGAACTGCGCGCGTTCTCGCCGCTCGCGCAACGCACCGCGAAGAAGCTGCTGAACGATACGGAAGACTCGCCGCTCTCGATTGCGATCGAACTCGAAGGGCATTGCTATAGCCGGCTGCGCGCGTCGGACGATTTCCGCGAGGGAGTGGAGGCTTTCCACGGCAAGCGCAAACCGGTGTTTCGCGGCAGCTAGGCCCGAAGCACTCAGCCATCCGCAGCACAACAACAAACAAACATGACGCCGCGGACAACGGCTACCGGCAACACCTTGACGTTTCTGGCGACGTACATTGAAGGAGACAATTGATGGAAACGACATTAGCTGGCGCGCGGAATACGGCGACGCAAAGCAATAGAAGCATTGTTATAGCCGCCGCCGCATCCTGTTTTGGATGGGCGCTCGACCTGTTTGACCTGTTCATTCTGCTGTATGTCGCGCCTGTCGTCGGCAAACTGTTCTTTCCATCGGATCATCCAACGCTGTCTCTCGCAGGCGTGTATGCGTCGTTCGCCGTGACGCTGCTGATGCGGCCCATCGGCTCCGCTCTCTTTGGATCGTACGCGGACCGGAATGGGCGCAAGCGTGCAATGCAGATTGCCGTGTTCGGCGTGGGCATAAGCACGGCCGTGTTTGGGACGCTGCCGACGATTGCACAGGCTGGTGTCATAGCGCCCATCCTGTTTGTGCTTCTTCGCCTGGTGCAGGGCGTGTTTGTGGGCGGTGTCGTTGCTTCCTCGCACACGTTGGGGACGGAATCCGTGCCGCCTCACTGGCGAGGCGCGGTTTCGGGCCTGATCGGCGGGGGTGGGGCCGGCATCGGCGGACTGCTTGCCTCTATTGTCTTTTTCATCGCGTCGGCGCTGTTTCCGGGTCCGCAATTCGAAGTGTGGGGATGGCGCGTCATGTTCTTTGCCGGATTGATAACCTCGCTCCTCGGCGCGCTGTTGTTCCTGAGACTCGAGGAGTCTCCGTTCTGGAAAGAGCAGCATGCGCGAAAGGCTGCACGCAAGGCCGCCGTGTCGAAGCAATCTTCGCCGCTGCGAACACTCTTTTCCTCCGAATATCGCCGGGTCATGATCGTCAACGTCATCATGACAACGTCTAGCGGTGCGGGTTATTACCTCTGCTCTGGCTATTTGCCGACCTTCCTGAAGGTCGTCAAGCACCTGCCGAACGGTACGACTTCAACCATTCTCATGGCGACTGGTTTGCTTTCAATAGCAGCAGCGATAGCAATCGGTGCGGCGAGTGACTTTTTCGGCCGAAAGAAAGTATTCATCGGAGCGGGCGTTCTGCGCCTTGCACTGCTTCCCATCCTGTACATATTGATGACGAAGACAGACAGCGTGCCTCTATTGGCGGGCTACACGCTGCTCCTCGCAGTTCTAGGCGGGGCAAGTTACGCGCCGCTGCTGATCTTTCTGAATGAGCGCTTCCCCACAGCGATTCGGGCGAGCGGCACCGGGCTTTCGTGGAATATCGGATTTGCGCTTGGCGGCATGATGCCGACGTTCGTCTCGCTTCTCTCAGCAAGCGAGCAGCAGTTGCCCGCGACGCTGTCGTGGTTTCTTCTCGGTGTTTCGGCGCTCTTCCTCGTCGGGGCATTCATCGTCCCGGAAACACGAGGCAATCTGGAGGCGAGCCGAAGAAGCGAAGCCGGCATGCCTGGAGCGTGACGATTAGCGATGCGAAGCTTTGGTGCTGGACGGGCGACTGACGAAACTCTGACTGTTTTTCAAAAGACACGTATGGCAAACGAAAACCGGGACATTACCGGCGCACGCATCCTGGTCGATGCATTGCGTGCGCAGTCGGTCAACACGATCTTCACCGTTCCAGGCGAGAGCTTTTTGGCGGTGCTGGACGCTCTGTACGATGTCGCAGATGACATCAAGCTCGTGGTTTGCAGGCACGAGAGTGGAGCCGCGAACATGGCGGAGGCGCATGGCAAGCTGACCAATCGACCTGGCGTCTGTTTCGTGACGCGAGGGCCAGGGGCGACAAACGCATCAATCGGAATACACACCGCGCGGCAAGATTCCACGCCCATGATCGTTTTTGTTGGGCAAGTCGCACGCGATACGCTCGAGAGGGAAGCGTGGCAGGAAATCGACTACCGGCAGATGTTTGGTCAGGTGGCCAAGTGGGTCACTCAAATCGATTCGGCAGCCCGGATCCCCGAGTTGATCAGCCGCGCCTTCCACGTCGCAACGTCGGGTCGTCCGGGGCCTGTGGTGATCGCCTTGCCGGAAGACATGCTCGTTGAAACCGCACCAGTAGAAAAGGCCGTGCCCCCACTCCCTTATCAGACGATCACCATGCAACCGGCGAGCGAACAGTTGGCCCGCGTTGAGAAGCTGCTGTCCGAGGCATGCAAGCCGATCGTTCTTCTCGGCGGCGGGGCCTGGAGCCGCGAGGCCTGCGACGATCTCCGCCAGTTCGTGACCAGGTTCGATTTGCCGGTTGTCTGCACATTCCGGCGACAAGACCTGTATGACAACCGCGATCGACATTACGCCGGCGAAGCGGGTCTGGGAATGGACCCGGCGCTTGCCGCGCGCTTACGGGAAGCGGATTTGCTGCTTGCGATTGGACCTCGCCTCGGCGAGACGAGCACCCTCGGCTACGAGCTTTTTTCTATCCCAACGCCCGCAGTGAAGCTCGTGCATGTGCATCGCGACGCGAACGAACTGGGACGTGTGTACCGGGCGGATCTCCCCATCAATTCGGGTATGGCGGAATTCGCGCGCGCCGTCGCCAGGCTTGAATCGCCGAACAAGCCCGTGTGGACCGATTGGACGCAGGCCGCGCACGCCGACTATGAGGCTCGACGCGCGCCTCCCCCTAATAGCGGTTCAATCGATCTGGGCGCTGTCATGGCTCACATCGACGAAGCGTTGCCCGAGGATGCGATCGTAAGCAACGGCGCGGGCAACTATACACTCTGGGTTCAACGATTCTTCCGTTATCGCGGTTGGCGCACTCAGCTTGCTCCAACGAGTGGCGCGATGGGATATGGATTGCCCGCCGCCATCGCCGCGGCGCTTCAGAAACCTGATCGGCCTGCGGTCTGTTTCGCTGGAGATGGATGCTTCCTCATGACCGGTCAGGAACTGGCAACTGCCGTGCAGTACGATGCGCGAGTCATTGTGATCGTTGTCGATAACGGCATGTACGGCAGCATTCGAATGCATCAGCATCGTCACTATCCTGGACGGGTCATTGGCACGACATTGCAGAGTCCCGATTTTGTCGGACTTGCCCGCGCTTATGGTGCTTACGCGGAAAGCGTTGAGCGCACGGTGGACTTTCCAGACGCATTCCAACGCGCACGCGAGGCAGGCCGCCCGGCAGTTCTCGTCCTGCGCACCGATCCCAACCTGCTCACGCCAAATATGATTATCGGTCCGGGGGTCTGATGCGTCTCAGCAATCACCTGTCGATCGCGGACCTGGAGCGAAGCGCGTCCCGGCGGCTGCCGGCCAGCATTTTCGGCTATGTAAGCGGTGGGGCGGAAGACCACCGCGCCGTAGTGGGAAACCGCACGGCTTTCAATCGCTGGGTACTCGTACCGAGAATGCTTACTGGCGTCGCCGAGCGCTCGCAGGAAGTGGAGATTTTTGGGCAACGTTACACGTCGCCGGTGGGAATAGCGCCGATGGGGCTCGCCGGGCTCTGTGCCTATGAGGGTGACCTGCAACTCGCGGCGGCCGCTCGCGACGCGAAAGTGCCCTTCGTTCTGAGCGCAGCGTCGACCGTTCCCCTCGAAAAGGTGGCAATGGCAGCACCCGGCAGTTGGTATCAGGGGTATTTGAGTGCCGACCGATCGACGATCACGCCATTGCTCGCGCGTATCGAAAGGGCCGGGTTCGGTGTTCTTGTGATTACTGTTGACGTGCCATTGGCCGCGCAACGGGAAAACGAACTGCGCAACGGTTTCAGCGTACCGCTGCGGCTAAGCCGCCGCCTGGTCTATGGTGGTCTGGCAAGGCCCAGATGGCTTCTGTCGACGTTTGGACGCACGCTGCTTACGCAAGGTGTTCCGCATTTCGAAAACTTCACGGCCAACCGGGGCGGACCGATCATCACCGGCGCGACCGGCGACCACCGCAGTGGCCGTGCAGCGCTCTGCTGGAACGACATCCACTGGATTCGAAGTCAGTGGAAAGGGACTCTGGTGGTGAAGGGAATCCTTCATCCCGACGATGCCCTGCGGGCCAAACAGGCAGGCGCGGACGGCATTATTGTCTCTAATCACGGCGGGCGGCAGCTCGACGGCGCGCTTGCAACGCTCGATGCGCTTCCGGCCATTACTGCCGTTGCCGGCGACATGCCGGTTATCCTCGACAGTGGCGTTCGCCGCGGCACAGACGTTATAAAGGCGCTGTCGCTGGGAGCGCGTATGGTCCTCGTGGGCAGACCAGCGATGTACGGCCTGGCCGTCGGCGGTCATGCGGGCGTTCGGCATGCGTTGCAGTTGCTAAGAAGAGAGATCGACGTAGACCTCGCATTGCTGGGATGTCCGAGGATCGAGAAGCTCAATAGGGACTTTGTTGTGCAGGTTTCGCGTGAGTCGTGGCATGCGGCTCATGGATAGTGAATATCTGCCCATGCAATCACGCAATTGAACGAACCACGCCCCCATCGACACGCAACGCTGCACCCGTCGTTGCGGACGCCTGCTCAGAGCATGCATACACAACCATGTTCGCAACTTCGTCCGTAGTGGCGAAACGATTGATCAGCGATGTGGGCCGCGAGTTCTTCAGGAACTGTTGTTCAGCCTGCTCTTGCGTGATCCCTTGCTCTCGCGCGGTCGCCTTCATCCAGTTCGAAAGGATCTCAGAGTTGGTCGGGCCGGGCAGCACGGCATTGACGGTCACGCCTGTACCGGCAACCAGTTCGGCCAGCCCCCTCGACACCGCGAGCATCGCGGTCTTGGTCACGCCGTAGTCGATCATTTCTTTCGGGATATTCAGCCCTGACTCGCTACTGACGAACACGACGCGCCCCCAGCCCTGCTTCGCCATTTTGGGCACGTAATAGCGGGCGGTGCGAACGCCGCTCATCACGTTGAGCTGGAAGAGGTCGAGCCATTCGCTGTCGTCCTGTGCGAAAAAGTCGTTTAGCCGCGCTGTCCCTGCGTTGTTGACAAGAATGTCGGCCTCCGGCGCGTGTGCAAACAGGGCCGCGCAGCGTTCGGGTGTCGCGACGTCGGCGGCAATGCCGGTCAATTCCGCAGTCGGCAGAATGGCGCGCATCTCGCGCAGCGCAGCATCGACCCGCTCCTGGGTTCGGCCATTAAGTACGACCGCAGCGCCCGCGCGCGCGAGCCCTTCGGCAATTGCCCGTCCGATGCCGGCAGTGGAGCCCGTAACGATTGCCTTGCGGCCATTGAGTTCGATCTTCATAGCGCTTATCTCCGTTCTGCTTCTAGTTCTGCTTCGGCGGCCCGGGCAAGGCACTCGACCCAATCCTGGTGATAGCGATAGAGCGCGCCAGGATGTCTGCTACCGATCAGTTCCACAAAGAACTGGCCTTGCTGTGTCTCTTCGGTCAGCAGGTGACAACCTTCTTTCGTTGGCGTGATCACCCAGCCGTGATAGGCGCTCGAACCCGTTTCATCGCCATCGACCGTTGTGGCCCACGCGAGCCGGCGATTCGGCACGCATTCAGTGACGACCAGTGACATCGGATAGCCGACCGTCACGCGGCTGTAGCGTGTGCCGAGCGCGAGTTCCGACTCGCCGGACAATATCCGGACCTGATCTTCGGCCGGAAAGTATCGCGACCAGCGCTCCGCGTCGACGAGCAGTTTCCAAACCACTTGCGGTGGCGCTTTCACGTCGATGTCGTTGAGCGCGTAAATTGCCGAGGTACGCGGGTCATAGCGTTCCGGCCAGTTGACTTTGTCGATCATGTATCGAATCCCTCTTTTTCGGTTGGGTTAGCCGCGGGAATGCTCACGCGCGGTGGCGATCTCCGCGAGGTTCCTGAGCAGCTTCTCGTGGGTGAGCCAGAACACATCGGGTGCCTGCTTCGCGAGTTCCAGCCAGTGCGGTCCCTGCATCGTCTCTTCGGTCCACAGATGACACCCGCTTGCGGTAGGCGTGATGATCCAGGCGTGGTAGGCCCTGGACGTTGTGGAGACCTTGGGATAGCCGCCCCACGCGATGCGGGTCATCGGCTCGAACTCCTGCACGGATGCGAAGACGTCCTGGCCGGCGAGGTTCGTCTCGAATGTCGTACCAAGGCCAAAGTGATCGCCTCCGTCAAGCGGCTGCACGTGCTGAACGCCGGGATAGAAAGCTGGCCAGGAGTCGAAATCGGTGAGCAGGGACCAGATTGTTTCGACGGATGCCGAGACCTCGAGCTCGTTGGTGAAATGGATCGGAGAGCGGCTCGGTTTCATCTCCTCGGGCCACTTGATTGTTTCGTACATGGTGGTTCTCTAACGGGTGAGCGATGGATTGATGCTGCCGAGTGAGGCCCGGCGCGGGACTCACTCGGGTTTGATGAGATCCTGGAAGATGAGCGGCGCCCAGTTGCGGCCTCTCGCCTGTACGAGCGAGCCGCCTACGCGGAGCGAGCCCCGTTCATCTTTGTTCTCCTGCTTTGAGTTAGCTTGCGGAGAATAGTAATTTGCGCCGAATCGAATGATAATCACGCTAACTATCATAGGATCTATTCCAAACTGGAATTAGTTGACGAATGGACGTAGCCGGAGTCGCGGGATGGATCGGTTTGACGAATTGAACGCATTTTTTGCCGTCGTGGAGGCAAGCGGCTTTTCCGCAGCCGCGCGAAGGATTGGCGAGTCGCAGTCCGCCATCAGTAAGGCCGTGAACGCGCTGGAAAAGCGCCTCGGCGTGGCGCTGCTCCGTCGCAGTACGCGCAAGGTGACGCTGACCGATCAGGGGCGGCTGTACTACGACCGCATGCGTCCACTGGTGGACGAGATCCAGGTCGCGGATAGCGAGCTGACCAGCACCACGCTCGAGGTTTCGGGCCTCATCAGGATCGCGGCGCCGTCGACGTTCGGTCGCCTGCACGTGCTTCCACTGATTCCCGGATTGCTGGCGCGACATCCTGGCTTGCGGATCGATATGGTGCTGTCGGACGCCGTGCGGGATATGGTGGAAGACAGGATCGATCTTGCGATTCGCGTGAGTCCCGTTGAAGAGCCCGATTCGGTGGTGCGTCGTGTGGCTGCCACCTCACTCGTGTGCGCCGGATCGCGCCGTTATTTCGAGCAGCACGGTGTACCTCGTACTCCTGCCGATCTCGCGGATCACAACTGTCTGGTCTATCGCGAGATGACGGACTGGCCGTTCGCCGGGCCGCAGGGGCCGTTCAATTTGCCGGTGCGGGGCAATCTGTCGTCCAATAGCGTGGAGACGATTCTTGCGGGCGTGCTGGCCGGCGTCGGCATCGGCATGTTTCACCGCGCTTCGCTGGTCGGCGAGTTCCAGCAATCGGACATCGTCACCGTACTGGATGATTTCGTGCAGCAGCCAAGGGAGGTCAGCTTGATCTGGCCCAAGCGACGGTTTGTGCCGACCCGCGTGCGCAGTGCGACGGATTTTCTGGCCGGTGCGCTCGCGGAGCGGATCTAGCTCCAGGACGGTTTGCCTGCAAGCTGGCCGCATGCCGCCACGCTGTTCCAGGGCTGCGCTTACTCATCCCCACGGATCAGGGTTGGCGTTTGCCGCGGCCACCAGCGAGTTTGCCAGCCGGCTTGGCTGAATTCGCAACTGGTTTGCTGGCGGCTTTGCTGCGCGGCTTTTGCACGCTGAATGGACTACCGCTGGACAACCTTGTGGCTTTATCCGCGGCCACTGCGCGCTGCGCCGCAGGCTTGCGTTTGTTTTCGCCAATTTGCGGGCGCGGCTTTTTGCTGGTCAGTTGGCTGGCGCCCGGCGCAGCCTGTGGCGCTTTGGGCTTCTTGGGCTTTTTGGGTTTCTTGATGGTCTCGCCCATCGCACTGGTTTGCGGCACGCGGTGTTCGGCTTCAAAACCCGGCTCCTCTTCACGGCGCAGCGTTTGCCGGATCAGCGCTTCAATCGCGGCCAGTTGCGGCGCTTCGTCGGCACACACAAGGGACACCGCTACGCCGCTGGCGCCAGCGCGGCCGGTACGGCCAATGCGGTGCACATAGTCTTGCGCCACGATCGGCAGATCAACGTTGATCACCAGCGGCAGGTCGTCGATATCCAGCCCGCGCGCAGCCACATCGGTGGCGACCAGCATATTGACTTCGCCCGTCTTGAAGCGCTCGAGCGCACGCATGCGCGCGGGTTGCGGTTTGTCGCCGTGGATGGTGTCGACCGCATAGCCCGCTTCATCCAGCATGGCCGCCAGGTAATCCACGCCATTGCGGGTCTTGACGAACACCAGCGCGTGCTCCCAGTTGTTCTGAGCCACAAGGTGCATGAAGAGATCAGGCTTGTTCCTTTTATCCACCGGCACCACCCACTGCCTGATTTTGCTGGCCGTGGCATTGGGCGGGCTGACGCTGATGTCGACGGGGCCACGCAGAATGCCCGCCGCCAGGGCGCGGATATCATCCGTAAACGTGGCGGAGAACAGCAACGTCTGGCGCTCTGCGGGCAACGCAGCGAACACAGCGTTGAGCTCGCGCGCAAAGCCCAGATCCAGCATGCGGTCGGCTTCATCCAGTACCAGCGTTTGTACCTGATCGAACTGCACTGCGTTCTGGCGATTGAGATCGAGCAAACGGCCCGGCGTGGCAACGAGCACGTCGACGCCTTTGCGCAACTTCATCATCTGCGGGTTGACGCTCACACCGCCGTAGGCGGCCAGAAATCGTAAATCGAGGCCTTTACCGTAATCGATAAAGCTTTGCAGCACTTGTTCAGCCAGTTCACGGGTGGGCACCAGCACCAGAACACGCGCGCGGTTGCTCGACACCGCCGGGCCCTGTTGCCCCAGCCGTTGCAACAGCGGCAGCGCAAAACCCGCCGTTTTTCCAGTACCGGTTTGTGCCGCAGCCATGACGTCCTTGCCACTGAGCACAGCAGGAATCGCCTTGGCCTGCACCGGCGTAGGTGTCTGGTAATTGAGGTCCCGCATGTTACGCAGCAAGGGATCGATCAGGCCAAGCGACGCAAAAGACATTGGCGTATTCCTGTCTAAAACCGCAGATTCTAGCGGTTACCGCCTGATTGCGCCGCGCTGGCAAGCTGTACTACGAGACACCGTTGAGCAGTATTGCCGCCAGCGGCAGCGCAAATTGCATCAACAGCAAAGGCGCCACTGGCCGCAACCAGGCACATCCCGCCAGGATGAAGGAAGGGCGGCTCGGTGCGAAAGTGAATAGGTCGGCCAATAGCCCGGTTAATGGCCCGGTTGCCAGCGCAGGACAGGGTGACTCGCGCCGGCCGGCATGACCCACGCGCCGGTCGGTCCGAAGTCCCAGCCGACGAAGCTTGCCGGATCGCTCATCTGCGCGGTGGTGAGGCCGTTGGATGCCGGCAGTTGCGGGCCGGTTCCGGCGCTGACGCTGCGGGTCGTCGTCTGTTTGTCCCAGTAGACGTTGGCGGAGATCCCCGCGTTGGGGTCCGGGTGGTTGTACGCCGCGATGCCGCCGAAGCTGGTGGGCGTATCCGGCGGCGCGCAGCAATAACCTTGCACCAGCCCGGCCGCAAACGACTGCTCGATTGTGCCGGCGTTCTCATAGACGAGGCCGCCGGTGCTCAGACTGCCATATGAGGTGCCCGTTGCATACGACTGGGAGATGCTACCGCCGTTGAAGCCTGCCAGCGCTCCGGCCACGCCGTGATTGCCCGCACTCGCAACGCCGGTTGCATAGGATTGCAGAATTGTCCCTTCATTGAGGCCGACCAGTCCGCCGAGCAAACCGGCCGACCCGACGAACGCGCTGCTCCACGAGCGCTCGATCAGGCCGTCGTTGCGTCCCACCAGTCCACCGCTCGTCGCACCTTCGAACGATGCGGTGCCGCGCGTCCCGCTCGTATAGGCGTACGTGATCGTGCCCTGGTTCAGGCCGGCCAGAATGCCGAAAGCGATTCCCGCTGGAAAATAGACATACGTGCTGAGCTTCGCATTCGTCATCCCCACATTGCGCACGACTCCCGTCGGCCCGATCACACCGAACAGTCCCAGCCCCGGCACCGGCGAACCTTGTTCGCGCTGTGAAAACCTGTCTATAACGTGGCCCATGCCGTCGAATTGTCCGGAGAAGGGAGTGGTGGCATTGCCGAGCGAAGAGAAAGCGAATGAGGTATCGGTCGCACTGGCGTCGAGATCTTTGCCCACCGCATAGTTGCCCGCGAGGTCGAGCGAGACGTTCTGCAGGTCGGTCAACGAATTGACCAGCTTATAGCCGGTCACCTGCGTGACGAGACCGCTATACGGAGCCGCTGTCCATGCGGCGTTTGCGAGGTTTATCCCCGGCGGTATAGCTGCCGTTCATGTCGTAGAGCGCGCGGACGATGCCCGTACTCTTCGACCAGTCGATCGTGCCGTTGTTGATGACGCTGCCGCCGTTGTCGATGCCCGATGCGTCGGCGCGCAAGGTCAGATTGCCTGCGCCGTCGTTCGCGAGGGTGGTACTCGTCGCTATGGAGACGTCGTGGTAGGCGGCAAGCGTGAGAGAAGCGGGACCGTGCCAGCGCACGCTCGATGCGACACCCAGGTCGCCCGTCGCGCCGTTGGCACCCGTCGCGGTGATATCGACAGAGGTGCCCGAGTTCAGGCTGCGCCGCAACGCATGCGCAGCGGCGCCGTCGATTGTGAAAGCAGGCGTCGAGAGATTCCACTGGCGTGCATGCACCACCGCGTGCCCGCCCAATTCCAGTTGCGCCGCTTGCATGTCGACCGTTCCGCCGCTGCCGTCGGCGTTGCTTGCGGCGATCTTGCCGAACTGCCCGACACGGCCGCTGTCGGCGACGAGCCACACATGGCCGTCGCGGCTCGCGGTGCCCGTCGCGCGGATACGCGTGCCTCTTCCCGCCAACGCATACACATTGCCGTCGGCGGCCTGCAGACTGATCTGAGCGGCGGTTATCCGCCCCTTGTTGGAGACCGTGCCCTGACTGCCTGTCTGCACGAACACCTGCTTGCTGCCGGCCGAATCCTGCAGCAGCACCTGCTCGCCCGTGGCCAGCTCCGCCGTGCCGTTGAGCGCTGCGACCGTGCCGGCGTTGACGACGTCGTGTCGCGCAATCAGGAATATGTCGCCGCCGCTCGAACTGATCTTGCCGAGATTGATCACGGATGCGTTCGAGGTGCCCGACAGCGTGAGCGATCCGCTGCCCTGCATGAACGCGTCGTTGCAGATGTCCAGCGTCGACGCAACGAAACGTCCGCCGGTCGTAATAACGCCCGATGGTCCGACGACGATTCCCTGCGGATTGATCAAATAGACGCTGCCCGTCGCACCGAGCCTGCCGAGGATGGCAGAGGGTGAACCACCCGTCACCCGGTTCAGCGTCGCGCCGGAGCCGTTATCGAACGTGACGCTGTTGGTTTTGCCGATCGAAAAGCTGTTCCAGTCGATCACCCCGCGCGTTGAACCTGGCTGCGTGATCAGGAGGCCGTTGCCCTGGCTTGCGATCGCGCCGGTGCCGGCCACATATGTGCCGCCTTGTGGAAGGCCGCCCGCCGCGAGCGCCACAGGTGTCAGGGACAGCCCACTCAGCGAAATGCCGATGGCCAGCAGGAAGGCTGCGTTTGAATGTTGACGCCGCAGTGTGCGTCGCGCAGGCCGAGCAAGTTTTGGATGTGACATACACCCCCCTTCTCCGCGTACGAGCGGAAGGGCTGCAGATGACCCGCAGAGCCGAGCGCAAATGCGTTGGTCACAGCGTCTGAAGAATAGCTGCTGGCCCTGTGCATGCCTGCCGATATCTCTGCGTTTTGCGCCTTATTTGCGCCTTATTGTCGCAAGAGCCAAAGACGCTGATCGAGCGTCGGTGCGGCTCTGCGGGCGAGGCAAAGACGTCTGGAACTATTGCAACGGTGAGTATCCATGGTCGACCCTGCGCGAAAGCAGCCGACAACCAAAGATTCAAAACAGCTTCCATTTTTCGAGGCCTAACGCGCGGCAGTCCCGCGGCGTTTCCGAGTCTATTGCTCAATTTTTGCGGTCTATTGTGCAGGGACAAGTGACAATGCACGCGCCGCGCAGCCTACGAGATTCCGGGTTGATTTGTTGAACGGTTAGTCATAATATCGGTTGCATGAAGCCAACCGGTCAACCCCATTCCTCGCCGAAGAAGGCGGGGCCTATCGGCTCGCGCGGCCGGCCACGCGAGTTCGACACGCACGCCGTGCTCGCCAGCGCAAGCCAGGTGTTCTGGAACCACGGCTATCACGCCACCTCCATCGACGACCTTTGCAAAGCCACCGGTCTGCAGCGGGGCAGTCTGTACGGCGTATTCGGCGACAAGCACGGCATCATGCTCGCCGCGCTCGATCATTACGCCGAGGGCTCGGTGGCGCGTCTCGCCGAGCGGCTGAACGCGCCGGTGCCGCCGGAAGAGGCGCTGCGCAATGCATTGCTGCATTACGCGCGGGTCGCGTGCGGGTTGTCCGGCGAGCGGAGCTGCTTCATCACCAACACCACGCTCGAAATGCAGCCCGGCGACGACGAGTTGCGCAGCCGCGTCGCCGCCATTCAGCGCCGCATGGCTACGTTGCTGGCGGCATCGGTGATCCGCGGTCAGGCAAGCGGCGCATTCAATTCCACGCTCGACGAAAAAGCCGTCGGCGATTTCCTGCTGTGCGTCATGCAGGGTCTGCGCGTGCTGGGCCGCGTCGCCCATAAGGAAGACGCGCTGACCGGTATCGTCGATGTCGCGATGCGAGCCCTCGTCTAAATTTTTTTGCCGATTTATTGAACGATCAGTCATGAAATCTGAGCCTGTTTCGCCGTCTTCGTCTATCTCGTCCTCTTCGTCCGCTGCGTTGGCCGGCGTGTCACGCGCAGCAGGTTGCAGCGCCTCGCGTGTCGCCGTGTGTCCCGGCTCGGTTGCGGCGAGCGCCGCGCACGGCGCGCACACCGCGCCTGCGGCCGACCCGCCCGCGCCGCGCTTCGCGCGCCAGGGCCTTGCACTGGCCGTGCTGTTCGTCGGCGCTTTTCTCGCGCCGCTCGACTACTTCATCGTCAACCTCGCGCTGCCGTCGATTCGCACCGGCCTGAACGCGACCGACGCGCAACTGCAACTCGTCGTATCCGCCTACGCGTCGGTGTACGCGGTCCTGCTGATTACCGGCGGACGGCTCGGCGATCTGTTCGGCCGGCGCCGCATGTTCATGACGGGCATGGCCGCCTTCGTGATCGCGTCGGCGCTGTGCGGTTTCGCGACGAGCGGCCACATGCTGGTGATCTCGCGCATCGTCCAGGGCATGGCCGCGGCGATCATGGCGCCGCAAGTGCTCGCCACGATCCGCGCCGTCGTGCCGCTGCATCAGCAAACGCGCGTGATGAGTTTTTACGGCTTCGTATTCGGCCTCTCGTCGATCGTCGGGCAGCTCGGCGGCGGCGCGCTGATTACGTATCACCCATTCGGCCTCGACTGGCGAATCATCTTCCTGATCAATATTCCGATCGGTGTCGCGGCGTTTTTCGGCACCTGGAAGTTCGTGCCCGAGAACCAGCCGGCCACGCGCACCGGCCTCGACATGAAGGGCGTCGCGCTGCTTTCCGCGGTGTTGCTGCTCGTGATCTATCCGATGACGCACGGCCGCGATGCCGGCTGGCCCGCATGGACCTTCGCGATGTTCGCTCTCGCGGTGCCGGCGTTCGCGCTCTTCGTCGCCACCGAAAAGCGCGTGGAGCGCGGCGGCGGGCATCCGCTCGTCGATCTGCAATTGTTCCGCAACCGCGCGTTCGCGCTTGGCCTCGTGCTCGCGTTTCTGTTCTATTGCAACAGCGCGTTTTTCCTGACCTACGGCATCTATCTGCAAACCGGCCTTCACTGGACGCCGCTCGCGTCCGGTATCGCCATCATGCCGTTCGCGATCGGCTTCGTGATCGGGCCGCTGACTTCGCCGGCGGTCGTGAAGCGCATCGGCGGGCATGTGCTCACGCTGGGCTTTTCGATGATGACGCTAGGCTTCACGATAACCGGCTGGGCCGCAAGCGAAGCCGCCGCGCCGGACCTCGCGTTCTACGCGGGTCTCGTGTGCGCGGGCGTCGGTCATGGTTTGCTGCTACCGTCGATCATGCGCATCGTGCTGCTCGAAGTCGCACCCGAAAAAGCGGGGCTTGCGTCGGGCGTGGTTTCATCGACCTTGCAGATCGGCTCGGCGTTCGGCACCGCAGCGATCAGCGGCGCATTCTTCGGCGCACTCGGCGGGAGCGGCGCAGGTTCGACGCCGGCCGCGTACGCCCACGCGTTCCAGTTGAGCCTGGCCATTAACGCGGTGCTGATGTTTGTTTGCATCGGCTTGAGCGTGCTGCTCGTGCGCCATCAGCAGCTCGTGTTGCGGCGCTCGGCGCGCACGCTTTGAAAACGACGCGCCAGGTAATCGATTTCATCGCTATAACATCGCGAAAATTATTAAGCTGTTTCACACGGTTTTCATTTTTAATTGCAGCGCATTTACCGATGAGCGAGTCATTCATAGGTAATTGAGAATCGCTGGCAAATAGCATCATGTCGTTATCCGCGCCGAAATCTGTTTCACTTATGAAGCATTTTTGGCCATGCAGTTTCTACCCGCACCACGGCCCGTGGCAGTAATTCTTGCGGTCTGTGCGCTCCCGCACACGGCTGTCCGCGGGCCTTGCGGGGAGCGCCTCCGGTTTAACCCGCAATTGCAGTGCGTCATAATGTCTTTATCGCCGCTATGAAATCGCTTTCAATAAAAAGCGCTTGCCGTCTTTAATTTCGATTGTTAATCTGAACGCGCTTTAGAGGTGTTCTTCAGTCGGTCCTGAACAAGTCGGACCGATGCCTGGCGCAATCATTCAAATACTGCCAACGGTTCCGTAGAGGATTGAAAATGCTAACCGCTACCATTGACGCACTTGCCGCGCCGCCCGCCTGCTTCACCGCCGGCGACGTCGTCACGTTGAAAGACGGAGGCCCGCGCATGACTGTCACGTATGCGGGACCGGTGGCGCTCAATCCTGGCGAGTGGCTGATCTGCGAATGGTTCGACGACCACGGCGAACTGCGCCGCGAAATGTTTTCGCCTTCCAGCGTGCGCGCCGAGCCGCGCTGCATTCCGGCCGGCTCCGTGCAGTGGAATCGGATCGGCCGCGCGGCGTAAGGCCGTCGTCTGTGAGCGCACGGCTGCGCGCTTGTTATCTGTCGGGATGATCGCGCGCCGTGTCGCGTCTTTGCACGCGTAGCAGCAGCGCCGACGAAAACGCGCGCATCCGCACCAGCTTCCGTTTTTCCACCACCTCGCCCGCGAGATCCTTCGGCGGGTTCGGCTGCAACGCCCAGTAGAGCGCGAGCAGCCAGCCAAGCACCGTCCAGCCCATGCACGCGTTGAACAGCGCGAGCGTCAGCACGTCGACGCGCTTGCGGCGGTCGGCCAGAATCGCCGGCAGGAAATACAGCGCCAGCGCGATCACCACGGCGATGATCTGAATGGCAACACGCTCATTCATATGCCGCCTCCCCGAAACGCGACCTGCGTGTCTTACGCGACGTAGGCACCTCACATCGATTGTCGCGCGATTGTTTGCCACGTGCAGCTTCGTTGAAAGGCTTCCGCGCGTGCAGCACTGCACCGATAAGCGACGAACCCTTCAGCACATTCGCCATCAGGACTATCATGTTCGTTTCGAGTGAACGAAACCGTTACGGACCGCGACCATGATCTCCGACGATACGACCCAGCAGACGCAGCGCCTTAATCCCGACACACTCCGCGAGTTCGTGGACCGCAAATGGAACGACGAGATCGTGCCCGCGCTGACCGACTACATCGCAGTGCCGGCCAAGAGCCCGGCGTTCGATCCCGAGTGGGTCAAGCACGGTTACCTGGAGCGCGTGATTACCGACGCCGCGCAATGGGTCGAGCAGCAGCCGGTGCGCGGCCTGAAGCTGGAGATCGTGCGCTTGCCGGGCCGCACGCCGGTGATTTTCTTCGAGACGCCGGCCACGCGTTCCGGCAGCGACGAAACCATCGTGCTGTACGGCCATCTGGACAAGCAGCCGGAGTTCGACGGCTGGCGCAGCGACCTGGGTCCGTGGACGCCGAAGCTCGAGAACGACAAGCTCTATGGGCGCGGTGGCGCCGACGACGGCTACGCGATCTACGCGAGCATCACCGCGATCGCCGCGCTGGACGCGCAAGGCGTCGAGCGACCGCGCTGCGTCGGCCTGATCGAAACCTGCGAGGAGTCCGGCAGCTACGATCTGCTGCCTTACGTCGACGCGCTGCGCGAACGGCTCGGCAACGTCGGGCTCGTCGTGTGCCTCGATTCGGGCGCGGGCAATTACGATCAATTGTGGCTTACGACGTCGCTGCGCGGACTCGTCGCCGGCGATCTCGAGGTGCAGGTGCTCGACGAAGGCATCCACTCGGGCGGCTACGGCGGCATCGCGCCGTCGAGCTTCCGCATCATGCGGCAACTGTTCGACCGGCTTGAAGACGCCGCTAACGGCACGCTGCTGCCGAAGGGTTTTCACAGCCCGATTCCCGCCGACCGTCTGCGTGAAGCCGAAGCCACTGCACAGATCCTCGGCGACGATGTGTGGAAGAAGCTGCCGTGGGCTTGCGGCCAGGACGGCCGTCAGGTGCTGCCCACCACGACCGATCCGAAAGAGGCGTTGCTTAATTCGACGTGGCGTCCGTCGCTGTCGGTGACCGGCGCGGCCGGCTTGCCCGCGCTCGCCGACGCCGGCAATGTGCTGCGTCCGCGTACCGCATTCAAGCTGTCGCTGCGGCTGCCGCCGCTGATCGAAGCGGAGAAGGCCGTCGCGGAACTCAAGGCGCTGCTCGAATTCGACCCGCCGTACAACGCGAAGGTGACGTTCAAGCCGGACGCGGGCGCGGCGAGCGGCTGGAGCGCGCCCGACCTCGCGCCGTGGCTCGCCACCGCGCTCAACGACGCATCGCGCGAGCATTACGGCGCCGATGTCGCCTACATGGGGCAGGGCGGCACGATCCCGCTGATGAACGTGCTCAAAGCGGGCTTCCCGAAGTCGCAATTCATGGTCTGCGGCGTGTTGGGACCGAAGTCGAACGCACATGGCCCGAATGAGTTTCTGCATGTGCCGTATGGCAGGAAACTTACGGCGGCGGTGGCTGAGGTGATTGCAGCCGCGCCTTGAGGGGGCGGATTTTCGTTGCTGATCTTCGTTGCTAATTTTCGCTGCCGATAAGTGCCCAACTCGAGCGCTCGATTTCGAGCGCCTAACTTCGTATGACCGATAACAATCTCGCTCGATCCAGCACGCCCCGCATTGCGGCCGACCAACTGCACGCCTACGTGAGCGCGATCTGGGAGCGGGCCGGCAGCGCGCCGCGCGAAGCCGAGCTGGTCGCGGATCATCTGGTGGCGGCGAACCTCACGGGGCACGATTCGCACGGCGTCGGCATGATTCCGCGCTATGCGGCTTCGCTGGCCGACGGGCAACTGCAACTGAATCTGCATGCGGAAGTCGTCAAGGACGCGGGCGCCGTGCTCACCGTGGAAGGCCACAAGGGCTTCGGCCAGGTGGTTGCCTTCGAGGCGATGGAAGCGGGCATCGCTCGCGCGCAGCGCATCGGCATTTGCGCGGTGGGCTTGCGTGGCGCGCATCACATCGGCCGCATCGGTCACTGGGCCGAGCAGTGCGCGCGCGCCGGGCTCGTGTCGTTTCACTTCGTCAATGTGGCCGGCGATCCGCTCGTCGCGCCGTTCGGCGGCGCCGACCGCCGTATCGGCACGAATCCGTTTTGCGCAGCTTATCCGCGGCCCGGCAAGCCGCCGCTCGTGCTCGACTTCGCGACCAGCACCGTGGCTTACGGCAAGACGCGGGTCGCGTATAACCAGCGCAAGCAGGTGCCGGCCGGCGCGCTCGTCGACCATGAAGGCGTGCCGACCGCCGATCCCAAGGTCATGCACGAGGCGCCGTTCGGATCGCTGACGCCGTTCGGCGGCCACAAGGGCTTCGGGCTCGCGGCCATGTGCGAGATATTCAGCGGCGCGCTCGCGGGCGGCTTCACCACGCATGCGGACACGCTCGGCACGACTAACGCGATCATCAACTGCATGCTGTCGGTCATCGTCGATCCGGCCGCGTTCGATGCCCCCGACGCGCAAGCCGAAGCCGACGCCTTCATCGCATGGGTCAAGGCTTCGCCGCTCGCGGTGGGCACCGAGCGCATCTATGAGCCGGGCGAACCGGAACGCGTCACGCGCGCGGAGCGCGAAGCCAACGGCGTTCCCGTCGACGCCGCCACGTGGACGCAGATCTCTGCGGCGGCACTCGCGGTCGGCATGAGCGCGGATGAAGTCGCGCGCTGGTCGGCGTTGCTCCAATAGCCTTCATCGCCCGGACGAGCGGTTTCGCGTTCATGCAATATACATATTCCGTCTGCCACCCCACCAACAAAACCCCATTCGCAAGCAGCAATTTCGACTGGCTCGTCTAATCGGCCTTTATTGCTTTTTCTTTCACCTTTTCAACGCGCATTTTCACTCACACGCGCCACCGGGCCTTTCCATCGATAGCGCAAAACATCGCGCTATCTCGCACCATTTTGGCCGCGCAAGCGTTTGCGCGCCAGCGCACGTCACGGCACGGAATCGCCCCGCTGCGACGCCCGCCGCGCAAGGGTTTGACATTTCCTTGCGTTGCTCTGTTGGTTATCCCGCTCCCATCGGATTCCGGTCTGTTTTAGGCTCGCACTGCAATATCAGTGTTTAACCTTAAAGGACCGTTCAAAATGAATCTGCATAACCACCACGCCTGCCGCCCGTTCCTCGAAGCCGGCAATCTGTCGCAAATCGCCGCTTACTACGAAGAAGGCCGCAATGTCATGTGGATGATGCTGCGTGCGCAGCCGCGTCCCTGTTTCAATCTCGATCTGGTGCACGACATTCTCGGGCTCGCGCAGGCAGCGCGCGAGTCGGGCTTGCCGATCGATTTCTGGGTGACGGGTTCGCTGATTCCGAACATCTACAACGTGGGCGGCGACCTCGATTTCTTCGCCGACGCGATCCGCTCGGGCAAGCGTCAGGCGCTGATGGCCTACGCGCGCGCTTGCGTCGACTGCGTTCATGCGGCGGCGCGCGGTTTCGATACCGGCGCGATCTCGATTGCAATGGTGGAGGGCACGGCGCTCGGCGGTGGCTTCGAGGCGGCGCTCGCGCATCACTTCCTGCTCGCGCAGTCGGACGCGCGCATGGGCTTTCCCGAAATCGCCTTCAATCTGTTCCCCGGCATGGGCGGCTATTCGCTCGTCGCGCGCAAGGCCGGCATGCGCCTCGCCGAGGAACTGATCGGCGGCGGCGAATCGCATACGGCCGAGTGGCATCAGGAAAAAGGGCTCGTCGATCAGTTGTTCGAACCGGGCGACGCGTATATGGCGACCCGCACGTTCATGGACACGCTCAAGCCGAAAATGAACGGCATCCGCGCGATGCTGCGTGCACGTCAGCGCGTGCTGCAACTGCCGCGCGCCGAGTTGATGGAGATCACCGAGGATTGGGTCGACGCCGCGTTCATGATCGAAGAGAAGGATCTCGCCTTCATGGAACGGCTCGTGATGCTGCAAAACCGCCGCACGTCCAACCTGCGGCAGACGGCCGCGAGCGCGGCCAATTTCGGCTGACTCTATCGCACCAAGCGCATTCAAGCGCACTCAATCGCGATGCGGCCCGCCGTGCCCGTCGCGGCTGACAGGCTCAGGCGATCAGCCTGAGCTTCTGCCGGTCCTGCAACCAGCGCTCGAAATCGGCGGCGGGCATCGGGTGAGCGTACAGATAGCCTTGCACATACTCGACGCCCAGCCCCTTCATGAAGGCTTCTTCCGATTCGGTCTCGATGCCTTCGGCGACCACCTTGAAGCCGAGTTCCTGCGCGACCACGACCATCGAGCGCACCAGCGCTTGCGCTTTCGTATCGGCGTTGATCGAGCGCACGAAACTGCGGTCGAGCTTGATGACGTCAAGCGGAATGCGGCCCAGTTGCGACAGCGACGAATAGCCGGTGCCGAAGTCGTCCAGATGCACCTGCGCGCCGATCTGGCGGAAGTGCTTGATGAGGTCGATGGCCGCGGCTTCGTCTTCGATCAGGCAGCTCTCGGTCAACTCGACATCGACGAGGCAGGGTTCGAGATTGGCCGCGGCGAGCGCTTCGGTGAAATGCCGGACCACGGCGGTGTCCACCAGTTGCCGCGCCGACACGTTGATGGCGATGCGCAGGTTGTAGCCGTCCGCTTTCCATTTGGCGGCCTGTTTGGCGGCCGTTTCCATGACCCAGCGGCCGAGCACGCCGATCAGTCCCGACTCCTCGGCATAACGAATGAATTCGGCCGGCATGATCTGCCCGCGCTCCGGCGAATTCCAGCGGACCAGCGCTTCGACGCCTTGCACCACGCCGGTTGAAAGCACCAGCTTCGGCTGATAGTGCAGCGTCAGTTGGCCTTCGTCGAGGCCGCGCCGCAAGTTCGTGTCGAGCCACATGTACTCGGCGACCTTGCGGTTCATCTCCGGCGAGAACACGCGATGCGTGCGCTTGCCTTCGTCCTTGGCGACGTACATGGCGGTATCGGCCGAGCGGATCAGCGACTCCAGGTTGTCGCCGTGTTCCGGATAGCGCGCGATGCCGATCGAGCAGCCCGTATAGACTTCGACGAGCCCGAGGCTGAACGGCGTACGCATGCGTTCGAGGATGCGCTGCGCGGTCGCTTCCAGTTCGTGCGCCGTGCCTTTTGCCGCGAGCACGATGAACTCGTCGCCGCCGAGCCGCGCGAGCGTGTCGCCTTCGTTCAGGCACATGCCGATGGCGGCCGACACGTCGCGAATCAGACGGTCGCCGAATACGTGGCCGTAGTGATCGTTGACCTTCTTGAAGTTGTCGAGATCGAGAAACAGCACGCCCACCGATTCGCCCGGCGCCGCTTCTTCGATCGCGGTGCGAATGTAGTCCTGAATCGCATTGCGATTCGGCAGGCCGGTGAGCGAGTCGGTGTTGGCGAGTTGCCTCAGGCGTTCCTGCGCGAGACGTTCTTCGGTGATGTCGGTGCCCGAGCAGATCAGATATTGCTCGTCGATGCCGCTGCCGCTTTGCACGAACTTGTTGCGAAACAGGAAGAGCCGCTCGCCGTGCAGCGTCTTCACGCGCCGCTCGACTTCATACGACACGCCGCGATTGAAGAAGCCCGCAATGTTCTGACTCGACGCCGCGCCGTCTTCCGAGGACATGAACAGCGCCCACACATTGCGCCCGATGATGTTCTCTTCCTTCACGCCCGTCAGTTCTTCGGCGAGGCGGTTAAAGCGCTGGATTCGCCCATGCCGGTCGACGATCACGACCACTGAATTGACTTCCGACACGACCTGCTCGGCGAACGACAAACCATGCATCAGATCGCGCGCGACCGACTCCGTGTCGTCATAAGCCGAGGCCGTGCCCGCCCAACTGATGCTGTTGATTTTTCTGCCGACGAGATGCAGCCGCAGCGGCTCGCCGAACAGGCGAACGTCGAGAACCACATGCGAGGTGATGCCCGTGAGGCAACGGATTTGCGATGCCTGCTGGGGATTCAGCGGAATGGCCACGTTGGCCGGCACGTCCCCGGTGACTGGCGTCAGTTCGAGCGCGTTGCTGTCGCTCGACAGACGCCAGCAAGGGCTGCTTGTGCCGAACTGCGCAAAAAGCACCTGCTCGTGTTGGTCGTCATTCATGGAATCCCCGGGCGGTGTGCCGTTCGGCCCTGATGGCGGATAGCGGCAGACAGTCTTCATCATACTTAAAGACGGGCCCATTGTAGCGAAGCCACTGAAATTCGGGCCATAAAACAATGAAGGACGCGCGGTTGTGTGGCGCGCGCGTCGATCGGTAAAAGGGAGTGGGGAGGGTGCGTGGTGAGGCATTCTTTACATCGGGGCGTCGCGCATGGGGCATGGGGCGCGCGGCTGATGCGGCTCACGCTGCTCACGCGGCGCCAGGCATCAGAAGCGCCGCGTCAGCCAGCTCCGCGCGCGCTCGCGCTCAGCCGGGCTTGCTTCGAGCGACGCGTCGAACCAGAACGCGCCCGCCACCAGCGTGGCCACGACGACGCCGTCACGATACAGAACGCGGTTGCCGCCCACAGCCGGCACCCGTTCCCCGACCAGCAGCGTGCCCGCCAGATTCAACGGATCGGTGCCGCCGACGCACACAAAAGCACCATCGTTCGCATGCCTTCGTACTTCGCGCAGCAACGGAATCGCTTCGGGCAACGCGAATTGCTCGCCGGCCAATCCATTGACGAAGCGGCCGCCGCGAATCACGCCGCGCGCTTCGAGCCGCTGATATACACGAAGCAGATCGCGCCACGGCGGCAGCCAATCGGCTTCGCGCTCGAGCAGGCGCCAGAAAACGACACCGTAGCGCCGCAGCAACGTCATCGCGACATGTTCGACGATCTCGGGCGGCAACGTGCGCCGCCGCTGACTTTGCAGTGATTGCGGCGGCGTCTCGTTCGCGCTGACGGCCGCCGGAACAGGGCGGTTGACGAGCGCCCAACGCCCGGCATCGTCCATTCCGCCGATCAGCGCCGTCGAGCGCACACGCCGGCTGCCGGAATAAGCATTGCGTTTGGCGGCCGGCTTGAGCAGCGCGCGCAGGCCCGCGAAACTGTCCGAGTTCACGAGACCGGCCGCCACCAGTTCACCGAGCGCGTTTTCCAGTTCGATACGCAAGACGCGAAGTTCGTGCAGCAATTCGTCGAAGAACATCGCGCCGTGTTGCGACAGCGCGTCGTGAACCGCTTGCGCGCGCGGCGACAACTCCGGCTGACGCGCCGGATCGATCAGTGCGCTCCACACGCGCACCTGTGGACGCGGCAGCAACACGATAGGCGTGCCGCGCACGGGGCCCGCTGCGCTGCGCGAGCGCTCGGTGAGCCGCGTCCAGACGATCTTGCCGGCGCGGCATAGTTCGTCGAGCGAAGTATTCGTGTACGCCTTCACGCGTGCGGGCAGAATGTCTTCCTCCCAGGCGCTGGCCGCGGCCTCGAAACCTTCCAGTTGTTCGAGCACGGCCGCGAGCGCATCGCGGCCTTCGCTGCGCGTGTCCGGCGTCAGATGCTGCCACTCGAACAGGAAACGCATGAAGTCGTGGCGTTCGACCGGCTCGATTTCGCGGCGCAAGCGCTTGACCGTGTAGCGGTGGATGCGCGCGAGCAGGTGCCGCTCGCACCATTCGTCGCCGGGTGCGTCGGGTGCCTGGAGCGCTTGCGGCGTGAAGCGGCCGCGCATCACATAGCCTTCGGCTTCGAGGCGGATGAGCGCCTGTTCGACCGATGTCTGCGGCAGCCGCAGCGTGTCCGCAATCGCAGCGGCGGGCAGTGGACCGAAGCCTGTGAGCCGCGCGCGCAGCACGTCGACGAGGGCGTCGTCGGCGCTCCACTCGTCGGCGTAGCCCTTCGGCGCGGTCAGCGGCGGTGCGAAGCGCGGGCCGTCCGGCTCCGGATAAAGCGCGGCGAAGCAGGTGAGCCGTTCGGCGGGCAGCCACAGCGCGGCGTCGGCGGCGTCGGCGGCAATTTGCAGGCGGGTCGCGCGGCCCGACTGCGCGAGCGACTCGAGCCATTGCGGCCAGCCTTCGTTCCCGCGTGCCTCGGCCTCGGTGATGCACGCGAGGCCCGTGAGCGCCTCGTGCATTTCGTCGACGCTGCGCGCCTGCGGCCAGGCTTCGTCGCGCACGCTCGCAATCGCGTCGGGGTCGAGCGCGCCGAGGTCGTCGGCGCTCGACGGATCGGTCCAGCGGCGGTTGAGCACGGCCTGCGTGCGACGCTCCTCGATGGGCGCGTCGTCGAGATAAGCGTAGGGCTTCGCGTTGAGGATTTCGGCGGCAAGCGGCGAGGGCGCAGGCAGATCGCGCGCGACGAGCCGCACGTCGCCGCTTTCGATACGGCGCAACAGCGCGATCCACCGCTCGCTGTCCATCGCGTCGTGCAGACAGTCGTCGACGGTCTGATCGACTAGCGGATGACGCGGCAGTTCGCGCTCGCCGACCACGTTCTCGAGACACGCGGCCTGTTCGGGAAAGACGCTCGTCAGCAGATCCTCGCTGCGCATGCGCTGCAATTGCGGCGCCGTCTTGCGTCCACCGGTGTAGCGCGGCAGTCCGAGCGCGGTCGTCGCGTTCCAGCGCCAGCGCACGCCGAAAAGCGGCGCGTCGAGCAGCGCCTGGATCAGCAGATGTTCGGCGCTCGCCGAATGCAGATAGCGCCACACTTCGTCGAGCACGAACGAGTGGCTGCCGGTCAGCGACAGCACGATCGCGTCTTCGGTCGCGGCCGCTTGCAGCTCGAAGTTGAACTGGCGGCAAAAGCGCTTGCGCAGCGCGAGGCCCCACGCGCGATTCACGCGGCTGCCGAACGGCGCATGAATCACGAGCTGCGTGCCGCCCGATTCGTCGAAGAAACGCTCCATCACCAGCGTGTCATGCGTCGGCAGCACGCCCAGTGCGGCGCGCGCCCGCGCGAGATAGTCGACGATCTGACGCGCCGCGGCTTCGTCGAGGCCGAGCTCGGCGATGAGCCAGTCGATCGCGCGTTCGAGGCGCGCGGACATGGGGTCGTTGCGGGGTTGTGTCGCTAGGGTGACTTCTGTGGGTTGCTTGGCTTGCTTGGCTTCGGCGGGCGATTCGCCATTCGTTGCCCGCTTGCTTTGCAACCGCGCTCGCGTCTTCGGCGACTGCGCAATGAGCGGCGCCGCGGAGGCCGTCGCCGCCTCGTCCGCGTCGAGCAGCGCAGCCGCCGCCGTCGGCTCGTCCGCCTCCAGCAGCCGCCCGATCTGCTCGCGCAGCCGCGCGACGCCCAACGACAATTCATCGCTGCGGCCCGGCGCCTCGCCGAGCCAGAACGGGATGTTGGGCGGCTGGCCTTGCGCATCCTCGACGCGCACGCGGCCGCTTTCGATCCGCAGAATCCGGTACGACGCGTTGCCGAGCTGGAACACATCGCCGGCGAGACTTTCGACCGCGAAATCTTCGTTGACCGTACCGACGTTGATCGCTTGCGGCTCGAGCACGACCGCATAGTCGGCGTTCTCGGGAATCGTGCCGCCCGAAGTCACGGCGACGAGTTTGCCGCCGCGCCGCCCGCGCAACGTGCCGCTCACCACGTCGCGATGCAGGTAGGCGGCGCGCGGTCCGTTGCGGCTCGTGTAGCCCTCGGCGAGCATGCGCAGCACCGCGTCGTACTGCTCGCGCGTGAGTTCCGCGTAGGGCGCGGCGCGTCGCATCAGGTCGAACAGCGCGTCCTCGCTCCATTCGGCGCTCGACACCTCGGCGACGATCTGTTGCGCGAGCACGTCGAGCGGCGCGCGCGGAATGCGCAGCGCGTCCAGTTCGCCGCGCCGCACGCAATCGAGCAGCGCGGCGCATTCGATCAGATCGTCGCGCGAAGTCGGGAAAAGCCGGCCTTTGGGCATGCCGCCGACCTGGTGGCCCGAGCGTCCGACGCGTTGCAGAAACGGCGCGATCGCGCGCGGCGAACCCATCTGGCAGACCAGATCGACGTCGCCGATATCGATGCCGAGTTCCAGCGACGCCGTCGCGATCAGCACCCGCAGTTCGCCGCGCTTGAGCCGCTGTTCGGCGTCGAAGCGATGCTCTTTCGCGAGGCTGCCGTGGTGCGCGGCGACGGCCTCCTTGCCGAGCCGCTCGGTCAGATGACGCGCGGCGCGTTCGGCCATGCGCCGCGTGTTGACGAAGATCAGCGTCGTGCGATGCAGCGCGACGAGTTCGGCGAGCCGGTCGTAGACGCGCTCCCAGACTTCGTTCGGCATCACCGCTTCGAGCGGCACGGGCGGGATTTCCAGCGCGAGATCGCGCGCGCGGATATGGCCGACGTCGATGATCGCGCAATCAGCCGGAACGTCGCTGTCGATACTCGCGCCGCCTACGAGAAATCGCGCAACCGCGCTCACCGGTTTTTGCGTCGCGGACAGGCCGATACGCGGCAGACGGCGCCCGCACAACGCGTCGAGCCGCTCGAGGCTGAGCGCCAGATGGCTGCCGCGCTTGCTGCCCGCGAGTGCATGGATTTCATCGACGATCACGGTACGCACGGTCGACAGCATCCGCCGGCCCGAGTCCGAGCCGAGCAGCACGTACAGCGATTCGGGCGTGGTGACGAGAATGTGCGGCGCGCGCTTTCGGAGCGCGTTGCGCTCCTGCTGCGTGGTGTCGCCGGTGCGCACGGCGGTGCGGATGTCGAGCGGCGGCAGCCCGCGCGCGTCGAGTTCGGCGGCGATGCCTTGCAACGGTATCTGCAGGTTGAGGCGGATGTCGTTGGAAAGCGCCTTGAGCGGCGACACGTAGACCACCAGCGTTTCGTCGGGCAGCGCGCCGTGGTTCGCGAGACCTTGCTGGACAAGATCGTCGAGCGCGGACAGGAACGCGGTGAGCGTTTTGCCGGAACCCGTCGGCGCGGCGACGAGCGTCGAGCGGCCACGGCGGATTTGCGGCCACGCGGCGGCTTGCGCGTCGGTCGGCGCGGGGAAGGTCTTCAGGAACCAGCCGGCCACCGCGGGGTGGAAGGCCGCGAGCGGGCCGCCGTGCTCGGCTGCATGCGCAGCGGGCGGCGTGGCGGCTGTCGTGGTGGCGGTGGCGGCTGAAGTCATACGTGTTTAGATGGGGACGCGATGCCCAATATCCAGACGACGGAAAACCCCCTGCGTTGCGAGAAAACCGCAGTCGCGGGATGGGGAAATCAGTCTCGCAGGTTTCGATGGGGTTTGCCAAATGCTGCATCGGTCGATGGTTCGACCGCAAACTTGCTGCGCCCGCCACCCAACCGACCCGACCCAATTCCAGTACCCTTTACGGCTAACCCGTCCACTCACCCACAACGGAGTTCCGACAATGCGATACAACCAGCTTGGCCGTACCGGCGTCTTCGTTTCAGAACTGTGTCTCGGCACGATGACCTTCGGCGGCGGCGAAGGCATGTGGAAGCAGATCGGCGATTTGCAGCAGGCGGACGCCGAGCGGCTGGTCGGCCGGGCGCTCGACGCGGGCATCAATTTCATCGACACCGCCGATGTCTATGCCGAAGGTCTCTCGGAGCAGATCACAGGCCAGGCGCTGAAAAATCTCAAGGTGCCGCGCGACAAGGTCGTGGTGGCCACCAAGGTGTTCGGCCCGACCGGAGAGTTTCCGAATGCGCGGGGCGCGTCGCGGTATCACATCATCGACGGAGTGAAGGCCAGTTTGAAGCGCCTGCAACTCGATCACGTCGATCTGTATCAGATTCACGGTTTCGATCCGGCCACGCCGATCGAGGAAACCGTGCGCGCGCTCGATACGCTCGTGCAGCACGGCCACGTGCGCTATGTCGGCGTGTCGAACTGGGCGGCCTGGCAGATCGTGAAGGCGCTTGGCATCGCCGAGCGTCTGGGGCTCGCGCGCTTCGAAACCCTTCAGGCTTATTACACCGTCGCGGGCCGCGACCTCGAGCGCGAACTGGTGCCGATGCTGCAAAGCGAAGGCCTCGGACTGATGGTATGGAGTCCGCTCGCGGGCGGGCTGCTGAGCGGCAAATACGGCCGCGAGCAGCAGGGTGAAGCGGGCAGCCGGCGCACCACGTTCGACTTCCCGCCGGTCGATCGCGAACGCGCGTACGGCTGTATCGACGCGATGCGCGAGATCGCCGAAGCTAAGCGCGTGTCGGTCGCTCAGATCGCGCTGGCGTGGCTGCTGCATCAACGGGTGGTGACGTCGGTGATCGTCGGCGCGAAGAAAGTCGAGCAACTCGACGACAACATCGCGGCCACCGGCGTCGCGCTCACCGCTGACGACCTGGCGAAGCTCGATCAGGTGAGCGCGCTGCCCGCCGAGTATCCGGGCTGGATGCTCGCGCGCCAGGGCGAGGCGCGCCGCAAGCAACTGGAGGAAGCGCGCCGTCTGGTGTGACGCTTTGCGTGAAGTGCGGCCGCTTCGTCGATACGCCGGGTTCGTCGGCCTTGCTGCTGAACGCGCTGCGCGATCCGTTGCACGGATTTCCTCATGCAAACCCGTATGACGATCGACGATCGCCTGCGATCCGCAGCGCCGGACACAGCGCAGCGTTGCGGAAATCGACGAAACGATGCGCTATCAATCTGAAGCGGCGCTCGGCAAAGCGTTTCAGCAAACCGTCGACGTGACGCCGCGCCGCTACCGACGTCCACCGCACGACAACGCGCCGGCTGCAACTGCCTGGCGCGGACGGCGAACCCTGGCCCTCAGCGCCCATCGTCACCCGCGCCGAACACGCGTTTTTCGACAACCGACATCAACCATGCGACCAGCAACGCGCACACGGTGCCCAGCGTCACTTCGCCGAGGCGCAGGATCGCCCTGTCCCACGCGGGGCCGATGCCAGGCACCAGCAGCATGATGGTCGCGGTGATGCCGCCGAGCCGCGCCGCGCTGCCCACGTTGACGATCCAGCAGATCACGATGGCCGCCGCCACCGTCGCCGCGTAGGCCGCGAAATAGCCGTCGCCGAGCGTCGCGCCCGCGAGCCCGCACAGCCCGCCGACCATCGCGCCGATGAACTGATCGCGCGACAGCTTGCGCGTGTCGATATAGCTGTGCTGGCTCACGGCAATGGCGGTGATCGCGGCCCAGAACGCCTGCTCGGTGTGGAGCGCCTGGCCGATGCCGAACGCGAGGCTCGCGCCCGTCACCGCCTGCAATGCCATCAAACTGCCTTCGACGAGCCGCTCGCCGAACGGCAGCGATTTGAGGAAGGCGAACAGCGACTCGCCGGCGCTTGCGCGTTTCGTTCGTGCTGGGTGATCGGAAGGAGTCATCGGCGGGCGAGGTAGCAAAGGCTGGTGAAAACGAAAGGTACGCGTGCGGCGAAAGGCCGCCCGTATTCTAGCTTTCGCTACGACGCAGCCGGCGGTAGCGGTTCATCAGCGGCGTCGCCGACACGCCGTGAATCACCACCGACGCAGTCACCACCGCGAGCGCGAGCGGCACGAGCGGCTTGATGTCGGCGGCTGGCCCGTGTTCGAGCGAATACGCGAGGTAGTAGAACGAGCCCACGCCGCGAATCCCGAACCAGCTCATCAGGCGGCGCTGCGTCGGCGAAGCGGCCGAGCCGATCAACGACAACGCGACCGACGCCGGCCGCACGAACATGAAGAGCGCAATGACGAGCGCGAGCGCCTGCCACGTGAAGAGCGGCGCGGCGAGCGTGGCGAGCACGTTGCCGACCATCGCCATGATGATCACTTCGGCGATACGTTCCAGTTCGATCGTGAAGCCGAGCACCGACTCGGTCATGAACGCGTGCGCCTTGTCGGGATCGGACGCGGTCGCTTCGACGTCGGCGGAATCGACGGTGCCGATCGTTTCGCGCGGCGACGTGCCGCCGCTCGCGCGATATTCGACGCGGCGCATCGACACGCCCGCCGCGAACACCGCGAGAAAACCGTAGGTGTGCGCGAGCTGCGCCGCGCCGAACGACAGGCCGATCAACCCGAGCGCGAAGAAACCTTCGAGGCCGAGCGCATGCGCAAAGCGCGTGCGCAGCCAGGCGACCGCATGCGTCGTCACCCAGCCGAGCAGCGCGCCGATCGCGATGGCGCCGAGCACGCCCCACACGGCGGACGCGGCGAGTTTAAGGTTGAGCACGTCGCCCGCGCCCGCGCCGTGCATCGCGCAAAACGCGAGGCCGATCATCGCGAAAGGCAACGCGATGCCGTCGTTCAGACCGCCTTCGCCGGAGAGCGCGAATCGCAACAGATCGTGATCGCCGGGGTTATGCACCTGAACGTCGTGGGCAAGCACCGGGTCCGTCGGCGCGAGAATCGCGGCCAGCAGAATCGCGGGCCCCCAGCCGAGATGAAGCACGTACACGCAGAAGAGGGCGAGCAGCGGCACGGTCGCGAGCATCGCAAGAAAGCCGAGACGCAGCGGCACCATCCACAGTTTGTCGAGCACGCCGACGCGCAGGCGCAACCCGATCGCGAAGAGCGACACCAGCAGCGCGACTTCGGTGAGCATGCGCAGCAAGTGCGCGTCGGCGGCCATGTCGAGATGCAGCAGCCCGACACCAGGCGGCCCGAGCGCGTAGCCGATCGCGACATACACCATCGCCGCGCTGACGGGCAGGCGGCGCAGCGTCGTCGCGGCCACGCCCATGAAAACGAGCACGGAGCCGACGATGAGAAACCACAAAGTTTCGTGCATGAGCATCCAGTCAAGGCCGGCATGCAAACGGCGCGTGCCGGCCGGGGTGGAAGGGCGCAAGCCTTGATGCGTCACGCGCACATGAGGGCATGGCAGCGCATATGATGCGTCAGAGCGCGCATGAATGCGGTGAAAGGCGAATGGATGCGGACGAAAGCGGCTTCAGGGCGCGCGTCCAAACGCTTCGCGCAGCTTGCGCTTGGCTTGCTCCAGCGTTGCGCGGCGAGTTTTTGGCAGGTTTCGGCCCGCGCGGTTGATGTAGAAGTTGAGCATCGACATCGCCGATTGAAACGGTGTGCCTTTGCGGCGGCGGCTTTTCGTCGACGACTGTTTGAGCGACTGTGCGATTTCGTCCGCGTTGCCGTTCTTGAAGATGTCCCGCTGGAGGTCCATCGCGTCGCTCGTTTCCATCACGTGATGCGACCACTTGTGCGGGCTCTTGCCGCCGTTCGCGCGCGACGCCTTCTTGTGCTGCGCCGCATGAGCCTGCGCGTGACGTTGCCGCGGCGGACGTCCGGACCGGCTTCGCGCCTTCGGGCGCTTCGTCTTGCGTGTGGTCTTGCTGGTGGCCATCGGAGCCGCCTCCTTTGCCAGATGTCTGGTGCTGTTTGCGGGTCGTACTCGCTTTGCATGCGTGATGCGCGATTCGTGATGCGCGATTCGTGATGCGCTATTCGCGACGCCGTTCTCTCGTTCGAAATTAAAAGCGCCGGCCGCCGCAACGGCGGCATGCCGGCGCGTAGTCTATAAACCGCGCAGCGAACCGCGCGGTTTCGCGTGCCTCGCCGATTACAGCTTCACGCCACCGGCTTCCGGCGCGTCCGACGAGCCTGCCGGAATATCGCCGACGCCGGCGTCATCGCGCATATCGAAACGGTCGCGGCTCCAGTACGGCTCGCTGCCGTAGTACTGGTGCACGGACGTGGCCCATGTCGCGTCCGCCATCGACGGCCAATGGTCCTTGTCGAACCCCGGCGCGTTTTTCACGCGCTCGGCCGGCATGTTCAGCACGAAGCATTTCTGCTCGGTGTCGAGCGTGAGCGCGTGCCACGGAATGGCGAGCAGTTTGTCGCCGATGCCGAGGAAGCCGCCGCTCGAAAGCACTGCATACGCGATACGCCCTGAGCGCACGTCGAGCATGATGTCCTTGATCTTGCCGATATCCTCGCCGTCGCTGCTGAGCACTCTGTTGTCGTCGAGTGTGTCTGCCGCCATTACGTCCGGGCCCGGGCCTTCCGCCGTCGCGCTGCCTTTACCGACGATGCGTGCGCCTTGCGTGCCTTGCGTCTGACTTTGCATGACCATGATCTGTCTCCTTCGCAGGTTTGGGGGTGATGACGAGTGCAGCAACGCGCGTTCCTCGTCCGCTTTCGCCAAGCGTTTGCCACGCGCTCGCGCGGTCCGCGTAAATGATGCGCGCCCCATTGAAATTCCTGCGCCGGTGCCGTGCTTTCGAACGCGTTGTAAAGAATGCGCTCGGCATGTCGATTGCTCGATTCATGGTGAGCATCATGAATCCACGCATCTGTGGGAGACCTCATCATGAACAACCGAATTCACTATCAGTCGAACATCTGCGGCGGCGATTTCGCGCATGTACTCGAATGCTTTCGCGACTGGAAATCGCAGACGCTCGTGTATCGCAGGGATCAGCGCATGTTCGAAGGCAAGCAGGAAGTCCGGCCCTTGACCGAGCGCGTGTTCCCCAACGGCGAGATCGCGCATGAAGCGCTCGCGCAGATTTGCGATCCGCGCGATCCTTATGCGTTGGCCGCGGAAATCCGCGACGGCGAGCGCGACGTGTGGCTCGTGATGGCCGCATTCGAAGAGAAAATGTGATTCGTTGCCCGAACTAATTGCGCGGTGTACGCGGTGCAATCATGCAGCGCAGCGCTGATCCGAAGTGAGCCGATTCAACTCGCAGCCGGTTTGTCCGCGGGCGGCGGCGAGCCGACGCGCTCCCCCGCAGCTCGCCGGGCGCTTCGCGCGCCGGCTTTCCGGCTGGCCTTTCCCGTGACTTCCTCGTTGACCTTAGCGCGGGCAGCCCGGCCGGTATTTGCGCCGGCTTTCGCTGCTGCCTTGTTCGCTTCCTTGCGAATCACACGCGACTTCTGAAGCAGCGTCGAAATCGAGCCGTTGATGCTGTCGGCGGCTTGTGCTTCGCGCAGCTTGCGGCCCTTCGCGCCCGCCTGACGCGCGAGTTTCGCCGCGCGTTTTTCCGCATGTGCGAGCAACGCGGCAAACGCCACTTCATCCACTTTCAGACCGCGCCTCGACTGGCCCGGCGGCAAGGTCTGCAATTCGTCGGCTTCGAATGCGCTGATGACGGCCGGATGGATATAGCAGCGCCGGCAGACAGCGGGCGTATTGCGCAGCAGGCCCGCGACTTCCTTCACGGTCGCGACGATATGGCGCCGCGCTTCCGTGGCGCTCTCGCACACGAGCCGCCGCAGCGTTGCGAGCGCATACACGCTGCCGGCCCACGTCCGATAGTCTTTCGCGGTGAAGTCGGCGCCGCTTGCACGGCGCAGATAGTCGTTGATGTCGGCGGAGCCGACGGTGCGGCGCGTGCCGTCGTCGTCGAGATACTGGAACAGGTCGTGCCCCGGCAGTTCCGCACAGCGCCGCACGATGCGCTTCACGCGTGGGTCGTCGACCGTGACGTCGTGCTCGATGCCGCTCTTGCCGCGAAACCTGAAACGCAACTGTCCCGCTTCGACCTTCACATGTTTCTTGCGCAGCGTCGTCAAACCGTATGACTGGTTTTCGCGCGCATATTCGACGCTGCCGACGCGCACAAGCGTCGTATCGAGCAGCCGCACGACGGCCGCGAACACCTTGTCGGCAGGCATGCCCGGCAGTTCGAGATCGCGCGCGACGCGGGCGCGAATCCTTGGCAACGCGCGGCCGAATTCCGCCATGCGTTCGTACTTGTCCGCGTCGCGCGTTTCGCGCCAACGCGGGTGATAACGGTATTGCTTGCGGCCGCGCACGTCGCGTCCGGTCGCCTGAATGTGGCCGCGCGGATCGGGGCAAATCCATACGTCCTCATAGGCGGGCGGAATCGCAAGCGAGTTGATGCGCTGGATTTCCGCTTCGTCCTCAATGCGTTTTCCTTCGACGTCGAAATACGCGAAGCCTTCTTTCTCGCGCTTGCGTGTGTAGCCAGGCTTGCTGTCGTCGGCGTGGCGCAAACCAGGCGGCATCGCGGCGGGCGCGGCCTGCTTCGCGCTGTCGTCGGTCGATGCATGACCGTTTTGAGTTGTGCTGTTCGTCATAGCCATCTTCGCAGGTAGAACTTTCAAGCGTGAAGCGCGTTGCGCCAGTGATGGCCCGGAGCAAGGCCGGTGCCTGGCGCATACGCTGCGAGTGTGCGGGCGGAACGGTCCTTGCGAACAACGTCATACGTATCAACGCAAGCGCAAGCGCAACGCAAACGCAAAGCCAACCGAAAAGGAGAGCGCCATGAGCAGCACGCTGAATCCCGATGAAGAGCCGCAACAGGTGGTGAAGCAGACCTCCGGCACGACGGGCACGTTGGGACCGAGCGATTCGTCCGATAGCGGCAGCGATGTCGCCGGCGAGAAGCGTCACGAGTTCGACGTCGAAACTGAACTGGACAATCACGCGCTCGAAACCGGGGAAGCCGAACTCGCCAGCGACACCGATCGCGCCGGCACGGGCGAGCGCGCCGCAGCCGACGGCGATTCGACGCTCGATCCCGATCGCGACATCGAGCCCGATCACATCGTGCGGCCATCGGCAGCCGATGACGGCGACGACGGTCTCGACGAGGACCCCACCGGTCTTTAATCGACCTGTCCGGTTCACACCCAACGCGCCGCAACGCCGGCCCAGCGGGCGGCGCAGCCAGATCAACGGGCACGCGCGGGCGGCAGGCACATGCCTTGCTGCCGCATAGTCAATGAGTAGCGAATCACGGAGGCGGCCGCGTCGAACGCGTGCCGCCCCGCACTGGAACTGAAGGAGAGAACGCAATGGCTAACAGCCTCGACGGTCTGAAGATAGCGGTACTCGCAGTGGACGGTTTCGAACAGGCGGAACTGGTCGAGCCGAAACGCGCGCTTGCCGAAGCGGGCGCGACCGTGCATGTGATTTCACAGAAGCCGGGCAAGATCCAGGGCTTCAAGCATGTCGAGAAAGGCGACACGGTCGACGTCGATTCGACTTTCGACAAAGCCACCGCCGACGACTACGACGCGGTCGTGTTGCCAGGCGGCGTGGTGAACGGCGATGCGATTCGTCTGCTGCCGCAGGCGCAGGCCTTCGTCAAAGCCGCCGACAGCGCGAAGAAGCCGATCGCGGTGATTTGCCACGGCACGTGGCTGCCCGTATCGGCGGGAATCATCAAGGGTCGAACGGTGACGAGTTGGCCGAGTCTGCAGGACGACATTCGCAACGCGGGCGGCACATGGGTCGATCAGGAAGTGGTGGAAGACAACAACCTGATTTCGAGCCGCAAGCCCGATGACATTCCCGCATTCAACAAGGCGCTGATCGGGCAACTGTCGAAACGCAAGGCGGCATGAGCGGTGCAACGCGATTCGCGCATGCGGCGAGCGAGCAGCGCCGGTGACTCCGTAAGCAAGGGAGAAAAAGCATGAAACTACGGTATTCCCTACAAGTGATGACTGTCGCGCTCGGTCTTGGCGTGGCGTCGGCCGGCGCGGTCCACGCGCAGGCAAGCGACGCCCCTGCAAGCGATGCGCCCGCGGGCGGCACGCAGCTCTCGCCCGCGGATCAGCAGTTCATCCAGGACGCTTCGCAATCCGACGCCACCGAAATCGCCGCGAGCAAGATCGCGTTGAAGAATTCGCGTGATCCGCGTGTGAAGAAGTTCGCGCAGCAGATGATCACCGATCATACAAAGCTCTCGCAAAGCATGGCCGCGCTCGCCGCGAAGAAGCGGCTGCCGGCGGCGGGTGCGGCCGATTCGGCACTCGTCGGCAAACTGCAAACGCTCAAGGGCCAGCAGTTCGATGAAGCGTACGTCGAGCAGGTCGGGGTCGAGGCGCATCAGCGAGCGGTCGATCTGTTCCAGCAGCAAAGCCAGAGCGGCACCGACTCGCAACTGAAGGCTGCGGCGGCGCGCGCGCTGCCCGTCATCAAGCATCATCTCGAGATGGCGAAGCAGCTCGCCGGCACCATGAAGGGTTCTTCATCATGAACGCTATCCTGCCGCGGCCTGCCTATGAGGACTCCCTTATGCAGATCACTTTCCCCGACGACAAGCCGACCTTCGACGGCGCGAACCTGACGGTTCGCTTCATGGCGCGCGTGGACGGCGAACCGGTTGTCTGCGCGATTACCGTCGAGGCGCTCGAGGATCACTTCGGCGCACAGTCGCCGCTCGAAAGCGCCTTGATGGAGGCCTTCGACAAGGGCCGCAACCGGATCCGTTCGGTATGCGCCGAAGCGCTCGACCAGAACAACGGCGAAGGCGTAATCTTGCATAGCGGACTGTTCCGGGTGGAAGGCATGGAACCCGATCGCGGCAACGCTGCCTGAGTCCATCGCGCCGCTGCTCGGCTGCTCCGCTGCTCGCCGCCGGTCTTCGTCAACTCCTCGCCACAAGGCGCACCGCGGTTCGCGAGCGTCGTCTGTAAAAACGCATCACGATGCAAGGAGGCCTTATGTCACTCATCGTCGCAGCACGCTTTACGACTTTTCCCGCCGCTGAGGAAGCGGCGCAAAAACTCTTCAATGCAGGCTTCGTCGAAGAAGACGTCACGCTTTTCTTCGTCAATCCGCGCGGTCAGCATGCGCGTTTTCCGATTGGCGGCGACGTGCATACCGACGCCGGTGCGAAAGGCGCGCCGAAGGGCGCCGGTCTCGGCGTGACGGTCGGCGCGGTGGCGGGCGCGATCATCGGCGTCGGCATCTTTGCGGCGTTCTCGGCACCGCTGCTTGTCTCTGTGATCGCGGCGGGCGTCGGTGCCTATATCGGCTCGCTTGCCGGCGCTATGTGGCGCACACGCAAGGACGGCGACGCAGGAAACGGCGCGGTGTTTCACCAGGAGGCGCGCGATTCGGGCGTGCTCGTCGCCGTGCACGTATCGCCCGACAATCAGCTCGAGGCGGCGCGCGTGCTGCGTGAAGCGGGCGGTGTGTCGATCGAGCGTGCGACGGGCCGTTGGCAGCAGGGGCGCTGGGCCGACTTCGATCCGTTGAAGCAGCCGGTGCCGCTCAATGAGTACAGCGAGAAGCGTGCTTGATGGACGCTCGTACGAGCGCTGCGTAACAGCGAGTAGGCCCGACAACTTAATGTCGGGCCTTTTCTTTGTGCGCCCAGCATGGGCGCAGTCTTGTGGGTGCAAGTCCCATCGTGAGTTGACCACAGCGAACGAAGTGAAGCGCAACTGCGTGAGGGCGACCGAGCGTGGGGAGGAAGCGTGGAGCGAAACCGCGAGCCGATGAACAAGAACCGGATATGAGGCGGTGCCGATCAGGGCGAGCGTGCAAAGAAGCGCGAAGCTCTCGTGGTCAAGGATCAGGCAACGTAAATGCGGCGGTTGTGCGGTGAAGGATTGCGTTCTTACCTGGGGAGATCTCGCCTCGTGCCTGAAAGGGCAACGGCGTCGAGCCGGAGCGAGAAGTCAGCAGAGGCCGTAGTAGTCACAGGACAGGTTGATGAGGCCGAAGCTGGTGACGAAGGGCTAAACGGGAAGGAGTGTCCAGCGTCATGTCGATGCGACAGGCAATGCGTCAGATGCCCGCGCAAGCGGGGCGGGTGGGGGTCACGTGCGGTGAAGCTGCACGGCGTACACCGACTAGCGATGAAGCCTGCTGCCCGCGACATGAATCCGGGGACACAGGGTCGGCGCTGCTGGAAGCGGCGCTGACAGGAGAGAACCTGAAGCAGGCGTTCAAACGGGTCCGGTCCAACAAGGGAGCCGCTGGCGTGGACGGTCTGGACGTTGACCAGACGTCGCGTCATCTGGTGACGGCGTGGCCCGCGATCCGTGAACAGTTGCTCAAGGGGACGTACCGGCCCAGCCCGGTACGTCGGGTGACGATACCGAAGCCGGATGGAGGCGAGCGCGAGCTTGGCATCCCGACGGTAACGGACCGGTTGATCCAGCAGGCGCTGCTACAGGTGCTGCAGCCGGTTCTGGACCCTACCTTCAGCGAGCACAGCCACGGCTTCCGGCCTGGACGGCGTGCGCACGACGCGGTGTTAGCCGCGCAGTCGTACGTGCAGTCGGGTCGGCGAATCGTGGTGGACGTTGATCTGGAGAAATTCTTTGACCGGGTCAACCACGACATCCTGATTGACCGTCTACAGAAGCGAATCGATGATGCCGGCGTAATCCGGCTGATCCGGGCGTATCTGAGCAGCGGCATCATGGATGGCGGAGTGGTCCAGCAACGGGATCAGGGCACGCCGCAAGGCGGACCACTGTCCCCGTTGCTGGCCAACGTGCTGCTCGACGAAGTGGATAAGGAACTGGAGCGGCGGGGTCATTGCTTCGCGCGCTACGCCGACGACGCGAATGTCTATGTTCGTAGCCGCCGGGCGGGTGAGCGGGTGATGGCACTGCTGCGGCGTCTGTATGGGCGACTGCGGCTGAAGGTCAACGAGACCAAAAGCGCGGTGGCCAGTGTGTTTGGTCGCAAGTTTCTGGGCTACAGCCTGTGGGTGGCTGCGGGTGGGGTGGTCAAACGCAAGGTGGCGGCCAAACCGCTGCTGGCGTTCAAACACCGCATCCGTGAACTGACCCATCGCTCTGGCGGGCGCAGCATGAAGAAAGTGGTGGAACAGCTACGGCCTTACGTGCAAGGCTGGAAGGCGTACTTCAGGTTGGCGCAAACACCCGGTGTGTGGTTGGCACTGGATGAGTGGCTGCGTCACCGGTTGCGCGCGATCCATCTCAAACACTGGCGCCGTGGCACCACCATCTACCGGGAACTGCGTGCGCTGGGGGCATCGGCCGCTGTGGCGCGACAAGTGGCGGCGAACAGTCGTTGCTGGTGGCGCAATAGCGACGGTGCGCTCAAGCGCGTGCTGACCATCGCCTACTTCGACCAACTGGGCGTACCCCGACTCTCATAACCTCAACTTCCCGAACCGCCCGGTGCGGACCCGCATGCCGGGTGGTGTGGCAGGGGTACGGCCTCATGGCCGTCCCCTATGCCGATTACGGACCGCAAACCGCGGAACACGCGTACAGCTTGCCTTGGACCCTTGCGGTTCATACCCAGACGCGTGCGGCGCCGCGCTGCGGCAAAGGCAGCGCATGCTCCGCCGGCGGTTGCTCGCGCGCCGGCTCGCATGAAGCCGGAATGATGCCGTTGCGCGACGTGCCGCACGACGAAGGCGCTGTTCGTACGCTTTCGGGCGTGCTTGCGGTAACGCCTGTAGGCGGCTCCATATGCTGACGAATCTGAAACACCCCCGCCGACGTGACGATCGCGACGGTGGCCAGAAGCTCTGCGCTGCTGATCTTCATGATGTTGCTCTCCCTGTCGTTGCTGCCCGCGATTCTTTTCAACTCTTGTGCACTGCATGACATCGCGCGGGCGAGATGAAGGGAGCAACGCACATGCCAATCCCAACAGCTTGCTGTGCATGCGTCGTTCGACACGCCAGGCACGCGCCGTGCGAGTAGTTGAGTGAACTCCGTCGCGTGCATTCATGAGCAGTTCACGACAAAGCAGGGCACGCGCATAACGACACACGCGCTAACCCTCGCGACGGATTCCGCGATTAACGAAACCCCTTGGAGGTATTGAATGGCTACGAACGTTGTTTCCGTGCTGAACGATCTCGTCGAAACATCGAAGGATGGAGAAAAGGGCTTTCGCAAGGCAGCCGAAGATGCGCGCGACACGCAGTTGAAGACGCTCTTCCTCACGCGTGCCGAAGACTGCGCCCGCGGCGCACGCGAACTGCAGGATGTGGTTCAGCGTTTGGGCGGCAAGCCGGAAACGGGTGGCAGCGTGAGCGGCGCGCTGCATCGCGGTTGGGTCGACATGAAGTCGGCGGTGACGGACCGCAGCGATCATCAGATACTCGTCGAGGTCGAGAAGGGCGAGGACGTCGCGAAGAAGAGCTATCACGACGCGCTCGAAAAAGAATTGCCCGCGGATGTGCGCGCGATCGTTGAGCGTCAATATCAGGGCGTGCTGCAGAACCACGACCGCGTGCGTGATCTGCGCGATCAGTATGCGGCGAAGAGCTAACGGCTAAGCCTCGCGTTCACGCAAAAAAGCCGTCCGCATGCGGACGGCTTTCTCTTTGCCCGGCGCGGAATTCATGAAACGCGCCGGGCTTGCTGCAACCGCATTTACTCGGCTGCGATTTTCAGGCGGTTCTTGACGCTCGTCACACCCTTCACGCCTTCCACGACGTCCTGGGCGGCGAGTTTATCGTCGGCGGAAGGCACGGTGCCCGTGAGCCACACGACGCCCTTGCGCGTCTTCACATGGATATGCGTGGACTTCACGTTCTTCGCGCCCAGCAGTTCTGCCTTGACCTTGGTGGTGATCGTGCCGTCGTCGATATGCTGACCGATGCTTTCCGACGATGCGGGCGGCGCCGAGGCGCTGGTTTGCGCGGTAGCGTTCAGTGCGAATGCGACACACGCGATGCTGCCTGCGGTCTTCAACAGATGGATGGTCTTCATGGTTCCTCCTTCGGGTGTTGATGAAATGGCGGTCTTGTTGCCTGCGGTCGATCGCGGCCTGCGCCGCCGATGACTCGCGTGGGATCGTTGCCGCTACGGTTCCGTCAGGGCCCGTTATCGACACCGGCCGGGTCTTCGCAGTCGTTGCGCCTCAGTCGTTAAACGATTAGCGCCGGATGCGAGGACGCACGTCCGTCCACATAGAGCCGGGTCGCAAAGTCTGTGCCCGGGGATCAGTCCGCGCAGTGCAAAGCCGGTCGAGCCCCGATTGCAGCGGCGCTTTTCCGCTGATGAATAAGCGCTCAGCACGCCACGAAAGGGCGGAGCAAAAGATAAGAAGTGAACCCGGAATTTGCCGCCTCGCTTGTAAAAAAGGCGCCGCGCGGGGCCGCAATTCGCAAGCCCGAAAAAGCAAAGGCTAGAAAAAACAGCGTGTTGCAAAAGCTGGTACGGCAGTTGCTCTGTTCAGGTTGCTCTTTACTTCAGCTATTCATGGGACCTCAACACGATGCCTTCAATTGAACTTCGCACAAGGCAGTCTCTTGCACTCACGCCGCGCTTGCAGCAGTCCGTGCGTCTGTTGCAGCTATCGTCTCTGGAGTTCCAGCAGGAGTTGCGAACCGCGCTCGATACGAACCCCTTCCTCGAATACGATTCGTCGGAAACGGAAGACGTCGCGCTCGCAACGCCGACCCCCGACGAAGCCGGCGCGCTGCCCGCCACCGATGCGGTCGCGGCCGCCGAGCCCGACGCATTGCCCGCCGAAGCGGTGACGAGCGAGACGCTCGACAGCGGCGGCCCGGACGACATGCCGGGAGACTTCTCGGGCGACTACAGCAGCCGCAGTTCGGCACGCCAGAACGGCGATTCCGACGGCAGCGATCCCGCCGAATGGGCGCGCTCGCAGCCGACCTTGCGCGAGCAGTTGCATGACGCGCTGCGTCTTTACCGGCTGGACGACCGCGATCGCGCCGTCGCGCGCTTCATCATCGAGGCGCTCGACGACGACGGTTATCTACGCCAGGACCTCGCGGATCTCGCGGACAGCGTCGATCTCGAGCCCGAGTTGACCGAAGAAGAATTGCTGGTGGCGCTGCGCCTCGTGCAATCGCTCGACCGTCCGGGTCTCGGCGCACGTTCGCTGTCGGAATGCCTGCTGCTGCAGGTCAACGCGTTGCCCGCGGAGACGCCGGGGCGCGACGTCGCGCGGCAGATCGTCGAGCATCATCTCGAACGGCTCGCGCGTCGCGAGCAGGCTGAATTGCAGAAGCAGATTGGCTGCAGCGCGGAAGAACTGCGCGTGGCCTGCGCGCTCGTGCGCAAGCTCGACCCGAAGCCGGGCAATTGCTATGGCCGTACCGAGGACAACTACGTCGTGCCCGATGTGATCGTGCGTCAGGTGCGCAACAAGTGGGTCGTGACGATCAACCCCGCCGTGCAGCCGCGCGCGCGGATTCACCGCATGTATGCCGAGCTGTTCGCGCAGTCCGCGGGCGCGAGCCGTTCGCCGCTCGCGCAGCAGCTTCAGGAAGCCCGCTGGTTGATCAGGAATGCGCAACAACGCTTCGATACGATTCAACGCGTGGCCGAATGCATCGTCGCGCATCAGAAGGCGTTCTTCCAGTACGGCGAAATCGCGCTGAAGCCGATGGTGCTGCGCGATGTCGCCGACGAACTCGGTCTTCACGAATCGACCATCTCGCGCGCGACGGGCAACAAATATATGGCCACGCCCCGCGGCATTTTCGAATTCAAGCATTTCTTCCCGCGCGAACTCGGCACGGAAAGCGGCGGCACCTGTTCCGCCGCCGCAGTGCGCGCGCTGCTCAAGGAAATGATCGCCGCGGAAAACACGCGCGATCCGCTGTCCGATGTAACGCTTGCGAAGATGCTCGCCGATCAGGGCGTGCTCGTCGCGCGCCGCACGGTCGCGAAGTATCGTCATCTGATGAAAGTGCCGCCGGCGGAGTTGCGCCGCCAGGTTTGAGCCGCGAGTTTGAGTCGCGAATTGAGTCGGCTCGACGTTTGTTGCATGCGGTGATTCGATCGAAACTGAAGCGCCACGCGAGGCTGTCCGCCCGCGTGGCGCTTTTTCGTATCTGGACGTTTCGCGCACGCCCCATTACATTGGCGGGTCAAATCGGAAACGGGTGAGCGCGATGAAGTATTCGAGTCGGGTTGAGGGTTTGCAAGGCAGGCGCACGTCGGCGTGGGAAATTCATCGGGTCGCGCAGCAGGCGGCCGCGAAGGGCGAGGACGTGATCGTGCTCAGCGTCGGAGACCCCGACTTTGCGACGCCCGCGCCGATCGTCGAGCGCGCCATCGACGCGTTGCGCGGCGGCGATACGCACTACAGCGCGGTCTCCGGCCGCGATCCGTTGCGTGCGGCGATTGCGAGCGAACACTCGCGCATGAGCGGCGTCGCCGTCGCGCCGGCCAACGTGATCCTCACCGCGGGCGCGCAAAACGGCGTGTTCGCCACGTCGCTGTGTCTGCTCGAAGCAGGCGACGAAGTCATCGTTCCCGAGCCGATGTACCTCACGTACGAAGCCTGCGTGCGTGCGGCGGGCGCGACGCTCGTGCCGGTGCCGGTGGACCCCGCGCGTGCGTTCCACCTCGACTGCGACGCGCTCGAAAGAGCGGTCACCTCGCGCACCAAGGCGATCTTCTTCGCGACGCCCTGCAATCCGACGGGCGTCGTCATGCCGCGCGCGGATCTCGAGCGGATCGCGCGCGTCGCCTGCGAGCACGATCTGTGGGTGCTGTCCGACGAAGTCTATGCCGACCTCACGTTCGAGCGCGAACATGTGAGCATCATGTCGCTGCCCGGCATGGCGGAGCGCACAGTGACGCTAGGCAGTCTGTCGAAATCGCATGCGATGGCCGGCTGGCGCGTCGGTTGGGCAATCGGGCCGACGCAATTGATCGAACACATGGGGCGGCTCGCGCTCGCGATGCTGTACGGCTTGCCGGGTTTCATCCAGCAGGCCGCGCAGACGGCGCTGCAAGAGAAGGCGCGAATCGTCGATGAAATGCGCGAGATTTACCGGCGCCGCCGCGACGTCGTGTTCGAACACTTGAGCCGCATTCCGCGCTTGCGCTGCCTGCTTCCCGAAGCCGGCATGTTCATGATGGTCGACGTCAGCGGCACAGGTCTCGATACGATGGATTTCACGTGGCGGCTGTTTCGCGCGCAAGGCGTGTCGGTGCTCGATGCAAGCGCGTTCGGCGAGACCGCTAACGGCTTCGTGCGCCTCGGCTTCGTCGTGGATGAAGCACGTCTTGCCGAGGCATGCAAGCGGATTGCGGCGTTTGTGGCGACGGTATAATTCATTCGCGATTCCGCAAGTGCCTGCAAGTGCCTTGCATTCGCCAACGAACCTTGAACCATCCGGCTTTATGAGCCGCCGCCTATGCACTTTCGCCCGATTCAGTCCTTCACGCGCAAGCGGCTTTCCGACGTGGTCGCCGATCAGATCAAGCAATTGATCTCGGACGGCGTGCTGATGCCGGGCGACCGCTTGCCGGCGGAACGCGATCTCGCCACGCAACTGGCGGTGTCGCGGCCCTCGCTGCGTGAGGCGCTGATCCGGCTCGAGTCGGACGGTTATATCGCCACGTCAGGGCGCGGCGGTTTTACGGTGGTGGAACTCACCGCGCCGCTCATTTCGGGGCCGCTCGCCGAACTGCTTTTGCAGAATCCGCGTACCAGTGCCGATATTCTCGAATTGCGCCAGGGGCTCGAATCCATTTCGACGGTGTATGCCGCCGAACGCGCGACAGCCGCCGATCTTCGCAAGATCAGGGCCGCGTTCGAAGCGTTGAAGGCGGCGTCGCGATCGCAGGATCGTGACAATCTCGCGGAACTGGACGCCGCGTTTCACCTCGCCATTGCCGACTCCACGCACAACATCGCGCTTGCGCATGTCATGCACGGCATCCATACGCTGATTCGCGAAGGCATGCGCCAGTACCATCGGCTGATCGATTACGACGAGGCGATGGAAAAGCAGTTGATGAGCCAGCATCAGGCCATCTACGACGCGGTCATGGCGCGCGACGCGCAAAAAGCGCGCAAGGCCGCTGAACGGCATCTCGCCTTCGTGCGCGAGATTTATCAGGAAGACGCGGCGAAGCTGTAGACGTTTATGGGCGGTCGCGGGCGCCTGTCGCTCAGCGCCCGTCGCGATGTTCCGATTGACACGAACCGGCGACTTCCTTATATTTTTGGTCAGACCAAGCTGACCAACCTTGCCAACATGACCGCCGGCGTTGTCTCCTGCCGCGTTCCGTCCAATGAACTCATGAAAGTCGCCCTCTTTATTCCGTGCTTTATCGACGCGTTTTACCCCGAGGTCGGCATCGCCACACTCGAATTGCTGGAGCGCTTCGGCATCGAGGTCGACTATCCGCAGGAGCAAACCTGTTGCGGCCAGCCGATGGCCAATAGCGGCGCGCACGCGGACGCGGCCGGCGCCGAGCGCGTGTTTGCGCGCAACTTCGCGGGCTATGACTACATCGTCGGACCTTCGGCGAGCTGTATCCATCACGTGCGCGAGCATCTGACCGCGATCGAGCAGACGGATGAAGTCAGAAACGTGCGCGCAGGTGCTTATGAACTCGTCGAGTTTCTGCATGACGTGGTCGGCGCGCGCGAATTTCCGTGGGCTGAGTTTCCGTATCGCGTCGGCTTGCATAACAGTTGCAGCGCGTTGCGGCATCTGAAGGAAGCGTCGGTATCGGAAGTCGCGGGGCAGCCGTTTTCGAAACCACGCACGTTGCTCGAAGGCGTGAAGGGCATCGAGTTCGTCAAACCATCCAGACCGGATGAATGCTGCGGTTTTGGCGGCACTTTCTCTGTCACTGAAGAGCCTGTCTCCGTGCGCATGGGGCAGGACAAGGTGCGCGATCATCTGAACGCAGGCGCGCAATACATCGTATCGGGCGACATGTCGTGTCTGATGCATCAGCAAGGCTGCGCGGAACGCATGAAGGCCGACGCGCGCTTCATCCACATCGCTCAGGTGCTGAACGGGGCACGCGCATGAGCCGCATCGACCACGCGAAGGCAGCCGGCGAGTTCATCAGGAAGACTGAACACGTTGCGTTTCACGACAAGCGTCTGTGGGATTTGCGTGAGAAGCGCGACGCGCAGGCGCACGGCATTGCCGAATGGGAGACGCTGCGCGAACTCGCCTCGGGCATCAAGGAACATACGCTGTCGAATTTGTCCGAGTACCTCGAACAGTTTGCCGCGGCAGCGAAGGCGAACGGGGTCGTGGTGCATTGGGCGTCCACGGCGGAAGAGCACAACGCGCTCGTCTATCAGATCATGTCCGCGCGCGGCATGACCACGCTGGTCAAAAGTAAGTCGATGCTCACCGACGAATGCAAGATGCGCGAGTATCTCGAACCGCGCGGCATTACGGTGATGGAAACCGATCTCGGCGAGCGCATCCAGCAACTCGATCATCAGGACCCGAGCCATATGGTCGTGCCCGCGGTCCACAAGTTGCGCGCGGACGTGGCGCAACTGTTCGGCCGAACCATCGGCACCGACCCGAACAATAGCGATATCCACTATCTCGCGGAAAGCCAGCGCATGAATACGCGGCCTTATTTCGTGCGCGAAAAAACGGCCGGTATGACGGGCTGCAATTTCGCCGTCGCGGAGACGGGCACGGTCGTGGTGTGCACGAACGAAGGCAACGCGGATCTTTCGGCGAACGTGCCGCCGTTGCATATCGCGTCGATCGGTATCGAGAAGCTGATTCCCAAGGTCGCGGACCTCGGCGTGTTTATCCGCATGCTGTCGCGCAGCGCGCTGGGTTCGCCGATCACGCAATACACGTCGCATTTCCGCGCGCCGCGTCCGGGCACGGAGATGCATTACATCCTCGTCGATCATGGCCGCTCGGAGCGGCTCGCGATGGACGACTTCTGGTACTCGCTCAAATGCATCCGCTGCGGCGCATGCATGAATACGTGCCCGGTCTACCGGCGCAGCGGCGGGCTGTCGTATGGCGGCACTTACTCCGGGCCGATCGGCGCGATCATCAACCCGACCTTCGATCTGAAGCGCTATAGCGCGTTGCCGTTTGCGTCGACGCTCAACGGCAGTTGCACGAACGTGTGTCCGGTGAAGATCAATATTCACGAGCAGATCTACAAATGGCGCACGGTAATCGCCGAGCGTCATGAAGTGCCGTTCGTGAAGCAGGAAGTGTTGAAGATGGCGGGGCGCCTGCTGGCGAGTCCGACCTTGTATCGCGCGACCGTCGCGTCGATGAGCGGCGCATTGCGGCGGCTGCCGAATTTCGTGCTGTATAACCCGCTGAATATCTGGGGCAGGCAACGCGAGTTGCCCGAGGCGCCGAAGCAGACCTTCCACGCCTGGTACAAGAAAAACCGCGGAGGTGGCGATGGCAACGCGTGAGGCTTTTCTCGCGAAAGTGCGGCAGGCGCAACCGGCCGCGCGTCCGCGTCCCGATGTGCCGCTCTTTCCCGCGATGGGCGGCGATCTGCGCGAGCGCTTCGCGGCTGCATTGCAAATGATGGGCGGCACATGCGTGCAAGCGCAAGCCGCGTCCGATGTCGCCGCGTTGATCCGCGAGCGGTTCGGCGCGGCCGTGTCGATCGCATCGGCTACAGCCGAAGTGCCCGGCACGCGCATGCTGACCGCCGACACCGAACCCGCATCGCTGCAGGACATCGACGTCGGCGTGGTGCGCGCGCGTTTCGGCGTCGCGGAGACGGGCTCGGTGTGGTTCAGCGAACGCGAGTACGTGGTCAACGCGTTGGGTTACATCGTGCAGCATCTCGTGGTGCTGCTCGATCCGGCGCAACTGGTGGACGGTTTGCAGGACGTTTACCGGCGCAACGACTTCCGCGATGCGCGTTATGCGGCGCTGGTCACGGGGCCGTCCGCGACCGCGGACATTGAAGGCGTGCTGATTCGCGGCGCGCAGGGCGTGCGTTCGCTGACGGTGGTGTGGCTCGCGGCAAAGCCGTAGCGGCAGTGGAGTTTGCTATCATCACTGTATAAACGTACAGGTCCTGCAAACTCCGTGGCAACCGATGCTCCGCCGGATTCCCTCGCCGGCGCTCCTTACTATCTGCTGAACTTCGAGCGTGCGCTTGCATGGCTCGCGCAACGTTACGACGATCTGCTCGATGCAGGCGAGCGCGCTTTTCTCGGCGCGTTTGCGTCATTGCCGCAAGCGTCGCGCGCATTGCTGGTCCGCATGCTGATGCGCAAGGGCACGCTGTTTCGTGCGAGCCGCCTGGCTTACGACGAAATCGGCTGCCCGTTACGCGCCGCCGCGCCTGTTACTGCGCTCGGCTGGCTGGACGCGGCGCCGCATCTAACGCTCGACGATCTCTTTGCACTCACCACGCGCGCCGAATTGCTGAATATTTTCGCGGACGCGCTTGCCATGATTCCCGGCGCGCGCAGCCTGCGCAAGCCCGAGTTGCTGGATGCATTGCGTCCGTTTTATGCGGAAGGAGACGAGGGCGAGAACGGCGGTGCCGCCGCGCGTCCGTTGTCCGCATGGCATGCGCATTCGAGCGATCGCGTGTTTCGTGTCGACATTGCGCCGCTCTGCGAGCGTTTTCGGCTGATGTTCTTCGGCAATCTGCAGCAGGACTGGTCCGAGTTCGTGCTCGCCGATCTTGGCGTGCTCCAGTACGAGAAAGTCGCGTTCGGGCCGGCGTCGCGTGCATTTCAGCAGCGCGCGGACGTCGAGGTGTATCTCGCGTTGCAGGCATGTCGCGATCAGCTTGAATCGATAGAATCGTTCGCATCGCTGATTAATTACGAAGTGCACAGCGATGCGATCGACGCCCTTGTCGCGCGCGTTCGTGCAGTCGAAACGTCTAACTCGTGGCTCGAAACGCGCCGCGCGAAGCTGCTGTTTCGCATCGGCCAGTATTGCGAACGGCGGCAGATGTGGCCATCGGCGCTCGCCGTGTACGAGAGTTGCGCGTGGCCTGGCGCGCGTCATCGGCGCATGCGTGTGCTCGAGCGCGGCGAACGTTTCGATGCGGCGCTCGCGCTCGCGTCGCAGGCCGCGGCATCGCCGGAAAGCGAGGAAGAGGCGCAACGTATCGCACGCATGTTGCCGCGTTTGCAGCGCAAGCTCGGTGAGCCGGCGGTTCGCGTGCAGGCGGCGCGCGCGGCCGAGCGCAGCACGTTGACGTTGCCGAGGCCGCAAGCGCCGCAGGCCGTCGAATTCGTCGTGCGCGATCATCTGGCTTGCGACGCCGCGCCGGTGCATTACGTCGAGAATGCGCTGATCAATTCGCTATTCGGCCTGCTCTGCTGGGAGCCAGTATTCGCCGCGTTGCCCGGTGCGTTTTTCCATCCGTTTCAACGCGGTCCCGCCGATCTTCACGCGCCGGATTTTCATGCGCGCCGTGCCGTGCAGTTCGCCACGTGCCTGGCTCAACTCGATAACGGCGCGTATCGCGAGACGATTCTGCGGCATCTGCATGAGAAGGACGGCGTGCAATCGCCGTTCGTGTTCTGGGGATTGCTCACGCCCGAACTCGTGACAACGGCGCTCGACTGTCTGCCCGCCGCGCATCTGAGGTCGTGGTTCGAACGTCTGTTGCGCGATGTGCGCGGCAATCGCTCGGGGTTGCCCGACCTGATCCGCTTCTGGCCCGCCGAGCGCCGTTATGAGTTGATCGAAGTGAAGGGACCCGGCGACCGCTTGCAGGACAACCAGATCCGCTGGCTCGCTTACTGTGTGCAGCATGGCATGCCGGTGCGCGTGGTCGTCGTGCGTTGGGCCGACGAAGCCGAGTGCAATGCCACGCCCGCCACATTCACAGCGGAGCCCACGGCATGAGCTACATCGTCGCCGTGCGAGCGATGTGCGAGTTCACCGCAAGACGCGGCGACCTCGATCTGCGGTTCACGCCCGCGCCGACTTCGCTCGAAGGCATGGCGGGGCACGTGACCGTCGCGGGGCGTCGCGCGAGCGGCTACGAAAGCGAAATGACGCTGACTGCCACGCATCGCAATCTGACCGTGCGAGGCCGCGCCGACGGCTACGACCCGGCGGCCAATCGTCTCGAAGAGATCAAGACGCATCGCGGCGATCTCGAACGCATGCCCGCGAATCACCGCACGCTGCATTGGGCGCAGGCGCTGGTGTACGGACATATGCTGTGCCGCGCGCGCGGACTTGGCCAATTGACCGTCGCGCTGGTTTATTTCGACGTCGGCAGTCAGAAGGAAACGTTGCTGACGCAAACGCATACGGCGCGCGAGCTCGAGGTTTTTTTCGTCGAACAATGCGAGCGCTTTCTCGACTGGGCCGTGCAGGAGGAAGCGCATCGTGCGGCACGCAATGCCGCGCTCGGCGCATTGCAGTTTCCGCACGCGCAGTTTCGCAGCGGCCAGCGCGAACTGGCGGTGTCCGTCTATCGTGCGGCGCGCGACGGCAAGCCGCTGATGGCGCAGGCGCCGACGGGCATCGGCAAGACGCTCGCTACGATCTTTCCGTTGCTGAAGGCCTGCGCGGCGGAGCAGATCGATCGCGTGTTCTTTCTGACCGCGAAGACGCCAGGCCGCGCGCTCGCACTCGATGCAATCGAAACGCTGCGCCGGAGCGCTGCGCCGTTGCCGCTGCGAACGCTTGAACTCGTCGCGCGCGACAAGGCCTGCGAGCATCCGGACAAGGCGTGCAACGGCGAGTCGTGTCCGCTCGCGCGCGGCTTTTATGACCGGCTCGACGCGGCACGGAGCGCGGCGCTTGCCGGGCCGCGTCTCGATCGCGCCGCGGTGCGCGCAGCGGCGCTCGCGCATGACGTCTGCCCGTACTACCTCGCGCAGGAACTCGCGCGCTGGGCCGACGTCGTAGTCGGCGACTACAACTATTACTACGACAGCAGCGCGATGCTTTACGCGCTCACGCAGATCAACCAGTGGCGCGTCGGCGTGCTCGTCGACGAGGCGCACAATCTGCTCGATCGCGCGCGCCGCATGTACACGGCGTCGCTGGATCAGGCGGCGTTGCGGCTTGCGCGCAACACGGCGCCGCCCACGTTGCGCAAGCCGCTCGAACGCTTGCAACGCGAATGGAATGCGCTCAAGCGCGCGCAGACCGCTTCATACGAGGTCTACGCCGACGTACCGGGCAAGCTGTTATCGGCCGCGCAGAATCTGATCGGCGCGGTGACGGATCAGCTTGCCGAAGCACCGCTTTCCATCGATCAAACGTCGCTGCGTTTCTTCTTCGACGCGATGCATTTCGTCGCGCTCGCCGAACAGTTCGGCGAGCATTCGATTTTCGACATCATGCTGACGACAGACCGCCACGCACCGCGCGATAAAACCAGTTGCGTGCTGTGCGTGCGCAATGTGATTCCCGCGCCGTTTCTCGCGCCGCGCTACGCCGCCGCGCGCACCACGGTCATGTTCTCCGGCACGCTGAGCCCGCATCATTTTTACCGCGATACGTTGGGGCTTGCCGAGGACACGTCATGGCTCGACGTCGAAGGGCCGTTTCGCGCGGAGCAATTGCAAGTGCGGGTTGCGGGCAACGTGTCGACGCGTTGGCGCGATCGCGACCGTTCGCTGGAACCTATCGTCGAGTTGATTGCGAGGCAGTACACGGCGCAGCCCGGCAATTACCTGGGGTTCCTGAGTAGTTTCGAGTATTTGCAACGCGTCGTCGCGCTGATGCGCGAACGCAATCCTGACGTGCCTGTCTGGGCGCAGGAGCCGGGCATGGACGAAGCCGCCCGCGACGCATTTCTCGCGCGCTTTCGCGGCACCGACCAGGGCGTCGGCTTCGCGGTGCTGGGCGGTGCGTTTTCCGAGGGCGTCGATCTGGTCGGTCAGCAGTTGATCGGCGCATTCATCGCGACGCTCGGCTTGCCGCAAATGAACGAAGTGAACGAACAGATGCGCCGCACGATGGAGGCGCGCTTCGGCAGCGGCTACGAATACATGTACCTGTACCCCGGTTTGCAGAAGGTGGTGCAGGCGGCGGGGCGCGTGATTCGCACGGAGCACGACGAGGGCGTCGTGCATCTGATCGACGACCGGTACAGGCGGCCCGAGGTGCGCCGCCTGTTGCCTCGCTGGTGGCAGGTTCAATAGATAGCGCGCGCCCGGCGCCCTGTCAGTCAGTACGTCACTCGTGCGGCGAGGTCGGTCCCGGATTCGCGGGCGTGCCTGGCCCGCCCGCGGGCTTCGAGTCGACGGGGATCTGGTCTTCCACCGGCGCGTCGCCCTTTGATGCGCCATCGGACGAAGCACCGTCGCCGGAAGCATGCGTCGAAGGTTCCTGCTGCGGTTCCTGCTTCGGCGGCTCGCCCGCTTCGACGCGCGGCGCGACGCTCTCCGGGTCCCACGTCAGCAGGTTGCGCTGCGGATTGGCGATTTCGATGCCGCGTTCGCGGAAGCGGTCGAGAATGCGCCGGTTGAATTCGCGCTGCACGCCCCAGCGAGCCGAGTCGCGGCATTGCATCTGGCCGGCCAGTGTGACGGCCGAGCCGTCCACCGCGTCGACGCCCCAGAAGCTGAAGTCGGACAGAATGCCGTCCTTGAACTTCTCCTCCTCGCGCAGGCCGGCGCCGATTTCCTTGAGCGTGTCGATCGCGAGATCCACGTCCTGGCCGAATACGATGTTGACGCGGACAGCCGCATTGCCGATGCCGCGATTGGTGTTGTTGACCGTCGATACCGAACTGAACGGCACGGTATACAGCGAGCCGTCGCTGCCGCGCAGACGCACCGTGCGGATCGACAGATATTCGACGGTGCCGGACACGCCCGCGAGCGTGACCCAGTCGCCGACCTGCATCGCGTTTTCCATCAACAGAAAAATGCCTGTGATGAAGTCCTGCACGAGTTTTTGCGAGCCGAAGCCGAGCGCCACGCCGAAGATGCTCGCGCCCGCAAGAAGCGGCCCGATGTTCACGCCGAGCTGGCTCAGCCCGGTCAGCACGACGACGAGAGCGATCACGCAGAAGAGGCCGGTGCGCAGCATCGGCAGCAGCGTGCGCAGGCGCGCGGCGCGCACGAGGTCGCCGGTCGTGGTCCAGCGATCGAGCCGCCGTTCGACCGATACGTTCACGCTTTCCCACACGAGCAGCGCGATCACGGCCGCCACGCCGATCGTGACGATGGCCGACGCGAGCCGGTGGCCGACGCTGCCGTCGCGGAACAGTTCGCCGACATCGACGCCCCATACCGCGAGCAACGCAAGCGCGGTCACGATGCCGATGATCCACGCCACCACGCGTCGGGCGAGCGGATAGTAGCGGTACGCATGCCGGTTCACGAGCGAGCGGTCGGCGTCTTCGCGTCCGTTGAAGAGCCGCGCCAGTGCACCGAAGATCACGATGGCGAGCACGCGCGCACCCACCAGCACCGCGAGCGACGCGCCGCCCAGATGCAGCAGCGCGTGATAGCCGTTGCGCACGTCGAGCGCCCAGACGAACCACAGCGCCATCACGACGAACACCGAGAGCCACGCCCATGCATCGGCGAGCGCATTGCCGAACATTTCGAGCGATGGCCGCGTAGCGGCGCGCTGCCGGATCAGTTCGCCGACCGGCTTCGCGCATTGCAGGATCAGGATCGAGAGCATCACGTGGCCGGCGAGCGCGACGACCTTCATCAACGCGAGATGCGCGGCTTCGTTCAGGCCGAGCGATTGCCCGATTTCCGCAATCGCCGAGCCGACGCCGACCACGCTGACAATGCGGATCACCCAGCGATGCACGAACACGGCCCACGCATCGCTCATGCGCAACAGGCGCAGACGCGGCGCGGCCGGCTGCAGGAAGAAGCCGCTCACGATCACGATCAGGCGGCACAGCACATAAATGTCGACGAGCGAATCGAGCGCGCGGTCTGGCGGCGTGCCGTCGTCGGTGAAGATCGACATGAGGGCGCTCGCCGCGCCCACGAACACCGCTAGCGGCAGCAGGCGCAGCACTGTGATCAGCAGCGCGCGGGGCAGGCGTTGCAGGAGCGTCCAGTGATGCGTGGCGTTTTGCTTGCCTTTGGCTTCGGCCGCTTTGCCGCTGGCGGTGGACGGCGTGGGCGTTGGTGTGAGTGTTGGCGTCGCGGAAGGTTGGCCCGTTGCGGGCGTCGTTGCAGCACTGGCCGCTGCGGCGGCTTGTGCGCGGGCTGTTGTTGTGGATTCGGCTTTCGATTCCGCTTGGGCCCGTGCTTCGGCCTGCGCCTCGGCGACCGGCGGTGCGGGCAAGGGCGGTGCGGCATGCGCGGCGTCGGCAGGCTGCGGTTCGACGTCGACGGGCAAGTCGGTGCGCGGCGCGTCGGCGGGATCGCCATGCTCGCGGCGCGCGGCCAGCGTGCGATACGCGCGGCGCAGCACACGCCGCGCGAGCCATTCGAGCACCAGCGCCGGCAACAACGCGGCCAGCAGCGACCAGGCGACGTGCGCGAGGATCGAGCGCGCTTGCGGACTGGTCGATTGCCAGTTCCACCACGCGCGCACCGAGGCGACGTCGAGCAGCGCCGTCACCGAGTTGCGCAGCGATCCGCCGAGATGGACCGCCCAATGCGCGCCCTGACGGGCGAGCTGCGAGGCCAGTCCGTTCGATTTGAACGCGGCGGGCACGAGCGACGCTGCGCCGCTCGCCGCAGCGGGCGCGGAGGCGGCCGTCGGTGCCGATGCCGGCGCACTCAGCGCGCCGGCCGCGGCGATGGCCTGCAAGGTATCGGCGACCTGCGCGCGGCGCCTGGGGTCGTTGAGAACCGAGAGCGCCTGGCGCGCCTGGTCGGGCGTCAGCGTGACGGCGGTGCCGGAAGCCTCCGCGGCGGGAGTGGCCGGCGTCACCGCGGCGAAAGCGGGCGGGGCGCCGAGAATGAGCAGAACGACGAAGCAGGCGTGTAGAAATTTGCGCATAAGGTATGGGACGGGCTGCGGAATGCGGACGGCGGCAGGACGCATCGGCCGGTCTGGCTGTTTTGGGCCTGGGCCCCGGTCTTGACCGACACGAGTTTCGCCGTGCAAGTTCCTGAGGCGGCGGCCGCTGCGTCGTTATGGAATGCGACGCGGCGTCCGGGCTCGCGAAGACGCGTGGCGTCGCCGACGCGTCGGCAACATGCGGTAGCAAGTTGCTTGCCCGTGGGTTTTGGAGGGACGCGCAAGGAGAGGGAAGGACTCCGTTGCGTGTGGCTCAGCGGCCAACGGGGCGAGATGCCGTGAACGGATATTAGGCGATATAACGCCAAGGACAACGCTAAGACAGCAACGCGAGGCAGCAACGCCAAGAACAACGCCGAGGCAGCAACGCGAGGCAACAACGCGAGGCAACAACGGCTGGCACAACGGCACGCAACAACGGCAGGCACAACGCCAAGAACAACGCCAAGAACAACGCCAAGAACAACGCCAAGAACAACGCTAGGCACAACCAGGCTCGACACCCGAAGCCTTACACCCAGCGCCGCAACCGCAAAACAACCCGCGCCAAGGGCGGACCACCAACCCTAAACTGCCCGCCCGCCGTCTACACCGACAACCACCTAAACCTAAACCGAAGCCGCCGACACCAATCCATGCCCGCGCCGCTCAGCCTCGCTGTCCCCATCCGCATCCGCGCCGCCGTTCGATCCGTTGCCGCCCGAAGGCTCCGGATGCAGCCGGTCCGCGTGCATCAGCCGGTACAGCGTGGCGCGCGAGATGCCCAGTTCGACCGCCGCCTCCGACAACTTATAGCCATGCCGCTGCAACGCATGTTCGATCGCGTCTTTCTCGGCCTTGCTGCGAATTTCCGCGAGCGTGACAGCGGGCCCGTTGTCCGTGGCCGGCAAGCCGAGGTCGTTCGCGGTGATGAAACGGCCCTCGCTCATCACGACGGCGCGCCGCACGCAGTTGATCAGCTCGCGCACGTTGCCCGGCCACGCATAGTTCGACATCGCGACGATCGCGTCGCTCGACAGCCCGCGCAGTTTGCGCGCGCCGTCCTGCTTGTACATGCTGAGCGCATAGTTCGCGAGCAGCTTGATGTCGCCGCCGCGTTCGCGCAACGGCGGCTCGACGAGGCGCAGCACGCATAGCCGGTGATACAGGTCGGCGCGGAAGCGGCCGTCTTCGACTGCCTTGTCGAGATCGACGTGCGTCGCCGAAATAACGCGGACGTCGACGTGAATCGGGCCGTTGCCGCCGAGCCGCTCGATCGTGCCTTCCTGCAGAAAGCGCAGCAGCACCGCCTGGCATTCGTGCGGCATGTCGCCGATTTCATCCAGAAAGAGCGTGCCTTCGTGCGCGCTCTCGATCCGCCCGATCTTGCGCTGAAGCGCGCCGGTGAACGCGCCGCGTTCGTGACCGAACAGTTCCGCCTGCAACAGGCTCGGCGGAATCGCCGCGCAATTGATCGCGACGAACTGCCGGCCGGTGCGCGGCGAGCGCTCGTGAATTGCGAGCGCGGTCAGCTCCTTGCCCGTGCCCGATTCGCCGGCGATGAACACCGGCGCCTCGGTCGCGCCGCATTTGTCGATGCGCCGGTACAACTGCTGCATCGCCTCGCATTGACCGACCATGCCATGCCGCCCGAGCGACGGTTCCGGCGCTACATGTCCATGCCTCAGCGACGACAGCCCATGCGCGTGGCCGAGCGCGAACACGAGACGCTCGTTGAGCCACGGCCGCGTAACGAAGTCGAAGCAGTAATCGAGGATAAAGCGGCTGACCAGTTCGTTATCCGCCTGGCCCGGCGCGATCTGCGCGACCCAGTTGGTTTCCGGGCGACGCATGCACGCAGCGAGCGCGGACAACTGCTGTGTCGTGCAGTCTTCCGGCAGTTCGACCAGACCGACCTTGACGTTGTCGCGCTCGATCATGCGTTCCGCGCCCGCCGCGTTTTTCGCGTGCACGGCATGCCAGCCCGATGCGGCGAGGAAGTCGGCGAGTTTCTGATCGGGCGAGCTCGACACATAAAGAACGGTGCGTCCGGTGTCCGCAGATGCGAAAGTCATTTCCATTACCCCCGATTCCTACTGCTCGAAAGACTGCTGTGCGAGATATTGAAGACCGGTGTGGCGGCCTACAGTCGACGTTTGCGGCGGAGCGAGCAGGGCGCGGCGCAAGCCGCGAGGCGCCGCATTATCGCGGCAGGCGACGGAAGGTGCCTCGTGGCAACCGCCGGAGTAGTTCATCCCCGAATCACTTATACCGTTTCTTAACTCGTTCGTTTTTTTTATGGCGCTCTGACTGGCGCATGACTCAAACATAAGCGAAAGCGCTTTGGAATGCTATACAAACAAATCAGTATCGAGAAAGTTTCCCGATTTGACGTGCGCTTATTCGGCAGTCGCCTGATTTTGCAAGGCGCCGCGCGGCTAATCCGATACTGTTCGGACGGCGATACGTCAAGCCGTGTTATGCGCGCTGGAGTACACAGCGCGTGAACGAATGCGCTTTACGCATCGGCATACATCCATTTGCGATGTTTCATGCATGCAACAAAAATCGCATAAGCCTTTTCGGCCATTTTCGTGTCGCTTTTATGTGTTTCGGCGTCGGCATTAATGACCGGGCTCGCACACAAACCGCGAAGCCGCGCGGGCGTGGCAGCGAATGGCGCTTATCGGAAGCGTGTATTCGATGCGTTAGATGCGCATCTTGCAGACCGCGTGAGCGCCCAGACGCGTCTCGAATACGAATCACCGGCGGTTTTTCAGTCGGGCGATCGGGCGGACGGTAGCGTTGCATCGTCGGCGACGCTCCGCGCGACGGCACCTGGGCGCACATGGCATAGCCATTGCATTAAGGGAGTCGCAGCGAATCTGTTGTGCCGGTCAGTAGAGGTAACGACCGGCGCAATAAACGACTTCGTGGACGTGGCCGGGGAATGCCATTGCGTCTACGAGGCTGCGGCGGGGCCACTGACAGACGGACGTCAAACAACACGGGGCGAACGACCGATGCGAAGCGGTCGTTCGTCACCCGACGACGCAACGCTCTGACCTCGCCGGTTTTTTTCGTCTGTGAAGGTGCAAGTGTTGGGCCTATAACGACAGGTCGTCGCGCGGCAACGTTTGCGCGACCGACGTGCATAACAGGGAAGGGGCAGCGTACGGTCTGGACCAACCGGCGCGACGAAACGGGGAGAAGGCCACAGCTCCATAAGAGAGGCACATAGCGAGGTGGACCGGGCGCCGTGTTCGCGCTTTCGCGTGGGCACGGCGGACCTGGAAGGCTGCAACGCGGCCGTCAGCGCATTTCAATGTGTCATTCTCACGGGGGATGTCATGAAAGCACCTGTTTCCGGGCCGGCCCGCGCGCCGCGCCACGATCAGCCGGCCACGCCGGGTACTTGCTCTGTTACTCCTTCAGTTGCTCAATTTGCGGGCAGCGTTGTCCGTCTTCGTTACCGGGCATGCGCCGGCATGCAGCGCGCGTTGTTCGCCGCGCCGCCGGTCGATCTGCTGACGCTCGTGATCGCCGACGCAATCAAGCGCCGCGAGCAGGCCGAGATTCAACGCCCCGCACTGCGCGATGCCTATGAATTGCCCGTTTCGCAGGAGCGCAACGCAGACCGCGATGCGGACATCCGCCGGCGCGAATACGACGATCTGGACTGAACACCGTTGCGCAACAGCGGGCGGCACGGGCAAGTTGCATGAGCGCGGAAGCTGAAGCCGAAGCCCGCGCCCGCATCGTGCCCGTGGCATCATGTAAAGCCAGCTACCGTCAGCGAGCCGAATGCGGCGTCATCCACGATGAACGAATTCAGCGGTCCGAGCGGCGCTTCCGCGATCTTCTCGAATCCGATCCTCAACACGGATTCATACAAGGCGTCGCACTATCTCCAGTACCCGCCGGAAGCGTCGGCGATGTTTTCATACATCGAATCGCGCGGCGGGCGCTACGACCGCACGCTCTTCTTTGGCTTGCAGATGCTCATCAAGCAGTATCTGTGCAGTCCCATTACCGCACCCATGATCGACGAGGCCAAGGCGTTTTTCAGCGCGCACGGCGAGCCGTTCAACGAAGCGGGCTGGCGTCATATCGTCGAACGTCATCGCGGTTATCTGCCGGTGCGCATTCGCGCAGTGCCTGAAGGGTCGGTGGTGCCCACACATAACGTGCTCGTCACCGTCGAATGCGACGACCCCGAGGTGTTCTGGCTCGCGTCGTATCTGGAAACCATGTTGTTGCGCGTGTGGTATCCGGTCACGGTCGCGACGCAAAGCTGGCATCTGCGCAAGACGATTCGCGAGTATCTGCTGAAGACCAGCGACGATGTCACGCAACTGCCGTTCAAGCTGCATGACTTCGGCGCACGTGGCGTGTCGAGCGCGGAATCGGCGGCGATCGGCGGCGCGGCGCATCTGGTCAGCTTCATGGGTTCGGATACCGTGCTCGGCGTGGTGGCCGCCAATCATTACTACAACGAGAGCATGGCCGCGTTTTCGGTGCCGGCCGCCGAGCACAGCACAATCACGGCGTGGGGCCGCGAGCGCGAGACCGACGCGTATCGGAACATGATCGCGAAGTTCGCGAGGCCGGGCGCAATCGTTTCCGTGGTGTCGGACTCTTACGATCTGTTCGCTGCGCTGAAGGTGTGGGGCACGGAGCTCAAGCAAGCGGTGCTCGACTCAGGCGCCACGCTCGTGATCCGCCCCGATTCCGGCGATCCGCGCAGCATCGTGTTGCAAACGCTGCGCGCGCTCGACGGGTCGTTTGGATCGGTGCTGAACAGCAAAGGCCGGCGCGTGCTCAACAACGTGCGCGTGATTCAGGGCGACGGCGTGAATCCCGACTCGCTCGAGGCCATACTCGCGGCGATGGACCGCGCGGGTTTTGCAGCGGACAACATCGTGTTCGGCATGGGCGGCGCGCTGTTGCAGCAGATCAACCGCGACACGCAGCGCTTCGCGATGAAATGCTCGGCGATCCGCCTCGGCGATACATGGCATGACGTATCGAAAGACCCCGTGACGGACAGCACCAAACGCTCGATGAAAGGACGGCTCACGCTGCTCATCAATCGTCGAACGGGCGAGTACCGCACGGCGACGCTGCCGCTCGCGCCGGATCGGGACGCGCGCGCCGATGGCTCCGATTGGGACGATGCGATGGAAACGGTGTTCGATTCGGGCAAGCTGCTCGTCGATGTATCGTTGTCGGAAATCCGGGCTCGCGCTCACGCGCACGAGGGCTAGCGCATCGCGGATGCAAGCGCGGGCGCGATCATTCGATACAATCCCGCGAAACTCGGCTGATCGTGGGCGGCGCGTGCGGTTCGGCAGCCGTTTGGCATCGCGCACAATCAAACCGGCTTCCATATCGGCTTCAATACGGGCTTTTATACCGGCAACTCAAGTACACAACAAATGAGCCATCCCAACACCGAACTGATCGAGCGCTTCTACACGGCGTTCCAGCGGCGCGACGCCGCGACCATGATTGCCTGCTATGCCGATGACGTCGTCTTCAGCGACCCGGCGTTCGGCGAATTGCGCGGCGACGAAGTACGCGACATGTGGCGCATGCTCGTCACGCGCGCGCAGGATTTTTCGCTGACGTTCGATAGCATCGAAGCCGATGAACATAGCGGCCGCGCGCATTGGACCGCGGGCTATGTATTCAGTCAGACGGGGCGTCCGGTGGTGAATCATGTCGAAGCGCGCTTTGCGTTTCGCGATGGACTCATCGTCGAGCATCGCGACAGTTTCGACTTGTGGGCGTGGATGCGCCAGGCGCTGGGCGCACGCGGCGCGCTGCTCGGATGGTCGCCGCTCGTGCATCGCTCGATCCGCGCGCGAGCGAGAAAAGGGCTCGCGATTTACCGGCGCCAGGATCATGGCGCCTGACCGCCGGCTTCCGCCGATGCATTATTCTCGTTCTATCCAACAGCGGAGGCGCGTATGCCGGTAGTGGATGCCGCGTGGCAGGAATGGCTGCGCACGAATGCAGCGCGCGGCTGCACGATGGATTCGATGATCGGCGCGATGGTCCAGACGGGTTTTGCCGCCGACGCAGCCGCAAAAGCCGTGCATGGCGCGTTTGGCGCGTTCGGCGTGGTCGCGTCGGGTGCAGCGGCGTCGCCGGTAGCGGCGGGCGGGATTGAAGCCGCGCTGCGGCAAACGGCGCCGAGTGCGCCTGGTGCGCCAGGCGTGCAGCGTACGCCGTATGCGTACGACCACGGGCCTGTCGCGCGCGGCAACACAATCCGCGCGTTCGACCGCGATGTCCAGGTGTTGATGCGCTGCGAGCGTCCGCAGGTGATCGTGTTCGCGAACGTGCTGTCGCCGGAGGAATGCGATGAAGTGATCGAGCGTTCGCGGCATCGGCTGAAACGCTCGACCATCGTCGATCCGGCGACCGGCCAGGAAGACGTGATCCGCAACCGCACCAGCGAGGGCATCTGGTATCAGCGCGGGGAAGACGCGTTCATCGAGCGGCTCGATCAGCGCATCGCGAGCCTGATGAACTGGCCGGTCGAAAACGGCGAGGGCTTGCAGATTCTCCACTACGGCCCAACCGGCGAATACCGGCCGCATTTCGACTATTTTCCGCCCGACCAGCCTGGCAGCATGGTGCATACGGCACGCGGCGGGCAACGCGTGGCCACGCTCGTCATCTATCTGAACGATGTGCCGGACGGCGGCGAAACGATCTTTCCGGAAGCGGGTTTGTCGGTGGCCGCGAAGCAGGGCGGTGCAGTGTATTTCCGTTATATGAACGGCCAACGTCAACTCGATCCGCTGACCTTGCACGGCGGCGCGCCGGTGCGTGCCGGCGACAAGTGGATCATGACGAAGTGGATGCGCGAACGGGCGTATGTGTGATTGGTGCGAGGGTTGCGGAGGCACGTCGCCTCCGCTTCATCAGGCGCTGCGGTAAACGTCCGCGTTATGCACTTCCATGAAAAGCTCGGGGTTCGACAAAGCGCTGAACCCATGCGGCCGATACACGTGATGCGCGTCCGTCGTCGCGAGCATGATTCTTCGCAGTCCCTGCAACGACTCGCTCGCGAATAGTTGCGTGAGCAACGCGTGCGCATAACCTTTGCCGCGATACTCCGGCAGCACAAAAACGTCGCACAGGTACGCAAAAGTCGCGTGATCCGTGACGACGCGCGCGAACGCCACCTGTTTACTGCTCCGAGAGTCGCCGGAATCGTCGCCGAGATAGCCGCCGAAACATAGCGACCCTGCAATCGCGCGTTCGAGCGTTTCGCGCGGCATGCCCTTCGCCCACGGCGTTTCCTGCGACAGGAACGCGTAGATCATCTCGACGTCGAGTTCGTTCTTGTCGCTTGAAATTCGCAGATCGGTGACGGTGCTCATGTAGTCTCCTGAACGCTCCAGAAATTTATCAGCCCTTCGCGGGATCTTCCGTTCCACGCGAACCGCCGCCGATGCTCTGGCCCGCATCGCGCGCAAGACCCATGTAGCCGATCACGGACAGCAGCGTCAACACGCCCGCGAGCAGAAACGCGAGGCGGAAATCGTCGAGCGTGAAGACGAGGCCTGCGGTCTCGTGGCCTGTGGTCTCGCCGTTGAAGAATGCGGCTGCGCGCAGCGACACCGCGCCGAATGCGATGCCGAGCCCGATCGTCATTTGCGCCGCCGCGCTCCACAGCGTGCTGGCCGCGCTCATTTGCGGCTGCGCGACGTCGGCGTAGGCGAGCGTTGCGAGCGTCGAAAACTGCATCGAGCGCGCGACGCCATACACAAACACCACGATCAGCACGAGCGCGAGCGGCACCTCGGGTGTCAGCAATCCGCACGCGATGATGAAGATGCCGGCCACGGTTACGTCGACGATCGACACCATGCGAAAGCCGAAGCGCTGCAGGATGCGCGTGGTCAACGCCTTCATGCCGAGATTGCCGAGCGCGCTCGCGAGCAGCAGCAGGCCCGACTTGAACGCGGACAAGCCGAAGCCGACCTGGAACAGCAGCGGCATCAGATAAGGCACGGCGCCAATGCCGATGCGCGTGAACGAGCCCGTCACGACGGTCACGGAAAAGGTCGGGATCTTCAGCGTGGACACGTCGATCAGCGGATGCGGATGTCGCTTCGCATGCTGGAACGCGACGACACCGACCAGCAAACCGGCGATGATGATCGCCCCGGCAATCCACGGGTTCTCGGCAGGCTGGCTCGCCAGTTCCGCGCCGTACAGGATTGCCGTGAGCGCGGTGCCGCTCAGCAGCAGGCCGACCAGGTCGAGTGGTTTGCGTTCGCTGCCGCGCAGGTTCGGCACCATCGCGAGCGCGACGGCCATCGCCGCGAGACCGAACGGTACGTTGAGCAGGAAAATCCAGCGCCACGACGCGTAGGTCGTGATGAAACCGCCTATCGGCGGACCGACGACCGGCGCGGCGATAGCGGGCCAGGTGATCGTCGAAATGGCCTGCATCATGCGGCTTTTTTCGGTGCTGCGAACCACGATGAGCCGGCCGACTGGCACCATCATCGCGCCGCCGATGCCTTGCAGCAGACGCGCGGCGGTGAATTCGGCGACGTTCTGCGACAGTCCGCACAGCACCGACGCCACGGTGAACACGCCGATCGCGCTGAAGAACACGGTGCGCGAGCCGCAGCGGTCGGCGATCCAGCCGCTCGCCGGAATGAAGATGGCGAGCGCCAGCATGTAGGCCGTCATGCCGAGGCTGACGCTGTTAGGGCCGACGCCGAACGAGTGCGCCATCTGCGGCAACGCGGTCGCGATGACCGTGGTGTCGAGGTACTCCATGAAAAACGTGGCGGCGACGATGTACGGCAGCCAGCCGACGTGCTTGTGCGGCGCGCTCGCTGCGCTCATTGGAAGGCTCCGGGCAGCGTGGGCATGGATGCATCGTCAGGCGTGCGGCGAATGCGCGGGCGAATGCGGGGCGCCGGGGACGCTATGCGCGTTATGCACGCTATGCGCGATGTGATGGGCTTCATTTTTCTGACTACCTTTCGCTGGCGAATACGTGTTTTGCGGGCGTTTGCGCGCGTTGGCTCCGTCCGGTGCGAGGCGGACTCGCGGCGGCCGCCTCGGGTTGCTCGGCTGGCGGTTGTGCAGCAAGGCGGGCGCGATTTCTGCGGTCCCGCTGACGTCGCTTCGCGCGGCTTTGCACGCCGGCCCTGAATCGTAGCGCAATCGAGCCTGGCGCATCAGCACGATGCGCATGCTTGCGGCGATGGCGCGCGAGGGGAGCGCCGAACGCCGAGCATGCGAGCACCCAGCACCCCGCGTGCCGCCCTCCACGCTACGTGAACACGTTTCGACGCGCTCCGCTCAATCCTTCGCGGCATACTCCCGATCCAGCCGGTCATACAACGGCTTGTTCACGAGACGCTGGCGCTCGCTGAACGGCGCGACCAGCGTCGCGTCCTCGTCGAGGCGGCCATTCGTTTGCAGGCTGCCGAGCGCGCGCTGCATGCCGAGCACCGCGCCTTGCAGCGCCGCGTTCGCGTACAGCACGATCCCGTAGCCGAGCTTGCCGAGCGCCTCGCGCGACTGCACCGGCGTCTTGCCGCCGATCACGATGTTGATCAACTGCGGCGCGTCGAACAGCGACGGCAGCCGCTCGATGTCCGCGAGCGATTCGGTCGCCTCGATGAAGAGAATGTCCGCGCCCGCCTCGATGAAGCGATGACCGCGCTCGATCGCATCCTCGATACCGTGGACGGCCGCCGCGTCGGTGCGCGCCATGATCTGCAGATTGCCGTCCTCGCGGGCATCGACGGCCGCGCGGATCTTGCCCGCCATTTCGCTCGCGCTGATCACTTCCTTGCCGGAAAAGTGCCCGCATTTCTTCGGCATGATCTGGTCTTCGAACTGGATCACGTCGGCGCCGCTGCGCTCCAGCACGCGCACCGTCTGGCGCACGTTCAGCGCGTTGCCGAAGCCGGTGTCCGCGTCGACGATCAGCGGCAGCGCGACCGCGTCGCGGATCCGCGCCGTGTGCTCGGCGACTTCGGCGAGTCCGATAAAGCCGAGATCGGGGAGGCCGAGCGACATGTTGGTGACGCCCGCGCCCGTGATGTAGATGGCCTCGAAGCCGGCGTCCTCGATCACGCGGGCGCTCATCGCATTGAAGGCGCCGGGCACGAGCAGGCCCCGGCGTTGGTTGACCTTGGCGCGGAAGGCGGCGCGGCGTGTGGCGGAAGTGGTCATGAGAGGTGTCTCCGGAAAGGTTTGATGTGTTGAGGTGATTCGGGAAGTGCAGGATGCATGCCATTGACGGCGGGCCACAGGTTTTCCATGCAGAATCAAACGTTTGCACGCGACTCTGGGCCGCGCAGCGTTTCATGGCAAAATGGCTGGGCGTTTCATGAAACGTTTCGCGGAACGCTCATAATCCCGCCTTTTTGGCCGCAGCAATCGGAGCATCCCGTTGTCCACGTTCACGCCGACTTTCGTCAACGCCGACCCCGGCCGGCCCGGCATCGCCCTCGTCAGTATTAGCCGCCTGCAGTCGCTTTGCGAGACTATCGCGCCGCGCTACGCCGGCCGCGCCCGATTTTTCTCCGTCCGCGAAGGCTATGGCGCGGCGGTCACAGCGCTCCAGGCGCACGTCGATGCCGGTTCCGTCGATGTCGTGCTCGCCGCCGGCTCGAACGGCGCGTATCTGCGCGAGCACCTCAGCGTGCCGGTGGTCATGGTCAAGGTCAACGGCTTCGACGTGCTGAGCGCGATCACCCGCGCCACCGCCGCGCGGCCGGGCGCGCCGATCGGCCTTGTGCTGCACGAAACCATCTCGCACGAACTCGCCGATCTCGGCGGCTGGCTGAACGTTCGTCTGACGCAGCGCGCCTACCGTTCGGTCGATGAGGTTCGGACCGCCGTCAACGATCTGGCCGCCGAGGGCTGCCGCGTCATCATCGGTCCCGGCATGGCTTGCGATCTGGCGCAGCAGGCGGGTCTGGACAGCGTGTTCCTGTACTCGCTCGGCGCGGTCGAGGAAGCCTTCGAGCGTTCGGTCGAACTCGCGCGCGTGAGCCGGCAGAAGGAATCGAAACGCGTGCGCCTGAACACGATCGTCGCGCATCTGCGCGACGGCGTGGCCGCTTTCGACGACGCCGGCCAGCTTGAGGCCGTCAATCCCGCGATGCTCGATCTGCTCGGCCTGACCGGCGACCGCCACCGCGATAACAACCGCGACCGCGATGTGCCCGCCGAACTGGCCCGCACGCTCGGCCCCTGGCTGCGCGAAGCAGCGGAACGCGGCGGCGCTGCGGAGGAACGCATCGAACAGATCGGCGAACGTTCGTTGATCGTCAATTGTGTCCCGATCCTCGAGCAGGGCGCGCGTTCCGGCTCCGTGGTCACGGTGCAGGACGCGCTCGTCGCGCAGCGGATCGACCGGTCGCTGCGCACGAGCCAGCGGCCGAAGCATCTGGTCGCGCGGCATCGGCTGGACGATCTGGTCGGCGAATCCGCGGCGCTCGAACGCGTGCGGCGGCTCGCGCGCGCAGGCGCGGCGCACGACGCGACCGTCCTGCTGACCGGCGAGAGCGGCACCGGCAAGGAACTGGTCGCGCAGGGCATCCACAACGCGAGCCGGCGGCGCGGCAATCCGTTCGTCGCGTTCAATTGCGCGGCGCTGCCGGAAGGCTTGATCGAAAGCGAGCTGTTCGGCCACGAGGAGGGCGCGTTCACCGGCGCGCGGCGCGGCGGCAAGCCGGGGCTGTTCGAGATCGCCCACACGGGGACCATTTTCCTCGACGAAATCGGCGAGATGCCGGCCGCGCTGCAAAGCCGGCTGCTGCGCGTGCTGCAGGAACGCGAGGTGATGAAGCTCGGCTCGGGCCGCGCGACGCCCATCGACGTGCGGGTGATCGCCGCCACGCATCGCGATCTGCATGCGCTCGTCGAGCGGGGCGCGTTTCGCGCGGACCTGTATTTTCGTCTGAATCTGCTTCAGATAGAATTGCCGCCGCTGCGCGAGCGGCGCGCCGATGTCGTCCCGCTCGCCCGGCACTTGTTAAGCCGCGGGTCGCGCCAATATGGGTTGTCGGAGGCGTCGATCGGGCGGGTGCTGCAGTTTCTGGCGCCGCTGTTCGAGCGCTACGCGTGGCCGGGCAATGTGCGCGAACTGGAAAATCTGTTGACGCGCGCGGCCATTTATCTCGGGGACGCGGCAGGCGATCTCGACCGTGACATCGGGCCCGATCTGCTGGCGCTTTTCCCGGAATTCGACCGGATGCAGCGCGAAGGCGGCAAAGATCCGCTTCGTATTGCTCCCAACGCGCACGCCGCCGACGCCGCCAGCGCTCCAGCGGCGCCCCGGATCACCCCGACCCGCGACGACGTCGCGAAGGCGCTCGAGCAGTGCGGCGGCAATCGCGCGGCGGCAAGCCGGGCCTTGGGCATAGGCCGAACCACACTGTGGCGGCTGCTCAAAGCCGACGACGCATGATAGCCCGAAGCCCCGGAGTAGATAGAATCAATCTATCGAAAGAATTAAAACAATCCACTTTACCTATTAAGCGCGGTCTGACATACTGACTCCACTTTCCAACCACTCAGAAAGAGGACTCAGCAAATGCCGATCATCAATAGTCAAGTCAAACCGTTCAAGGCACAGGCTTATCACAACGGCGAATTCGTGACCGTCACTGAAGAAAGCCTGAAGGGCAAGTGGTCGGTTTTCGTTTTCTATCCGGCCGACTTCACGTTTGTTTGCCCGACCGAACTGGGTGACCTGGCCGATCGCTACGCCGATTTCCAGAAGCTCGGCGTTGAAATCTACAGCGTGTCGACCGATACGCACTTCACGCACAAGGCCTGGCACGACACGTCGGACACGATCCAGAAGATCAAGTACCCGATGATCGCCGACCCGACCCTGGCAATTTCGCGCAACTTCGACGTGCTGATCGAAGAAGAAGGTCTGGCTCTGCGCGGCACCTTCGTGATCAACCCGGAAGGCGAGATCAAGCTGTGCGAAGTGCACGACAACGGCATCGGCCGTGACGCAGGCGAACTGCTGCGCAAGGTGCAGGCTGCGCAATACATCGCGGCGCATCCGGGTGAAGTCTGCCCCGCCAAGTGGACGCCGGGCGCAGAAACGCTCACGCCGTCGCTCGACCTGATCGGCAAGATCTAAGGTCTCGCAGCTTCCAAAGCTGCGCATAGCCTCAAAGCTTCAGGCAGTCGCGCCCACGCGGCGCATCACCGTGCGAACCGCTTCATGCAGCAGTTCGCGCGTCCCCGGGCCGCACGCGTTTTACATGAATGCGTGCGGCGCCGGGAATCCAACACCCATCGTCACGGAATCGAATAGCCATGCTTGATGCCAATCTCAAGACTCAGTTGAAAACGTACCTCGAAAAGGTTAGTAACCCTATCGAGATCGTCGCGTCGCTCGACGACAGCGCGAAATCGCAAGAGCTGCTGGCATTGCTGAACGATATCGCGACGTTGTCGGAACGCGTTACCGTCATCGAACGCCGCGGCGACAGCGAACGCAAGCCGTCGTTCTCGATCGGCGAGCCGGGCAAGGACATCGGCATCCGTTTCGCGGGCATTCCGATGGGGCATGAATTCACGTCGCTCGTGCTTGCGTTGCTGCAAGTGGGCGGCCATCCGGTCAAACTCGACGACGCGGTGATCGAACAGATCCGCAGTCTCGACGGCGACTATCAATTCGAAACGTATTTCTCGCTGTCATGCCAGAACTGCCCGGAAGTCGTGCAGGCGCTGAACGTGATGGCGTTGATCAACCCGCGCATTCGCCACGTGGCGATCGACGGCGCGCTGTTCCAGAACGAAGTCGAAGCACGCCAGATCATGGCTGTGCCGACCATGTTCCTGAACGGCGAAGTGTTCGGCCAGGGCCGCAGCGGCGTGAAGGAAATCCTCGCGAAGCTCGACACGAATGCCGGCGCGCGTGCCGCGAAGGAACTGGAAAACAAGCCGGTGTTCGACACGCTGATCGTCGGCGGCGGGCCGGCTGGCGCGGCTGCGGCGATCTATTCGGCGCGCAAGGGCATCGCGACGGGCGTCGTCGCGGAACGCTTCGGCGGCCAGGTGCTCGATACGCTCGCGATTGAAAACTTCGTGTCCGTCACCGAGACCGAAGGACCGAAGTTCGCCACCGCGCTCGAGCAGCACGTCAAGACGTATGAAGTCGACATCATGGACGTGCAGCGCGCCGACGCGCTGATTCCCGGCCGCATCAGCGAAGTGCGTCTCGCGAATGGCGCGGTGCTGAAGGCCAGAACGATCATTCTCGCGACGGGCGCGCGCTGGCGCGAAATCAACGTGCCGGGCGAGCGCGAGTACCGCAATCACGGCGTCGCGTACTGCCCGCACTGCGATGGCCCGCTCTTCAAGGGCAAGCGTGTCGCGGTGATCGGCGGCGGCAACTCGGGCGTGGAAGCGGCCATCGACCTCGCGGGCATCGTGCGCGAAGTGACGCTGTTCGAATTCGGCGCTACGTTGCGTGCCGACGAAGTGCTGCAACGCAAGCTGCGCAGCCTCGCCAACGTGACGATCGTCACCCAGGCGCAGACTACCGAAATCACCGGCGACGGCAAGAAGGTCAACGGTCTCGTCTACAAGGATCTGCGTTCGGGCGAAGTGAAGAAGGTCGAGCTGGAAGGCGTGTTCGTGCAGATCGGTCTCGTGCCGAACACCGAATGGCTGAAGGGCACAGTCGAGTTGTCGAAGCACGGCGAGATCGTCGTCGATGCACGCGGCGCGACGTCGGTGCCGGGCGTGTTCGCAGCCGGCGACGTGACCACGGTGCCGTTCAAGCAGATCGTGATTGCGGTCGGCGAGGGCGCGAAGGCATCGCTCAGCGCGTTCGATCATCTGATCCGCAACAGCGAGGAAACGGAAGCGGTTAGCGAGGTGGAAGCCGAAGCGACGGTTTGATAATCGCGCCTGGCAAGTAAGTAGCGAATGACGGCGGCCCGCGGGCCGCCGTTTTTATTGCATCTGCGCTGAACATGTAAAAACACGCGGAAAAACAGGCGCAAAAAAGCCGCCCGGCGCAAACCGGGCGGCTCTCAGCGACGCAAGCGAGTGTCGCGCGTCAGACCGCTTAGGCCCACAACGCCGAGGTCTCGATGTCGCGCAGATCGAACACCAGCACTTCGGCGTCGCGGCCTTGCGTGAAGCTCAACGCTTCCTCGCCGCGCACGCGCACGCCGTCGCCTTCGCCGAGTTCCACGCCGTTCACCGTCACGCTGCCGCGCGCGACGTGCACATAAGCGTAGCGGTTATTCGCGAGTTCGAGCCGCGCCGTTTCGTCGCCGTTGAACAGGCCGGCATACACGCGAGCGTCCTGTTGCAACACCAGCGAACCGTCCGCACCATCCGGCGACATAACGAGGCGCAGCACGCCGCGCTTGTCGTCCTCGCTGAAATGCTGTTGCTGATAGCGCGGCGCGGTGCCCTTTTGCGCCGGTGCGATCCAGATTTGCAGGAAGTGGACCGGGTCCGTCTTCGAATGGTTGTATTCGCTGTGCGCCACGCCGGTTCCCGCGCTCATCAACTGGATGTCGCCGGGCACGATCACCGAACCGGTGCCCATCGTGTCCTTATGTTCGAGCGCGCCTTCGAGCACGTACGAGAAAATCTCCATATCGCGATGCGGGTGCTTGCCGAAGCCCTGGGCCGGCGCGACGCGGTCGTCGTTGATCACGAGCAGGTCGGAGAAGCCGTTTTGCTTCGGATCGTGATAGTGCGCGAACGAAAAGGTGTGACGCGAACTGAGCCAGCCGTGCTCCGCGCGGCCGCGTTGATTGGCGTGTCTGATTTCAAGCATCTCTTTCTCCTGTGAGCCGACGCTTTGGCGTCGTGATCGTCGTCCATGCAACTTTCGTTGCGGGCGATCGGGACTGATGTGTTGTCCGCGATCCATGAAGAGGAGTGTAGGTCAACTCTTGCGGCTATAATCGGCCGTTAATCGGAAACACCGTCTCGTTCTAGTGGACAATAGCCATGCAACTGGATGACATGCGGATTTTCGTCGCGACTGTCGACGCGCATAACTTCACCGCCGCTGCGAAACGCCTGTCGCTGTCGAAGCAGTTTGTCAGCCGCCGCGTAATGGCGCTCGAAGAAGCGCTCGGCGTGCCGCTGCTCGTGCGCAACACGCGCAAACTGGCTGTCACCGAGCTGGGTCAGGAATTTTATGAGCGGGCCAAACGCATTCTCGGCGAGGTCGAGGACGCCGAGCAGGCCATGTCGCTGCGGCGCGCCGGGCCGCGCGGCCTGCTGCGGGTGAGTGCGCCGATGTCGTTCGGCATGATGCATTTGTCGCCGCTCGTCGCCGACTTTCTGCGCGAGCATCGCGACGTGCGTTTCGATATGGAGTTGAGCGACCGTACCGTCGATGTGGTCGGCGAGGGCTTCGACATGGCGGTGCGGATCGGCGTGTTGCCGGACTCGACGCTGATTGCGCAGAAATTATTCGACGTGAATCTCGTCGCGTGTTGCAGTCCGCGCTATCTGCGCCGTCGCGGGACACCGGCCGCGCCCGCCGACCTCTCGCGCCATTCGTGCCTGCTTTACGGGCACGGCGGTGTCGTGGCGTGGGAGTTCGCCGTGGATGGCGTGTTGAAAAGCTTCGAAGTGCAGGGGCCGCTGCGCGCGAACAACGGCGATCTGATTCGCGATGCGGCCGTGGCCGGCCTCGGAATAGTTCGGCTTCCTGATTTCATTGTCGCCGACGCATTGCGAAGCGGCGAGCTCGTCACCGTGCTCGACGAATTTCTGCCGAGCCCGACGGGCGTGTATGCGGTCTATCCGCAACATCGGCAGAGTTCGTTGACGATTCGTGCTTTCGTCGACTTTCTGCGCAAGCATTTGAAGAAGCGCCTGACGGCGTGAACGCCAGGCGCCGCATTACTCAACTTTCAATCGACACTCAGGCGTCATTCAGCCGTCGCGGAAAATAAAGCTGTAGCCGTTCAATGCGGGCACGCCGCCAAGGTGCGCATACAGCACGCGCGAGCCTTCCGGAAACTCGCCGTTGCGCACCATGTCGATCATGCCGTGCATCGACTTGCCCTCGTACACAGGATCGGTCAGCACGCCTTCAAGGCGCGCGCACAAACGGATGGCCTCCAGCGTGCCCGCGTTCGGCAAGCCATATTCCGGGCCGCCGAAGCGCTCGTCGAGCACCACGTCCTGAGCGGTGATGTCACGCGCGAGGCCCACTTTCTCCGCTGTTTGGCGAGCGATTCTCGTGATCTGCTCGCGCGTCTGCGCGGGCTTGGCCGATGCGTCGATACCGATGACGCGCTCGGCGCGGCCGTCGGCGGCGAAGCCCACCACCATGCCGGCCTGCGTGCTGCCCGTCACCGAGCACACCACGATATAGTCGAACCGAAAACCGAGTTCCGCTTCCTGCTGACGGACTTCTTCCGCGAAGCCGACAAAGCCGAGGCCACCGAGCGGATGGTCCGAGCAGCCGGCTGGAATCGCATACGGCTTGCCACCGGCGGCGCGCACGCTTTCCAGCGCATCTTCCCAGCTTTTGCGAAAGCCTATGTCGAAGCCGTCCGGCACGAGACGCACGTCGGCGCCGAGTATGCGCGACATCTGGATATTGCCGACGCGGTCGTACACCGCGTCCGAATAGTTCACCCAGTTCTCCTGCACCAGCACGCACTTCATGCCGAGATGCGCGGCAACCGCGGCGACCTGGCGTGTCTGATTCGACTGAATGCCGCCGATCGACACGAGCGTGTCGCAGCCCTGCGCGAGCGCCTCGGGAATCAGGTACTCGAGCTTGCGCGTCTTGTTGCCGCCAAACGCAAAGCCGCTGTTGCAGTCCTCGCGCTTCGCATAGAGATGCACTTTGCCGCCCAGATGATCGCTCAGGCGCTTGAGCGGCTGGATGGGCGTCGGCCCGAAAGTGAGCGGGTAGCGGGGGAAGCGTTGCAGGTTCATGGCATCTCCGTGATCGATGGGTCCGGCGCGGGCAAGCGGTTGCCGCGTTCAGCACATGGTAGGAAAAATGCCGGGAAATGAGCTTGCGAAGAAAATGCGTCAGGCGTAACTTTGAGACCGACGATGCTGCTTCCGTTTAATTTTATTTCGCCGTGGAGCCAATGAACAAAACGAAAGTTCGCGCTGCTTCAGCGGCGCCCGCCGCCGGCAATGCCCCCAGCGACTCTCTGCAATCGCTTGACCGCATCGACCGGGCGATCCTGCGCCAGTTGCAAACGGATGCGTCCATCTCGAACGTCGCGCTGGCGGCAAAAGTAAAGCTGAGCGCGCCGGCCTGCTTGCGGCGCGTCGAACGTCTAAAGGAATCTGGCCTGATTCGCGGCGTGGTTGCGTTGATCGACCCGAAGTCCGCGGGCGCGGGCATGCTCGTGATCATCGGCGTGGTGCTCGATCGCTCCACGCCCGAATCGTTTGCGAACTTCGAAAAGGCCGCGCAGAAAGTGCCGGGCTGCATGGAGTGCCATGTCGTGACCGGCGAATTCGATTACTTCATGACCATCCGCACGCGCGACAGCGACAGCTTCAATCGCCTGCATGCCGAGCAGTTGCTCTATTTGCCCGGCGTGCGGCAGATCCGCTCGTTCATGGTGCTCAAGGAAATTCTGTCGACCACCCGTTTTCCGCTTTGACGTCTTCTGTAACGGTTCGCGTTCGCCGGCGTGAAGCGAAAAACACGCGCATGCTATTGGAGGTTGTCATTAATGCGGCGCTCGCGCGACTAATACTCGGGGCCATTCGAGCCACGCGAAACGCGCCGGGCCGCGTGAACCGCGCGTGAACCGAAAGGTATCGCCGTTATGCAGGTGCAATGAGGACAGACAGGACAGACATCATGAACATCGACAAACGTATCGACACCAAGCGCTCCCGCTCGCGCGTGGCAAGAATTTCCGTTGGCATCGGCTTCGGCGCGCTCGCACTGCTGCTCGCGCAACGCATGGCGTTTTCGTCGGAAAACGCGGTGCCGATCGCGCCGCCTGCGCTTGACGAGCCCGTCTCCGCCGCGTCGGCGCATGAAGAAACCGCGGTCTTCGCGGGCGGCTGCTTCTGGGGCGTGCAGGGCGTATTTCAGCACGTGCGCGGCGTGAAGCAGGCGGTGTCCGGCTATTCGGGCGGCCAGCGCGACACGGCGCATTACGAAACGGTGAGCGGCGGCGCGACCGGCCACGCTGAATCGGTGCAAGTCGCGTTCGATCCCGCGCAAGTCACCTACGGCCAGTTATTGCAGGTGTACTTCTCGGTGATTCACGACCCGACGCAATTGAATCGCCAGGGCCCGGACAGCGGCACGCAATACCGGTCGGCGGTGTTCCCATTGAACGATGCGCAGCGGCGAGTCGCGCAGAGCTATATCGCGCAACTCGAGAAAGCGCATACATTCACGGCACCCATCGTGACAAAGGTGGAACCGTTCAAGGGCTTTTATCCGGCCGAGTTCTATCACCAGAACTACCTGACGCAACATCCGAACTCGGGGTACATTGCGCTTTACGATTTGCCGAAGGTGGCCAGTTTGAAGCGCCTTTTCCCCCATCTGTACAGTGACAAACCCGTGCTTGTTCAGGCTGCGCAATGAGGCGCGCGGCGTCGTCCGGTCATGGGCCTAATGAGCCTTGAATCGGCTTTAGAAAAAGCGCTGCCCCGTGCAGCGCTTTTTTATTGGCTTCTCTCGCGGTGAAGAGAGGCGGCTGGAGGCGCGCCTCCACGTCGTAGGCCCGCATCTTGCACTAGCAGGTCCGTCGGCAAAACTTTCGCTCTGTCTGTTCCGACGAATACCGTAGCAGTAAGCCTTGTGCATTGCGGTAGAGGGACCTGGCGCAGTAACCGGTTTTGCCGTGCAACGCATCCTGTTGCTGAAAAACTTACATGCCGCGCGTAGCAACGCGGCGGTCGCCCGAGTTCATCGCCCGACGCGCTGGGCTTGGAGCGAGCAAACGTAACCCTCTTCGCGATACGCGAGATTGGAGGCATTGGTGTTGAACAGCCGTAGAAAGCGGATCAACGAGGTCCGCAATAAACAAACAGGCATCGCGGCAATTTGCGGGGTAGCCGTCGCCATCGGCGGCGTTGCTGCTCTTCCGGGGACGGCGTTCGCGCAAACGCCTTCGCCATTGGGCGAATGGCAGTACTCGGTGGGCATTCCGCTGCAAAAGATGTGGCAGCCGACGATCCCCGACTGGCAATTGCGCGTTGGCGCTGCAGCGTCGTTTCAGCCGCGCTACGAAGGCTCGGACCGCTATCACCTGATGGCCGGCCCGAGCATCGACGTGCGCTATAAAGACCTGTTCTTCTTATCGAGCGGCGAAGGTTTCGGGGTCAACTTCGTGCAAGGCCCGAACTGGCGCGCGAGCCTCGCAGCGGTCTACGACCTGGGCCGTCGCGCACACGACGATCCGCAGGAACTGAACGGTCTGGGCAATATCAATGCCGCGCCGGGGCTCAAGCTGTCCGGCGAATACGTCATATCCAAAGACTTTCCGCTGGTCTTGCGCGCGGACGTGCGCCGCTATTTCGGCGGATCGAATGGATGGATCGGCGATCTCGGCGCATATATGCCGATGCCCGGCAGCACGAAGAAATTCTTCTGGTTCGCCGGCCCGAACGTCACGCTCGCGGACTCGACTTATATGAATAGCTGGTTCGGCGTGAATCAGCAACAGGCGGCGCATTCGCAGTTTCGGCAGTATCACGCGAGCGCGGGCTTCAAGTCGGTGGGCTTCGGTATCAGCGCTGTGTGGCTGTTCGACAAGCACTGGTTCGCTACCGCCGACGGCGCGTTCCAGCAACTCGTCGGCAGTGCGGGGAATAGTCCGGTCACGCATCGCAAGGGCAATGGCGTTGCGGACATATCGATCAACTACCGGTTTTGAGTGACGCACAAACGTGCAAGCGACAGGAAGCGTAACCGGACCGGTTACGCAACCAGCGCGGTTACGGATTCACGTGCGGCGCCGCTTGCAGCCGATGCGTGTTTTTCGACGCTGCAGCGGCGGATGCCGCCGCTTCCGATACGCCTGCGGGACCGGCTGCAATATCGCTCGGACGCGAACTGCCGACCGCCTGCGGATAGAGCGCGAGCAACGCGCGCAATACGCCGTTGGTCCAGCCGAATCCATCCTGCAACGGATATTCGCCGCCACCCGCGGACACGCCGGGCGAGGCCGCTTCCACATCGTATTTTTCGACGAGTTTTCCAGTGTGCTGAAAGTAAGAGACGTTGGTCTTGATCCAGCGCGTCGCGATGGTTTGCGCGAGCGCGGGTTCGCTGTAACGGCGCAGGCCGATCACCGCGAGATATTGCAGAGGCGCCCAGCCGTTTGGCGCATCCCATTGCTGACCGCTCGCGACCAGTGTAGTAGCGAGGCCGCCGGGGCGCAGCAACTGGCGCTGCACGGTCGCTGCGACGGCCTTCGCCTGCTGCCGGCTCGCGACGCCCGCATAAAGCGGATACACCGTGGCCGCGGTCAGCCTGTGCGTGAGCGTGCGATGCACGAAGTCGTAGTCGCCGAACGCCTGCAATTGCGGGTCCCACAGCACGCGTCGAATGGTGTCGGCGCGGCTCGCGGCGCGCTGCGCCATGTTCTCCGCATGCGTGACGTCGCCGCGCATCCGGTACGCCTTCGCAAGCGCGCGTTCGAGATCGACCAGCAGGCAGTTCAGATCGACGGGCACAAGCGAAGTGACATCGACGGTAGCGAGCGTCTTGCCGTCGGCGAACCAGCGCGAGCTGAAGTCCCAGCCCGTTTCGCCGCCCGCGCGCAGATTGCGCCACAGGTCCTCCGCGTTGCGTTGCGGCGTTTGCTGCGACGTGGCGACGTCTTCGCGATACGACTCGTCGCGTGGCGCTGCGCGCTCGTCCCAGTAACGGTTGAGCAGCGTGCCGTCCGCGAGGCGCACGACATGGCGGTTCGCATGGCCGGCGGCGAGGCCCTCGCTGCCGTTCATCCAGTAGGCGTATTCGCGTTGCAGCTCGGGCAGGTATTGGGCGTAGACAGCGTCGCCGTCCTTCTCGGCCACGAGCCGCACCATCTGCGCGAAGAAAGGCGGTTGCGAGCGGCTCAGATAGTAAGTGCGGTTGCCGTTTGGAATATGGCCGTATCGATTGATCAGGGTTGCGAAATTTTTCAGTTCGTCGACGACCCACGCATGCCGGCCGCTTGCCTCAAGACCGAGCATGATGAAGTACGAGTCCCAGTAATAGATTTCGTCGAAGCGGTCGCCCGGCACGATGTACGCATCGGGCAGCGGCAGCAGCGACGACCAGCGGCTTGCAGTCGAGTCCGGCTCGCGGCGTAATACCGGCCAGAGCGTATCGATGTGGCTCACCACGTCCTCGTTCGGATTGGACACGTAGCTTTTCGATGCTCTTGCAGGCAGCGTGAAATTGCGCTTCACGAAGTCGCCGAGATTGAAGCCGGGCTGCTGCCGCGTGCTCGCGTAGTCGGCGGCGATCTGCTCTGGGGGCGCGAGCGGCACCATATCGGCGAACGTCTTGCTGTCCGGAAAGAGGTGAGCGAGCTGGACGTCGCGATAAAGCTCGGGATATTGCCCGGAAGGCGGGACGGGCACAACCGGCGATGCCTGCGACGGCGGCTCGACGTGCAGCGCGACGCGCGTGATGCCGTTCGCCGTGTGGGCAACGTCGGCAGTAGAAGCAGCAAAAGCAGCAGTCGCGAAAGACGCATGCAGCACGAACGCCGCAACGAGCGCGCTGCGCAAACGAAGGCGGTTGGAAGCGAAGGCTTTATCGGTCATCGGCTGAGCCAGGAGAAGGAACGCATGAATGAATAAGCGGGCATTGTTCGCATCATTGACCGCGGCCGGTCCAGCAAAGTTGCGTGCTTCTTGCGGTCTTCACGAAGTAAGTCAGAGCGCGCTCACGCACGCAAAAAACGAGACCCGTCCTGTATGATTAAGCGTTTGCATAGCCACGCATGAATCTCGCCGGAGCCCTGAAAAATATTCCGGATCGCAATGATCCGCCTTGCCGAATATAGAAAAAATGACCGCATCCCAGGCTGTCGACGAACACTACTTTCGCGGCATCATTCGCCGCAACATCGCGTTGCCCTTGCTAGTCGGACTGATCACGATAGCCGTGTTCGTCGGGCTCATTGCGTACCTTGTTTCCACCACGAGTCTGGCCGAGCATTCGGAGCGCGTGATTGGCAAGGCGAACCAGATGCTGCGTCTCGCAGTAGACCGCGAATCGTCGATGCGCGGTTTTCTCATCACCGGCGACGAGCATTTTCTCGCGCAATACGAAAACGGCGGACCGCAGTTCAAGGCGCAAATGGACGAATTGCAGGCACTCGTCGCCGACAACCCGCCGCAAGTCGAAAAGCTCAAACAGGTCGCCGCGATTCAGGAGCGCTGGAACCGCGTGGCCGAAGACATGATCGATGCACGGCGCAGAATGCGCGACGTCGCGAGCATTGTGGCGAGCGGCCGCGGCAAGATGGAATTCGACGAGATACGTAAAGAGTTCGACGACTTTCTCGCCGTCGAATTGCGCCTGCGCCAGGAGCGCAGCGAAGCGTCGCGGCGCGTCACTGGAATACTGGTGAGCGTCTTCCTGCTCTTCAGCATCGGCGTGAACGGTTTGCTTGCGTGGCTGGGCCGCCGTGAACTGCTGAACCTCGCCGGCATCTACGACAAGGCTTTGCGCCAGCAGGAGGAGCAGACGGAAGTACTGGAAAAACAGGTGTGGTTGCGCTCTGGGCAGCGTCTGCTTGCCGAGCGAGTAGTGGGGCAGGCCACGCCGCAACTCGTCGGCCGCGCGATGCTCGATTGCCTCGCGCAATACCTGGATGCGGCGGTCGGCGCGCTCTACGTGCGCGACAAGCGGCAAGGCACGCTGCGCCGCATCGCAACTTACGGCTTTAGCCGCGAAAGCGAGCAGGCGAGCGCGCGCGACCTGGGCGAAGCCGACACGCTGATCGGCGAGGCAGCGCTCTCGCGTCGCATCGTCGTGTTGCATGAGGTGCCCGAGAACTACATACAGGTCGTCTCGGGAACCGGAAAAAGCGCGCCGAAGAATCTCATCATCGCGCCGGTTGCGAGCGAGGGCGAGGTCAACGGCGTGGTCGAATTGGGCTTTATTCGGCCACTCGCGCCGCGTGACCAGGAGTTTATCGAAGTCGTCAGCAACAGCATGGGCGACTTCATCGAGGCCGCGCTTTATCGCGAGCGCTTGCAGGATGCGCTAATCGAAACGCAACAGTTGAACGAAGAGTTGCAGGTTCAGCAGGAAGAACTGCGCGTATCGAATGAAGGCCTTGAAGAGCGCGGCCGCGCGCTGCTCGAATCGCAAACGCGTCTCGAAGCGCAACAAGCGGAACTCGAACAGACCAACGTGCAACTCGAGGAATACGCGAACCGGCTCGAGCGGCAGAAAGCGGACCTGCTACGCGCACAGGACGATCTTGCGGCAAACGCGGAGCGTCTCGAACAGTCGAGCCGCTACAAGTCCGAGTTCCTCGCGAACATGTCGCATGAACTGCGCACGCCGCTAAACAGTTCGCTGATTCTTGCCAAGCTGCTGCAACAGAACCGCACCGGTAATCTGACCGAAGAGCAGGTGCGTTACGCGGAAACGATCCACGCATCGAATAGCGACTTGCTGGTGTTGATCAACGACATCCTCGATCTTTCGAAAGTGGAGGCCGGACAGGTGAACGTCGAACTGGAGACGGTTTCCATAGACGCAACGCTGCAATCGCTCGAAGAACTCTTCAAGCCATTGGCGGGCGCGAAGCACCTGAGTCTCGTATTCGACCGCTTGCCGGGCGTGCCGGATACGATGGTCAGCGACGGCCAGCGTGTCACGCAGATCCTGCGCAATCTGCTGTCGAATGCGGTCAAGTTCACGGCGCATGGCGAGGTCGCGCTGTCGGTCGCGCCGGCGGACGACGACATGCTGCGTATCGACGTGCGCGATTCCGGCATCGGCATTCCCGCCGACAAGCTCGAGATGATTTTCGAAGCGTTCCAGCAGGCCGATGGATCGACGAGTCGCCAGTACGGCGGCAGCGGCCTCGGCCTGTCTATTTCGCGTGAATTCGCGCGCTTGCTGGGCGGCCGCATCACCGTTGCAAGCGAAGTGGGCAAGGGCAGCGTGTTCACGTTGTGGCTGCCGCTCGATGGCCGCGCGGCGCTCACTGCGGGCAACGAGAGCGCGCTCGCGGACTCGTCGGTGCCAACGCTCGCGAGTGTGCCCACCACGAACGGCAACGCGCAAGACGCGCTGCTCGCGCGTGCAGCGTGGAGCGACGCAGCGCCCGCGGTGATCTCGCCCGCCAACGGATTGATGCCGGCAATGTCTGCGAATGGGGCCAATGGTGCAGGCGCCAGCGCCGCGCACGTCAGCGCACCAGAAGGCGGCGTGGCGTCCATCGCTTCCATCGCCGACGACCGCGACAACCGCACGCGCACGGGCCGTCTGATCGTCGCGATCGAAGACGATCTCGCGTTTGCTGAAATCCTGCGCGATCTCGTGCACGAACTCGACTTCGACTTCGTGCATGCGAGCAACGCGGCAAGCGGCCTCGCGCTCGTGCGCGACATGCGCCCCGCCGCGGTGCTGCTCGACGTGGGCTTGCCGGACCGTTCGGGACTGACCGTGCTCGAATGGCTGAAGAACGATCCGCTGACGCGCCATATTCCGATTCATATCGTGTCCGCGACCGACCACGCGGACAAGGCGCTGCATCTCGGCGCAATCGGCTATACGCTCAAGCCGACCGCGCGCTCGACGATGGAAGCCGCGATTCGCCGCCTCGAAGCACGCTTGCAGCAGCAACTGAAACGCGTACTGGTGATCGAAGACGATGCGCCGATGCGCGAAAGCATCCGCGCGCTGCTGCAAAGCGAGAACACCGAGATCGTTGCCGCTGCAACGTTGTCCGAGGCGCTGCAGTATCTCGAGAAGTCGTCGTTCGACTGCGTGGTGACCGACCTCGCGCTGCCGGACGGCACCGGCTACGATTTGCTGGAACGCCTCGCGGCAAACGCCGAACATGCCGCGCTGCCGGTGATCGTCTACACGGGGCGCATGCTGTCGGACGAAGAAGAGCACCGTCTGCGCCGCTACTCGAAATCCATCATCATCAAGGGTGCGAAGTCGCCCGAGCGCCTGCTCGACGAAGTCACGCTGTTCCTGCACAGCGTGGAGTCGTCGCTTGCGCCCGAGCAGCAGCGCATGCTGCGCACGGTGCGGCAGCGCGACAATGCATTCGAAGGGCGCACGATCCTGCTTGCCGAAGACGACGTGCGGAATATCTTTGCGCTTTCGCATGTGATCGAGCCGCTCGGCGCGAAGCTGCAAATCGCGCGCAATGGCCGCGAAGCACTCGAAGCGTTGGAAAACGGCCCTGAAGCAGACCTGATCCTGATGGACATCATGATGCCCGAGATGGACGGCTTGACCGCGATGGGCGAGATACGGCGCAATCCGCGTTTCGCGCATCTGCCGATCATTGCGCTGACGGCGAAGGCCATGGCGAACGATCGTCTGCGTTGCCTCGAAGCCGGCGCGGACGACTACGTGTCCAAGCCGATCGACGTGGACAAGCTCGTCGCGCTGTGCCGCGTGTGGCTGCGCCAGCGCTAGCCGCAAACGGATCAGCATAGCGACACGGAAAGAACGAATGAGCCAGCCAGAATTCGACGCACGGCAACGCATGAGCGATTTCGACATCGAGTTGAAATTGCTGCTGGAGGCTATTTACCTGAAGTACCAGCACGATTTTCGCCACTACGCGATGTCGTCGCTGCGCCGCCGCCTGTCGCAGGCACTCGATGAGTTCGGGCTCGGCACGCTGTCGCAATTGCAGGACCGCATCATGCGCGACAGTGAGCAGTTTTCGCGGCTGTTCCAGTATCTCACCGTGCAGGTCAGCGATATGTTTCGCGATCCTGCCTATTTTCTCGCGCTGCGTGAACATGTGTTGCCGCGTCTTCGCACGTATCCGTCGATCAAGGTGTGGGTCGCCGGCTGCAGCACGGGCGAAGAGTTATGGTCGCTGAAGATTCTCTTCGACGAAGAGGGCTTGACCGAACGCACGCTGTTCTACGCGACCGACATCAACCCCGACGCGCTCGCGCGCGCCGAAGCCGGCATTTACGCGCTGGACCGCATTCAAGGCTTCACGCAGAACTATCTCGCTGCGGGCGGCACGCGCTCGCTGTCGGACTACTACCACGCGGCGTATAGCGGCGCGCGTTTCGCCGGCTCGCTCAAAGGCCGCGTGGTGTTCGCCGACCACAGTCTGTCCACCGACGAAGTCTTTCTCGAAGCACACCTCGTCTCGTGCCGAAACGTGCTGATCTATTTCGATCGCGGCTTGCAGGACCGCGCGTTGGGGCTATTCGAAAACGCGCTGGTACGGCGCGGTTTTCTCGGCCTCGGCAGCAAGGAGACGTTGCGGTTTTCCCGTCATTACGAAGCCTTCGACGAATTCCGTCCAGGCGAGCGTATTTACCAGAAGCGCTGAGACCAACGTGATGCCGCGCTCAATCACTCAACCTGACGTCGACGCAGCGCGTGACGCACAAGATGCGCGCGCGTGCGAACTCGTCGTGATCGGCGGTTCGGCTGGCGGCATGGAGGTCATCAACTTGCTGCTCGCCGCGCTGCCGGCGAGCTTTGCACCCGCTGTGATGATCGTCATGCATCTGCCGCCCGACCCGCCGAGCTATCTCGTGCATGCGTTGGCGCACCGTTGCGGGTTGCCCGTGATCGAACCGGACGCGGGCGAGCAGATCATGCCGGGCCGCGTGCATGTCGCGCCGCCCGGCTATCACATGCTGGTCGAAGTGGACCGGACCGTTGCGCTTTCAACCGATGCGGCCGTGCGTTTCTCGCGGCCTTCCATCGACGTGCTGTTCGAGTCCGCGGCCGACGTGTATCGCGAGCATTTGCTGGCGCTGCTGCTCTCCGGTGCGAACGACGACGGCGTGAATGGCTTGCAGCGCGTGCGTGCGTTGGGCGGCGTCGCGTGGGTGCAGGACCCGGCCACCGCCATGTCGTCCGAGATGCCGCGCACCGCGATTGAACGCGGCGCGGCCGACTACATCTATTCTCCCGAAACCATGGCCCGGCGGCTCGCAGCATGGCCGGCCTCTCTCTGACCCGATGCCATGTCGAACTCACCCGTCAATATTCTTATCGTCGACGACATCGCCCATAACATCACCGCGCTCAAGGCGTTGCTGACGCGTCCCGATGTGGCCGTGCTGGTGGCCGACTCGGGCACGGCCGCGCTCGATCTGCTGCTCAAGCACGAGGTGGCGCTCGCGATTCTCGACGTCAACATGCCCGGCATGAACGGCTTCGAACTGGCGGCGCTGATGCGCGGCAGTCCGCGAACATCGCATGTGCCGATCATCTTCCTGACGGCCACCGCGCAGGATGCGTCGCGCACGTTTCGCGGCTACGAAGCGGGCGCTGTGGACTTTCTCTACAAGCCGTTCGATCCGCGCATTCTGCAATCGAAGGTGGATGTATTCGTTCAGCTCGAGCAGCAAAAGCGCCAGCTTGCCGCGCAGCTCGTCACCACGCGTCAGATGCTCGAAGCCAACGAGATGCTGATGGCGGTGCTCAGTCACGATCTGCGCACGCCGCTTGGGGCAGTGCTTGCATCGGCGGAATATCTGATGCGAACCGCAGCCGATCAGCAATCCGCAACGGTCGCGGCGCGCGTTAAAAACAGTTCGCTGCGCATGGCGCGGATGGTCGATCAGTTGCTCAACCTCGCGCGTCTGCAAGGCGGACGTCTGCCGTTGCAGCCTCGTTCGATCGAACTGGCAACGCTATGCCGGTCGGTGATCGACGAATTCGCTTCGCGCGAGAACGGCAAGCGCATCCTGTTCACGAGCCGCGGCAATACGGCGGGCGCGTGGGATACGGATCTCGTGTGGCAGGCGGTGTCCAATCTCGTCAGCAATGCGCTGCACCACGGCGCGGCAGGCGACGTGAACGTGGAGGTGGACGGCGAAGCGGCGGATTTCGTGCGTCTGAAAGTGGCGAATCGCGGCGTGATTCCACCCGAGGTTTTTCCGCATCTCTTCAAGGCGTTCGGGCCCAACAACAACGGCTCGCGTTCGCGCGAGGGACTGGGTCTCGGCTTGCATATCGTCCATGAAATCGCGCGGATGCACGGCGGTACGGTCGACGTGAAATCGGACGAAAGCGGCGGCACGGTGTTCACGATCGAGTTGCCGCGAATGGTCACGCTGCAACGCGGGTCGTTTTCGGGGAGGTGATCGGGACGAACTGCGCGCGACGAACTGCGCGCGACGAACCGCGCAGTGCTTTTGCCGCGACGGCATGCGCTATGAACACCGCTGCCGACGCACGCCGCGACGCGCTGTGCTACGCTTGACGCACCCCATCCATGCCGCGCGAGCCCGAAGCCATCATGCGTTCCTGGCGCATTTCCCCGCCTCACCGAAACGAACAGATCAGCACCGCGCGCGCGGCCGATCTGGTCATGTCGATTTCGCACGGCGACGCCGACGCGCTCGCCGCCAGCATGCTGAGAACGGTCGGCGACATGATGCCGGTTTCGCAGTGCACCGTATTCGCGTATGAATTCGACGCACGGCCGCGCACCATTTCCGCCGCCGACCATCGCGGCGGGCGTTTTCTCCGCGACGTCGCGAATCGCTATGCCGCGCATTTTTATGCACTCGACGGCAACCGCGCGATTGTCGATAACCCGCACTCCCGCGACGCGCTCGTCTTGCATCAGCAGCAAAGCGACGAGATCGGGAACGAAGCGTATCGTGCGGCGTGTTACGCGCAGCCCAATGTGTCGGATCGCCTGTCGTTGCTCGTGCAACCGATGGAAAGCGTGTGGCTGTCGATCAACCTGTATCGCGATCGCGCTTACGGCGTCTTCGAGACGAGCGAGTTGCAGCGGGTCGAAAGCCTCGCGCAGCTCTTCGCGCAGGCGGCAAAAACGCATTACGCGCTGCATACGCAGCATGAAGAGAGTCCGGCGGCAACCATGCTCGCACGCGTCAGACGAATCTGCCCGGCGCTCACCCCGCGCGAACTCGACGTGCTGCGCGGCACGCTCGAAGGCGCAAGCGCCGTTGAGATCGCGGAACGAATGGGCGTGAAGCCCGCGAGCGTCGTCACCTATCAGAAGCGCGCTTACGCGCGGCTCGGCATTTCGGGGCAGCGGCAACTGTTTGCGCTATGCGTGACGCCGCAGCGCGGCTGATTTCCCGCTTGAACCACGCTTCAACCACGCCCCAACCGCGTTTCACCCGCGCTTCACCCGCGTATCCGCCTGCGTCTCACGATCCCAGCGCTTGAGCCACGGCAGCAAAAAATCCGCGAAGCCCGCTGCGGGCGGCGACAACGCGCGTTCGGTCGAGCGGTACAAACACACTTCGCGGATCGTCTCCGGTTCGACAATCCGCTTCATCACCAGACCGAAGGTGCGTGCGAGCGGCGCGACATAAGCCGGCGCGAGCGTCACCGCGAGGCCGCGCGATGCGATACCGAAAGCGGTGGTCACGTTGTCCACGACGTCTGCGGGAACGATGCGCGCCTCGACGGGCAGATCGGCGAGCATCTGGTCGACGGCCCGTTCGTGATCGCGGCCGGTCGCGACGATAGGGACGTCGCGCAACTGCTGCCATTGCACACGTCTGCGCGCGGAGAGCGGATGCGACGGCGCGCACCACATCACCCACGGACTTGCGAACGCCGCGTCCCGGCGCACACGCGCACCGCTTGGCCGGTCCGGCCCGATTGCCAGATCGACGTCCGCGCTTTCCACGCGCTCGACCAGTTGCTCCACCACGGTATCGCAAATGCGCACGACGACCTTGGGCTTGTCGCGCGCGTAGTCGGCAATCGCCGCGGGTAACGCGGTGGACGCCAGCACCAGCGGCGCGCCGATCCGCACGATGCCGGCCGCGCGGTTGCGAATATCGTCGGCGGATTGCGCGGCGGCGCGCACGTGGCGCAGCACCGATTCCGCCGATGCGAGGAAATCCTGACCCGCGCTCGAGAGATTCACGCGCCGCGTGGTCCTGTCGAAAAGACGAAAGCCGAGTTCCGCTTCGAGTTCCGCGAGCAATTGGCTCACCGCGGACGAAGTCAGCCCCAGCCGTTCGGCCGCCGCGCCGATGCTGTGAAGATCGACAATGGCGAGAAACGCCTCGTATTGACGGATGGTGACGCGAGTAAGTGCCATGCTGCGATTCTAAAGAAAAACTTACGAATCGTGCAAAATCGGTTGATTGTAGATTGCCGCGCGTTCATCGACACTTGTCCCAATCGACGGAAGCACACAAAGGCGCTTAGACTTTCCGCCTCGCCTCTGTGGACGTATGCGTGCGCCACGCCAGGCTCCCTTCAAGGAAATGCCATGTTCGACCATATTCCCGCCTATCCCGGCGACCCGATTCTCAGCCTGAACGAAGATTTCCAGCTCGATCCGCGTCCGAACAAAGTCAATCTGAGCATCGGCATTTATTTCGACGACGCCGGCAAGCTGCCCGTCATGGACGCCGTGCGCCGCGCCGAAACCGCGTTGCTCGACGCAATCGGCCCGCGTTCCTATCTGCCGATGGCAGGCTTGCCGCTCTACCGCGAAGCGGCGCAGACGCTGGTTTTCGGCGCGAGCAGCGAAGCGCGCGCGGCGGGCCGCATCGCGACGCTGCAAACCATTGGCGGCTCCGGCGCGCTGAAGGTCGGCGCCGATTTCCTGCGGCGCTATTTCCCGGCTTCGCAAATCTGGATCAGCGACCCGAGCTGGGAGAATCATCGCGTCGTGTTCGAGGGCGCGGGCCTAACCGTCAACACCTATCCGTATTACGACGAAGCGACAGGCGGCCTGCGTTTCGCCGATATGATCGAGACGATCGGCCAATTGCCCGAGCGCAGCATCGTGCTGCTGCATGCGTGCTGCCACAATCCGACGGGCGTCGATCTGAGCAACGAGCAATGGGCTGAACTCGTGCCGGTATTGCAGCGTCGCAAGCTGATTGCGTTCGTCGATATGGCTTACCAGGGCTTCGGCGCGGGCCTCGAAGAAGACGCCGCTTGCGTGCGCATGCTCGCGGAAGCCGACATACCGCTGATTGCCGCCAATTCGTTTTCGAAGAATTTCTCGCTGTACGGCGAGCGTTGCGGCGCATTGAGCGTGGTCTGCAAGAGCGCCGATGAAGCGGGCCGCGTGCTCGGCCAGTTGATGTCCACGGTGCGCGCGAACTACAGCAATCCGCCGACGCATGGCGCGCGTCTTGTCGCGAACGTGCTGTCCGATGCGTCGTTGCGCGCTTCGTGGGAAGCGGAACTCGCCACCATGCGCGAGCGCATTCTCGCGATGCGCGGCACGATTCACGCGGGACTCGCAGGCCGTGTCGATGAAGTGATGCGCGCGCGTTACGTCGCGCAGCGCGGCATGTTTACCTATACGGGCCTGAGCGAGCGCCAGGTCGAGCGCCTGCGCAGCGAACACGCGGTGTATGTGCTGCGCTCGGGCCGCATGTGCGTCGCGGGCCTGAATGCGCGCAACGCGGAGTACGTGGCGTCGTCGATTGCCGCGGTGGTCGCGGGCGCATAGCGACCGCGGCAGCGCAGCCAACGCGAACGAGCACGCAACGCGCACAGCCAACAGATAACCCTGGAGACGTCGATGACGACACTTGATATGCCACCGGCAAGCGCGCCGCAAAAAGCCGGCATGCATGCGGACGAATGGCAGGCACGCGTTGAACTGGCCGCGTGCTACCGCATCTTCGACATGCTCGGCTGGACCGAGATGATCTACAACCACATCACGTTGCGTGTGCCGGAAAGCGTGAGCGGCGGCGAGCGCCAGTTCCTCATCAATCCGTTCGGCTTGCACTACAGCGAAGTCACGGCGAGCAACCTGGTGAAGATCGACGCGCAAGGGCGCGTGCTCGACGGCTCGCGTTATCCGGTGAATCCCGCTGGTTTCGTCGTGCATGCGGCGATTCACGAAGGCGTGCCCGGCGCGCATTGCGTGATGCACACGCATACCACGGCGGGCGTCGCCGTCGCGTGTCTCGAAGACGGTTTGCAGCAGACCAACTTCTACACCGCGCAATTGCACGAGCGCATCGCGTATCACGACTTCGAGGGCATCACCGTGCATGCGGAGGAAGGGCCGCGGCTCGTCGAACATATCGGCGACAGGCAGGCTGTGATTCTGCGCAATCACGGGTTGCTTGCATGGGGCCGCACGTTGCCGCAAACTTTCGCGGTTCTATGGACGCTCAACCGCGCCTGCGAGATTCAGATGGCGACGTTTTCGATGGGCAAGGCGCGGCCGGTTCCCGAAGACGTCGCGATGCGCTGCTCGCGCGACGCGTTGCAATTCGATCCCCGTCACGGCGCGGGACAGGACGTGTTCGATGCGCTCGTGCGGCGCGTCGAGCGCATCGATGCGAGTTACAAGGGATGAAGCGATGAAAGTAGCGATTTACGGCGCGGGCGCCATCGGCGGATGGATCGGCGTGAAGCTCGCGCAGGCGGGCCACGAGGTCGGCGTGGTGGCGCGTGGCGCGACGCTGGCCGCGTTGCGCGAGCAGGGCTTGCGGCTGATCGAAGGCGGCAGCACGCAAACAGTCGACGTGCAAGCCGCGGAAGACCCCGTCGCGCTCGGTGTACAGGATGTCGTCGTGGTCGCGGTCAAAGGGCCGGCAATGGCCTCGGTGGCCGCGCACATCGCGCCGCTGCTCGGCGCGCAAACCGTCGTGCTGACCGCAATGAACGGTGTGCCGTGGTGGTTCTGCGACGGTCTGCATGGCGACTTCGTGGGCAAGCGGCTCAAGTCAATCGATCCCGACGGCGCAATCGCCGCCGCGATTCCAAGCGCGCAAACAGTGGGCTGCGTGGTGCACGCGAGTTGCCTCGTCGAGGCGCCGGGCGTGATCCGGCATCATCAAGGCAATGGGCTGATTATCGGCGAGGCTCTCGGGCGTCCGAGCGAACGCGTGAAGGCGCTCGCCGAGACGCTGGCCGCGGCGGGTTTCAATGCGTCGGTGTCGGAGCAGATTCAGCGCGACGTCTGGTACAAGCTGTGGGGCAACATGACGATGAACCCGATCAGCGCGATCACGGGCGCCACCACCGACCGCATTCTCGGCGACGAACTGGCGCGCAACTTCGTCACGAGCATCATGCTCGAGGCGAAGGAAATCGGCGCGCGTTTCGGCATTCCGATCGACCAGGCGCCCGAGGACCGGCACGCGGTCACGCTGAAACTCGGCGCGATGAAAACGTCGATGCTGCAAGACGTGCAGGCGCGCAAGGCGGTCGAACTGGATGCACTCGTGAGCGCGGTCCGCGAACTCGGGCAATTGACCGGCGTGAAGACGCCTTATACGGATGCGCTGCTCGGTCTCGCGCGCTTGCATGCCAGCACGCTGGGTCTGTATTGAACGCAGCGCAGTGCCACGTTGAAGCAGAAAGCCGCCGCGTGTTTTTCTCGCGGCGGCTTTTTTTATGCCTGTTTTATAGGGCTATTCCAACTAAACAGCCGTCGCCGTGACGGCTTCTGACCTTGGCAAACGCGCCGCTTCGATCAAGGACAAAGCCCGTTGCGCGTCGTCGAGTCCGGTGATGCACAGCAGCGCAAGGCGAGCGAGATACAGCGGAGCATCGGCTTCGCCTTCGGCGGTGAGCGTATGACAAAGCGCCGTATAGACGCGGTCGAGATCGCTATCGGTCATGACTGGCTCTCCTTGTTTTCGATGTTCAGTGCGGCCATCAGCGCGCGCTGCGTGGTGGCCGCGCTGCCTTCGCGCCAGCGCGCGAGCACATGGCCGTCGGGGCGGATCAGGTAGACGGTGCCCTTTGCCGCATCGAGCATTTGATGCAGACGGCCGGTGTGATCGATTGCGGTTATGCCGTTAGCGTTGGCCTCGTCGCTTGCATGAACCACGGTGATTACGTTGAAACGGAATCGCGCGGCTCGCCAGGTCCTCTTGCATGTCCCGCCACGCGCTCTCTTGCGATGCATCGGCGGAAAAGCGCAGCGCGGTGAAGCAGGGCGCAAGCAGATCGGTGAGGTGCATGTCGAGCAGCTCGCCATCGCGAATGGACTTGAGGGGGCACTCCGGCAGCACACTGCCTGGCGCCGCGCCATGGGTGAACTGACTCTCCGTTGCCTCGGCCGCCGCGCGATTGAGCGGCGATTGCACATAAGCAATCGGATGCGTCTGCCGCGGATTGATCAGCGGACGCACAGCGGCATGACGTTCGGCGAGTCCGAGCACGGCGCTTCTCATCAGCTCGAAAGCGAAGGTCGGCGGCGCCATGAATTCGGTGCTCTTCATGCCGTAGCTCAAATTTTCGCGTGCGGCGAACACGCGCTCGTCGCTATAGCTGTCGAGCAGCTCGGGCGACGCGATGCCGTTCACCACGCAGCCGAGTTTCCAGCCGAGATTGTCGGCGTCGTCGATACCCGAGTTCGCGCCGCGCACGCCGAAGATCGGCACCAGATGCGCCGCGTCGCCCGCGAACAGCACCGAGCCGTGGCGATAACGTTCGAGCGTCAGCGCGTTGGCCTTGTAGACGGTGATCCAGATCGGCGACCATTCGCCTGTTTCGCCCATCGCGTCCAGCACGCTTTGCACGCGCGGCATCACGTTGCCGGGTTCGACTGCAGCCTGCGGGTCTTCGTCGTCGCGTAGCTGGTAGTCGATGCGCCACACGTTGTCCGGCTGCTTGTGCACGAGAACGGTCGAGCCGGGATTGGACGGCGGATCGAAATAGGCGAGCCGCTCGGTCGCGCGATCGCTGTGCAGTTCGATATCGACGATCACGTAGCGGCCTTCGTACGTCGTGCCGGTCAGTTTGAGTCCCAGCGCCTCGCGTATCGTGCTGCGCCCGCCATCGCACGCGACGACCCAGTCGGCTTCCATTTGCCACGCGGTGTCGCCGGTCTGCAGATCGAGCGTGGCGCCGCGCGAGGCGTCCGACGCAGCGCGTTGCCCGATTGCGGTCACACGCGTTTGCCAGCGAATCTCGATCAGGTCCGCGTGCCGCTCCAGTTCGTCGAGCAGGAACTGTTCGATCTGATACTGCGCGATGTTGATCATCGGCGGCAGCGATTGCTCGTCGTCCTGATGCATCGAAAAGCGGAACACCTCGGCATCGCGATAGAAGCTGCGGCCGCCCGTCCACGGCAGACCTTTTTGCAAGAAGCCTTCAACGGCGCCCAGGCGCTTGAGTATTTCGAGGCTGCGCCGCGAGATGCAAATGGCGCGGCTGCCGGTGCATACGCTGTCGTCGGCTTCGATCAGAACGGAGCGCACGCCCTGGCGGGCGAGCGCCAGCGCGAGCGTCATGCCGACCGGCCCGCCGCCGACAATCGCAACGGACCGTCGCACGGGATCGCGTCCGTCGACGAGTGGAGGCACGGCGCCCCCGTAACGGCGCGGCGAAAATGGATAGGGTTTGAAGCTGCGGCTCATGCGGGTCTCCTCGATGTTCGCTGCATTCGCGGCCGCCGCCCGTGTTCGGTTCTTTTAGAAGCGGCGCGAAATGAAAAGCGATGAGCGAAGTATGAAGGAGAGCTTGTGCGCGCCTGTCCTCATTTTGGGTACAGGCGCGGGGTGCTTTTATGCGGGGGTTGGATCGACCACGATCAATCCGCCCCACCGGCGACATGCGAATGCCGGCCCGCCTGCAACGCCCACGCGGCGACCTGGCATTCTTCGATCATCGCGCGGAAGGTGGGCGCCGAGTGCGCCGCGGCAGTCGAGCCCATGCCGATGTCGTGCCCGTTTTCCGCGCTGCCGCCCACGCCGACCACGAGCGTCGCGCGCGGCCGCCATTCGCGCGTGCGCCGCAGCATGTTGCGCAGATACGGCGGCGAATCGGGCGCGTCGAGCGTGACGATGCAGATGATCGGCGCATTTTTATAGCTCGGTTCGTCGGCGCGCGCGCTGCGATAGCCCGAGTGCGTCGCCATGATCGGCGCGAAGCCGACGCGCCCGAGCAGTTGCACGGCGATGGCGGTCGTGACCTCGTCGAACGCGCCGCGTCCCGGCACGCATAGCACGGCGGTCTTTTCGTCGTCGTGATGTTCGGACGAATGCTCGCGGGTCTGCTCGTGCCGCTCCGACAGATCCGCCGATGACGCCGCGTGCAGCGCGGCCGCGTCGCCCGGCTCGGGACGCGCGAGGCGGTCCGGCAAGCCGTCCGCGATCTCGAGGTTTTCCACGATGTCCACCAGCGCTTCGTTGACGCTCGCCAACTGGTCGGGCATCAACACGCCGCGCATCGCGTCGTTGCGCGCGAGCTTGAGCCCTTCGAGCGCGACCTTGTCGTAGTAGTCGATCAGCGACATTTCGCGCAACAGACGCTCCGCCTGCACGATCGCCTCGTGCGGATCGTCGGCGAGCAGCCGCTGATAGAAGTTCTGCGCGGGCGTGAGCGCCGGCTGATCGCCGAGCAGCACCGTGAGAAAGTTCAGACGGTCGGCGTAACGCCCGAGCGTGACCACGCACAGCGTGAGCGGCGTGGACAGCACGAGGCCGATCGGCCCCCATAGCCAGCTCCAGAAAATCGCCGCGACCACGACCGCGAGCGGCGAGAGCCCCGAACGGTGCCCATACAGCAGCGGCTCCGCGATCTGCCCGGCGACCACATCCACGACGATGAACAGTATCAGCGTGTACACCGCCATCGTCCATTGCGGCTGAATCGCGGCGGCGAGAAACACCGCGAGAATCGCCGCGATCCAGATGCCGATATACGGCACGAAGCGCAGCAGCGCCGCGATCACGCCGAATAGCAGCGCGCCCGGCACGCCGATGATCGCGAGACCGATTGCAATCACGCCGCCCGCGCTCAGGTTCACGCCGAGTTGCGCGACGAAGTAGCGGCTCAGGCGCACGGCGGCGTCGTTGATCGCGGTCGTCGTGCGATGCAGGTCGCGCGAGCCGAACAGACTGATCAAACGGTCACGCAAATCCTCGCGTTGCAGCAGGATAAAAATCGTCACCACCAGCACGATGAACGTGGTTTCGATTGGCGCGATGGCCGGCGACAACGCGCGCTGCGCGAGCTGCATCGGCGTAGGCGACGGCTCGTGCACTTCGACCGGCGTAGGCACCGCGGGCGCATTGCGCGCCGCGCGGCCGGTCGGACGCGGCGGCGGCGGCTTCGAGGGCGCCACGCGTTGCAGCGTGGCGGCCGCGCGGCTCATCAGCGAATCGGCGCGGCCGATCGTTTTCTCCTGCACGGTTTCGATCTTCTGCTCGATCGCCACCTGATACTGCGGCAAGTCGCCGGCCAATTGCACGAGCTGCGCGCCGATCAGCGCGCCGATAGCGAGCAGCGCGGCGAGCGCGAACAGCACCGCAATGAAGATGGACGGCAACTGTCCCATGCGCAAACGCCGCAGCATCTGCACGAGCGGCGCGAGCAGAAAGCTGAGCAGCACGGAGAGCGTGATCGGGATCAGCACCGCGCGGCCGAAGTAAAGCGCGCATACCACCACGACGCCCGTGATCACCGAGGCAAGGCCGTGCAGGCCTGGCGCGCCAGGCGGATAAACGCGATTGGGCCGCCCAGGCGGCGGCAACGATATTTTCATGAGCACACTGTCCGATTGAGTGGCGCGGTCGCTTCTGGTCCGGCGCGATGGACGCGGCGGCGGCATAGGCCGTGTGCGGCCCATGCGGGAGAGCAAACCTTATGCCCGGATTGTAGGCGCTTTGCGTCGCGCGACGCTATATCGCACGCTCAGCCGATGTGCACGCGCAGCAAGCCGAACAGTTGCGTGCTCACATAAAGCAGCAAACCGATAAAGCCGCCGACCACCGTTCCGTTGATGCGGATGTATTGCAGATCCCGGCCGATGTTCAACTCGATTTGCCGCGACATCTCCGGCGCGTTCCAGTTCTTCACGGTATCGCTGATATGCCGTGTGAGGAATCGCGCGAACTCGGGCGCCATCGCGCGCGCGGCTTCTTCGAGGTGATCGTTCAGCGATTGGCGCAGCGCCGGATCGTTCGCGAGTTCGCGGCCCACCCATTGACCGGACGCGACGACTCGCGCATGCAGCGCCGAGTCGCTGCTATGCAGATCGCGCTTGAGCCACGCGCGCAATTCGCCCCACATGTCCTTCACATACGAAGCGAGCGCTTCGCCTTCCACGAGATAGCGCTTCAGTTCCTCGCCTTTTTGCAGGAACGCGGGGTCGCTCTTGAGCTTGACGATCAGCTTGTGCGCCGCGCCGTCGAACTTCTGCCGCAGTTCGTGCGTCGGGTTCTCGCTGATCTGTTCGAGCATGCGGTTCACCGCGTTGGCCAGCGCCTCGGCGCCTTTTTCGCCGAGCCATGCGGACGGCAGAATCTTCTCCATCTTCGGATACTCGCTCTTCACCCAATCGACGATACGTTGCGCGATAAACTCGCGCGCCTGCGGTTCGCGCAGCAGCGCGACGACCTGTTCGATGCCGGCGTCGAGCAATTCCTGATGACGGCCGTCCTTCGTGAGCGTGTCGAGGATCGAGCCCATCGACTGCGAGAGGTCGACCTTCGCAAGCACGTCGCGCAGCGCGTCCTTGATGAAGACCTGAATGCGCACGTCGTCGGTGAGATCGAGCATGCCGCTCGTCAGTTTCACCACGTAATCGCCGAGGCGTGCGCTGTTGGCGGGCTCGGCGAGCCAACGCGCGATGCTCTGCGCCGGGTCGTGCTTCCTGATCAGACCGACCAGCGACGGCACGTCGAGAAATTTGTCCTGCACGAAGACGGCGAGGTTGTCGGCGATCTTGTGCTTGTTGCGCGGAATGATCGCCGTATGCGCCGACACCAGCGGAATCGGCACGCGTCGGAACAGCGCGGCGACCGCGAACCAGTCCGCGAGTGCGCCGACCATCGCGGCCTCGGCCACCGCCTTGATACCGTCGATCCACAAGCCGCGCGGCATCAACGCGGTCGCGACGAAGACGCAGGCCGCGGCCGCGAGCAGCAGCAACGGCGTGCGTTTGGCTTTCTTCAGTTCGAGTGCTTTGTTCATCGGCGAGAGAGCCCGGGTCTGGAAACGCGAGTTTAGCGCCGTGAGGGGCGGGGCGGGGCCATGCGAGGCGAAGTGAGGTGACGAAGCCCAAGCGATATAGGAAGCACATACGGCTCTTTCGACGCGTCGGCGCGGTAACATGCACGGTTGAACCGCCGCGGCGATGCGCCGAGTCGAATCGCGCGCGCCATGCGGCAACGCAATCGAATGCAATGGAGGCACAGTGATCAGGTTTCTGCACACCGCGGACTGGCAGATCGGCACGCAGTTCGGCCAGTTCGAGCCGGACGAGGCCGCGCATCTCGCGCAGGCGCGCTTCGACACGGTGCGCCGCATCGCGGACGAAGCCACCGCGCGCAACGTCGATGCCGTGCTCGTGGCCGGCGACGTATTCGATCTGCAAACCGTGTCCGACACGGTGATCCGGCGTCTGTTCGCCGCGCTGCAAGCGTTCGCCGGTCCGTGGATCATGCTGCCGGGCAATCACGACGCGGCGCTCGTCGAAAGCGTATGGACGCGCGCGCATCGACTGAACTGCGTGCCGCCGAACGTGCGCATCGTGCTCGAGCCTGGCGTCGTGTTGCTCGACGCATGCCGCTGCGCGCTCCTGTGCGCGCCGCTCACGCAACGCATCACTTACGACGACACCACTGGCTTCTTCGATAACGTCGAAACGCCGCCGGGTTATCACCGCGTCGGCCTCGCGCATGGCAGCGTGAGCGGCATCCTGCAGGAAGGCATCGACTCGTCCAATCCCATTTCGCCGACGCGCGCCGCGAGCGCGCGGCTCGACTATCTGGCGCTCGGCGACTGGCATGGCCACCTTCGCGTCGACGATCGCACGTGGTACGCGGGCACGCACGAGCAGGACCGTTTTCGCGCGAACGATCCGGGCTTCGTGCTCGATGTGAGCCTGAGCGAGCCAAGCGCGCGAGCCGTGGTCGAGCCGGTGCGGGTCGGCCAGTATCAGTGGCATCGGTGGGATGAAACGATCTCCGTGCCGACCGACGTCGACGCATTGAAGGCGCGCCTCGCCACGCTGAGCGGCAGCGACGTGCTGCGCGTCACGGTGAGCGGCACGGCCGCGCTCGCCGATGCAGAAGCGCTCCACGTCGCCGTCGAGGAAACCCGCGCGCGCGTGCGCGCATTGCGCGTCGACATGAGCGCGTTGCAAGTGCTGCCCACCACCGAAGATCTCGCCGAACTCGGCGCGCAGAGTGGTTATCTGGCGAAAGTGGTCGCGCGTCTGCGCGGCCTGCAGGAAGACCCGCAATCCGATCCGCAACAGGTCCGGCGCGCGGCCGAGGCGTTGTTGCTGCTGGCGCGTTTTCAACGTGAACTGCCGCGTGAGGCGAGGTCCGCATGAAGCTACAAAGCATCGCGATACAGGAATTCAAGCAGTTCACCGGACGGCTTTTTATCGACGACCTTCAGCCCGGACTCAATCTTTTCGTGGGACCGAACGAAGCGGGTAAGAGCACGATTGCCGAGGCCGTGCGCGCGGTGTTCCTCGAACGTTATAAGGCTTCGCATCTGAAGGATTTGTTGCCGTGGGGCAAGGCGAGCGGGCAGCCTTCCGTCGAAGTGAGCTTCGATCTGGACGGCGTTGCATGCCGCTTGTCGAAGCAGTTCGTCACGCGTCAGCGCTGCGAACTGAAGATCGGCCAAAGCGTGTACGGCGAAGACGAAGCGGAAGACAAGCTCGCGGCCTTGCTCGGCTTTTCGCGCGCCGCGCGCGGTCCGCTGAAGGCCGAGAACGCGGGCGTGCCCGGCTTGCTGTGGGTGCAGCAGGGCGGCACGCAGGAAATGCGCGACTCGACGGGACACGCGGCGCAGTATCTGCGCGATGCGTTGTCGCAATTGTCGGGCAGCCGCGAATCGGCGGGAGAGGACGCGTTGATCGCCGTCGTGCAGCGCGAGCTTCGGCAATTGCTGACCGCGCGCACGCAGAAGTCCACCGGTCCGCTCGCGGAAGCCGAAGCGGCGCTGAGCACATTGAGCGCCGAACGCGACGATCTTGTCCGGCAGCGCGAGCAGTTCGACGAAAACATCGCGCGTCTCGCCGCGCAGCAGGAAGCGTTCGACGACGCCGAGCGCAAGCGGCCCTGGGAGCTTCACGAGCAGAAGGCGCTGCTCGCGCAACAGCGCGCCGATGCCGCCGTGCAACTGGAGCGCGGCGTGCAGGATCTCGTGCAGGCGCTGAAGGTCGGCGAGGCGCAACTCGCGTTGTCGTTGCAGCAGGAACAGGCCGCGGTGGAACTGGAGGCGGCCGTCGCGCGCGATCGTCAGCAACTCGACGCGGCGCGCGCCAATGTGTCCGCCGTCGAGACCGAACATGGGCAGGCGTCGAGCCGCGTCGTGCAACTGGAGCAAGCCTCGGCCGATGCAAACCGCGCGCTTGAACTCGCCAACGCAGCGGTGAGCGCCGCGGACTTGCGCAGCCAGATCGGTCTTTATCGCGCCGAACTCGAACGGCTCGAAGCGGCGATCGGCGCGGCGAACGAAGCGCACGAAGCGCTTGTCGAAGCGACACGCGCCGCGGCCGCGCTCGAAGTCGACGAGACGAAACTGAAACGCCTGGCTTCGCTCGATGCGTCGTTGACCGTGCTGCGCGCGCGCACCGAAGCGGCGATGACTCGCATCGAATACCGGTTGAACGGATCGATCACGGTGGGCGATGCGCGGATCGGCGGCGAGGGCGTGCTGCGTCTGGAAGAAGAAAAGCGCATTGGTCTCGGCGAACTCGGCGAGTTGCGCGTGATTCCCGGCGTCTCCGATTTGCCCGCGCGACTGTCCGAACTCGCGGCGCTCGAAGCGCAGCACGCGCAGTCGTTGCAGGCGCTCGGCGTGGCGTCGCTCGCGCAAGCAGAACAGAGGCATGAGCAGTGGAAGGCGCTCGTCGCGCAGCAGACGAGTCACGCGAAAGTGCTCGACGCGCATGCGCCGCACGGCATCGACGCGTTGCGCGCGGCGTCGGCTTCGGCGAGTGCGCGCTTGCAGGCCGCGAACGAACGGCTCGCGGGCTTGCCCGATGTCTCGTCGGCGTTGCCGCTCGACGAAGCGCGGCGCAACGCCGACCTTGCGCGCGCCGCGTTGGAAAGCGCCCGCAAGCTGTTGAACGATGCCGCGGAGAAACGCTCGACCGGCCTTGCCACGGCGGAATCGCTCGCGCTTCAATTGCAGCGCAAGGAAGCGCAATTGAGCGACGCGGCGTTTTGCAGCAACCGCGCGCAATGGCAGGCGAAGATTGTCGAACAGCGCGTGCAGGTCGAAGCGCTGACGAAGCAGCGCGAAGGACGCGAGCGCGAACTCGAGGCCGCGCGTCTGGACGATCCCGCCGCAGAGGCGCAGCGTTATCGCGCGTCTGCGCAGCTCGCGCGTCAGGAGCAGCATGAGCGGCAAGTGCGCATTGCGCATTTGCGCAGCCAGTTGGAGACCGTCGGTGCATCGGGACTCGGCGAGCGGCTCGCCGCGCTCGAGGCAAAGATCGAGCAGGCCACGCGCCGCAAGGACGAATTGAGCTTGCGCGCCGGTGCCTTGAGTCTGCTCGATGAAGTGCTCGTCGCCGAACGCGATGCGGCGGTCGCGCAACTGCGCGCGCCGTTGACCGAGCGCCTCGGCCATTATCTGAAGCGGATTTTCCCGCAATCGACGATTGCGCTCGGCGACGATCTGAGTCCCGCGACGCTCGACCGCTATGGCCGCGCCGATACGCTCGACGCGTTGAGCTTCGGCACGCGCGAACAGCTCGGCATTCTCACGCGGCTCGCGTACGCGGATCTATTGAAGGCGTCGGGCCGGCCGACGCTGCTCATGCTCGACGATGCCGCCGTGCATACCGACGCCGCTCGCCGCGACGCGATCAAGCGGGCGTTGATCGACGCGGCGTCGCGGCATCAGATACTCGTGTTCACCTGTCACCCCGAGTTGTGGGACGACCTGGGCGTGAGGCAGCGCGCGATCGACGATATCAAGGCGGCGGCGTGACTTTTGCTCCTACACGCTCTACAGGCCGCGCTCATTGATACCAGCGCGGCGTATAGACCCATTGCGCGCCTTTGCTAAAGCGGCGCGTCGTTGACGAGCCGACGATCACCATCGTGCGCATGTCGACATCGGCGGAATGCAGTTCGGCCAGCGTGACCGTGCGCAGCGTGCCGCCCGGTCTGCCGATGTCGCGTCCGAGCACGACCGGCGTATCGGCCGCGCGGTATTCACGCACGATGTCGAGCGCCTTGTCGAGTTGCCACGGACGGGCGCGCGAAATCGGGTTGTAGAACGCCATCACGAGGTCCGCTTGCGCTGCATGCCGCAAGCGGTTTTCGATGATGCTCCACGGCTTCAGATTGTCCGACAGCGACAGCATGCAGAAGTCATGGCCGAGCGGCGCACCCGCTTGCGCGGCGGTGGCGAGCGCGGCCGATACGCCCGGCACGATGCTGAGTTCGACGGCGGCCCACGCGTTGTTGTCCGACGCGTCGAGCGCTTCGAGCACGGCCGCGGCCATCGCGAACACGCCGGGGTCGCCGGACGACACCATCACCACCGAGCGTCCCTCGCTCGCGAGTTCGAATGCATGGCGCGCGCGCTGCATTTCCTCGCGGTTGTCGGTCGCGTGCACACGCTGGTCGGCGCGCAGCGGGCCGGCCATTTTCACGTAGGTCTCGTAGCCGAGGATGTCGGTGGCTTCGTCGAGCGCGTCCCGGGCGGCGGGCACCATGAGATCGGCGCTGCCGGGGCCGAGGCCGATCACCGTTAGGCGGCCGCGCGCACGGCCTATCGTGTGGGGATCGATGGCCAAAGGCGATAGGGCGAGCGCGACGCCTTGGGCGTGGTCGTCGTTGAGCGTTTCGTAAGGGATGCGCAATGCGGCGTTTAAGAGCTTGTGTGGCAGGCTCGCCGATGAGCGGTCGTCTGCGGAACGAGGTTCGACAAAACGCAGCGGCACGTTCAGGCTTGCGGCGGCTTCGGCCAACGCCGCGTGCGCCATATCTTCCGACGACGCCACCAGCGCCGCGAGCGAAAGCGGAGCGAGGCCGTGCGCCTGAAGCGAAGCGCGCACGCGAGCGACAATCTCCGACGCTTCTCCCAACGCCACCGCCGCCACCACGCTGCGTGGATGAATCACAAGCTCATCCTCGCGCCCATTCCACGCGTGCGGCGTCACGCGAATCGCGAGCCGCGCGGATGCGGAGCGCGGCAGTTGCGCGTCGTCGAGCCACGGCGCGTCGCCTTCGACGCGCGTGCTTTCGCCCGCCAGCAGATCCGACACGAAGCGCTTGCCCTGGCCTGGATCGGCGAGCGCGTAGCCTTCGGGCGGATTCAGCACGCAGGTGCCGAACCTCAGTTCTCCGCTCGTCGTGATGGCGGGCGACACACCGAGCGCGGCCGCGATGTCGCGCGCCATCACGTTGACGCCGGCAAGGCCGCCGAGCAGCGGCACGACCGCGCTGCCGTCTTCGGCGACGGCCAGCACCGGCGGCTCCGCGCCCTTGTTCGACAAGAGCGGCGCGACGCAGCGAATCACGATGCCGGCCGCGCACAGCGCGATGATCGGCGTGCCGCGCGCGTACAGCTCGCGCAGATGCGCGCCGAGTTCGCTATAAGCGACGTCGGCTTGCACGCGTCCTTGCAGCGCATGCACCTGCGAACCGGCCGTGAGCGCCTGAATGCGCCGCGCCGTGTCCAACGCGCCCACGCCCAGAATCACGATGGCGGGCGGCATCATCCTTGCCATTTTTCCCCCGGCACGACGAGCAGCGAGAAATACGGCGACGCCATCGGATCGACTTCGGCGAGCGGCACGATGCGCTGATTGCCCATCGTCGCGCGCTCGACGTACAGCGCGCGATGCGCGAGGCCGAGATCGCCGAGCACGCGCCGCACCTTGTCGAAGTGCGGCCGAGTTTCATCACAACGGCGGCGTCGGCATCGGCGAGACGGCGGCGCAGTTCGTCTTCGGGCAGCACGCCCGACAGCACCGACAGGCTCTGGTTGCGATAGACGAGCGGCGCCCCGAGCACGGCCGCGCCGCCGAGCATCGAGCACACGCCCGGCACGACCTCGCTCTCGTAGCGCGCGGCGAGCCGGTCGTGCAGATACATATACGAGCCGTAGAAAAACGGATCGCCTTCGCAGATCACCGCGACGTCGCGCCCCGCGTCCAGATGTCCGCCGACGATCTGCGCGGCCGTGTCGTAGAAATCCGCGATGATCGCTTCGTACGAAAGCGGCGGCTCGAGCGCCTCCGTTGTCACCGGATAGACGAGCGGCAGATGCTGCTGCGCGTCGTGCAAATGCGCCTCGATGATGCTGAACGCGTTGCCCTTCTTGCCCTTCGCGACGAAGTAAGCGACCACCGGCGCGGCCTTCAGGAGACGCAGTGCTTTGAGCGTGATGAGTTCGGGATCGCCCGGACCCACGCCGAGTCCGAAGAGACGCCCTGCACGTTGCGGCGCGGCGGTCATTCGACCTCCGTCGCCAGCGCGTTGACCGCGGCGGCGGCCATCGCGCTGCCGCCGCGGCGGCCATGCACGACGACATACGGCACGCCGCGGCTGTCGCCCGCGAGCATGGCTTTCGATTCCGCCGCGCCGACGAAGCCGACCGGAAAGCCGAGAATCAGCGCGGGTTTCGGCGCGCCGGCATCGAGCATGTCGAGCAGATGAAACAGCGCGGTCGGCGCATTGCCGATCACGACGACGCTGCCCGCAAGACGCGGACGCCACAATTCGAGCGCGGCGGCCGAGCGCGTGTTGCCGAGTTCGCGCGCGAGGTCCGGCACCGCTTCGTGCGTGAGCGTGCAGATCACGTCGTTGTTCGCGGGCAGGCGCGCGCGCGTGATGCCTTGCGCGACCATGCCGGCGTCGCAGAGAATCGGCGCACCTTGCGCGAGCGCGAGACGCCCCTCCGTGCCGGCATTCGGCGAGAACGCGAGATCGCCGATCACGTCGACCATCCCGCACGCGTGGATCACGCGCACCGCGAGCTTTTCGAGGTCGGCGGGGATGCGCGACAGATCGGCTTCGGCGCGGATCGTTGCGAAGGATTGGCGATAGATCTCCTGACCGTCGCGAATGTAATCAAGCATCGGTATCACTCATTTGAGTCGGGCATTCTGGTCGTGCGCCCTGGGCGTGCGTCTGTCCGGCTTGGGCGAGTTGCGCGAGGGTGTCGGCGGCTTGTGCGATCGTCAGTCGGCGCGCGACGCATTCGCCGAAACCCGGCTGTGCGTCGCGCCGGTAAAGATCGTAGAGGCCGGGCGCCGCGGCAAGCAGCGTGAACGGCGCGCAATGCGCGGCGGCGCAGGAGCGCGGGCAGCCGCTCAGGTGTACGTCGACGCCCGCGGGCAGGCGCTTCGCGAGCGCGAGCGCGTCGGCTTTGGTATCCGCGAGACTTTTTGCACAGCCGGTGGAACCGGCGCACGCGATGAGGCGTGAAGCGGGGTCGTTGCGATCGCATGCAAAGCCCAGCGTTTTTAGCGCGGCAAGCACGGCGGGCACGGCATGTGTGGCGATGTCGGGCAGTAGAACGCTTTGCCACGGCGTGATGCGTAGCGCGCCGTTCGCGTGTTGCCGCGCCAGCGAAGCGAGGCCATGCAGCGCGGTTGCGTCGATGCGGCCGAGCAGCGGTTGACCGCCGACGTGCCACGTTCCCGCGATACGCTGCGCGTGAGCGCCGACGTGCAGCGTGGCATCGGTGGGCGTGCTGCGCTGCCACTCGGCGAGCGCTGCGTCGCGTGCCAACGGGAAATCGACGTAGGTTTGCGCGTGTCGCAGGATTGCGTCGGCAGAATGTGCGGCGAGCAGGTGACGCATGCGGGTCGTGTCGGAGTCGGCGGCGAGATCGAGAAACGTATGCAGCAGCGCCCGCACCAGCGCCGGAACTTGCGACGGCAGCACGGCGGCGAGTGCGCCTGCATCAATCGTCGCCGAATTCGTCGCAGCAACCGGTGGACAACCGGCGAGGCCGAACACGAAGCGGATCTCGCCGGAACCACCCTGCGATGCCGCGAGCCACACGTCATGCGGATGATCGAGCCGCGCAAGACGCTCGCCGCCGTCGACGAGCAGCGCGAATTTCGGCGACAGCGCCGCGAAACGCGCGTCGCTTTGCAAGAGCGCGAGCAAAGTCGTGCAAAGCGGCCTTGTGTCGAAGAGCGCGGAGGGGTCGCGCCCTGCGGCAGGGCTGATCATCACGTTGCGGATGTCGTCGGCGGCTGAAGCGGTGAGGGCGGCGGAAGACCTGGTGTCGGCTTTTTCTTCAGAAGAAGTAGAAGCCTCCGCCAAAGGCCCAAGCCCCGCATCGACCAGCGCCGCAATCAACGCCGCTTCCTCGCCGCCACGAACGCCGCGCAGTTGCAGATTCGCGCGGTTCGTCAACTCGATCACGCCCGCCGCGTGCCGCGTGCTCGCATCCGCGATTGCGTGCGCCTGAGCCGCGCTCAGTTCGCCGCCCGGCAGCTTGATCCGGCAGATGCCGCCGTCGCGCGCGGCGACGATCCGCGCGAGCCCCGGACACGCCGAGGGCCGCAGCGCGAAAGCCGCGTCAGGCAATACAGTGGAGGAGGGAGAAGCTCGATTCAAGACGGACACCGCGGTTAGCGTCGCGCGACGGCCCGAGCAAGCGATAAAGCGGCTTGGCTGCGGCATCGGTACACCCCGCCCGATGTTGGCTGGCACGAACAGTCTCGCCGGCAGGTCTCCTGGCTCGCAGGTCGTCGTCCGTCGCGGCCTTCCCGGTCGAACCAGTGGCGCTTAGCGCAGGCGGACTCGCTGCATACAGTTGCGGGGGCAGCCGCAGCGGCGATGGTTTCCCCGCTGTGTTCCCTCTTAGGCCCCGAAGGGCACCGGCGGCTGTATTATGCCTTTTTTCGGATAGCACAACGAGGCTGGACGCTTTGACCGGCGTGGCGCAGCGCATTGTTTTGAGAGACATCATGAGGAAGGATGCATGCCGGCGTGGCTGACGGTAGTGGGCATCGGCGACGACGGCTTCGCCGGTTTGGGACGGCCCGCGCGGCGTGCGTTGCTGGAGGCGTCGGCGATTTACGGCGGCGAGCGTCATCTGTCGATGCTGCCGGCGCGGCTTGCCGCGCGCCGCGCCGCGTGGCCGCGTCCGTTCGATCTCGCGCCGTTGCTCGCCGAGCGCGGCCGCTCCGTCTGCGTGCTGGCGAGCGGCGATCCGATGCTGTTCGGCGTCGGCGCGACGCTGGCCAGGCAGTTGCCGGCCGACGAGTTGCGCGTGCTGCCCGCACCTTCGTCGTTGTCGCTGGCCGCCGCCCGGCTTGGCTGGCCGTTGCAGGAGGTGGCCGTCGTGTCGCTGGTCGGCCGGCCGCTGCCGACGCTGAATGCGCATCTGCATGACGGCGCGCGCGTGTTCGTGTTGAGCGCGGACGGCGGCACGCCCGCGGCGCTCGCCGCGCTGCTGAACGCGCGCGGCTTTGGCGCGACGCGCATGACCGTGCTCGAACATCTCGGCGGCGACGCGGAGCGGCGCATCGACGGCCGCGCGGATCAGTGGTCCGCGCGCGACGTTGCCGCGCTGAACCTGATCGCGCTCGAATGCCGCGCGACCGATGGCGCGCCGCGTCTGCCGCTCACTTGCGGCTTGCCCGACGACGCATTCCGCCACGACGGCCAGTTGACCAAACGCGATGTGCGCGCGATCACGCTCGCGCGTCTCGCGCCGGCGCCCGGCGAATTGCTGTGGGACGTGGGCGCGGGCAGCGGCTCGATCGGCATCGAATGGATGCGCGCGCATCCCGCTTGCCGCGCGATTGCCATTGAAGCGCACGCGGAGCGGCAGCGCTTTATCGAACACAATCGCGATGCGTTGGGCGTGCCGGGGCTGCAACTCGTCGCGGGCCGCGCGCCTGAAGCACTCGACGGGCTGCCGACGCCGGATGCGGTGTTCATCGGCGGCGGCGTGACGGTGCCGGGTGTACTCGACGCGTGCTGGGCGAGTCTGCGCGACGGCGGCCGGCTGGTCGCCAACGCGGTGACGTTGCAAGGCGAGGCGGCGCTTGCCGCATGGCGCGAACAGCATGGCGGCACGCTGACGCGCATCGCGCTTGCCGATGCACAACCGCTCGGCGGATTCGATACGTGGCGGCAGGCGTTGCCGATCACCTTGCTCGATGTGGTGAAGCCCTGCGGCGACGAGCGCGCCGCAAGCCGCCCACAGCCCGAACGCTCCGCCTGACCGCGATGCGCGACGAGACCCCCGAACAACCCGCGCCGCTGCGCAGCGGCTACACGACCGGCAGTTGCGCCACCGCGACGTCGCTGGCGGCGGCGCGTCTGCTGCTCGCGGGCGTGGTCAGCGACATCGCCGAAATCGTGTTGCCGAAGGGCCAGCATGTGCCGATGCCGCTCGTGTTCTGCCGCCTGACCGACGACGGCGCCGAGGCCGGCACGATCAAGGACGCCGGCGACGATCCCGACGTCACGCACGGCGCCGTGGTGTTCGCGCGCGTGCGCCTCGTCGCGGAAGCGGGCGTGGTGTTTCGCGCCGGACCCGGCGTGGGCACCGTCACGCGCGCCGGTCTGACGCTCGCGGTCGGCGAGCCCGCGATCAACCCCGTGCCGCGTCAGATGATGACCGCGCACCTCGCCGAACTCGCCGCCGAGCACGGCTATCGCGGCGGCTTCGAAGTGACGATCGGCGTCGAGGGCGGCGAAGCGCTCGCGCTCAAGACGATGAACCCGCGGCTCGGCATTCTCGGCGGGTTGTCGATTCTGGGCACGACCGGCATCGTGCGCCCGTTCTCGTGCTCGGCGTATATCGCGTCGATTCATCAAGGCATCGACGTCGCGCGCGCGAACGGCTATACGCATGTCGCCGCCTGCACCGGCAACGCGAGCGAAGACGCGATGCGCGCGCATTACGGCCTGCCCGACATCGCGTTGATCGAAATGGGCGATTTCGTCGGCGCGGTGCTCAAGCATATGAAGCGCGCGCCGGTCGAGCGCCTGAGCATTTGCGGCGGCTTCGGCAAGCTGAGCAAGCTCGCGGCGGGCCACCTCGATCTGCATAGCCGCAACTCGAGCATCGACCTCGAACGGCTCGCCGCATGGGCCGCCGAACACGGCGCCGACGACGCGTTGCAGGCCGCGATTCGCGCGGCCAACACGAGTCAGCAGGCCGTCGCGCTCGCGCATGCGCAACAGGTGCCGCTCGCCGACATCGTCTGTGAACATGCGCTTCGCGTGGCGCGCGAGATCGTGCCGCCGCAGGTGAGCGTCGAGACATTCGCGATCGACCGCCAGGGCAAACTGATCGGAGCGGCGCGATGACGCGGGTTCTGCTGCTCGGCGGCACCGGCGACGCGTTGCGCATCGCGCGGCAGCTTGCTGCGCACGATGTCTACAGTCTCGCCGGACTCGGCAAGGTGCCCGACGATCTGTGCTGCGCAGTGCGCGTGGGCGGCTTCGGCGGCAGTGAAGGGATGCAGCGCTATATCGAACAGGAGGCGATCGGCCTCGTGATCGACGCGACTCATCCGTACGCGGCGCAAATTAGCGCGAACGCGGCGCAGGCGGCCAGGTCCGCGCGCGTGCCGTGCTGGGCGCTGCGCCGGCCCGCCTGGCAGCCGCAAGCCGGCGACGACTGGCGCATGGTCGCTGACTGGGACGAACTCACGGCGGCGCTGGCGCCATTCGCGCGGCCGCTCTTCACGCTTGGACGCGAACCGCTCGCGCATCTCGACGAGATTCCCGCGCATCAGTTCTGGTTCGTGCGCTGTCTGGACTCGCACGCGGACACCGCACGCGCTCGCATACTCGCGGCGCGCGGACCGTTCACACTGGAAGGCGAACGCGCGCTGTTCGCGCTGCAACGCTTCGACGTGCTCGTCAGCAAGAATAGCGGCGGCAGCGCGACCGAAGCGAAGCTCGAAGTCGCACGCGAGCGCCGCTTGCCGGTTGTGATGCTGCGCCGGCCGTCATTGCCCGCGGTGGATCGCGAGTTTGACAGCGCGGCCAGTTTGCTCGAAGCGCTGCCTCGGTCGCACTGAATGGTCTGCATCAATCATGGAGCTTTGAATGACGGTGTTTTTTATCGGCGCGGGTCCTGGGGACCCCGAACTAATCACGGTGAAAGGGCAGCGTCTCGTGCGCCGTTGTCCGGTGATTCTGTATGCGGGTTCGCTGGTGCCGGCTGCGGTGCTGGAAGGACATTCGGCGGTCGAGGTCGTCAACACCGCCGAGCTCGATCTCGATCAGATCGTGGCCTTGCTGAAACGCGCACACGATAAAGGCCAGGACGTGGCGCGCGTGCATTCGGGCGATCCGTCGTTGTATGGCGCGATCGGCGAACAGATTCGCAGACTGCGCGAACTCGCGATTCCCTACGAGATCGTGCCGGGCGTGACGGCGACCGCTGCCAGCGCGGCCGCGCTCGGTTGCGAGCTGACGTTGCCCGGCGTTTCGCAGACGCTCATTCTCACGCGCTACGCGACGAAAACCGCGATGCCCGAAGGCGAGCAACTTGCCGATCTCGCACGGCATCGTGCGACGATGGCGATTCACCTGGGCGTGCGGCACCTTGCGCGTATCGTCGACGAATTGCGGCCGCATTACGGCGGCGCGTGTCCGATCGCGGTGATCTATCGCGCGAGCTGGCCGGACGAAGAGAAGATCACCGGTACGCTCGACGATATTCTCGGCAAGGTGAAGTCGACGCAGATCGAGCGCACCGCGTTGATTCTGGTCGGCGACGTGCTGGCGGCTGAAGGGTTTGCCGACTCGACGCTGTACGCGAAGGACTGACGCGTTGTGCATGGGCCGCGCGAAGCGGCGGCGTTGGCTTGCCGTCGCGCAGCTCGCATCGCAAAGCCTCAATCTTCCAGCGGCGCCAGCGCCTCCAGCGGCATCTTTTTCTCCGCGCCGATGTGGATCGCCGGCACCAGCGTCAGCAGCACGACCACAAAAATCGCAATCGCGAAGATCGACATGAACGTGAGGTGCAGCGATTGATGCAGCACCATGCGGATCGCGTCGCCGCCGCCGAAATTCGCCGCCTGATTTTGCAGCAGGCTTTTCAGTTGATCGGACCGGACGGCGGCGCTGCCTCCCGAATGACTCAGCCCGAAGTTGAGCACCGCGCCGAACAGCGTCGCGCCGAGCGTGCTGCCGAGATTACGCGAGAACAGGTTCGACGCCGTGGCGCTGCCGCGCTCCTCCATCTTGACGATTTCCTGGATCAGGATGAGGCAACTGACGCTCGACGTGCCCATGCCGAAGCCCATGATGAGCGAGCCGAACGCGGCGACGAGCGGCGAGCCGCCCGGCGCGAGAAACAGCAGCAGCACCGCGCCGACCGGAATGAACGCACTGCCGGCGATCAGCATGCGCCGCAGGCCGATGCGGTGAAACACCTTGGCAGCGAGCGTCGCGCCGACGGGCCAGCCGACCATCATCATCGTCAGTGCAAGGCCGGCGATCACGGGCGATCGGTTCAGCACGCCTTGCACGTACATCGGCAGGAACGTGGTCGAGCCCATCAGGATCATGCCGGAGAGCAAGGTCGCTCCGTTGCACGCGGCAATCGGGCGGCGGCTCCACAGTGCGAACGAGATCATCGGCTCCCTGGCGCGGCGCTCCTGCAGCACGAACAGCAGCAGGCACACGACGAACGCCGCGCCGGCCATCGACGCATGCGCGAGGTCGTCGTCGCCCGCGTAGGTGAGCGCCGTCATCAACGCGGCGATGGCGGCCATGAAGAGCGCTGCGCCCGCGAAGTCGATGGAAGGGCGCGCGTGCCGCTCACCCTCGCGCAGGAAAGCGATGAAGCCCGCAGCCGAGGCGAGGCCGATCGGCACGTTCATCCAGAAGATCCACGCCCACGACATGTTGTGGATGATGAAGCCGCCGACCATCGGCCCGACGACTGCCGAAATCGCCCACACGCTCGCGAGATAACCTTGCACCTTGCCGCGTTCGCGCGCCGGATACAGGTCCGCGACGATGGTCAGCGTGACCGGCTGGATCGCGCCCGCGCCGACGCCCTGAATCAGCCGGAATGCGATCATGGCCGGCATCGACCACGCGAAGCCCGCGAGCACGGAGCCGATCAGAAAGATCGCGATGCCCGCCAGCATGATCGGCTTGCGGCCGTAGAGATCGGCCAGCTTGCCGAACACGACGGTCATCGCCGTTTGAGCGAGCAGGAACGACGAGAAGACCCAGCTATACAGATGCAGATCGCCGAGTTGTGCGACGATCTGCGGCATGGCGGTGGATACGATGGTGGCTTCGATGGCGACCATCGCCATCGAAGCCATGACGGCGGCAATGACCAAAGGACGCGACGATTGCGGATGGCGGGACATGGGGCGAAGTTGGTATCAGAATAGTGGGTGCGTCTGCCAGGCGGTGCCTGGCTGATGCATGATGCACGGTCGGCGCTATGACGTCGGCGTGGCCGTTCGAGCGGCCGAAAGCGAGTATGCACCTTGCAGGGAATCTTCGCAGCGTAGTGCTGCAGTGAAGCGCTGCGTGCCGTCATGGCACAACGCTTGCGACTCCCGCAATTCTTTCGACACATGGAGGATCATTATGAGGATCGAATTCACCGGACGCCGTGAAGTGGTGGCGGCTGCGCGCGTCGCCTTCGAAGCCAATGTCGACGGAAAGGACGTTTGGTGCAGCGTATCGCTCGACGCGCTCAACGACCATTTCGGCAACGGCGGGCCGTCGGCGCACGATCTCGTGGGCACGTTCGAGGCGAACCGCGCGCAGATCGAAAACGCCACCAAGCGGGTGCTCGAAAAAAACGGCGGGCAATCGGTGGAACTCGAAACGCGCGATTTCGACAAGACGGGGCCGTGAGGTCGTTGTAGCTGGGCCGGCAATGCGCCGGCTTTGACGGCGCGACGACGCGGCAAGGACACGCCGGGTCGCACTGGCGCGGCGTGTTGCGCGGCGGCCTCGGCGGCGCATGCCCATCGCGTGGCAACGCGGCAACGCGGCAACGCGGTATAGTCGCGCGAATCCGTAGCGGCTGTGCGCTGCGCGCCGCGCAACTTCGAACCTTCGACTATCGGAGAGAACATCTTGCAGGAAATCATCGAGGGCTTGATCCGCTTTCAACGCGACGTGTTTCCGCAGCAAAGCGCTTTGTTCAAGCGCCTGTCCGCCGCGCAAAGCCCGAGCGCGCTGTTCGTGACGTGCTCGGACAGCCGCGTGGTGCCCGAACTGCTGACGCAGTCGGAACCCGGCGCGCTGTTCGTGATTCGCAACGCGGGCAATATCGTGCCGTCGTATGGTCCCGAGCCGGGCGGCGTGTCGGCGACCGTCGAATATGCCGTGGCGGTGCTCGGCGTACGCGACATCGTGATATGCGGCCACTCGAATTGCGGCGCGATGACGGCGATCTCGAGCAACACGAACCTCGAACATCTGCCGGCGGTGGCCGGCTGGCTGCGTCACGCCGATGCCGCGAAGGCGATCAATGCGTCGCGCACCTATGAGTCGGCGGCGGAACGTCTCGACGCGCTGGTCAAGGACAACGTGGTGGCCCAACTGGCTAATATCCGCACGCATCCGTCGGTGGCGGTCGGGCTCGCGAACAAGACGCTGCAACTGCATGGCTGGCTCTTCCAGATTGAAAGCGGCGTGATGCTTGCACTCGACGGCCGCAGCGGTAAGTTTGTGCCCTTGCTCGAGAATCCGGACGTTTTTGCCGTGTGATTGGGCGGGGGATGCGGGCGGGGGCTTGCGCGCGCGCAGGCGTGCCTACTCCCGTGGCCCGTTGTAGCAGCGAAATGCCAGGCTGATACGCGGCCCGACGCGCTCGCCGAGCTTTGGAATGCCGTGGTCGTGCGTGAACTGCGACGCGTAGCTCATCACCAGACAGCTACCCGGCTCGAGGTCGACATGCACCGCGCGGCCGGGGCCTTTCTTCGGGCGGATCGTCATGCGACGGGCAGCGCCGAGCGATACGATCGCGATCGGCTCGCCGCGCACGAGGTTCGCCGTCTTGTCGCTGTGCGGCGCGACGCTGTCGTGTTCGTCGCGATACAGGTTCAGACCCACGCGGTTAAACGGCGCGCCGACGAGCGAGCGCACCGCTTCGAACGCCTCGCCAAGCGGCGCCGGCAAGTCCGCCGATTCGCGCAGGAACGTGGCGATAAGCCGAGGCACGGCCACCTCGCGCTCGTACATCATCCGCTGATGGCTGCTCCAGCCGATGTTCTTCAGCGCCTCGCCGAACCACTGCTGCGCGAGCGCAAGCGGGACCAGGTCGGGCAGATAACGCATTCCGCCTTCGTTGTCGCTAAACAGGGTAACGGGCTCGGGGGCAAACAGGCCTTGCTGGGACACCATGATTCAACGCCGGGCGCGCAGGCCCCGGCCAGGAAATGACGGGTTCATGCCTGTCATTATACTGTGTTTTTATACAGTGTTTCCAGGTCCCGGAAGTCTGCCGCCAGCCTCTGGTCTCCTCGCGTCGCGGCGAACTCACTCGCCGGGGCTATACAGGTCCAGCAGTTTCAGCGTCACGCCGTTCGTCCAGCCAAAGCCGTCCTGCAGCGGATATTCGCCGCCGCCGCCACCGCCCGTGCCCGCGCCTTCCACTACGTATTTCTCGACCAGCTTCTTGTCCGACGCATAGACACCTTTCACGTCGGCGAGAAAGCGCGTGCCGATCTGCTGCGCGAGCGCGTCCTGACCATAGCGCTTCAAGCCCTGGATCGCGACCCAGTGCAACGGCGCCCAGCCGTTCGGCGCATCCCACTGCTGCGTGGTGTTGTACGTCGTGGTGACGAGGCCGCCTGGCTGCAACAACGTCGATTGCACCTGCTGCGCGGTCTTTTTCGCGCGATCCGGCCACGCGGCGCCGACGAACAGCGGGAACACCATCGCCGCGGTTTTGTTTTCGCGCGGTTTGGCGAGTTGCCAGTCATAGTCGCCGTAGTAGCCGTTCGCGTTCCACAAGTAGCGATTGATGCCGAGCGCGCGCTTCGCCGCGCGTCCCGCGAATTCGCCGACACAGCGGAAATCGCGCGTCTCGCCGCAGCCCTTCGCGATGGTGATCTCCAGGTGGAACATCAGGCTATTGAGATCGACGGGAATGATCGACGTGGTGCGCACCGTCGCGAGCGTCATGTTGTCGCCGAACCAGCGCGAGCTGAAATCCCAGCCGCTTTCGGCGGTGGCGCGCAGTTCGCGGTAGACGTCGTTAGGATTGCGCCCGGTCGCCTTTTGCGCGGTCTGAATGTCCTCAAGATAGGACTCGTCGCGAGGCGTGTCGAGCTCGTCCCAGTAGCGGTTCAGCACCGTCCGATCGGGCATCACGACCACGTTGCGCGTCGCGGAGCCGGCCGGCGTCGAGCTTTCGCCCTGCATCCAGTAGCCGTATTCCTTGCGCAGCGCCGGCAGGTACTTCTGATAGACGCCGCGTCCTTCCACCTTGGCCGCGAGCTCCACCATGTGCGAGAAGAAGGGCGGCTGCGAACGGTCGAGATAGTACGTGCGATTGCCGTTGGGAATATGGCCGAACGTGTCGATCATGTACGCGAAGTTGTCGAGCATGTTGTCGACGAGATCTTCGCGGCCCGCTTCCTGAAGGCCCAGCATCGTGAAGTAGGTGTCCCAGTAGTAGCCTTCGCGAAAGCGTCCGCCGGGCACCACGTACGGCTTCGGCAATGGAATCAGCGAGCTGTTCGGCGGCGCGCTCATGGTCGTGCGTGTGAGCGCGGGCCACAGCCAGTTGATGTGCTCACGCAGCGTCTGATTCGCGGGCGGCGTGATGACCGGCTCGCTCGGCGGCGTGAAGTACTGGTTCACGAAGTTCGCGAGCGAGAAGCCGGGCTTGCTCCTCTGCTGGTGATAAAGCTGCACGATTGCGGCGGGATCCGCATTCGGCGTTGCATCGACGAAGGTCTTCTGGTCCGGATAGATCTGCGCCGTTTGCACGGCCACGAACAGGTCGCCATAGAGTATGTCCGGCGCGGGCGGCAACGTGCCGCCGACCTGCGTGTCGGCGTGACAGACGGACGACAGTCCGATTAGTAAAGCGAAGCTCGACACGGCGGCCGCGCGATGCAGGTACTTGAACCGCGCGGCGGGAAGGGAAGGCTGCGATAAAAAAGCGGGGAAACCGGCGACGCCGGGCACGCGTCCGGCACAGCGAATGCTGCGCGCTTGCGATGACACAATCATGTCTCCTCCTGAGGAATGGACAACAGGATTGGTCGCCTCTCACGCCCTCTCTTTGATGACTAGCCGTGATGATCCTTTTGGGGCGTGGCTAGCATGGCATAAAACAGACGGCGCTTCAAACTATGCGGGACGAATGGGCGGGCAGCGTTCTGATGAGGTGTCGCGAGCGCTTGCTGGCCACGCTCTTTGTTTAGTTCGGATGGCGAATTAGTTAATGATTAAATCGACGCCGTTACTGTCCGCGATGCGGAGCTAAGCGCGCCGGCGTGTTTCAGATTAACCCTTGATTCACGGGCTAATCTGTTTCTGAAGCATGAAAGAAACCTTCGCTCACGCACCCAACCAGCGTGCAACAACCGGCATCAGCACAGGAACCACGAACGCGGTGAACACGCCGTTAAGCCCCATGCCGAGCCCTGCAAACGCGCCCATCTGCTCGCTGACCTGGAAGGCGCGCGCCGTGCCGATGCCATGCGACGCAATGCCGAGTGCGAAACCGCGCACTTCGGGTTCTGCGATCTTCAGCGCGTTGAGGATGGCCCGCGCGAAGACCGCTCCGAAGACGCCCGTCGATATGACGAGCACTGCGGTCAGCGACGGAATCCCGCCGATTTCCGACGCGACGGCCATCGCGATCGGCGTCGTCGCGGACTTGGGTGCGAGCGATGCGAGCGTTTGATGCGATGCGCCGAACAGCGCGGCCACGCCGATCGCCGAAACGATCGCGGTCAACGAGCCGGCGACGAGCCCGCCTAACAGCGGCAACGCATAGCGCCGCAGCTTCGGCCACTGACGATAGAGCGGCAACGCGAGCGCGACCGTCGCGGGACCGAGCAGGAAGTGCACGAACTGCGCGCCCTCGAAATACGTGGCGTACGGCGTGCCCGTGATCTCCAGCACCGCGACCAGCAGCGCGACCGCGATCAACACCGGATTGGCGAGCGGATTGAAACGCGCCTTCGCATACAACGTCTGCGCGATCAGATACGCGATCAACGTGATGGTGAGGCCGAGCAGCGGGCTTGCCGCAAGATAGACCCAGATCGCGCCGAGCTTGGGTAACGCGGTCATTGTGCGGCCTCCGTATCGGCGCGATCGTGCGGTTGCCGGCGCTGCTGCCGGCGCATCAACGCACGCGTGACGAGCGCGGCCGCTGCAATCGCGAGCGTCGTGCTGACGGCAATCGAGACGATCACCGCAACGGCATCGCCGCGAATGCGGCTTGCCGACACCATGATGCCGACGCCCGCAGGCACGAACAGCAGCGACAGATGCCGCAGCAATTCGAGCGCGGTCGGCTCGATTGCGTCCGCCGTTTGCGGGCGCATCATGATGAAGCCGAACAGCAACAGCATGCCGATCACCGGGCCCGGCACCGGCAAATGGAATACGTAAGACACGCCTTCTCCAAGGCATTGAAATAGAAGCAGGGCGGCGAGCGCTCCCAGCATGTCGATCTCCAGCGCACGAAACGGAAATGCGGCCATTGTGTACCATGCCGATAATTTCGTGGTTCGCGCGAGCGCATTGCCGCGAGTCTCGCGGCTCGGCAGTGCGCTATCGGCTACTTCAACCTGGATGACGCCCATGCAGATCGAACCGTTTCATATCGCCGTGCCTGATGCCGACATGGACGATCTTCGCCGACGTATTCGTGCAACGCGCTGGGCGCCCGCGACGCCGTCGCCCGCATGGCAGCAGGGCATCGACCCGGCATGGCTGCGCGAGTTCGTCGACTATTGGGCGAACCAGTTCGACTGGCGCGCGGCCGAGCAGCGCCTGAACCGGCAGCCGCAATTCATCGCCGATGTGCATGGACAGCGCGTGCATTTCATTCATCGGCGCGGCGTGGGTCACGCGCCTTATCCGCTCGTCGTCACGCATGGTTGGCCCGGTTCGTTTGTCGAGTTCGAGGCGCTGCTCGAACGGCTCTGCGATCCCGCGGCGTTCGGCGGAGATCCCGCGGATTCGTTCGATGTGGTCGTGCCTTCGCTGCCTGGCTTCGCGTTTTCGCCGGCGCCCGCGCAACCGGGCACGTCGGCGTTTCAGGTCGCGGATCTTTGGGTGTCGCTGATGAGCGGGCTTGGCTATCGGCGCTTCGGCGCGCAAGGCGGCGACCTTGGCGCGGGTGTATCGCTTGCGCTGGCGGCGCGGCATCCGCAGGCCGTCGACGGCGTTCATTTGAACTTCCTGCCGAGTTCCTACGAGCCGGCAATCGGCGCGGCGCAACGACCGTTGACCTCGGAAGAAGAGCGCTTTTTGCGCGAGAAAAACGACTGGGCCGCACTCGAAGGCGGCTATGCCCACATGCACGCGACGAAGCCGCTGACGCTCGCCGCTTCGCTGAACGATTCGCCGGTTGGACTCGCCGCCTGGATCGCCGAAAAATTTCGCGCGTGGAGCGATTGCGAAGGCGACGTCGAACGCGTGTTTTCGAAGGACGAGTTGCTGACCAACATTTCGCTCTACTGGTACACGCAATGCATCGGGCCGGCCATACAGATGTATTGGGAGAACCGCCTTCAACCGATGCGTTTTGCCGAAGGCCAGCGCATAGTGCCGCCCGTCGGCTTTGCGCGCTTTCCGAAAGAGATCAGCCATCCGCCGCGCAGTTGGCTCGAACGAACCTTCAATGTCGCGCAGTGGACGGACATGCCGGGCGGCGGCCATTTCGCCGCGATGGAAAAGCCCGATCTGCTGGCCGCCGAGATCCGCAGCTTCTTCAGACCGCTACGCACGTAGCGCGTCAAATCGTGCCGAACAGCGCGCGCGGACGATCTTTCAGCGTGCACGCCAGCAAGCGCAACGCGCTGACGAGCTGATCGCGGTTCGCGGCGCAGCGAGGTTGGATACGTTGCTCAGCGCCGCGCCAATTCCCCGGTCTCAAGCTCCGAGAAAAAGTAGACATAGAACACCTTGACACCGCGCGCCGAGTCTCTATAGTTCACCATATGGTGAAGTCTCCTGTCAGTCAACTCGATCGTACGTTTTCCGCGCTGGTGGACCCCACGCGGCGGGCCATCCTCGCCCGCCTCGAGCGGGAGCCGGGCCTGTCCGTCACGGAAATCGCACGCCCATTGCCGCTCAAGCTGCCCGCCGTCATGAAGCATCTCGACGTGCTGAGCGACGCCGGGCTGATCACACGTGCCAAGCATGGGCGGACCGTGTCGGTTGACCTGGTGGCCGGCCCAATGGAAGAGGCGATGGCGTGGCTCAGACGCTATGAGCGCTTCTGGTCCGCGAGCCTCGACCGGCTCGCCGATTTTGTCGAAGGAGAGGAGTGAATATGCAGAAGCCGAGCCTGACGATCGTACGGCGCCTGAAGGCGCCGCCGCAGAAAGTCTATGCCGCGTGGACGAGACCGGAGTTGATGGCGCGCTGGTGGGGCCCCGACGCCGGGCCGGTGCTGAGCGCGGAAGCCGATCCGCGCGTGGGCGGCCGTTTTCGCGTGGTGTTCCAGACGCTCGACGGCGAAACGCACGATTGCCGCGGCGAATATCAGGAAGTCGAGGCCGACCGCAAGCTCGTGTTCACGTGGCAGTGGGTGACGCTGCCCGAGCGCCGCTCGCTCGTGACGATCACGTTTCGTCCCGTCGACGAAGGCACGGAAATGAATTTCACGCACTCGCAGTTCTTCGATGAAGCCGCGCGTGACGGTCACGATGCAGGCTGGAAAGGCGCGTTCGAGAAGCTCGATGCATTGATCGCGGAACTCGGCGGCACAGGAGTTTGAAGCGCTTGAAGAGGCAACATCGAATGGAGTGAACTCACACGGAGACGTCACATGCAGCTTTACTATTCAGAAACGCTGGCCCCTCGCAAGGCTTGCACAGTTGCGCGTTATTTAGGGTTGCCAATCGAATATGTTTTCGTTGACCTCGGCAAGGGCGAGCACGTCGCGCCCGCTTATCTGGCGATTAATCCGAACGGCAAAGTGCCGTGCCTCGTCGACGGAGAGCGAAGCATCTGGGAAGCCGACGCGATCATTTGCCATCTCGCGCAACGTGCGCGATCGCCGTTGTGGCCGCAAAACGCCGAGCAGCAGACAGACGCGCTGCGCTGGCTGAGCTGGAATAGCCAGCATTTTTATCGCCACGGCGGAACGCTTTACTTCGAGCACCTGATTAAGCCCGCTATTGGACTCGGCGGACCCGACAGCGCGAAGGTCGCCGAAGCGCAAGGCTGGTTTCGCAAGCACGCAGCGGTGTTGGACCGGCATCTCGAGAACCGGAAGTGGCTGCTCGGCGACGCGATGAGCATTGCTGACTTCTCGGTCGCCGTCACGTTGCCGTATGCGTCGAGCGCCGCGATGCCGCTCGGCGAGTTTCCGAGTGTCGTGCGCTGGCACGATCGGCTGAATGAACTGGAAGCGTGGCGCAATCCGTTTCCTTCACGGCAGACCGAGGCAGCAGCGGCCTGAGCAAACGCATGTGCCGCGCGATCGTCGCCATGACCTATGACGATCGCGCGCGGCTCGGCTCTCCACCGAACCCGCCCGCTGGACTCAATAGCTAGTACAAATTCGCCACCGGTTTTCCAATCGGCTGGCTCAGCTCCGCTTATCACATCCCGCACCCGGAAAATAAAAAATTTTCCGTAGTCCCGCGCGAAAATCCCGCTATTTAGAGTATTAACTCAGGCCGATTACTTAAGGCATTCGCTTTGCATACGGCGCGCGCCAATCGAAGAAAGATTGTGAAAGGAAGTTGACACGGTAACGTTTGCCAAACTAGGCTACGCACTGTCGTCAATACTGATCCTGTTTTATTGCATTGCACCCGGAAGAGCAGGCGGGCTGCGCTTGACCCGTCGATCCGCAAGGGCGGCTTTAATCGTCTTTCTGAAAGTTTTGTAATAAACGAGTTTCCGCTTTAAAAATCAGCCATTAGTGCTGAGGACATAACACGTCCATATATTCTCGCTAGCAATTCGGTGCTAGTGCGGGAGACCTTTTTCGCTGAAAAAGAAACACGGCTGAAGTGACTCAACGCACTTTCTTTATACCGATATTGTCAGTCGAGGATTAAAAATGCGTATTAATTTCCGATTACAGGTGCAGTGCCTGGCGTTAGCCGGAATAATGGTAATGGCCGGCTGCGGAGGAGGCGACGGCTCGGCTTCGTTGACGGGCAAATCCGCGCAAGCTCCAACGGCCGCATCCGACGTTCCGCTAGTGCCCCCGGCGAGCGCTGTGCTGGCGAATACATCGATCGACAAGACCGTGCAGCCGGTGGAATTGCCGAACACGGTCACGCCGATCAACTACAAGCTGTGGTTCAGGCCGAACCCGGCGCTTTCCTCGTTCGACGGCCGCGCCGACGTGCAGATCAAGGTGCTCAAGCCGGTCAACGCGATCACGATTGCCGGCCATCGCGTCAAGTTCACCAACGGCACGATCACGCTTCAACCGGGCAACATCGCGTTGATCGCCACGCCGCAGGACGACGGCGATTTTTATCAGCTGCGGCCCGTCAGCGGCCAGATCGCCGCGGGCAACTACTCGCTGCACATGGAGTGGAGCGGCATCATCAACTTCAAGAGCTATGACGACCCGGTGGCGAAAACGGGCGGCAGTTGCGGCGACGACCACTATCCCGGCTGCTCGGCGGCCGAGGGCGTGTTCCGCGTCGATCTGAAGTCGACCGACGGCACCACGAGCGGCGCGATTCTCACGCAAGGCGAGTCGAATCTCGCGCGGCAATGGTTCCCTGGCTGGGACGAGCCGGCATTCCGGCCGACCTACGAGGTGAGCGCCGAAGTGCCGCAGAACTGGAACGTCGTGTCGAACGCTGCCGAAAAGCCCGCGGTGAACGTGGATAGCGGCTACAAGCTGGTGTCGTTCGAAAAGACGCCGCCGATGCCGTCGTATCTGTTGTTCTTCGGCGGCGGTCAGTTCGATATTCTCGAAGACGATTTCACGAGTCCGCTGCCGGACGGCAAGGGCTTGCATCTGCGCATCTTCACGCCGCCCGGCATGCGTGACTGGGCCAAGCCCGCGATGCAGCAGACCAAGCAGGCGCTCGATTACTACTATCGCTACACGGGCATCCCGTTGCCGCTCACGAAGTTCGACACGGTCGCCGCGAACGACGCGTTCAAGGAGCAGAAGGACCTGAACTTCGGCGGCATGGAGAACTGGGGCGCGATTCTGGAATTCGCCGACGACATTCTGCCCGCGCCGGGCACCACCATGTCCGATTACGGCGTGACGGTGCTCACGCACGAAGCGGCGCATCAGTGGTTCGGCGATCTCGTCACGCTCGACTGGTGGGACGACGTGTGGCTCAACGAATCGTTCGCGACGTTCTTCGAGAACAAGACCAAGGTCCGTTTCTTCCCCGACCGCTTTAGCTGGGTCGACGACGTGAAGAACAAGTACGCGGTCATCAACGCCGATCTCAAGTCGACATCGTTCCCCGTGCAGCCGAACTTCAACGGCTGGGCGTCCAACGACTTCGTGCTGAGCGCAAGCGCCTTCACGTACGACAAGGGCGGCCATGTTCTGAAGACGATCGAGAACTATCTCGGCGAGGAAACGATGCGCAAGGGTCTGCAGCAGTATCTCGCGGACTATTCGCTCGGCAACGTGACGCCCAAGCGCCTGTGGGACGAACTCGCGAAGGCGAGCGGCGAGCCGATGGTCGCGATCGGCGACAGCTTCGTGCGGCAAACCGGGGTACCGCTGATCTCGCTCGACACGCAATGCGATCTGACGACGAACCAGACCATCGTCACGTTGAAACAGTCGCCGTTCCCGAATCAGAACCAGTATCCCGGCACGCAGTGGACGATTCCGTTGACGCTTGCTTATGGCGACGGACTCACCTCGCGCAAGACGGTCGCGATGAAGGACCTGCAAACGCAAGTGCGGCTGAACGGCTGTTCCGCAGTGCTGGCCGATCCGAGCGGCCTGGACTACTACGTGACGAACTACAGCAACAACGCGTGGAGCCAGTTGCTCGCACAAAGCAGCGCGCTGAAGGACCCGGTGCTGCTGACGAGCCTGCAACTCGAAGCCAAGCTGCTCGTCGCGCATGGTCTCGCGGACCCGTCGCGTGAATCGAGCATCGGCTCGCTCAGTTCGTCGAATGCGATGGTTGCCCGTCAGTTGCTGAAGGCACCGGCGCCGACCACGCAATCGCTGCGTCCGACGATCCGTTACCAGGGCAAGCTGCGCCAGAAGGCTCAAGGCGAGTAAGCCGATCCGCAGCATGGCCGGCGTCGTTCGCGCGATGCCGGCCACTGCACGGTAGCGCTGCAATGTTGAAGACAATGTTGAAGATTCGCGGCCGCCGGGAATAAATTCCGCGCGGCCGCAGTCATGCCTGACGAACCGGGCCCGAAGAACGCTGGATAAGCCGGCGCTCTGTCGGTGGCCCGTCATCGTGAGGCCAACATGTCGTCCCATCCCTTCGATCCATCGCGCCGCGGCGCGCTCAAATGTCTCGCGTTCGGCGGCGCGGGCACGCTGTTCGTGCTTGCCGGCGGCGTGCTGGCGCCGGTTCAACTCGCACTCGCCGCCGACGGCAAACCGGCCGCGGCGAGCGGCGTGCCGCTCTTTCTTCAGATCAGCGATACGCATATCGGCTTCAACAAGGAAGCCAACCCCGATGTGGCGGGCACGCTGAAGCAGACCATCGAGTTCGTTAACGCGATGCCCGTCAAACCTGCGCTCGCCATTCATACCGGCGACATCACGCATCTTTCGAAAGCGTCCGAATTCGATCTGGCCGCGCAGTTGCTGTCGGGACTGCCCGTCACCGAACTGCATACCGTGCCCGGCGAGCACGACGTCACCGACGGGCCCGGAGCTGAGTACTTCCAGCGCTTCGGCAAGGCGTCGAATAACAGGGGTTACTACAGTTTCGACCATCAAGGCGTGCACTTCGTGGGTCTCGTCAATGTGATGCACTTCAAGCCGAACGGCCTGGGCAGTTTCGGCGACGAACAATTGAAGTGGCTCGAAAACGACCTGAAGGCGCGCTCGTCCAGCACGCCGATCGTGGTGTTCGCGCACATGCCGATGTGGACGATTTACGAGCCGTGGGGCTGGGGCACCGGCGACGCTGGCGAGGCGCTGAGCTATCTGAAACGCTTCGGCTCGGTGACCGTATTGAACGGACATATCCATCAGATCGTGTCGAAGGTGGAGGGCAACGTCACGTTCCATACCGCGCGATCCACGGCTTATCCGCAGCCGGCTGCGGGCCAGGGCTCGGGTCCCGGCCCGATGAAGGTCGCCGAAGACCAGTTGCCCAGGATGCTCGGCGTGACGAGCGTCACCATCGCGCGTCATCCGCTCAGCGCGACGCTCGCCGACGCGACGCTCGTCTCGTAACGGCAAAGTCCGCTCCCTGGAGATCAGTCATGCAGAACAATTTCATTCGCCGCGGATGGTTTCGGCTTGCTGCCGGCGCAGCATCTGTCACGTTCGTCGCGGTCATCGCGAGTGCCGGCGCACTGTCGGCCTGGGCGGAAACGCCCAACCAGATCGTCATCAAAGACTTCATGTTTTCGCCGATGTCGCTCACCGTCAAAGCCGGGTCCACCGTCACCTGGAAGAATCTCGACGGCGAGCCGCACACGGTCGTCAACGACGCGGGCATCTTCCGCTCCGCGGCACTCGATCAGAACGACACGTATCAGTTTCGCTTCGACAAGCCTGGCGTCTACAACGTGTTTTGCGGCATTCATCCGAACATGAAGGAGACGATCACCGTTCAGTAACTGGGAACTCGTGTCGATGAACCGCGAGGCGTGCCGTTTTCGCCATAGCGCTTTTGTGCCGAAACCTCGTCGAAACGCGCCATCGTTTGGCCGCGCCAGACGAGAGGCGCAAAAACGACGTCGCATTGACGTTGCATCATCGCAGCCAGCATCTCCTGCTTGCGCTCACGCACGACGTCGCGAGAAAATTTCTCGGTTTGGTGGAGGGCGCAACCATTTCCGTGCGCGTCGTGGCGCGAAGGGTTGAAGTCTGTCCGCGCGGCGTTCGTCGAAATCGGCCATGACCGGCCCGATTTTTGCATGGAAGGGAGCCCCCGCATCCGCCGCTGGTTTCATCGCCATGCGCGGCGGGCTTTCGCAGCGGGACTTGCCCCCATCGAGGCACTAAAGTGTGTCGCATATGCATGCGGCGTGGAACGTTTTACCTGCTTTTCCAGGCTCGAATGCGATCTGCCGAACAGACGTTCGAAGCAGAGCCCGTCGTGTTGTCGCTATCGGACGAGAGAGTTACATTCTTCCAGCAGCGTTTGCATCGACCGTGCGAATTGTGTGATCCAGGCCTGATGGAGCGTCAGACGGAAGAATTGCGGAGCGTATTACGATGTACAACGATCCTGACTTGCCTCCTGTTCGCGGAGACTACGACGATGCAGCGCGCGAGAGCGACGCCGCGGACGTGACGGGCACGGCCCCCCGCTTCGGACGTCTTGCGCTGTGCGTGGCGGCAGCGAGCGCGCTGGCGTTCGGCGTCGTCGGCACGGTCGCTTATAGCGTCTGGTTCAATAGCGATCAGCAGACTTATGCGGAGGCCATCGCCCGCGCGCGCCAGGCGTTGCGCATGCCGGCGCCGGGCAACGCGGCAACGGTGCTGGCGAAATCGTCGGAGGTGAATGGCAATGCGCCGGATACGCGATCAGCGACGACCACGCCCTCGGCAGCATCGGTCGCGACCACGCCGTTCGTGACGTCCGCGATCGGCGCACCTGCGCGAAGTCCCGGCTCTGCGCCCGCCACCGCATCTGTCACTGCACCCGCCGTTGCACCCAACACGCCCGCCGACTCCATCGCACTGCTCGACTTGCCGGCAATGCCGGCGCAAGCGTCCGCATCCACTGCCGATGACAATCGCAAGCCGTCGACGTGGGCCGGCCAGATCATACGTCCGCAGCAAGACGAGGTCGAAGAGGTGCTCGCGGACGACGGCGCCGATTTGCCCTCGACGTTGGCGGCTGCGCGAGGCGCTGCGCGTCCCGCGATGCAAGCCACCGCGGGCCCGGCCGAAGCGCCCGCGCCGGAGCTTGCCTCGAGCCGTCCCGCGCGCGAAGCGAAATACGCACCGCAGGAACGGCGCGCGTCGGCAAACGGCGCGCGGCGCAAAGGCAATCTCTTCACCAAGATGGGTTCGTTCTTTCGACGCATAAGCTATCGACAACATGGCAGCGGAAGCCAGCAAGACCTCTACTCCCATCCCTGAGCCGCTGTTCGGGTCGCGCCCGGGCCTGCCGCGTGCCAACGGCTGGCGGCTCACGCTCGGTCCCGCCACCGTCGCCGTGGCGTCGCTGCTGTGCCTGCTGGTCGGCCTGCTGTATCTGGCCATGCAGATCAGGACCGTGTTCTCCGATCACGTCAAACAGGAATACGCGAGTCTCGTGCTCGAAGCGGTCGAGCGGGCCGAGACGGCGCGCGCGCGCGTCGGCGTGTGGGACGAGGTGCCCGGCGCGCATGAGTCCGCGGCCGCGGGTTATCGCGACGCGCGCGCCGAACTGACGCGGCGCCTCGCGTCGCTTGCCGCGCTGGTGAATGCGAGTCCGGCGGGCTCGCCGCGCATTCCTTCATCGGTGCTGTTGCCGGATACCACGCTCGCGCAGATGGACACGTTGCTCCACGACGCGTCGTCGTATTGGCACGCGCGACGCGATGCCGAAAGCGCCGACATGCGCAAGCGGATCACGCTCGTCGCGCGTATGTTGCTCGCCGTCGCGGCGCTGCTTTTCTGCATGCTGCTGACGGCGCTCGGCATGTATGCGAAGCGCAATCGTCTGTTGGCCGGGCAGTCGCACGAGTTCGAACACGCGGCGCTGCACGACCCGATGACGGGCCTCGCGAACCGGCGCAAGCTGGTTGCCGCGTTGGAGCAGGCCGCCACTCAGGTGTCGACCGGCGCGAGGCTGCGCAAGATCGCCGTGCTGTATATGGATCTCGACGGCTTCAAGAAGGTCAACGATTCGCTGGGTCATCGCGTCGGCGACGAGTTTCTCATCGAGGTCTCCAAGCGCTTTCGCGAATCGGTGCGCAAGGACGATGTCGTCGCGCGCATCGGCGGCGATGAATTCGCGGTGCTGGTGCGCGAATTCTCCGAGCAGGACGAGCTGCGCCACATCGCGCAGCGGCTGATCGGCTGCGTGGTTCGCACCGACGAACAGATGGGCATGGGCATGGTTCGCGCGAGCATCGGCATCGCGAGTTATCCCGATCTCGTCGACGACTATCGCCGCCTCGTGGTTGCCGCCGACGAAGCCATGTACCAGGTCAAGCGCAGCGGCAAGGACGGTTACGCGTTCGCATCGCGCGGCCGTGAGCAGTGAGGCAACGCTGCGCTTCACCGCTGTGCCTTACATCACGCGCTTCTCACCATCTCCTCGACGCCCGCATTGAACGCTTCATCGCGGCCGCGGCGAACCTGCCGCGCGCCGGCAGCGTTCGCCGTTCTCGCGCGGCCCGGCGTCTTGCGAACGCGCGTGTCGTGTACTGCGGGACGTGCATCGACGAGATCCGCATACAACGCGAGATAGTTCGACGTCGACACTTCCCAGCTCGAGTCGCGGCTCATCGCGTTGCGCTGCAACGCATGCCACGACGACGGCTGCGCGAATGCGGCAAGCGCGCGGCCTACCGCATGCACGATGTCGTGCGGATGCTGGCCGTCGAATAGAAAGCCGGTCGCGCAATCTTCGTCGCGCGCTTCGTGCGGCGCGTAATCGACGATCGTATCCGCGAGGCCGCCCACGCGCGAGGCCACCGGAATCGTGCCGTAACGCATTGCATAGAGCTGCGTGAGTCCGCAAGGCTCGAAGCGGCTGCCGTGCAGCAGCATGTCCGCGCCCGCGTGCAGCATATGCGCGCGCCGCTCGTCGTAATCGATCTGCACGCCCACGCGGCCCGGCCACGCTGCGGCCAGTTCCTGCATCGCGTGTTCGAAAGCGCGCTCGCCCTGGCCGAGGATCGCAAACTGCAAACGCGGATGCTGCTCGAGCAACATGGGCAGCGCGCGAATCGCTACATCGGCGAGTTTCTGTTCCGTGAGACGGCTGCCGATCGCCACAAGCGGCGCAAACGGCTCGCGCGTCAAACCGAATGCCTGTTGCAGTTCGCGCTTGCACGCCTGCTTGCCGGCGGTGTCGTCGACCGAATAGGAGCGGGCAATGTACTCGTCGCGAGCGGGATTCCACACCGACATGTCGATGCCATTGACGATGCCGCTGAGCTTCGCCGCCTGCGCCTGCAACACACCTTCCATTCCGTGACCGAAGCAGGGCGTGAGGATTTCGCGCGCATAGCGCCGGCTCACGGTCGTGACGCGATCCGCGTGTACGATGCCGGCCTTCATCATGCTGAGCGATCCGTAAAACTCGATGCTGCGCTCGTCGCTCAACGCGGGCACGAGTAACTCGGGCGGCACGCCGATCCAGCCGCCCATTGCGAGCGGATGGTTGCCCTGGAATGCGAGGTTGTGAATCGTGAACACGCTTTTCGCGGCCACGCCCGCGAGGCGCATATAAAGCGGCGTGAGACCTGCATGCCAATCGTGCGCGTGCACGATGTCGGGGCGCCTCAGATTGCGAACGCCGCGCGCCACGCGCGTCGCCGCGGCGGCGAGCGACGCAAAGCGCGTGAGGTTGTCGAGGTAGTCGCGTCCTTGCGGATCGCGGTACAAGCCTTCGCGTGCAAACAGATGGTCCATTTGCAGCAGCAGCACCGTCACGCCCGTGTCGGGCATGCGCCCGCGCAGCAGGCGCGCGTCGCCGCCGGGCAGGCCGGTCATGCGCGCAACTGGGGCGATGTCGACAGCGCGTTCCAGCGCGGACGGATAGGCGGGCATCAGGATAGAGACGTCGACGCCCGCGTCGCGCAACGCGGCGGCATAGGCGCTGACCATGTCGCCGAGTCCGCCGGATTTGGCCAGAGGCACGGCTTCGGAAGCGACAAGTAGAACGTTAAGCGGCAAGGTGGCCCCCAGAGGACGCGATATGCACTTGTGCAGTGCGGCGGAAACACAGGGCCATAAAACAGCAAACGCTGTGCCCAGTACGTCGTTCTTCGCGGGCAGCGTCGATGCGAATGTTTCAGCGGTTAGGGCGGTCGCGCTCCCGCCGATTTTTCACGCGCGTGTACTTTTGACGTCCGTTCGTCGAGCGCAATAAAAAAAGCCGTCGCGCGAGGCGACGGCTTTCGCAGGCGGCGTGCGCCGTCCGTATCAATGCGCCGATGCGTGCGTGTGCTCGACGCGTCCGCTTTGCGTCATCGCACTCACGATGACGAAGACGATCACGTTGACCGCCAGCGCGACGAAACCGATGTTCACGTCTTTCATCGCGTCGGGCAGGAAAGGCATTAATTGCCCGATGGTCAGGTGCATCGTCGTGGTGATCGCGACCACGGCCACGCCCGCGAGAATGCCGCAGAACGCGCCTTGCTTGGTCGCCCGGTTGCGCGGAAAGAGACTGCAGATCACCGCAGGAAAGAGTTGCGTGACGAAACTGTAGCCCATCAGCAGCAAGGCCACGATGGTCTCGCCGCCATGCAGCGTGAAGGCGACCGCGACCAGCGCGACGACCGGCACCAGCACGCGCGCGAGGTTGGCGACCGTAGCGTCGGACGCATTGCGGTTCACCATGCCGCGATAGACGTCGTTGGCAAGCAGCGTGGACGCCGACGTGAGAATCATCGAGCCCGGCACCAGCGCGGTCAGAATGCCGGCCGCGCCGATCACGCCGACGAACCACGGGTCGAAGGTCTGCAACGAAAGACGGAACAGCGACAGGTCGATATCGCCGCCTTTCAGCCCCGGCACCTTGAGCGTCGCCGCGAAGCCCACGAAGAACACGAACAGCAGAATCAGTTGATACAGCGGCAGCACCATCGCGTTGCGGCGAAAAATGCGCTCGTCTTTCGCGGTGAAGATCGAGCCGAACGTGTGCGGCCACATGAAAAAGCCGAGCGCCGTGAGCAGCACGGTCGACTGGAACCAGGTCACGCTCGAGCCCTTCGCCGGGAAGGTCAGGAAGCCGGGGCGGGCGGTGTCGATGGCATGGAACATCTCGCCGAGGCCGCCGTAGTAGTGCAGCGGCAGATAAATGCCGAGGAACAGCACGATGGCGAGAATCAGCAGATCTTTCACGACCGAATTCCACGCGGAGCCGCGCACGCCCGAGACGATCACATACACGGTGACCACGGCCGCGCCGATCCAGATCGCCGCCGTCGACGAAATCGCGCCATACGAAGCGGTCGCGACGATGATGCCCAAACCCTTCAGTTGCAGCACCAGGTAGGGGATCAGCGCGGCCACCCCGACCAGCGCGACGAGCGTGCCGAGCGCGGGGCTCTCGTATTTGCGCGTGAAGAAATGCGGCTGCGAAACGAGGCGCTGCTGTTTCGCATAACGCCAGATGGGCGGCAGCATCCAGTACGAAAGAATGTAGGCGAGCGTGCCGTACGCCAGAATGTAGTAGACAGGCGCGCCCTTGCCGTATGCAAAACCGCTGCCGCCGAGAAACGTGAACGTCGTATAGATCTCGCCGGCCATCAGCAGGAACACGAAGGCGGTGCCGAAGCTGCGGCCGCCCACGGTCCACTGCTCGAGGCTCATGTCGTGGCCATGCCTGGCGCGCACGCCCAGAAACAGCGCAAACAGCGTAATCGCTGCAATGATGACGAGTGCGCTCATGGGCGGACCTCCTCGCTGTCCGCCGCGATCTGCCGGTTCGACGGATCGAGGCGGTAGATGATCGCCATGATGATCGAACTCAGCACCACCCACGCGACGATCCATCCCAGCACGAACGGCATGCCGAGCAGCAGCGGCTCGACGCGGTTCACAAACGGAACACCGAGCAGAATGCCGATGAACGGCAGCGCGGCGAGTACACGAAGCAACATGGGGCAACTCCTCGAACGGTGAGTAGATCTCGTTGAAACTGCGGCTTCGCTGGCGACTGTATGCCGGATGCTTTGGTCGCGTAAAGCAGTTCAAAATAAATGTAGGCTGTCTGAAAGTTGCGCGCGCATCGATTCACGCTCGGCGGATCGGCTTGTTGCGTTGCAATGCGCCAGGCTCCTGAGCAAAGGCCGCATCGGCATGCCGCGCGTCCGCGCATTTTCCGCGAACTTATATCGCGCCGCGATATGATTCCGGCTGAGCAGCCGCCATGCCGGGCCGCCGCACAACACGGATCGCATATGATCGAAAGCCTGATCTCGGACATTCTGTTTGGCTTCACGGGGCTCATCAGCATCATCAACCCGATCGGCGTCGCCTTTGTCTTTCTGGACCGGACCGCTTCGCTGACGACCGAAGAGCGCAGGGTGCTCGCCAGAAAGATCGCGATCAATGTGGTGTGCGTGCTGCTGGTGGCGTTTTTCATCGGTACGCCGATTCTGCATTTCTTCGGCATTTCGATGGAGGCGCTGCGCATCGGCGGCGGGCTGGCCGTCGCGGTGGGCGGCTGGCAAATGCTCAATGCGCCCGACACCCAGCCCGCCGAACAGCCGGGCGTGAAGCGCGTCGACGCCGAGAACGCGAAGGCGCGCGCCTTCTTCCCGCTGACCATCCCGCTCACAACCGGGCCAGGCTCGATTGCCACGGCCATTGCGCTCACCGCGAACCGCACGCATAAGCTCTCGGAATTCGTGCTGTCGGGTATCGCCTCGGTGGTGATCTCGCTCGCGGTCGCGCTTACCGTCTACGTGGTCTATAGCCGCTCCGACGTCTTCGCCAGGTATCTCGGCACGGAAGGCACGAAGGTGGCGATGCGCGTGTCGTCGTTCCTGCTGTTGTGCATCGGCGTGCAGATCATGCTGACCGGCTTCTCCGAATTCCTCATTCCCATTGCGACGATGCAGCCGGCGGTGAGCAAATAAGCCGCCCTCCATTGAGCGCGCCGCAAAAATCTATTGCGAAAAACGGATAGTGAACGGGCGCTGCATCGCCTATAGTTCGGCGGCAATTGTGTCTTCGTTTTAATCTTGGTTTTGCCTCTGCTTTGCCCCCGCGTTGCCCAGTACAGCATCACAAGAAGCATCATAAAAACTCACGGCGAGACAATGAGATTACACACAAAACTGGTGGCCGCACTCGCGGTCGCAAGCCCGCTTGCATATGGTCAAACGAGCGTCACGCTATATGGCCGTCTCGACGCGGGCATCGAATACATGAATCACATCGACAACGGCGCGGGCGGAAATTCGAGCCGTTGGCGCGGCGAAGGCGGCGACTGGGGCACCAGCATGCTCGGCCTGAAGGGCAGCGAGGAACTGGGCGGCGGACTCAAGGCGATCTTCAATCTCGAGACCGGTCTGCAGGTGATGGACGGCACCACGAGCGGCGGACGCCTGTGGTCGCGGCGCGCATTCGCGGGCCTGAGCAGCCAGACGTGGGGCACGCTGCAAGCGGGCCGCAATCTTTTCATCGACAGCGACGGCGTGTGGGAATTCGATCCCTTCGTGCAGCAGGCGTTTTCGTCGGCGTCGCTCGTGCGCGGACGCAACTGGCAGCAAACCAGCAATAACGTCGAATATCACAGCCCGAACTTCTGGGGCTTCGACGTGCAGGCGCAGTACGCATTCGGCAATCAGCCGGGCGCTTTCAACAGCGGCGCGAGCGGCGAGTTCGGCCGCTCGGACGGCATCATGCTGACCTATCATTCGCAGCTCTTCGACGTACGCGGCATCTACGACGAACTGCGCGACAGCAATGGCCGGTTCTCGAATATCTTCCAGAGTTCGCGCGAGTACTTTGTCGGCGCGAACGTGCATTTCGACGCGGTGAAGATTCAGGGCGCCTATACGCATTACTCGGCGCCCGATTCGCCCGCAGGCGTGGCCGACACCGCCGACCATTACTGGCTCGGCGCGACCTACAACTTCCAGCCGCGCTGGGCGGTGACCGCGGGCGGCTACTACGTGAAGGTCGGCGACGGCACCGGAGATGCCGCGCACGATCCGTCCGGCCACGCGATGATGTACGTGCTCGGCACCACCTATAACCTGTCGAAGCGCACGTTCGTCTACGGCACCGTGGGCTATGTGCGCAACAGCGGCAACTCGAACTTTTCGCTGCAGGCTTCGCCGCGCGATGCGGCGAACAACACGAACCCGCTCGTCGGCGAATCGCAGACCGGCGCTTACGTCGGCATGCTGCATCAGTTCTGATTTGCTATGTGGGTTAGCGGCGCGCTATTTTTAGCGCGCCGCTTTTACGTTGCGCTGTGCGTCCGCGCGTCCACGCGAAATACACAAAACACACGAACCGCGAAGCGAATTCAAGCCCGCCGCACGCGAGGCCGCAGCGCATGCAGCGGCGGTGGCGCCGCGGGCGGATCGCCTTCGGGTGCGCCCGGCGGCGGGCCGCCTGGATCGTCGTCCGGCGCGGGCGGCGGATCGGGATCGATGTTCGGCGGCGGCGGCGCTTCCGGGTCTATCTCGGGCGGCGTCGGCGTGTGCATGACAAAACTCGCTGCGTCGTGCGTGTCCCTCAGGATCATCGTGACCTCCGTCATCGTTCGTGTTTTGCGCGCAATGCGCATGCCTCTCTGATTCCTCCATCGCCTTTTGCGTAGCGGCTTTCGCGCGTGGAACGGACGTTGCTCCGTTCCGTCACGCGGCATGCGCGGAGCATGACGCGGCACAGCGTGGGCTGCTCCCCGAGCAGCGGGTACAGGGACAAGGAAATACACATGGCGCGACACAAGGCCGACGTCGCCGACGGCGAGTTCGAGATTTTCGCCAGCTATCACGGAACAGGCGACGGCCGTTACGTAGGTGGACTGAAGGTTGTCCGCAAAGCGGACAGGAGGATTCTTTTTCCGTTCGACGGCGCTCCCGAGATCGGGCCCTACGAGACGGCGGACCAGGCGCGCCGCGCCGCAATCGAGTACGGCAAGCAGATCGTCGCTGCCGACCGGGCCTCGCCGGAAAAGTGACGACAGCGCGCTCGCACTCGTCAAGGCATTCCGCCTAACGAAGGCGAGATCGTGCTGCCGCGGTTCGGATCGTCGGGATGTTCGTCCGGGACCACGGGACGCGCCGACAGCGGCGGATGGCTGCGATAACAAACGTCGATGGAATCGTTTATTACGCATTGCGCGAACGCATCGGCGTCGCTCTTTTGCGAGAACGTGTAAAGCGTTCGTTCGACTTGCACTTCCGTATCGGACACGCGAATGGTGGTGACTGTCATGAGGCGCTCCTTTTTACAAAGATGAATCCGAAGCTTCAGCAAGTTTCGATGCAATGGCCGTGCCCAACCCGCGCGCCCATGCGTGCGGTGTGTCGAGAGAACGCGGGCTTCGCGTGATGGGGTCCGTATGTTGCTGACATAGCGGAGTAGCCGATAAAAATGGAGAGCGCCATGCAGCCCAACACGCAGCAAGACACGCAACCTGATCCGCAACGCGATCCGCAAGCCGATTCACAACGTGACCCGCAACTCGACGCACGCCGCGACGATTCCGCCACTGCCGACCTCGCGCCGGAAGTCAAAGAGCGCAACAAGCCGAGCGGCGAGCAATACGTCGAGCCGAGTCCGCTCGGCATCGAACCGGTCGTGCAGACGGGCGTCGATCGGCAAACGAATCCCCCGCGCTCGAACGAGCACCCCGAGCAAACCGCCGAGGTGCCGCTCGGCACCGGCACGCACGGCGAGCCCGCGGGCGGCGGCGGGCGCGCGTCGCACAAGAACTGATCGCGTCAAACCGAACGGAGAGACACATGCAACAGGACAACGAACCCCTGAATCCCGGCGATGAAGCGCCCCCCGACGCGCCCGGCGTCGGCGAAGACATCTGCCGCGCGTGTCACGGCACCGGCAAGGTCGAAGGAAAGCAATGCACGGTGTGCGGCGGCACGGGGAAAGTGCTGCAAGGCATCGGCGGCGGTTGAGCGTTCCGCGCGAGCGGGCGCGCTTTATGCGGCAGTGCAAGATCGTCCGTGTCCGGCATGCGATTGCCGGACCGGCCACGCTACGCACAGGAGCCATGTATGGACCGAAACCCGCACGAAAGTTCGCACATAAACTCGCCCGAAGGTTCGCACCAAGACTCGATACACGCGTTCGATGCCGCGCAAACCGAGTACGAAGCCTTCATGCTCGAACCGCACGACTGGGTGCCGAATAACCGCAAGCTGCCGGTCGTGATTTACCGGCAAGCGGTCGATCCGGCCATCGGCGATCTTGCCGCCGCGTTCGAAGTGCTGTTCGGGCGCAACCAGTGGCCGCCGCAGTGGCGCGACGGCATCTTCGACTACCATCATTTCCACTCGACCGCGCACGAAGTGCTCGGCGTCAGCGAGGGTTCGGCCGAAGTGATCGTCGGCGGACCGGGCGGGAAAGTGGTGAGCATTTCTGCCGGCGACGCCTTGCTGCTGCCCGCCGGCACCGGCCATTGCCTGCAATCGTTCGAGGGACACTTTCGTGTCGTGGCCGGCTATCCGGCGGGCCAGCAGTGGGACATTCGCCGCGACGCGCTCACGCCGCAGGAACTGGCGGCGATGCACGCATTGCCGTTTCCGCCGATGGACCCCGTCGACGGCAAGCACGGCCCGCTTTGCGAGCACTGGCTTGGCGCGGCTGAATGCCGCTAGTGCGTTCAGTGCACCGGATATCAGCGGTGCGCGAAGTGCGGCTGATGTCCGAATCCGCAAGCGCGTGTGCAAGCCCCCCGTAAACGCCCCGCGATGTCACGCCGCGTGCACATTTGCGCGCATCGGCGCATCATCGTCAACGCCTGGGCGATGTTCATGCGTTGCGTGTGAACACCGCTCCCCTGCGACGTCGCGGCAGCGCGCGCGGGCAATCTCCCAACGGCCGAACAAGGAGTGTCCCATGCAAAACGATCCCGCCCTCGATCAGCTGTGCATCAACACGATTCGCACGCTGTCGATGGACGCTGTGCAGAAAGCCAATTCCGGCCACCCAGGCACGCCGATGGCGCTCGCGCCGGTTGCCTATCATCTGTGGCAGAACCATTTGCGCTACGACCCGGACGAGCCGCTGTGGCCGAACCGCGACCGCTTCGTGCTGTCGGTCGGGCATGCGTCGATGCTGCTGTATTCGCTGCTGCATCTCGCGAACGTGAAGGCCGTCGACGAAGAAGGCAAACCGACCGGCGGTCCCGCGGTGTCGCTCGAGGACATCGAACGTTTTCGTCAGATCGACAGCAAGACGCCGGGCCACCCCGAGTACCGGATGACGACGGGCGTCGAGACCACCACGGGTCCGCTCGGCCAGGGTCTCGGCAACAGCGTCGGCATGGCGATGGCCGCGCGCTGGTACGAGAACCGCTTCAACAAGCCCGACGCGCCGCTCTTCGATTACCGCGTCTACGCGCTGTGCGGCGACGGCGACATGATGGAAGGCATCTCGCACGAAGCGGCGTCGCTCGCCGGCCACCTGAAGCTCTCGAACCTGATCTGGATCTACGACAGCAATCGCGTGACGATCGAAGGGCACACCGATCTCGCGTACAGCGACGACGTGGAGAGCCGTTTTCGCGGCTATAACTGGCACACGCTGCATGTGAACGATGCGAACGACGCCGCCGCGCTCGAAGCCGCGTTCGTCGAAGCAAAAAGTATTACCGACAGGCCGACGCTGATCGTGGTCAACAGCATCATCGGCTGGGGCGCGCCGAACAAGCAGGACACCGCGTCCGCGCACGGCGAGGCGCTCGGCGTGCAGGAAGTCGCGCTCACCAAGAAGTTTTACGGCTGGCCCGAAGACAAATTCTTCTATGTGCCCGACGGTGTGCATGAACGTTTCGCCGCAGGCATCGGCGCGCGCGGCAAGGCGGCGCGCGAGGAATGGCAGGCGAAATACGACGCCTATGGCAAGCAGTATCCCGAGCTCTCGCGCGAATTCGCGTTGATCGAAGCGCATGAATTGCCGGTGGGTTGGGACAACGACATTCCGACCTTCGACGCGGACCCGAAAGGCATAGCCACGCGCGAATCGTCGGGCAAGGTGCTGAACGCGATTGCCGCGCGCGTGCCGTGGATGATCGGCGGCGCGGCCGACCTCGCGCCATCCACGAAAACGAATCTGAAATTCGAGGGCGCGGGCAGTTTCGAGCATGACAACTACGGCGGCCGCAATCTGCATTTCGGCATTCGCGAACATGGGATGGGCGCGGTGGTCAACGGTCTGGCGTTGTCGAACCTGCGGCCGTTCGGCTCGACGTTCCTGATTTTCAGCGACTACATGAAGCCGCCGATTCGCCTGTCGGCGATCATGGAAGTCGAGGCGATTTATGTCTTCACGCACGATTCGATCGGCGTCGGCGAAGATGGCCCGACGCATCAGCCGATCGAGCAACTCGCCTCGCTGCGTGGCGTGCCCGGCCTGACCGTGCTGCGTCCGGGCGATGCAAACGAAGTGGCCGAAGCATGGCGCGTCGCGCTGACGCAAAAGCGCCGTCCGGCGTGCATCGTCGTATCGCGGCAAGCGCTGCCTACTTTGGACCGCAGCCGCTATGCATCCGCCGAGGGCGTGAAGAAGGGCGCCTATGTGCTCGCCGATGCACCCGACGGACAGAAGCCGCAAGTCATTCTGATGGCCACCGGCAGCGAGCTTTCGCTCTGCGTCGACGCCTACGAGAAGCTGAAGGCCGAGGGCATTGCGGCGCGCGTGGTGTCGATGCCTTCATGGGATCTGTTCGAGCGGCAGGACGAGGCGTATCAGGATGAGGTCTTGCCGCCGGACATCGACGCGCGAGTCGCAGTCGAGCAGGCCGCGACGCTCGGTTGGGACCGCTACGTCGGCAGGCTTGGCGCGCAAGTCGTGATGCACACGTTCGGCGCTTCTGCGCCGCTTGCGGATCTGAAGAAGAAGTTCGGCTTCACGCCCGAGCATGTTTATGAAGCGGCGAAGCAGCAGATTGAAAGAGTGCAGAGCAAGCGCAGCCAGGAGTGATGAACGCGCAGGCAATGCGCTAGTACAAGCCGGCGGCGTAAAAACCGCCGGTTTTTTTATCGTCAACTCAATTCGCAGGAATCGTTACGACGGGCGCCTTGCTGCTGGTATCGGCTTCGGCGAGCGCCATCAGATTCTGCACGACCGTGAACGCGTATTTCGAGTCGAAGTCGTTGCGGTCCACCCAATACGACGACGCGCCATACGGGATCATCACGTAGGCATTCTCGGGCGCGGTCTTGCCCGAATGAATGACGATGGTCGGCCTCGTCTCGCCGCCGATCAGACCCACGGTCGGCTTCGTCGAACCGTCGCTGATGCGCTCGGCGGGCACCTGTGCCTGCGCGCCGAGATCGGTCAGGATGCCGAGCACCGAACGTGTCACCATCGGAATCTTGTCGGCCTTCCGCCATGCCGACGACGGTCCGTAAACGATTTCGTAGCTGCGCGTATTCGACGAAAGATGCAGCAGCTTGCGCACACGCGCGACGTCGGCGGTGATTTGCGGCGAGTCGCCGCTGGTGGTTGCGCCCATCACGAGAAAGACGCGCATCGGCTCGTTCTTGTCGCCCGTGTTGCGCGATTCCACATTCAACTCGCCCGCGAGTTGCAGACGCCGCAACGCGCGCAGCAATTCGAAAAAGCCCGGCGCGCCGGCGCTGTTTTCACCGCCGAGCGCGTTACCGTTCTGCAAGCCGCCCACCGATTGTGCGGTAATGCGCAACAGCAGATCGATCGGAACGCCGCCTTCGGCGAGCGGCAGCACGAGCGCCGGCGCGAGCGGCCGGATATAAGCGGAGGCGAAGGCTTCGCCGGTGGTCGGTGTGAACGTGAAAGTAGGGTGATTCGAGTACGACACGCTGCCGGTGGCAAGCGCATAGTTCGGCTGACTGCCCGAGCCCACGTTTGCGGTCGCGCCGCCGCCGGCATCGAACGTATAGGCCGCGATGATGCTGCTGACCGTGAGAAACGCGGGCGCGTCGCCATAGCGCAAGCCGACCACGGCCGCGAGAATCTCGCGCTTTTTTGCATCGCCGAGTGCGCGGGCATAGTCGACCTGATCGGCCTTCAGGCGCGCGGGGCCAATATGCACGCAGGCGGAAGAAAGGCACGCCGCGCACAGTGCGGCTGTTACCGAAACGGCTTTGATCATCTCGGAGTGTTTATCCGCTGAAGAATGAAACTTCAACGGCGGTAGCACGGTGCATTCCCGTATCGATCGTATGCGGGTTTTTAAGCGTGCTGGCTCAGCGTTCGTCCGCTGTTTGCGCTGGCCGGTCCATCGCATCGTCGAGCGCATTCCGATAGCCGCGCGATTGCATTTCCGCGAGCCGGCTCAGCGTTCTCGACAGATCATGCGCGCCTTCGAGGCCGCCCAACGCGGCATGAATCGGTTGATCCGATGCAATGAACAGCGCGCGCTTGCGGTCGTAAAGAATGTCGACGAGCCATACGAGCCGCTGCAGCGTATGCGCTTTCGTGAGCCATTCGGTACGCACGTTGTCGACGATGAGCCCACGCCAGCGCTCGGCGAGATCGAGGTAGTCGAGATGTGAACGGCTCGCCACGCAAAGCGCTTCGAAGTCGGCCCATAGAAGAGCCGCGCCGACCGCCCGCGCAATCAGCGGGCGGCCTGCTGCGCTGAGCTTCGTCGCGTCGAGTGCGCCGCTGCTTTCGTAGCGCAGAAAAACATCGCGCAGCGCGTCGCCGGTCGCGGCATCGAGCGGAGAAAAGAAACGCGGCGACGGATGCGCCTGACCGCCGAAACGATAATCGCGCGCGCCGTCGAAATGAATCACGCGAAAGTGCTGCCTGATCTGCCCGATGGTCGGCAAGAAACGCTCGTGAAACTCCGGGTCGGACAATAGATGCTCCGGCGCGTAGTTCGACGTCAGCATGATGCGCGTGCCGAGCGCGATGGCCGTGTCGAGAAAGCGGCCCATTAGAAACGCGTCGGCAATGTCGTGCACATGGAATTCGTCGAAGCACAACAGCTCGATGCCATCAAGCCATTGCTTCGACACGGAGCCGAGCCGGTCGTCGCCACGCGGTTCGTTCACGAGGCGCCGGTTCATCTCGCGCAGAAACTCGTGAAAATGCAGACGCCGCTTGCGGCAATCCGCGAGTTCGAACACGGTATCGACCACGAGGCTTTTGCCGCGTCCAGGCAGTCCGTGGCAATACACGCCCTGGTATCGTGAGTGAAAATCGCGCGCAGCCGGGCGGAGTAATTCGGCGAGCGCCGCCATGGCCTCGCGTTGCCTCGCATCGGCAACGATGCCGCGCGCGGCGAGACTGTTTTCGATCAGCGCTTCATCGAGCATAGGGTGCGCTGCTGGATCGACAGGGGTTTATCTTGTGGCGCTGAACGGCGCTCATGATCGAATCCCGTAAGCGTGCCGGAATGGATGCGGCGAATGCGCGTAATGTTACCGCAGCGTTTTGGTCGCGCTGCGCCGCGCCGTGCATCAGGAACACACTCAGCCGGTTTTAATCGGCTGCTTCGGCGCGTCTTGCGGCTCGAGGCCGAAGCGCTCGTATTGCGCGATCACCTGTGCACCGAACAGCAGCAGCGTCGCGAGCCATTCGAGGCTGAACAGAATCACGATCGCCATCGTGAGCGAGCCGTACACCACGCTGACTTGCGAAAGCGTCGCGAAGTACCACACCAGCACATGCCGCGTGATCTCCCACAACACGGCCGCGACAATACCGCCGAACAGCGCGTGTTTCAGCGACGGCCGTCCTACCGGCATCACCATATAAATCGACGTCAGCACAAAAATCTCACCGGCGAGACCCAGCAGATACAGCAGCACGCGCGACGCACCTTGCAGCGAAACATAGGTGCCGAACAGATCGATGCCGGCGGCGCCGACCGCTTCGAGTCCACTCGACACAACGGTGACGATCAGCGCGCCGACGCCGAGGAACAGGATGTAGCAATACGGCAGCAGCGCCGAGAGCAAAAAATGTCGCCGCCGTATGACCACGCGATGCACGAAGATAAGCGACATCGCATTCTCGAGCACGGTGAACGCAAGCGAACTGAAGAACAGCATCGTGACGAACAGCACCCAGCCGACCACCGCGCGATGAGCGAGGAAATTGGCGAGTTCATGCACGAGCGCCTTCGACTGGCCGGGCACGAGCCACTGCAGAAGATGCCCCAGCGCGGACAACAAAACGTGTTGCGGCACGATGCGCGACAGTGCGATGACGATGAGTATCATCAGCGGCACGATGGAAAGCAGCGCGTAATACGCGACCGCGCCGGCGAGCAGCAGTCCCTGGTTCGCGCGAAATGCTTTGAGCGCGTCGAGCGTAAACCGGCCCGGATGTTTCGCGACGTACAGCGTGCGTCGATCGATGATGAAGTGCATGGGTCCTCGCAACAAGCGCGTTTCGTGCCGCCGATGAGCGGCGCATTCCGACACGCCTGATCGCAAACATAAGCAAGAAAGCCGCCATGCTTATGACAGTCCACCCGGGAATAACCTTTGCTTGATACGGGCGACATGGCATCCGAACCCACCTCGAATATCGCAGCGGACAATGCCGGCCCCGGGGACCTCGTCATCGCACGGCCCGAGGGTTTGTATTGTCCGCCGGGCGATTTTTATATCGATCCGTGGCAGCCCGTCGAGCGCGCCGTGATCACGCATGCGCACTCGGATCATGCGCGCTTCGGGCATCGGCACTATCTCGCATCGCGTGCGGGCGCGAACGTGCTGCTCTCGCGTCTGCCCGACATCTCGCTGCAAACGCTCGCGTATGGCGAGCGGCTCGACATCAACGGCGTCACTGTCTCGCTGCATCCGGCGGGACATGTGCTCGGTTCCGCGCAATTGCGCATCGAATACGGTGGCCGCGTGTGGGTCGCATCGGGCGACTACAAGCTGGACCCCGACCCGACCTGCGATGCATTCGAGCCCGTGCGTTGCGATACATTCATCACCGAATCCACCTTCGGTCTGCCGATCTACCGATGGGACACGCCGCAAACCGTGTTCGACGGAATCGATTCATGGTGGCGTCACAACGCGGCCCAGGGGCGCGCGTCCGTGTTGTTCTGCTATTCGTTCGGCAAGGCGCAGCGCGTGCTGGCGAGCGTCGACGCGGGCATCGGGCCGATCTTCTGTCATGGCGCGGTCGAGCCGCTCAACCGCGCGTATCGCGAGGCCGGCGTGCGCTTGCCGCCGGTACGGCTCGTCAGCGAAATTCCGCCGAAAGAGAAGGCCACGTTCAAACAGGCGCTGATCGTCGCGCCGCCGTCGGCGCAAGGCAGCGCGTGGCTCAAACGCTTCGGCGACTATAGCGACGCTTTCGCGTCGGGCTGGATGCGCCTGCGCGGCGCGCGCCGCAGGCGCGGCGTCGACCGCGGCTTCGTGCTCTCCGATCATGCGGATTGGCCCGCGCTGCAAACGGCGATTCACGCGAGCGGCGCACAGCGCGTCATCGTCACGCATGGATCGGTTGAACCGATGGTGCGCTGGCTGCGCGAGCAAGGGCTCGAAGCGGGAGCCTTCGCGACGCAATACGGCGACGACACGGTCGAAGCCGATGCGTTGGGCAGCGTCGAAACCGTCACGCAAGACGCGGTGACACATGCACCGGGCGACGAAGCCCGCGCGCCCGCATTCGACGCCAACGATACCGCGAGCCGTTCATGAAGCGCTTCGCCGCTCTTTACACCGCGCTCGACGCGACCACTTCCACGCATGACAAGCTCGAAGCGCTCACGAGTTATTTCTCCGTGGCCGAGCCTGAAGATGCCGCGTGGGCATCGTATTTTCTGGCGGGCGGCAAGCCGCGGCAATCGGTGCCCACGCGCCTGCTGACCGAGTTCGCGCGCGAACGCGCCGGCTTGCCCGCATGGCTTTTCGAAGAGTCGTATCACGCAGTGGGCGATCTGGCGGAGACCATCGCGCATATTCTGCCGCCCGCGCAACGCAGCTCCGAACTCGGCCTCACACAATGGATCGAGCAGCGCGTGCTGATCTTGCGCGGTCTTCCGCCGGACGAATTGCGCACGCGTCTTTTCAGCTATTGGGACGAACTCGACTGGAGCGGTCGCTTCTTGCTCACGAAGCTGATCGGCGGCGGCTTTCGTGTCGGGGTCGCGCGGCAACTCGTCGTGCGAGCGCTCGCGGAAGTGGCCGGTGTCGACCATAAGCGGATCGCGCAACGCATGGTCGGATGGACCGATTCGCGGCAGAAGCCGGACGCCGCGCGCTATCTGCGGCTGATCGCGCCCGAGGCATCAGAACTTGCCGGCGACGATGCGCAGCATCCAACAGAGCGGCACGACAGCGATCTCGGCCTGCCGTATCCGTTCTTTCTCGCGCATCCGTTGCAGGCCGATCCCGAGACGCTCGGCGATCCGTCGCACTGGCTGATCGAATGGAAGTGGGACGGCATACGCGCGCAACTCGTCAAGCGTGCGGGACGCGTGTGGTTGTGGTCGCGCGGCGAGGACCTGATCACCGATCGCTTTCCCGAAGTCACCGCGTTGGGCGAGGCCTTGCCCGACGGCTTCGTGATAGACGGCGAGATTCTTGCGTGGGAGCCGGGCGCTATCGCGCCATTGCCGTTCGCGCGTTTGCAACCGCGCATCGCGCGCAAGACGCTGACGAAAAAAATTCTCGCCGATTCGCCCGCTGCATTGCTCGCTTACGATCTGCTCGAAGCGGACGGCAAAGATTTGCGCATGACGCCGCTCGTCGAACGGCGTGCGCGTCTCGACGCGCTGGCGGCATCGCTCGACACCACGCTTGCGCGCGATTTGCTGCGCGTATCGCCGCTCGTATCGGCAGCCGATTGGCAGACGTTGGCTGCACTGCGTGAAGAAAGCCGCGCGCGCGGCGTCGAAGGCTTCATGCTGAAGGAGCGCGAGTCGTTGTATGGCGTGGGCCGCACGAAGGCTTCGGGTACGTGGTGGAAATGGAAGATCGATCCGTATGCGGTGGACGCCGTACTGGTTTACGCGCAGCGCGGACACGGTCGACGCGCGAGCCTGTACACCGACTTCACGTTCGCAGTGTGGGACGAAGCCAATGGCGTGCGCACGCTCGTGCCGTTCGCCAAAGCGTATTCGGGTCTTACCGATGAGGAAATGCGCCAGGTTGACGCAATCGTGCGCAAGACTACGATCGAGAAGTTCGGACCGGTGCGTAGCGTGACGCCGACACTCGTATTCGAAATCGGCTTTGAAGGCATACAGGCGAGTACGCGTCATAAATCCGGCGTGGCGGTGCGCTTCCCGCGCATGCTGCGCTGGCGCACGGACAAGCATATCGACGACGCCGATACGCTCGCGATGCTCAAGGGTTTCATCGACGATCGGGCCGCATAAGCGCCGCAGTCATTCACCAAGCATCTAAGCCACACCATGTAAGCAACAACAACGCGGCGCGGGAGCGAATCTTGCGGCCGTGCGCCGGGTGCCGCATAGCGGCGCACGCGACGATCAAGGAGAAGAAGGTGACGCTCGATAACCGATTCGACGACAGCGAAGACGTGGTCGTATGGCGGCCGATCCAGTATGCGATGGCGTCGCACCGTCGCGTGCTGGTGGTGGACGACTATCGTGAAGCAGCCGATGCGCTGCAGATGCTGCTGAACGCGGACGGATTCGAATGCCGCGCGCTGGACGACCCGCACGCGGTATGCGATATGGCGTCGGAGTGGCAACCGTTTGCGGTTGTGCTTGACATCAAGATGCCGGGAATCGACGGCCTCGAACTTGCGCGGCGCTTGCGGGCGCATCCATCGACGGCGCATATGCTGCTCGTTGCGTGCACCGCGTTCGCCTCGCGCGACGACCGCGCCCGCGCGCGCGCCGTGGGTTTCGACGCGCATTGCGCGAAACCGTTGACGCCGGAACGGCTCTTGCGCGTGCTCGAATCGGCTGCTGCGCTGCATGCGGCGGGGCCGCCGTAAAGCCTGCGCGGCCTTTGAAAAAACTGCGATTGCCGTTTCGCTGCATATGCTTGCCGATTCCCTCTATTCGCGCAGATCGCGGCGCGAGCGTCACACTTCATCCACGCGTTGTCCTCATCTTTTCCCAACATCTTCTACCGCCGCACGCATGCGCCGTAAAAAACCGCATGTATGCAGGCCCGCCGGTTGCTGACCCTGTTGCAACGCCGTGCGTCTCGCACGCCGCACATGTTCATCAGCACTCTGGAGGATCGTATGAGCGACAACGAACGTCCTGCGCCACCGTTCGACGGACAGCAGCAGGATCAAACGCCGGGCCGCACCGCGCCGATGCAGCCGCAGCCCGATCACGGCGAGAAATCGTATAAGGGCTCGGGCCGCCTCGCCGGCAAGGCGGCGATCATCACGGGCGGCGACAGCGGCATTGGCCGCGCGGTCGCCATTGCGTTCGCGCGCGAAGGCGCGGACGTGCTGATCGCGTATCTGAACGAAGACGACGACGCGCGCGAAACCGCGCGCTGGGTCGAAGAAGCGGGCCGCAAGGCGGTGCTGGTGCCGGGCGACATCACCGATCGCGCGCATTGCAATGCGATCGTCGACAAGGCCGTGCAGGCATTCGGCCGGCTCGACGTGCTCGTGAACAACGCCGCGTACCAGATGACGTATCCGTCGCTCGACGCGATCACGGACGACGAGTGGGACAAGACCTTCGATACCAACATCGGCGCGATGTTCAGGATCTCGCGCGCGGCGGTCAAGCACATGAAGCCGGGCGGCGCGATCGTGAACACGACGTCGATCAACGCGGACCATCCGAACCCCGGCCTGCTCGCGTACGCGACGACCAAGGGCGCGATTCAGAACTTCACCGGCGGGCTCGCGCAACTGCTCGCGGAGAAGGGCATTCGCGTGAATTGCGTCGCGCCGGGGCCGATCTGGACGCCACTGATTCCATCGACGATGCCGCCTGAGAAGGTCGAAAAATTCGGCCAGCAAGTGCCGATGAAGCGGCCAGGCCAACCCGCCGAACTCGCGTCGGCTTACGTGATGCTCGCCTCCGACGAAGCGAGCTACATTTCGGGCGCAACCATTGCAGTCACGGGCGGCTCGCCGATTATTTAGGCATATTGATTGAATCTCGACGCAAGCGAACCGCAGTTTGTGCGCTAGTGCAGACAGCGGTTCGCGCGAGAACGTCCCCGATATTTCGACACGCGCCTTCCTGCCGGGCACGGCGTTTGCGCGCACCACTAGTTCTTCCTAGCGCTCGCTGTGCGTCACCCTCGTCAGGAGAACCTCCCCATGAATACACCCACTGCGGATACGCCGCTGGATGTCGCGCCGAGCGACGTCGAGCGCGTGCCGGTGAGCTTCGACATCAACGGCAAACAGCATGCATTCGGCGTCGAAGCCTGGACGTCGCTGCTCGATCTGCTGCGCGAACATTGCCATTTGACCGGCACCAAGAAGGGCTGCGACCACGGACAATGCGGCGCGTGCACCGCGATTGTGAACGGGCAGCGCATCAACACCTGCCTTGCGCTCGCGGTTGTGTACGACGGCGCTTCGATTACCACGATCGAAGGACTCGCGAACGGCGAGCAGTTGCATCCCCTTCAACAGGCTTTCATCGATCACGATGCGTTTCAGTGCGGCTACTGCACGCCGGGGCAAATCTGCTCCGCCGCCGCGATGCTCGAGGAAGGCCACGCGAAAACCGCCGATGAGGTACGCGAACTGATGAGCGGCAACCTGTGCCGCTGCGGCGCGTACAACAACATCGTCGCCGCGATTCTCGATGTGTCAGAACCGGAGGAAGCAGCGGAAGCAGCCGAAGTCGGCGATGCAGGAGCGCGGCCATGAACCGCTTCTCCTACACACGCGCGAGCGAAGTGCCGCAAGCCATCGACCAGCATTGCGCGAACCGGGCGGCTGCGTTTATCGCAGGCGGCACGAATCTCGTGGACCTGTGGCGCGAGAACGTCGCGCATCCGCAGCTCGTGATCGACATCAACCGTTTGCCGCTTCGGCAAATCGAGCCGACCGCCGCGGGCGGACTCAAGATCGGCGCGCTCGTGACCAACAGCGCGGCCGCCTACGACGCGACGATAAGCGCGCGCTACCCGTTGCTCTCGAAGGCGATTCTCGCGGGTGCGTCGCCGCAGATTCGCAATGTGGCGAGCGTGGGCGGCAACTTGCTGCAACGCACGCGCTGCCTCTATTTCTACGACGCGGGCACGCGCTGCAACAAACGCGAGCCCGGCACCGGCTGTCCCGCAATGGAAGGCGTGAATCGCATGCATGCGATTCTTGGCGCAAGCGAGCATTGCATCGCCGTGCATCCGTCGGACATGTGCGTCGCATTGGCCGCGCTCGATGCAACGGTTCATCTGTCGGGGCCGGACGGTTCGCGCGTGCTGCCGTTCGCGGACTTCCACCGCTTGCCCGGCGACACACCGCACATCGACACGAACATGCGCGACGACGAGCTGATCACCGCCGTCGAGTTGCCGAAGCAGGGCTTCGCGGAACATCACGCTTACGTGAAAGTGCGCGACAGGGCTTCGTATGCGTTCGCGCTGGTCTCCGTTGCACTCGGGCTCGAGCTGGCCGGCGACATCATCGTCAATGCGCATTGCGCGCTCGGCGGCGTTGCACACAAACCGTGGCGTAATACGGATGCCGAAGCATCGCTGCGCGGCAAGCCGCTGAATGCCGATACCGTGCGCAACTTCGCGACCGACATGCTGCGCGATGCGCGCGGCCGCCGCGGTAACGCGTTCAAGATCGAATTGACGGCGCGCGCCATCGAGCGTGCGTTCGCGATGGCGGCGCAACGTTCACTGGAGGAGCACGCGCGATGAACCGCATTGAGACTTTGCCCGCGTTGCGCGCGAGCGGTGTGCCGCACAAGCGCGTCGACGGCCGGCTGAAAGTGACCGGCGCCGCGCAGTATGCGGCCGACTTCAGCGCCAACGGACTGACGTATGGCTTCGTTGTATCGAGCACGATCGCGGCGGGAACCATCGTGTCGATCGACTCATCGGCGGCACTCGCGTTGCCTGGCGTGCTGCATGTGCTGACCTGGCAGAATCGCCCGGAGTTGCCGCGCGAGGACAAGCCGTACAAGGACATGGTCGCGCCCGGCGGCAGCCCGCTCCGGCCGCTGTGGGACGACCGCGTGTGGTACAGCGGTCAGCCTGTCGCGCTGGTGGTCGCTGAGTCGCTCGAACTCGCGCGTCATGCGGCCTCGCTCGTCGACGTGCGTTATGAATCGGCGCCGCATCGAACGGAGATGGGCGAAGTGCTGATGAACGCCGAGCCGCCATCCACGGAGAAGGGCGGCTTCGATCCGCCGCCCGAACCTCGCGGCGATGCCGACGCCGCGTTGGCGAACGCCGCGGCGCGCGTCGATGCGTTCTACAGCACGCCCGCGGAATATCACAATCCGATGGAAATGCATGGTTGCACGGTGGTGCCCGACGAGCATGGGCACTTGACCGTGTATGAAAAGACCCAGGGCGTCGTCAATACGAAGTCGTATCTGACGGCCGTATTCGGTTTGAAGGACGATGAGTTGCAGGTCGTCTCGCCGTTCGTCGGCGGCGCGTTCGGCTCGGGTTTGAGGCCGCAGTATCACCTTGCGCTTGCGGTCATGGCCGCGCTCGAATTGAAGCGGCCGGTGCGTGTGACGCTGACGCGCCAGCAGATGTTCACGTTCGCGCATCGGCCGCAATCCATTCAGCGCGTGGCGCTCGGCGCCTCTGCCGATGGCCGCTTGCAGGCGGTGATTCACGAGGCGGTATCCGAGACCTCGCAGTACGAGGATTACTGCGACGTCGTGGTGAACTGGGCCGGCCAGCTTTATCGATGCGAGAACGTGACGCTTGGCTACAAGGTTGCGCGGCTCGATGTGCCGACGCCCGCCGACATGCGCGCGCCGGGCGCGGCGCAAGGTCTTTTCCCGCTCGAAGTCGCGATGGACGAACTCGCGGAAGCATTGCGGATGGACCCGCTGCAACTGCGCCTCATCAACTACGCCGAACGCGATGCGAACAAGAACCTGCCGTTCTCGAGCAAGGCGCTGCGCGACTGCTATCGCGAAGGCGCGGCGCGTTTCGGCTGGGACAAGCGGCCGCTCGCGCCACGCGCGCGGCGCGAGGGCACCGAACTGATCGGCTGGGGCATGGCGACGGGCGCGTGGGACGCGATGCAAAACGAAGCGTCGGCGCGCGCCGTGCTCACTCGCGATGGACGCGTGACCGTCTCCAGTTCAACCGCCGACATCGGCACCGGCACCTACACCGCGATGACGCAGATCGCAGCGGATGCCCTCGGCGTGCCGCTGCAGGACGTCGTGTTCGAACTCGGCGATACGCGCCTGCCGAAGGCGCCGATAGAAGGCGGATCGTGGACGGTATCGTCGGTAGGCAGTGCGGTCGATGCCGCGTGCAAGCGGCTGCGCAATCGCCTCGTCGAACTGGCGCGGCAATATGGCGGCGGGCGCTTCGCAAGCATTGATCGCGACGACATACGGCGCATGGGCAAGCGCCTCGTGTGCGGTCACGGCACGGCCGACGCGATCGACATCGACGCGTTGCTCGAGCGCGCCGGCCTCGACAAGCTCGAAGAACAGGCCACCGTGAAGCCGCACGAAAAGCAGCAGGCGTATTCGATGGGCACGCATTCGGCGATCTTCGTCGAAGCGCGCGTGGACGAAGCGCTGGGCACCGTGCGCGTAACGCGCGTGGTGAGCGCGGTTGCGGCGGGGCACATCGTCAATCCAAAGACCGCGGCAAGCCAGGTGGCGGGCGGCGTGGTGTGGGGCATCAGCATGGCGCTGCATGAAGAAGGGCAGTTCGATCATGACATAGGCCGTCAGATGAACCATAACCTTGCCGAGTATCACGTGCCGGTCAACGCGGATATTCACGACATCGAGGTGCTCTTTGTCGAGGAGCACGACACGATCGTGAATCCGCTCGGCGTGAAGGGCGTGGGTGAAATCGGCGTGGTCGGCGTGGCGGCCGCGGTGAGCAACGCGATCTGGCATGCAACGGGCAAGCGCGTGCGCGACTTGCCGATTACGCTGGATAAACTGTTCGCGTGAGTTCGCGATGGCGAGGAGCGTAGCGCGGTGCCGCGGTGCATTGGCCGCGCCGCGCTCTCGCCACTTTGCGGCGCGCGAAATGCAGCATCAATCCGCGTACTTGAATTCCGGCAATGCTTCGAGCGACTTCTTGGTCGCCTCCGGCAAGACCACACGACGGTTGGTAATCTGCAGATCGTTGAACGGAACGGCCACGAGATGCTTGCCGATGCCGAGGAATCCTCCGACGGACAGAATCGCGTAAGTGCTGCGGTCGCCGCCTGGCGAGACGATCAGATCGTCGACCGTGCCGATGGTGTCCTTGTTCTTGTTGAACACGTCCGCGCCGGTCAGCTTCGACGCGCGATAGCCGCTCGCGAGTTGCACGACGTCCGTGCGCTTTTCGGTAATCGCCTGCGGCGCGCCTTGCGCATGCGCGTTGCCGTAGAGCGAAAAAGGCGTTAGCGGCACGAGCGTGCTGACGAGCAGCGCCGCCGCGAGCAGCGCCTTGGGTTGCATGCTTCGCATGATGGTTTCTCCTTGTTATGTCTCGCGCCGGTCGCGGCGCGTCGAGCCGAGTCGGCTTTCAAACGCGTTACCGCAAATTGCATGCCGCGCCGCCCCGTGGCGCGCGACGTCCGGGCCCGCGGATTGCTACACGAGCGAGCCTCTCATCCGTATCGCCTACACTAAAAAGGCGCGTGCGCGCCCATGCTTCTCACAGGAAAACCTATGTCATCCCCGGCCAATTACTCGACGCGTATCGCGGAAGGCACGCCTTTCCCGCTTGGTGCGACATGGAACGGAAACGGCGTGAACTTCGCACTGTTCTCGGCGCACGCAACGAAAGTCGAACTGTGTCTGTTCGATGAAACCGGTCAGCATGAAATCGAGCGCATCGAATTGCCGGAATATACCGACGAGGTCTGGCATGTGTTCGTGCCGAACCTGAAACCGGGCGCCGTGTACGGCTATCGCGTGCATGGTCCGTATGAGCCGGAGAAGGGTCATCGCTTCAATCCGAACAAGCTGCTGCTCGACCCGTACGTGAAGGCGCATATCGGCGAACTGAAATGGGCGCCGGAAATTTTCGGGTACACGCTCGATTCGGAAGACGCGGATCTGTCGTTCGACGAGCGCGACAGCGCGCCCTTCGTGCCGAAGTGCAAGGTCGTCGACGCGAACTTTTCGTGGATTCACCCCGAACGCAATCCGTTGCCGTGGGACCGCGTGATCTTCTATGAAACGCACGTGCGCGGCTTCACGAAGCGTCATCCGCAAGTGCCGGAGAATCTGCGCGGCACCTTCGCCGGACTCGGGCAGAAGGCGGTGATCGACTACATCAGGAGCCTCGGCGTGACCTCGGTCGAACTGATGCCGATCCAGACCTTCGTCAACGACAGCTATCTGCTCGACAAGGGCCTCACGAACTACTGGGGCTATAACACCATCGGCTTCTTCGCGGCCGATCCGCGTTTCTTCGCGTCGAACAACGAGTCCGTCAGCGAGTTCAAGGGCATGGTGGACGCGTTTCATAACGCGAATCTCGAAGTGATTCTCGACGTGGTGTACAACCACACCGCCGAAGGCAACGAACGCGGGCCGACGCTCTCGTTCAAGGGCATCGACAACGCGTCGTACTATCGGCTGATGCCCGATGAGCCGCGCTATTACATCAACGATACGGGCACGGGCAATACGCTCAATCTCTCGCATCCGCGCGTGCTGCAGATGGTGACCGACAGCCTGCGCTACTGGGTGACGGAGATGAAGGTCGACGGTTTTCGTTTCGATCTGGCGACGATTCTCGGCCGCGAGCCGCACGGCTTCGACGAAGGCGGCGGCTTTCTCGACAGTTGCCGGCAAGACCCGGTGCTCTCGAGCGTGCGGCTCATTGCGGAGCCGTGGGATTGCGGCCCCGGCGGCTATCAGGTCGGCGGCTTTCCGCCGGGCTGGGCCGAATGGAACGACCGCTTTCGCGACACCGTGCGCGCGTACTGGAAGGGCGACGAGGGCATGGTCGCCGATCTCGCGACACGCCTCACCGGATCGGGCGACAAGTTCAATCATCGCGGCCGACGCCCGTGGGCGAGCGTCAACTTCATCGCCGCGCACGACGGCTTCACGCTGAACGATCTCGTCTCGTACAACGACAAGCACAACGAGGCGAACGGCGAGGACAACAAGGACGGCCACTCGGATAACAAGTCGTGGAATATGGGCGTCGAAGGTCCAACCGACGACCCCGAGATTCGCCAGCAACGCGAGCGTCAGAAGCGCAATCTGCTTGCCACGCTGCTGCTCTCGCAAGGCACGCCGATGATACTCGCGGGCGACGAGTTCGGCCGCACGCAGAAGGGCAACAACAACGCGTATTGCCAGGACAACGAAATCAGTTGGGTCGACTGGGAAGGTATCGACGACGACGGCCGCGCGCTCACCGAGTTCGTCAGGAATCTGACGACGCTTCGCCACCGCTTGCCGGTGCTGCGCCGCAGCCGCTTTCTGACGGGCGAATACAACGAGGCGCTCGACGTGACCGATGCGCGCTGGCTCGCGCCGGACGGCACCGATCTCACCGCCGAGCAATGGGCTGATCCGCTGATGCGCTGCTTCGGTCTCGTGATCGACGGCCGCGCGCAGGCGAGCGGCATTCGCCGTCCCGCGTCCGATGCGACGTTGCTGCTGGTGCTCAATGCACACCATGACGTCGTCAATTTTAAATTGCCCGACGTGCCCGAGGGCGAGCGCTGGACCTGCCTGCTCGATACCAACATGCCGGTGCGCCCAGACTTGCCGCAGTTCAGCGCCGGCGACGAGTATCAGGTCACCGCGCGTTCGCTGCTGCTGTTCGCACTCGAAGCGCCGAGCCGCGCGACGCAACGCGTGTTCGACAGACTCGAACAGCAACTCACCTCGGATGAAAGCGAAGCGCCGCCCGCTAGCTGAGCGGGAATAGCACTTGCTCTGCGTGGATGGCCACGCGCGTTCGTCACGACGATGCGCGCGGCTTCGCCATGCCGGCATCCGCGAGACCTAAACCGTAGGGGACTCATATGGAACAGGAGCAGACCTCCCAGGAGGACCAGATCCGCACGCGCGCGTACTACCTGTGGGAGCATGCGCCGGAGCCGAAGGGCACGCCTGACGAGTACTGGGAACAGGCCCGCAGTGAGATCGAGAAGGAAGCGCCGCCAGTGGAAAGCGGGCCGATTGCAGAAGAGCCGAAAAAATAGCGTGATGACAGGGAGCGCCACAATCACAACCACGATCACAAGCAACAAGAAGCACGTAGCGCAATGAAGGACATTCCGGAACCGTCGCGCGGCGGGACGCCCACGCGCATCGATGCGCCGCCTGCCGCGTTCGGTCTCGATGCGCTGATCGCGCTCGCGGTCGGCGCCGGTTTCGTCGCGTGCCTGTACTTCGCGCGCGCCGTGCTGATTCCGATGACGCTCGCGATTCTGCTGAGCTTTCTCGTCGCGCCGCTCGTCAAATGGTTGGGCCGACTGAAGCTCGGCCACGTTGCGTCGGTGTTTGCGGCCGTCGTGATGTCGATCTCGGTGATCGGTGTGCTGGGCGCGGTCATCACGATGCAGTTGAGCGACCTCGCCGCGGGCATGCCGCGTTATCAGGCGACGATCGAGCGCAAGATGGAAGCGGCGCACACGCTGACGGTGGGCAAGCTCGACCGTTTTGCGAAAGCCGCGGGCCAGGCGTTGCAACGCGCGACCGTCGAGCCGCCGCAACCGGAGCCGCGCCACGATGCGTCTTCTTCCGATGGCCGCGCGCCTGCCGCCGTGCCCGTCGAAGTGCGCGAGCCGGTGCCCACGCCGCTCGAAGTCGCGCGCCGCGTGTTGTCGCCGGCCATTAGTCCGCTGGAGACGGCGTTCATCGTATTCGTCGTGATGGTGGTGATCCTGCTGCAACGCGACGACTTGCGCGACCGCGCGATTCGTCTGTTCGGTTCGCGCGATCTGCACCGCACGACGATGGTGATGGACGAAGCCGCGCGGCGCTTGAGCCGCTACTTCGTTTCGCAGCTCGGATTGAATGCGGCCCTCGGCGTTGCGATTGGCGCGGGGCTTTTTTTCATCGGCGTGCCGAGTCCGATTCTGTGGGGCATCCTCGCGGCCTTGCTGCGGCTCGTGCCGTATGTCGGCATCTGGATCGCCGGCGGGCTGGCCACTGCGCTCGCCGCCGCGGTGAGTCCGGGTTGGGACATGGCGATCTGGTCGATTGCGCTCTTCGTGACGGTCGAACTGCTGGTGGGCCAGGTAGTCGAGCCGTTGCTGTACGGACGCAGCACGGGGCTCTCGCCGTTCTCGGTGGTCGTCGCGGCAATCTTCTGGAGCTGGATCTGGGGGCCCATTGGCCTGATCCTGTCGACGCCGTTGACGCTTTGCCTGCTCGTGCTCGGCCGCCATATCCGGCGCCTGGAATTTCTCGACGTGATGCTGGGCGATCAGCCCGCGCTCACGCCGGTCGAAAATTTTTATCAGCGCGCACTTGCGGGCGATCCCGACGAAGCGATTGCGCAAGCCGAAGCGCTGCTGCGCGAGCGTTCGTTATCGGCTTACTACGACGAGGTGGCGATCAAGGGTTTGCAACTGGCCGCGAACGATGTCGTGCGCGGCAGCGTCACGGCGGTGCAGCTTGCGCGCATCGAGTCCACGACGAACGATCTCGTCGATGGCCTCGACAGTTATGCCGACGAGCCGCCGCAGCACGCAGCAGAAAACGCAAGTGCTGAGATCGGACCGGTCGCGCCGTCGCGTGAAGGGCCGCCTGCTTCGACGGCAACGCATATGCTGTTCGCGAACCAGGCACGCGGCGCGGCCGACGAAGCACGCGAAAACGCCGCCGACAGCGCGGAAGACGATACGCGCGAGCAAGCCTTGCAACGCGCGCCCGAACTGCCGCAGGCGCACACAATGCCGCGCGCCGCGAATCAACGCGTCTTGTGCATTCCCGGGCGCGGCCCGCTCGATCCGCTTGCGACGACGATCATGCTGCAGTTGCTCGGCAAGCACGGCTTCACGGCGCGCGCATTGCCGCATGAAGCGGCATCGCGTGCGTCGATCGACCGGATGGACGCCGACGACGTCGGTATCGTGTGCCTTCTCTATCTGCAGATAGACGGCATTCCCTCGCACTTGCGCTACATGGTCCGGCGCATTCGCGCGCGCTTGCCGAACGTGTCGATTATCGTCGGACTATGGACGCCCGAAGATCTGCAGAAGTGGAGCGTCGATCTGCAAAACGCGATGGGCGCCGAATGCTACGTGACTTCGTTGCAGGAGATGCTGGCCGCTTGCCATTTGTGCGGCAGCACGACGCGCGATGAATCGCTAGCGGTGGCTAACGGATAACAACGGACGCAACCCGCGCATGTAAAAAACGCCCGGCGCTTGCGCGTCCGGGCGTTGTGCGTTGTGCATCGCTGCATCGCGATGCAGATGCTATTTATTTGCCGGTAGCTTCCCCGTCGTCGGACGAAGAATCTTCGTCGTCGGTCACGATTTTGGTGGTGCCGCCGGTAGAAGGCGGATCGCTCGCCGGAAACGTGTCTTCAACTTCCTTGTCGATCTGCTTCTCCGTCTTGTCGGCGTTCGGATGTTGTTCCTTGGGTTCTGGCATGGCGCTTCTCCTTTAGCTAACGAATGGTGTGCGCAAAAAAGACACGCGGTTCGCGCGGCCCACGTGCGGTGCTTTTTACATGAGCATGTAGAGTTGAACGATAAGCCGGTACGCTTCGATTCGAAGCAGCCTGTTTTTCACTTTGGTTCAGCTTCTGTCGCACGAGTCGCGCCCGACAATCCGCAATGCCTGCGCGCATGTGAGCGGGCCGCGGCGCATCGCGTCGATCAGATGCGCGGTCTGCGTGTCGCGTTCGCAGGCAAGCACGGCGGCCACGTTGTCGTCCTTCACATAAAGCGCGGCAAAATCCTGACGATCCAGCTCGCCGTCGACGACAAGCTCGTCCCACTCGCTTGCATGGCCGAGGTATTCGAAGTTCTTGCCGAAGTGATAGGTCCAGAAAAACGGCACGCCGCTGTAACGGTTGCGCGCTCCGCACATGTTTTGAGCCGCGATGCGCGCATGTTGCTGCGCGACGCGCCAATGTTCTATCCGCAACGGCTCTTCGTTTTCGCGCAGCGGAAACACGGCGATGTCGCCTGCGGCGTAGAGACCCGGCGCGGCCTGCATGCCCGCGTTCACGATCACGCCGCCATCTTTCTGCAACGGCAAGCCGTCGATAAAGCCGGTCGCAGGCGTAACGCCGGTGCCCAACAGCACGAGGTCCGCGGCGATATGTTCGCCGCTTTCGAGCATCACTTCATGCACATTGCCTTCTTCGCCCTCCAGCGAAGCAACCTTCGCTTGCAGATGAAACTTGACGCCATTGCGTTCATGCAACTCGCGAAACATCGCACCGATGCGCTCGCCGAACTGCTTCGCAAAGGGCACCTTATCCGGCGAAATAACCGTGACCTGCACGCCGCGTTTGCGCAGCGCGGCTGCGGTTTCGAGCCCGATGAAACTGCTGCCGAGAATCGCGACTTGCAGGGAGCCGGCGTTTTCTGAGGGGCCGCGGGCATCCGCGTCGCCGAGCGCCTCGACAATCGCGGTGGCGTCGTCGAGATGACGCAGCACATGCACGCCGCCGAGTTCGCAGCCCGGAATTCGCGGCACTTTCGGCGTGCTGCCGCTGGCGAGCAAGGCCGTGTCGTACGTCAGTTCGCCGCCGCTTTCCAGATGAATCGTGCGATTGCGCACGTCGAGCCGCGCGACCTTCGCGACGAAGCGCTCGACGCGGTGCTGCTCGTACCAGTCGGGCGCGAGCAGCGGCGGCACGTCGGCGGGAGGCATTTCGGCGGACGGGACAAACTTGCTAAGCGATGTGCGGTCGTAGGGCGCGTGCGGTTCATCGCCGATCAGCGTGAGGCGCCCCGTAAAGCCATATTCGCGCAGCGCCGCGCAGGCGGCCGCGCCGGCCGCGCCCGCGCCGATCACCGCGAAGTGCGGCTCTTGCGTCGCGGCGGGTTCGGTTTCGTCCGGCAGCTTGTCGGGCGTGACCATGACGTCGTCGCCGTCGACGATCACCGCGTAACGTTTGAGCGGCACCAGCGGCGGCGGCTCCAGCACCTTGCCGGTGGCCGCATCGAAAGTGCCTTTGTGCCACGGACAAATGATCCTGCCGCGGCATAGCGCGCCTTCTTCGAGCGGTCCGCCTGCGTGCGGACAGTCGGCGGAATACGCGCGCACCACGTCGCCGTCGCGGATCAGCATGATCTTTTCACCGTCCACGACAACGCGTTGGCCCCGGTCTTCGCGCAGTTGCGAAAGCTGGCCAACGTGTCGGGCGGTGGTGGGCATGCTGGTTTCCGTGAACGTAATCAGCAGGATTCGGCGCGGCAGGATGCCGCAGCGATTCGGCGACTCGGGAGAATGCGAAACTCGTTGCGTGAGCAGCAATTCATGTGCCCAACACGCCCTGATAACTCAGTTAAGCAGAAACGTTCGCGTTTCTTCGCGCGTCGCTATGTACATGGCCGAAAGTGGGGTAGATTCCTCACTAAGGAATTAGCGCACGAACGCCGCGGCACGATACGTGCGTCCGATTGCCTAACTTGTATGACCTTTGATGGAGCGTGGGCCGTGCAGCGTGCGGAGCGAGTCGCAGTTGATTTTCCGATGCCGTCGCGCAACTTTGCGGCGACGCGGCGGATGCTCCTTATTGTTCTTGCCGTTTCCATTCTGTTCCCGCTTGCCTGCCTCGCCGGTTATGGCTACTTCGATTACCAGCGCCGCATCGCCGATTCAAACGATGTGATCGACCGGCTCGTGCGCGTCGCCGAAGAACAGGCGGTCAAGGTGCTCGACCTCAATCAGCAGATGGCGTCGCGCATCGTCGAGTTGATCGGCACCGAAGACGACGCGCAGATTCGCGCGCGCGAGGCGGAATTGAACCGGCAGTTGCGCGAGATCGGCGGAGACTTCCCGCAAGTGGCGTCCATCTATCTGATCGGCGCGAACGGCGATCTGCTCGTGTCGACCCGTGCTTATCCCGCGCCAACCGTGTCTGTCAGTCAGCGCGAAGACTTTATCGCCGCGCGCGCGATGCGCCCGCATCCGTACTTCTCGCTGCCGATGCTCGGCACGCTGTCGCAGACGAACGTGTTCAACACCTCGATTGGGCGTATCGGGGCGGACAGCAAATTTCTCGGCGTCGTTTCTGTCGCATTGCGCAGCGAGTATTTCTCGCGCTTTTATCGCGAGTTGACGAACGGCGATCCGTCGCTTGCGCTCTCGCTGTATCGGCAGGACGGCAGTCTGCTGGTGCGCTATCCGCCGTGGCCAGGCGGCGTGCAGCCGCCCGCGGCGAACGCGTTTGGCGCCGCCTTGCGCGACAAACAGTTGTCGGGCCATGTGCGCGTCAAATCGCCGGTCGATGGCGTGGAGCGGCTCGTTGCGTTTCGGCGCGTCGGCGATTATCCGCTCTACGTGTCGAGTGCTTATGCAACGGGCTCGATCGTCGATGCATGGCGCCGGCACTTCATCGTGATCGCCGCGCTGACCGCGGTGCCGTGCATCGCGATCTGGATGCTGGTGCTGTACTCGCTGCGTCAGCTCGACGGCGAGCGCGTCGCGTGGGAACGCTGGCAGGGCGAGGTCGCGATGCGGCTGTCGGCGGAAGCATCGAGCCGGCAATTGCAGCGCATGGGCGCGCTCGGCAATCTGGTTGCCAACGTGGCGCACGACTTCAACAATCTGTTGATGGTCGTGTCCGCCAATATCGAACTGGCGCGGCTAAAGCGCTACAACAACCTTGAGAAGGAGATGACCGCCGTGCAGCGTGCGACCGCAACGGCTGAATCGCTGACACGCCGGCTTTTGAGTGTCGCGAAGAAGCAGCCGCTCAAGCAGGAGCCGATCGACCTCAGGAAATGGATGCCGGGCGCGGCGCCGCTCATCGAAGCGGCGCTCGGCGACAAAATCGAACTGGCGCTCAGCATCGTCGACGATGTGTGGCCCGTGCTCGCCGATCCGACCGACCTGGAACTCGCGATCATGAACCTCGCGGTCAACGCGCGCGATGCCATGCCGCGCGGCGGACGCTTCGTGATTCGTTGCCAGAACAACCGGCTGGTCGGCAGCGATACCTTGCTGCCCGACGGCGAGTATGTGCTGATCGCGTGTTCGGACGACGGCGAGGGCATGCCCGAATCGGTCGCGCGGCGCGCCTTCGAGCCGCTTTTCACGACCAAGCTGAGCGGCTCGGGCGCGGGCCTCGGTCTCGCGCAGGTGCTGTCGATGTGCGAACAGGCGGGCGGCACCGCGAAGATCGACAGCGTGCCTGGCAGCGGCACGACGGTGCGGCTGTATCTGCCGCGCTATCGCGAGCGCCGCGCGACGCACGCGGCGAGTCAGACCGTGGTCGAACAGCCCGCGCTGCGGCATGCCGGCATGGTGCTGCTGGTGGAAGACAACGAGGATGTCGCCGCGGGCGTCGCAGCGGTGCTCGAGACGTTCGGCTGCGAGGTGCGGCACGAGCCGACCGCCGACCAGGCGTTCGACGTGCTCAACGGCGGCGAGCGTTTCGAACTCGTGCTGTCGGACATTCAGATGCCGGGCAAGCTGAACGGCATCGACCTCGCGGAACGAGTGCGCAGCACCTGGCCTTCGCAGAAAATCGCGTTGATGACGGGCTATGCCGACGAGCTCGAACGCGCGCGCCGCATCGGCGTCGCCATTCTCGCGAAGCCATTCGATATCGAGGAACTGCACGCGCTCGTCGCTTGCGAATCGTAAGCCACGCCGTTTGTGCGGCACACCCCTTGCTGAACTCCTGACGAGGCATGCGCAGGCGGCGCGTCCGCTTGCGCAATCCGCTTCTATTCCGCATTCATCCCGACAGGAGAACAGTTATGAAGATCAAGAAGGCATTGCTCGTTTCCACACTGCTCGCAGCGTCGTCGCTGGCCATGGCGCAAGGCACAGGCGGTGCGGGTGGTGGCGGCGCCGGCGGAGGTGGCGGCGCGGGCCCGGCCGGCAACGACCCGAGCACGAGCGCCGGCGCGAATACGTCGACGCGCGAAGGCGGCGACACGGGATCGGGCACGATGTCGCATTCGAAGACGAAGAAGCATTCGTCGAAGACGACCAAGCCCGCGACCGACACCACAAATATGCCGGGCGCGAACGCGAGCAGCGACACGAAGGGTAAGTAATGTGTGCGTCGTGTGCGTAGAGTTCACGCACGCACGCTTGCGTAAGTTTCGTGAGTGACGCGCCCGTGTGCGCGTCACTCATTTACACCGCGCTGTTGTTTTTACTTTCGCGTTTGTTCTGGCTAACGCAGCCTAGCTTTTCTCTTGCGCTGCGTCGTATTTCCCGAGCGCCGCGGCGCTGTTCAAACGCGCGCGTTTGAGCAACGCCTGCTGCGCTTCCTCGACGTTGCCCGCCGCGCCTTTCCATGCCTGCAACGGCGGTTCCTGCAACGCGCGCCCATACGAGAAGCTCAGATTCCACGGCAGCGGCCCGAGGCGATTCATTGCGTCGAGATTGGCGGTGGCTTCCTCGGGCGATTGTCCGCCGGACAGAAACACGATGCCGGGCACGGCCGAAGGCACCGTGCGTTTCAGAATCCGCACGGTATAAGCGGCGATGTCCGCGGTGGACGATTGCCGCGCGTTCTCCGAACCGGCGAGCACCATGCTCGGTTTAAGCAGAATATGTTCGAGCACCACGCGATGCCGATGCAGCGCATCAAACACCTCGTGCAGCACCGCTTCGGTGACTTCGGCGCTGCGCTCGATGCTGTGATCGCCGTCCATCAGCACTTCGGGTTCGACGATCGGCACGATGCCCGCTTCCTGCGAGATCGCCGCATAGCGCGCGAGCGAATCCGCGTTGGCTTCGATCGCGAGACGGCTCGGCAGACTGGCCGTGATGTTGTAGACCGCGCGCCACTTCGCGAAGCGCGCGCCTTGTTGCTTGTAATCGACGAAGCGGCGTGCGAGGCCGTCGAGGCCTTCGGTGATTTCATCGCCCGGAGCATGGGCGAGCGCAATCTTGCCGAGATCGACCTTGATGCCGGGCACGATGCCGTTTCGGGCGGCGAGTTGTGGAAACGGCATGCCGTCGTCGGCCTTTTGACCGAGTGTTTCCTGATACAGAATGACGCCGCTCACGAATTCGCCGAGACCGGGCGTGGTGAGCAGCAGGTTGCGATACGCGCGGCGGTTTTCCTCGGTGGAGTCGATGCCGATCGTCTTGAAGCGTTTTGCGATGGTGGGACCGCTTTCGTCGGCGGCGAGCAGACCCTTGCCGGGCTGAACCATGGCGTCGACGGTGGCTTGCAGTTCGCTGCGGGTATCCATGAGATGTGCTCCCTTTGTTCGGGTTGCGGAAGAAAACCTGCCGTCGCGGCGCGTGCGGCTGCGCCCGGGTTATGACTTATTCGCCGATCAGATGCAACACGATGTCGCGATGCTGCGCATGACGCCGATGCTCGAATAGATACAGGCCCTGCCAGGTGCCGAGCACCATCTGGCCATGTTCGACGGGCACGCTCAATTGCACTTGCGTCAACGCGGTGCGCAGATGCGCGGGCATGTCGTCGGGACCTTCGGCGTCGTGCTCATAGCGTTGCTCGTCTTCGGGCGCGAGGTTCGCGAAGTACCGCTCCAGGTCGCGCTGCACCGACGGGTCCGCGTTTTCCTGAATCAGCAGCGATGCCGACGTGTGACGGCAAAAGAGCGTCAGCAGTCCCGTGTCGATGTGCTGCGCCGCGACGAAGCGGCGCGCTTCGTCGGTGAATTCGGCAAGTCCGCGAGTGCGCGCCTTGACGCTTAGATGGTGGATGGCCTGCTTCATGATGGAAGCGCTCGTCTACGGTTTATAGCGACGCGAACGCGTCTGTGATCTGCTCGACGCTGGTGGGGCGCACGACGCGCGCCACTTCCGCGCCGTCGCGCATGAAGATCAGCGTGGGCCACAGCTTGACCTTGAACGAGCGGCCTAGCGGCCGGCCGGGGCCGTCCTCGATCTTCAGATGCCTGACGCCGGCATGCGCTTCGAACGCTTTTTCAATCGAAGGCTGCGCGCCCTGGCAGTAGCCGCACCAGTCCGTGCCGAACTCGATGACGGTGGCGCCGGGCAGGGCGTCGACTTCGGCTCGCGACGGGGCTTTGGTGGAATAGGGCGTCCGTATTGCCATGCATGCTCCGCTGTGGATCGGGTTGTGCGGTGTGGGGTTGCCGCGGCGCGCGGCGATCCTGTGGCCGTTGCGGTTGACACGCGCCGCATTTTGCTTGGATAAGAGTATCAGCTATTGGTTCGGGGTTCAGACTGGCGGAACGGGGATTTGACACAAACGTACAAGTTCGTCACGCGCGGCTGTTAAACAATGCCTGACATCGTCGGCAATCTGCCGGCGAATTTGAGGAAGGAAAAATGGCGGACAGGATTTATCTGGGGCGCCCCGGCACGGACGACACCATTGGCGTCCCCACTGGTTTCAGTTGGGGCGCATTCTTGCTGGGCCCGATCTGGGCTCTCTCGAGGCGCATGTGGTTTGCGGCCTTTGCAATGGTGGCTGTGGAGCTGGCACTGTACTTACCGAGCTTGTGGTTAGACCGGGGCAACATAGTGACCTTGCTCCTGTCGATCCTGTTTGGCATCGCCTGCGGGAAGTATGGCAATGACTGGCATCGACGGGTATTGGAGAAACGGGGGTATGCGGTGCTGTAGTTCACGCGCCAGTGCGGTCGGGAGTGAGATTTGGGACACGCCTCCCCACCTTTACGCGCCCGCGCGAGCGGTCGATAATGCCCCGTTCATTCCCGCCACGAAGCCTGCCGTGCGCGCCGCGCCTCGCAGGCTCGCTTCTCCTGAACTCACAGCCGCCCGTGTCGAAAAACTCACGTTTTTTTGGTCTGCTGCACATTCCCGGCTTCAAGCCGCTTGCCGCCGCCACGCTGATGCTCGGTGTGGCCATGTCGTTCACCGCGCCGTATCTGTCGCTGTTCGGCGTCGAGCGCGCGGGCATGACGCCGTTCCGGCTCGGCGTCTTCATGACGCTGATCGCGGCAAGCGGCGTGCTCGCGAGCACCTTCGCCGGCCGCTGGAGCGATGCAAGCGGACGGCATCGGCCGTTACTGCTCGTCGCGCTCGTGCTGGCCGCGCTCGGCTATCTGTCGTTATGCGTGGTGCGCGATTACAGGCTGCTGCTCGTCGTCGGCATTGTGTTTATCGGCGTCGGCGGCTCGGCTATTTCGATGGTGTTCTCGTTCAGCCGCGCGGCGCTGCCCGTGCCCGACGCGTCCGAACGCGCGTTTGCCAGCGCGACGCTGCGCACGATTCTCTCGGCGGCGTGGGTGTTCGGGCCGTCGGTGGGCGCGCTGGTGCTCGCGGCGACGAGTTTCACCGGACTCTTTCTATTCGCCGCGGCGAGCTTTGCGGCGTGCGCGGCCATCGTGTGGCGCATGCGCGAGCCGCAAGGGCATCTCGGCGACCATACGGTAGAAGACACCGCATCGGAGCCGTCGTCGTCGATTACCGTGCCGCCGCTCAGGGAACCTGGCGCCGACGCGCACGAGGACCTGCCCGGCGTCGCATCGGCGAACGACATTGGCCGTGCGGTCGCCGCGCTGACCTTGCTCGGGCTCGCGGCCAACGCCACGATGATCGTGTTGCCGCTTTACATCGTGCATGGCCTGAACGGCACGCATCTGGACGTATCGGTGATGCTCGGCCTCGGCGCATTGACCGAGATTCCGATGATGCTCGCGCTCGGCGCGAAGTCTTCGAGCCTGCACAAGCCGAACTGGCTTGCCGCCTGCGCGGCGGTTCACGCGGCCTATTTCGTCGCGATGTCGCTCGCCGGAAACGTGCATGTGCTGATTCCGATGCAGATTCTCAACGCGTTCGTCGTTGCCGTGACTTCATGCCTCGGCATGACCTACGTGCAGGACCTGATGCCCGATGCGCCAGGCCGCGCCACCGCGCTCTTCTTCAACGCAGCGCGGGTCGGCTCGATTCTTTCCGGCGTGTTGTCCGGCCTGCTGGTGCAGGCGTTCAGCTATCGCGGCACGTTCCTCTTCTGCGGCTTGCTCGCGCTGTGCGCGCTCGTGCTGTTTGCCGTGCCGGGCTATCGTTATCCGCTGATGTGGCGAGGCGTGCGGCGTTTCGCCCGCACGCAATACGCGAAGCTTCAATCGAGGCGTGCGCTGCGCGGCGGCCGCGAGCTTTAGCGGGCACGGCACACGTTTCATATGCGGCGGGCCGGTTTGCCACGCGCTGAATGACAGGGACCTTACGCCGCGCACAACTTCCGCAAGGAGGCGTATCGTTGTCGTCACGCATGCTGCCGGACGCGGCCGACGCAACAAACGCAGCATGACCATCTGACTGAAACCAGGCAGCATCACAAGGCACTTTCGGGAGCGGAGAAAATGCAGCTAGGCATGATTGGATTGGGACGCATGGGCGCGGACATGGTGCGGCGCCTGACGAAGGGCGCGCAGCAATGCGTCGTCTACGACGTACAGCCTGCGGCTGTCGAGCGGCTCGCGCAGGAGGGCGTGACGGGCGCGTCGTCGCTCGAAGACCTCGTCGCCAGGCTCGACAAGCCGCGCGCCGTGTGGCTGATGGTGCCCGCCGCGGTGGTCGACGGCACGCTCGAAAAACTCGTGCCGTTGCTCGGGCCGGGCGACATCGTGATCGACGGCGGCAACTCGTACTATCACGACGACATTCGCCGCGGCGCCGACCTCGCCGCACGCAAACTGCATTACGTCGACGTCGGTACGAGCGGCGGCGTCGCGGGCCGCGAGCGCGGTTATTGCCTGATGATCGGCGGCGAAGCGCAGGTGGTCGAACGGCTTGAGCCGATCTTTTCGACGCTCGCGCCAGGCGCCGCCGCCGCGCCCGCGACGTCAGGACGCAATCCGGGCAACAGCACGGCGGAGCAGGGCTTTCTGCATTGCGGTCCGCTCGGCGCGGGGCATTTCGTGAAGATGGTCCACAACGGCATCGAATACGGTTTGATGGCCGCGTATGCCGAGGGCCTCAACATTCTGCGTCACGCGGATGCCGGCAAGCACGCGCGCGAGGCGGACGCCGAGACGTCGCCGCTGCGTCGTCCGCAGTTGTATCAATACGATTTCAATCTGGCCGATATCGCCGAAGTGTGGCGGCGCGGCAGCGTGATCGGCTCGTGGCTGCTCGACCTCATCGCGGGCACGCTCGCGGGCGATGCCGATCTGCAACAGTACGCGGGCCGCGTATCCGATTCGGGCGAAGGACGCTGGACGATGTCGGCGGCCATCGACGAAGGCGTGCCCGCGCCCGTGCTGAGCGCGGCGCTGTTCGCGCGCTTCAGTTCGCGCGGCGAAGCGGACTTCGCGAACCGCGTGTGTCGGCGATGCGTCATGACTTCGGCGGCCATGCAGAAAAGCCGGCTGCGCCGCCCGCAAGTTCGCAGGGTTGATCGTCCGCTAATAGCCCGAGCAGCCCAAGCAGCACAAGCACAGAGCACAAGCACAGCCGAATCCACGGAGCCGCACATGCCAGCCGCACCCGCCACCCGCACTGCACCGCACGACGTCGTTTTCCTCTTCGATTGCGACAACACGCTGCTCGACAACGACCATGTGCTCTCCGACTTGCGCAGCCACATGATGCGTGAGTTCGGCACCGACAACAGCACGCGCTATTGGGAAATTTTCGAGCAATTGCGCGGCGAGCTCGGCTATGCCGACTACCTGGGCGCGTTGCAGCGATATCGCACGGAGCATCCGCGGGACACGCGGCTGTTGCTGATGTCGTCGTTTCTGATCGATTATCCGTTTGCGAACCGGCTCTATCCGGGCGCGCTCGACGCGTTGCGCCACGTCGGCGAGTACGGGCCCACGGTGATTCTGTCGGACGGGGACGTGGTGTTCCAGCCGCGCAAGGTCGCGCGTTCGGGCCTATGGGACGAAGTCGAAGGCCGCGTGCTGATCTACATCCACAAGGAGCTGATGCTCGATCAGGTGATGGAATGCTACCCCGCGCGCCACTACGTGATGGTCGACGACAAGCTGCGCATTCTCACCGCGATGAAGAATGCCTGGGGCGGGCGGCTCACCACGGTATTTCCGCGCCAGGGTCACTACGCTTTGGACCCGAAGGAGATACTCGGCAATCCGCCCGCGGACGTCACGATCGAGCGGATCGGCGACCTCGCGCAGTTTGACGTGAAAGCGCTGCTGGCGGAAAAGCCCTAGACGCTGCGCAGTTTTTCCTGCGCGTCGGCGGCGCCCATTCTGCCTGCCGCATCCTGTGCGCTTGTGCCTGCCGCGTCGCGCGCATCGCGATTCGCGCCGTGCGCGATCAGCAGATCCATGATCGTGGTGCGGTTGAACATGGCGGCGACCATCAGCGCGGTGCGTCCGTCGGGCGATGCACCTTCGACATCGGCGCCATGCGCGAGCAAGGTTTCGACCACGGCGTCGAAACCCTTGAAAGCCGCGCCCGCGATAGGCGTCTGGCCGTTATTGTTGCGCAAGTCGGGATCGGCGCCGCGTTCGAGCAGCGTGCGCACCGCGTCGACATGTCCGTGATAGCTCGCGAGCATCAGCAGACTGTCGCCGTTGTCGTTGCGCAGATTGGGCGGCACGCCTTTTTCGATCACGGCGGCGAGCATCGCGGCATCGCCCTGGCGCGCAAGATCGAACACCTGTCGCGCGAGTTCGAGCACTTGCGGGTCGATGGGCTGCCCGGAAGGCGGGGAAGAGTCGGCCGGATTGGTCAATGAAATCTCCTTGCAGGAACGCTGCGCCGCTCGGCGCATGAACACCGGCAGCATACACAGTTTGTGCCGTCGACGCGCGCAGCGGCACGTCCCATCACGCGTGGCCGAACAGCTTCACGAGCAGCCCGAATATGCCGACGAGGACAGCCAGGCCCGCGCACAGCACCACGAGCGTGAGAAGAAGAACGAGCGGCGCTTTCATACGGTTGGAAGTCGGCATGATGAATGTGTATGGTTAAGAGCGAGTAATACGGGTGCGCGACGATATGCGCAGTCGCTTCGCGCAGCTTAAGCGTTTCGGTGGATGCGTGCAGCGTGGGTGGCGCAGGACTTGCAGCGGGGCGTGCGGCGTGCGGTGATGGTGACGCTTGACCACGCGCAAGCATTTGTCCGCATTCCCGAACCATGATGCGCGCATACGGTCACACCGCAGACGACCGCGCTTCGCAACACGCCTCACCCCCGTCATGTCACGCGCATGACACGCATCGGCAAAACACTTCGCAACGTCCGCTAACCCGCCTGACAGTTCTTACGAGGAGTGACGTCATGGCTGAAGCAATCTCCCGTCCTGCCCCGCCGCAAACTCTCGACCCCGACACGCTGCGCAAGATGGACCGCTACTGGCGCGCATGCAATTACCTGTCCGCCGGCATGATCTATCTGCGCGACAACCCGCTGCTGCGCGAACCGCTGAAGCCGGAGCACATCAAGAATCGTCTGTTGGGACATTGGGGCTCGGACCCTGGACAGAGCTTCCTGCTCGTGCATCTGAACCGGCTCATCAACAAGCTCGACCTGAACATGATCTACATTTCCGGTCCAGGGCACGGCGCACCCGCGACGCTCGCGAACTGTTATCTCGAGGGACATTACTCGGAAATCTATCCGGACCGCAGCGAAGACGAAGCCGGCCTGCGGCGCTTTTTCCGCCAGTTTTCGTTTCCCGGCGGCATCGGCTCGCACTGCACGCCGGAAACGCCGGGCTCCATTCACGAAGGCGGCGAACTCGGCTACAGCCTGTCGCATGGCTATGGCGCGGCGTTCGACAACCCCGACCTGATCGTCGCGGTGATGATCGGCGACGGCGAAGCGGAGACCGGGCCGCTCGCCACGTCATGGCATTCGAACAAGTTTTTGAACCCGGTGCGCGACGGCGCGGTGCTGCCGGTGCTGCATCTGAACGGCTACAAGATCGCGAATCCGACGCTGCTCGCACGCATTCCGCGCGAAGAACTCGAAGCGTTGCTGACCGGTTACGGCCACAAGCCGTATTTCGTCGAAGGTGACGATCCAAACGTCATGCATCAGCAGATGGCCGCGACGCTCGAACAATGCATCGGCGAAATCAGGGCGATCCAGCAACATGCGCGCGCCAGCAACGACACGACGCGTCCGCGCTGGCCCATGATCGTGCTGCGTTCGCCGAAAGGCTGGACCGGTCCGAAAGAAGTGGACGGTCACAAGGTGGAAGGTTCGTGGCGCTCGCACCAGGTGCCCATTGCCGATCCGGCGACCAACAGCAAGAGCCTGAAACTGCTCGAAGGCTGGCTGCGCAGTTACGAGCCCGAGTCGCTGTTCGACGAAAGCGGGCGGCTCGTCGAGGAATTGCGCGAACTCGCGCCGAAGGGCACGCGCCGCATCAGCGCGAATCCGCATGCGAACGGCGGCGTGCTGTGCAAGATGCTCGACATGCCCGCGTTTCGCGACTACGCGGTCGAAGTGAAAAAGCCCGCATCCGCGTACTCGTCGCCCACACAGACGCTCGGCAAATTTTTGCGCGACGTGATGCGCAGGAACATGACCAACTTCCGCGTGTTCGGCCCCGACGAGACAGCGAGCAACAAGCTCACGGCCATCTATGAAGCATCGGACAAGACCTGGCTCGCCGACTCGCAGCCGAACGACGCGGACGGCGGCGCGCTATCGGCGGATGGCCGCGTGATGGAAATGCTGAGCGAACACACGCTCGAAGGCTGGTTCGAAGGTTATGTGCTGACGGGCCGGCATGGTCTCTTCGCGACGTATGAAGCGTTCGTGCATGTGATCGATTCGATGTTCAACCAGCACGCAAAGTGGCTCGAAAAAGCCAAGCGCGAACTCGGCTGGCGCCAGCCAGTGCCGTCGATCAACCTGCTCATCACGTCGCTTGTATGGCGTCAGGATCACAACGGCTTCACGCATCAGGACCCCGGTTTTCTGGACGTCGTGACGAATAAAAGCCCGGACGTAGTGCGTATTTATCTGCCGCCCGACGCAAACTGTCTGTTGAGCGTGGCAGATCACTGCCTGCGTTCGCGCGATTACGTGAACGTGATCGTGTCGGACAAGCAGCCGCATCTGGAGTATCTCGACATGGATGCGGCCGTCACGCATTGCACGAAGGGCATCGGCATCTGGGATTGGGCGTCGACCGACCAGGGCGCCGAGCCGGACGTGGTGATCGCGTGCGCGGGCGACATCGCGACAATGGAGGCGCTCGCCGCCGTGCAGCTTCTGAAAGAGCGTTTCGCTGATCTGAAAATCCGCTTCGTCAACGTCGTCGATCTGTTCCGGCTGATGCCCGAGCATGCGCATCCACACGGCCTGTCGAGCCGCGATTTCGATTCGCTGTTTACGACGAGCAAGCCGGTGATTTTCAACTTCCATTCGTATGCGTCGCTGGTTCACAAGCTGACGTATAACCGCACGAATCACGACAACCTGCACGTGCACGGTTATCACGAGAAGGGCAACATCAACACGCCGCTCGAACTCGCGATCATCAATCAGGTGGACCGGTTTTCGCTCGCCATCGACGTGATCGATCGCGTGCCGAAGCTGCGCGGCGTCGGCGATCACGCGAAGGAATGGCTGCGCGGGCAGATCATCGAGCATCTCGCCTATGCGCATGCCGAGGGCATCGACAAGGAAGAAATCCGCAACTGGACGTGGAAAGACTGAGGGAGGCGCGTCATGAACACGCAGCACGGCGCTTCGCCGCCGACCATTCTCGTGCTGAACAGCGGATCGTCGTCACTGAAGTTCGGGCTGTTCGCGCATTCGGGCGACGACGAATCGCTGCTGCTCGAAGGCAGCGCGCAAGGCATCGGCCGCGGCGACGGCAGCCTGCGCATTGCTGCGCCGGACGCACGCGTGCTGGTGCACGAGCAGCATGTGCTGGAATCGCAGACCGATGCGTTGCAAAAGCTCTCGGCTGTGCTTGCCGCTCAGCACTATGCGCAGCCAACGGCGGTCGGGCATCGCGTGGTGCATGGCGGGCCGCATCTGCGCACGCATCAGCGGCTCACGCCCGAGGTGCGCCGCCGTTTGCAGGATGCCGTGCATTTTGCGCCGCTGCATATTCCGCCGGCGCTTGCGTTGATCGACGAGGCGCAGACCATCTTCGGCAACGCCGGGCACTTTGCCTGCTTCGACACCGCGTTTCATGCGACGCTGCCGCCGCGCGCGGCGCGGCTCGCGTTGCCGCGCCGTTATGCGGATGCCGGCGTGATTCGCTATGGATTTCACGGGCTTTCGTACGAATCGCTCGTCGCGCAACTGGGCGCGGCGCTTCCGCCGCGCGCGGTGTTCGCTCATCTCGGCAACGGTTCGAGCGTATGCGCGTTGCGCGACGGGAAATCGATCGATACGTCGATGGGCATGACGCCAACCGGCGGCGTGCCGATGGGCACGCGCTGCGGCGATCTCGATCCGGGCGTGTTGCTGTATCTGATGCGTGTGGAAAAGCTCGACGCGGACGCGCTCGAAACGCTGCTGAACCGGCACAGCGGCCTCGCCGGTTACGCCGATGGCGAGAGCGACATGCAGGCGCTCGAACAACGCGCGGCGGCGGGCGACGCGAATGCGTCCCTCGCGCTCGACGCGTTCGCCACGGCGGTGCGCAAGACCATCGGCGGATATGCGGCCTTGCTGGGCGGCATCGACCTATTGGTGTTCACCGGCGGCATTGGCGAGCATAGCGCGGAGATTCGCAAGCGCATCTGCGAGGGACTGGGGTTTCTTGGCCTTCGGGAGGGCGATGCGTCGGGCAAGGTGAGGGCGGTTCATACGGAAGAGGAGAAACAGATTGCGAGGCATTGCCGTGCGTTGTTGCGTGGGTGATGCTCCCACTGCGAGCGACACGGCGCTCACGCGCAGGACCGGCTGCAAACGCATAGGCATCGAATACTCCATGTGAAAAAGCAGAAAGCCAGGCAGGCGACATGCCCAGCGGCGCGCGATACGACCCGCTGCGGCGAGATAGATGCACCGCCGGCGCCCAGGCCGTTTATCATAGTGCCCACAACCAGAAAAGTGCCGCCTCGCTGAGCGCGGCAAGGCGTTTCACCGATCACCACGGCAGCCATGCCGCTACACCACATGAATTCGACTCCCGATGTTCCCTCCCGTCCTTCGATCCGCGCGTTGACGCTGCTCGAGGGGCGCGTGCTTGGCGTGCTCGTCGAAAAACAGCACACGGTGCCCGATAGTTATCCGCTTTCGCTCAACGCACTGACGTTGGGCTGCAACCAGAAGACCGGCCGCTCGCCGGTGATGAACGCGACCGAAGCCGAAGTGCTGACCGCGCTCGACGGCCTCAAGCGGCTCAGCCTCGTCATGGAAGGCAGCAGCAGCCGCGTGCCGCGCTTCGAGCACAACATGAATCGCGTGCTTGGATTGCCTAGTCAATCGGCTGCGTTGCTGACCACGTTGCTGCTGCGCGGCCCGCAGACGGCCGCGGAATTGCGTTTGAACAGCGCGCGCTTTCATGGATTCGCCGATATTTCGTCGGTCGAAGCGTTTCTCGACGAACTCGCCGCGAACGATCCGCCGCGTGTCGTCAGACTGCCTCGCACGCCAGGCGAGCGCGAACATCGCTGGATGCATTTGCTGTGCGGCGAAGTGAACCTGAGCGAGTTCGCGCAGCCGGGCGGCAGCGCGGACGAAAGCGTGCCGCTCTCCGCGTTCGAGGCGCTGAAAGCCGAGCAAAAAAGACTCGCCGACGAAGTCAGCCGGCTGCAGGTGGTGGTGCGGCGCATGGCCGCCGAGCTGGGCATCGACGCGAACGATCTCGATGCGTGAGCTTTGACGCTCAGGTGTCGGTGCCGCGGCGCGGATCGGTGGATAACGCACGCTGCGTGCGATAGAAATTGCGCGGCGGCACATTCGGCGAGTCTTGTGCGAGCCGGTCGAGCTCGTCGCGAATAGCGGTCAGATAGTGGCCGTCGCGCGCGTCGGGGTCGCCCGCGAAAACCGATTCGAGACGCCGCCGCACCGCGCCATAACGCGCGCCCGCCGCGCGATGTTTTTCGGCGCGCTCCGCATACCGCAGATACGTTTGCAGCGCCGCCGACACCGCGGCAACCACGCTCACGAGCCCGACCAGCATCCTGACCTCGAACGAAACGGCGCTCGAATTCAGCGAGGCAAACACGGCCGTGCCCACGAACGCGGCCAGCACAGTGACGAGCCAGCCCATCTGCCGGTCGCGCGCGGACAGCAGATCGGCCATGTCGTAGTGACTCATCTGGGATTCGCGCGCGCGTCGGATCCATTTCAGCAGAAGCTGCTGTTCGTCGACCGGCGGCTCGTAGGCAGGCAGATTCTTCATGGGGCTCGTCAGGGCAGTGGCGTGCCGCGCTCCGCGCGCGTGCACCGATGACGTTACTGTGCCACATGAAGGCGCGGCCTGGAGCCGCGCGTGTCACGCCGCCTGCGCGGCCGGCCGCGCTATGCCGAAGCGCTCGTTGTGCGGCCTGCCATTCAGATAGAAGTCGCCGATGGCGGCCTCGCGGATGATCGCCGGATTGTGCGACGCGAGCACGCGCGCATTGCGCCAGTAGCGGTCGAAGCGCCGCGTTTCGCTCGTCGCCGATGCGCCGCCCACTTCGAACAGCAGCGTCGCGGCCTGCAACGTTTGCTCGATGGCGATCTGCTGCGCCTGGAAGGTCTGGATGTCGAGCCGGAAATAGGTCTCTTCGGTCGTGCGGCCTTCGTGCCGTGCGATCAGTACTTCGTCGATGGCCCTTGCGAGCGATGCACTGATGCTTTGCGTCGAATAGGCGAGGCTCGCGAGCCGGCCCACGACGCGTTGCACGAGCGGATTGTCGCGCGGACTCGATTCGCCTGGGATTCCGAAGGTTCGCGTCTTTGCCTGCGCGAAGGCGACGGCGTCGCGTAGCGCGGCACGGCTAATGCCTGCGAGATTCGCGATGTGCAGCGCCTGATAGTACGACGTGAGTACGCTGTTGCGGCGCGGCGCCGACGCGTCATAGCGCCGGTACACGTTCTCGCGCGAGATGGGCACATGGTTAAAGCGCGTGGTGCCGCTGCCCGTCAGGCGCTGGCCGAAACCGTCCCAATCGTCGATACGTTCGAGACCCGGCGTGTCGGTTTTGACGAGCACGCGCAGGTCGCTTTCGCCGTCGTGCGCGGTGACGTCGACCCAGTCCGCGTAGAGCGTGCCGGTGGTGTAGTACTTCTCTCCGTCGAGATGCCACGCGCCGTCGGTCTGCGTGAGACGCAGGCTGTTGTTGGTGACGGCGGTGCGTTCGGCCACGGCGCCGCCGATGATCTGCCCTTGCGCGACGCGTGTGAGCCAGCGGTCGCGCAACGCGTCGTCGCCATATTCCAGCAGTGATTCGATAAAGCCGCCATGCACGCGCAGGATTTGCGGCAGGTTCGAATCCGCTTCGCCGAGGCGCGTGACGAGGCCAAGGAACTCGCTCAGCGACACCCCTTCGCCGCCGTATTGCGTCGGTACGCGCAGCTTCGTATAGCCGGCTTCGCGCAACCATTCGACGGGTTCGTAGGCAAGCTCGCGATGCCGTTCGCGATGCACCGCGCCTTCTGCGATGCGCGCGAACACGGGCGCGAAGCGGCGCGTCAGCGCGTTGTCGTCGAAAAGTTGCGCGGCATCGGCAAGGCCGGCCGCATGCGGCGGGTTGTCGTGTGAAGAGGGCGCGGACATGGGTTCTCCGTATGGGACGCGCAATGCGCAATCCGGCAACGGTAAGACATACGGCGAGCGCGGAGCAACGAAGGATTTCGCTGATTCTTAGCAGGGAGAGAGGAATGGATTTGGCGCGTGCATGGACGGCACGCGCTCTGGACGCGTGCGCAAGTCCACTCCTGTCACGACCGATCCCGATTGCGCGCTCGCGTCGCACCGGTGATGACCGCGATGCCGAACAGAATCACGGCCACGATCGCGATGATGTGCTGCGCGACGTGCAGCGCCGTCAATCCCCACGCGACGCCGCCGATAAAAATGATCCATCCGACCAGGTAGATAAGCAGGGTCATCGTTTTTCTCCTTCTGTTGTCGGCTCATGGCGCCGGTTGCCTGCCGTGAAAAATTTACCGTGCGCTCCGATGGTTGCCTATGATGCCGCTAACGCAAGGGCCATCGGCAGGCTTATTCCCAAGCACATTGCGCGCCTGGCTTCATGATGCAGTGCGTGGCCAATCGTCGGAACGCGGCTTGCTTGCTTCGCGTGCATATCCGCCCCATGCAAAAAACGCGAAGCGAGCAGCGCAACGCGACGAACTATGGTTACCACGAAGCGCACACCGAAGCGCACACCCAAGCGCCCATCATCCTCGGAAGGCGAAGAGCCGGCCGCGCCCGAGGTCGATCCCGACCAGCATCCCGCGACGCTCGACGATTGCCGCCGCTGTCCGCTCTGGGCCAACGCGACCCAAGGCGTGCCGGGCGCCGGTCCACGCCGCGCGCCGATCATGATGGTCGGCGAGCAGCCGGGCGACAAGGAAGATCTGCAAGGCTTGCCGTTTGTCGGCCCAGCCGGCGCGTTGCTCGACGACGCGCTCGTCGAAGCCGGCGTCGGTCGCAAGGAAGTCTATGTGACCAACGCGGTCAAGCATTTCAAATGGACGCCGCGCGGCAAGCGCCGCATGCATAAAACGCCGGGGCAACGCGAGGTGGACGCGTGCCGCTACTGGCTCGATCAGGAACTCGAGAGCGTCGGCGCTCACGTGATCGTCGCATTGGGCGCGACCGCGCTGAAAGCCGTGCTCGAAGATCCGAAGTCGCGCTTGCAGGATTCAATCGGCAAGGTCATCGAACATGGCGACCGGCTCGTGGTCGCGACGTATCATCCTTCGTTCGCTTTGCGTGCGCCCGATCCCGAGACGCGGCATCGCGCGTATGCGGCGATCGTCGCCGCGCTGCAGGACGCGAAAAAACTCGCGCAGCGGCGCAAATAGAAGCGGGCGTGGCGTGCTCTCACGCCGCCGCTTGCTGCGCGTGCAGCCCGAGGCGCTCCATCAATCGTTGCGCGTCGAACGGCGCGTTGGTTTTTGCGTCGTTGTCGAAATAGCAGTACACGTCGCGCGTTTGCGCGCGAGGCGGCTGCAGGGCCGGCGCGGCGAGACGTGCGTCGGCGGGCTGCGAACCCTGGCTCCACGATTCGATTCTGCGCGCCCATCGTTCGAGCGCCGCATCGGAGTACTCTCCCGAATACTTGGTCTCGGTGCCGTGCAGACGGATGTAGACGAAGCCCGCGCTGAGATCCTCGAACTGCGGCCATGCTTCAGTCGAATCCGACACGACGAGCGCGACCTTGTGACGACGCAGCAGCTTCACGAACGCGGGGTCGACGAAACTGTCGTGACGCACTTCAATCGCGTGACGCAATTTGCGTTTGCGGTCGATCTCGACATACGGCGTCTTCACGCGCTGATCGTGCTGTTGCGCGAGCGCGAGCGCCGCTTCGGTATCGCGCGGCAGCAGGCTCAGGAAGCGCTCCATGTGCTCGGGATCGAAACGCAACGACGGTGGAAATTGCCACAGTATCGGCCCGAGCTTGTCCTTCAGCGCGAGCAGTCCCTGCGCGAAAAAATTCGCACACGCGACGGTGGCCGTCTCGTCGCGAAAGCGCAGAAGGTGCGTCAGATAGCGCGCGCCTTTCACGCTGAAAACAAAACCGGGCGGCGTTTCGGCGTACCAGTGCAGCCAACTGTCGAGCGATTGCAGGCTGTAGTGCGTACCGTTGATTTCGATCGTCTGCATGAGGCCCGATGCGTACTGCAACTCGCTGTCCTGCTTCAGGCCCTTCGGATAGAACGTCCCGCGCCACCCTTTGTAGCGCCAGCCTGAAATGCCGATATGAATCTCGCCGGATGTGCTTTTCACGTCGATGCCCAAATGTCTGACGTCTGTCTCTGAACCTGGGGCGCAGCAATGGCCGTGCCATCGCAGGGCACGCACGTTGCTCCATCCGCGTATCGGACGATGCATTGGAGGCACGCATGGCAGGCACGGATTTCCGCAGCACGGACCTCGAGACGCAAAGCGACGGCACGATGCGCGTGACGCATCGCGGCGTGGATATCGTCGTCAGTGCGAAGCAGAACGATCGGGGCGCGTGGGTCGCGCGAATCGACGCGTCCGTGGACGGCAAGCCGTTCGCGCTGCCCGACGTCGAACCGGTCACACCGGAATGGACGACGCATGCCGAGGCGTTACGCGATGGCGTCGAGCGCGGCTGCTATCTGGTCGAGCGAAGCAAGGCCGGACACGGTCTCGAAGATTCAGCGCACGGATCGGGAGGCGACTGATGAACCGTCTCGCCAATCTCGTGTGCCGCGCGACGGTGTCGGGCACTGCGGCGGGCAGCGCCGCAGCCGTCGCGGCCGCCGCGCGAGCGCGCGCCGACGGCAGCACGCCGTACGCGCCGCTCAACGCCGTCACGCATTGCTTGTGGCCGCGCCGCGCGTTCAGCGAAACGGGTCCGAGCGCGCGCTTCACGCTGACGGGTCTCGCGATCCATCAGGCGTCGGCGATTTTTTGGGGCGTGCTGTTCGAAGGATTACTGGACCGCTGGCAGTGCCATGTAAAACGCCGCGCCGGTGTCGCGGACATCGCGGCGAGTGCGGTTACGACTGCGGCCGTCGCTTATACCGTCGACTATCACATGGTGCCGCGCCGTCTCACGCCAGGCTTTGAAGCGCATTTGACGAAGCGCTCGATGTTCTACGTGTATGCGGCGCTCGCAGCAGGTTTCGCGGCCGCCGCGCTGTGCCGCGGCAACGGCAACAGCAACAGCAACGAATGAGCTGACGTGACCTCATCCGGCCCGCTCACGCCACTTCCGCCTTCCGCACCTCCGCCGCGCGCTCGACCAGAATCACGAACGGCTCGCCCTCGTGGATTTCATAGCGGCGAATCTGCGTGACCTGCTCGGCGGACAGCACCTTGCCCTTGGTCATCAGCAGCGTGCCGCGCGACGTGCGCAGATCGTCGGCGAGCTTCATGCCTTCCTTAAGATGCGATGCGTCGACGCGGTCGGGCACGCCTTCCGGCGTCAATTCCGCGTGCTTCATCAGCAACTCGATGTACTTCTCCGCAATCGCCGGATCGTAACGAATGCCGCTTTGCGCGCGCACGGTCGAGATGATCTGCGCGTCGTTCATCTTTTGCGGTGCAATCACGCCGATGCGCAAATCTTCCGCATCGCGCGCCAGCGCAAGCACGCGAGCGCCGAGCGGAATCAGGCCACCGAGCAGGCCATCCGGCGTGCCGCGTCCGTCGTAACGTTCATACTGATGGCGAATCATCGCCTGCACGCCGCTTAGTTGCGAGACCGGCGTGAGCGCCATCTGCCCATGCAACGGATGAAGCTGATAGAGCTTCGCTTCCTGCGGCTGCAGCTTGGCGATAGGCGTCTTCAGCAGCGCATCGGGCAGAAACAGCTTGCCGATGCCGTGCAGCAAGCCCGCCATCAGCAATTCGTTGCACGCGTAGTCGCTCAGGCCGAGCGCGGCGCCGAGCTGTCTTGCCGTCTCGCCGATTCGCGCCGAATGGCCGGGCAACCCGCAGCGCATTTCGACCATGTTCGCGCAGACCTTCACCATCGTCAGGAAGTTGCTTTTGAGGTCTTGTTGCGCGCCTTCGAGAAACATCACGGTCTGACGTATTTCCTCGGTGCGTGCATCGACCTCGCGCTCGAGTTCCATGTTGAACGACGAGAGCTTCTCGTTCTGCTCCTGCAACAGCGCGGCGAGCCGTTCGGTCTTGCGTTGCAGCGCGAGCTGTTCGAGCGCGCGCTGGATCGTGAGCAGCAGATCCTGGTCGTCCCACGGCTTGTGCAGATAGTGATAGACGTGGCCTTCGTTGACCGCGCGCACGACCGCATCGACTTCGGAATAGCCGGTGAGCAGAATGCGGATCGCGTCGGGCGCCATGCTGCGCGAGCGCGACAGAAACTCCGCGCCGTCCATGTTCGGCATGCGCATGTCGGAAATGATCACGTCGACGCGCGCCGATTCGAGCAGCGTGAGTGCTTCCGCGCCGCTGTTCGCGCTCAGCACCTCGTACTTCAGCGGGCGCAGCAGGCGTTTGAGCGACGAGATCACGCCGGGCTCATCGTCGACGAGCAGCAGCGTGGGGACTGTCGCGGGCGCGGCATCCGCAACGGCATCGAAAGAAGCGGGCAGTGTTTGCTGCACGGGTTCTTCGCGAGCGGGCTCGATGGAATTGCCGGTTGCCTGAAGCTCAGCCATGATTAACCTCGTGGTTAGCGCAAATAACAGCGCGTTTTACAGCGCGCTTTGCATCGGCCCGCATTACAGCGCTTCCAGAAAGTGGTCGAGCGCTTCCTTCATTCCGCGGATCGCCGCATCGGGCAGCAACAGCACCATGCGCGCGCCGAAGCCGCCTTGCTCGAGCGTGAAGTGAATCTCGAGCAGCAGCGCGACGTCCCAGCGTCCGCCGGGCAGCAGTCCGTCCTGCGTCTTCGTCGCACAAGGCAACAGCGTCGGTTGCGAGAAGCAGATGTGCCGCCCCAACTGCTCGAACACGCTTTGCACGCAGGCGCCGACCAGCAGGTTCGTGATGTCGCACAACACTTCGACTTCGGTGTCGGGCTCGCCGACGTCATGACCCATCAGTTGTTGCAGTTCGCGCTGGCCGTCCTTGCCGACCAGCACGATCGCCTCGCCGGATATGTCGGATTGAAACGCCTGGCGCACCGGCCGCAATTCGCTGTCGTCCTGTGCGCCGAGCGCGACGCGCAATTGCTCGACGCCGACGACGCGGATATTCGGCACCGACAGCGTGACGAAAGCGCCCAGCAGTTTGGCCAGTGCGGCGGCGGCCTTGCCCATGCCGACGTTGCAGATCTCCTGCAACGCGTCGCGCTGGTCTTCGTTCAGAAACTGTTCATTCATGGAGACCGTACTCCGCGAGAATCGGCCGGATCGCTTCGGGCGATACCGGCTTGGAAATGAAGCCGATCGCGCCGAGCGACTTCGCGCGCTCGACGGCGCCGCACTGCACGTCCGCCGACACGACGATCACAAACGTATCGAGGCCCTCGTGTTGGATCGCTTCGAGCACCTGAAAGCCGTTCATGACGGGCATCGTCAGATCGAGAAACATCACGGCGCCCTTGCCGGCGCGATACAGCTCGAGCGCGGCCGCGCCGTCCGACGCCTGGGTGATCTCGATGTCCCACTCCTCGGGCAGCGAGCGGATCAATAGTTTGCGGGCGAGTGTCGAATCGTCGACAACGAGTACAGGCAATGGCATAGGTCTACCTCATGTGGCTGCCGGCGACTGCGCCGGCAACGCGATTGCATCGAGCGAACCGCTTTGCGCGAGCGCTTCGGTGTTGCTGTCTTCAGGCTGCGCTCCGTCGACGGGCAGCGTGACGCGGAAGGTGGTGCCTTCGCCGATGGTGCTCGCCACGGAGATCGTGCCGCGATGCGCGTTGACGATTCCATAGGTCACCGACAAACCGAGGCCGGTCCCCTGGCCCACGGGTTTCGTCGTAAAGAACGGATCGAAAATGCGCTTCAACAGTTCAGGCGGGATGCCGCAGCCCATGTCGGCGACTTCGAACCACACGCGCGACGGGTCGGCCGCATCCATGCCGGTGCGCACGGTGATGGTGCCGCGCGGCGCGCCGTGCTGCTCGTGATTGCCGCCGTAAGCCTGCGCCGCGTTCACGACCAGGTTGAGCACGACCTGGCTGATCTGCGACGGAATGCAGCGCACGAATGGAATCTCCGCATATTCGCGCACGAGATGCGCGCAGTACTTCACTTCGTTATGGACGATGTTCAGCGTCGACTCGATGCAGCGATGAATGTCCGCGAGTTCCCATACCTGCGTGCTGTCCACACGCGAGAAGTCGCGCAGATCGACCACAATGGTGCGCACGCGCGCGAGTCCTTCCTTCGATTCGTGCACGAGCGTCGGTGCGTCGCCGAGCAGATAGTCGAGGTCCGCCTGTTCCGCGAGCGCCTCGATGTCATGCTTCAGTGCGGGCGCGGCTTCGCTCACCATGCGTTGAACGTCGGCTGCATAACGGATCAGCGTCTTCACGTAGCCGTCGAGTGTGTTCAGGTTCGACAGCACGAAGCCGACCGGATTGTTGATCTCATGCGCGACGCCCGCCGCGAGTTGGCCGATCGCGGCCAGCTTCTCCGATTGCAGCAATTGCTGATGCGCATGGGCGAGCGCATCGTTGAGCGAAGTAAGCTGCTGGTTGCGCACGGTCAGCTCGGCCAGCGCGTTCGTGACCGCCTTCTCGCGATCCTGAAGCTCGCCGTACGCAATGCACACGTCGGTCGTATCGACGATCGCGACGCCGACCGCGACCACTTCGCCGCGGCTGTTCTCGATCGGAATGAAGTTGCAGTTCTGGCGCATCGCGTCGATCGTGCCCGTGATCGGACGCGAATGCTCGAAGCGAAACAGATACGGCCGATGTTCCCACGACGAATAAGCCGGCGTGCCCAGCACGAACACGCCTTCGATCTTTCTGCTCAGCCATTGCCGCGGCAGTTCGGGAAACACGTCGAGCAGATTCTGGCCGACTACCGATTCGGCCGAACGCCCGCTATGCGATTGCATGAAGCGATTCCACGTCAGGATACGTAACTCGCGATCGACGGTGAAGACGCCGCAGTTCACGCGCTCGACAATAGCTTCCGACAGACTGGTTTTCACCGAAGAAATGGCCCGTGAAAAGACAAAGCATGCGGCGCTCTCTTCGCCGCCATGAATGAATTAACGGAAAGTAAGGGGCGGGCGCGGAGCGGTATTTACCCTGGGCCAAAGCGCATGCCACGTGGCGCAAAAGCGCAACGGCAACACCAACCGCAATGCAAGGGTTTCCCGTAATGCATGGCGTATCAAGCAGGCCGCGAATCCGCCGTTAACACGAGCAAGAGGAATGTCTCGCCTCGCACGCTCCGCATTGGGGAGAGCGCGCGGCGATGACGCATCGTTCGGCATATCGGGAGAATTCATGCGTTCACGCCTTGGGCTCACGGCCGCGTTGCTCGTGCTCTGCGGCCTGTGCATGCGTCCCGTATGCGGACAGAGCGCGCCGCAGCCCGCTCATCGCGCGACAGCCGACACCGCGCTCGACCTCGCCGCGATGCAGCGCGCCGTGGATAGCGCGAGCGAACCGGCGTCGCATTGGAGCGGCCCGAAGTCCGGGCCGTCGGCGGTGGCGGGCGCGAGCATCGCGATCATCAGCGAGGATCTGCGTAACGGCGGCGTGCTGGGCGTCGCGAAAGGCATCAAGGAAGCCGCCAACGCGATCGGTTGGAATACGCGTGTCTACGATGCGCACGGAACCGCTGAAGGCCGCAGCAAGGCCGTTGCCGCGGCGCTCGCATTGCAGCCGGACGGCGCGATCCTCGTCGGCGTCGACGCGGGCGAGATGAAGCAGGACTTACAGCCGTTCGCGGCGCGCCGCATTCCGCTCGTCGGCTGGCATGTCGGGCCAATTGCAGGCGCAATGACGAACAGTCCGGTCGCGATGAACGTGTCGACCAATCCGCTCGACGTCGCGCGCCTCACGGCGATGGCCGCGGTGATTCAGTCAGGCGCGCGCGCGGGCGTCGTGGTGTTTACCGACGGCAATTTCCAGATCGCAAGAGCCAAGACGGATGCCATGCTCGACGTGATTCGTGCATGCCGCGATTGCCGGCTGCTTGCCGTGCGCGACGTGGCGATTTCAAAAAGCGCCGAGCAGATGCCCGCGGTCACCGACGAACTGCTCGCGCAATACGGCAAGAGCTGGAACTACGCGCTGTCGATCAACGACATCTACTTCGACTACGCGGCGCCCGCGCTCACGCGCGCGGGCAACATGGGCCGCGGCCTGAGCATGCTGTCCGCGGGCGACGGCAGCGCGGCCGCTTTCCTGCGCATTCAGGCCGGCACGTTCCAGACCGGCACGGTCGCGGAGCCGCTCAACTTTCAAGGCTGGCAACTCGTCGACGAATTGAATCGGCTGCTCGCGCATCAGCCGGTCACAGGTTATGTGTCGCCGGTGCATCTGGTGACGGCCGCAAACATCGCGTTCGATGGCGGATTGCAAGGGCAGTTCGATCCTGGCAACGGCTATCGCAACCTGTATCGCGGCATCTGGAAGCGATAAAGGCGATGAACGCGCCGATGAACAAAACAACGCACCCGGAGCGCAGTTCATGCGACTAGCGGCGAGACGCCTGAAGCTGTTGCCGCGCTCATTGCGCCGGCAGTTCACGCTGGCGACGGTCGTGCTCACGCTGCTGATCGCGACGAGCGGCCTGACCGCCGTCTACACGCTGCGCGTGGCGACCAACGAGACGCGCCTGCTCGCCACCGGCGAACTCACGCGCATGCAGGCCGCCGACACGCTGGTGCAGCACACGTTGCTGATCGAGCGCGAATCGGCGCGGCTCGCGAGCACCGGTTCGCTCGATGCAATGCGTGCGAGCTACGCGGACATCATCAGGCAACTGCAACTATTCGACCGCCTGTCGGACCGGCTCGCCGCCGCCAATGACGACGACGTCAGCGTGCTCGACCTTCATCAGGCGAGCCAGTTGTTTCGCAACACGGTGAACATCGTCGCGCAGTTGCGCGAGAGCGAGTTGAGCGCGGCGATTGCGCATGCACCTAACATGGCGGATCAAAACAGCACGGCTGCGCGAGCCGATTCGCAAACCCTCGCCTCGCGCGATCGATTCAGCGACGGCCTGCGTCAGCAAGCGAGCGCAATGGTCGCCTCGGCGCAGCTTCAATCCGACCGATGCACGCAGGAGTTTCAGCAGGCCGTGCAGCGGCTCGCGGCAACGTCCGCGCGACACGAGCGCTGGATTACCGGCCTCGTTGCCGTGAGCCTGCTGTTTGCGTGGCTCGTCGCGCATGCGTTTCTCGGCAAGCATGTGCTCGCGCGGCTCGAAGTGGTCAGCAGCAATCTGCGCAGCGGCGACCCTGCCGATGAGCAGCACGTCTCGCGCATGGTGAAGGGCCGCGACGAAATCGGCGAAATGGCGCGCGCGGTCGAACAGTTCCAGGACGACCGGCGCCAGCTTGCGCATGCGTACGCCGCGCTGCGTGAAGAAAAGGCGCGTCAGGAAGCGCTCATCAACGAGCTTGCGCAAGCGCATAGCCAGTTGTTGCAGTCGGAAAAGCTCGCGTCGATTGGTCAGCTTGCCGCGGGCGTTGCGCATGAGATCAACAATCCGGTTGGCTTTGTGAATGCCAACCTCGGCACGCTGCAACGCTATATGGCGGACTTGTTGACCGCGCTCGCCGCTTATGAGCGCAGCGAGGCCGAGCTGATTGCGGAGTCGCGGGCCGCGCTCATCGAACTGAAGCGCGAGATCGACATCGACTATCTGCGCAGCGATATTCCGACGCTGCTCTCCGAATCCGTGGAAGGCTTGCAGCGAGTCAAGCGCATCGTGCAGGGCTTGAAGGACTTTTCGCATGTCGACAAGGCCGAGAAGCAGTGGGCCAATCTCGAGAGCAATCTCGACACGACGATCAACATCGTCTGGAATGAGCTGAAGTACAAGGCTGAGTTAAAGCGCGAGTTCGGCGCGATTCCCGAGCTCGAATGCATTCCGTCGCAACTCAACCAGGTATTCATGAATCTGCTGATGAACGCGGCGCAATCCATCGAAGGGCATGGGCACATCGTCGTGCGCACAGGTCACGACGAAACGAGCGTATGGATCGAAGTGGAAGACAGCGGACAGGGCATCAAGCCGGAACATCGCGACCGCATCTTCGATCCGTTTTTTACAACCAAACCGGTCGGCACAGGCACGGGGCTCGGCTTGTCGATTTCGTATGGCATCGTCAGGAAGCAGGGCGGGCGCATCGAGGTGCGCTCCGAAGTTGGGCACGGCTCGACCTTCAGAGTGGTGCTGCCGAAGAGTCCCGAAGAAGCGCTGGCCGCAAGCGCAGAATAACTATTACACCGACGCAATCAGCGCCTCGCCCGCAGCAAGACGATTCGCGCCTTGCCGGAGCGGCTGGCCGTCGCGGCCCGCAAATGTGGAGAGCAGCACCACGCCCTCACGCGATTCGACTTCGGCATCCGCTGCACCCATGTTCAGCGCAATGAACAAACGCTGGCCGCGGTGATGCCGCTCGTATGTCAGCACATCGCCATAAGCCGCGACGTGTTCAATCGCGCCTTGCACGAGCGCCGCATTGTTGCGCCGCAATTTAAGCAGCCGGCGATAAAGCGACAACATGCTCGACGGATCGCCGTTCTGGATATGCACGCTCGTCTCGCTCGCGACCGGTAACCATGACCTGCCGGTTGTAAAACCGGCGTTCGGCAGCGACGTGTCCCATTGCATCGGCGTGCGCTCGGGATCGCGTCCCTGGCCGATGCCAGGCTGGCGGATTTCAGCGGGGTCTTGCACCTGATCCGGCGGAATCACGCCATCCGTCATACCGATTTCATCGCCGTAATACAGCGTCGGCGTGCCGCGCAGCGTCAGCAGCAGCACCGCGGCCACGCGTGCCTGCGCGAGGCCCACGCGCGAAGCGACGCGCGGATTGTCGTGATTGCCGAGCACCCAGTTCGGCCATGCGTGTTCGGGCAGCGCGGTGTCGTAATCGCGGATCATGCGTGCGATTTCGCCGGCATGCCATGTTGCGTTGAGCAACTGGAAATTGAACGGCATGTCCGCGCCGTCGCCGTTCGCGCCGTAATAGCGGATGAGTTGCGGAACCGGCAAATAGATCTCGCCGATCAGCACACGCTGGCCGTATTCGGCGAGCGTGGCGCGCATCGAGCGCACGATGTCGTGCACTTCGGGCTGGTCTTCGGTGTACGTGTGCAATTGCCGGTGATGGTCGGGCTGACCCGGCTCATAGGCGGGGTTCGGCGGATTGTCGCGGAACTGCGCGTCCTTGATGAGAAGCCACAGCACGTCGACACGAAAGCCGTCGACGCCGTGATCCAGCCAGAACCGCAGCACGTCGTCCATCGCGCGGCGCACCTGCGGGTTGCGCCAGTTCAGATCCGGCTGTTCGCGCAGGAACGCGTGATAGTAGTACTGGCCGGTACGCTCGTCCCATTCCCACGCGGACCCGCCCATGCGGCTCTGCCAGTTGTTAGGCGGCCCGCCGCCGGGCGCCGGATCGCGCCACAGATACCAGTCGCGCTTCGGATTGTCGCGCGACGAGCGGCTTTCCTCGAACCACGGATGCCGGTCCGACGAATGATTCGGCACGAAGTCGAGCAGCACCTTCATGCCGAGTCCGTGGGCGCGGTCCGCGAATTGCTTGAAGTCGGCCAGAGTGCCGAACATCGGGTCGATGTTGCAGTAGTCCGCGACGTCGTAACCGAAGTCGGCCATGGGCGACGGGTAGATCGGAGACACCCACACTGCATCGACGCCCAGTTCGGCGAGATACGGCAGACGCGAGCTCATGCCCGCGAGATCGCCGATGCCGTCGCCGTTGCTGTCCTGAAACGAGCGCGGATAGATCTGATAGATCACGCCGCGTTGCCACCATGCCAGTTCCGACATTGCAAGTCCTCTCAACGATCGATTGTTATGGCGCAAGGCGCAGGTTGCATGCTCAATGACCTTTGGTACAAGAACGCGATTGTGTATTGCCTCTCGGTAGGCACGTTCATGGACGCGAACGGCGACGGTGTCGGCGACTTCAAGGGCCTTCTGCGCCGCCTCGACTACCTGCAGGGGCTCGGCGTGACGACGGTGTGGCTGATGCCTTTCCAGCCTTCGCCGGGGCGCGATAACGGCTACGACATCTGCGACTACTACAACGTCGATCCGAAATACGGCACGCTCGGCGACTTCTCCGAGTTCACGCATGCGTGCCGCGAGCGCGGCTTGCGCGTGATGATCGACCTGGTCATTAATCACACGTCCGATCAGCACCCGTGGTTCAGGGAAGCACGCAGCGATCCTGAGTCGCAGTATCGCGACTGGTATGTCTGGTCCGACAGGCAGCCGCCGAACGCCAACGACGGCGTGGTATTTCCCGGCGTGCAGAAGTCCACATGGTCGTTCGACAAGCAGGCGAAGCGCTGGTATTTCCATCGCTTCTACGACTTTCAGCCGGACCTCAACACGGCGAACCCGTACGTGCGCGCGGAATTGCTGAAGATCATGGGCTTCTGGATCCAGCTCGGCGTGTCGGGCTTTCGCATGGACGCGGTGCCTTTCGTGATCGCGACGAAAGGCCCGAAGGTCAAGAAGCCCGTCGAGCAATACGACATGCTGCGCGCGTTTCGCGAGTTCCTGCAATGGCGTCAGGGCGACGCGATCATTCTCGCCGAGGCCAACGTGCTGCCCAATACCGACCTCGAATATTTCGGCGATCAGGGCGAGCGTCTGCAGATGATGTTCAATTTCCAGCTCAATCAGCACACGTTCTACACGCTGGCAACCGGCGATACCGCGCCGCTGAAAAAAGCGCTGACGGCCACGCGGCCGCGTCCGTCGACCGCGCAATGGGGCGTGTTTCTGCGCAATCACGACGAGCTCGATCTTGGCCGCCTCACGCCCGAGCAGCGCGACGCCGTGTTTGCCGCGTTCGCGCCCGAGCCCGACATGCAGCTCTATGAGCGCGGCATTCGCCGCCGGCTTGCGCCGATGCTCGCGGGCGACCGGCGCCGGCTCGAACTCGCCTACAGTCTGATGCTGACGTTACCCGGCACGCCGGTGTTCCGTTACGGCGATGAAATCGGCATGGGCGACGACCTGCGCCTGCCCGAGCGCGAATGCGCGCGCACGCCGATGCAATGGTCGACGGAACCGGAAGGCGGCTTCACCAAGCACCCGAAGCCGCCGTGCCGCGTGATCACGGGCGGCGCTTACGGGTTCGAGCGCATCAATGTCGCGACGCAGCGGCGCGATCCGAATTCGCTGCTGAACTGGATGGAACGCATGATCCGCATGCGCCGCGAAGTGCCGGAAATCAGTTGGGGCGACTTCGCCGTGCTGCGCACCTCGCGCAACGATGTGCTCGCGCTTCGCTACGACTGGCGCAACAACTCGGTGATATGCCTGCATAACTTCGGCGCGCAGGCATGCACGGTGAAATTCCGCTCGGGCTGCAAGGAGCCGGAACAGAACCGGCTCATCAACCTGCTCTCGGACGATCACAGCGAGGAGAAGGACGACGGCCGTCATGCGGTCGTGCTCGAGCCGTATGGCTATCGATGGTTTCGGGTCGGCGGGCTCGATTATCTGCTACGGCGCGGCGAGGTCTAGGCACGCGCATAAAATCCGCAACCTGCGAGGCGAATGTAATGAACAAGCTTCACACGCGATGGGCCGAAGCGCGCCTCGGCGCAGTCGCCGCGATGCTCGCGCTGAGTCTGGCCGCCTGCGCGTCGACGACGGAGGACATCGGCGACACGGGTTTGGGACCGCGTCCCGAACTGCCGTCGCCGCAAACCTCGCTGCTGCCGACCATCAACATCGCGCCCGTGCAAACGCGCTCGAGCCAGAGCATCCCCATCGCGCCGCCGGGCTTCACGGTGACGGCCTTCGCGAGCGGGCTCGAGCATCCGCGCTGGGTGTATCCGCTGCCTGACGGCGATCTGCTGGTCGCCGAGAGCAATGCGCCCGCGCAGCACGACGAGCACGGCGGCATTGTCGGCTGGGTTCGCAAGCAGGTAATGAAGTTCGTGATGAAGCGCGCGGGCGCGGGCGTGCCGAGTCCCGACCGGATCGTGCTGCTGCGCGGCCAGGGCGGCACCGCGCAAAGCCGCAGCGTGCTGATCTCGGGGCTTCATTCGCCGTTCGGCATGGCGCTCGTCGGCGACTCGCTGTATGTCGCGGACACCGACGCGCTGCTGCGCTTTCCGTATCGCGCGGGCGATACGCAGATCACAACACCCGGCGAGAAGGTGGCCGATCTGCCGGCCGGGCCGATCAATCATCACTGGACCAAGAATGTGGTGGCGAGCCGCGACGGGCAGCGTCTCTATGTGACGGTCGGCTCGAACAGCAACGTCGGGGAAAACGGCATCGAGGCCGAAGAGGGGCACGCGATGATCCTCGAATTCACGCCCGCGACGGGGCGCTCCCGCGTGTTCGCAGCGGGGCTGCGCAATCCGAACGGGATGGACTGGCAGCCGGAGAGCGGCGCGTTGTGGGCCGCCGTCAACGAACGCGACGAATTGGGCGATAACCTCGTGCCCGACTACATGACCGCGGTGAAGGACGGCGGCTTTTACGGCTTCCCCTACAGCTATTACGGCCAGCACGTCGATACGCGCGTGAAGGAGCAGCGGCCCGACAAGGTGGCGAGCGCGCTCACGCCGGACTATGCGCTCGGCAATCACACGGCATCGCTCGGACTTGCGTTCTATACCGGCAGGAGCTTTCCGCAGCATTACTGGGGCGGCGCTTTCGTCGGCCAGCACGGCTCGTGGAATCGCAAGGAATACAGCGGCTACAAGGTCGTTTTCGTGCCGTTCGAGCACGGGCGGCCGGCGGGCATGCCGGAGACTTTCCTGAGCGGCTTTCTCAGCGCCGATGGCCACGCGCTCGGGCGGCCCGTCGGCGTCGCCGTCGATAAGGCCGGCGCGTTGTATGTCGCCGACGATGTCGGCAACGTGGTCTGGAAGGTGGTGTATAGCGGCAAGTGACGATGCGGCCTGTTCGAGCCGCGGCGCGCGCGCGGATCAGGCCGCCGCGGCCTCGCGGCATTGCCGCATTGCCCGGTAAAATACCTGCCACTCACGACGGCGCGGAACGCTCCATCCCCGCCTGCTTACTTTGATTTTCGAGGCGTTCATGTCCATGGAAACAGACATCGTCACCGACGAACGGGTGGCTCAAATCGCGGACCGCATGGCCGGCGAAGGCAAGAAGGTGTCCGCGCTGGCAATCTGGGGCGAACTGCGCTGCGGTTCGATCGTCGCCGTGTCGGCGGCCGTCGAGCGTTGGCGGCAAGCGCGCCAGCCTGCGTCGGCGGAGGCGCCGGCGTCGGTCATGACCGGCTTGCCGGACGACGTCGCGCAAACCATGCTGAGCGCCGCCGGCAATCTGTGGGCGAGCGCGCGCGAGGAAGCCGAGCGGGTCGTCAATCAGCGGCTCGCGCTGGCGGGCGGCCACGCGGAGGCGCTCGCCGCCGAGCGTGACGAGGCGCTCGCCGAGTATCAGAACACGCTCGCCGAGGCCGAACTCGCGCGCGAACGCGTCGCGACGCTCACGAACGCGCTGAGCATTTCCGAAGAGGCCGTGAATCGCCTCGCGACCGAACTGTCGGCGCTGCGGGACCGTGCAAAGACCGCGGAGGATCGCGTCGCTGAACTCGAGGACCGCGCCGCGGCGGCGGAGGCGCGCGTTGCGCAGACGGAGGAACGCGAGGCCGCCAGCGAGGCGCGTGTCGGGGAGGCGGAGGAGCGGGCGTTGGCTGCGGAGGCGCGTATTGCGGAGGCTGACGAGCGGGCATCGGCGGCCGAAGCGCGCGTCGTGCAAACGGAAGAGCGGGCGTTGGCCGCTGAAGCGCGGATCGCGGAGGCTGACGAGCGCGCATTCGCCGCAGAAGCGCGCGTCACGCAAACCGAGGAGCGGGCGTTGGCCGCTGAAGCGCGGATCGCCGAAGCTGACGAGCGCGCATCCACTGCTGAAGCTCGCGTCGCGCAAACCGAAGAACGCGCATCGGCCGCCGAAGCTCGCGCGACCGAGACCGACGAGCGCGTACGAGACGCCGAAGGCCGCGTGGCTCACGCCGAGGAACGCGCATCGACGGCGGAAGCTCGCCTTGCCGAAGCCGAGCAACACGCGTCGGCTATGCAAGCCCGCCTCGAAGCCGCTGAAACGTCGCTGACCGAAGAGCGCGGCGCACGCGAAGCGTTGAACGCCGCGACCGTCGCCAGGGACGAAGAAATCGCGCGGCTGATCGCCGAGCGCGACGCCGCGCACGAGAAAGCGGCCGCGTTGGGCGAAGCCGGCGAGGCCCACGCGAGAGAAGTCCAACGATGGGCGGACGAATCGAACGCGGCGTCATCGCGTGCACAGGACGCCGCGTTGCAAGCCAGCGAAAGCCTCGCGCAACTCGCCGCGCTGCAGACCGAGCTTGACCAGGCGCGCGCCGAACTCGCGGCAGAGCGCGACGCGCACGCGGCTCACGGCGACGAAGCCGCGGCTCAGCGCGCCGAGGTCGAGCGCGTGCAGCACGAACTCGCCGCCGCGCGCGATCAGCTTGCGGCGATGAGCGAGGCCAACGCGGCGGCGACGGCTGAAACGACCCGGCTCGCCCAGGATGCGTCGGCGGCAACGAGCCGCGCGCAGGCGGCCGAACAGCGCGTCGCGGAACTGGAGCGTCAGCTTGCCGAACTCGAAACGGCGCACGCGCAGCAGCAGGGCACGTCGCCGGAAGGACTGTCCGCCGACGATGAGTCGAAAGAAGCCGTAATGGCCGACGAGATCGCGTCGCTGCGCCGTCAGATGACGAGTCAGGCGAAGGCTCACGAAAAGGCCTACGCCGAACTGCGCACGCTCGCCGAGCAGTGGATCGCGCATGCCAAGGAACTCAAGCAGCGCCTGAGCGCGACCAATCAGAAAGTGACGTTCCTCGACGCCCGCAGCGCCGCCGAAGTCGCGCTCTTGCGCAGGTTGTCATCGGAACTCGAGCGGCTGAAGCCGGACCACGATCTGATTTCACGCGACGCGCAGCAGAAATTCATCAGCGCGACGCTCGCCGAACGTCTCGAGCAGAAGGGCTATCGCTACGATCCGGCAACGGCGGTCATGTCGAAGATCGAGGCCTGATCGACTGACGGACTGACCGCGCCGCTCGCGCCGACTTATAACGGCTTGGGCGGCGAGCCGTCGTCGTCGACGCTATGGCTGCCCGCGCCCGGCGGCGAGATCGTGTCGCGCAGTTGCGTCTCTTTGGGGTCCTTCGGCACGACCTTGTCGGCGTCGGCTTCGTCGATGGCGTCGAGCTGATTGCCGCCCGGCGTGCGCGGCGTGCCGGGCGCGGGCGACGGAATCGGCTGCGGCTGAGCCGGCCCCGGCCCCGACATGCCCTCGCGTGAAGGCGTGGACGGCGAGGGCGGCGCGACAGGCTCGTTGTTCGGACTGGAAGAACGCGAAGTGGAAGAACGGTCGGGCTGCTCGGTCATGAGGGATCTCCTGGCTGAGATTGCAAGCTGAGGGCGGTGCCAGTCCATAGCGAACGACACCAATCGCAATGTCTACGGCAAACGCAGCACGCGCCGTTCCATCAAGCCCTCGCAACAACGACAACAACCCGCCGTTCGCCACAAGCATTCAATTCAGCGCAACACCCGCGCGACCAGCGGCAGATGATCCGACGCAATACGCGCCGGCCTGCTTCTATCCACCTCGATATCGACGAGACGCGCGGCCGGATGCACCCACACGCGGTCGAGCGCAAACGCCGGAAAGCGCGACGGAAACGTGCGCGGCGCGGCGACCCGGCCAAAGCGCGTGAGCAGCGCCCGCAGCGGCCATCCCCACACGAACCATTCGTTCAGATCGCCGAGCAGGATCACGGGAAGATCGGGCGTATCGAACGCTTCGAGCAACAGCCGCACCTGGGCACGTCGTTCGCGCGCCGACAGGCCGAGATGCGTCGCGACGATCCGCATCAAGCCATTACCGGTGTCGATGTCGACATCGAGCGCGCCGCGCGCTTCGCGGCTGCCGAACGACAGGTCCAGCGTGCGCACCGCGAGCACCGGCAGATTGGTCAGCACCGCGTTGCCGAAGCGCCGGTCGGGTCCGTCGAGCGTCGGGCCGGGCACCGCGTGCATGCCGGTCAGGTCCTGCAATTCGCGCAGCACGTCGATGCTCGCCGCGCCGCCGAGCGGCACTTCCTGCAACGCGACCACGTCGGCGTTCAAGGCCGCGATCACTTCGGCGATGCGCGCCGCCGAGCGTTTGCCGTCCGTGCCCACCGCGCCGTGAATGTTGTATGTGACGATGCGCAGCGGCTCCCCCGCGTCGCGTGTATGAGCCGACGCTGTACGCACGCGCGGCACGGGCTGCGCTTCTTCGAGGGTCACGGTTTCGTTGGCGCGGCCACTCATTGCCGCCTCATCAGCATGCGCCGCAAGACGAGCGACATGGACACCAGCGCCACGCCGATCGCGGCCACCAGCAGCAACGAAAGCGGCGTCGGATGCCTGACCGCCGTGACGAGTTGGCGAGCAAACGACGTCGCCAGCAAGACGCCCGGCGCCATGCCGATCGCGGTGCCCGCCATGAAATCCCAGAAGCGGATATGCGATGCGCCCGCCGCGAGATTGACGATCGAAAACGGCGCGACCGGCACGAGCCGCAACAGGATCACCGCGACGAGTCCCTTGCTGCGCAAGCGTTCGCTGAGCTGATTCAGGCGCGCGCCGGCCAGTTCGCGCACGGCGTCGCGGCCGAGCCAGGCGCCCACCGCCCAGCCCGCCGCCGCGGCGATCAGCGTCCCCGTGAGCGCATAGGCGGCGCCCGCTATCGCGCCGAACACGAGGCCCGTCACGGCGATCAGCAACGTCACCGGCACCGAAAGCAGCGCGGCCACCACGTACATCGCCACCACCGCAATCGGGCCGAAGTGCGTGGCCGCGAGCCGTTGCGTCTCCGAGGTGAGCTTCGCGAAGCTGAGTTCGTGACCGAACGGCGTGAAGCGCCAGACGACAGTGAGCGCGACGACGCCGAGCGCCAGCGCGCCGAGCACCAGCAACTTCGCAATCACCGGACGATGTGTCGGCTCCGGCAGGAACTGCGCGAGCAGTTCATTGGCGGCGATCGGCGCTTCGGGGTCGAGCACGTGAACGCCATCCGCGATGTCGCGCAGTTCGGGCGGCACTTCCGGCGTCAACGGTTCGAGCGTGCGCACCGAATCGCTGTTGCTCTTGATGCTCGCGATCGCCGCGTTGAGCCGGCCATGCCGCGCGAGCGCCTCGTCCACGTCGGCTTCGCTCGAATCGAGATGTTCGGCGAGCAGGCGGTTGCGAATCCGCGCGATCGCCGCTTGCCGCTCGGGATTGTCGCGGGCGTCGATCACGATGCAGCACTCGGAGTCGAGCACCATCGAACGATTGTTGAGGTTCGCGCTGCCGATCACGAGCAGCCGCTCGTCGACGATCATGATCTTGCTGTGCACGTTGATGAAGCGGCCGTTCGGCGCATCGACGGCGGGCGCGTACATCGCATAGCGGCCGTTGCTGTCCGCCGTTTTCAGCAGCTTGTGCAGACGGGCGCGCAGCACGCCCATCGTCGCTTCCTGAAGCCAGCCGCTCTGCCGGTACGGACACACGACGGCGAGATCGGGGCCGTCCGGTTCCGCGATACGCTTTTGCAGCGCCGAGCCGACCGAATTCGCCGTGAAGTACTGGTTCTCGATATAGATGTTGCGGCGCGCGGCGGCCACGGCGGCCAGATGCAGCGCCTTCACCTGCTGGATCGCGGGCCGGCCGTCGTAGGCCGGCTCCGTGAGCGAGATGCCCAGATCGACGTCGGCGAAATCCGGCTCGATGTCGGACGGCCACAAATCCGTGCGCGGCGGCGACTTGCCGTTGAACGGCCGGCCGGCCTTGCCGCTGCGGCGCGAGCGGCGCCAGCGCTCGCGGGCCAGATGCGCGATGGCGGCGGCCGCGGGGCCGTCGAACATCAGTTGCGCGTCGTGCATCGGCTCGTAGCTCGTCTTGCCGAGATTCTTGCGCAGCGGATCGTCGGGCCGATGCTCGGGCGTGTCCCAGCGCGAGCCGGTGAGGTCGATGCCGCCGGTGAACGCGAGGCTGTCGTCGATCACGACGATTTTCTGGTGATGCGATGCACCGAGCGGATGCCGGCCGTCGAGCCGGAACCACAAGCGGCGGTGCGCATGCCACGCCGGTTTGTACGAGGGCAGCCATTCGCGCTCGAACGCATACAGCATCGCGAAATCCCAGCCGAGCAGATAGATGCGCAACTGCGGATTCGCGTCGAGCACCGCGCATAGGAACTCGGAAAGCTTCGGCGGAAAGCCGTCGTCGACGCCGCCGGGAACCAGCTCGATGCGGCTGTCGATATCCCAGCCGAGGATGAACACCGAATGACGCGCGCGCGGAATCACCTTGCGCAGGACCGCGTAGTACGAAGCCGCGTCGATCAGCACGCTTGCGCGGTGCGCCTGGAGAATCCATTCGCAGGTGGAGCCGGTGTCCATCACCGCGCCGTTCGGGACGGCGGGCGGCGCGTCGGCGGTATCGCGCGACGGCGGGTCGAGCAGTTCGGATTGCATCGGGTCGGGTTCACTCATGGCGGCGCGTGCGGCGGGTTTGTGTGCTGCGGGTTTGTGCAATGGGTTCGTGTTACAGGTTCGGGCAGCGGGTTCGTGCGACGGTCAGTGGCAACCGGCATGCAAGTCGCATTCCACGGCATGTCAGCCGGGTGCATTCGACCGCGTGTGACAGCGCTCGCCGCTATTGCAAGCGGCGGGCGGCGTGTATTTGCTCTACGTCCGTTGAAAATTTGGCAGACATAACGCAGCGATCGTTTAAAGCTCCGCGCGAGGCCTGGCGCACGCGCGAGGCATGCGCTTTGCAAGGCGCTGTCTATTTGCTTCCAGGAGTCGTGCATGAATTGGCAGGCACCGCATGTCGTCGTGCGATCCGGCGAAGGCGCGCCCCGCAGCGCGAAAAATCGCGTGCAAGCGGGCACGGCAAGATTTGTCGGTGCGGCGCTCGTGGCGCTGTCGTGCGCGTGGCTGCCGTGCGTGTCGGTGGCGGGCTCGCTGACGCAGGCGCCGTATGGCGTCACCGCCGATGGTCATCCCGTCACGCGTTACACGCTCACGAACGCGCACGGCTTGACGGTGAGCTTTCTGAGCTATGGCGGCGTCATCAGCGAGCTTCGCACGCCGGACCGTCATGGCCGCATGGCCAACATCGTGCTCGGCTTCGCGAGTCTTGCCGACTATGAGAAGTTCAACGGCAACATCCATTTCGGCGCGCTGATCGGCCGCTATGCGAACCGCATCGCGAACGGACGCTTTACCCTCGACGGCCAGACGTGGACGCTGCCCGTCAACGATCCGCCGAACACGCTGCACGGCGGTCCGTCGAGTTTCGATGCGAAGATATGGACCGTGAAGCCGGTCGAATCGCCGCACGGCGCGAGTGCCGAACTGAGCTACGTGAGCCCCGACGGCGAGAATGGGTTTCCGGGCACGCTCACCACGCGGGTCACCTACACGCTGACGGACGACGACGTGTTCCGCATCGACTATCAGGCGAGCACCGACAAGCCGACCGTCGTCAATCTCACCAATCACTCGTATTTCAATCTGGCGGGCGAGGGCAGCGGCAGCATCGAGCGGCAGACGATCCAGATCGGGGCGTCGCGCTACACGCCGACCGATTCGACGTCGATCTCAACCGGCGAACTCGCGAGCGTGGCCGGCACGCCGATGGACTTGCGCAAGCCGACCGCGATCGGCGAGCGGCTGCGTTCGTCGTTCAGGCAACTGGTCTACGCGCACGGCTTCGATCAGAACTGGGTGCTTGATGCGGCGCGGCAGGAAAGCAACGCGGCGGACAAGTCCAGCGAAAACGCGCCCCCGCGCTTTGCGGCGCGCGCCGTCGATCCGGCAAGCGGCCGCGTGCTCGAGCTTTATACGACGCAGCCCGGCTTGCAGTTCTACACCGCCAACGGCCTGAACGGCAGCGTGGTCGGCACATCGGGCAAGACCTACCGGCAGGGCGACGCGTTCGCGCTCGAGGCCGAGCATTTTCCGGATGCGCCGAACCAGCCGGCGTTTCCGTCGACGGTGCTGCGGCCCGGCGAGACGTTCCACGAAGTCACCGAGTGGCGTTTCAGAACGCAGGGCGCGGCGGGCAAATAAGCGCGCGGCACACATTATGCGAAACCGTTGAGACCAGGCTTTTCCACCGGCAAGGAGATGAATATGGCTCAGCATCCCGCTCGCTCGCAGAACCACCGCCATCCCGACGAACCGCGCATGGAGGAAATCGAACGCGCGCTCGAAGGGGCGGAGTTTCCGACCACCCGCGACAAGCTGGTCGAGCTTGCGCAGCGCAATGGCGCGGACGGCGAAGTTCTGGCCGTGCTCAAACGAATGGGTGATCGCTCTTTCGACAGTGTGTCGTCTGTGGTTCGGGAGGCTTCGAACGTGGAATAGGGCGGCTGTGCTGCGTCCATGATGCGTCGCTGCGTCCCTGCGGTCGTGATGCGGCGCTCGCAGCAGCGTAGTAGCGCGATAACGTGAATGGACCGCGCCGCGCGTTTCGGCGCGCGGTCCATCCATTCACGACCACGCAAAATCGCGCGCATTCAGCATGAGCGCAAGCGTGCCGACGAGAATAAAACTGAACGCCCAAATTGCGTCGAGATTGAACCAGCTTCGCGACACGAACCTGAGCCCGAGATAACGGTAGACGAGCCACGCGATCGCGCCGCCCGTGAGCACCATCGCCGCAGCATGCACGCCGGACACGACGAGCGCCATGCCGAGCCGCGACTGCATCAGCGTCTGCGCGGCTTCGTGCGCGCGGTCGAGATCGTTCGCGCTGCACAGGCCCAGGTAGATCGGCACGAGCATCAGTCCCGCGCCGTGCGCGAGCGCGATTGCGAACGACCACAGCGCGAGCCGCGACGGCGCAATGCGCGCGAGCACTCGCGGATGACGCCGCCACAGCAACAGGAAGACGCCGAAGCCGATCACGAGCGCGCTCGCGCCCGCCTGGATTTCGCGCTGCCACGCGAGCAGCGCGCCGAGCATCGCGAACGGCATCACCATCAGGAAGATCGCCAGCACATGGCCGGTCGCGAGCCACAGCAGCGCGCTAACAAGCGCGCACGCTTTCCGTTGCATCAATGCGCTCGATACGGCGAGCGGCCATCCCATCGCCGGATTTGCGCCGTGATAACAACCGCTTGCGACGACCGCGAGCCACAGGCCCGCGTGCGACCAGCCTGCGCTCAAACGCCCACCGACGGATAGCAGAACGAATCCGTCGAGCAGTCGCCGCCTTCCAGACGGATCTGATGCGCGCGGTAGCCGTCGGGGAACCTGACCCAGAAATCGTCCGCGAGCGCGAGGCCGCCCGCCGGGTCCGCATGCGCCATCACCTGCGCGGCGGGCACGCCGTTCGGATAGAACTGGTTATCCCACGTCGAGTAAAGCGAGTTGGTCCAGTAGACGCGCTTGCCGTCCCGGCTGATCTCGACCATCTGCGGGCCGCCCGTGAACGCCTCGCCGTTCGGATGCGGCGTGCGCCGCACGATGCCGCCAAGATGCACAGAGCCGGCGAGCTTCGGCTTGCGCGGCTCGGTCACGTCGTATTGGCGCATTTCGCCGGTGCCCCAGCAGGCGACGTAAAGGAATTTATCGTCGATGGAAAGATCGATGTCCGTGACGAGCGGCGGCACGGCGCCGAATCCTTGCAGCAGCGGCGGCAGCGATGCCGGGTCGGCGGGCTCCGGTGGAATGGTCGCCGTCTTCTCGATGTGAAACTGTCCGCCTTCGCGCCACCAGGTCCAGATCGAGCCTTCGAGATTGGTCGTGTCGACCACCACGCCGATAAAGCCGTATTCGCGGCTCGGGTCGTGCGCGGGCCGCACTTCGAGCGCCATCTGGTGATTCGCGCCGAGATCTATCGTCTGCACATTGCGCCGCGCGCGAAGGTCCCAGAAGTGCACGGCGTGGCCGTATTTGTTCGCGAGCAGGTCCTCAGGCACGATGCCGTTTTCGAACTGCGGCGGCAACGCCCATTCGCTCGACACCATGTAGTCGCGCGGCAGATTCCACCAGAAGTCGTAGTGCTTTTGCTGCGGACCACGGTCGATTTCCCAGCGGCCGAGCACCTCGAACGTTTCGCAGTCCATGATGAAGATGCCGGGAGGGCCGTCGGTGCCGTCCGGCCCTGCGCCGCCGAGCGTGCTCACGTAAATGCCTTCGGGTCCGCAATGAACCGTGTGCGGACGCGAATAGCCGGTCTTGCGGAAGATTTCCTCGGGCTCGATGATCTTGTGAATCTTCGCCTCGGTCGGATGCGGCTTCGTATCGACGATGTAAATGCGCGACGAGCGCATGCCCGGAATGATCAGATAGCGCCGTTCGAGAAACGCGTGGCCGGTGAGCGGCGAGAGCGCCGACGAACACGCGTTCCAGCCGAAATGATGGAATTCGTCGCCCTTGTTCGGCACGGGCACCGTGTGAACCACCTGGCTATAAGTCGGCGAGCCGGGCTTCACGTCGATGACCGCGAGTGCGTCCGGCTGCGAGAAATCGGGGCTGAGCAGCAGCGTGTACGCGTATTCTTCCGCGGGCGCATCCATCGCGAGACGCGGCGAGGCGTGGAACGTGGGATCGGGGCGCATGCCCATGACGGTATCTCCTCTGTCTGGCTCGGGGCGTGGCGCGACGTGGGACCGCCGCCTTGCGCTGTGCGCGCTGGATCCACCGAGCGCGCCCCGGCTTTAGATTTAGTCCACCGCGGCCGCGAGAGCAACCCGGAGTTGTGCCGGGCTTTACAGGAAGCTATCCCGGGACACGGCTTTTAAGCGCTGGCCGCAGTGTCTGCAAGCTCCTGCTCAGGCCAGATTCGGCGGTCCGGCCCTCAGCACGTCGACGTGTTTCGGAATCAGGCCGAGGTCGAGGAACGCGTCCGCGATCTGCTGCTGTTCGCCGAGAATCGCGCGCGTGATGCGCTCGGTGCCGAACTGCTGACGCGCCACGGCGGCATCCACGACCGGTTTCGGCAAGCCCCAAAGCTGCGCCAGTTCGCTCGACAACTGGTCCTTGTTGCGGCTGCCCCATTGGTCGACCTTCTCGATTTCCTCGATCACGATCCGGATCACGTCGGGATTTTTCGCCACATAGCTCTGCGACGAGAAGTAGTAGCCGCGATTGCCGACGACGCCGCTCGCATCCGCCACCACGCGCGCGCCGAGCGTCTTTTGCGCGGCGGCGAAGAACGGGTCCCAGATCACCCATGCGTCGATGGAGGCGCGTTCGAACGCGGCGCGCGCATCGGCGGGCGCGAGGTAAGCCACGTTCACGTCGGAGTATTGCAGGCCATGCTGACGCAGCAGCTTGACGAGAAAGTAGTGGACGTTGCTGCCCCGGTTGAGCGCGATCTTCTTGCCCTTGAGATCCGCCACCGAGCGGATCGACGAGCCCGGCGGCACCAGCACGGCTTCGGATTGCGGCCGCGGCACCGTCGCCGCGACATAGGCGAGCGGCGCGCCGGCGGCCTGCGCGAAGATGGGCGGCGCTTCGCCGACATCGCCGAAATCAATCGAGCCGACGTTCAGCGCCTCGAGTTGCACGGGGCCAGCGGCAAACTCCGTCCAGCTCACAGATACATTCAGCGGCGCAAGCCGCTTTTCGAGCGTGCCGCGGCCTTTGAGCAGATTGAGGTAGCCCTTCTGATTGCCGATCCGCAGCGAGCGCGGCGCGGCTTGCGACGGCGCCTGCGCAAACGCGAGCGGCGACACCAGTGTCGAGACGGCGACCGATGCGGCTGCCGCGGCGGCGCCCACGGAGAGTTTGATGAACGAGCGGCGGTGGTTTCGATTTGTTGTCGTGGACATGGCAGGCGAAAAAGTTAGGGATGCATGGGCCGATCCATCGTACCCGCGGGCGCGAGCCTGACGAACCGATCTTTCGCCGTAAGCAAATCAGCGCAAATGGAATAGACGCGACGGCGCGCTTCGCATCGCCGCGCGCGGGTTCGCGCGAACGGAACGCGGCGCACGGTGCTCCGGGCATGATGAGAGCCCCGGTTCACCAGACGCGTTTTAATCGTGACGTCAGTGCTTTCCGCCTTCTGCCCGACTCGTCGCGTCGATGCGCGAGCCCTGCGCGCGCATGCTGCATCGCGCGTGCATGCGTGTGCCGTCGGCCTCGCGATTGCCTGCGCGGCGAGCGCCGCAACGCCCGCGCAGGCCAACTGTTTCGACGATGCCGCCGCCTATCAGCATGTCAATCCGCTGATTCTGCGCGCGATCGCGTGGCAGGAGTCGCGCAACCAGCCTGGCGCGACGCATGCGAACGCGAACGGCTCGACCGATTACGGCGTCATGCAGATCAACTCGATTCATTTGCGCACGCTGTCGCGCTACGGCATCACGCGCGACGAACTGATGACGCCGTGCAAGAACATCTACATCGCCGCGTGGCAATTGCGGCGGCAGATCGTCAGGTACGGCAATACGTGGGCGGCGGTGGGCGCGTACCATTCGGCGACGCCGGCATTGCGCGACCGCTACGCGCGGCAGATCGCGGCGATCCTGCGTGGCTGGAACGTGCTGCCCGAGCGGCGAGATAGTGGCGCGGGAATCGAGCGCGTGTCCGATTCACGGGATGCCCAACGCTGAGCGCAGCATGCGGGCCGCGTCGCGATGCGCGAGCGACGCCTCCGGAATCATGCCGCCCATCGAGAAAAAGCCGTGGATCATGCCCGGGTAATAGACGACGCTCGCTTCATTGCCGTGGCGCTTCAGTTTGTCGACGTAGCGCGCGTGTTCATCGCGCAGCGGGTCGTATTCCGCCGAGACGATCCATGCGGGCGCGAGTCCGCTCCAGTCGCGCGGGGCGTCGCGCTCGCCGTCGAGCGGCGCGAAGCGCCAGTCGCGGCGGTCATCCGCAGTGGCGAGGTAATGCCGCTGGATCCAGCGGATGATGTCGAGCGACAGAAAATAGCCGTCGCCAAATTGACGATGCGCTTCGGTTTCCATTCCCGCCGACAGCGCCGGATAAACCAGCAGTTGCAGCGCGAGACGGATGCCGCTGTCGCGCGCGCCGACCGCGCAGACGGTCGCGAGCGTGGCCCCGGAGCTTTCGCCGCCGACGGCGAGCCGCGTGCCGTCGATGGCCAGCGACGCCGCGTTCGCATGCAGCCAGCGGAGGGCGTCGAATGCATCGTCGACGGCATGCGGGAAGCGGTATTCCGGCGCCAGCCGATAGCCGACCGAGACGACCGCGCAGCCGGCTTCGTCGGCGAGCGCGCGGCATAGCGCGTCGGCGGTCGCGACGCTGCCGACGACATAGCCGCCCGAATGAAAGAACAGCAAGGCGGGCTGCGGATCGGCCCAGCACGGCGGCGCCGGATAGTAGACGCGCGCGTCCAGCCGGGCGTGGTCGCGCGTTTCGATCGTCAGGTCTTCGACGGCCGCGAGCGCGCGCGGCGGCACGTCGCCGAGCGGCGTGTAGTAATCGAAGCGCTGCCGCGCGGTGCGCAGCTCGAGGGCGTCGAGAGTCTGCGCGCCGGCGCTCGTGCGACGCGCGAGGAACTGCTGCACGCTGGGGGCAAGCGACATGGCTTCGTCCGGTCGGAGGTGACCTGATCGAGCGTAGAAATCGGTCCATGCAGATGGCTTGCAGGCGCGAAGGGGGAAGTGGGGATGCGAAGTGGGGGGGCGGAGTGGGGCGATGCCGATGCGATGCGAAGTGAAGCCGGAAGCTAAGCGGGTGCCGAAGCCGAAGCCGAACCGAAACCGGACGCCGATACCGGAGTGGAAGCTGAAGCCGCTGCCCGAGCCAATGTGAATGCCGATGCAGAAGCAAGCATGAGTGCAGAAGCTGAAGCCGCTGCGAATGCTCAAGCCGACCACAGTGCCAATGCGTAAGCCGATTTCGATGCCGCTCCCGCTTTGGGAGTCGCCAGGCACCCGCTTGCCTAGCGGCCAGAACGCTCAACCAGTAACGTCATCTCCACCTGCGTTCGGACCGGGCGGCAACGCAGGCCGAGGCCGGTACGGCAGGCGCATAGGTGGCGGGGCGCCATGTCCATGCGGCTGCTGCGCCCAGCCAGTGCTCGGCGGCGGTTGGGTGGGCGCGGGTGGATAGCCTTGCGGTTGTGCCGACGCGGGTGCATAGCCTTGCGGTTGTGCCGCCGTGGGCGGATAGCTTTGCGGTTGCGCTGACGCAGGCGGATAGCCCTGCGCATGTCCAGGAGGCGGCTGCCCCCATCCAGACTGCGGCGCGGGGTTCATCGGTTGCGATGAATAAGGCTGCGCACCCGACGAAGGCCAGCCGTACGCTGCCTCATAGGTCCCCCAACCCGTCGGCCGCGCATAAGGCGGTGGCGAAAACGGCGGCTGACCAGGCGCGCCTGAATACGGCGCCTGCGGCCCTCCTTGCCAGGGTTGCGCGTACGGCGCCGACTGCTGCCCATATTGACGCCAACGCGCGCCGAATTGTCCCGCGCCGCTGCTACCGCGGAACAGCAGCATGCCGAGCACGCCCATCTCCGCGATCGAACTCAGTCCGAACAGCGCGCTCATCGCGCCGAACGACATGCCGCCGCCCATCATTCCGAGCGACAGCACCGAGGGTATCGTCATCAGCCCCGCGACCACGGCCCAACCCTTCATGCTGGACCTGCCTTGCCACGGCTGGGTAAGACCTTGCGCGGGCGGCTGGTAATTCGGGGCGTGCGGCGGGTGCGGTGGATGCGGCGGATACGGAGGGTGAGGCTGCCCGGCAGCGGCGGAACTCGGCCCGCCGAAAGCGCCGGGAGAGGGGCCAGCGGCGCCGGCGTTACCAACACCGGCACCACTGACGCTTGCAGCACCACCACCCCCGCTCGCGCCCCATTGCACCCTTCGCGCACCGTCCCCGGACGTACCGCTTGCCGCGTGCGGAAGACCATCGATAGGCGAGTTCGAGCCCGGCCGGGCCCGAGCGCCGCCTGGCGCGTGCGGACCTGCTGGCGAATGTGCATCGTCGGGCCCTTGCGGACCATACTGACCGTTGCCGATGCGCGGATCGGAGAATGGCGGGTTGCCGCCAACGGGAGTCGACATGATTCCTCCTGTGCCGCGGAACGGCTCAATCAGCGGATTGTCGTCTTCCTGCGAAGGACTTATATCCGCCGATGCGAACCCTCCATCGCACACGCGAAGCGGGATCGCGCTCAGCGATCCAACGCGGTCAGCGTCCTGGACGTCGCGTCCTCGGCGAACTCATCAATCCCACGCTTGCAAGGTCTGGAACGTCGCGCCCGCGACCGCACTCAGCGATCAACGCTTGCAGCACCTTCACCACCGTGCTCTCGCTCACCCTCGCCGATCCAACGCCTCCAGCACCTCAAACGGCACACCCTCCGTCACAATCTCCCGATCGCCCACAGCGCCGGTCCTTGTCGTCAGTTGCAGCACGGCGTTGGGGCCGAAGCTGCGCGCGCTCGCATTGCGCTCCTTCACTTTCAGCTCGATGGCCATCCACGAAGCGGGGTCGTCCAGGATCGTCGCGTTAGCCGCGGCGATGCGCGTCTGAAGCCGAGCGTCGCCGCCCGCCTGCGCGAGCGCCGCGTGATTCGCGTCGAGCCGCAATGCGGCCTGCCGCCGCAATCGATAGCGCTGCACATATGTCAAATTCGGCCGCTGGTTCTTGCGCACGCTCGCCAGATGCTCGTCGATGCGCTCCGCCGCCTGCGCGTCCGGCGAAGGTTCGTAACGCACATGACTCGCATGCCCCCTCTTGCCGAGCGCCTCGTTGCGCTCGCGGCGCGCGAGAGCCTCGGCGGCAAAGAGCGCGACGAGCTCGCCGCGCGCGTCATCGACGGCGCGCGTGTAGGTCCGCGCGTCCAGATACTCGATGTCGAGAATCGAGCCGCGATGATTGAGCCGGCCATCCTCGCGCACGAGCAGCAGCTTCGCGGAACGGTTGCGCTCGCGCAGGGTCATCGTCGCGGCGGGCGCGTCGATAGAAAAGAGGCCCACCGTGTGCCGGCCCTCGCCATCGAGCGGATGAGAAAAGCCCGGCGCGATGCCGCCACGCAACTGCCAATGGCTGCCGATGCCGACACGATGCTCTTCGACCTGCACGCGGCCGCTGCGCTCGACCACTTCCGCGCTCTGACGCGAGCGCTGCCAGCCGCCGCCCGCCGACGGCCCGGTTCGCACCGACAACGGACGCGTGCGTTCGCCGCTTCCCGGATCGACGACGGTGTCGCGGCCGAAGCTCGCGACCCTGGCCGTCGCGTTCGCGTCGAGCGTGACGCCGCGCCGGCGGTTGAGCGTGTGAGCATCGGTCCAACTGGTGGACACGTCCGCGTCGTCCCAGTAGCGCGACGCGAGGCGGTTCCAGACGCCTTCGGGCCCGTCGTCGTGCGCGCTGGCCGATTCGTCGAACAGATGCTCGACGATGCCGGCCAGCTTCGCGCGCAGCGACGCGTCGTCGTAGCCGCTGCCGTCGGGCAGCAACCGCCGCGCGACGCGCAGCGTCACGCCGCGCGGCTCGCTGAGTTCGCGCGCATGCAGCGTGGCGTTCGCGACGAGTCCCGCGCGCAGCGCCGTCAACGCGGTGCTCACGTCATAGCCGACCAGCAGCCCCGCGCCGACGTGCCGCATGCTCGACTTCGCTGTGCCGATGAAGAGCGCCGCGCCATGCGTCGAGCGGCTGATGTCGATCACCGCCTCGCGGGTGCGCGACGCGCGCAGATCGAGGCGCGGCGAAATCGGCATGCCGTGTCCGCGCAGAACGGTTTCCACGGTGATGTTCAGGCCGCGCGTGCTGATGCCTTGCCGCCCGCCGTCGGTGAGGCGCAGACGCTGCCCGGATTGCAGATTCGCGGCCACGTCGACCAGCGTCTCGCGCACATCGTCGACATTGTTCGCGGCGCGCATGTCCGGCGCAAGCTGCGTGGCCGCGCGCAACTCGTTCACGGTGTGCCAGAACGGCGCGTCGTCGGGCAGGCCCGCCACCTTGCCCCACACCGCAAGGCGTTCAACGGTGAACGGGCGCTTCGCGATCAAGCGGAACGGCCGCGTTTTCGCGAACTGCTGCGGCGGCATTGTGAGCCAGGTGGCGGTGGTTCGGCGGAGGCTGGCGCGGAGGCGGCGCGGCACCGGGGCGTGGGCTGCTGAAGCCGATGTGGATGAATTCGCGCCAGCCTGCACCGGCTGCGTCGCTTCCTCGCACATCGCGTGAGCGCGCTGCGCGATCGCGCGCAGCGTGTCGTCATCGAGACGGCCGGGCGGAAAGCCGCCGCGCTCCAGCCAGACGCTTAGCGCCGCGAGTTCCGCGAGCGACGCCTCGGGCCGTGCATGAGCGAGCGCCGCTCGCGGATCCATCGCCGGGCTTTCTAGCAACTGCGGCAGCGCCGCCTGCAAGTGCTTGCGGACCTTCGCCTCTTCGGCGGCGATGGTTTGGCGCGGCACGCCCTGAGTGCCGAGACGCAGCGCGGAAAGTGGTGAACCGTGCCGACCGCGGAACATGCGCGGCAGCAACGTCTTCCAACGTTTTTCGCCGACGCGCGGAATCGTGTTTTCTGTGAAGCGCGCGAGGCGCTGCTTCGTTTGCGACAACTCGCTGTGGCGCGCGTCGTCACGGAACGACTGACGCCACGCGAACAGCGCGCCTCGCTGATCGGCGGTCAATGCGTCGCGCCCGTGGGTCAGCAGGGTCGATGCGGCATCGAATGCGCGTGCGGCCAGCGTCGTGGCGCCAGCACTATTCGTTGTGGGCGCAGCCGCGGCTCGCGGATTTTCGCCGATCGTGCTTATGCGGGCCGCGAGTGCGCCGGGCGCGGGATCGTCGGTTGCGGTCGAATCGTCTGCGTGGATCGGCTTGAGTGCATTGGCGCTCGTCAACAACGCTTCGACGCCGAAGCAATGGAGGTCGTCGTCGTAGGGATTGAGCGTCGCGCTGCGCAGCGCGGTGAGTATCGCGCGGCCCTCGCTGGAGCGCGCGAGCACGTGCGCCGCGCGCCATGCGTCGCGCTCGGCGTCGCTCGCCGAACGCCGCAGATGCGGTGCCGCGAAGTCGAGCATGCCGATGCGCTCGATCATCAGATGCGCGGATCGGCAATCGGCCGCGCCCGCTTGGGCGAGCGCGTCGGCTAACAGTGCGCCCCGCAGCGCCGCTTGCATGTCGTTGAGATCGGTGGCGTGGTCGGCGGTATTGTTCGCGATGTCGTTCGCAAGCTCGTTGGCGATTTCGTTGGCGATTTCGTTGGTGTTGTTGTTGTTGGTGTTGTTAGCGGCGCGGTTCGCAATGTCGTTGGCGGTCTCGCTGGTGGTCGCATTGGCGGTGTGGTTTGCGATACCGCTGACGGTTTCATTGGCCGTCCCGTAAGCGGAGAGCGAGGCAGCACCGACCCGCTCCTCAGCCGAGCAAAGTCGATGCAAACGATCAGCAAGGGTCGCTGCATCGACTGGCTGCTCGAAGCCGTCGTTAAATAGCCGCTGCACATACCCAACGAGCCCGGCGCGCGTCGTGATGACATCGAGCGGAATCTGCCGCGATGACGTCGCTGCCTGATCCGCTTCATCTATGTCATGCGCGACGGCGCCACCCTCGCGCGTACCCAAAGCACCACCAGCACCCGCGGCCAGCAGTCCCATATCCGCCAACGGATCGGTCCCGCGCCGCGCATGTCTCGCCGTGGTGATCGGCGGAAAGCGGCGCTCCCCAGGCGCGTGATCCTCGGGCCCCGATGCGCTGCCCTGCGTGCTGTGCTGAAACAGCGCGGTGCTCAATTCGACGCGGCGCGCGCCGACGACCCGCGCGGGCCGCGCAAGCGCCCCGCGCAACCACTCAGGCATGCGCCGCCGCGTCGGCGTCGGCGGGAGCGCCGCCGCGACCTCCGCTTGCGCCGCGGCAGGCGCGTTTTCGATCAGGCTGTCAGCGGACGAAACATCGAGCGGGCGATAGCGGAACATGTCGACGCGGCAGAAGGAGACCGCGTTGCACTATGTCCTCCCAATGTGACAGCCGGTTGCTGCCGCGCCGCGCGATGCGAAGCGCGGCATCGAATTACGAAGCGACGATGTGCGATTCTTCCGCAGCCGCGTGCGGGTTCGCTGCATCGTGGACGTCGCCCGCGTCGAGATGTGCGTCCAGCGCCGCGTATTCATTGAGCCAGCGTGTCGCAGGCGTATCGTCGGGCGCTTGCAGCGGACGCGTCATCGCATACAGATAACTGTCGCCGGCCAGTAGACCGCGATTGGGCCGGCACTCGTAATTCGTCAGCTTCGCTTCGAGCGTGAAGCCGAGCTTCTCCATGCTGCTGTGCGCGTCGCCATCCACGGCGCAATACGCGTAAATGCGCAGAATCGGCGGTTGCGCGAGCATCCACGCGAGCAGCTTGCGCAGCGCATGCAGGCCCGCGCGCCGGCGACGCGCACCGCCGCGCCGGCTGATCATCACGCCGACTTCGACGCGCGGCGGATGCGGCCGCAATTCGATCATGCCGGTGAGCCGGCCGCTCGCGCGGTCTTCGAGAACCCAGCGGATCAGTGTGCCGTCGCGCCAGCCTTGCACGGAATCGTCGATGAACGCGAGTGTCTCGTCGAGTTGCGTGTGACGCTTGAAACTGAGGTCGCGCGTCGTCGCGGCATCGCCGAGCATGGCTTCGAAGAGGGCTTCGGCATCGCGCGGCTCGGGCGGCCGCATCAACAGGTCGGCGGATTCGATGCGGGCGGGAAAGCGGAATGGCGATGGCGACATCGGAGATCTCCAGGCGCGGCGTTGATCCGATTGTCGATGAAGAGATGCATGACACATCGCGGATGCCGCGAAGGCGGAGGCGCAAATGCGAAGGGGAAGGCCCACGCGTTCGCATCGCCTGCCGGCATTTCGCTCGGCCCGATACGTCGCGTGCGAGCCAACGCTAAGGTGCCGTCATGGCGGCACATGCCGGTTTGCCGCGCCGAACCTGGGAGAGTCCAACGTGAGCAGCAAAGCCATTGCCGCATTGCCGGCGGCGAGCGTCGGCGGCATAGAAGGTGCAAATCATCACGCGCCGTTAGACAAAGCCCCTAGGCGCGCGGCGCTCGTGCCGACGAGCGTGAAGCTCGCAGGCGAACTGGCGCAGTTGCGCGACATCGCATCGCCGCCGCAAGGCCCGGTCAAGTTCAGCCTGTCGCGCAAGGGCGGCGACAATCTGCCGGTGCTGCGCAGACCAAGTGTCGTGGTGATCGCTCCAGGCGCGGCACGCGTCGACGACGATAGCCAGTCGTCGTCGACGCGCACGCTGCCGGTTCGGCCCGTGCAAACGCGATTCTCCGACGCGCCTCCTATCGGGCAAGCCGCATTCGACGCGGCCGCCGCGAGGGACATGTTCGCCAACATCGCGTTGCTCGTTGAATTCACGAAGCGTGTCGGCGAGGTGATTCACGGCGCGACGTGAGCCGGCTGTCATGCAGCGCTTGACCGGCCGCTGTACGCGGTCGCGTCTGCGCTTGCATGTGCGTCATCAAGTTGGCGGCCGCGTCACGCGAACAGGTTCGACACCGTCGCTCTGCCTCTCACATCTTTTCAAGCACGCAGCCACGTAAATTCCCCCGCCACGATCCCTTCGAACATCTCATCCGTCGATTCGATGATGTTCTTGCGCCAATAGCGGCCATGCTCGGCGTAGTGCGCGAGCAGATCGGCGAGCGCGGCGCCGTCGACGTCGTAAGTCATCGGCACGCGAAGCACGAGCACGATGCCGCCCGTATCCGTATCGAGCCCGAGTTGCGCCTGGTCTTGCGCGTAGATGAGCAGGTTCGCTTCCAGCATCAGCCGGAACACGACCAGCGTGCGGCCGGCCGTCACGGTGCCGTAATGAAAATTGGCGTAGAGCGCGTCGAGATCGTTTTCGAAGTGTTCGAGCCGCACGTCGAAGCCTTCCACCTCGATCGAGCGCGTGCGCAACACATGCTCGGCATCCGCGAGGCCGACCGTCGCGCACAGATCGCGCACCAATGATGCGTAGCGCTCCGAACTATCGTTGGTGTCCAAATCAAAGGCCCGCGCAACTCAATAAAATCCCGCCGATGACGCAAAGAGCCGGCACGCGGCGAACCGCGAGCCGGCCGGCAAACTGGCGACAAGCTTGCACCGCATTCCGCAGCGCGGTTTGCGGCGCGCCTGGCGCTTAATGCCCGGTGCCGCCCTGGATCGTCTGACCCGCGGTTTTCATGGTGTTGGCAACCGCGCCCGCCAGCGACATCTGCAGCGTGGCCTGCGCCGCGCCGATAGCAGCGGTGCTGCCTTGCGCGGCCATGCCGGTGATCGCACCCATTGCCGGACCGATAGACATAAGACCTCCTCGTGCTCAAGTTAAGAAGAAATGCTGCCCTGTGCGGCAGGCAACCACAGCCGCCGCACAGGGGCGAGCCTCGTGCGCGGCGCTCAGGTTGCGCCGCGTTTATCCGCAAGCTGCCCGACGATGCGGCTCGCGGCGAGCAGACCGCGATAGAGCTTCGCGAGATCGTTGCGGTCGAGTTCGGTTGCGCCGTGCGCCTCGCCGACGTTTTTCGCGGTCGCCTCGAGCGCCTCGCGTATTGCGGCAAGACGCGGTCCGCCGGCCGGATCGGCGAGCGTCTTCTGCAGATCGTTGAAGTCGGCGGCGCACGCTTCGAGCGGCGCGTAGATGTTCGATGTTTGCGTCATGGGAACCTCACTTCGGTAGCGGCAGATAAGCGGTTTTGTTTGCCGCGGTCTTGTTCGCCGCGCGCGGGGCGGGCGAGGGCGGCGTCGCGGGAATATCCTCGACGGGCTGCATCACGCCGCGTGCAGCGCCGCTCGCGATTATCGCGGGACCGTTGTTGGCGGATGTTTCGTCGCTACTCGCATTCTTCTGCGCATCGCTCGCATCATTTCCTGCGTCATTTCCCGCAGCGGCCGCCGACGAAGCCGGCTCTTCCGGCAACGTATAAATGTGTTTGACGCCGTCGGGTGTCTGGCCGTAGCGCACATCGTCGGAGGACATCAGGAAAGAGAACGAAGGCGCCGACGGCAACGCATCGTCCGCTTGCGCGACGCGCACACGCACGTCCTTGACGTTGTCGCTCAGATCGTGGCGCATGCGCGCGACGGCCGATTCGACGTCGCGCGGATTGGCCGCCTTGCCGCTGATCTCGAAGTTTCCGCGTCCTGTGTAGACGACTTTGAGTCCCTGCATCGCGAGCGAATCGGCGATGTTGCGCACGTCGTTCTGCGCGATGTCGTAGTGCCTCACGATGCCGTTCGGCGAGATCCGCATCAGCATCTTGCGCACTTGCGTGTCTTCGTCGGGCGTCGCGACCATGCCGCTCACCATCACCGTCGCGCCTCGCACTTGCGCGTGCAGTTCCTTCATGTGCGCGGCGGCGAGTTCGAGATTCACGCGCTGCGCGAGGTCGCCCGCGTCGCGCGGCAATGCGGCACGGCTGACCGCCGTCGTCAGCATCACCGAGCCGATCACGAGCACCGCGCCGAGCATCGCGCACGCCGAGACGATGCCCGTCATTCTGCGGCGGCGCGAGCGCTCCGCCGCGCGCCGGGTTTCGTCCGGCTTGACGAGCAGCGTGGACAGCAGGTCGAGATCGCTCGGCCAGGCCGCGTCGTCCGAGCCGATGCACACGACGGTATCGCCGAACTGCATCGGCACGAACTCGAGCAGGATGACGGTGCCCGGCTCGTCTTCGTCTTGCGATGTGGGGAGGACTCCCTGAGTGCCGTCGTTGCTTTCGTTGTTGTTACTGTTTGACTCATCGCTTTGAGCCGCGGAATCTCCCGCCATGACCGCCATCATCCGACGCGCGCTCACCACGCCGCTCGCATCGACGATGAGCAGCACATCGTCGCCATGCCAGTCGGAGATGCGGATGTCGGCGTCGTCATCCGCGCCGATCCGATGAGCGCCGGTGCCGAGACGCAATTCCGCGCCGGCATGCACGCCAGTCAGGATACGCAGCAGCTTCGTCATGGAAAGCCCGTTCAAGGATGATGCGGCGCGCAGCGGCACGCCTTCGACACTCACTCTAGCCGCCGCCGATGACGTTCCAGCACACAATGCGAAGCGGATACATGGAAAGCGAAACTGCGCGCGAGGGCGGGAGAATGCGAGGCATTAGCGGCATTAGCGGCATTAGCGGCATTAGCGGCACTAACGGCACTAACGGCGCGCGGCGGCCGCAAGCGCCGCGCCGCGCTGCACGATGCGCACGTTCAATGCGCGCTCGCGCATTGGCGGTGTCGACGGCTTGCCGTACATAAGCAGCAACAGCGGCAACAGCAGATTAAGCCGTCCTGTGCGGCCGATTTGTTCCGCCGATGCTTCGCCTCCTGCGCCTGCGCCCGCGCGATCTGAACCAGCGCCTCGCGATGCCGACGCGTCGATCAGCCGCTGCCGCCATGCGCCCATGTCCGCGTCGCCGGGCGCACCGGTTTGCAACTGCACGCGAAGCAGATCGATGAAGCGCTCATGCAGCAGCGCATCGAGCGATGCCTGCGGACGCGCGGCGGCTTCATCGCGCGATGCGAGCAGCGCGTCGCACCAGAGGCGCGGCAGCGTCTCTGAAAGATCGGCGCGACCCGCTTGCACCTCGACGAACTTCTGCAACGGCCCGCGCTCCGGTGCCGCGATCGCCGCCCGGCCGCTGCTGCGCATGCGAACCTGCGTGCGCGGCGCGCCATTCTCGCGATTCTCGCCGTCAGCGCCGTCGCGGCCGTCATGCGATTGCCCGCCATTGCCGCGGCCACCGCCGCCGTCGCGCGTTACACGAGCGGAGTCGGCGGCATCCGGCGCATGCTCGCTCGCATCGTTACCCGTCACGACGATGGGCCGTCGCACGCCCGTGCGACGCGCGGCATTGCGCCTGCGCGCGTTGAGCCCCGCGAGCTTGCGCGCGAGCTGCGAACCGCGCATCGCCGCTTGCTGCGTGCGCGCATAGCTGAACGTAATCGTGCCGCGATACAACACCGCGAAGCGCGCGACCGTTGTTTGCTGCGAGCGTTCGCGAGCCGCATCCGCGTGTGCCGTCAGCGACGCCGCGTTGAACGGAGTGCCGACGCGCGTCATTGCGGCACCGCCGTATGCATGATCTCGTTCGCGAAGTGCAGCAGCGCCGCCGCCGAAAACGGCGCGGCGATCACGATCGCGACCGTCACCGCAATCAGCTTCACGCCGTGCGAAAGCGTCTGATCCTGCATCGACGTGATCGCCTGCAGGAACGACACGCCGAGTCCCACCAGCGCGGCGACGATCACGATAGGCAGCGAGATATACATGCAGAGCAGCATGCCCTGAGTGGTGAAGCGAACGAGCGTGTCGATGTCCATGAGTCGATGTCCATGAGTCGATGTCCATGAGTCGATGTTCCCGGTCTTTGCGTGCTAACGATACGTCATCACAAGGCCGTGAATCAGCGTCGACCAGCCGTCCATCACGACGAACAGAAGCAGCTTGAACGGAATCGCGACGTTGGTCGGCGTGACCTGATTCAGGCCCATCGCGAGCAGCACATTGGCGATGATCAGATCGATGACGATAAACGCGATGTAGAGCAGAAAGCCGATCTTGAACGCGTCGGTGAGTTCGGTCAGCGTGAAGGCGGGCGCGAGTACGATGAGGTCGTTTTCATGCAGGCTCGACGCGGCGTCTTTCGGCCACACGACATTCGCCGAGCGGATGAAGAAGCGCTTTTCGCGCTCGTTCGTGTGCTTCTGCAAGAACGTGCGGAACGGTTCGCGCGCGGCGCTGAAGACCTGGATCAGCGCCTGAGTGGGCTGGCCGGCGATCGTTTGGCCCTGCATCGATTGCATCGCTGCATGCCGACCGGGCGCCATCACGTACAGCGACACGAGTATCGCCACGCCGTTGAGCACCATGTTGGGCGGCACTGCTGCACGCCGAGCGCATTGCGCAACAGGCCGAGCACCACCACGATCTTCGCGTAAGAGGTGACGACCATCGCGACGAAAGGGACGAGGCTGATCGCAACGATGACGATCAGCAGTCCGGTGATGTCACTGAACTGGACCATCGCCGTGCGCCATGCGCAAAATGCGGATGCCCAGATGATCGCCCACGGTCACGAGCTCGCCATAGCCGATGGTCTGGCCATGCGTGACCAGCTTGAGCTGCGCGTCGGCAACCGGCGTCGGCAGTTCGAGCACATAGCCGGGGCGCAACGCATACAGTTGCGAGAGCGGCAGCGCGACGGTGTCGACTTCGAACTGGACGGGCAGATCGAGTTCGCCGATGTCGATCGGATTCGAATGTTGATCCGGTGCGAGCAAATCGTCCGGGCGAACAGGGTCCAGCTCATCGGTCATGATGGGCTCCTTCGTGAGTGAAAGCCTGCGGCCTTCAATGTTGACTTGCGCGTGAACGCGCATCAGGCCGGGCGAGCCCCAGGCCACGGTGGCGCTCGCCGTCGCCGTCGCGGGCTCGGCGAGCGGGGGGGCGTGGGTCGTGGCGTGGGTCGTGCCGTTGGCGTCGGCTGGGTGAGCGGCGCAGGTTTCGTCGATGCGTTCTACGCCGCTGGCCGGCAGCAGCGCGCGCAGATTGCCCGGCAGCGAACGCAGCAACACATCGCCGGCTTCGAGCGCGCGCAACGTGTCGACGGGCAGACGGCGTGAGCCGAGTATCAGGCGTCCGGGCACTTTATAGCCGTCGAACGGCGCGCTGTTTTGTGTCTGCGATGAAGCGTGCGCACGAAAAGTGTCGGCGGTAAGGTGGACTTTGCGGGTGCCGTGCAATGCTTCGAGCGCGTCCACCACGGACGCAGCAAGCAGCACGCGCGCGCGATGCCGTGTGCCGTCGAGCGAGAAGGTCGCGTCGAATGTTGTGCAATCGTGTGCAGAAGTTTCAGGCGGCGTGCCGCGCGCTAGCTGCGTGACATGCATATCGCCGAGGCCGAGCGCAGCGAGCCGCTTCAGCAGCGGTTCGAGCAGCACACCGGCGACGGCGATGCGCAACGCGCGAGCCGTATCGCCGGGCACCGGCGCGCGAGAGAGCGTGCCGTCGGGCAGCGCGGCGATGTCGAGGGCAGGATACGCGGCGAGATCGAACAGCACGCGAACCGCGCCGGCCGCATGCGCGAGATCGAGCACGCCGGGCTGTTCGAGGGGCGCGTGACTGCGCCCGGCAGCGGGTTCGAGCGTCGCTTGCCAATCGACGATAGCGGCATCGCGCGCGAGCCATTGCGCAGTGCCGGCATCGCAGACGAGCCGCGCGACGCGCGCGGCAAGCGGCGGCACGGCGCGAAGCGGCAGTCTTGCGATGGCCGCCGTTTGGGGAACCCTCGCCGCCGCACGTTCCGCGGCAGCGTCCACCCCTGGCATTTCGGCGATCGAATAACCCATGCGGCGTCGGTTCAGGAATGCGGCCAGCGTCGGCCAGGATAAACGACGGGCGGCGCGCTCACCACACCGTCAGTTCGATGTCGCGCGGCGTGCCCCACGCGTTCAGCAGCGAAGCGAGCTCGCGTTCGAGCATCGCACTGTGGTCGAAGAGTAACTGCCGCGTTTCGATGCCCCGCGTGTCGAACCGAAGCGACAACCAGAAACGCGAAAGAGACAGATAGAGCGTCGTGTCCGGCAGAATGCGTTCGTCGAGCGGAATGCGCACTTCCCAGTTGCCCGCGTCGCCGATCGCGGGGTCCGCGCAGAAGGCCGCGACCTCTCGCGCGAGCGAGCGCGCCAGTTCGAGGAAATGGCCTTGCGTGCGAAAGAGGGCGTCGACGGCGGGCATCGTCGCTGGCGGCAGGCGCTGTAGCAACGCTTCGTGAGCGGCGAAAGCGCGTTCCGATGCATGCGCGCTTTCATCGGCGGCATGGGCTTCGGTCTCGGCTTCTGTTTCGGCGCTTGAATCGCGGGCGTGATCGTCGCCGAAGCGGTTCGCGTGCGCGTCGTCGTCTGCCGCGCCGTTTGCTGCGCACGCGCACTCGGCTTGCGACGCGCCTGCGGCTTCGTCGAATGAAACCGGCGTGCGTTGCGAGCGCGTGCGACGCACCAGCGCCGCGTAATCGAAACGCCGCGCGCGCGCGGCGTCGGCGGCGGGACGCGAATCGGCGTCGGACGGAATGATGCGCAACGGCCGCGGTTCGATGATCGTCATGAGCGTGAACGTGAAGGCGATCGGCGCGGCTAGATCGTCACGCGGCCGAGCGGCTGCAGTTCGACATGCTCGCCGAGTTCCTGATACGAGTAGACGGCGAGCCAGCCGAGCCGCGCCTCGATCATGCGGCGCACGTAGCGGCGTATATCCATCGACGTGACGAGTGCGACGCCGTCACGCGGCGTATCGCCTACAAACGATTGAATGCGGTCGATCAGAAAACCGACTTCATCGGGCGGCAGAGCGAGGAAGTTGCCCGTCGGCGTCTGCTTGATCGCCTGGCGGATATGCTGCTCGACCGGCAGATCGAACAGCACCGCCGGCAATTGCCGGCCCGCGCCCGCCGCGCGATGCGCGAGAAAGCGCGCTAGATCGCCGCGCACGTATTCGGTGAGCATCAGCATGTCCTTTTCTTTTGCGCCCCACACGACGAGGCTCTCCAGAATATTGCGCACGTTGCGGATCGGAATCTGCTCTTCCAGCAGCCGGCGAAGTACATCGGCGATACGCTGGGGCGGCAGCACTTTCTGCACTTCGGCGACGAGTCCCGGATACTCGGCGTTCTGCTGATCGAGTATCCATTGCACTTCCTGAATGCCGAGAAAGAGCGACGCATGTTTGCGCAGCATCGCCACCGACGCATGCGCGATCACCTGTTCGGCGCGCCACGCCGGTTGCTTCGGCGGCAGGCTCTTTTCGTCGATCCACCACGTGGGCCCAGGCCCGCCGTCGAGTCCCCGGCGTTTTTCACTACGCGCGGCGAGTGCTTCGCTGTCGGCGGAAAGCGGCTCGCGTGTGCCCGTGAGCCTCGGGTCCGGCAGCATCACCTTGCCGGGCGGCAATTCGATTGCGCAATACGGCACATCGTGCATCAGCAGTTCGCAGCTCGACGCGGGCAACTCGTCGCTGGTCCACATCGTGATACCGGGAAACGGCAAGCCGAGATACTCCTGCAAACGCGCGCGTTCGGTTTCGAACGAGCGGTCGAGCGCGGCCGTCGACAGGCGCGCGACGAGGTCGGGCGAGATGCGCACGCCGAGCGGGCAGGTGAACTGCGGCGCACGCGTGAGAATCGCGGGCGTCTCGGCTTTGGAGCCGGCGCGCTGCATTGCGTTGACGGCCTCGCCCGCATGCGTGGTCGCGGCGGGCTTGCGCTTGCCGAGCCGATAGCCGCAGAACGCGAGGATCGCCGCGAGCAGCAGGAACAGCGATGTCGGAAAGCCGGGCACGGCGGCAAAGCCGAGCAGCAGCAGGCTCGCGAAGTAGAGCGCGCGGGCGCTTGCCGACAACTGGCGACCGATCTCGTCGCCGAGCGACAGAGGCCGCGCGTCGCGTTCGTCGGAGACGCGGGTGATCATCACGCCCGCGGCCACCGAAAGCAGCAGCGACGGAATCTGCGAGACCATAGCGTCGCCGACCGACAGAATCGAAAAGCGGTTCGCCGCTTCGCCCGCCGTCATCTCGTGATACGCGACGCCCACCGCGATCCCCGCAATGATGTTGATGAGCGTGATGATGAGCCCGGCCACCGCATCGCCCTTGACGAACTTCATCGCGCCGTCCATGCCGCCGTGCAACTGGCTTTCGACGGCCAGCGTCGCGCGCTTGCGGCGCGCCTCTTCGGGCGTGAGAAGGTTCGCGCGCAGATCGGCGTCGATGCTCATCTGTTTGCCGGGCAACGCGTCGAGCGTGAAGCGCGCGCCGACTTCGGCCACGCGTTCGGAGCCTTTCGCGATCACGATGAACTGCACGGTCGTGATGATCACGAAGACGACCATGCCGACCACAAGGTTGCCGCCCACCACGAGTTCGCCGAAACTTTCGATGATGTTGCCCGCGTCCGCGTGCAGCAGAATCGACTTGGTCGACGCAATGTTCAGCGAAAGCCGGTACAGCGTCGTGAAAAGCAGCAGCGACGGAAACACCGAAAGCGACACCACGTTGGGCACATACATGGTCACCATCAGCAAGGTCACGCTGATCGTGATGTTGATCGCGAGCAGGATGTCGATCAGAAACGGCGGCAGCGGCAGGATCATCAGCGAGATGATCGCGACCACCAGCAACGCGATGCCGATCTCACCGACGGCGGGTAGCTTAAGTGTCTTGAACATCGCGGCTCTTGAGGTTGTCGTGGTTGTCGTGGCTGTGCCCGCCGTGCGGGCTCTCGATTTGCCGCGCGCCGATCGCGTCGACCCAGCGGAGAATCGCGGCGACGGTCTCGAACAGCTCTTCGGGAATCGGCTCGTCGATGCCGACCCTGTAGAGCGCGCGCGCGACCGGCGGGTTGCCGATGATCGGCACATTCGCGTCGCGCGCGAAGCGCCGCAACTGCGCCGCGCTTTCGTCCATGCCGCGCGCGATCACGAGCGGCAACGGATGCTCGGCCGGCGCATAGCGGATCGCGACCGCATAGTGCGTCGGGTTCACAATCAGCGCATTCGCGAAGCCGACGCGCTGCGCGGGCGCTGCCGACGTCGCGAATTCGCGCGCGAGCTTCTTGCGTTCCGCCTTGATTTTCGGGTCGCCGTCCATCTGTTTGCGTTCGCGTTTGACTTCGTCCTTCGACATCTTCAGCTTGCGCAGAAACAGCACGCGTTGCAGCTTGACGTCGATCACGCCGATCGCGATGAACACGGCCACCGCGACGGCGAAGAGCTTGATCAGCAGCGACCAGAAGAGCTTCGACAATTCCGGCAGCGGCTGATACAGCGAACCGACGATCAACGGCAAAATCCATTTGATCGTGAACCACATCACCACGCCGATAATCGCGGCCTTGACGATCATCTTCACGAGGTCGATCACCGTGCGCCACGAAAAAATCCGCTTCACGCCGTCGACGGGGCTCACGTGCTTCAGATCGGGCACGACTGGTTTGGTCGCGATCTGAAAGCCCACTTGCGGCATCAGCGCGGCCACTGCCGCGAGCGCCGCGGCGCCCACGCACGGCACGATCACGATTAGCGCCTGTTTACCGAGGTCGAACAGCTTGCCGTACATGAGCGGCTGATCGTGGTTGCCCGACGCGAACTCGAGCGCGGTCGTCACGATCGAACGCAGCGCCCCGCCGAAGCTCGCCGCCGCGAACGCGAGTACGCCGACGACGGCGGCCATCGTCGCGGCGTCGACCAGGTCGGCGCTCTTCGACGTCTCGCCGTCCTTGCGTGTGTCGCGCAGGCGTTTGTCGGTAGGCTGCTCGGTTTTTTCTTCGCTCATGACATTCCGCTCGGGTCATCGCATGCGCTGGGTGCCGCTGTATGCCGTCGTGTATGCCGCTGTGTTTGATATGCGGTCACGAGGCTCCTTGCCCTGGTAGCCCGACGGTAGCGGGCCGCTCGCCACGCGGCGCTGCGGATGCGAAGCCCGCGTCCGGCAAACGAAGCGACGCAGTTCGGGCTCGCGGCGCTGCATGACACGGCACGCCGCTCGCCCACTTCGCGTGGATCACGCTCGCTTCGTATCGCGCATTTGCGGCGCAAAGCGCAGCGGTATCCTGGTGCATCGCTGCGCGCCGCATGCCGATGCTGACTCGGCCTTGCGCGGCAGCGCTTCGTCGACAAGTCCATCAGCAGGAGTTCTCGCCATGAGTACCGCCACGCCGGATTACCTCAACTGCAGTCAGGCCATTGTGGGCGGTCTGATCGACACGCTGTCCTGCGCGCTGCTCAACAATTTTCCGACGCTCGAAGCCGATCCGTACGACATCGAATTGACGCTCGACGCGCTGCGTCTGTTGCGCCCGCGAATGGCCGAGCTCGACACGATGGAAGCCGTGCTCTACATGCAGCGCGGCCATTGGGACGATGCGATTCGCGTGTTCTCGCGCGTGATCGAAGGCGCGCCGCATTTCTCGTATGCGAAGGCGTTGCTCGCGTTCTGCCTGTCCGTGAAGGGCGATGCCGGCTGGCGTCAATGGGCGAGCGCCGCGCTCGCGCAGAACCCGGACCGCGACACGCGCCAGCTCGTGCGCGCGCTCGAAGCTCGCGACGATCTGCGCGAGGCGATTCGCGTCTATCGCAACGGCGGCACCTTCGAAGTGCCGCTGTCGATCACCGCGCTCAACGACGACCTGCCGCAAGAGCCGCCCGCCATGAGCCCGCCGCCGCCCACTGCCGCGCATAACGAGGCGATCGCGCAGCAAGGCTATTTGCGCATCTGATTATCTGTTCGCGGCGGTCGGCATGATGCTACGTCATCCGAAACATTCAACGGCACGAGGCTGAGCATGACACTTCCTGTGACGAACCAGCAGATCGCGGCCGCGTTGCAAGCGGCAGCGCCGGCATCGCACGCGGCCGGTGGCGACGCATCGCTGCAACAGGCCGGCGACCGCTTCAAATCGCTGATGCAGAATCCGCGCATGGCGCCGCCCAATCGCGGCGACGACATGAGTACCAATGTGATCGCGAAGATGGCGGCGTCGCAGGACGCGGAGATCCAGAAGTCGGTGAACGACGTGGTCGCGTTGTCGAGCCAGGCGAACAGCATGTCGGTCCAGGAGATGACCGCCGCCGCGATGAAAGCGACGCTCGAACTCGCCAGCACGCAACTCGACATGGAGGCCAAGATGGGCGTGGTCAACTCGTCGAAGTCGTCGGTTGAAACGCTGATGAAGAATCAATAGCCCATGTTGCAGACGATGCGAGACGCCACGCAAGCGAGACACGCCTCGGTCCGCGCGATGCGCGCGGCCGCGCTCGGGCTTGCGCTTGCCGGCTGTATCGTGCTCGCGGGCTGCCAGAAGGAGTTGTATCGCAATCTGACCGAACAGGACGCGAACGAGATGGTGGTGGCGCTGCTGGAGCAGGGCGTCGATGCGTCCAAGAGCACCATCGACAACGGCAAGACCTGGACGCTCGAAGTCGACGACAAGCAGCTCGTCCACGCAATGCAGGTGCTGCGCGAGCGCGGCCTCCCGCATAGCCGTTACGACGATCTCGGCAGCCTCTTCAAGAAGGACGGCCTCGTGTCGACGCCGACCGAGGAACGCGTGCGCTTTATCTACGGCTTGTCGCAGGAATTGTCGGCGACGCTTTCGAAGATCGACGGCGTGATCGTCGCGCGCGTGCAGATCGTGCTGCCGAACAACGATCCGCTTGCGCAGCAGATGAAGCCGTCGTCGGCGTCCGTGTTCATCAAATACCGGCCCGATTCCGACGCGAACGCGCTCGTGCCGCAGATCAAGACGCTGGTGATGCATAGCGTCGAAGGTCTGACTTACGACGCGGTGAGCGTGACGGCCGTGGCCGCCGATCCCGTCGATCTGCCGAAGCCCGCGCCCGCGCAAGTCTCGCCGCTGCCGACGCTGATTGGTGCGGCGCTGGTGTTTCTCGTCGGCGCCGCGAGTCTCTTTCTGTGGTTGCGGCGCGGGATGCCGGCGAAGGCCGCGGCGGGTCCGCTGTATCCGCGTGTTTATGCACGAATCAGCGCGCTCGTCGGCAAGTGGCGGCGTGCGAAACCTTCTTCTGCGGCGTGATGATGGCGGCGGTGTCTTCGGGTGGGTTAGCCGCGTGGGGGGCGGCGGGGTCTTCGCGTGCGCTTTCGGCTCAGGCATCAGCGGGTTCTTCGGTTGGGTTGGCGGGGACGGGATCAGCGAGTTCTTCCTCTGCGCTTTCTACGCCCGCATCCGCCGCGTTTCCAGCAGCACGCTCCGCGCCGTCCCCCGCAGCCTTCCCATTTTCTCGCGCCGCTGCCGCGCTCGCCGCGTGGCAGCGCAATGCAAATGACGCCGCGCGCTGGGCGCATCCGTCATGGTGGGCGCCCGCGCTCGATGTGTCGCCGGCCACGGTATCCGCCTCATTCGACGCACTGCGCGACGCGCTGGCGAACACAGACACCGGTGCGGTTGCGGCCTGTTCGCGGGCGCTGTTGCGCGCGGCCGGCGTGCCGCTGCCGGACTTCGACAGCTTGCGCGCGCCCAGTCCGCTCGTGCTCGATGCGTTGCCCGTGGACGACGCGTTGCGCGTGCTGCGCATGCGCGCGCTGCTGTTGCGTCGGGCGGAGGTGCGCAGGTTGATCGACAAGCCGAGCCGCCGCCGCCTCGCGGAATGGATCGGCGTGCCGCTCGAACGGTTGGGTGGTGCGCCGAGGCATGGCGGCGGCGCTGGCGGCGCGTCGGCTAATGTGCCGGATGTAGCGCGCCTCGTCACGCGTGGACATCTGCCTTCGCTCGAAGAACTCGACGCGGAAAGGCTGGCGTACGAAGGCTATGCGCTGATCGCACGTGACGTGGCGCTGTCCGCCAGCGATGCGCAGGAGGCGGCGCTGTTCGCGTGGCCACGCCCCTGTCCACTCCTACGCCTCGCCTTGCCCCGCGACTTACTCCCGCCGTGGCCCGCCACGACCGCGCGCGAACTCGACACAGGCGGCACCGCGTTCCTCTTCGCGCAACTTCCCGAACTGCTTCCGGAGTGGGCATGGCTATTTGGCTGAGATCGGACCGTCTACTGCCGGCCGCGGTCAGCATCGACGGCGACGCACACGGCCGTGGCCATGTCGGCGCGCATGCGGACGTCGTGCCGCGCGCCGCGTTCGGCGCGCTAATCGAAATCGACGCCGCGTACGCGCAACTCGCCGCCGACCGCGAAGCGACCCTCGCCGCCGCGCGCGACGAAGCCGCAGCGATCGTCGCCGCCGCGCACGCCGAAGCCCAAACGATTCTCGCGGCCGCGCGCGACGAGTACGAGCACGCCGCCGCCCGCGGTTACCGCGACGGCGAACAGCGCGCGCTCGCGGACTGGGTCGAGCGGCTCGCGGACGCGGGCGCCGGCCAACGCCGCGCGCAACTGAAAATGCGCGAGCGGATCGCGAGCATCGTGACCGTGGCCGTCGAGCAGATCGTGCAGGTCCAGCAGGCCGATCAACTGTTCGAGCGGGCGCTGTCGGCAGTCGACCGCATCGTCGAAGGCGCGACGTGGCTGCGCGTCGCCGTGAGCCCCGTCGACTACGACAAGGCCTGCGTCGCGTTCGAACGGCTGTCCGCGCGCTGGCGCGATCTCGGCCGGCCGTTTCCGCTGTCCGTGGTCGCCGACAAGCGGCTCGCCCCCGGCAGTTGCCTGTGCGAGTCCGATTTCGGCGCCATCGACGCGAGCCTCGCGACGCAAATGCGCGCGATGCGGCTCGCCGTCTCGCGAGCGCTCAAGCAATCCGCGAGCGAACTCGGCGCGGTCGCCGAATCGCTCGCGCCGTATGTGCAGGAGCACGAGCACGCCGCCGCCGAACTCGCCCATGCAGACGGTGACTGGAACGGCGGGCACGACGAGGGCTCGCGATGACCCCGCCGCGCGCAGCCAATGCGCCCGCCATGCACGAAGCCGACGACCCGGACGACGCGCTGCTTCCGCTTTTCGATGCCGAGCGCCTCGCCGATGCGATCGAACACGAGATCCTGTCGACAGCGAGCATCGCGCGAACCGGCAAGGTGCTGGAAGTCATCGGCACGCTCGTCAAGGTGGCCGGCCTCGACGTGACGCTCGGCGAGCTGTGCGAACTGCGCGCGGCGAACGGCGAATTACTTCAGCATGCCGAAGTAATCGGCTTCACGCGCGACGTCGCGTTGCTCTCGCCGTTCTCGCGGCTCGCCGACATCTCGCGCTCGACGCGCGTCGTCGGGCTCGGCCGTTCGCTGACGGTGCCGGTCGGCGACGCGTTGCTGGGCCGCGTGATCGACAGCCTCGGCGAGCCGATCGACGGACTCGGGCCGCTCGATACCATCGAAGAGCGCCCGGTCTTCGCGAACCCGCCTTCGCCGATGAGCCGGCGCATGATCGACACGCCGCTTGCGACCGGCGTGCGCATCGTCGACGGCATGATGACGCTCGCCGAAGGTCAGCGCATGGGCATCTTCGCGCCGGCGGGCGTCGGCAAGAGCACGCTGCTCGGCATGTTCGCGCGCGGCGCGCAATGCGACGTGACCGTGATCGCGCTGATCGGCGAGCGCGGCCGCGAAGTGCGCGAGTTCGTCGAGCTGATTCTCGGACCCGAGGGCATGGCGCGCTCCATCGTCGTGTGCGCGACCTCGGACCGTTCGTCGATCGAGCGCGCGAAGGCGGCTTATGTCGCGACCGCGATTGCCGAGCACTTTCGCGACCGCGGCCAACGCGTGCTGCTGATGATGGATTCGCTCACGCGCTTTGCCCGCGCGCAGCGCGAGATCGGCCTCGCCGCCGGCGAGCCGCCCGCGCGGCGCGGCTTTCCGCCATCGATCTTCGCCGAGTTGCCGCGCCTGCTCGAGCGCGCGGGCATGGGCGAGCACGGCTCGATCACGGCGCTCTACACGGTGCTCGCCGAGGACGAGTCGGGCAACGATCCGATTGCCGAGGAAGTGCGCGGGATCGTCGACGGACACATGATCCTGTCACGCGAAATCGCCGCCAAAAACCAGTATCCGGCCATCGACGTGCTCGCGAGCCTGTCTCGCGTGATGCCGCAAGTGATGACGCCCGACTATGTGCGCGCGGCAGGCCGGCTGCGCGAGTTGCTGGCGAAGCATCGCGAGGTCGAGATGCTGCTGCAGATCGGCGAATATCAACCGGGCGGCAATCCGCTTGCCGACGAGGCGATTCGCAAGATCGACGCGATCCGCGCGTTCTTCAATCAGGCGACGCATGAACTGGCCGCGCCGCAGGACACCGAGGCGCGGCTTTTCCAACTGGCGAACGGTTGACACGATGAGCACGACGCACAGTCCCGAGACGACACGACGACGGGTGGCCGCGCTTCAACTGACGATAGGCCGTCGCGAGCGGCTCGAGCGCCGTCTGCAACTGGTCCTGATCGCCGCGCGCGCTGCGCATGCCGAAGCGCTCGCGCAACGCGACGCGCAACTCGCGCGCACGGAGGCCGAGCGCGAGCAATTGCGCGGCTTTCACGCCCGCATCGCGCAGATGATGACGGGCGGCAGCGCCGTTCGTCTCGCCGAACTCAACGCGACGATGCGCTACGCCGATGTCGTCGCCGTGCGTGTTCAGCAGATGGAAGGCGAACTGGCCACGCTTGAGTCCGCGTTGCGCGGCAGGGCCGACGAACTCGCCGCGGCCACGCGCGCACTGGCGCTGAATCGCAGCCGCATCGATCTGTGCGGCGAGCGCATCGCGCACTTGCATATCGAGCTGGACCGTCAAGCCAGCGACGCCGAGGACGACGAAGCGGAGGAAACGGCGCTAGCGCGTTTGCGTCCGCCGACCGGCACCCACGGCAGAGCCCTTTGAAGACACCGCGCAATGAGCAAACCACACGGTTCCAAATTTGATTAGCCATCCATAATGTACGACACCATCACCACACTGCCGCAATTCGGCGCCACACTGATTCGCTCGCTGACCGTACTCGGCGTGTGCTCGGTGCGCCTCTTTGTGATGCTCTACCTGTTCCCTCCGACGGCGGACGGCATCCTGCAAGGCGTGGTGCGCAATGGCGTCGTGCTGCTGTTCAGCTCGTTCATCGCGTATGGTCAGCCGGTTTCGCTCTATACGTCGCTGACCGGAACGGCGCTTGTCGTGATCGGCTTGCGCGAGGCGGCCATTGGCCTGCTGCTGGGCTTTGCGGCATCGACGGTATTCTGGGTCGCGGAAGGCGCGGGCATCTACGTCGACGATCTGGCCGGCTACAACAATGTGCAGATCACCAATCCATTGCGCGAAGAGCAGTCCACGCCGACGGGCACCTTGCTCGCGCAAGTGGCGAGCGTCGCGTTCTGGACCTTCGGCGGCATGACGTTCCTGCTCGGCGCGCTGTACGAGTCGTATCACTGGTGGCCGTTGAGCGCCGCGACGCCGGTGCCCGCGAACGTGCTCGAAAGCTTCGTGCTGCAGCAAACCGACTCGCTGATGCAGACCACCGCCAAGCTCGCCGCGCCGATGATGCTGATGCTGCTGCTGGTCGATTTCGCGTTCGGCTTCGCGGCGAAGTCGGCGCAAAAACTCGAGCTGATGACGCTCAGTCAGCCGGTGAAGGGCGCGCTCACGGTGATGATGCTTGCGCTCTTCGTCGGGATTTTTGTCGACCAGGTCCGCGATCAGCTCGTGCTCTCGGGTCTCGGCGAACAGTTGCGCGCCATCGCGGGGCCGCTGCGCAAATAAGCGGGCAATGAGCGGGCAAATAAGCGTGCGCGCCGCGCCGCCAATTCTCAACACTCCTCAAATGCGCATGAACCGTCAGATTTGTTGAGGATGTGCTTCACACGCTTCGATACATTGGGCATCGCCGGCTCACGTTGCATGACGCACGGCCAACCCATCGACCATCGTGGACATCGTGGAACCCATGAACAACAAACGGCTCATGCTTGCTGCCCGGCTGGCAGCGTCTCTTGTCTTCGCGTTGCCCGCCTTGCTCGCGGCGCCCGCCGAAGCCGCCGCGATCCGCTGGCGCAGTTCCGTGGTCCACGTCAGCGCCGAAGGGCAGGACGTGAAAGACGTGCTGCGCGATTTCACCGCGGGACAAGGTGTGCCCGCAACCATTTCCGGCGACGTCCACGGCAGCGTGAGCGGCCGCTTCGACATGCCGCCGCAGCGCTTTCTTGACACGCTCGCGTCGAGCTTCGGCTTCGTGTGGTTCTACGACGGCAGCGTGCTGTCGATTAGCGATGTGAACACCGTCACGCGACGCGTGATCAAGCTCGATCATGCGAGCGCCGCCGACTTGCGCGCGGCGCTCACGCAACTGCGCATCGAGAATTCGCGCTTTCCGATCACTTACGACGAGAGCCAGAGCACCGCGCTCGTGAGCGGCCCGCAAGCGTATGTGCAACTCGTGTCGGAAGTCGCGCGCCGGCTCGACGACAACGCGGCGCAGCGCTCGGGCTCGATGATTCGCGTGTTCCAGTTGCATCATGCGTGGGCCGCGGATCACAACGTCGAGATCGACGGCAAGACGGTGACCGTGTCGGGCGTCGCGAACGTGCTGTCGTCCATGTACCATCCGCGCGACAAGCGCGGGCGCAACGGCGCGGACAGCTACGAGCAGGCCGCCAATCGCGCGGCGCGCGAACCGACGATGCGCCGCCTGCAACCGATGCGCGACGTGACCGGCAGCACCGACGGCGGCGGCTACGAAAGCGGCGTGAATCCACCGCTGCCTGCGGGCATTGCGGCGAACGGCGGCGTCGCGCCGGGCATCGGCGGATTGCTGAACGGCATGGCCGCGGGCGGTGGCCCTGGCATGCAGTCGGTGGGTTCGTCCGATAGCGGCGACGGCGGCAGCGGCGACACGTCGGTGAGCGGCAGCCAGACGCTGCCCGTGATCGAAGCCGATCCGCGCACGAACTCGGTGCTGATCCGGGACGTGCCGCAACGCCTGTCGCAGTATCAAAGCCTGATCGACAAGCTCGACGTGCGGCCGCGTCTGATCGAAATCGAGGCGCATATCATCGAGATCGACGACAACGCGCTCAAGCAGATCGGCGTCGACTGGCGCGCGCATAACAGTCACATCGACATTCAGACCGGCAACGGCACGACGCAGCAAAACGGCTACAACGGCAACATCGATCCGATCTTCGGCACGCAGACGCTCTCGGACGGCACGACTGTCATCAACACGACGCCGCTCGGCGGATCGCTCACGGCGGTGCTCGGCAACGCGGGCCGCTATCTGCTCGCGCGCGTGAACGCGCTGCAGCAAAGCAATCTCGCGAAGATCGATGCGAGCCCGAAGGTCGCGACGCTCAATAACGTGGAGGCCGTGATGGACCAGAAGACGCGCTTCTTCGTGCGCGTGTCGGGCTACACGTCGGCGGATCTGTACAGCGTGTCGACCGGCGTGTCGCTGCGCGTGTTGCCGCTCGTCGTGGAAGAAAGCGGCAGGACGGACATCAAGCTGAACGTTCATATCGAGGACGGCGCGATTACCTCGCAGCAGGTCGACAACATTCCTGTGATTACGACCAGCACGATCAACACGGAGTCGTTCGTCGGGCAGGGCGAGAGTCTTTTGATTGCCGGCTATCGCGTCGATACGTCGACGAACGGCGAAACCGGCGTGCCGGGTCTTTCGAAAATTCCGCTGATCGGCGGGCTGTTCCGTTATCGCGACGACCAGCGCAGTCACATGGAGCGCTTGTTTCTGCTGTCGCCGCGCATCATCGAGTTTTGAGCGCGACGCTTGGGGCTAGCCGTTGCCGCGCGTGCGCGCGGCGAGGGCGGCTGCGCTCAGCAACGCGTACGGCGCTTTCGGCGCGCTGCTCGCGGACGCGGCGAACGCTGCTTGCGAGTCGCCCCACGCGGGCGCATTGCGGGCCACCGCGCTATCGGCGGGATGCACTTCCGCGCGAGGCGGCGCGGCCGGCGCAGCGACGGGCTGCATCGGTGCGAGGCAGGTCATGGCCGCGGCTGTGCGGGCATCGTCGTGCAGTGTCTCCAATGCGACGCCGTGGCTATCCACGCAATCCACGCTATCCATGCTCTCCGCGCTTTCAACGCTTTCTTCAAGCGCGGCCTCCGCCGTATCGGTCATCTCGATGCGGTAGCCGTGCGCATACAAGGTCCGCAGATGCACGCCCCACGGGCCGTTCAGTTCGAGCTTCTTGCGCAGCTTGTAGATGTGCTGTTCGAGCGTGCGTCCAATGATGTCCTCCGAACGGCTCCATACAGCGCCCGCGATCTGGCGACGGCTCACATATTCGCCGCGGCGCGAGAACAGCAGCCACGCAATCGCGAATTCGCGCGGCGTGAGGCGCACCGCGTGGCCGTCGACGTGAACCGTGCAGTTGCGGCGATCGAGCCGGTATGCGCCGCATTCCAGCGTGTCGCTCGAATCGGCGCTCTGTAGTTGCACGCGCAACAATGCGAGGTGCACACGCAGCATCACCTCGCGTGCATCGACGGGCGACAGCACGACGTCGTCCGCGCCCGCATCGAACAGCCGCGCGATGGCTTCGCGGTCGTGGCCGGCGCCGATCACGATCAGCGGCGCGCGGCGGTCGGCATAGCAGGCGCGCCGCGCGAGCACCGGGCGCAGCGGATTGAGACCGGTGTCGGCGTCGATCAGGATCGCGCTGTATTCGTCGCGATAGATTGCGCGCGCGAAGGCGACGTCATCGGCGAACCGATGGCAGACTGCGCCGTCGGCTTCGAAACAACGGCAGATCAACCCGAACAGTGTTGCGCTTCTGGTCATCACTGCAAGTTTCATTTTTCCTCCGTGCGATACCGCTCGCCCGCGAGACTCACGGGCGAAGGGCGAACGTCATTCGTGGAACGGGTAGGCGGATGCGTTTGCGGTTTGGGCCGATTACGCAATTCGAATGACTCGACAGTAGAGGGAGCGGTCCATCAAGGATGTAACGTTTTGTTTCCTCACCGCGATTCAATCGCCTGATTGAAAAGCGGATCACGAAATTGCCATTTTTCGACTACCTGTTTCTCGTAGTTCACTCGGCGCAATAGACGTTTTTTGCCGCTTGCCGAAAAAATAATGACGGAGCAGGGCGCGTTAAACCTTACAGACGCGAAGCTGCGCGAAGCGCGGAAATCGCTTTTGCGACAGCCGTTTACGCGCGATCCTTACATTGATGTAATGTTCGTGTAAGGTTAGGGCGCGGTTTAGACGCCGGCCAATATTTAACCGCTGCGGTATTGGGGGCAAGCGACACGCGCGTCCATCGCTTGCAATCCGTAATACGCATTTATTTCCGCACGAGCGCCTGCTTAATTGCGCGTCTGCCGTTATTTACCGCTATGAGAATTGTTGAGCGTGTTTAATTACGGATTGCCTAATATGGGCTCGCCGCAGGTGAATCGTGCCTCGATCCGACTGGAGACTCGCCGTGCCGTATCTGCTCAACGCCTGGTATGTCGCCGCGCTGTCCAGCGAGGTCACGGCGGATGCGCCGCTGGCGCGCACGCTGCTCGACGAGCCCGTCGTGCTGTATCGCGTTGCCGGCGGACAAGCGGTTGCGCTCGCGGATCGCTGCCCGCATCGCTTCGCGCCTTTGTCGCGCGGACGCGTGGTCGACGGTGCGCTCGAATGTCCGTATCACGGGCTGCGTTTTGGCGCGGAAGGCCGCTGCGTGTTTAATCCGCACGGCGATGGCCGCGTGCCCGCGCGCGCTGAAGCGCGTCACTATCCGGTGCGCGAACGATACGGCGCGATCTGGTTCTGGCCGGGCGATCCGCAACGCGCATCTAATACGCCGCTTCCCGCGTTCGACTATCTCGATCCGCAAGAGAACTTCACGAGCGAGCGCTATCTGCACACGCACGCGAACTATCAGTTGAGCGCGGACAATCTGCTCGACCTGAGCCACTTTCAGTACCTGCATCCGGAAACGCTCGGCAGCGAGCAGATGGCGAGCGGCGCGGTACGTGCGACGGTCGCGGGCAACACGGTGTCGGTGCGTCGCGAGATGAAGGGCGAATATCTGCGGCCGATGCTCACGCAGAGTTTCAATCTGCTCTATGGCGAGCGCGCCGACCGCGAACTCGACGTGCAATGGATACCGCCAGGGCTGCTCACAATCGTCGTGCGCATTTGCGAAAGCGGCTTGCCGGAGACGACGCGCGAAGCGGTTTCAGCGCACTGGCTCACCCCCGAAACCGCCGCGAGTTCGCATTATTTTTTCGCGTTCGGTTTGCCGCGCGCGATCGGCGAGCATGGCGCGGAGCTGGTGAGCCGCACGGCGCAAAGCCTGCTCGCGCCGTTTCGCGATGAAGACATTCCGATGCTCGAAGCGCAGCAACGCATGATCGGCGATCGCGATTTCTGGTCGCTGCGCCCGGCGATGCTGCCGATCGACGCGGGCGCGGTGCACGCGCGCCGCATCATGGAACGGCTGATCGCGGACGAAGCGCGGCAAGGCGTATCGACGGCGGGGGAGGTATTGTAGTTGGGGGCTGCGGCCAGCAGCCAAAGCCATCGACAAAGCCTCCGCCCGTCGTTACATCGCGCCGCCTGGCGCGTCAGCGGCCGCTGTGCCTGTGCCCGTGCCCGGACTTGCATGCGTCGGCACCACGCCACCAACTTCCAACGCAGCCGATTCACCTTCCGGTTCCGACACCGGCGTCCAGAACGTCAGGCTCTTGCCGATCCGGCTTTGCTCATGCGATGCCCGCAGTCCATATTTCCAGCCCTGCGAGCTGCTTCGCGCGACCTCACGCAAACCGAACAAGCCGAGCGGCCGCCACGCCGACGGGTCTTCGAAAGCGCTCTGCATTTTCCGTTCGAGCGTGCGCAGCTTCGCCTCGATCAGCGCACGCTGCGCGCGGCTCAGCGTTTGCGTGGACGCATCATCTTCCAGACGCGAGCGCAACTGATTCGACAGCGTCAGATACTGGTTCAGGCGCGGCACGCATTCATCCTTGATGACCCAGCGTTCGCCGAACGAAAACTCGCCGGACGATTCCAACTGCGTCTGCTCGATCACCTGTTGCAGCCGTTGCGCGCCGATGCCGTGCGCCCACGCCGGATTCGCGCGCACCGAGCGGGCCCAGTCGTCGGCGTTGCGGAACATGCGGTCCTGCATCGTGTATTCGGCGACTAGGCCGCGGTTATCGCGCATCGCGAAGACGAACGACGAGCGCCCAAACGGCGTGACGTCGACGGCCGCGCCGGCCAGCGTCTTCGGGGCAGGGCTGACCGATCCCACGTCGCCTAAGTCCAAGCCCGTGCTCAAACCGTCGTCGCCGAGCGCAATCGCACGTGGCGCGAACTGCGCGCCCGCGCTCGCCGTCAGCGAGCCCTGCACGGCAGTCGCGCCGATCGTGCTGGCAAACGCGCCGCTCTCCTTCAGATCGGCGGCGGAATAGAGCGTCACGCCGGAGCTCACGCCCGCATAAACGCCGACGCGGTCCGGCGAACTCGCGCCCGGCACGTTCGCACGCGCGACGCCGCCGACGGTCAGCGGCGTCGCCGTGACCGACGTCGCGTTATTGCTTTGCGACGACAGCGAAATACGTTCGTTGTCCGCGATACCGGCGGCGAGAATCTGCATGAACTCGTCGGGTGTCTGCGCCTGTTCGGCTGCGTCCCAGTACGCGTTGACCATCTGCCGGCTGTCCTTGTGCCAGACCTCGGCCTCGTGCGCGGCGGTCGCGGGCGTGGGCGCTAGCCGCCGCGCGCGCAGCACGACCGACTGCTCCCACGCAAGCGAGCCGCCCACGCCCGACGATGCCCAGCCGCCCGCCATGCCGGCGACGCCGGCCACATCGAGCGCCGCGCCGACGAAACCTTGCGCGCCCAGCGCGCCGTTCACGCGGCTGCGGTTGCCGAAGATCATCTGGCCGCCTTCGTACGCGGTGCCGATCGAATACATCGAATCGCGCCCGCCGAGTACCGTCACGATCGGTCCCGCGGAGACCAGCAGCTTCGCGGGCAAGTTGCCCCACGCGCTGGCGTCGAGCCCGAGCGCATTGCCGTCATACGATGTGAAGCCCGTGCCCGGCACGTTCTGCGCCATCAGCGCGAGATGCTGTTCGCGCAAGTTGCGCGTCGTGATCCGTTCGAGCGGCGCAATGCCGGGGTTGTCCAGCAGATCGTGCGCGGCCTGCAGATTGCGCTGCGTGGGCTCGGCGAGCGGGGCGTCGTCGGCGGCCATCGCGCTTGCATTGAACCAGCGTTCGAGCGTGGCAAGCGTGAAGCCGCCGTCCGTCATTTCATCGACGAAGCGACGGCGCCGCTCGCGGTCGTCGAACATGCGCAAGCAGCGCTCGACGTTGCGCTGCGCTCGCGGATCGCCTTGCCCGCGCATTGCGGCGACGCGTGCACGCGCGGCGTCCCACATCCGCCGCGCGTCGCGCCGGCCGATTTCGAACGATTCGGGCCGGCGCTTTTGCAACTCGCGAAGCCGCGCGTCGGACGGCACATCGGGGCGCGCATCGGTCCATGCCCGCAGGCGCTCCGCGTTCAGCGCATGCGTGAGCATCCGGCCGGGCGTGGCCGCGCGTGGCAACTGCTCGTTGCTGTAGTCGAGCAGCGCGGCGCGGGCGGCGATCAGCGCGGTGTCGTAGCGTCCGCGCGTCGTGTCGAAGAACGGCGTGTCGGCGCCAAGCAGACTCGAGACGCCGATCGGCGAGCGGTTCCTGCCGAACACGCGCGGCACGTCGTGTACCGCAAGTCCCACGCGCGCCTTCGCATGCGCGAAGCGCTGGGCAGGCGGTGCGCCGTCGATCGAACCGAGCGCCGCGTCCTTGCGCTGCTGCCGCTGTGCGCCGCGCTCAACCCACGTCGTGCCGCCGTCGAACAGCAACTGTGACGCGCGCTCCAGATCGGAGCCGGGGCCGCTTTCGTCGAAGCCCATTTGCCACAGACGGTAAGCCGTGATCGCTTCGATGTCGCATGCGCCGATGTCGTGGGCGTTGGTCTCGTTCGCGTCGACGGCGTCGGGCGGCAGACGCCGCGCCGCATCGAGCGCGAGCATCGCGTGCCGGCCATACGGATCGTCGATGAACATGCGATAGGTCGCGTCGTCGTTGAGATCTGCGGGTGTGGCGCCGAGGTCGGCGTCCATCGAACGCAGCTTGTGGCCGGCCTGCAAATAGACGACGAGCCGCGCGGCCGCGCTGTTGCCGCGCTCCGCATGCGGGGCGCGTCGCCGAACTGCAAACGCAGCAGACCTTCGAGCGCGGAGCAACGCGCGTGCGCGAGGTTTTGCGCGCAGCGCCAGGTGCGGGGTTCCAGATCGTCGGGTGCGTCGGGTGGTGCATTACTGGCGATGTCTAGCGGCTGCTGCAAGCGTTCGAGAATTCGCGCGGCCAGCGCGGGATCGCCGCCGCTTGCCTCGGCGAGCGCCTCTGCGACCGGCACCACGCACTCCTGCGGCAGGCGTTCGACGGCCGGCGGCAACGACGCGTCCGCACCCGCCGGCCGGGGCCTGCGCAGCGTGAGTCCGTCGAGCAGGCTATTGATGGCGGTCTGCCGCGCGTCCGCCACCTCCGGCGTGGCATCGGCTGGAATCGGGAAGAGCCGGTTCACGGCGATCACGGGCTGCATGAAGTGATCGTCGAGCGTTTGCGCCCATTCGCGGGCGGCCGCGTTGGCTTCGCGGTTACGCAGACGGCGCAGCGTCTGGCCGATCGCGCGCGGACTCATGAACTTCGGCACGGGCAGCGCGCCGCGCGTGGCGTCGTCGGCCAGGAAGGCGGCCGTGCGTCCGATCGACGCGTTCGCGAGTTGCGCGCCCTGTGCGCCGATCGCGATTGCCGCGCTGTCGAGCGATGCCGGTTCCTGCGCCGGCGCACGTTGCGGCGGACGGGGAAAGCGCGTATCGGCGGATGGGTTGGCGACGCTGCCGGCTGCGGTGAGCGTCGATTCGAGCACTGTGACTGTGGTGTTCGACGCGCGGAAAATCCGCGTGACAGGATTGTGTCGCACGCGGTCGGACAGACGGGCGAGGCCGCTGAGCGGGGTCTGGGAGTCGGGGGTGGTGGGGTGGGTTTGTGGCTGCGGTTGCTGTTGTGATGAAGTCGCGGCGTTATCGCGGCTGGGTAGAAGAGAGGTCAGTGGCGGAAAGCGGAAGTTCATCGAGTCCTCCGAAGCATGCAGCGGCGCGGCGCGCGAGAAGCGGGAGTGTGGCGTCGGGCGTCGCGTGTGAGGCGGGCGCCGCGTTAGGCGCTATACGTCACGCGTTTCGTGCGAATTTGATGTGTCGTGTTTCGCCTCGTGCGTGACGCAAGACCCGACCACGCTATTGCGCAGCCGATGCCGCGTTCAACGGCGGCTCCGGCGCGGGCACCACTGCGGCGGGGTCGCTCGCGCGATAGAACAAATACGTCGCCGAATACGGCACGAACAGCGACACGCCTTCCTGATCGCAAGCCGGATTCGGCGGGAGCCCGCCCGAGGTCAGCACGCGCTGCACCGACGTCGTCCTCGCAAAGCGGCCTTCGCCTGTGCGCTCGCCGGCATTGAAGCGCGCGTCCATGCGTTGCCACGGCAGCGCGTCGGGCGTGACGGTCTGGTCGGCGGCGAGGCGTCCAATCATGTAGCTGCCGTCGTACGCGCTGAACATGCGGTTGGGCATCACCGTGCCGACGCTCTTGCGCGCCTGATCGACGAGTGTGGCTTCCGTGCCTGTCGACGTCCACTGAAGCGCGCCGCCGCTTCGCCGGCAGCTCCACACTTCATCGCCGACCGCGCTCAACACGTCTTGAAGGACCTCCTGCGATCCGGCTCGCAGCGACAGCGGCAAGGTTTCGTTGGCAGGCGGGACGAGCTTCTGCTGCTGGGCGATCTTCAGTTGCATGGAACCGGGCGTCGGGTCGGCACACGCGGTGAGTAGACTCGCGAGCGCAAGTGCGACGAGCGCGCGGACGGCGACAGCAGGCGCATGCAACGCGGCCACGGGACAGAGCGCGGAAAGAGAATGTTTCGGCACGGCGATCTCGACGCAACGCAATGGCGGTAGTAGACATGAAGCGCGACGGATGCGCCGGCACGCTGCGAAGCGCCGGACGGATTTGCGCAGAAGCGGCTTCTTGTGTCGACTTGCGCGAGATCGCCGCGAGTGCCGCGCAATGACGGCGCTTGTGCGCCGCTGCGCGCTCAAAACCGCCGGACCGGTTTGCGCAGAGTCGACTTCTTGCGGCGACCTGCGCGAGATCGCCGCGATGCCGCGCAACGACGACGCGTGCGCGCCGCCGCACGTCGCAACCCGCCGAACGAACTTGCGCAGAATCGCTTTCTATGTCGGCTCCCGCGAGAATGCCGCGATGCCGTGCAAGTACCCGCGACAACCGCTAACGTCCACGCCACACCCCGCCGCAACACCTCATCGTCCGCTTCGCTTTATTGCGCATCGTTGCGCGCCGCACGCGGCAACTGCATCGCGCCGCGTTTACATTCAAGCGTGCCCGGCAACAACGCGCGCCAGGCCACCGCGTCGCTTCGCTAACAAGGAGTCGTCATGACGTATAGCGCATTTTCCACGCTGTCCTACCCGGCTGGCGGATATACGGGCGCGGCCGATCCTTCGTCGCTGTTCACGCGATCCATCACGACGCAACCGAACGCGTGGGGAAACGTCGGCGGCAACGTCGGCAGCAACGCCGGCGCGAACTGGAATTCGCCAGGCGGCATGGGTGACAACGCGCTCGAGCAACTCTTCCTGCAGTTCCTGTTGAGCATCACGAGTCCATCGCAGGAATCGTCGGGCATGCCGATGCCTTCCATGCCCTCGATGCCTTCGCTCCCGACGAGCAGCGGCGGCGTCACCCAAGCCAGCTATCGCAGTTCATCCGGCACGGGCGCGGTCAACGCGAACGGCGCCGTCGAGCGAGGCGACGCCAACGTGCGGCCGGCCGGCTCGGGCAATGCGGCGGGCGTCGCCCAGACGCAGTTGCACAAGTCGGCGGCCAGCATCATGGCGGACCAGGGCGTGCCGATGGACAAGGGCGTCGACACGACCGTGTGCTGCGCGAACTTCGCGTCGGCCTGTCTCGTGAAGTCGGGGAAGATTTCCGAGTCGCAGCACACGAATCTCGTGTCGACGCTTCACAGCGAATTGAAAGGCGACGGCTGGCGCACGGTGAGCCGCAACGAGGCGAAACCGGGCGACATCTGCATCGTCGGCGACGATGAGCACGTCGAGATCGTCGCGAGCAACGACAACGGCCGCATCACGTTGATCGGTTCGAATAATACGCAAGGCGGCAGCGGCCCGCAGGTGGTGTCGTACGACACCTATACGGGCAACCGGGGCGACGTGAAGTTCCTGTCCGAGTGACAACGCGATACACGCATGCAAGATGCGCGAGCCTCACGCGCGTCGCGTTCAATCACGACAGCCTAACGCTCAGCCTAACTAACGCTCGACCACCAACCGGTCATACCCATGAAACGAACCGTGCTGCTGCCGCGCCTGCTGACCAGGCGCGAGCCGCAAGTCCGGCATGCGCCGAGTCAACGCGCGCAATAGCGACTCCAGTTGCATCCGCGCGAGCGCAAGTCCCATGCAGCTATGCGGACCCGCGCCGAACGTCAGCGAACGTCCGGCCTCGCGTTCGAAGCAAATCTCATCGGGCGCGGCGAACACCGCCGGGTCGCGGTTCGCGCTGCCGATGAGCGGCATCACGCGTTCTCCGCGACGAATCCGGCAGCCGTCGATCTCGACGTCGTCCCATGCATAGCGAAACACGGACTGCACCGCGGGATCGTAGCGATACAGTTCGCGCACGGCTTGCGGCACGAGCGCGACGTCGTCCTTCAGCGCCTGCCACGCGCGCGGCTCGCGCAGCAGCGCGGCGACGCTATTGCCGATGGACAGCAGCGTCGTGCCGTATCCCGCGATAAACAGAAACAGGATATTGACGAGCATTTCGCGCCGGCCGATGCCGCCTTCCTGTTCGAGCCGCAGGAAGCGCGAGGCCGCATGATCGGGCGCGGCGTGAGGGTCGATCGCGCGCATGAACGATTCGACTTGCGCGAGGAAGGCTTCGGTGTGCATGGCCGCGAGCGCGTGTTCCGCGGCGGACATCGGCGCGCCGCTGATCAGTTGCCACGCGCCCGCCGACGCCTCCAGATAACTCGCGCCATGCGCATCGGGAAACCCGAGCAGACGGCAGATCGTGCGCACCGGCAACACGCTTGCGATATTCGCGACCAGATCGAAACGCGGCAAGTGCTCGCATTGATCGACGAGGCGCGCGACTTCATCGTCGATAAACGCTTGCAGCGACACCAACGCCTTGCGTGAAAACAGCGGCCCGAGAAAGCGCCGCAGCCGTTCGTGCGCTTCGCCCGTTTGAAACACGACCATGCTGGCATAGCCGAGAGGATCGTCGAGCGGCTCGGTGCCAGGCGGCGGCCGCGCCGAAAAACGCGCGTCGTCGAGTATGCGGGTGACGAGCGCATGCGACGACGCGAGCCATACACCGCTCGCGTCGCGGCACAGCGGCCGATGCGCGCGCAACCATCCATAGAGCGGGTACGGATCGCCCGAACCCGTGCCGATGATCGACGGCAGCACGCTGTACGAGCCTGGGTCAGGGATCTCGCAGGTCATCGGCGGTTCGCCGTCAGCATGCGTGCGTGTATCGGTGAACGGCACGTCGAACGTAAAAGTCACACGTTAAGAGTGTAATTACCCGGCAACTGTGCGGGCTGCTCAACCGTCAGCGGCTGAACCCGATTGTTCGGCGCGCTGTTCAGATTCAGATCGCCCGCGCCGATGTTCACCTGATCCGCTGCGAACTTGTACGTGCCGTCGCTCTGTTTCTCGCCTTCGACGAGGCCGCCGCTCATGATGAGATCGAAAGGCGAGCGGCCGTTCGTCATCAGTTCGTTGACTTCTTTCTTGCCGTCGGCGGTGAAGCTCACGCTGCCGTCCGCGCCCACCGTGCCGACCGATTTGCCGTTCTTGTCGTAGAGATTGCCCGACGGATCTTCGAGCAGGCTCACTTCGCCGCCGGAGCGCGTCGAGAGTTTGATGGAGCGCAGCGGCGGATTGCCGTTCGACGGCGCGCCGGGATACTGACCGGTCGAGCCGGGGAACTGGCCGCCGCCGGGATACTGACTGCCGCCCGGATACTGGCCGCCCGTGATGCCGAGGTCGTTGAGCAACTGCTGGATGTCGGCGTCGATCTGCGCCTGGTTCGCGCCGCCATTCTGCTGCCCGCCTGGGTACTGGAACGTCGGGCTCTGGTAATACGCGGAGTTCACGTTATTGGTGGTCATGGTTCCTCTCACAAGGTTGATTCATGCGGATAACGAAGACTGATGAGGTCGCCAGATCGCGCCGACTTCAACACAGACAGACTATGGGAAGGGCATCGGCGTGCGCGGACGGATGCGAAGCGGGGTGTGAGCACGCGAAATCCGCGCGCCACAACCGCATGCTTCGCGATCACGCTCCGCGCTTCGTATGCGCGCGATAGCCAAGCGCCGCGCGTCCGAGAATGCAGGGTGTCGCTCTCTGCCATTCGTTCGCCCAGGTACGTGCAATGAAAAACGATCCATGCAGTGTCGCGGTGCTGGGTGTGCTGCTGACGATCTTCTCCGTGGGACTGCGGCTCGGCGCGCACGCAGACCTCGAGGAACTGCTGCTCGTATTGCGCCAGCTTCATCCGAACCCGGCGGTCGTCGACATCTGCGAGGTGAGGCTGCTCGTCAATTCGCGGCGCTGGATCGATGCGTTGCGTCTGTTGCGGCAGATCGACGAGCAGGGCTACGGTTCGCCCGTCGTCACCGCATTGCAGGCCTGGTGTCTGTATATGCTCGCCGATCGCGACTGGCGGCGTTGCGCGGCTGCGGTGTTGCGCAGCGGCGATCCCACGGCGCTCGCGATCGTCGCGAAGTTTCTGAGCATCGGCGGGGACTCGATTGCCGCGCGCATTGCCGAAGCGTTAGGCAATGAATACACGTGACGACGCCCGCGATGAATTCCACGCCAACTCGCCGCGATGCGCAGCCAGCGATGTCGGCTAAGTCAGCGCCGTCATCGCCGTCATCGCGACGCGGCCCCGCTGCGCGCATTGCCCGCTTTCACGATGCGGTCGTAACGCGCCTGCAATTCCGCCGCACGACGCGTATCGCCGGCTTCGCTACAGCACACGATGAGACCGGTCAGCGCGCGCTCGCGGAACGCGCTGTCCGCACACGCGTTGGCCAGTTCGTAGACGGTTTCCCATGCGGCGATGGCCTGCGCGACCGGCGCGTGCGCGAGCGGCAGCGTGCTCGCGAGAACCGCATGAACGCGCATCTCGTCCCGTCGACGCGGCGTGGCGCCGGCCTGCACGCCGGCGAGCACCGCACGGCTGCGCTGCAGATATTCGCGTTCGAGCGAAAGCCGCGTCCACAGCCAGGCCGACCCTTCGAGCAGCGAGATCGCCGTCTCGAAGCGTTCGCATTGCGTGCTCCATTCGAGCGACGCGCGCAGGTCTTCGAGATCGCTGATGTCGAGCGCGTCGATATGCGCGCGCTCGCCGCGCTTGCGATGCGCGTTCAGCCGCACCGGCAGACCGGTTGCGAGCGCGAGCGCGGTGCGGTCGTATTCGCCGGCGTCGCGCAGCATGTCGCGCGCGAGATGGCGAACGGGTCGCCGGATATGCAGCATCCACTGTCCGCTGCTGTCGATTTCCTCGACGAGGCCCGCTTCGGTCAACGCGTCGAGCGCGGCGTCGGTGAGCGCGTCGCTGCGGATTGCGTCGTGCAGGGTGGCGGGCGTGCGTTCGTGCGTTTGCTCCGGCGCTCCGACGCCCGCATTCGCCGCCATCGACGGCTCGCAGGCGCCAAGCAGCCCGATGGCCGCGCAGCGCGGGAATTCGCCGGCGAACATCGAGAGGCGCAGCAAGTGCAGACGCGCGCGTCGGTCGAGCCGCGCGAAATGCAAATCGAACGCGAGCGTGATCGGCGCCGAGCGCGAATGCGGAACGCCGGGCGTTTCGATGCGTGGTCCGATGAGCGCATCGAGACATTGCGCGTAGCGGGCCAGTGCGCTTTCGAGCGGCTCGCCGGCGCGCATGTTCTGGTCGATGGTCGCCGCGGCGAGTTCGAGCGCGAGCGGCACGCCGGCGAGCAGTTGCGTGATGAGCACGGCGGCGTCGATGGCGGCTTGCGACATCGCCCCGCCGTCGAGCGCGGTCAGCAGCGCGTTGCCGCTCAGCGGACGCGGCGACGTTTGCTGGGACGTTTGCTGCGACGTTTGCGGCGAAACCCGTTGCCGCTCCCGCCGCGCGGACAGCGTCGCGAGCCGCGCGAACAGCAGACGCAGCGCGTCGTATTCCGGCGCGAGCGTCGCGTTCACGCGAGGCTGTTCGGGCGTGCGCAATGGGCCGAGCGTGACGACTTCCTCGATGCACAAGCCAAGCGGCGCACTCGCGGTCACGATCGCACGCACGTTCGGTCCGGCCGCCAGCAACGCGTCGAGCGTGTGGGCCGCGAGCGCTCCGTCGCACTCATTGCAATCGACGACGAGCAGCACGTCGCGCGTGCGCACGCCGTCGAGCAAACGCGCGAGCGGCGTCTGTCCCGAACCCGCGGGCAGATGCAACGCAAGCGCGAACGCAGCGGCGAAACCGTCGTCGGGCGTGAGCGCCGAGAGCGCCACCGGCACGACGCCGTCGCGAAAGCGCGCGGCGAGGCGGCGCGCCGCTTCGTGTGCGAGGCGCGCCTTGCCCGCACCGGTTGCGCCGACGAGCGTGATGAGCCGCGTGATCGATATGAGGCCGAGCACTTCCGAAAGCTCGGCATGCCGGCCGATGAACGGCGTGAGTTGCTGTTGCGTGCGGGCGGGGCTCGCCGCTGCGCCAAACGCGGGCTGCGCCGCGCGAGGCGCGGTCACGATCGGCGGCTCGCTCGGCAACTGCCAGCTCGGAGCGGGTGGAGCGGGCGGAGTGGGCGAAGCTGGCGGAACGTAATCCCCAGCGCTGTTGGTCTGAACCTCGGCGGCAAAGCGATAGCCGAAGCCCGGCACGGTGACGATCAAATCGCGATCGTCGCCGAGCGCGCGCCTCAACGCGGAAATCTGCGATTGAACCGTATTGACGTCGACGTTCAGTTCAGGCCAGCCGCGTCGCCCAAGCTCGGCCTGGGCGACAGGCCGGCCGCGCGCCTCGACGAGCGCGATCAGCAGTTCGAGCGCCCGCGCGCCGAGCTCGACCTCGAGACCATCGGCGACGAGCCGCGGCGGCTCCTGGGACAGCGTGAAGCGACTGAACGCCAGGATCGTTTCGTTCGGTCGTAATGACGGCATCGTGGATCTCCAGCGGATTCGGCGAGCCCGGTCGGCTGGGCGCCACCGCGTGCGGCGGATCAAATGCTCACCGGTCATGTCGATCGTGGCCGCGTGCGCAGAGGCGTTCTCGCGGCGCACGCGCGGTCGACGCCTTTTGACAATTTCGCCGGGCAATGGATTCGTCAGCTTATTGCGAGTTGCATGGTTCGGCAATAGGGTCCAGCGCGCGGGCCTGCCCACGTTCGGCAAGCATCGCGAATCTCAACAGTTCTCAAATCGGCCCGAACGCTCAGATTTGTTGAAGATGTGCGCCGCATATCTGCATAGATTAGGGGATGCGAACGATGGTGGCATTCGCAACGATCGGTTTGCAGCAGCATGCGTGCGGGTGAATCGAGCCGCGCGCATCAACGAGGAGTAGCGCAATGTTCCTGACGCTTTACTTTCCCCTGGCGGCGTCGTTGTCCGTGCAGGATCTGCCGGACGGGTTTCTCAACAAGATACGCGACGGCGATCTGCAACCGGCGGGCGCGCAGGCGAGCCGCTGGTCGGACCTCGCGCGCGGCGCTGCGGGCTCGCCCGACTTGCTGCGCCTGCATGCCGACATGCAGATGGCGCTCGGCATCTGCGACGAAGCCGAAGAACAGTATCGCCGCGCGCAGAAGGCGATCCGCTCGCCGCGTCAGGCGATCCGCGCGGCGTCGTGCCGCAACGCCGGCTGGCAGGCACTGTTTCGTCACCGGCTCGCGACCGCGCTGTCGTGCTTCGCACGGCTCGTCGACGAGCCCGACGTCGACGCGGCGCAGCAGATCGAAGCGCGGCTCGGCATTGTCGGTGCGTTGCACGAACTCGGCCGTTCGCGCGATTCGGGCGACGCGCTCGACGAACTCGCGGCCGCGATCACCGATCCGTCGCTCGGGCACTGGCGCGAGATGATCGCCACGTTGCGCTTCGACGTCGCGGTGCAGCGCGAATTACGCGGCGCGACGCTGCTATCCGATCACGCGTACTGGCAGTCGGGCCTCGGCGACCAGACGCTGCGCGGCGCGGGCACACCAGGCACACCCGGCGCATTCCGCTCGATGGCCTCCGCAAGCGACGAAGCCGATCTTCACGAAGTCGAAGCGTTGAACGTCTGCACGCCGTTGCTGCGCCAACGCGTCGATTATTTGCGTCAGTTGCGCGCGCTGGCGCGTGGCGAACGCGCGGCGCTCGACGGCATCACCGCGCATCTGAACTGGGCGCAACAGCGCGGCTTCGGCGATTATCTGCGCACCACGCGGCTCGAAGTCGTGCTCGCCGCGCTCGCGTCCGACGCGCCGCAACTGGCCGAGATGCTGCTCGAGCCGCTGCATCGGATCGACCATGCGGCGTCGACGGGGCATCGGCAGCTCGAATATCTGTATGCGGTCGCGAAGACGCATCAGGCGCTCGGGCGCAGCCGCGAGGGCATGCTGTTTTTCGGCCGCTACGCGCTGATCGCCACGCAGTGCCTGCGCGACGATTCGCAGGTGCTCGTGTCGTATGCGGGCAAGGCCGCGCGCCAGGCGCCGCAACTGGACGACGTCGCCGCACGTTTGCCCGCGCGTTACCGGCGCGCTTATCGCTACTTGCAGGAAAACCTCGACCGGCGCGATCTGTCGGTGCGCGAAGTGGCCGCCGAAGTGGGTGTGACCGAGCGCGCGTTGCAAAGCGCGTTCAAGCACTCGCTAGGTCTTTCGCCGACCGAACTGATTCGCCGTCTGCGGATGGAGCGGATTCGCGCGGACCTTCTCGACGATTCGTTCAACGGCGAGCGCACGGTGCTGTTCACGGCCAACAAGTGGGGCGTGCAGAATCGTTCGACGCTGGTGAGCGGCTATCGCAAGCAGTTTCACGAGGCGCCTTCGGAGACGCTGGAGCGGTGACGCGGCGCGTGCTGTTCTAAACGGCGGGTTCGGCGGGTTCGGCGCGTTTGGTTCTCAACACAAGTGGCTTTGAGAACCGCGCGCGCCGAACATGCTTCATCACGCGGTCAACACGTACTGCAAGTCGGCGAGGCGGCTCGACATCTGCGGATCGCCTGGACGCTCGAACGTATTGCAGAACACAACGGTGGCGTCCTGCGCGGACTGTGTGCTTTTTATCGCGTCGATCGCGCCCGCTTGCGTGGTCTGCAATTCGTGCTTGAGGAAGCCGTAGTTGGCCTGTTCGCTCGACGGATCGAGGTGATTCGCCGAGCAATAGTCGAGGTAGTCCTGCTTGCGTGAGCCGGTCCATTGCGCGATGCCATAGCCCGATTGCATGTTCGAGTTCGGCGCGCCGATTGCGCCGCCCTGGTTGATGCCTGGGTTCATCCCGCCGCTCTCGTGCCACAGATTCGCGACGACGCCCGCGGCCTGGTTGCGGGTCAGGCCGAAGTCGCGTTGCAGATTGGTCATGAAGTACTGCGCGGTTTTTTTGGCTTCAGGCGTGCTGGCCGAACTGGATTGGCCCGAGCCGTCGCCGGCCGGCACGCCGCCTGTCGTCGATGTGCTTCGGTAGCTGGCGGGCGCGGCGCGAGTTGTCGAAGGCCGCGAAGGCATGGAGGGCATGGAGGGCAGGGAAGGCATCGAGGGCATGCCGGAGCCTGACGCGCCGCTATCGCTGAAGAGATCGGCGAGAATCTGCTCGATCTCGCGCGCGATGTTCTCGTCGCTTGCGCTGCCCGTGCCGGAGCCGCCGGGCCCGAGCTGATGAATGAGCTGGTCTAGACGTTTGAGTTCGGCGGCATCGATCATGGTGGTCTCGCTCGGAAGGTAAGGGACGAGATCGGTTGAGCATGCAGGATCGAGCCAACTGTAGCAGCGGCGAATTTTCGTTTGATGCGTGGTTCGGAAGTTGACGCCGCTAAAGCGAAGCGGCGAGGCAGCGAGGCAGCGAGCCACGGCAGCTACAAGCTAAAGCTTCGACCGTTTCCCCAGCCCGAGCTTTTCCATGCCCTCGTGAGCGTCGATCACGATCGTCGCGATTTCGCCGACGGTCACGCGCAATTCGGTCGCGCGAGAACGCATGTGCTCATACGCTTCGTTCTCGCTCAGCCGATGCGCGTCGATCAGAATGCGCATGGCCCGCTCGATATGTCGGCGCGCCTTGATCGCCTCCTCGAGCTTGCCGATCTTCGCGTGCAGCCGCTGCTGATAACCCGACGAAGCGCGCGCCAGCACGAGTGTGCTCAGCACACCGGTCGAGCGATACGGCTTCGTGATGACGCCGTGCGCCTGCGTATCGAGCAGCATCTTCAACGCAGTCGGGTTCTCGTAGTCGGACAGCGCAATCAGCGTGGCTTGCGTGTCGGCGGCGCTCCAGTTGCCCGCGTTCCTGATTTCGGGGCCCACCAGAAAAAAGATCACGTCGGCATCCGTGGGTAAATGCGCGGGCAGCGGCCAGATCGCGCGAACCGGGCAGCCGATGCGCCGTAATTGCTCCTCGAGCACGCTGCGGTCGTCGCCGGGCGGATGAATCACCACCACGCGCAGCGTGCGCAGATCGTCGAAGATGCGGCGCGCGCCTGCGTTCATACCGGCTCTCCGTCGAGCCAGAATTCGGCGAAGCCGTAGGAAGTCAGATAAGGATCGGGTTTGACCGGTTGACGGCCTTCCCACACGATGTCGAATGCGCCGTCAGGCCGGCACACGGCAATGCGCGGCGTGAGGATCGCGTGATTGTTCGCGCGGTCGATTCGCAGCGAGCCTTCGGGCGAATCGAATTCGACCTCGTACACAGCGTCGACCAGTTTCGCCGTATCGAGGCTGCGCGTGCGTGCCAGTGCGAGCGCAAACAGATGCACCTGGTTGTACGCCATCTCCGACCACATGCTCGCGGGTTGGTCGCCAAAGCGCGCGCGCCACGATTCGAGAAAGCGCTGGTTGCCCGGCAGCTTCAGCGTGTTCACGTAGCTCGCGGAAATGATGTGGTTGCCGCACAGTTCAGGACCGATCATCCGCGTTTCGCCCTCGGTCATCGTCAAGCTTGCAATCGGGATGCGTGCAGGATCGATTCCGTGCTCGCGATAGAGCTTGTAAAACGCACGCGCGCCCCGGCCAATCAGCGTCGAAAATACCACGTCGGGCTCGACTGCCCGGATCTGCTCGATGACGTCTTGCAGCGCCGCGGGGTCCGCGTCGCTCGGCAGATAGACTTCTTCGACAATCTCGCCGCCATGCTGCTCGACCATGTCGCGCATGATGCGGTTCGATTCTCGTGGATAAATGTAGTCGGCGCCAACCAGAAAAAAACGCCGGCCATGATTGCGCAACAGATAGGCCGCCAGTTGCATGCTGTTCTGGTTCGGCACCGCGCCGGTATAGATCACGTTCGGCGAGTATTCGAATCCTTCGTAGATCGAGCAATACCAGAGCAGCGCGTTATAGCGTTCGATGACCGGCAAGACCGCCTTGCGGCTCGACGAAGTCGAACAGCCGAAAATGACCGTGACCTCGTCTTCCTGCAACATGCGCGACGCGAGCCGGCGATATTCGTCGGGATCGCTTTTCGGGTCATACACGACGGGATCGAGCAGACGACCGTCCACGCCGCCTGCCGCGTTGACTTCCTCGATTGCAAGGACGGTGCCGAAGAAATGCTCCGACTCCGTGGCCGCCGTCACCCCCGTGCGCGAGAACAGCACGCCGACGCGCCAGCCGGATTCGGCGGGCAGCGGTTTCGCGGGCGGTTGCGCGTTCGTCTCCATCGTCTCCATTCAGTGTTCTCCTCGCTGCGCTGCGCTGCGCTTTGCGTTCGGTTAGACCGCGGCGCGTTGGCTAACTGTTATTCCCGCACTTGCGATGATTGCGTGCTCGACGAACCCTGCGGCGGCGAGGCAGCGTGCATCGTCTAACGGCCGGCCGATCACCTGCACGCCGATGGGCGCGCCGCGCGCGCCTCTGAGGCCCGGCACATTCACACACGGACTGCCGAGCAGCGTCCAGTTGCGATTGAACGCCGGGTCGCCGGTCGACGCAAGTCCATCGGGCGCTTCGTCGGGCGCGCTCGGTGTGAGCAGCGCCGTGACGCCGTCGAACAGTTCGGCGAGCCTGGCTTTCGCGCGAGCCATCGACGCACACGCGTTCGCATACGCCGCGGCATCGACATTCGATGCGCGCGCGAGAAACGCAAACAGCACCGGCGACAGTTGCGCGCGATGACAATCGTACTCGAAGCCGAGTGTTTGCCACGCCTCATAGCTTTGAATCGTGTCGTGCGCGGCGATCAGTTCGGCCATCCATGAATCGAAGCGCAGCGGCCGAACGCGGCCGCCCGCGCGCTCGATCGCACGTATCGCCGTGTCGAGCACGTGGCTCGCATTCGCCGAAGGTTCGGTCCACGGATAAGTCTCGGGCACACCGAACACGGGCGGCTCCGCGTTCCGGTCGAGCGCGAGCGGACGTCCGCTCAAAACCTGCGCGAGATAGGCCACGTCGCGCACGCCCGCGGCAAAGAGGCCGACCGTATCGAACGACCACGAAAAGCATTTCATGCCGGCGGTAGGCAGCATGCCGAGCGTCGGCTTGAAACCGGCGACGCCGCAAAACGAAGCGGGCCGTATCGTCGAGCCGCCCGTCTGCGAGCCGATCGCAAACGGCGCGATGCCGGCGGCAACGGCTGCGGCCGAACCGGACGACGAACCGCCCGCCGTGCGGCCAGGGTCGCACGGATTGCGCGTGACGGTCGGCGCCATGTAAGCAAATTCGCTCGTCACCGTTTTGCCGACGAGCACCGCGCCGTTGCGCTTTAACAAGGTGACGATAGCCGCGTCCGACTTCGGCCGATGATCCGCGTAGATCGGCGAACCGTACGAAGTCACGAAGTCGTGTGTGTCGAGGATGTCCTTGACCACGACGGGCAGCCCGGCAAGCGGCCCTTGCGCGGCGGACGCGTTCGCGAGCGCAGCTTCGTGCGTGGCAACGGCGGTCATCGCGCGAACTTCGGCGTCGACTTCCTCGATGCGCGCGAGCGATTCGAGCACGGCACGGCTGCTGCGTTCATGCGGATTCTGCGCGCCGCGCTCAAGCAGCGCATAAGCGGATTGCGGCCGATAAAACGATTGGGCAAGAGTCATGGCGTGAGTGCAGAGGAGAGTCAAACGCGCAAATGTTCGTAGATCGATTCGGCTGCCGCATCGTCCTTCGCGTTGCCTTCGTCGACGATCTCGCCTTGCTTGAGCACCGCGTAGCGGTCGGCAACCTTGAGCGCGAACGGCACGTTCTGTTCGATCAGCAAAAGCGTCGTGCCATGACGGCTGCGCTCCCATAACAGCGCATCGGCCAGCCGGTCGATCACCGAAGGTTGCAGACCCTCGGTGATTTCATCGAGCAGGATGATCGACGGGCGCATCATCAGCGCGCGCGCCACCAGCAGCATCTTCTGCTCGCCGCCCGACAGCGTGCCCGCGTACTGGCGCAAGCGGCTGCCGAACACCGGAAAAATCGGCTCGATTTCGGCGAAGCGCTCGTCGAACACGGAGACGTTCACGAGCCCGAGCCGCAGGTTGTCGCGGATGCTGAGATCCTGAAACAGCGCATGTTCCTGTGGCGCGTAGGCAATGCCGGCCCGCGCGATGCGATGCGGCGGCAGCCGCGTGATGTCCTGTCCATGCACATGCACCGCGCCGCTTTGCTTCGGCAGATAACCCATGATCGTTTTGAGCAGCGTGGTCTTGCCCATGCCGTTCTTGCCGAGCAGCGCGACGGCTTCGCCATTCGCGACGCTGAACGACAGCTTGCGCAGCACGACCGACGCCTTGTATCCGCTTGTCACATCCTTCAGATTCAACGCGAGCTGGCTCACGACGCCTCCCGTTGTGTTGCTGCGCCGGCGGCTGCATCGCCTTGCGCGGTGCCGGCATAAATGGTTCTGACGAGTTCCGAGTTGACCACTTCGTCGAAATTGCCTTGCATCACGATGCGCCCCTGATGCAGCACCACGATACGCGTGGCGATGCCCGCGACGAAATCCAGGTCGTGCTCGACCAGCAGGCAACACAGCTTGTACCGGTGAGCGAGCGTCGCAAGCACGTTGCCGATCTGCGTGCGCTCGGTTTTCGTGAGGCCCGCGGTCGGCTCGTCCAGCAGCACGATGCGCGGTTCGAGCGCGAGCACCATCGCGAGTTCGAGCGCCTGCTGTTCGCCGTGCGAGAGGTCTTTCGCGACGGCGCCGAGCTTGCGTTCGAGGTTCGTCGCGCGAATCACTTCGAGCGCATACGGCGGCAATGCGAGCGTGGCCGAGCGCCGCACGAGCGACGGCCGCTCGATCAGCGTGCCCGCAATGCGCAGACATTGCGCGACGGTCAGCGTTTCGAAGATGTTGGCGTTCTGAAACTTGCGGCCGAGGCCAAAGCGCACGCAACGGTCGGGCGGCAATTGCCGGATATCGTTGCCGCACAACATGACCGTGCCGGCCGAGCGTTCCGCGCCGTCGCTCATGCAGCGCATCAGCGTCGTCTTGCCCGCGCCGTTCGGACCGATGAGGCCGACGAGTTCACCCGCCTGCGCGTCGAGGTCGATGCCTTGCAGCACCTTCAGACTGCCGAAATGACGCGCGACGCCGCTCATGCGCAGCGCGGGCGCGGCGGCATGAAGCGCGTCGCCGTCGCGTACCGGCCGCTCGATCAGCTCCGGTTCGCGCGTCTCGCCCGCGAGATGGCGCAGCGGCTTCACGAGCAGCGGCACGAGACCTTGCGGCAACAACACGATCACCGCGACGAACGCGGCGCCCAATATCAGTTGCCACGCGAACGGCATGATGCCGCTCAGATACGACGTGCCCACGTTGATCAGCAGCGCGCCGATCACCGGACCCCACAACGTGCCGCGTCCGCCGAGCGCGACCCAGATGATCAGTTGCGTGCCGAGCACGAAGCCGGTCAGTTCGGGCGCGACCACGCCGCTGAACGAGCCATAGCCGAAACCGGCGAGTCCCGCGACCGCGGCGGTCGCGACGAGCAGCCCGATCTTCACGAGCGACGTGTTGATGCCGAGATACAGGCAGCGCGATTCGTTGTCGCGAATCGCCGCGAGCACGCGCCCGCCGTCGCTGCGCACGAAGACCCACGCGAGTCCCACGACGACCGCGAGCGCCGCGCCTGCGATCCAGTACCACGCTTCGAGCGAGAGATCGAAGGTCTGATAGCCGGTCAGCCCCGAGCTCGATCCGGTCCACTCTCCGCCGGACAGCAGCAACTGACTCAGCACGATGGGCAGCACGAGCGACATGACCGTTGCGAAGAACGGCGAAGCGCCGCGATAGAACGACAGCCAGCCGAGCAGGGCGGCGACGCCGGCCGTCACGGCAAGCGTGGCCGCGAGCGCGAGCAGCACGTATGCCGTCGAAAAGCCGCCATGCGTGAACACCAGACCGGCTGCATACGCGCCGAGTCCGAAGAAGGCCGACTGGCCGAACGTCAGATAGCCGGTGTAGCCCCACAAAATATCGACCGTCACCGCGACGATCGAGAAGAAGAACGCCTGAATCAGCACGTTCAGCAGATACGAGCCGAACAGGAACGGTCCCGCTGCGATCAACAGAATGCCGAGCACGCCGATCATCGCAAGACCGCGCAACGATTTTTGCTGCGTACCTAAGCGCTTGCTGCCCGGCGACGAGTCGCGCCCGGCATGATCCAGCGACGCGTTGACTTTAGCCATGAGAGAACCCCCGCGGACGGATGCGCAGCGTGAGCGCGGCCAGCACGGCGATGGTCAGCCCGCCGAGCACCGGGCTCACGAAGGTGCTGACGAGCACCTGGCAGGCGCCGAATACGAAGCAGGTGACGAGCAGGCTCAGCATCGAATGCCCGGACACCATCACGAGCATGAAGGCACTGACGAGCCACGGCAGACCCATGTCGGGATCGACGCTCGATAACGGCGTGATGAGCACGCCGGCGAGCGAACCGAAGGCCGCGCCGAGGCTGAACGTGATAAAGCGGATACGTCCCGAGTGAATGCCGAGCCCGCGCGCGAGGTCTTCGTTCATGATGACCGCGCGTGTCTTCACGCCGAAGCGCGTGCCGGTCAGCAGCGCGGTCATGATCGCGCAGATGCCGAGCGCAACCGGAATCAGCACGAGGCGGTAGGCGGAATAGTCGGTGCCCGCAATCGACACCACGCCCTTGAGCGGCGTTTCGACGAACTGCACTTCGCGGCCGAACACCATCACGATGATTTGCCCGATCACGATGCCGAGGCCCCACGTCGCGAGAATCGCATCGAGCGGACGCTTGTACAGGGGCCGCACGATGATCAGCTCGACCAGCATGCCGACCACGATGCCGACGACGATCGCAAGCGGCACGCCGAGCCACGGGTTGAGCTTCAATTGCGTGACGACGAAGCTCGCGTAAGCGCCCATCGTCAGCAACGCGCCGTGCGCGAAGTTGACGATCTTCATCACGCCGAAGATCACCATCAGGCCGGCCGTCACGATGAACAGCACGGCTGTGGTGGTGAGAATGTCTAATGCGAGAACCATGGTTGTCTCCAGTCGCATCCGCACGGCGAGCCGCGCGCTCAGGCGGATGCCTTGTTGCCGGTAGCGCCTACTTGATGTTCGGGCACTGCGCGCCCGGATCGACGTCCGGGAAAGTCTGCAGGATCTTCACCGAGCCGTCCGACTGGATCTGGCCGAGACGCATCGCGAGCGGCGTATGCCGGCTCTTGACCATTTCGATCTGACCGCGCGGACCATCGAACGATACCTGATCGAGCGTCTTGATGACCTTGCCCGGATCGGCGGAACCGGCTTTTTCGACCGCGGCCTTGTAGAGGAAAAACGCCTCGTACTGCGGCTCGGAGAGTTCGTTCGGCGTCTTCATGTCCTTGCCGAAGCGCTTGTCCATCGACGCGAGAAACTTCTTGTTCGCCGAGGTATCGATACTCGTCAGATACGAGCCCGACATGTAGATGCCGGTCGCCACGTCGCCCATGCTTTTCGCGGTGCCTTCGTCGATCGCGAGATTGCCGTACGGCAGCGTGAGGCCCGAGCCCTTCAACTGTTTCGCGAGCGCGACGTTGGGCGCGCCGCCCGCGGTCGCGCTGATCAGCGCGTCGGGGTGCGCCGCGCGGATCTTCGAAAGGATCGGCGTCCAGTCGGTGCCGTCGGTCGGCAGATATTCCTCGCCGACGACCTTGCCGCCGTGCGCCTCGATGTACTTGCGCGTGAACTGCAGCATGCCGCGGCCAAACGCGTAGTCGTTGCCGACCAGATAGAAGGTCTTCGCGCTCTTCGCCTTCGCGAAGTAGTCGACCACCGGCGCGACCTGCTGCTCCGGCACCCAGCCGTTCACATACATCCACGGATTGCACGAGCGGCCTTCATAGAACGACGTGTAGATGAACGGCTTCTTGCCGCGCGCGACGATCGGCAGCGCGGCATTGCGCGCGGCGCTGGTTTCCATCGAGATGATCGCGTCGACGTTCTTCTGGAAGACGAGCGTGTCGTACGCCTTCTGCGCGCCGACCGCGCCGGAGGCGTCGTCGGCGATCTCGAGTTGCACCGGCCGGCCGAGAATGCCGCCCGTTGCGTTGATTTCATCGACGGCGAGTTGCGACGCCTGCACCACTGCGGGCGCGACCACGCTGTTCGCGCCGGACAGTCCGACCGCGACGCCGATGCGGATCGGCTCCGCGGCGAACACGTTCGCGCAGGTTCCCGCGCCGGCCATTGCCGCGACCGCGGCAACCAGGAAGAGTTTAGTGAACGGTCTCATGATGTCCTTCGCAGTGGTGGTGAGTAGAGTAGGGGAGTTGCACGAATACGGCATGCTTCATGTCTGAAAAGAAGGCCAGCGCGCGCCCAGCATCGGGTCGTACACGTCCGCGCGGCGATCGCGCAGGACGTGATTGAAAGCGTTCAGCGTGCGCGCGGCGCGAGTGCGTTTGACGTCGATCGTCGCGTAGAGCACTTCTTCGCGGTCGACGCTCGCGGGCCCCGCGAGCGGCCAGCCGTCGCCGCCCACGATCAGGCTCTGACCGATGAACAGTTGCCCGCGCTCGGTGCCGATGCGGTTCGCGCACGCGATCGCCATGCCGTTGCTGTGCGCGGCGGCCATCGTGAGTGTCGCCGCCATCGCCGAGCGGTCGTCGGGCTGCGAGGGCATCGGCACCCAGTTGGTCGGCACGCATACGATGTCCGCGCCTTGCATCGCCGCGAGCCGGTAGGTCTCCGGAAACCAGCCGTCGTAGCAGATCGCAATCGCAATGCGCCCGAGCGGTGTGCCGAACACGGGCACGCCGCGATCGCCCGGCTCGAAGAAGCGGTTTTCGTTATTCCACAGATGCAGCTTGCGATAAATACCGATGTGGCCGGAAGGACCGGTGAAGAGCGCCGAGTTATAAAGACGCTTGCCCGCGCGTTCGGCGATGCCGGTGACAATATGAACGCCGAGGCGCTGCGCGGTCTCGGCGAAGAGTTGGGACGTCTCGCCATCGGGCAAGCCTTCGGCAAGCGAGAACGCTTCGTCGCGGTCCGCGAACACGTAACCGGTCGTCGCCAGCTCGGGCAATACGACGAGCGATGCACCGTTACCCGCGGCGGTTTCCACATGCCGGATCAGCCGCGCCACGTTGGCGCGCTTGGCACCGATGTGCGGCTCCATCTGCACGCACGCGATGACGAGTTCCTCTGAGCCGGGCTTTGCGAGGTCGTAGTGCGACATTGCTGTTTTCGTCTCCCAAAACAAAAAGCCCCCTGACCAGCGTTGAAAACGCAAGGTTAGGGGGCTGCATAGCCTTCCATGTGTAGCACGGCAACGTTGCCGTGTGCCGCCACAAGATTCATGGCGACAGACTGGGAACGAATTTATGAAATCAAATTTCCCATGTCAAGCACTTAGGACGGTTATAGGGAAAGCACTTGTTTTGCTGCTTGCCGGTCGCCGTTTGCCATGCCGGCTTTACAGCAACTCCTGGTAGTACGGCGAATTCGGCGGCAGTGTCCCGCCCTGACGCCGCACGAACTGCTGCACGCCATGAGTCGCCGACGCCAGCGCGCCGCTCGCGAAGCCGCCCTCGAACGTCAGTTCCTCGCCGATCGCGATCGCACCGTCACTCATGCGCAGCAGCGCGGCATACAGCGTGCGCGTGTTGTCGAGCTGGTCCGGTCCGTCCATCTTGAACGCGCCCCACTGATGACGCTCCAGGCCCCAGTGCGTATACGCGATGCCCTCGCGGCTCTGCTCGACGACGTCGGCGAGATCCGCGAGCTTCTTATGCGACGGATTCTCCGGATCGCGCGAGGCCACGTTTCGAAGCGTCTGGATAAACAGGTCCATCTGCTCGCGGCCCGTCATGCCGGCGACTTTCGTCGAGTTGTCGCCGAGCGTATAGCTTGGATAAACCACGGCGCCGCCGTCGCGGGCAGGCACCACGTACGACTGCTGAAATAGTTCGTCCGCCTGAACATTGCCCGGCAGTTGGCGGTCTTCCAGCAGATCCGCGGCGATCTTCACGGCCATCTTGGTGGCGGGCACCACGCGAGCGTCCTTGACGGCAGCGGCGAAATCGTCCGGCAGCAGCGGCTCGGAACCTTCCTGCGGACCGGTCAGGCCAAGACGCACGGCCTCGCGCGGACCGCCGGCAAAAAATAGTTCGTCGTACTCGGCGGTTTTCGTTTCCTTGCTCGTCTTGTCGAGCCACGTCACCTGGTACTTTCCGTCCACCTTCTTGATGCTCGTAACTTCGGCGTTGAGCTGGATCGCGTTCTGCTCGGCAAGCGAAACGGCTCCTTCGGGCAAGTCGTCGCTATCTTCGATCACCTTGTAGAGCGGGGCATCGGCGCCGTCGACGAGCGCGACGTGATCCTCCAGACGCTCGTCCGCGAGAAAACGGAATTCCTCCAGAAAGCCCGTGCTGAAGTAGCCCGAATAGCCGCCCACGCCGATGCCCGTCGCGCCGAACGTGCGCCATTCGTCCTTGTTCCAGGTGATGCCTTTTTCCTTCAGCAGCTCTTTGAGGCCGGACTGGAACGTGTGGCTGTCGAATTTCTGCTTGGCGTCGTCGCAAAGCTCGCGAAAGCGCGCGGTATCGCCTGCGTCGCGGGCTTCGCGGATCGGCGCGAGCAGCGGCTCGGTCATCGAACGCATGACGTCTTCCGCGACCTTGCGCATCGTCGCGTTCTCCGGCGCCTCGCCGGGCTGCGCTTCATACACTTTGCCGCCGATAAGATACGACGTCTGCACCGAACTCGAATTCGGAAACGGCACATGCTCCAGGCCGTAGTGTTCGGCGAGGCTCCAGTAGAAGTTGCCGCGCGTCGTGTGAAAGCGCATGCCGCCCGGATGATAGGGCGTGGGATCGTCTTCCCAGCGTCCCGACGCAATCCGTCCGCCGATGTGATCCGCCTGTTCGAGCACGACCGGCTTCACGCCGATGCGGTTCAACGCGTCCGCCGCCATGATGCCGGCCGGGCCCGCACCGACCACGCAGACCTTGAGGTTCTCCGCGACGCCTTCTGGCAGCGTGCCCACCTGGCGGTTGTTGTCCCACCAGAAACCGGTGTAGTCGTACATGTGATCGAGCGGCATGGTCATGCGCAGATCGGTGAAGCGGTCCTTCAGAAGCGCTTTGAGATCGGCGTCGTCGCCTGCGGCTTGCATCGGCATGTCGAGCTTCTGACGCGCCTCCGGCGTGCACGAATTGAGCAGCCGCGCGGCGGTTTCGGGCTTCATGAAAACGGCCGTATGCTCGAGCCAGTCGCGAACCGGCGTGCGCGGCAGATCGTTCGAAGCCTGGCGCGCCGTATCGCCGAGAAGGTCCGCTTGCCGCGTGCCGAGCGCTTCGAGCACGTCGCCTTGCTCGGCTTCGCAGAGCGCGTGCCATTGCAGCGTCGTCTCTAAGTGCAGTTGCTCGCGCTTCGGTCCTTCCTCCATGCTGGCGAGCAGCGTCAGATTTTTACTGACCGCGGGGCCAAGCTTGTTGCGATCGCGCGGCCAGTCGCCCGCCGGCTCCTTGAAATAACGTCCGACCGTCTGCGGCGTCAGCCGCGGCAGCGCGCGTCCGAGCATCGAAAGCGAGCCATCGCGAGCGAGCGCGCCGCAGTTCTCCGGCGTCAGATAGTCGCGCATGGAGATCCTGGCGGGCCATTCTTTACTCTGCGCCGGCGCGGCTGTGTCGGTCTTCGATGCCGGCAGCGCCTGGCGCGGGCGTGCCGACGGCGCGGGCTCGCCGGAACCTTCGGGGCCTCGCGCTCTGGCAGTCGGAAGGCTGGGCGAGAGCGGTTGCGGTGTAGCCGACGGCGTGGCCGGCTCCTCGGCGGGAATTCCGCCGGGCGGCGGCAGGTGCGGGTTGTGGCCGGATGCGGAGGAACCTGGTTCGATCTGAGGCATGTCGTATTTCCCTGGTTAAGTTGTCTCTATGTCGTGACCGCGTGAACCGGATCGCTGTGCAGCGAGTGCGAGTGTTAGTGCGGGCACGGGCCGCCGGCGGCGTGCAATGGATGAAGGGCGAGCGGCAATGCATGCAGTGCGTCGAGGCGATAGAGCCGGTCAGCCGGATTCGGCGGCCGATGAGCGGTCGGCTTGCTGATCGCTTGCTAGTCGTCTGGTGCCTGCTTACTGCCGCTCATCGCGCGTCTGCGAGCACTTGGCAGCCGCACACACGCCGGCGACGGCAGCGTCGCTGCGCGAACGTTGATGCCGCTAGGAAAGGTACTATCGCGCGCGCCGTCCGCCCGCAGCGAAGCGAATCGCGTGACGGAGAAACGAACAGGGAAGGGAGAGTTGTCAGCGCTTGCAATGCGGGGCGATGCGCCAGAACGTATTAGTCATTCCGACGATGAGCGCATTAAACGCAACGCCAAAGGCTTGCGTGATCCAGGCCGCGACAAGATCAGCGTGGCGTTTCAGAGTGTCGGACTATTGCCGCGTCAGACGATGTTCGACACTACGGCATATGCGCTGAGTTGCAGGGCGAGAGTGAGCCGCAGGTCTATGCGACGAATCGCCCATAGGCCATATCCGCGATACACGCTCACGCTTTTTGCGTTTCACCCGGCAGCGCGAAATCGAACTGCGCGGCGAGCGCGATGCCATACGCGAAGAGGCGATGATCGCCGCCAAGCGCAGCCGTCGCCCGCGCTGCCGAGGTCAGCAACAGATTGCACGCGGCTCGCATCTTGTCGCTGGCGCCGAGGCGATCTTTCGGACCCGACAACGTCAACGCGCCCGCGAGTTCGCTGTTCGGCCCGAAGACCGGAACCGACACGGCGGCCGTGTCGGGGTCGCGCTCGCCGTAGGACAACGCCCACAATCTTTCGCGCACTGCATCGTGAGTGGCTCGGGACGGCTTTGAAAATGCGATGAGTATTTTCCCCGACGCGCCGCGATCGATCGGAAAACGCTCGCCTTCACGAATCGACACGCGCACCGAACGCGGCGGCTCGACGCGATGCAAGACCACGCGATATTCGCCCTGCCTGACGTAGAACGACGACGTCTCGCCCGAATCGTCCGAAAGCTGCCGCAATACCGGCTCGATCACCTCGCGGATGTGAAACGACTCCTGGAATATTTGCGCCAGCCGAAGCGGCTCGGGGCCGATCGAATAGTTACCGTCAAGCCTTCGGATAAAGCCGCCGCGTTCGAGCGAACTCAGCAATCGAAGAATCGTGCTTTTGTAGAAGCCCGTTCGCCGGGCAATTTCGGCGAGCGAAAGCGCGCGTTCGCCCGGCTGGAACACGCCGAGAATGGCGAAGGCCCGGTCTAGTGCTGCTACGCCACCTTTGTCTGCATCGTCCGCTTGCATCTGGAATACCGTTCTGTTGTGCAGACCATCGTAGGGGTTCGCCGAAGATGCGTCAACTTTCGTCGGCGTAACACATACAAGGGTAAACACTGTCCACGTCGTTCTGCATAGAAGAACGTTATTCTATAAAGCGGACACGGCGAACGGGTTTACCCGCTTGATGCGCAATCACCGCGCTCCTATAGTTTTGTTTAACAGAACACCATTCTGTATAGCAGAACGATAAGGAGCATCTCTTGAATACGTCTCTCCCTTTACCGGTGATGATCAGTGAAGTCGGTCCGCGCGACGGCCTTCAGAGCATCCGAACCGTCATGCCCACCGACGCGAAGCTGCGCTGGATCTCCGCGCTCGCCGCAGCCGGGCTCAAGGAAATCGAAGTCGGCTCGTTCGTGCCCGCGAAGTTGCTGCCGCAAATGGCCGACATCCGCGAGGTCGTCGCGCACGCGCTGACGATCCCAGGACTGAACGTCGCGGTCCTCGCGCCGAACCTGCGCGGATGTCAGGCGGCATTCGAATCGGGCGTCCATAAAGTGACGTTGCCGGTGTCGGTGACGAACGAGCACTCGCTGGCCAACATCCGCAAGACGACCGATCAGATGATCGAAGAGGTCCGGCAGATCGTCGCGTTGCGAGACGCTGAATTTCCCGGCATTGCAATCGAAGCCGGTGTGTCGGTTGCGTTTGGCTGCACGATTGCCGGCGCGGTCAGCGACGACGAGACGATCCGCATGTGCGCCGCGATGGCGGCGTGCGGCGTCGATGAAATCGGCCTGTCCGACACCAGCGGCTATGCGAATCCGGCCCAGGTTCGACGCCTGTTTCGCCGCCTGCAAACCGAGTTCGGCAGCAAGGCGGGCGGCGCGCATTTTCACAACACGCGCGGCCAGGGTCTCGCCAATGTGGTCGCGGCACTCGAAGTGGGCGTCACGACCATCGACTCCAGTCAGGCAGGTCTGGGCGGATGCCCCTATGCGCCAGGCGCGACCGGCAACATCGTCACCGAAGACCTCGCGTTCCTCCTCGAAGCGATGGGATACGACACCGGCATCGACATCGATGCGCTCGTTGCCGCGCGCTCGATCCTGGCCGACGCGCTCCCCGGCGAAGCCTTGTACGGACACGTGCAGGACGCCGGCTTGCCCAAGGGATTCACCTACGCGGACGGCCGCGGCCCAAGCGCCGTCCAGCCGGAAGCTTGCCTCAAAGGAGCCGCGCAATGAGCGATGCCAACAACAACCCGTCGCTGCCCTATAGCGGCGTGCGCGTGGTCGAGATGACCCACATGGTGATGGGCCCGACCTGCGGCATGGTGCTCGCGGACCTGGGTGCGGAGGTCATCAAGGTCGAGCCGATCGCCGGCGACAGCACGCGCGCGCTCCGCGGTTCGGGTGCGGGTTTCTTCAGCACCTTCAACCGCAACAAGAAAAGCATTGCCGTCGACGTTAAAGATCCGCGCGGGCTCGAAATCGTGCACAAGCTGCTGGGCGGCGCGGACATCTTCAGCGAGAACTTCAAGAGCGGAACGATGGACAAGCTCGGGCTCGGCTACGCCGCGCTGTCGAAGCTGAACCCGCGCCTCATCTACGTTTCGCACAAGGGCTTTTTGCCGGGGCCTTACGACCATCGCACGGCACTGGACGAAGTCGTGCAGATGATGGGCGGCCTCGCGTATATGACCGGACCCGAAGGGCGGCCGCTGCGCGCCGGCACGAGCGTGAACGACATCATGGGCGGCATGTTCGGCGCGATCGGTGCGATGGCCGCGCTCGCGCAGCGCGAACGCACGGGGCAGGGCCAGGAAGTGCAGAGTGCGCTGTTCGAGAACAACGTGTTTCTCGTCGCGCAGCACATGATGCAGTTCGCGGTGACCGGCAAGGCCGCCGCGCCGATGCCGAATCGCCTGTCCGCATGGGCCGTGTACGACGTGTTCTCCGTGAAGGATGGCGAACAGATTTTCCTCGCCGTGGTATCGGACACACAGTGGGCGCTTTTCTGCGATGCGTTCGGTTTGCACGAGCTCAAAGTGGACGAACGGATCGCGACCAACAACCAGCGGGTTCAGGCGCGCGACTGGTTGTTGCCCCGGCTGCGCACGCACATGGAGGCGTTCAGCGCGGCGGAAATCAGCCGGATTTTCGACCGGATCGGCTTGCCTTATGCGCCGATCACGAAGCCCCAGGACCTGTTCGACGATCCGCATCTTCTCGCGACCGGCGGACTCGCCGACGTGACCTTGCCGCCCGACGCAAGCGGTGCGGGACAGCCGGTTACCACGCGAACGGCGTTGTTGCCGCTGACGCTTGCCGGCGAGCGGCTGCGCCTGCGCGCCGCGCCGCCAGCGCTTGGACAGAACACGCAGGCGCTGCTGTCGGAGCTTGGCTATACGGATGAGCACGTCAGGCAATTGACCGATGCCGGCGTTGTCCGCTGTCAGGAGTGGCAGGCCGGCGATCGCATCAGCCCATCTGCAAACGAGCTTGCCAGTGCCTGAAGCGGTTAGTGGTGAAAACCGCAAAGGCCGCAACCGCAAAAGTTAAAACCGCCAACGCATCAAACCGCCCGGCCGCGCCCATTCTCGCAGCGGCCCGGCGAAGTCATGGAGACGACGATGACCTCAATTTCCCCCGGCATGGCTGCCGACAGCGTGAACGACAGTTCGCTCGAACAGCAGGCGGTGCGCAAGGCGGCGTGGCGTTTTATTCCGCTGCTCGCGCTCGCGTACTTCTTCAATTATCTCGACCGTACGAGCGTCGGCTTCGCCGCTCTGACGATGAACAAGGAACTCGGACTGACGGCGACGCAGTTCGGCTGGGGCGCCGGCATCATGTTCGCGGGATATTGCATCTTCGAAGTCCCGAGCAACCTCGCGCTCTATCGCTTCGGCGCGCGACGGTGGCTCGCGCGGATCATGATCACGTGGGGCTTGATGGCCGCCGCCACCTCGGCCGCGGTCGGGCCCAACAGCTTCTACGCGATCCGGCTGCTGCTCGGCATCGGCGAAGCGGGCTTCTTTCCCGGCGTGATCTTTTTTCTGGCCGTGTGGTTTCCCGCTCAATACCGCACTCGCGTGCTGGCGTGGTTTACCGTCTCGACGCCGCTTTCATCGCTGATCGGCGCGCCGCTGTCGACCTGGCTTCTGCAACTGGATGGCGTGCTGGGTCTGGCCGGTTGGCGCTGGATGTTCATCATCGAAGGATTGCCCGCGTGTGTGCTCGGCTTCCTCGTGCTTAAGATGCTCGCGGATCGGCCGGCCGACGCCAAATGGTTGTCGCCGATAGAACGCGAAGCGCTGCAGGGTGCGTTCGATCGTGAAGCATCGTCGGGACGCAAGGAAAAGCACTTCGGCGCGGCGCTGAAGGACGTGCGCGTCTACATCCTCGCGATGATCTCGTTCGGCTTCACGATGGGCTCGTACGGCATCGGCATCTGGCTGCCGCAGATGCTCAAGGGACACGGCATGAGCGTGACGCAGACCGGCTGGCTCTCCGCGGTGCCTTACTTCTTCGCGACGATCGCGCTGCTGTGGTGGGCGAAACGCGTCGATCGGCGGGGCGGAGCGATTGCAAATCTCGCGGCGGGCCTCTTGATCGGCGCGGTGGCGCTCGGCGTATCGACGCACTTTCATCAACTCGGCCCGGCGCTGCTCGGCGTGACGCTGGCGCTCATCGGCACGATTGCCGGACGAACCATTTTCTACACACTGCCGGCCCGCTTTCTGTCGGGACAGGCAGCCGCGGGCGGCCTTGCGCTGATCAATTCGATCGGCGCATTGGGCGGCTTCGCCGGACCGTATCTCGTCGGCTATCTGAAGGACAGTTTCGGCACTTTCACGGCGGGAATGATGGGGCTTGCCATCGTGCTCGGCATCACGACGCTGCTGACGCTGTCGCTCTACGCATTCAATCGCGACCAATAAAAATGACCATGAACACAATCCGTTCACGAGGAAGACGCAACTTTCTCAGCGCTGCCGCGACATCGGTTGCGGCTTGCGCCATCGCACCCAGGCATGCGTTCGCCACAGAGGACACGCACAGCATGAAGACCACCAGCAACTATCTGCCGGTTCGCCCGGAATGGCTCGCGTCGGGCACCGAAGCCGCCATCGAGCCGGAGATGCCGATCATCGACGCGCATCATCACTTTTATGAACGTCCCGGTTGGATTTATCTGCTCGACGACTATCTCGCCGATGCACGCTCGGGGCATAACATCACGGCGTCCGTCTTCATGCAGGGACTGACGCGCTATCGTCAGAGCGGCCCCGAAGAGCTGCGCCCGGTGGGAGAAACGGAGTATGTCGCGAACGCCGTTGCCGCGTTGCCCGCCGGTTCGCCGCAGGTCGCAAAGGGCATTGTCGGTTACGCGGATCTTCGTCGCGGCGCGGCCGTGCAAAGCGTGCTCGACGCGCATATCGAGGCGGGCAAAGGGCGCTTTCGAGGCGTTCGGCACCTCGTGACGTGGGACGCCGATCAAACGCTGGTCAATCCGCTGTCCGCGGTTCCGCGCGGTCTGCTGCTCGATTTGAGCTATCGCGAAGGCGTCGCGCAACTGGCCGCACGCGGTCTTTCATACGATGCGTGGCTGTTCTTTCCGCAACTTCCCGAACTGTTCGATCTGGCGAAGACGTACCCCGACATGCCGATCATCATCAATCATTGCGGCGGGGTCGTGCGCATTGCGAGCTACGCGGACAAGCGCAAAGAGGTTTTCGACAACTGGTCGCGCTCGATGCGTCAACTGGCGCAACTGCCGAACGTCTATGTGAAGGTCGGCGGCCTTGGAATGCGGATCAACGGCTTCGACTTCGAGAAGGGCGAGCGTCCGCCGTCGTCGGTAGAACTGGCCGACGCCTGGAAACCGTGGATGCATACCTGCATCGAGGCGTTCGGTGTGAACCGCTGCATGTTCGAAAGCAATTTCCCCGTCGACAAAGGCTCGTATCCGTATAGCAACGGCTGGAATGCGTTCAAGCGCCTCACTGCGCATGCAAGCGCCGACGAACGCGCGGCACTGTTTCGCGGCACAGTCTCGCGCGTTTATCGGCTTGCTTGACGACGGTCGTTCTAACTCCGTTCACTACCGACGCCGGGCAAGAAGCGCAGCCGCGCCACCCGGCGCATCGCGATGCCAAAGCTATTTATTATCGCGACGCGCCTTGCGCCGCTCGGCGAACCGTTCGAAGGTCTGGACGACTTGCATGCAAACGGTAAGCACAAGAAAGATGCACAGCACGCGTACAACGGAGAACGCGTGCTTGATCCTCAGGGCCATCGGAATCGCTGTCAACGCCGTACTCCATAGAAAAAGCAAAGCGTACACGATCAAAACGACAGGCCGACGGTCACAGCTTCGTTGTAGAACGTTCACCGCCTGTTACGGCCATGCCTGCCAGGAGCAGCCGTTGCGCTGCGCGTCCCGGACCTTCCGACACAAGCATACGCTGCTCTCTTCGCCCCTGGCCGCCCGTTTGTAGAAGCGCTCCGGCGGTCTATCCGCTGTGAATGAACCGTGCTTATAACCATTCCAGCCGCTTCACCGCGAATCAATGGGTTGGACCCAGAATAAATCGAAAAATCCCCGCCAAGTAATAATATTATCTGAAAGTCAGTCTTACCGCTCCTTCCAAAACGCCATTTGCAAAACTTACCGCGCGATGTGTCCTTCCGCACGGAGCGATAACTTTTAGACTTTTATCGTCACGCAGGGTTTTGCGCATTGCATTTTTCGGCATTTAAAAGATGCGGCGAGCCTGATTTTCCTTTTTGTTCCATCGCGGTTTGCGAAATCCGCGTTTGCAGAAGCAGTAGCCTTCCTTGTTTGCTTGTTGATCGACAGGCATCAATCCGAAAAAAGCTAAGTCTCGCGTTGATTAGCAACTCGAATTGCGTGTTCGCGTTAACTGGTATTAATCCATTGTATTGCTTCGCGTATTGCGGCCTGAACGGTGTTCGCTACGGGCAAAAAAGAACGCGGCGCCCTGAAATCGATTACCTGGCGACGCTTCACGCATGACTTCCAGTTGCGCAGATTAATTTTCGCATTTTGCGTTTTAAAACGGACGCAGGCTCCAGGACACCCGGTTAATTGGCGCATATCTGGACGGCGAGCAGGGCGAATAAGTTGGCAAATCGTTAATTGGCGTGGGAGCCCCATGAGAATCGTTCACGTTACCGAGGCATTCGGAGGAGGCGTTCTGTCGATGCTCACGGAGCTCTGCAACCGCGCGGCGTCAGTCGGCGCGCATGTCACGGTGCTTTACTCGACACGACCTGAAACGCCCAGGAATTTCGTCGAACTGTTCCACCCCAAGGTCGACCTCGTGCACGTGTCCATGTGCAGGGACGTGCATGTTCGCAAGGATTGGTCGAGCGTGTGGGAACTGGCGAGACACATGCGGCGCGTCGACCCGACGGTGATTCATCTTCACTCGTCGAAGGCCGGCGTATTAGGGCGGGCGGCCGCCAAAATTGCGACGCAGAACGCGAAGGTTCTCTACTCGCCGCACGGTCTTGCATTTTTGCGTCGCGACGTTTCTCGCACGAAGCAGCTTGCGTATCTGATGTTCGAACGCATGGCCGACCTGATGGGCGGAACAGTGGTCGCGTGTTCGCCGGGAGAGCTGCGCGAAATCGAAGAGAAGGTGCGAGTGAAGGACGCGGAACTGATAGAGAACGGCGTCGACATTAGCAGCATCCCATTGCGCCGAATTCGCGACGACGGAGATGTGGTCATCGGAATGAATGGCCGCGCGTCGTTTCAGAAACATCACGAGCTCTTCATCTCTCTCGCGAACACGTTGCACGACTCGACCACGCGCTTTGTGTGGATCGGCGGCAACCGAGAAGAGGTGCCCGATGCGAGTCAGGCGTCGGCGCTTACATGCAGTGGCTGGCTAACTCGTTCGCGCGCGCTGGCGTTGATGTCCGAGCTCGACATCTACGTGCAGACCTCGCGCTGGGAAGGCATGCCCGTGGCGCTCATCGAAGCGCAGGTCGCGGGCATCCCCGCGGTCGTGACGGACGTGGTCGGCAATCGCGACGTGGTCGTTCACGGCGTGACGGGATTCGTCGGGTCCGACGAAGAGATGCCGGGTTACGTGGAGCAGCTCCGCGGCAACCGGCAACTGAGAGAAAAGATGGGCGCGGCCGCAAGAGAACTCGCGATCGCCAAATTTTCGATGGACATCATCTTTCACAGATGGCTGAGCACTTACGAGTCCACCGCAGAAAAACGCAGCAAGGAAGTCATGGACACCCATTCGATCGGACCTTGCGATATCCAGCCTAACCCGGACAAGTCAGTGTAGTTCCGGCATTCGATCCGATCGACTAGTTGAGCGCACCAACGATTCAGAGAGACCCACTGTGTACAAAATTTTCTTGCTGCATCCGGGGCGGGCCAATTATCCCGAGCTTTTGGCATACCAGGACTACTACGCTGCGCGCGGTGTCGATGTGGTCGCCGGAACGCTGACCGACTACAAGGCGTTGGAGAACAAGGCCGACTTTCTGGTGTGGGCAATCATGGGGTTCTATCCGAAGCAACTGGCGTCGGACTTCGTCATTCACGACTACCGGTCGCTGTCCGTCGGCGGCTCGGCGGGACTAAAAGACATCGCAAAGCGCTATCTGAACGCGCGGCCCAATTTGCGGATCTTCCAGAACACGCGGCAGCAGAACATCATGAAGTTCAACGACGACGTGCCGTCAGTGATACTTCCAATGGGCGTTCCGAAATGGATCTTCGAGGTGCCGCAACAAGCACCCGATGCCGAAGATATCGCCGACTTCTGCTATATCGGCGACATGAGCTTCGAGCGGGGATTTCATCTCGTCATTGACGCGTTCCTTGAGAACTTCCGCGAAAGCGATGTTTCGCTATTGCTCGTAGGCAAACCCGAGCCGCGTCTTTACGAGCGATACGCCGGCAAGCGCGGGTTGGTGTTCGCGGGCCCGTTGCCGCAGCGCGAGGCGCTTGCACTTGTCGCGAAGTCGTCGATTGCGGTGTCGTACTTTCCGTACCACCGTCCGCATTGTTATCAGACGCCGACCAAATTGCTCGAGTATGCGGCGCTCGGAAAGAAGATCTTGTGCAATGACTCGCCGTCGAACGTCGCGTGTTGCGAGGATTTGCGGATCAACAGCATCATCACCGGCTCCTCCATCTTCGCCGGCATGACGATCGCCACCATGAAAACGGCGAAGCCCAATGAAAGGGCGAACTTCACGCAGCTTGCGTGGGACAGCGTGATCGAGAAGTCGAACATCAATAGCTATATTTCGCAAAAAATAAACTTGAGCCAATAAGAGTAACGCCGTCAGAGACAGAGAGTTCGTCGATCACCTGGCTGCCGGGTGTGAGAAACGGAGGTAGGGAAAAGTGAAACTGTTTATTTTGCATACGGGCAAGGCGAACTATCCCGAGGTCGCCGCATACACCGAGTACTTCCAGAAGAACGGCTATCTTGTCGACTCGGGGACGATGGCCGAATACAGAAAGATCTCCGACCCGCAGAACTATGTGCTCTGGTGCATCATGGGGTTCTATCCACGCAGACTGCCGTCGCGCTACGTGATTCACGACTATCGCTCGCTGTCGGTGGGTAGCTACATTGAGCTGAAAGACACTGCGAAGAAGCTACTGCAGCCGCGTCCGGATCTCCGGATTTTTCAGAACGAATCGATGCAGAAGGTCATGAACTTCGACGACAGTGTGGAAACCATCCTGTTGCCGATGGGCGTGCCTGACTGGATCTTCTCGTGCAGGGGAACCCGCAACGGGTCGCTGCCCGCAGGAACCTTTTGCTATATGGGTGAAATTACGCGGGAGCGGGGCGTCGATGAATTCCTCGCGGGTTTCGCCTCGGCGCGGCGCGGTTCTGAAACCCTGGTGCTTGTGGGTGCCGTCGAAAAGGAAATTGCCGACGCCTATCAGGGCGCGCCCGGCCTGATATTCACGGGAAAACTGCCGCAGCGCGACGCGCTCGATGTCGTGAAGAACTGCGAGTACGCCATTTCCACGATTCCTTACTCGCGCCCGTACAACGTGCAGACGCCGACGAAGCTCCTCGAGTATGCCGCGTTAGGCAAAAGGATCATTTGCAACGATTCGCCGTCGAACCTCACGGCCGCGGCCGAATTCGGAATACTGTGCAAGGTAACGGGGCGCGACATCTTTGCAGGAATCGGTCACCTGTCGGATGAGACCGTGCCAGCGAACGACCCTTCGGGTCTCACACACTTGCGGTGGAATAACGTGATCGCGTCATCGGGAATAGACCGCTGCCTGAACGCGGCGCTGCGCGTTCATTGAGTGTCGTGCGATCGCGGTTATCCGCGCGCCGGCTGGCCGGAATGCGAGCGGGCGCTCCGGATCATAGAGGAGCGAGGCGCTTCCGACTCCCGCTCCGAACGCGATGAAAGCAGCAGATAGAGCATAAGCGGTGAGATCGGCGATAGGTGGCGGAGAAACGATCCATAGTCGGGTTCGAAGATCGCCTGGGTCGCAAGAAAGCTGACGATAAAACAGAAGCACAGCTCCCGAAACGATCGGGCGCCGCCACTGCGCGTCTTCCCTGATACCGCGAGAACATCAACGCCAGCGTAAAAAACGTGCATATTCCGCCGATGGTCTGCGTCGCCACACCCGAGAGAATCAGCGGTAATGGCAGCAGGAATGTCCCGAGAATGAGCATGGCGTTCGTCACGTCCGAGACTATATTGCCACCCGGAATGATCTGTACGATAAGCGATCCCACCTCGTTCGGATATCTCGACTCGTTGACCATTTGGCGTGCGAAGTCCAGCGTTTCGCCGTATTGAATGCGGAAGTTGACGGCCACGCACGCGAACAGGACGACAGCCACGAACGCGAGAGACAGCGGCTTGCGCAGAACGGCGGGCCCGAAGTAGAGCAATAGCGCCGGCGCCAATGTAATCGCCCAGTAGGTACGAAAGAAAACGGCGATCAGCGCGACGCAGCGGTGAATATGACAACGATGAACCGCGAGTCCTTGCACTGCAGAATCACGAGAACCGCCAGCGAGATGACGATCTCCTTCGACGGCATGCCGATGTAAACCGTTTGTGCAACGAGCCAGAAGCAGGCGAGCAGGAACTCCGTGCCGGTCAGGGACGTCACGCCCGAACGCCAGATCGCGAGCACCAGTCCGACGGTGGACGCGAAGAATCCGATCAGGGATATTCCCGCCGTACCCGCGCCGAGCCACCGCAAAGTCCATGCGAGGTTGTCGAAGGAGTCGCCGAACGCTTCGAAGCGGCTAACCGTCACCATGCGTTCGAGGATAACCTGCTCGTCGAGCAGGAACTTGGCCGGCAGCACCGTTTCATGCGCGACGGCAACGAAGCAAAGAAGCGCGAGCAGCAGCACCCAGATTGTCGCCGACACACCGGGACTCGCGCTCGGCCCGATCAGCCCAGGTACTTTGACAATGCGCACGTTCATCCCCTTAGATTGCGACTGAATCCCGCGGCTTGATGCTCATGCCGCCTTTCGCCACGTTCACCGAATAGTAGATTCCGATGCATGCCACCAGCGTTCCCATAAAACTGAGAAGCAGCACAACGGACATGAAGTCGAGCCTGAAGAAGCTTTTGAAAGAGAAAATGACGAAAATGCTGGCGGCGCTCATCAGTTGAATCATCAGATCGAACTTCTGCTGCCTGAAGACGATAAAAACCTGTGCAAGCGAACCGAACACGGCCATTGTCAGGAAGTACGGCGAAAACAGCAGGTAGACTTCCATCGACTGCTGCCACAGATCTCCCATCTTGAAGTTGATGATGAGCGCGAGACCGAGATAGCCGGCGGCAATGAGAACCACGCTCAACGGCATCAAAACCAGCGAGAACGATGTCGCCGGATTTCTGCCGCTGCGCACGTCCGCTCCTCTTTCCACCAGATCGATCAGGTCCCGGCGAAATACAGCCCCGAGACTCTGCGACAGAAGCGACGCGGGGAAATAGCCGACGCGATAGGCGAGAGCAAACACGCCCGCGTCGTGCGGGGCGAAAGCGAGCGGCATCAGGATCGCGATTGAGTAGATCACGACCGAATTAAGCGACGTTGTCGGCAGAGAGAACTTGGCGTAATCCAATTGCAGCCGGGAGAACTTCAGGCACTCCGACGAAAGCATCGGTCGGGAAGCAAAAAGATAGCCGACCAATGGGACGACGGCCGAAGCAAAAAACACGAAGCTATATACCGCGAAGATATCCGGGCCGCTCCACGGGTGTCTCGCTGCCATCATCAGTGCAATAAATGCGACCGCGAATGCAACATTGGGAAATGCACGCTGCACGGCAATGCTCAGGTACTTGCGCTCGCTCGCCAGTGCGGAAGACAGTGCCTGCTGCAGGAATACGCCGGTCGCGAGCACCACGACGGTCAAGTACTTCTGCTGGCCAGTGACCACCGCGACGGCGGCGAGCAGCAGAGCGATCGCTGTGGCGACGCAGCTCGAACTCACCAGCGCCTGAACGGCGAGCTTCTTATCCGCTGCCATGCAGGCCACTTCGAGCCGCAAGCCCAGCACGGAACCGGCGAACAGGCCAATCGCATTCAACTGACTGAAGTAACCGAGCTCGCTCGGCCCGCAGAACTTGCCGATCAGGATGACCGCAATGAAGTTCGCGGCCTGGCTAAGGACAACGCCCGCGATACTAACCACCGAATGCTTTACATTGACGATCATCTTCTATTTGGAGTTCGGTTTGGGCAAAGCCGTCCGGGTCATGCCGCATCGGCCGAAAAGGCTTTTTGCGGCATACCGTTGGACGCCGGTCAACTATTGGATTTGGAGTCGCTCGAGGCAGTCGCGTACTGATACGACAGATACCGGTTTCGCCCCGCATGCGAACCGAGGCTGTAGCGATAGGCCGCGGGATGAAAGGCGTTGAAGATCACGCCTTTGACTTCCACGTTCGCATGCCTGAGTTGCTTGACGGACTCGCGCACTTCATCGACCGAAGTCGTGCCGAAGCGCGTGGCAAGGAACACGGTGCCGCAACGGTGCGCGACTACCGCCGCATCGGATACCGCGAGAACGGGCGGCGTATCGATCAACACCATGTCGTAACTGTCGCCGACCGATTCGAGAAGACGCGCCATTGCGTCGCCCATTAGAAGTTCTGCGGGGTCGGACGGCGTAGTACCGTTGGGGAGGAAGTCGAGTCCGGGCGCGACGTTACGCTGCAGAGCCTCGTCCAGCGTGGCATTCGACGTCAAAACGTCCGCGAGCCCTGGTTGAGATTCCTTGCCGAAATAGTCATTCAAATGACCTCTGCGCAAATCGGCGTCGATCAGCAGCACACGCTTGCCGGAGCCGGTCATCACGGCCGCGAGATTCGCGCATAGAAACGATTTGCCGATCTGTTCGCTCGGACCGGTGAGCAGCACGCGATTGTTGCCCGCTTCCAGCATTGAAAGCTGCAGCACGATACGCAAACTGCGCAGACTCTCGACCGACGGGTCTCCGGGAGAATGCGACGCCAGCAACAACAAGCCCTCGCTGCGTTCTGGCGAATCATGCTCGAGCGTTGCTTGTGTGCGCGACACCGGCACAGTCGCATACACGGTCAGACCGGTTTCCTGCTCGATGTCCTGAGGGTTCGTCACGCCGCCGCGCAGTATGTGGCGCATGAAAGTTGCGGCTATCCCCAGAAAGAGGCCGAGTACCGCGGACGCTGCGATCAGCAGCGGCTTATTCGGCTTGATGGGCTCCTTCGGTACGAGCGAACGGTCAAGCAGGCGCACGGTGCCGACTTTGCCGGCGCGCACGAGCTTCAACTGCTGCATGTTGTTGAGCATGCCGACGTAGAGATCGTTATTGACGCGCACATCGCGCATCAGGCGCAACGATTCCTGTTCGAGTTCGGGCAGTGAAGTCATTCGCTGCGAGACCGCGGCTTCTTTAGCGCTCAGCGAGGCAAGCTGTTGGTCGACGGCACGAACCGACGGATGCTCGCTCGTGAAAAGTGCAGTCAGCTCCGAGCGCTTCTGCTTGAGTGCCAGCGCGCTCGCCTGCAATTCGACGCTTTCGCGCAAATACGTCTTGCCTTCCTCGCTGATGTCGAATGTGCCGCGCTTGATTCGCAATGCGTTGTAGTTGCGCTCGGATTCTTCAAGCTCGCTCTTCAGTTGCGGCAGTAGATCGCTGAGAAACGCGAGCGACTTTTCAGCCTCAGCAGCCTTGCGCGCGATATTTGCCGCGACGTACTCATCGCCGATATTGTTCAGGATCTTCGCGGTCAGTTGACGGTCCGTGCCTGTCAGTGACGCGCCGATGATGCCGCTCTGCTTGCCTTTTTCAACAATGAACAGCTTGTCTTGCAGGTTTTCCAGCGTCTTCAGTCGCGCGTTGCGTACGAGCACGAATTCGGTGCCGGGATTCGCATTGAGTGCTTGCACGCGCAGCGTTATCTTGCCGGTGCTCTCATTAGAAACGATCGTCTCGCCGACGCGTCCGTAGATCGGCGCATCGAGCTGCTTCTGGTCGACAACATAGCGGTCTCCGCCAAGCGAGGTCAGCTTGAAGTCATCGCCTTCGAGATCCTCGGGGACATCGAACGTCCCGACATCGATCGATTCATTGCCCCACGCAAAGCCGCCGACTCCGAGCAGGCCGGGCTGAGACAGGCTTTTGTTCCAGCGCGCGATCCAATTGCCGATTAGCGGAAAGCGTTTCGGCTCGGCGCTTATGTAGAGTCTGAGATTGTCGACTGCATTTCCCACGACCATGCGCGAGCGCAGTACTTCAATCTGGGCGGTGGTTTCTGTTTTAACGTCGAACAGACTAGACACGTCGCCTAGCAGACTTTTGGTGTTGGTGGGGCTCTCCTGTTCAACCTGCAGGAGAATATCCGACTGATAAACGGGCGGCGCGAGAAAGCTGTACGCGACACCGATTGCCAGCACCATGCTCGTAATGGCGAGTACAAGCCACCGGTTCGCGAGGACGACGTCGACGTAACGCACCAGATTCACGTCATTCTGGCCGGAGCCGGCAGCCTGCGATTTTGGAGAAAACTCGTTCATAGGGAACCCATCATCGAAGAGGTTTAACCGACTGCCCGCACACACATTGATGCGCAGCCGCCGATGCCAGCGAAGTTCCGTTGCCGGATGCTATTGGTCTGCTTACCGCGCGTAAGCGCCGCGGCTCATTGCTTTCCGCTCGGGTCAAGGAGCGTCGTTCGAACCCGTGGAAATGCCGATCAGACGCCTCTTTCTTGCCTCGATAAAACATGGCGGCAAACAAGGCTCATACGTTGTCGGAATGCTGCGACTCGTCACACTCGCTTCGTGCCTGAATGAAGCCGGGTCGCATGTAGAACGGTGTGAAGGCGGCGCACTGCGTGACGCGCACCGGTCAGCACTGCCAGAGTCTGCGGTGCCATTTTCGACGCGTATGTTCGCGAGCGCACAAGTTCTATTGGATCATTTGCGCTGCGTTTTCTAGCGATCGTATTCGCAAAAAGCAAAGCCGTTACGCGAAAGTCGGCGCACACGGCGCGTTTGTGGTTAACCGTACGTTCGCACCTTATCGGCAACGGTATAAGGAAGCGCACAACACGTGCTGTACTTCGTGATCTCAAGAGGTGACATGAAGCCGAAGCAACTAATGCGCACGATCTTTACGCACGCCATTCTTGTAAGCGGCTTGCCCGCGCTCACACGCTTGCTGCTATGGCGAGACCGGGTTGCTGTACTTCTTTATCACGATCCCGATCCTGCCACACTGGATTCACATCTTGCGTATCTGAAGCGGAATTGCGATTTTGTTCCGATGTCCGAAGTAAATAAACCGGGTAAGGGTCGCCGGCGCGCAGCACTGACATTCGACGATGGCCACGTCGGAAACGCGGCACTGTTGCCGATTTTCATCAAGCATGGCGTTCGTCCGACTATTTATATTTGCAGCAGTATCGTGGCGCACGAGCGCACTCACTGGTGGCTGACACCCGGCGCGCAGCATGCGGGAGTCAAGCGTCTGATCAAGCTCCCCAATTCGCAAAGGCTCGAGGAGTTAGCGCGGCGCGGATTTCAACAGGACGTGCGCAGCGACGAAGCACCGGTCAGCGGACTAAGCAGAGAGCAGATAGAAGCCATGCTGCCGTACGTGGACTTTCAATCGCACACGCGCTTTCATCCGACGCTCACACGCCTCGACGATCAGGAATGTATCGACGAACTCGCGCAATCGAAGCGTGAGGTTGAGCAGTTGACCGGCTCACCTTGCGAACACTTCGCTTACCCGTATGGCCGATATGGATCGCGCGAGGTGGCGATGCTCAAGGCGACCGGATACAAAACCGGGCGCACTACGGCAGTGGGCTGGAACGACGAAAGAAGCGATCCGTTTCGCCTGAGCGCATTCGATATCGAAGACGATTCCTCATTACCGTGGTTTGCCGCGCAAATGACGGGCGTGCCGCTCGCCTGGCGGCTTCTACCTTTGGGCACGGTCAAGTCGATACTGATCAGAACGCTGAACTTTGCTCGCCTTGGCAAGCCGCAGACGAATGCCGGTTAATTAAGCGGTAAGTCGCAACGGCCAACAGTTGTACTCCAACTTGCTGGAAAAATTGTGAGTGAACAAAGGCGCAACTTCCTGACGAAGATAACTACGACCGCGGGCGCGGCAGTGGCGGGGTACTTTTCGGCCAATCCGGCAACTGCGTCGAATGCAGTCAATGTACGCGGGCCGAATGGCGAAGCAAGCGTGCTGGACTTCATGTCAGCCGAGGCACGCGCTGACGCACGCTCCGGCGCGCCGTCGCTCGATCATAGCGCCGCGATACAAGCGGCTTTCAGCAGCGGCGCCGCAGTAGTGAATGTGCCAGGCGGGTACGTGTTCAAGCTGACGAAGCCGCTCAAGATAGAGAAGACGATTCGGGTGATGGGCGGCGGCGAGTTGCGCTTTACCGCAGGCATCGCGAATGCGGCGGCGATCACGGTGACTGCTCCTGGCTGCGAATTCGACGGAGTCTATCTGACGAACCCGAACATGCTTCAGTCGAATAGCGGGGCGCGAAACGTCGGCATCATGTTTCGCGCAAGTCTGGGTTCCGTGACGCGCTCGACCATTCGCTATTTTCAGAATGGCATCCAGGTTGAATCGACCGGTGAGTACCACGACTTCATCATCGCGAACAACCGGGTTATCGACTGTATCGGCGCCGGCGGCGGGCCCACGCAAAAATCCACGTATGGCGAGGATCGCGGCGACGGTATCACGGTGTGGGGTTGCGCGGCGACGATCACCGGCAATCTCGTGACGGCGAAGGCGGGCCAGGACTGCCGCATCGGTATACACATGGAAGGGCTGGCGAACTACCATGCCGACTCTTTCCCACTTCAGGACAACATGTGTACGGTGGTCGGCAACGTCGTGCGAGGTCCGTTTCGGCGAAGCATCGTCACGGAAAACGTCAACAACTCGACCATCACAGGCAACACCTGCGAAGGCGCAAAGTGGTGGGGCATCGCTATCGTCCGATCGCTGGCATGCTCGGTCACAGGCAACACGGTGATATTCGACCGCGCGGCAACGGACGGCACCGGCTCCGCATGGGACCCGATTCACGCCGGCATTGCCGTGTATGGCGGAGCGGTGCAATGCGTGATATCGGGCAATACCATCGATCTCACGCGCGGTCACGCGAGAGCCGCAATCTGCTTGCTGGGCTCGGACGTGGATGACGCGGTCGCGGTGGAGCAGCGGGCGGCGACAAACGGCACGGCTCGCGCCACGCTTGCATCTGCAAATCCGGCCGTGCAACTTGGGCAGCTCATCACCGGGCCAGGCGTGCCGTCAGCGACGTTCGTTGTGAGTGTTGCGGGGACTGCGCTGCTCGCAAGCAATCCGATAGGCGCCGGCTCGCCGCTACTGACTTTCAAGTGGCATGAGCGCGGGCAGGGCACCGCTGTCACCAATAACAGTGTGCTGTGCAATGCCGCGGATGGCGCAATGGGCATTTTCGCGCAGTATCAGGATTCGCCGTCGATTCTCGGCAATAACCTGCGCTACATGGGCGCGCATGGAATCCATTGCATGGACGTGTCCGATCCCGTGATCAACGGCAATACCGTACTCGGTCAGCAAAGCGCGAAGCACGGCATCTATCTCGAGGCGAGCGCGACGGGCGCCGTGGTAGTCGGCAATGTCGTCGAAGGTTTCAACGGGCCGGGCGGAAGCGGCATTGCGGCGGCAAATCGCATCGGCGGCGTTGTGTCGGCGAATCTCGTGCGCCGGTGCGAGACCGGCATGAATCTGTCGGGCTGCACCGACATGTCGGTCACAGGAAACAGTGCGATGAGCTGCGGCACGGGCTATTCGCAGGCTCGCGGTTCGGGAATGCTGCTCGCGAGCAATGCCAGCGCGGGTTAAAAAAACAGCATCGCGGCACGCGAATTAATAGAGATCGCCGCAGTGCTTTCGCATTGCCCAGATCTTTCATTTCGCCCACGCGCTGACTTGCCGCGCGCGTATGCGCTTCGCGTCATCAAACACTGCGAAGTGTGGGGTACTAAACAAACCGAAGCCGCGATCTTCGCATACGATCGTTTGCCGTCGGCGTTAATCGCTACCTCCAATACGTGACCGGTTTTCCGCCCCCCGAAACCGAAGCAACGTAGTGATCGCCGACTTCCCCAAAGAGCTTTTGCGGAGGACGACACCTTGTTTGATCCGAAAGCTCTCATGCGCGCTAAAGCCGGCGAGTCCATCCCGCTTGAAAGATCGTCGCGTCGCGTCTTCCTGCGCGATATCGCATCGCTTGCTATCGCGGCGGCGCCTTTGCCGTCATATGCACAGCATGGAACTTCGGGTCTCGTCACGCCGCCTGTTCGTCTCGACGATACGCGGCTGGTCGATCAGGCCGGCACCGAGCGATTGCTCAACAGCTTGTTGCTAGGCGGCGTGACTGCGCTTCAAACCATCTATACCGGATGCAGTTCCGTATGTCCTTTGCAAGGGGCGCTGTTCAGCGCGGTCCAGGAGCGGTTGCCACAAATACGTGGGCGTTATCCGGTTCGATTGCTGTCGATAGGAATCGATCCGCTCTCCGACTCGCCATCCGCGTTGCATGCGTGGCTCAAGCGCTTTCAGGCGGGCCCTGCATGGACTGCGGCGACACCCACATTGCGCGACATCGACGGCATGCGTATGGCGCTTGCAGGCAGCCGCCTGCCGCTCGGCAATATTGCGGATCACGCAACCCAGATCTACTGCTTCGATGCCAACGCGCGATTGCGCTGGCGCAGCGCGGATCTTCCGCGTGCAGATGAAATTTGCAATGCGCTGAGCGCATTGGGGCGCGCGTAGTACAACCTTCACTGGAGCAGAAACCGTGGCGCCAATTCCGTTTGTCAGATTCTTCTCGCGCTATGCCGGCAAGTGCATGAATGCATTTTTCGTCGCTGCACTGGCGTTGACGCTTGCCATGTTTGCCGGACGCGTAGAAGCGCAAACGGTAGGGTCGATAGCGCTCGGCGGCAATGTGTGCGCGGACGTCGACTCTGCATCGACCACTCCCGGCGCCTCGGTGATCTCCTGGGGCTGCTCGGGCGGCGCCAATCAGCAGTGGCGGCCTGTACCTATCGGGTCGCAATTCCATTTCGTTAATCAGAACAGCGGCCTGTGCATGGATGTGAACGCGGAGAGCAAGGCTGCGGACGCCGCGATCATCCAGTGGTCGTGCAACGGTCAGACGAACCAGACCTTCACCGCGAAGCCGCAAGGCAACGGCTACGCGATAGTGGCTGCGCATAGCGGCTTGTGTCTGGCCGCGCAGAGTCTCACTGGATGGGGTCAGCAAATCCGCCAGCAGACATGCAATGGCAGCGCGCTGCAGACCTGGCAGTTGAGCGGTCTGAATGTGAAGACGTTGCCGTCCAAATGGTCGGGGCCTTTCGGCGTGCCGATGGTTCCCGCAGCGGCAGCCAATCTTCCCGATGGCAACGTGCTGGTGTGGTCCTCCGATATGCTGCTCGATTTCACCTCGGGTGAAATCACGCCGGGAAAGACCTACACCGCAGTCTTCAACCCAACCACAGGGACCAACAAGCAGGTACTGGTCAGCAATACCGGGCACGACATGTTCTGTCCAGGCATCGCGAATCTGCCTGACGGCCGCTTGCTGGTCAACGGCGGATCGAGCAGTTCGAAGACGAGTATCTACACGCCGTCGACGGGTCAATGGACGTCAAGCAACCTGATGAAAATCCCGCGCGGCTATCAGGGCACCGTCACGTTGAGCAACGGCAGCGTGTTCACGCTGGGCGGCTCGTGGAATGGCGGGGAGGGCGGCAAGAACGGCGAGACGTGGACATCGGGCGTGGGTTGGCAAATCAACGGCGCGATACTCGCCGACTACATATTGACGCAGGACGCGGCGGGCATATTCCGCGCCGATAACCACGCGTGGTTGTTCGCGGTGGCCAACGGACGCGTTTTCCACGCGGGGCCGAGCCAGGCCATGCACTGGTTCGACACCGCGGGTAACGGCAATGTGACCGATGCGGGCAAGCGCGCGAACGATACCGATGCGATGAACGGCAACGCGGTCATGTACGACAT